>CAVYJC010000008.1:0-433381 GCA_963768715.1 uncultured Bacteroidota bacterium
ATAGATCCCCGCCTCCGTCTTCGCCCTCTCCCGAATCGGGAAGTGTGGATTCTCGCCTGCGCGGGGATGACGGTGTCGCACGCGGTACGTGGAATTTGGAGCCCCGAACCCCGAACCCGGAACCATCAGAGCGACATTCTGGCCCTGAGCACCTTCGACCTTTCCCGGCTCGCAACCACCTCGTGTCCTCCCTCCAGGACGAGCTTGTAACGCCCGCTGAACCAGCTGATCATTTCCCGGATGCGATCGAGCTGGACGATTGCCGAGCGGTGAACCCGCATGAACTGCTCGGGATCGAGCCGCGACTCGAGCTGCTCCAGCGTGTAGCTCACCATGTAGGAGGAGGTTTTCGCGGGCAGGCCCGGTTTTTCATCGAGTACGATGAGCCGTGTGATACCGTCCTGGACTTCGGCGGCGAAGATGCGCTCGACGGGTATCACCAGAATGCGATCGCGGAAGGGCACGGAGAGCTGCCGAATGGTTTCGCCCGACGACTCCGCCGGCTGGGATGAGTCCTCCTCTTTCTCCAGCCAATCAAGAAGGTGCTCAAACCTGGCGTCGTTGACTGTCCGTTCGGCCGGAGTCTTGACGAGTCGCTCCGCTCGCGCGACGGCCTGCCCGAGCCGGTTCTTGTCGATCGGCTTGAGCAGATAGTCGACGGCGTTCGCTTCGAACGCCTTGACGGCGTACTCGTCGTACGCGGTGGTAAACACGACCACCGGTCGATCATCTTCCGCCACCCGTTCGAGCACGTCGAAGCCGCTTAATTCGGGCATCTGCACGTCGAGAAAGAGCAGGTCTATGTGATCTGTGGCGAGGATCTCGAGCGCCTCGACGCCGTCGCCTGCTTCCGCGCTGACTTTCAATCGGCCGTCTTCCTCCAACGGCGCGAGAAGCTTCTTCAGCCGCTTCCTCGCCGGTCCTTCGTCATCTACGATCAGTGCTTTCAACATGATTGCTAGACCTCTTCTGTTTTGGAGACTACGGAATCTCCATTCGTCTTCAGCGATTTCGCCTCGATCGGGATCAGCATGCGAACCGTCGTGCCCGTCTCCGGGTCGCTCGCCAGATAAAGCAGATCGTCGCGATCGTAAAGCCGGATCAGCCGTGACGAAACGTTCTGAAGTCCGATCCCGAAGAAATCGACCTCCGATGCCGGAACCTCTCCGCGTCCGAACAGAGATGCAATCCCGCTTCCCGTGTCGCTAACCAGAATTTCTACTACACCGTCGCTGCGGTGGGCCTCGAGACGGATTGTTCCACCTTCCCTCGATTTCGAGATGCCGTGGTTGACGGCGTTCTCGACGAACGTCTGAATGCTGAAAGCCGGAATCGGCGTCTGATCGAGGAGTTTGTCTACTTCGTGCTCGACGCGGAGACGTTTTCCGAAGCGGACCTTTTCGATGGCGAGATAGTGTCGCACGAGGCTCATTTCCTTGCCCAGCGACACGAACGGCCTTCCGCCCGCTTCCAGTGTCAACCTGAAGATGGCCGAGAGGCCCTCGACCGTCTTTTCGGCCTCCTCCGGCTTTTCCTCGATCAACGCGGCGATCGCGTTGAGCGTGTTGAACAGGAAGTGGGGATTGATCTGTGCTCGCAGCGCTGCGAGTTGCGATTCGGCCGTCGTTCTGATGAGCTCGCGCTCACGCTCGACCAGCTTCAGCCGCTCGACGGCCAGCGCGAGGTGACTGCAGAGCGATCGGATGATGTCGACGTCTTCCAGCGTGTAGACGTCGCGGTAGTTCCGCTTCGTCCCGAGAATCAGGAGGCCTTGCAGCTCCTCCTCATCACTCAACGGTACCACGATTGCGGACGATTCGGCGATTAGTCGGTTCGCGACGGAACGCGGCAAATCCGAATAATTGAGCTCGGGATTCCGGGCCCAAACACGCCGGTGCGCATCGAAATGGGGCCACACCTCCTCGATATCCGCCTCGGAAGGAGCCCGTGCGGCCGGTTCGTGCGATGCCTTTATGAATCCTTCGGGTCCCCGGAGGTACAGAGAGGCGAAACTCGCGCCGAGGGAATCGCATACGTTGGTGACCGACTCCGAAGCGAGCTCGCGGACTTCGATGATCGAACGCATGCGTTCGACGAACCGGCCGAGTTCCTGTCGCGCCTTCTGCCGATCGGTCCGAAAAAAGTTCGTCGCATACGGTCCGATCAGGCGCCAGGCTCGCTCGAAGAGGAGCAGAAGGATCACGGCGAAGATGCCGGCAATCACCGATCCCGGCGCGTCGAAGCGGCGTAGTACAGGACTGATCGTCGTCAGGCCGCCAACGAATATGAAGAAGAAGAGTCCGAGAACCGCGACGTAAACCAAGGCTCGGCTCAGCACCTGATCGATCTTTCCGTATTTGAGCGTTGCGAAGGAGACGAGCAGGACCGGCGCAACGGAGAGCAGCTGCGCACCGATCACGATCCAGCCCGCGGTTTCGTCTGTAATGATCCCGAAAATGGGAACGACCCCATAGACCGACAGCGCACCGAGGAGGCCCGCCAACAAAACGATGATCGTACCGGCGAGACTCCAGGGTCCCGACTCCTCCGCCGGATTCGGTTCAGCGGCAGTCGTCTCGCGGGGGACGAGGTTCAAGACGGCAGCGAGCGCAACGTAGCAGCAGACGTAAAACAGGATGGGGGCAATCAGCGATTCGAGCGTGACGGGTGCGATGAGGTCGTTTGCGGTTACCGAGAGAACGGCTGCCAGAATCAGGAGCGCTGGTGGGATGAGCAGCACGGCGCCCATCCATTTTGCGTGTTTTCCGAGCTGGCGGACGTCGCCGATGACTTTGCGGGCCAAGAGTACCGGAAAGCCGATCCAGCCGATGAGACTCACCATGGTCAGGATCGCGAAAAGCTGTGGATAGACGTTCATGACCAGATCGGGCGGACCGAACCAGGTCAGCAGAAGGATCCGGCCGAGGTTCCCGAATACCCAGATGGAAGAGGCCGCGATGAGCAGGAACGACTTGAAGGCCGCACGACTCCGAAACGCGAGTGGGGTGATGATGATGAGTGCGAGCAAGTGCAGAAAACCACCTCCGACGAAACCCCAGATGGATGCGCTCCATAATCCCTGTCCGAGCGGATATAGGAAGGTCGGATAGCGACTGAACGGGACTTCCATCGAAAGCATTTCGTCACCGCGCGATACCGTGTACGTACGCTTTGTGCCGGGGGGAACGCTTTCTATGACGCGCTTGAGTGCCTCCGAGTTGAAATACTGCGAGTAGTCGAACTCGTAAAGGATGTCGCCCTGACGAATGCCGGCCTCGTGTCCGGTGCCTCTGGGGAATACGTAGACGGCCGTGATCTGTCCGTCGACGTCGTCCCAGTTCACCCAGTCAAATCCACGAAAAAGCGGGCGCGCACCGACATCCGTAACGAGGTCCGCATAGAGGATGCGGTCGCGAAGCAGGCGCCCCAGCGGGAGCAGGGTCATTAGCATGACCACCACGATGAGGACGCCGATGCCAACCGTTTGCTTTCGTGCGGACATTCTCAAGGGCTTCCGGATCGGATATGACGGCGAGGCCGGGCTCGCTTGGCTTGGATCGCCACCTTATCATGATGGCTGGCGACGCAGGGTGAACGAAAGGATTTACTCGAAGTTCGTAAAAACTCGGCGTCCAAGAGTGGAGAAATGATGGCCCTGGAAGAACATGCTGATCGATACGCACGCTCACATTTATCTGGAACAGTTCGAAGGCGACCTCGATGAGGTCCTCGACCGGGCGCGGGAAGCCGGCGTCGAGGCAATTGTCATGCCCGCTATCGACATCCCGTCGATTCATGCGGCGCTGGCGCTGAGCGCGAGGCACGACGACCTCTACGTCATGGCTGCGATCCATCCGTCAGAAACCCAGACGGCGACGGACGCGATGTTCGAAGAAGTGGTTTCCCTTTGTGCCGAAGAGCACGTCGTGGCGGTAGGGGAGAGCGGGTTGGATTACTACTGGGACCGCACGTTCGACGACCGGCAGCATGATTTCTTGAGGCGCCACGTGCAGCTGGCTCTAGAGCGGGATTTGCCACTGGTCCTGCACAACCGCGAGGCCGGAGACGACATCGTGCGCATAATCTCCGAGGAATTGGCGCGGGCCGGTCGGACGGAGATGCGTGGCATCTTCCATTGTTTCGGAGGGCCGACAGCGTTGGGTGAGAAGGCGCTCGCGATGGGATTCCATTTGGGGATAGGAGGGACGCTCACGTTCAAGAATGCTGGTGTTTCGGCCACGATTGCAGGCGTCGATCTGGAGCGCATTGTTCTCGAGACGGACAGCCCTTTTCTGGCGCCGGTTCCTTACCGGGGCAAACGCAACGAGCCCGCGTACGTGGCGCTGGTGGCGCAGCGGCTGGCTGAAGATCGCGAACTGTCAGTCGAGGCCATTGCAGAGCAGACGACGCGGAATGCGAAGGCGTTGTTTGGGATAGGGTGACGGCCGGGGCCCTGACAGGGAATTGTGAAGACCAGACTGACAGGTCTTAAGACCTGTCAGGTTTTAAAACCTGTCATGGTTTGAAAACCCGTCAGGTTTGAGCCCACCCAAAAAACAAAGCCCCGGCCGGGTGGGACCGACCGGGGCTGATCTATATAAAAATGGCAGGAAGGGATCAGGCTTTGTCGCCGTCGTCCTCCACTACCTCGTAGTCCACATCGTGGACGTCGCTCTCCTCCTGCGGCTCCGCGCTGGAGGCATCTGACTGCGTCGAGCTCGACGCGGCCTCCTGCTGAGCCTTATAGAGGTCTTCGCTGGCCGCCTGCCAAGCCTGGTTGAGCTGCTCGATAGCAGAATCAACTTCGCTAAGCGTTTGGTTTTTATGAACTTCCTTCAGGCGTTCGAGCGCGCTGTCGACCTGGGCTCGTTTCTCGGCCGGGATCTTTTCGCCATAATCCTTCAGGTTCTTTTCCGTAGAGAAGATCAACGAGTCGGCCATGTTCATCTTGTCGACTTCCTCGCGTTTGCGCTTGTCTTCCGACTCATGCTCGCGCGCGGAGCGGCGCATTTTCTCGATCTCTTCCTCGGTCAGCCCGCTGGAGGCCTCGATTCGGATCGACTGTTCTTTGCCGGTGGCTTTGTCTTTGGCTGCCACATGGAGGATGCCGTTCGCGTCGATGTCGAAGCTCACCTCGATCTGAGGTATGCCCCTGGGAGCCGGAGGTATTCCATCGAGATGGAATCGTCCGATCGTGCGGTTGTCGATGGCCATTGGGCGGTCACCCTGCAGCACGTGGATCTCGACGGAGGGCTGGCTGTCACTAGCCGTCGAGAAGACTTCCGACTTACGTGTCGGAATCGTCGTGTTGGCCGGAATCAGTACGGTCGTCACACCCCCGAGCGTCTCGATGCCCAGGTTCAGCGGCGTCACGTCGAGCAGGAGGACGTCTTGTACGTCTCCTGAAAGCACGCCGCCCTGAATGGCCGCGCCGACGGCAACGACCTCGTCAGGATTTACCGACCGATTCGGCTTCTTGCCGAAGAACTTCTCGACGACTTCCTGGATCTTCGGAATGCGCGTCGATCCTCCAACGAGGATGACGTCGTCGATGTCGGACTTCGACATACCGGCATCCTTGAGCGCCTTCTCCATCGGCGGGATCGTGCGATCGACCAAGTCGGACACGAGTTTTTCGAACTGCGCCCGCGTGATGTCGATGTTCATGTGCTTCGGACCGTCTTCGGTCGCCGTGATGAACGGCAAGTTGACTGTCGTCTGCGTCGTGCTCGAAAGCTCAACTTTGGCTTTCTCGGCGGCTTCCTTCAGTCGTTGGAGCGCCATCGCATCTTTGCGAAGATCGATTCCTTCGTCGGTTTTGAATTTGTCCGCCAGGAAATCTATCAGTTTCTGGTCGAAGTCGTCTCCACCGAGGTGGGTGTCACCGTTCGTGCTCTTGACCTCGAACACGCCGTCGCCAAGCTCGAGGATGGAGATGTCGTAGGTGCCGCCACCGAGGTCAAAAACAGCGATCTTTTCATCGCCTTTCTTGTCGAGACCGTATGCCAGCGAGGCGGCGGTTGGCTCGTTGATGATACGCTGGACCTTCAATCCCGCGATCTCACCCGCCTCCTTCGTCGCCTGACGCTGTGCGTCGTTGAAGTACGCCGGCACGGTAATGACGGCGTCTGTGACCTTTTCGCCGAGGTAGTCCTCCGCCGTCTGCTTGAGCTTCTGCAGCACCATCGCGGAAATCTCCTGCGGGGTGTACAGACGATCCTGCAGCTTCACGCGCGCCGTGTCATTGTCGCCCTTCACGACCTCATAAGGGATCGTCTTGAGTTCGCTGCCAACCTCGTTGTAGCGACGTCCCATAAATCGCTTGATCGAAGCAACGGTGTTCGTCGGATTGGTGATGGCCTGGCGCTTTGCAGGCGCCCCAACGAGGCGTTCGCCGTCCTTTTTGTAGGCAACGACCGACGGGGTTGTGCGTCCGCCTTCTGCATTCGGGATTACGACCGGTTCGTTTCCCTCCATTACGGCGACGACGGAATTAGTCGTGCCAAGATCAATTCCAATGATTTTTCCCATGTCGTGATTCTGCGCTTCGGTATGAATAGGGTTGTCTTTCGATTTCAAATTGGAGCAGTCACATATGTCATCTCGACGGTCAACCGCCAATCCGGCCACCGTCCTGTCAGTTTCCACATCCGCTTACATCCTGAACAACAACAGTGCCGGTTTTTGAAATCGGACATATTGGCAGACACGTTCGAAGTCCGAAGTCCGACCAGTCGCCACGTCGCACACGGCACGTTGCACGTTGCACGTCGCACGCTGCACGTTGCACGTTGCACGTTGCACACGGCACGTTGCACGTCGCACACGGCACGTCGCACGAACGACGGAGAGCGTATATTCCGAACCCAAACGCATGACGAGATGAAGCACCTGCCAAATTCTTTGACGATTGCCCGGATTCTCCTGACTCCGGTGTTTCTCGTATTGATTCTCGTCGATACGTTTGTAGCTCAGCTTTTCGCCCTCGGAGTGTTCATTATCGCTGCGGCTTCCGACTGGCTTGACGGTATGATGGCGCGGCGATACGACGCCGACACCGAGCTGGGTCGCTACCTGGATCCTTTCGCAGACAAGGTGCTTGTCCTGAGTGCATTTGTCGTGCTGCCTTTTCTGCTGCCGGCCGTCGTGCCGTGGTGGGCTGTGATCGTGATTGCAATACGGGACATCATCATTACGGGACTCCGCATCGTCTCGTCGATGCGCAAACGTCCGCTGCGGACGCTGCCCCTTGCCAAGACCAAGACGGCAGCGCAACTGACTTTCCTGATCGTCGTGCTCGGATTGCTGGTAGTAAGGAGGATGCCTGACGCTGACAGGATGAACCGCTTCGCATCGGACGTTCTCCAGAGTAACTTCGTCTATATGTTTCTGATTATAGTCGTCGTACTGACAGCTGTAACGGGACTCATGTACTTCATCCGCAGACCCACAAACGAGCCGGTCACAACGTGAGCGAACAGTCCATCGAACTTGCGCGCCGGCTGGTTGGGATCGGCGCCGTCTCCTTTTCGCCGGCCGAGCCCTATACGTGGGCTTCCGGCCTTCTGTCGCCCATGTACTGCGACAACCGACAAACATTGGCGTATCCGGACGTCCGAGCGCTGATTGCCCGTGCGTTCGAGCGAGTTATCAGGGAGCAGGATCTCAGTCCCGAGGCGATTATCGGTGTAGCGACGGGAGCGATCGCTCATGCCACCGTACTCGCCGAGAGATTGAATCTGCCGTTGGGGTACGTCCGCTCGTCGGCAAAGGAGCACGGGAAGCGGAATCAGGTGGAAGGGTTCACGAAAGAGGGGGGCAGGGTCGTCGTCGTCGAGGACCTCATCTCAACCGGCGGATCCTCAATTGCGGCGGCGAAGGCAGCGGCCGAATCGGGCCTGACGGTAGAGGCGGTACTGGCCATCTTCACCTATGGCTTTCCGATGGCGGAGTGGGCGTTTGCGGAGGAAAGCATACCCTTGTTTGCGATCATGCACCTCGACGACGTCCTGACTGCGGCGGAGGAAGCGGGCAGTCTTCGGTCAGAAGACAAGCCGACGCTCCACGACTGGAAAGCGGATCCGGTGCGCTGGTCTGACGTGCGAAAAGGAGAGCGGTGAACGCCGAGATCGTAACAGTCGGGGACGAGCTTCTCCTTGGAAGCACCGTCAACACGAATGCGTCGTGGCTTGGAGATCGGCTGGATCGCCTTGGATTCCGCACGAGGCGCATGGTGACAGTCGGCGACGACCAAGCGGCGATCGCGACGGCCGTCGAAGCGGCCATGACGTCGTCGGATCTCGTGGTCGTGACCGGCGGATTAGGACCCACTCATGACGACATCACAAAGAAAGCCATATCCGAGCTGCTCGGGATGGACCTGACCATCGATCCTGTTGTCGAGGCCGAGCTGCGTGCTCGATTCGAGAAACGAGGTCGACCGTTCACGGAAGGAAGGCGAAGCATGGCCATGGTTCCTGCCGGCTTCCAGGCATTCTCAAATCCGGTTGGCACGGCGCCCGCATTATTCTACGTTCGTGAGAGTGCGAGACCGTGCGGGTTGTTGATTCTGCCCGGCGTTCCCTATGAGATGAAAGCCCTCGTGGATACGCACGCGGATGCGATTGTGAGCCGGCTTTCGAAGGGTGTGGCCCGGCTCCATCGAACCTTTCTGACAGCTGGGATAACCGAAAACCGTCTTGAGTCGTTGGTCCAGGATTTGATCGACCAGCGCCATGAGGACGTCCGCTTCGCTTTACTGCCGGATGCGAAAACGGGCGTTCGATTGCGTGTATCCGTCGACAGCCGGGACGCCGCCGTTGCCCGATCTCACCTCGACCGCGTATGTGAGCAGGTCGCGTCGCGGCTGGGAACCCTTGTCTATGGATTCGACGACGATGTGCTCGAGGAAGTCGTTGGAGGCTTGCTCCGCCAGTCGGGGCGCACGCTTTCCGTTGCGGAGAGCTGTACAGGCGGGCTGATTTCAGATCGTGTGACCGACGTACCTGGCTCATCTGATTACTTCCGGGGCGGCATCGTCGCCTACGACGATTCGATCAAAATCGAAATGCTCGGAGTCAAGCCGGCATCGCTCGAAGTGCATGGCGCCGTTAGCAAGCAAGTGGCGCTTGAAATGGCGGCCGGATGCCGTGAAAGGTTCGACGTCGACATTGCCGTCTCAGCGACAGGCATTGCGGGTCCGGGAGGTGGAACAAGCGAGAAGCCGGTCGGAACTGTATTCCTCGGCCTGAGCAGCGAGGATAGTAATCTTGCTATCATGCTCAAGCTCACGGAAAACAGAACGTTAAACAAAATGCTTACGAGCACGTTGGCGCTGAATCTGATCCGGAAAGTTCTTGCTCCGGATCGAAGTCGGATAGGCTGCGGAACAGCGTGCAATCTGGTTTCTAGCGGGTGTGGATAAATATATGTGTATGTTGTGTGCGCCGTATTTATCTTCGTTTTCGCCGAGACACGAGGTTATGATTCGGTGATCTCAAGTGTCTGTATTAGGTGCAGGCGCTTCTGATGCGTCTCTTTAGCATTTTCCGTTCACAAAAAGATTAGGGTTCTGACGGGCATGGGAACAGAAAACGGAAGTCGCAACGATCCTGCGAAGGAAAGGGCGCTCGATCTCGCATTGAAGCAGATTGAGAAGCAGTTTGGAAAAGGGTCCATCATGAAGCTTGGGGATGCTCCGGTAGTTTCGATTCCGTCTATTTCGACGGGGTCGCTCGGGCTCGATCACGCGCTCGGCATTGGGGGGCTTCCACGTGGGCGCGTCACGGAGATCTACGGGCCGGAAAGTTCGGGTAAGACGACGCTGGCCACGCACGTGATCGCCGAGGCGCAAAAGGCAGGCGGCACGTGCGCGTTTATCGACGCCGAGCATGCGTTCGATGCCTCGTACGCGGCGAAACTCGGTGTTCAGATTGACAATCTCGTCGTTTCCCAACCGGACACAGGGGAGCAGGCACTCGAGATCTGCGACATGCTCATACGCAGCGGTGCGCTGGACGTGGTGGTCATTGACTCGGTGGCTGCGTTGGTTCCGAAGGCGGAGATAGAGGGTGAGATGGGCGACAGCCACATGGGCCTTCAAGCGCGACTCATGAGCCAGGCGCTTCGGAAGTTGACCGGCGTGATCAGTCGAACGAGAACGGTGTTGATCTTTATCAACCAGATTCGTGAGAAGATTGGCGTCATGTTCGGTAATCCGGAGACGACGACGGGCGGCCGTGCCCTGAAGTTCTACTCGTCCGTTCGTCTCGATATCCGGCGGATCGGCGCCATCAAAGAGGGCAGCGACGTAGTCGGTAATCGCACCCGGGTGAAGGTCGTCAAGAACAAGGTGGCGCCACCATTCAGGGATGTGGAATTCGATATCATCTACGGAGAGGGCATCTCCGCGCTGGGAGAATTGATCGACCTTGCGCTGGCAGGGGACATCATTCAAAAGAGTGGGTCCTGGTACTCATACGGCGATATCCGAATCGGTCAGGGTCGTGATGCCGCCAAGCAATGGCTTCGCGATAACGAAGAGCAGTTCGCTGAAGTGAAGCACCAGGTCCGAGGATTTCTGGGAATGCTGCCCTCAGAAAACGGGGTAGCTGTCGAGGAGCCCGCCGAATCGGAGGGATAGGCACCTTCCTGGTTCCTGGTGCTTGGTTCTTGTTTTGTGGTTTCACGATATTTGGGGCGGTCAAATGACCTTTCTGAACTAATGGTTGAATCTGCCACAACTTCCGATGAAAAAAGCACTCAAGATCGTCTTTTCCGTGATCGGTGCACTGCTGGCAATTGTCGTTGTCGCCGTGTTCGTTCTGTACCTGATCGGGAAATCCAAGTTCAATGACTCGTACGACTACACTCCCGTCATCACCGAGGTCAGTTCCGACTCGGCTACCGTTGCGCGCGGAGCACACGTGCTCGCCATTGAAGCGTGCCGGGAGTGCCACGGAGAGAACCTGGCTGGAAACGTCATTGCCGATGCGCCGCCGTTCCTCATTGCGGCGCCAAATCTGACGTCCGGCAAAGGCGGTATCGGCGCGAACTATACCCCGTCCGACTGGGACAAGGCGATTCGAAGCGGCGTCGCCAAGGATGGACGAGGACTCATCATCATGCCGTCGGAGATATACAAGAACCTGAGCGACCAAGATGCCGAGGCGCTCATCGCATACCTCGAGCAGGTCGCCCCAGTCGATCACGAACTGCCCAAGCGAGAGATACGGCTGCTCGGATACATCATCGCTGCGACCGCAGGCCCCCTCACTAATACGTCCGAACCTGGCCATGCGCCTGCCGTTACCCCCGAACGGGCTCCGACAGACGAGTTTGGCAAATACCTCGCCACGACCTCTTGCGAAGGCTGCCACGGACCGAAACTGGATGGAATAGGCGCTCCCGGAGGCGACCCCGACAGTCCGCCTCCACCAAGCCTGGCGGCCGCTGCGGCGTGGAGCCTCGACGATTTCATGACGACGATTCGGACCGGAGTGAATCCGAACGGACGCGAGCTGCAGGCCAAGTACATGCCCTGGAAATCGTTCCGAAACATGACGGACGTCGAACTCGAAGCGTTGCATACGCACCTGCAGCACGTCTTCGCAGCGCATTGATTCCGGGAGGCATTATCCCAGTAGCAGTGTGGATGTCGTAACCTCTGCTCGCGAGGCGCTCAGGGCGAACCGGGATCCTGAGAGGGCCGCGCCCATGCAGGCGTACATGAAGTCCGAGATGCCGTTTCTCGGTATCCAGGCCGGTCCCCGCAGGAAGATCTGTTACGCGGTGTTCAAGCGTCATCCTCTCGAGGATGCTGCTGCGTGGATAGATGCGACCCTCACTTTGTGGCGTGAGGCGGAGTACCGTGAGGAACGGTATGCGGCACTCGATCTGATCGGATACGCTCGATACCGTCGTTTTCGATCGCCTTCGTGCATGCCTATGTATGAAGAAATGATCGTAACCGGCGCATGGTGGGACTTCGTCGACGAACTGGCAGTGCGCCATGTAGGAGCGCTCCTCGATGACTACTCCCGGGAGATCGAGCCAATCTTGAGGGCCTGGTCAATCGACGAAAACCTTTGGAGGCGACGAACTGCGATCATCTGTCAAGTGCTCAGAAAGAACCGCACGGATGAGGTCCTGCTCTCTGACTGTATCGAACCTTCAATCGATCGAAAGGAGTTCTTTCTGCGGAAGGCGATCGGTTGGGCGCTCAGAGCGCAGAGTCTTGTCGACCCAGCGTTCGTCCGGTCGTACGTCGAGGCCAATGCCGAGCGCTTGAGTCCACTCTCCGTGAAGGAAGCCCTGCGGCGAATCTCGGACAAATAAGTTGACATAAGTGCTTTGAGGGACTACATTTGATCCCACTGAGGCATCCCGGCAGCTGGAGAGGCTAGCGACCGGAGATGTTGAAGTGCCATGCGGCTGGAGATGCGATTTTGGGGATCGTAGGCATGGTTTTCCACCGTGCTTGTTGTGACGGGGAATTCAGCCAAATCAGGAGGTGTTCATATGCGCGGCTTTCGCTGGCTTTTCGCGTTAGTGGGGTTGGTCGGATTGTACCTGCTTGTCTTCAGAGGCGAAGACGGTGGGCAAATCCATGAAGGGACGATAACGCTCACCAGACAGGCAGCAATTCAAGGCTTGAACGAGACCGCCAGGAAGCTCGTCGCCGACTCAACGAGTTGGTCGAACCATCCCGAGAAATACGCATTCCTTAATGCGTCTCTGGGAGACGTTCGCTACTCCACTGAGGTGGCGGCACCGTACGGCGAATCCGTGTCAAAGAATGGTTGCGCCGTCGATACGGTGGATGTCGTGTCGACTGCCGCGCTCGAAAACGGAGAATCACATCGGGTTGAGGCTACTTACGTTCGCACGTGCGGAGACGACATGGGCATTCGTCTCGTGAATTTCGCGGAACGCTAGGCGAAAGTCGGGCGCCGTTGCGCCGCGAAAGTGCGTCGAGTGGAGTCACTTCAATTCGCAAACATTTACTTTCGAATGCTATTGTTCAGATAGCACCTCGACTGGAGGTCAAATCAGTAACATAGACACGTCCACCGCTGCCGAGACCGCTTGCTAGAATGGGCAAATAGCTGGTCGCAGTAGCACTCGCCTACTGATTCGCCTTCCGAACGCAAATCACTGGAGGTATTTGCGCCATGAAAACGTTATCTAGCCTACGTATCAGACACTCGTATTCATCCTTGCCGTCGGCACGGCACCAGCATGGGTCAGGCTGCCCGCATCGGTAACATGTTATGCCACGCCTGGCGTGGCCAATCGGTAGCCTGTACACGATCGATCTCGTGTACAGGCGCGGGCACGCTCGTTGGTCAAATGACGGGGACAGTGGGCCTATCCCCGGACTTGCTGTCAATCCCAGCGGGCAGTTGTACTCGACAACGACGCATTCGGGTCACCGATCTCCACGGTCGACTCTTATGGGTTAACAGTCAACTGCGGTCGCTGATCTCGGACAATCGGAGAAACGGGTATCTATCTGGTCGACGGGCATCGCATTCGACGAGCCGACGTGCTCTATGGCGTCGGTTTCAGGACGTGTATTTGGTGCTGGCTCTCTTCACCATCGATCCAGCCACGGCGGTGGGGAGATCGGAGAACTTACCCACGGCTATGCCGGACTCGCCTTCGACCCCACCAACGGCATGCTCTATGCCTCCGCGGGCGGGGCATTCGATCAAGGTGGGCAGATCCTGACAATAGATCAGAATACAGGTGCCGACACCTCATCGGCTATACCGGATATTGGCGGCGCTACGCCGATATGGCTTTCGACGCAGATGGAAATCTGTTCGGGCTCAAGGGAGGTGGACTGTCTGGGACCCCAAAACGTGCTCATTTCGATCAACAAAGGAACGGGCGTCAGAAGGGACAGTCATCGCGATCGGGTCGGTAAATCGACGCATGAGTGGATTCACGTGCTACAGTGGACGATGAGGCGGCGATGGACCCACAATGGTGTTCATCGACATCAAACCCGGGGCATGCCCGAATCAACTCAACAGCAATGCCAACTGCGTTGTCAACGTTGCTATCCTTGGCACCGCCGACTTCGACGTCGCAGACATCGACGTGAGTTCGCTGACGCTGGCCGGACAGTCGCCTATCCAAGCTATGAATACTCGGACGTAAGTCAACCGCCGGCTGATGAAGGACCGTGTGCCTGTACGACCGACGGGGCGGACGGCTACGTGGATCTCCAGTTGAAGTTCAAGAATCAGGATCTCCTTGCCACACTGGGAGACTTGGAGGACGGAGACGAGTTCACGCTGACGATGGAGGGCGCACTCAACGACGAAACCGATATCGCCGGTGAAGACTGCATCGTCATAAAGGTCCCAGGCAAGAAGTCTGGCAAGGGAGATGAGGATGTTGCAACGCCGGCATCGTTCGCCCTCGAGCAGAACTATCCCAATCCGTTCAATCCGACAACGTCGATTGCATTCAGCCTTCCGGCCGAGACGTTCGTCGATCTGGCCGTGTACAATACCATGGGCCAGCGAGTGGCGACACTCGTATCGTCTACGCTTCCTGCCGGGCGCCACACGGTGCAATGGAGTGCGACGGACGATTTGGGTCGCCAGTTGTCAAGCGGACTCTACATCTATCGTATCGCTGCGGGTGAATTCGTTCAAACGCAGAAAATGCTACTCCTGGAGTGACCTCCGCCTCCCTTGGTCACTTGGGGACAGGGGCGGTTCCGATTTCGGTCGGAACCGCCCTTTTCTTGAATCCATGAAGCCGAACTTGCGTAGATAACCCTACCTGCCAACAAACCTTCCTGGCCATGTCGGAGTTCGAGGTCTTGATCCCACTCGCCTTCTTCCTGTTTGCCTTCATCATCCTCTCCAAAATGATGAAGTACAGGCACGAGCGAAAGAAGTGGGAGTTGATGAAGCACGACGACGGGGCCGAAAAGAGTCTCACCACCTCGGAGCTCCAGCTTATGATCGATGAGGCGGTGGCTCATGCGACCCTGGAACTCGAATCGAGGCTTGAGCGACTTGAAAGACCGCAACTGGAGAGTCACAGTGAAACCGAGCCGGTTGCGAAGACGATCGGTCGTGAGGGAGGGCGCTGAACGGGCAAGCTTCCTGGAGGCCGCCTGACACCGCGACGCCGTTTCTGTGGTACCTTCGAACGGAACCGGACGGGGTGTTTCGTCGCGGCGGTCGTATCACGCATGCTTGTTTTCTTCCGGAACTGGCTTATCCTATCTTCCGCACTCGACCAAAAGACTGAGGGACTACAATTCGGCAAGTACCACGGCGTCCCCAAATCGACATGGATCCGGAACTGAGGCAGACTCACGATTGACCGACTGGATCCCGTCACATCGCATCGACTGTGCGACGGCCCCGACTTCTACTCATATACCAACTCAGCAGATCTTTCGTCGCCGACGATCTGAGCCTTCTGAGTGATGAATATGAGGTTCAAACCTTTCAATTCGGGGCACCCAAGTCGTTGCCGAAGATGGTAAAGGCTTTCTTGTCTCAGTGCATCTGGTTGTTAAAGGAGTTGAAGGCCGCCGAGGTAGTCGTTTGTTGGTTTGCCGATTACCACGGCTTTTTGCCGACTCTCTTTGCTAAAGCTCTCAAGAAGCCGGTGATTGTTATCCTCGGCGGATACGACGCAATACGTCTTCCGTCACTGGGTTACGGGGCTTACCTGAAGAGGTGGCGCCGCCTGTTCCAAGGGTATGTCTTGAAGAATGCGAACGTGCTCCTACCTGTCTCAGATTCTTTGATTTGGAGCAAGAACTCTTTTGCGACTTGGCCTGAAGAGTCAGTGCAGGGAATTCAGGCACTTTTCCCCGGACTCGGGACGAGGACTGAGACAGTTCCGACCGGCTATGTCCCAGAGGATTGGCCGCTGGGTCCAGACTTGCGAGAGCCTATTGTTAGCACGGTTGCAATTCTGGGTGACCACGTGACTCTCAGACGCAAAGGTATAGATCTTCTCATTGAGGCCGCCAGGCGCCTGCCTGACGTCAAGTTCAGGATCATCGGCATTCAGCCAGAGTTTTTGGAAGAGATGCGAGATATCTATGCGCCGCCGGCAAATGTGAAACTGATTCCGAGAACCCCCAGGGAGGAGCTTTCGACGCTGTATCAGCAGACCTCTGTTTATGCGCAGGTTTCCCGAGCGGAAGGACTGCCTAACGTTCTTTGTGAGGCCATGTTGTCAGGCTGCATTCCTGTTGGCAGCGCCGTGTTTGGGATTCCTGACGGTGTCGGGAACGCAGGGTTCATTGTGGATCGCCCCGATCCCGAGCTCCTCGCTTCGACCATCGACGAGGCGCTCCGATCCGATCCCTCAAAAAGAAAGGACGCAAGGAACCACATTGTTCAATCCTTCCATCGTGACAGACGGCGATCCGCGCTCCTCGGGATCTTGAGGTCCCTTCGATCCCAGGCGCTTCAAAATGGATAGACCCTCCTGAGATGAAGGTGCTGATCATCAATACGGTCCTCCTCAATGGAGGCGATGCCGCGATTCTGCAGGGTCTGATAAAGCAACTCAGGAGTGCCTTTGGTGACGACGCGACTATGGTAATTGGTGAAACACAGCCATCTGCCGCATCGACCCTTTACCCGGAATTGAGCCTAATCCCTTCACTCAAAGTGGTTGTCGACGGTGAACGAACTTCCGGTAAACGCTCTCTTTGGGGGAAGGTGAAAAGGGTTGCCTCCTGGTATCTGAATGTTCCTCGCCTGTACGCTGCCGCAACGCTTCAGCGGCGCGGCGTCAGCAGCTTGGCGACCTTGATGCTTCGACGTGCCGAACGCGAAGTATTTCAACACTACCACACGGCCGACCTGGTCGTTGCAACGGGCGGTACCTATCTAGTGGAGCACTACTGGCTCGGTCCGATCATCTTCGATCTGAATGTCGTGCGCCGCCTCAGAAAGCCCACTGCCTTCTTTACGCAGTCTCTCGGACCCTTTCGCAAGTTGAAGAACAGGCTCCCTTTACGGAAGATCTTCGACCACGCGTCGCTCATCATGGTTCGTGACCAGCCATCGAGCGACGCCGTACGGGACTTGATTGGCTCGAATTCCAAAACCCTTATCGTACCCGATGCAGCGTTCGCTCTCGGACCGGCAGACGATCGACCTTCATCGAGAGTTCAGCAAAAGACACAAGAGGACTTGCAGCTGAAGATCGCGATATCAGTCAGGTTCTGGCCCAATTTTTCAACTTGTGAACCCGACGAGGGACAGCGGAGATACCGTCTGGCGATCGCGAATGCTGTCAGCCATCTTGTGGAAAACCATGGAGCAAGGGTGACGTTTCTTTCGACCTGCCAAGGTGTGCCGGGATACGCCTTCGACGATTCCAGGGAGGCTGACCAGATAGCGGACCTCCTGTCAGCATCCGTCAGGCAAAGCGTTACGATCGAACGAAGCTATCGCAGGCCGGATGAGTTGCTGCGAGACCTGACTGCGTACTCCTTTGTAATCGCAACCAGAATGCACATGGCTATCCTGTCACTCGTGGCGGGGAAACCGGTCATGCCCGTGGCCTACGAATTCAAGACCGTTGAGCTCTTCAAGGACTCGAAACTAGACCGGTGGGTAACGGACATCGAGAATATCGAACCGACAAGCTTCTGTGCGTTGATCGATGTCTTCATCGACCAGTTGGCGACGACGCGCGATCATGTGAAAAGGTTGGTGGCAAAGCAGCGTGTCGGAATCGGTTCGGGCGAGCAGGCACTTGCCTCGCTTTCAGCAACGAGCCGGCTGAATGACGGGGGCTAACTTCATGAAAAACTTAGTCTTCAGTCTCTACACGAACTCCAGTAGATACTATCTGGAGGAGTTTGCCAGGAGTGCTGCGAGCTCTCTGGAAGCCGGAGGTGTCGCTCTCGATGCAGGTGCGGGGACGTGTCCATACAAGAAGTACTTTGATCACGCCGTGTACGAGTCGGCGGATCTGTGCCAGATCGATCGGGAGTACGGCGAAATAACCTACGTGTGTGACCTGCGAGACATTCCGGTCGGCAACGATCGTTTTGACTTGGTCCTGTGCACGCAAACACTCGAACATGTGCCGGATCCTGAGAAGGTTCTGAACGAAATCTATCGCGTGCTGAAGCCCGGAGGGCAGCTCTGGATCACGGCGCCACTTTTCTATGAGGAGCATGAGGTTCCATACGATTTCTTCAGATACACGAAGTATGGAATCACGGCTCTACTCGAACGAGCGGGCTTCGCGATTGAACGGCTCGACTGGTTGGAGGGCTATTTGGGGACGCTCGCATACCAGTTCAAGACAGCCGGCCGCGCGATGCCAAGCAGGGTAAGCGACTATGGTGGCGGGCTGACTGGTGTACTTGCCGCCGCTGCGTCTCTTCTGCTGCGCCCGTTCCTCTTCTTAATATCGATCTGGTTTGGCCGCTTGGACAAAAGGCATAGGTTCGTTGCAAGGGGGCACTGCAAGAACTACGCTGTCGTGGCGCGGAAGGACGCGGGCCCATAAGCCGGGTGGTGAATTCAAAAACTGCTTGTTAGTCCGGAGGCGTATTCTTGCTGCGACACGGCGGACTCATCAGAGCTCGGGTCGAGCGCTAAAACGTAGGTGATCAAAGGAGGGTACATGTTCGGCGGTATCGACCGAATTCTTAGACACATTCTGAGGTACCGGGACGGCCGACGTCTGGGGCTGACAAGGAAGGAAACCGAGCTGATATCACGTATCCGGGCAAGAAACCTTACCTATTTGTCGACGAGAAGGCTGGCCAGCCTTGCGACGACATGTCGCTCGATAGAGGAGGCCGGCCTTCAGGGGATCTTTCTCGAGGCGGGATGCGCCCTCGGAGGATCCTCCATCCTCCTGGCGTCAGAAAAGAAGGCTGAACGCCCGCTGTTGATATACGATGTGTTCGGCATGATTCCGCCCCCGACGGACGAGGATACACAAGACGTGCACGATCGCTACGCAACGATTGTCTCGGGCAAATCGAAGGGCATCCGTGGTGACAAGTACTATGGCTACGAAGAGGACCTGTTCGACATCGTCAAAGGCAACCTGAAGGGCTTTGGAATCGATTGTGAGGCGCAATCCGTGTCGTTGGTTAGAGGCCTGATTCAGGACACCCTGGATATCACTCAACCGGTAGCACTCGCGCACGTCGATGTGGACTGGTATGAACCGGTCATGACATGCCTGCAGCGTATCTTTCCAAACCTCGTCGTAGGGGGGAGTATCATTCTTGATGACTACCACGATTGGGGCGGATGCAGAAAGGCGACGGACGAGTATTTGCGCCAAGTGCCAGGTCAATTTCAGCAAGACGACTCGGCCGGTTCAATTAAGATCACCAAGGTTGGACACTAGCGCTACAAACGAAAAAAGGCGAGTCAAACTCGCCTTTTTGTCAGTAGCGGGGGCAGGATTCGAACCTGCGATCTTCGGGTTATGAGCCCGACGAGATACCGCTTCTCCACCCCGCAGTAGAACCTTAATGATACACAAAATCCTTCTCAAATACAAAAAGGACAGTATCGTTTGCCGTTCGATGCGTTTGTGTTTTCAAGCACTCTGGTCGATTTTGTAACACTTCAAACTAACAGAAAGAGGCGGCGAGGAATGAGTGCAATTGAGCAGATTCGTGGGCGACAGATTCTGGACAGCAGAGGCAATCCGACCATCGAGGTTGATGTGGTCCTCGAATCAGGTGTTATGGGCCGAGCGGCGGTGCCGAGCGGCGCATCCACGGGAGAATATGAAGCCGTTGAGCTTCGAGATGGCGACAGCTCAGTCTATATGGGAAAGGGCGTGTTGACTGCGGTTCGCCACGTCAACGAGGAGATCGCGACTGAGCTGATGGGGATGACCGTCTTCGATCAGGAAGCTATCGACAGTACCCTGATTGATCTGGACGGCACCGAGAACAAGGGCAGGCTGGGGGCAAATGCCATCCTGGGCGTGTCAGTGGCCGCAGCGCGTGCGGCTGCAAACGAGCTCGGACTGCCGCTTTTCCGGTACATCGGCGGGATCGGAGCGCGCATCATGCCGGTGCCCATGATGAATATCCTCAACGGCGGTCGGCATGCGGACAATATGGTCGACATGCAGGAGTTCATGGTCATGCCGGTCGGCGCCGACTCCTTTGCGACGGCATTGCGGATGGGCGTCGAGATCTTTCACAAGCTCCGGACGGAACTCCATGAAGGCGGCTATCAGACTTCCGTTGGGGACGAGGGTGGTTTTGCTCCGAATCTCAAGTCCAATGAAGAGGCGATGGAGTACCTGCTTCGTGCCATAGAATCAGCAGGATTCATCCCGGGGCAGGACGTATTTGTCGCCCTCGACCCTGCAGCCAGTGAGCTCGTTAAGGACGGACAGTACTTCTTCTACAAGAGCGACCCTGACAGGGCAAGGTCGAGTGAGGAGATGGTTCGATATTGGACAGACTGGGTGGATAAGTATCCCATCATTTCGCTTGAGGATGCGATGGGCGAAGACGATTGGGGCGGATGGGAAATGCTGACGAGAGAACTGACCGACCGCGTCCAACTTGTCGGCGACGACGTGTTCGTGACCAACACCGAACGGCTCGCCGAAGGGATCGAGCGCGGCTGCTCTAACGCTATCTTGATAAAACTCAACCAAATTGGTACTCTTACGGAGACTTTGGAAGCCATTGAGTTGGCGCATCGAAGCGGGTTCGCTTCGATCGTGAGTCACCGCTCGGGCGAAACGGAGGATACAACGATCGCTGATCTCACGGTTGCGGTTGGGTCCGGCCAGATAAAGACCGGCTCTGCAAGCCGTACGGACCGTACCTCTAAATACAACCAACTGTTGCGTATCGAAGAAATGCTTGGCGAGGCCGCCATCTTTCCTGGCCTTGACGCCTTCCGCTTCTAGCGCTCCCGATATGTTGTCTTCTCTTCGAAAATTACTCCGTCGCCGGGGGACGATACTCGTCCTAGGGACTGATAATTCTCGTTTGGGTGCTCTTCCTGGACAGCCACAGCGTGCTGAACAGGATCCGCTGGCACCGGGAGGTTGATCAACTCAGAGAGGAGAATCAGAAGATGGAGGCGGTCATAACTGAAACGAAAGAAGAGTTGACCCGCCGAAATGACGAGAAGGAGATCGAGCGCATCGCTCGCGAATCCTATGGGATGCGTCGTGACGGCGAGACGGTGTATCGAGTCGAAGCAGAGAAGGACTGAACCATTTGGAACATGACTGATCTCGCCGTCGGCGTCGATCTCGGAGGGACGTCCGTGAAGGTCGGTCTGGTCGATCGGAGCGGGAAGATCCTGAAATCGATCCATCGGGAGACGGATGCCAAGGCCGGTCCCGAACACGTCCTTCATGAGATAATTACCGGAATAAGGAGCGTACTGGGATCCAAGAGCGACCCTCGCGCCATCGGGATCGGTGCTCCGGGATCCGTCACGCTGGATCACACGACGGTGATCCAGCCACCGAATTTTCCAGGTTGGCAGACGGTTAACCTCAGCGAGGAGGTCGGGAGTGGCCTTGGGAATCGCTGGCCCGTCATTGTAGACAACGATGCCAACGTGGCTGCGCTGGGTTCTGCGTTCTTCGGCGCGGGCCGCGCTTTCGATTCGTTCATAATGATCACACTTGGAACCGGCGTCGGCGGTGCGATCATCTACGAGAAGAAACTCTTCCGCGGAACGACAGGGGCTGCCGGCGAAATCGGCCACGTTTCGATCGACTATGACGGACCCGATGGCCGCTGCGGGAATACCCGGTGTTGATCGAAGCCTACGTCGGCCAGCGCTTCCTTTCGGAACATGCGCGGCTCCAATTGAAGAAATCATCCAGACAGTCTCGTCTTCAAGTTGATCGGAGGAAAGCAGCAGTGAGCTGAATCCGAAGATTCTCGCGGAAGCTGCTGAACAGGGTGACGGTCCGGCGGCTGAGATCCTTGCATGGGCAGGCCACAAGCTTGGCTGGGGCCTGGGTTCGGTCGTAAATGTGCTCGACATTCGCAAGATCGTGGTCGGCGGGGGAGTCTCGGCGGCAGGCGACTTGATACTCGGCCCCGCTCGCGCCGCGCTCGCGCAGGTAGTCATGCCGGGAATGCGCGATGGCGTGGAACTGGTTAGAGAAACCCTCGGTAACCAGGCGGGTATGTTGGGAGCCGCCCAGTTGGCGTTCGGTCACGAGGGCTAGTGCGGGAAGCCAGGCCGGGGTATGACTTGAGGCTGCTTTGAAAAACTCGTTGTCGGCAGTCCATAGCACGCTGAGAAAACGCCCGCTCCCCCACGCGACGCGTTGCACTGGGGCCCTGGTCGCAGGCCTCCTCTCGGCGTGCATGCTTACAACTGAGGCGCTCTGTCAATCGACACCCTCGAAAGACCGTCCACCGGGTGAGCATACAGTCCGTTTTTCGGCGCACGATTCGCTCATCGTCATCGTCGGCGACTCGACCCGCGTCGGACGCCTCTTCGGATCGGCTAAGGTCGAAACGTCAGAAATGAACCTCAAGGCGCACCGGATCGACATCGCGTTCAAAGAGCAGGAGATTCACGCGGAAGGGCTCTCCACGGACTCCGGGCTCGTAGATCGCCCGGAGTTCGAAAAAGGGGACGAAAAGTTCTTCGGCAATCAGCTGACGTACAATCTCGAATCCGGCAGAGGACGAGTTGTCGGTGCCCGAACGACACTCGACGAAGGCTACATATATGGTGGCGTGAGCAAACAGGAGACCGATTCGGTCCTTTACGTAAAAGACGCCATGTTCACGACCTGCGATCGCGAGGGAGATCCGCATTATCATATCTGGACCTCCAGGATGAAGATCGTAAACGGCAAATGGATCTATACGGGGCCGCTCAATCTTCGCATCCTGCACATTCCTCTCCCGATCTGGCTTCCGTTCGGCTTTCTGCCGGCGACCGAAGGAAGACGCAGCGGGCCCCTTCCGCCCAATTACGGCGAGGATAGTCGCGGATTTTTTCTGAGAGATTTCGGGTGGTATTGGGCCATTAGCGACTACATGGACGTGCAGACTCGATTGGGGATTTGGACCAACGGGAGCTTCCAGATCGCCCCCCAATTCCGCTACAACAAGCGCTACGGCTATTCAGGTCAGGCGTCGATGGATTGGGTTCGCAGCTACAGCGGTCTGCGCGAGGATCCAGACTTCCAGCAAGCGGATACGTGGTCATTCAGAGCGAATCACACGCAGACAATCGGATCGAACGCCACGCTGAATGCCAAGATCGACTACGCAACGTCAAACTACCTCCGGACGGTCTCGAGAGGCTACGACGACCAGGTCAGGCAGACGATCGGATCGGACCTGCAGTTCAACCGGCGCTGGAAAGGACGCACGCTGACTGTCTATGCAAACCAGAGGCAGATTCTGACAACGGGAGAAGTCCAGATGACCCTGCCCCAGGTTTCGTTCTCACAGCAGACCTTGCGCCCGTTCGCATCGGGCGCCTCCTCGCGCTCATCGGGCCTTCTCGAGAGCATCACCGTCGGGTATCGCGGCAATGTGACGAACCGCTATCGCTTCGTCCGCGACACCTCACTGGCAGGCAGCACGGACATCAACTGGCTGGACGCTCTATTTTCAAACGACAAATACGTCAAGGCGACGGGCGACGATGCTCGGTTTGACTTTCAGGCATCGCACAGTGTGCCGATCGCAGCGAACTTTTCTGTCAACAGGATTCCCGTCATCAATAAGCGGCTTCGGCTGAATTTTGCTCCCAGCTTCCAATACAACGAGGACTGGTACCTGCGCACGCAGAATAAGAGATTCGACCCTGATTCGAGCGTCGTGATCGTATCCAACGTCTCGGAATTTGCCGCCATTCGACAGTTTTCGACCAGCGTCAATGCCAACACGGAGTTCTACGGGACTTTCCCCTGGCGCATCGGTCCGTTCAGAACCTTTCGACATGTCGTCAGGCCCAGTGCAAGCATAACGTTCAGGCCGGATTTCTCCTCCGACACATGGGGTTACTATCGCAGCTACACGGCGAAGGACGGCACGGTGGTTCGCTACAAAAAGGTGAACGGGACGGTCTATCAGGGAGAACAGAAGACGCTCTCACTTCGACTTGGGAAACGTATTTCAGGCAAAGCGCGCGTTGCCTGATTCGGTCGTAGCGTCATCGAGTCGGGGCGCCCAGCCGACGCAGCTCCTTTCACTCGATTTTGCATCCGCCTTCAATTTTGCCGCGGACTCTCTGAAGTGGGATCCGCTCACTGTTTCTGCTCGAACCAGGGTGCTCGACCGCTTCGACTTCAACCTGAATGCCCGGATGTCGCCGTATGCCACCGACTCTCTCGGCGGGGATATCGATCGCTACGCATCGGGCCTCTTCCGTTTGACGAACCTGAGCTTTACGGCGAGAACTTCCTTTTCAGGCGGACGAGGAGGGAGTCCGTCTCGGCCATATTCGGGCATGGGGAGCAGTTACGGGGCGGGGAACGTGTTCTCGGGGACCGACGCAACGGCCGCCGCTCTGAGCCCATTTCGATCCGACTACCAGAACACTCCGGTTGGATACGCCGACTTCGCGATTCCCTGGTCGCTCTCGGCTGATTTCACCTACAGCCTTTCCAAGTTCCTGCTGACTACGACGAAGCGCGCCATCGTGAACACCTCCGTCGACTTTAATCTGACACCCTTGTGGAAAGTGCAGGGAAGAACGGGCTATGATCTGGTGCGGGGCGAAATTGTGACGACCAACATCACCTTCCTGCACGATTTCCATGACTGGGAGATGGGGTTCAACTGGACTCCTTTCGGCACTTTTGCCTCCTATCAGTTCGACCTGCATCTGAAAACCGGACCGCTGAAGGATCTCCTGCGCCTTCGCGTCCCGCAGCAGGACAATCGCTATCAGCAACTGCTCAATTGACGTGAGGCACTTCGCCTTCGCGTCCGCTGCAGACCGGCATGGGATTGTACTATTGTCAAAAACCTAGTATTATCAATGCGTTAGTGATTCAACCTAGCGGAGGGTCCCCGTAGCAAACCGGACGGGGGCTGCAGTCACTCAGACACTCACAATAGGGAGGCTATGGTGAGAAAAGTCTTTTGGAGGCGACCCAAACGACGCCCGGAGAAGGAGATCCTTTCTGATAAGGAGCTCGCGCGGACATTGCGTGAGCGGATCGCAGGCGAGCTGCCGGTTTCAGGACGAAATCGGCTTCGATTCTACGTGCGCGAAGGGGTCGTGACGATATACGGGTCGGTATTCGGCTCGAAGGACCGTGTATTCGTAAAGCATCTGGTCAGACACACGCCCGGCGTTGCGACTGTTTACGATCACCTGACGGTAGAGGAGCATCGATCCGAGCCGCCTACCCACCTCTGACCCAGGCATTGGTTACTTTCTCGAAGCCGAACTTCGGATAGTAGCCGGCTGATCCTGTTGAGTCGCGAAGCAGGATGTCGGTCCCGTGACAACGTTCGAGCACGGCTGATATCAGGGTCGTCCCGACGCCGACACGCTGAACGTCAGGTTCGACCGCCAGATCGCACAAATAACTGAATAGGAGACCGTCGCTCAGAACCCGAGCTATCCCGACGAGTCGGCCGTTGAGCCAGGCGCTGAGGATGAGCGACGACTTCTCGTACATGGTCCACAGCTCGTCGAGATCTTTGACCGGGCGGAGCAGAGGGGCGCGTCGATACAGTGTGGCGATTGCTGCCGGCGACAGGTCGGTCAGACCTTCCCTTACCTCGATTTCTTTCAGCATGATGTAGGTTCGTCAGTTCGTTACGCAAAAGTAGTCGTTATGCCACTCGACGCAAAACATGTCGATCGTCAGTACCCGTTTTCTCTGAATCACGATTTCCGCTACATTGCGTCACTGCGTTAGCCCGGTCTACCCGTGTCAACCGATCAGATTTCCGACAATTATGCGGGGCCGCCCCGAGGACTGCTGAATCACCTGCATTTCGCGTGGGTGATTCTTTGGGCCGGACTTTCATCAATTCCGTGTGCAATCGCACAGATCGTCGGCCACCTTTTCGATCCGACGGCCCGCAACTTCCGCCGCTGGGGCGGAGCTTGGGCGCACATCACCCTCAAGATGTCGGGCTACCGCGTATCCGTAGAACGCTCTGCCAATCTCGACGCTCACGTGCCGTACGTCTATGTGTCTAATCACCAGACGGGACTCGACATTTGGACGCATCTCGTTGGTATTCCTGGTCCCTTCGGATTCGTAGCAAAGGCCGAGTTGAAGCGCATTCCCTTTATCGGCATAGCGCTTCGCTTTTCGGCGTCACTCTTTGTCGATCGCAGCACCCCGCGTAAGGCCGTTGCGAGCATGCGTGAGGCAGCCGAGCGCATCAGGAACGGGAACTCCGTGCTCATTTATCCGGAGGGACGACGTACGTGGTCACCTGAAGTCGACCCCTTTCTCAAAGGCGCATTCCAGCTCGCCGTTGAGGCGGGCGTTCCGATTGTCCCAACGGCGCTGATCAACACCTACAGGTTATACGACGAGCGCTTCAAGTCGTCGAAACCCGGCGTCGTTCGGCTCGTTATTGGGTCGCCGATCGAGACGGAAGGTTTGAACCGGGCGAATATTCCGGAACTGATGGAGCGCGTGAAAGACTTTATTGAGTCTGAGATACGCGCGTCGGGGATGCCTCCCTCCGATCCTGCAGGGCGTTAGGCGGTGAGGCGCCGGGAAAGTATCTTCCCAACCCGTCCGGTTACAAGCGAAACCTGAACCACAAGAAGAATAACCTTGTCTGACCTGGTCAACTACGAAGCGTCCCGCTACGGGCACAATCTGAAGATCGCGCTCCGAGCGCTGCTGAACCGGATCTACACGAGCGCTCAAAGGGAGAAAAGCGTTGTGGAGCAGTTTCACAAGCTCTACTACGACGCGAATCTTTTCGGAAAGACATGGCGCGAGACGTACTGGATGGGGGCGCACGTTGCCAAGTGTCCGCTCGACCTTTGGCTGTATCAGGAGATCATCTTCCGTAATCGCCCGGACGTGATCGTTGAGTGTGGAACGCTTCACGGAGGGTCCGCGGGTTACATGGCGTCCCTTTGTGATCTCGTTGGATCGGGTCGCATCGTCACAATCGACGTCCGCGAACGGGAGGGGAGGCCGGTCCATGACAGAATCACCTATCTGACCGGGTCGTC
Source organism: uncultured Bacteroidota bacterium (assembly GCA_963768715.1). Taxonomy (GTDB): domain Bacteria; phylum Bacteroidota; class Rhodothermia; order Rhodothermales; family DATKEJ01; genus DATKEJ01. The sequence goes on from CAVYJC010000008.1 coordinate 27,168, forward strand.
TACCGACGCGGAAACGGTCGCCCGGGTACGAGCCGAGATCAAGCCCGGCGAAACGGTGATGGGCATTCTCGACTCCGATCACCGCAGGGACCACGTGCTCGACGAGCTGCGGATATACAAAGACATCGTCACGCCGGGACAGTTTTTGATCGTCGAGGATACCAATTTGAACGGGCATCCAGTGGCGCCGGAGTTTGGGCCGGGTCCGATGGAGGCGTTGGAGGCCTTCCTGGAAGAGAACGACGAGTTCTTCCAGGACCGGGAGACGGGGGAGAAGTTCTATCTCACGTTCAATCCCGGTGGATACCTCGTCAAACGCAAAACCGATTCTTGAGAAAGTCATGTCCGTTACGGTTGAAGAAGTGCGACATATTGCGAGGCTGGCAAGGCTCCGCTTGACGGAAGTCGAAGAAGTGGGGATGGCGGATCAGTTGTCGAAGATTCTCGACTATATCGAGCAGCTGAACGAGCTCGATACCTCCGGCGTTGAGCCCATGTCTCACGTTCTCGATCTGGTGAACGCGACGAGGGACGACATCGTCGAGCAGAGGATCTCGCACGAGGACGCGCTGAAGAACGCACCCGCGGCGGATTCCGATTACTTTCGCGTTCCGCGTTTCGTCGAATAGCGGGACGGTACAATGGCATCGAAAGGCAAAGCTTCGTCGAAACGAGGCGCAAGAAGGACGAAAGGCGGGGCCGTTGTCGAACCCGCTTCTGGTGGTTTCTGGAGCCACCTCCCCGTGCGAACGCAGCATTTGACGCTTCTCGCCGTGCTGCTTGCCGTGAGCGCGGTCTTCTTCGCGCCCGCTACCTTCGAGGGGAAGACGCTCGTCGGTTCCGATACGCTCCAAAGCCGGGCCATGGCCAAGTCCATGGTGGACTATCACAACGAGACTGGAGAGGATGCACTCTGGGCCACGAATCTCTTTTCGGGGATGCCGGGCTACCTGATTATGTATCCGAGGGTCGCACTCCAGATCGACAACATCATGTTCTGGTTCCGGCGCCACCTCTGGCCCACCGCCCAGTTTTTCCTGCTGCTCGCAGGCGTGTACGTGTTGGTGTACACGCTCTCCTCGAATCCGCTTGCAGCGTTGATCGCGGCGCTTGGCGCGGGACTGACGACGTATATCCCGATTATTCTCGCGGTGGGTCACACGTCGAAGTTCATGGCCATCTCGTGGGCTCCATGGCTCATGACGGCTTTCGTCTACATATTGCGGAAACCCCGTTTGATCGGCGCCGCTGTCTTCGCCATTCTTCTGGCGGTGGAGCTGCGTGCAGGCCACCCGCAAATCACCTACTATGCGGCGTGGCTCTTCGGACTCTGGTGGATCGTCGAGGCCGTAGCGGCATTCCGTAGTGGAGCCTCGAAGCAATTCGTTTCCGCCTCAGCAGTCCTTGCGCTTGGAACGGTGCTGGCCATCCTGATGGTCGCCCAACCTTACTGGGCGCAATTCGAGTACAAGCAATTCTCGACCCGCGGCGGCGGTGCCGTACCCGGGGGCGAATCAACCGGTCTGGCGTGGGACTACGCCATGAATTGGAGTGAAGGCAAGGTCGAGATCCTCACGTTGTTGATCGCCGGTCTCTTCGGTGGCGGAAGTGGCACCGGCGCCTACTGGGGCGTAAAGCCGTTTACGGAGGGGCCTCACTACCTGGGAGGAATCATTCTCCTGCTTGCGCTGATTGCCATAGTGGGACGTCGAAGCCGCGCGGTATACGGCTTGACCATTGGCGCTTTCGTTCTGACGCTTTTCTCGTTCGGCAAGCATGCTGCGTGGTTCAACCGGCCGTTCTTCGATCATTTCCCACTGTTCAGTGCGTTTCGAGCCCCCGAAATGTGGTTGCATATGGTCGAGCTCAGCCTGGCTGTCCTCGCAGGACTGGGCGCAGCCTATCTCGTGGGCAAAGACAGGGACTCCAATCGAAAGAAGAACGTGCTGGTCTCGGTTGGATGCGTGCTCGGTCTGAGCCTTTTCCTGACGCTCGGAGGAAATTCGATGTTTTCCTTTGAGCGTCCAGGGGAAGGGATACGGGCGGCACAGCAGCTGGCGGCGCGACAGCAGCTCTCGCCGGGCGATCCCGCCGTTCAGCAGGCCGTGGCGCGCTACCTCGTCAACGTGAAGACGGCGCGAGAGGATCGGTTCAAGAGTGACGCCTTCCGAACGACGTTGATACTTCTCCTCGCCGCGGCACTGATCTGGCTCTACTTCCGCGGAAAAGTCAAACCGTGGGCGCTCCTGTCGGTACTTGCTCTGCTCGTGCTAATCGATCTCTGGGGCGTCGGGAAGCGCCACCTGACCGAGGCGAACTACACAGACGGGACGGTCGACGATCAAATCCAGGAATACGGGTTCGATCGGTTTATTCTCGATCGGATCGACGAGGCCGGAGGGGCCGGCCATTTTCGAGCGCTATCTCTTGAGCAGAGTCCCGTGAACTGGGCACGGCCGGCCTTCTTTTATGAGACATCAGGAGGGTATAACGCGGCGAAACTTCAGGTTTATCAAGATTTTATAGACAATATTTTCTTTGACAAGGCGACAGGGCAGCCGACGCTTCTTGGGCTGGATCTCTCGGCCACGCGATACGTTGTGTCTGATCATCCAATTCTCGGCCTCTCCGTAGCATACAGAGATCCGTCCGGATGGCTTGTCCTCGAACGATCGGGGGGACGCGCCCGTACCGGATTCGTCGGTGAGTTCAGCGTCATCACGGACGCAGAGGAAACGTACGCAGCACTGAAGAGTGGCGTTTTCGATCCGGAACTGCAGGCCGTGGTCGCCGAGGATCCGGGGATTTCTATGGCGCCGGTAGATTCTAGCTCGACGGTGGATGTTGCGCTCGAGACCTATGGGCCGCGTGAAATTGTGTGGGACGTCGAAACGGACGCGCCGAGACTGCTCGTGACAAGCGAGGTCTTCTATCCGGCTGGCTGGAAAGCATTTGTTGATAACTCGGAGGTTCCGATTCTTCAGACGAATCACACGTTCCGGAGTGTTGCCGTGCCTGCCGGGGCCCATCAGGTGCGGATGGTGTTTGATCCACGAGCCCACGAACTAAGCAGCTGGATTGCCATCATTGCGACGATTTTTGTCTATGGCTGGCTGGTCCTCTTCGCCGGATTTGTCTGGTTCAGGAACAAGAAGAAACACGACTGACCTGTGCGTGCGATGCGAGTTCTGGCAGTTGTCGGCGCACGTCCTCAGTTCGTAAAGGCGGCCGAGTTTGCGAGGGCATGCTCGGATGCCGGTGTTGACCACGTGCTCGTCCACACAGGGCAGCATTACGACGATGAATTGAGTCGCATCTTCTTCGAGGATCTCGGCATCCCTGACCCCGACGTAAATCTCGGCGTCGGCTCTGCCAATCATGCCAATCAGACAGCTGAGATGATGCGCGGCCTGGATGCATTTCTAAATGGTGTCGACGAGCTACCGGATTGGGTGGTCGTATTCGGCGACACAAACTCGACGCTTGCGGCGGCGCTGGTAGCGGTAAAGCGTGGTTTGCCGGTGGCACACGTCGAGGCGGGCCTGCGATCTTATGACAGCGGCATGCCGGAAGAGATCAATCGCCTTCTTACAGACCGTATGGCGTCGGCGCTGTTTTGTCCGACCGAACAATCCGTACAGAATCTCGCCAAAGAGGGATGCGTGGACGGTGTGCACCTGACGGGTGACGTGATGTACGATTCGCTCCAAAGACACAAGGAGGCGGCTCTCGGTCGCTATGCCCATCCGATGGATGGGAAGCCGTTCAATCTTGTGACGGTTCACCGGGCGGAGAACACGGACGATCGAAACCGACTCGAGAAGATTCTGGCGTGCCTTGCCGCGTCCCCTTTGCCGGTGCTATGGCCAGTGCATCCGCGCACCAAAGATCGCCTGGCTCAGTTCGATCTGTCGACTCCAGGGAATGTAGTCGTCGTGCCTCCTGTAGGCTATTTGGAAATGCTCGCGTGTCTTCAATATTGCGAGCGCGTTATTTCAGACTCGGGCGGTCTGCAAAAAGAGGCGTACTGGCTTGGACGGCCGTGTATCACGCTGCGATCGACCACGGAATGGCCCGAGACGTTGGAGGGCGGCTGGAATGTTCTTGTGGACGTCGATTTGGACAGGTTCGCAAAGTATATAGCGGCGTCGCCGAGAGATTCCGGGACGATGAGCTCCAGCAAAACGCCTGCTGCCGCTGAGATGGTTCACTGTTTGGTTTCTCGGCCGGCCAACCGAAATGACGACTAATCTGGCTGATTGACGATGCCACTCCCGTTCCATACTGATCGCCGCGCGATGTTCGAACAGCAGTTCCTGAACGCGCGTGAACACGTCGTTCCGTTTGCTGCCAAGCACCTTTCGTTGAGTGGCGCGAGGGTTCTGGACGTCGGTTCGGGAGAAGGGGGCGTCATGAAAGCGTTCGTAGAGGCCGGGGCGACGGGAATCGGCGTCGAGTTAAGTGAAGCGCGCGCCGCTTTTGCTCGGGAGACCCTCGAGCAGGAATGTGATGCGGGCGTGCTGGAGTTTGTCGCGGGCGACATCCACGATCCAAACGTGAGCAGGGGATGGGAGCATCAGTTTGACCTCGTGACGCTGAAAGACTCCATCGAGCACATCACGGAGAAAGAAGCGCTTCTTCGCAGGATTGCGACATTCCTGCAGCCCGACGGCGCCGTTTTTGTTGGATTCCCACCGTGGCGGATGCCCTTTGGCGGACACCAGCAGATCGCTGCAAGCAAGTTTGCGCGCGTACCCTACTATCATCTTTTGCCGCAACGACTGTACACAGGGATTCTGCGGCTTCTCGGAGAGAGCCGGCGGACGATCGACGACCTCCAGGAAATCAGGGATACGCGGATCTCGATTTCGGGATTTGAGCGACTCGTCAAGGAAACCGGATTCGAGATTCTGGAACGCCGCCTATTTCTCATCAATCCGATTTACCGATACAAATTTGGCCTGCGACCGCGCATGCAGTTCGGTTTCATTAGTTCGATTCCGTGGTTTCGCGACTTTGTGACCACGACTTGCTATTATCTGATTCGACCGTCTCAACCTTCACCCAGATGAGCGAATCACCAAAGTCTGACTCGAAGTCGATCATATCCCACCTGTTCACTGTAGCCCGGCAGCTTTCGAGTTCCGGTGGACCGAGTTCGGGTCGAGACGGCTCGTCGAAGGGGATCGCTATTTTCTTGTCCATCGTGGCTTCCATCCTGATCTGGTTCATGATCAGCATGCGCGAGTCCTATTCGGTCGTCAGAAATTTTCCAACAACCGTCGTCAACCTTCCGGAGGATCGCGCTTTGCGTTCGCCTCCTCCGGCTGAGGTTCGTGTCCAATTGGAGGGACGAGGATGGCAGTTGCTCAAATTGATTACATCTCCGCAGAAAATTCGCCTCGACGCCTCGACGCCCACGGTAGACCTGTATCGGGCTACGGCAGAGAGTCTCCCCTCCGACGTCCGGCCGCAGAGCGTCAACCCGCCTGAAATCCGTCTTCGAATGGAACAGCGAGCGTTTCGTCGTCTACCGGTGGAGGTCGTCGCAGACATCAAGACGGTGGAGCCATACGATCTCGTGCATCCCGTGCGGGCTTTGCCCGAGTCGGTAGCTGTTGCGGGTGCGGCCTCGATCGTTGCCAGCCTGAATTCATGGAAAACCAAGCCGTTCGAGCGGGACAAGGTCAATGAATCTTTTACCCAGTACGTTCCACTCTCCGATACACTCAAAGGTCTGATCGATCTCGACTTCTCCAACGTCTTGCTCGAGGCCGAAGTGGTCGAGTTCACGGAAAACCAGCGTCTTCTCGACGTGAAGGTGATCGATGCGCCTGCCGCGGCAAATCGCTACGAGTTGATGCCGGATCGGGTGTCAGTACGCTACACCGTACCGATTACGCAATTCGAGGCTTCGGCTATCAGTGATTCGTTCTACGCCACGGTTCCATATCCCGTGATCGTTGCGGATACGACGGGTCGCGTCGAGCCTGACATTCACATCCCGGCCGACATGGTGGTCAAGGATTTGATCGTCGAAACGCCCCACCTGCAGTATTACGTGATACTGGAATAGGTCCGTGGTCCGTGGTCCGTGGTCCGTGGTCCGAGGTCCGAGGTCCGAAGTCCGAGTCCGAAGTCCGAGAGCCTGCCCCGAGCGAGCGAGACGCTGCACAATCGTCGTCGTGATGTGTGCCGAGCGACGAGGGGTCCGAGGTCCGAAGAGTGACTAATGGACCAATGGTTGTGTGCCGGATGAAAGTGCCTCCCTTTAGGCAGATCGTGGCGAAGTCTCTCCTCAAGAACTGCCCATCTTGAGCGGTTTCGCGCATTGTGCACGTTTGCCGGCCGTCAACGACCGGCCTCAAAGCTGCGGCCGGTGGACCGGCCTTCTCTGGAGAGAACATCTGGCAAGCCCCGTTTACGGGGCGTCGCTTCAAGACCGGGCATCGATGCCCGGGAATGACGGATTGTGCCGAATGTCGAACTCACGCAAGTCCGACCCCCGAACAAACCGGCGGACACGTTCATTTGTCACATAACCACTAATGACTAAGTCAGGCGGGGTAGGTCGGGTCGAGGAAGTAGCTGCGCATCTGGATGATCTCCAGCTCCTTCAGGCTCCTGTCCTTACGCAATATGTCGCGTAGTGACACGACTCCGAGGATCCGTTTGCCGTCGGCCACAGGGATGTGACGGCACTTCTTCGTATCCATTAGGTGGAAGACGTCAGTTGCCCGTGTTCGGGCATCGACTACCGCGACATCCTGCGTCATGACGTCGTCCATGAGCGTCGTGGCAGGGTTGAGATTCTTCGAAACCACGCGTTTCACGAGATCTCGTTCAGTAAAAATCCCGCAAAGCTCGGTCTTGTCGTCGAGTACAAGAACGGAACCGACATTGTGCTGGTCCATGAGTTGGACGGTCTCTTGTACAGTCGACGACGGCGTTACGAAGACGATAGCGCGGCCGCTTCGCAGCAGGTCTCCTATTCGTTCATACATGGTGGTCCTCCGCAACGGAAAGGTGGATGTGATTTAAAGGGACTATATGATACCCGCCAATCAACTTTGGGTTCACGTAATCTCCATAAAAGAATTGCCTACCGTCAGGATCGAGCAGGTTTTGTCGCTTCCTGAAACAGTCTTCTGCGGTCCCTCTTCGACCCATCCGCCCAGTCGGGAAGTGGCAACACGCGCTCCGGAATTTTGAAGCCGGGAAGGACCCGGGCCAGGGCGATTAGAAGCTCTTCAGGATTGTGTAAAGGCCTTACATAGGCGACGGGACGCGCCCCGAAGCGGTCGTCGGGCACTGGTACGACTATGGCAAGGTCGGCCAATCCAGTCGTCACGATTGCCTCTTCGATTTCTTCGGGATAGACGTTCTCGCCGCCCGAAATGAATTGATTGTCTCGTCGTCCCATGACAATCAAATGATCACCGTCGAGTCTTCCAAGATCGCCGGTTGCGAACCAGCCGCCCACATCGAAAGGCGTGTCCAGCCCGCCATCCTTCCAGTATCCGGCAAATCGCGTCCCCCCTCCGACGAGAATCTCGCCCTCAGCGATGCGAACCTTTCGATGGGGGAGGATGCGGCCGGCGTAGCCCGGGTGTTCGCCGGCGTCGCCACGATCCGTCGTCGCGATCTGGGAGGCCATCTCAGACGAGCCGTAAGTAAATCTCACGGCCAGGCCGCGCGCAATTGCCTCCGACCTGAGACGGAACGGTGACGGAGCGCCCCCGACAAGGATGGTGTCCAGCGAAGACGCGAGGCCACGGTCACTACTCGCCAGCCAATCCTTAAGCTGTGTAGGGACGATGGAAACATGAGTCACTCCGAAGGCCGTCAGTGCCGACAATCCTCGCTCGCGGGGATCAGGAACCACGACCGTTCCACCGTATCGAAGGCACCGGAAGAAGATGCTCAGACCGCCCACATGATACTTCGGGATCACTGCAGCCCATCTGGTCCCGGTCGAGACTGGGATGATCGATTGAGAGCCTTCTGCGCTGAGCCAGTGATTCCTCAGTGTGTGCAACACAGCCTTTGGACGGCCTTCCGAACCGGAAGTGAAGACGATCGTGGCCGGAGCATCGAGATCAAGGGTATGAGGGCGCCCGTCAGGGCTTCGGGAGCGATCCTGCGTGAGCGAGCCGGGATCGACAACCGGCAGGGCCGTCAGATTTGGGCGGTCGCTCAGCAAGAGCACGCAGCCTGTCGAACGAATTGCCTCGGTCACGGCCGACTCCGGATCTCGGTCGCTCAACAGGACGGCCGTGGCGCCAAGTCGCAGCAAGGCCCAGAGCGCAATCGAAAAGTCGAGCCCGTCGCTCACTTGCATGCCGATCCTGTCACCGCGACCCACCCCCCGATTCCCGAGCCGGTGGGCCGCCTCGGATACCAGCTCATGGAGTTCGGCGTAAGAACAACTCCCAGAACTTGAAACGACAGCCGGGTGGTCGGGAGCCGCCCGCGACCATGCGGCGATGGGACACGGGATGCTCATCGATTCTCGGTTTCGACACTCTCAGGCGCAAAAACCAGATCAGCCTGGCGAATGACGTGTCCAATCTTCAGCTTCCGCCGTAAGACGTCGGTTTCGAGGCGGCTGTATGTGTCAAGGCCGGCCGCGGGACCCTCAGGGCACCAACGTGCCGCGAGGCATGCCAGGATCGAAATGCCCAAACCCGATTCGTAGCAAGCGCTAACGACGGGCGTTATTCCCAACTGTTTTCCCGCCGCGATGAACGTCTCGCTCGCCGTGATTCCACCCAGAAGTGTCGGTTTGACCACGAGGTGGGTGACGAACGACCATGCTCCGAGACCGGGCGGTTCGATCTCGAGGAGTGTTTCATCCAGTGCGATTGCCGCACCGGTTATTTCCCACAGTTTACGGGCATCCAGTGGCTCCGCCAGCGGTTCCTCGATGAACGCAGGCCGTACGGTCTGCGTCGCCTCGATGAATTCGGCTGCCTCGTCAAGCGTCCATGCTCGATTGGCGTCCAGTCGCAACTCGACGTCGTCGCCCACCATGGCTCGGATCGCCAGTATCGTTTCGGCCTCCCGGTGGAGGTCATGTCTCCCAACCTTGATCTTCAGCGCGCGATAACCATGGTTCGCAAGGATTCGCACCCGCTCGAGGGCGCGCTCGCCCGAGCCGGTGATGAGTCCCGCAATCTGCACGGTACTGTGCCACCCGGGCGCTATCACATCGGAGGAACGTGTCCCAAGAATGTCGGCTGTGAGGCCGGTCAGTGCCTGCTCAAGCCCGAACGTCAGCGACGGACAGGATTGCGTCCCCAGTTCGACACTCATTCGCCAGGGCTCGTTCGGATCCCAAACCAGCTTGCGCCCACCCGAAACCTTCGCACTTAGCGCCTCCCATGACTTGTCGACGTCATCGATCGTCTCCCTGCTGAATTCCAGCAGAGGGGCCGTATCGCCCCATCCGACGTTGCCGCCGCTCGTTTCGAGTCGGACGAGTCGTCCCGTCCGCTCACGACCCGCGATGCTCCCCGCCGAGAGGCGAGTCGCATACGGAATAAGCCGAGCCGACGATATTCTTAGATCAACCACGTCAATGAGAATACGAGGCTGTAGACGATTGATAGCCGGCCGGTGAATCCCAACAGGGGATTCAGCGCCGCTCCATCGACGCCACCGAGAACCTTTCGAAATACTGGGAATGCCAGCACCAGCATCAAACCGGCGAGCATCGACCATGGATGGTTGCCCGTCCATGCAAACAGGCCGACCGGAACGAGCGCGGCCGCAATGACCGACGCCACATACTCCCAGCGCGCGAACCGCTCACCAAATCGAACGGCGAGTGTGCGCTTTCCCACTTTGAGGTCTTCGTCGACGTCACGAAGATTGTTGACCGACAGCAGGGCGACTGAGAGGAGCCCCGGACCCAGACCGGCGCCCACCGCTGTCCAGGAGAGTGAGAGCGCCTGAACATAATGCGTCCCCGCCACGGCAACCGGTCCGAAAAATAATAGCACAAAGAGATCACCTAAGCCTATATAACCTAATGGCTTAGGCCCGGCTGTATATAAAATACCGGAGATGATTGACAGCAAGCCGACGAGGAGTATCGGCCAGCCTCCTCGGACGATAAGGTAGATTCCTGCTGCCAGCGCGATTCCGAAGGCGACGACGGTGCCTGCCAGAACCGTTCGAGGGGTGAGGAGGCCCGACTGTGTCACGCGTGTCGGTCCTTTCCGGTCGACGGTATCGGCGCCGCGGTGGAAATCTGCGTAGTCATTGACGAGATTCGTGCCGATCTGGATTCCGAGTGCTCCGACACCCGCGAGTGCCGCCGACACCCAGTGTACGCTGCCCTCTCCAAGAGCGATGGCGGTGCCGACCACCACGGGTACGAACGCAGCCCAGAGCGTCTTGGGCCGGATGGCGAGCCACCAGGACATGGCGTGGGAATTCGGCGGACTCGCGCCGCCGTCGGATAGGGTAACGCTCACGGCTCAGGGATAGCGCGTGAACTGATCAAAATCGGGGTCGCGCCGCTCGTTGAACGCATTGCGTCCTTCCTGTCCCTCTTCCGTCATGTAAAACAGGAGGGTCGCGTTGCCGGCAAGTTCCTGGAGGCCGGCCTGACCGTCGCAGTCCGCATTCAGCGCCGATTTCAAGCAGCGGATGGCCATGGGGGATTTCCTCAGAATCTCTCGACACCAGTCGACCGTCTCCTCTTCGAGCCGTTCCAATGGGACGACCGTGTTGACCAGACCCATGGCCTGCGCCTCTTGCGCGTCATAGGGACGACAAAGAAACCAGATTTCTCTGGCTTTCTTCTGGCCGACAATGCGGGCGAGGTACGAAGCCCCGTAGCCGCCGTCGAAGGAGCCGACCTTGGGTCCCGTCTGCATGAATCGTGCATTTTCGGCTGCGATCGTGAGATCACACATCACGTGCAGGACGTGACCTCCGCCGACTGCCCATCCGGCGACCATGGCGATGACGGGTTTCGGGCAGGTGCGAATCTGTCGCTGGAAATCGAGTACGTTCAGGCGCATCGTGCCCGAGCCGTCTTTGTAGCCTGCGTCGCCCCGGATTTTCTGGTCGCCGCCCGAACAGAATGCCTCGGGCCCTTGGCCGGTGAGTATTATGACGCCGACGGCAGGGTCATTTCGGGCATCCAGCAGTGCATGCGACATCTCGTCGACCGTCTGCGGTCGGAACGCGTTGCGAACATGCGGCCGGTTGATCGTGATTTTGGCGATGCCTTCCGTCTTGTGGTAGAGAATATCCTCGAAGCGGCCGGCCTCGATCCAATCGATGGCGCTCATGATAAAGGCGATGTGTTTGGTTTGGGGCCGAAATATAGGAAGAACAGAAGTCCGCCTCACTCGAACGAGTGATCCTCAGCCTCATTCCGTCTGCTGCGCTTCGTCGCGGAGTCTTGCGTGCAGGCGCCGATTCTCCCGGCGATCCGTTTCGATCTCGATGAGGGTCGCTTGGCCCGAGGCTGCGGCGCCGGCGTAGGCCGACTCGAATTCCTCCACCGTCGTCGGGTGTTCGTAACGGAGGCCGAACATGGTGGCAGCGGACTCGAACGACCAGCGGTGGGGGGTTGTGAACCAGGGTTCGAAGACTTCGGCGTGCTCGGCGATGGGAAGGAAGTTGAAGATTCCCCCTCCACGGTTATTAATGACGACCACGATGATCGGGTGATCCGCCACAAGCGCAAGGCTGTTAAGATCATGTAACAGCGCCAGATCGCCTGTGAGCAGCGTCAGAGGAACACCGGCGCCGAGATGATAACCGAAAGCTGAAGCGACGGTCCCGTCGATTCCCGAAGCACCCCGGTTGGCTGCGACGCGGCGGAGCGGGCCTGTCGCGGCGCCAAACATGTCGACGTCGCGAATCGGCATGCTGCTGGCAACGAACAGCGCGTGTTCCTCGGGTAACAGGCCTGTCAGGGATGCCGCGATACCCGGTTCGGACAGCGCGGCAAGGCGGTCGATCTCCTCGTCGAGGCGCGTGGATATGCTCGTGCCGATTTCTATCCACGACATTCCCCATTCCGGATCAATGTTCGATCCGACGTTCTCGAGCATTCGGCAAAATGACTCCGTCGAGGCGCGGATCACTTCGGCGATTCGGTGGCCGGGATCGTGCCGCTCCGGATAATCCGCATACGGAGACAACGCGTTCATGCGCGCTATCGACGTAGCGCTGAATGTCTTTGGAGGAAATCGCGCCACCCATCCGGAGGATGATCTCGGGAGATTGCCCACCCAACATGTGGGCGCAGGTGAAATGAGGACTCGCAACCAGCGGGGCGCCGGCGTCTCCGAGCCGCATCTGGGAAGTCACGTCGGCCAGAACCGGCCACTGAAGCCGGGTCGCAAGCGAAGAAACCGCATGCGCGATCTCGACTGACGGGAGTTCGCCGACAACGAGGAGTCCGCGTCTGGTATTCGCAAGCCGCCCTGCTAATTCCTCGAACGCGGACGGGTCAGGATCGAGTGTGCCGCCGCGGTATGTCGTATACGGCTCGTGGCTGCCTGACCAGCGCAGCGGGAGTTCCGGCATGTGCACTCCGTCGGCGGATGGCGCCAGAGGTTCGCGGTACGCACAGTTGAGATGGACTGGACCCGGTGGGGCATCCACTGCGCGGTGCACCGCTTGATCCACCGTTGAGAGCACGAAGGCCGGGTCGATATCCGCTGACGGACACGGGAGATCGAAGAACCAGCGAGCGAACGTCCCAAAAATCCGAGTCTGGTCGATCGCTTGATTGGCGCCCGTATCGCGAAGTTCGGGCGGACGATCCGCCGTCAGGGCAATGAGCGGTACGTAGGATTGAGAGGCCTCGACGAACGCCGGCAGGCCGTTGGCAACGGCTGTCCCAGAGGTCGTTATCCAAACCGCAGGCTGCCTGGTCGCACGAGCGAACCCCAGGGCGGCAAATGCTGTGCCGCGCTCATCGAAATGGACGATTGCCTCCGCGTGGGGATGCTGCGCGACGGCAGCTACGAGCGGCGAGCTGCGTGATCCGGGTGCGATGAAAAACCGACGGATGCCGTTGCGGATCAGTTCTTCGACGATAAGATTCGCCCAAAATCGATTGATATTCGGTGCGGGGGGGCTCACGTGCCGGTCAGCGATTTCGTAAAGTCGCTGATCTTCTGCTCGATCTCCTCCCATTCCCCCTCCGGTGTGGAACCCTCGACGATCCCCGCGCCGGCGTAGAGTGAGATTCGATTGCGTTCCACGAGGGCGCTCCGGATTCCGACGGCGAATTCCGACGCGTTGGCTCCGATCCATCCAACAGGACCTGCATACCAGCCCCGATCGAAGGGTTCGTGATGGGCGATGGCTTCCATCGCAACCTTCGTCGGCACGCCGCCCACGGCGGGCGTCGGATGCAGCGCGCGCATCAAGTCCGCATCCGAGACTTTGTCGGAGAGCATCCCCCACATGCTGGAGAAGAGATGCATCCTTCGCGTCAGGAGCATGATCGACACCTCCTCATCCTGTTGGAAAGAAGTGCAGAGGGGCGCCATAGATGCCGCCACCGACTGGCGAACATAGTTGTGCTCGCGTCGGTCCTTTTCGCTTCGAAGCAACTGATCGATCAGGGCAGCATCGCCACTTGTCGTTTCGCCGCGTGGCCGCGTTCCGGCCACCGCTTCGGTAGCGATGTAGCGGCCCGACCGGGAAAGCAGGCGCTCAGGAGTCGCTCCGATGAAGGCGACGCCCCGTTCGGGCTGGAAGAGGAAATGATAGCAGTCACTCGTGATAGGGCGAATTCTGTCCAGAAGCAGGACCGGATCGAGTCGACTCGCAAAGGAGAGGATCGTCTTTCGCGCGAGAACGATCTTCTCGAGACGCTGCTCGTCAAAAGCACGAAGCGACCAATTTATGGACGATTCCCAGTGCTCGCGGTCGGGAATGTCCTCCCGCGAAAGGGGCATGTCGCCCGAGCCATCGAGGTTTGCCGCGACACCGGCGGAAAGCTCAGACAACTCGCGAAGTACGTCAGAAATTCTGTCCGAGTCTTCAGGAAACGCCAGATTGCATATGAGCCGGGTCGCATCACCCTGACGCTGCAACTCGAACCGTGGCAGCCAGAAGCGGTATGCGCTGAATGGAGCCCACTCACGTGATACTTCGTGGTATCGGTCGAACCGAATACCGCCGAAGTAGCGAAGGTCGCCGGGGCCGGATCCAATCGACGAACGCAGTCTTTGAAGCACGGCGTTGTAGTCGATCGGGGCCTCTTTTGACACTGTGTCGGCATATCCGACACCAGCCACTTCGAGTCCGTCGTTGCGCCCCGCCCAGTAGATGCGGACGTCGGAGGCCTGCTGCTGCAGCCATACCAGGGGATCGATGTTAGGATGCGGCAGGCCGATGCGTACCAGCTGGGCCACGTCACCAGACCGTCCGTCTGTGCGGTGTGATGCCGCCGCGTCAACGATTTGCCTGCCCAATTCGGCGTGGACGTCGGTGACTGGGGCTGTTGTTAAGGAGCTTCGCACGAGTTCGTTTCGTACGGTTTGTCTCAGTCGGCGGATGCGGCGCTTTCGTAGGAGACGACCGTTTTTTCAGTCGCCGGAGAATCTACCGAGCGCGCCGGAGTTTTCAAAAATGGTATCGTGGAACGTTGCACGGTACGTGGTACGTGGTACGTGGTACGTGGTACTTGGTACTTGGTACTTGAGTTGCCCGTCGTAGCTGCCGTATCCGAAGTTGTGCTCGTTCTTTAACTTGATCGTAAACCTCATCGTTTCATGAGCCGGTCGGGCCCTCAAGAACAATTCTTCCTCGATACTCCGCGCGGGATTCTGTCACGCGGCGGATTAATGTTTCATACGACCGTTTCCGATCTCGAGCGTCTATACGGCAAGGTGCTGGAAAAAGTGACGCTTGAGGACTTGATTGATCGAGCCGAGTTGTGGCTTACCTCGCATCGTGTGATCACGCTCTGGGTCCTTATCCCGCTGCTGGTCTTCCTGCCCGTTTCCCTGGCGTGCATCCTGGGTCTGGTCTGTTTCATCGGGTGGAAAACGGTCGCGCCGGCTTTAGGTAATGCCGGCCTCGAGGCGCCGCTGCGGGTGCTGTCCAGCGTCGCGGCTCAACTCATTGGATACGTCGTTGCGATGAGTTGGCTGGGCGCGATGGGTGACCATGCGGCCTTGATCGCGGGACTCGCAGCCTTCGCCGCTGATACGGTGGCAGCTGCTCGACTACGCCCTGAATCCACTCACGGCATTCTTACATAGAAAACTTTACCCCCTTCCCGTTGCCGATCAGATGCTGCGTGCCGTAATTCATGCTGCGGCGCTCAAGCACAAGATCAAGCTGTCCCAGTTTCCAAGAATCAGCAGATGGATGCCGGAAGACGAAGAGGACGCGAATTGATGGACGCTCACGACCCCAGGCCGCCAATGGCGCCCACGTTTGTACTCGTCGCGTTCCTCTTGTCCGCCGGCGGACTCCTGTCGTCGTGTACCTACAGCGCAGACATTCCCACAGGCCAACTCGAACAGGCCCAGCGACCGGCCCTTCAGGAGGGATGGTCCGTAGCGTTGAACATTTCAGAGGCGGGTATGCCGCGCATCAGGATTGCTGCCTGGCACATGGAACGATACGATGACCCGGACAGCCTGTTCACGCTCTTGGACCGCAACGCCGACGTAGCCGACGATCGTGTTCACGCCACAATCTTCGATTCGACGGGTGCACAGAGCGCTGAACTTGTTGCGGAGTCGGTTCGGTTCGACGAGGATGGCGAGAGACTGATTGCAACGGGGGATGTGCGCGTTCATTCCTCTTCGGGCAGACTGCTGCAGGCTGAAGAGCTCCACTGGGATCAGGCCAAGCGCAGGATAAACGTGCCGGGATTTGTCTATCTCGAGACGGAAGACGAAAAGATTCGCGGGTTTGATCTGGATGCAGTTGAGGACTTGTCGGACTACGTTATTCGACGAATCACGGGCACCGTCGTCATACGTGAGGAGAAGGAGTGAAGCCTCGGATGAGAGAGAGTGTTGTCGTTTTCGTCCTCATGCTCGCTGCGGTCTCTCGCGTATGGGCGCAGGCGGAAAACGATTCCGGCGGTACCGAGCGGATCGTTGAAATCCTCAATGCCGATTCAGCCCGCTCGACTACGGTCGACGGGGAGCCGGCCGACATCCTGACCGGCAACGTAGGTATCAGGCAGGGACAAACATTGTTGAATGCGGATCGCGCCATCCGCTTCAAGAAGAAGGATCAGATCATATTCGAAGGGGCCGTTACGATTATCGATGAAGGGGACAGTCTCTTCGCCGATCGAGTGGTCTACGAGAGTGATGTAAAAACCGGCATTGGCACGGGCGACGTAAGATGGTCCGACGGAGAGGTGGCCATCACCGCGTCGCAGGCGAAATACTTTCTGGACGACAAGGTGGCCGAGTTCGAAGAGGATGTCGTCATGCAGGATTCCACCACGACCGTCCTCAGCCTTTACGGCACCTACGATGTTGACAGCCGGATTGCCAGGTTCCACGACGATGTATATCTGGAGCAGCGACGCCTGGCGCTGACCGCCGACGCATTGACGCACGAGCGCGAGTCGGGGTTAACGACAGCTGCGGGCAACGTCTGGATATATCACATGACGGATCCGAACACAGACGAACAGGACGCGCGTGTCCTGCTCGTGGCCGACACGGCCAGCAGTGAGCGCGACACCGGCATCAACCGGCTGCACGGGCAGGCCGGCCTGGTACGCATCGAACCGGGCACTCCAGACGCCGATACCCTCGTCGTGCGCTCGGCGGCAGTCGTCGTCGAGTTCGCTGACTCCACGGATGCATTTGATGCTAATACGGACGTTCGCTTCTGGAGCGGAAACCTCGCGGGTCGAGCAGACTCGCTCAGCTACACCAGCGTGTCCGACAGTTCGGAGCGCGTCTCGAACATTCGTATGCTCGGTGACCCGTTCGTGTGGAACTCGAAGGCTCAGGTCAACGGCGACACCGTCGACGTTCGGGCCGAGGATGGTAGAGCGCACAGCCTCGAGGCCTATGAGAATGCATACGTGGGATTTCAGGACTCGACCCACGATTTCGTACAGCAGCTCAAAGGACGTCGGCTCGAAGCCTTCTTCCGCGATGATTCGCTCCGCAACCTGACTGTCAGGCCGAATGCGGAGGCGCTTTACTTTGCGGTCGATTCCACGTCGGAGAACAAGCTTTCAGCCCTGCGGTTCACGTCGACGCGGATTACGCTACGATTCGCCCGCGGCGACATCGACCGTATTACGGCATCGAAGGACGTCGAAGGCGACATGAAGGAACTCGAAGAAGGAGCGACACCGCCGACGCTCCAGGGATTTCGCTGGCGAGCCGCCGAACGACCTCGACGCGAAGAGCTCCTCGACGCCAACATACTGGCTGCATTAAAGCGTTTTGAGGCTTTCTGACCGGACCCAGTCCCGGGGAATTGCTACCTTGAAGGCTGTCGCAGTATTTCGCATCGATCACCACAGGAATATGGAGCTTCGAGCAGAGGGACTCGTCAAACGATATCGGAAGCGCGCCGTGGTGAATGACGTCCATTTGCACGTCAACACCGGTGAAATCGTGGGTTTGCTTGGGCCGAATGGCGCCGGCAAGACCACGACGTTCTACATGGTCGTCGGCATGATTCGTCCCGAAGCAGGGCGAATCTTTCTTGATGGCGAGGACATCACGGGGCTCCCCATGTACGAGAGATCCCGTAAAGGAATTGGTTATCTGGCCCAGGAAGCCTCGGTATTTCGGGAATTGACGGTCGAGGACAACATCTCTGCCGTCCTCGAGTTCAGATCGATGGCGAAAGCGGATCGTGTCCGCCGGGTCGACGAGCTCGTTGAGGAATTGGGTTTGGCGCGCGTCCGGAAATCGAAAGGCTACATGCTTTCGGGCGGTGAAAGACGACGCTGCGAAATCGCGCGGTGTCTCGCCATCCAGCCAAGATTCATTCTGCTCGACGAACCCTTTGCCGGAATCGATCCCATCGCCGTCGAAGACGTCCAGGAGATTGTCGGGCAGTTGAAGGAACGCGGCATCGGCGTGCTCGTAACCGACCATAACGTGCACGAAACGATGGCGATCACGGATCGAGCGTATCTCCTATTTGAAGGTCGTATTATGACCCACGGGACCGCGGAGGCACTTGCCAACGACCCGGAGGTCAGAAAAAGATACCTGGGAGAAAAGTTCAGCCTGGAACGTTATTGAGCGTCGCGCTTTGGAGCGCAGCGTAATTGTCCCCGTGCGGGGAGTGTCCTAAATTCAACGTTTTAAGAAAGAAACGACGAGGAACATGGTCGTTGTAATGCATCCGGGCGTCAGCGAGGCGGAAATTGAGTCCGTCATCGACCGACTGAACGAGTACGGATTTGACGTACATCGATCGAGTGGCGTGAACCAGACGGTACTCGGTGCGATCGGGGTCAAGCCCGAATTTGACATCCGCAACATTAAAGTGCTGGCGGGGGTCTCCGACGTATTTCGGGTGACCGAGCCGTACAAATTTGCCAGCCGAGCCTGGAAGTCGGAGAAGACAGTCGTCGACGTAGGAGGGGTCACGATCGGACAGGACGCCCTCGTCGTAATGGCGGGCCCTTGCGCTGTCGAAAGCGAGGAGCAGATGGAGGAAACGGCGGCCTACGTCGCTTCGCATGGCGCTACGTTCTTGCGCGGCGGCGCCTTCAAGCCTCGATCATCTCCCTATTCATTCCAGGGACTGGGCGAAGAGGGCCTGCGTATCATGCGCGACGCCGCCAGCCGGCACGGACTGCGCGTGGTTACGGAAATTATCGAGCCGGGGCAGATTGACATGGTCATTCAGTATGCCGACGTGCTCCAAATCGGCGCCAGGAACATGCAGAACTACGCGCTGCTCAAGGAACTCGGGAAGACGGAAAAACCCATGCTCCTGAAGCGCGGCATGTCGGCCACGATCGAAGAGTGGCTGATGAGCGCCGAATACCTGATGTCGAATGGCAACCCGAACGTTGTCTTGTGCGAACGTGGCATCAGAACCTTTGAGAACTACACCAGGAATACGCTCGATCTTTCGGCCGTTCCGGTCGTCCAGCAGCGAAGCCATCTCCCGATTATTGTGGATCCGAGCCATGGGACCGGGTTGCGGGACAAGGTGATCCCAATGGCGCGAGCCGGGATTGCGGCAGGCGCCGACGGACTCATGGTGGAGGTTCATCCGAATCCGGCAGAAGCATTGAGCGACGGACCGCAATCGCTGTTCCTCGATCAGTTTGGCGAGCTGATGAAGCAGATTCGCCTCATCGCCGAAGCCATTGGAAGGACTGTTCAGGAGCCAGGCACAATTGCCGTTTGACCGCGTTGTGACCGCGGTGAATTCTATCGGCTTGATGGGCTATCTGAGGGCGTGAGGGAATAGTATGTGCGGCATTGTTGGCTACGTCGGCACCAGACAGGCAGATGCAGTACTGCTTGCAGGCCTCAAGCGTCTCGAGTATCGAGGCTACGACTCAGCGGGCATTGCCGTCGTGGATGGCGGCCTCGAGTGCGTCAAGAAGCAGGGCAAGGTTGCCGATCTCGTCGCGCTTCTCGATGGGGGACTGAAAGGCGTCGTCGGCATCGGGCATACGAGGTGGGCGACGCACGGTGTCCCGAATGACGTGAATGCACACCCGCATCTATCCTCCGATGGGCGATTTGCCCTCGTCCACAACGGGATCATCGAGAACTACGTCTCACTCCGTGAACGACTGATCCAGTCAGGCTACAAATTTCGGAGCCAGACCGATACAGAAGTTCTCGTCCATCTCATCCACGAGGTGGCCACGCAGACGGGACTCACACTTGTTGAGGCGGTGCGTCAGGCCCTGACGCAGGTGATCGGCACCTACGGCATTGCCGTTGTCTCGGCGGATGAGCCGGATATGGTAATCGCGGCCCGGAGCGGGAGTCCACTGATTCTTGGTGTCGGAGACGGCGAGTACTTTGTTGCGTCCGATGCCTCCGCAATCGTCGAACACACGAATCAGGTCGTCTACCTCAACGATGGAGAAATGGTCGTCATCAGGCCGACCGGGTTCGAGGTCACGACCATCGACAATGTCATCCTCGACAAGGAGACGCATCGTCTGGAATGGGATCTTGAGCGAATTGAAAAGGGCGGCTACGAGCATTTTATGCTCAAGGAGATCATGGAGCAGCCCGATGCTATTCGGGACTGCCTTCGCGGGCGCATCAGATCTGAGGATGCGACGATCAAATTGGGCGGGCTTATCGACGTGCTGGATCGGTTCAAAGACGCGCGGCGCATCCTTATCTGTGCATGCGGCACGTCCTGGCATGCCGGTCTGGTCGGCGAGTACCTTTTCGAAGAATTTGCTCGCATCCCTACGGAGGTCGAGTACGCGTCGGAGTTCCGGTATCGTAACCCGATCGTCTATTCCGATGACATCGTAATCGTGATTTCCCAGAGCGGGGAAACCGCCGATACACTCGCTGCGGTTCGTGAGGCCAAATCGAAAGGCGCCTTGGTGCTCGGCGTTTGCAATGTCGTGGGCTCCACGATTGCCAGGGAGACCGACGCCGGAGTCTATCTGCACGCAGGCCCGGAGGTCGGCGTCGCCTCGACAAAAGCTTTCACGGCCCAGGTTGCGGTCCTCGTCATGATGGCGCTGACGGCGGCAAAAGAGCGAGGGACGATGTCTGAGGCGGAGATTGCTGCGATCCTACGCGAGCTGGAGGAGATCCCCGATAAGATTACGTTGGTGCTCGAGACTGACGACAAAATTCTGCAGTTGGCCAAAATCAACCGCCTGGCTTCCAACTTTCTTTACATGGGTCGAGGATACAACTTTCCCGTGGCGCTGGAAGGAGCCCTGAAACTCAAGGAAATCTCCTATGTGCATGCCGAAGGATATCCTGCAGCGGAGATGAAACATGGTCCCATTGCACTCATCGACCGGTTGATGTCCGTGGTCGTAATCGCGATGAAGGACTCGACATATCCGAAGGTCGTCAGCAATATCGAAGAAGTTCGCGCCCGCGGAGGGCTCGTTTTGGCGATCACCGATCACGAAAACCACGAACTCGACGATTTGTGCGAGTTCGTGCTTCGCGTCCCGCCAACGGCAGCCTGCCTTGCGCCTCTCCTGACCGTGGTTCCGCTCCAGCTTCTTGCGTACCATATGGCGGTATTGCGCGGTTGTGACGTCGACCAGCCTCGCAATCTGGCGAAGAGTGTCACTGTCGAATGACGGTGCGCCGCCTTTCGTTGAGCAAGTTTGGATCAAGATGTTAAGTGAGTCACACCTGAAGGAGATCCGGCAGCATTTCGCCGAGCTGACCGCGGTGATGGCCCGCCCGGAGATCGCTACCGACCCCACGCGCATGGCGGAGTTGGGAAGGGAGCACGCGCGTCTCGAGCCGGTCATCGGATCGGTCGAACGATACCTCGGTCTCGTTTCCGAGCTCGAAGATCTTCGCAGCATGCGCGATACGGAGGATGCTGAATTGGTCGAGCTCGTGGCCGATGACATCGAACGCGTGGAATCCGAGCTCGAAGATCTCGAAGATCGCCTGGAAATACTGCTGCTGCCTACTGATCCGCTCGACGAAAAGAACGCAATCGTGGAGATTCGGGCGGGAACCGGCGGCGACGAGGCAAGCCTTTTCGCGGGCGATCTGTATCGTCTGTATTTGCGGTTCGGTGAAGCCAACGGATGGAAACTGGAGGTCCTGTCCAGCTCTCCGGGCACTCAGGGAGGATTCAAAGAGATCATCTTCGGACTTGCGGGAACGGGAGTATTTGGATCCATGAAATATGAAAGCGGCGTCCACCGCGTGCAGCGCGTTCCAGCGACCGAATCGAGTGGGCGCATCCATACGTCGGCGGCGACCGTGGCGGTGCTTCCCGAAGCGGCACAGGTCGACGTGAACATCAGTGCCGAAGATCTCGAGATTGACGTCTATCGCTCCAGTGGTCCGGGCGGCCAGAGCGTAAACACGACCGACTCCGCCGTTCGCATCACCCATATTCCCTCGGGACTCGTCGTCACGTGCCAGGACGAGAAGAGCCAGTTGAAGAACAAGGACAAGGCGATGCGCGTGTTGCGTGCGCGGCTCTTCGAAATGGAACAGTCGAAGCTCGACGCAGAGCGAAGCGAAGCTCGTCGATCGATGGTGGGATCAGGCGATCGTTCGGCCAAGATCCGAACTTACAACTGGCCCCAGGGGCGAGTGACCGATCATCGACTCGAAGGCGATGACAAGAACCATGCGCTCCAGAGGATCATCGACGGTGACCTGTCCGATATCCACCGGGCGCTCAAGCTGGCGGAAAACGCAAGAAGGCTGGCCGGAGAAGAATACCAAACGGCAAACAGCAAACAGTAAACTTGAGCCCGGACAGATATTTTCTGTTTCAGGTTTCAAGTTTGAATCATATCTTACTAAGCTTTAATGACCCTGCCCCAAGCGGTCCATATTGGGGCTTCATAAACTGGAATCCACAGGGAGGACCTATGGCTACAGAAGCTAAGCCACTCTACGAATTCATGTACGTCCTCGACGGTGTCTTAAGCGAAGACCAGATCGAGGAACTCGTCGGACGCATATCCAAGTACATCACCGAGAACGGTGGAGAAATTGTCGAGACCGACGATTGGGGGATGCGTCAGTTGGCCTATCCGATAGATAATCGGAAGAACGGCTATTACGTGAATATGCACTTCAGTGCTCCACCCGACTTGCCTGCCAAGCTCGAGAGGACGCTGCGAATCGAGGAGCGTGTTCTGAGGTTCATGGTGCTTCGGCTCGACGCCAAAATGAAGCGGCATTTCGCCGGTCGCCATGAGCGCGCCGCGAACAAGGCCGCGGCTGCCGAAGCCTCGGACGCGTAAGTGAATACTGGCCGTAAACTTTGAATTGTTAATACCATGGCATACAGCCGATCAAAACAGCGAAACCAGAGAAAGCCTCTCGTGCGCAATGTCACGCCTGCAAGCCAGCGGCGTGAGAAGGGCAAGTGCGATTTATGCGAAGCCGGGGTCGAATACAGCGACTACAAAAATACAGACCAGCTTCAGCGATACCTGAACGATCAGGGTAAAATGCTGCCGAGGCGCATCACGGGCGCTTGCGCGAAGCACCAGCGTCAATTGACGCGTTCGGTGAAGCGTGCTCGTCACATGGCATTGATTCCATTCGTCGCGGACAACCTCCGATAGGCGGTTTCGAACGAAGAACCAGGGGTTTCCCCGCTTTCGACTGAGACATGAAAGTCATTCTTAAGCAAGACGTAGATACACTCGGATCCACAGGCGACATCGTAAACGTCAAGAACGGTTACGGAAGGAATTTCCTCATTCCTCGAGGTCTGGCCGTGCTGGCCACGTCGTCGAACGTGAAGGTCGCCGAAGAGAACCGTAGGCAGACATCGCATAGACTGGAGCGACTCATTAACGACGCCCAGGAACTCGCCAAACGACTCGAAAGACTCGAAATCGTCATCCCGGCTCGGGTCGGCGAAGAAAGTCGAATTTTTGGAACCGTCACGACACAACAGATCGCCGAGGCTCTCGCAGCCAAGGGCGTAGAAATCGACCGTCGAAAAATCGAGCTGCACGAAGAAATTCGGGCGTTGGGCGTTTATCCCGCGTCTGTCAAGCTTCACGGCGACGTCGTGGCCGAAGTCAAGATTCAGGTGGTTCCCGAAGCCTGAACGTCGCTCGGTCGGCGATAGAGGCAACCTCCTGCGTTCGGTTGCGTTGCAAGGCCCCAGAGAGCCGCGTAACGTTGCCGAGACAGGACGATCCAACGACCGTGAACCCGATTACAAAGTCCCGGATGCGCTCGCTGCACGGCGTCTTCATCGTCGCTGCAGCAGCGATTGGCCTCGCTCTGAGCCCTATCGACGAGGTCAGATGGACGACGAATGTCCCCGAGCAGGTGACAGCCGGGGAGCATTTCGAACTGTCCCTGACCGCCGAGATCGCCGAAGGATGGTACGTCTACTCTTTGGATTCTCCGGCGGGTAAGCCGCTGGCCATCCTCTTCGATGCACCGCCCAAAGGTATCCGGCTCGGCGAGCCCGAACAATCGAGTCCGAACGAGAAGTTCGATCCGAACTTCAAATCTGCCGTCCGCTATTTCGAGAACAGTGCATCGGTCTCGATCCCCGTCGTCGTGGCGTCCGACGCGGCACCCGGATACTATGAGCTTACGGGCAAACTGGATTACCAGTATTGCAACGACCGGCTCTGTATCCCGAAGATCGAGCCGTTCAGCTTCGCTTTCATTGTGCAGATGTCTGAAGGCGGCGCTGCGGCGATCACGCCACCCGCGATCTCCGAACCACCTGCTCCTCAACCTGACGATCAACCCGCCCAGGGATCTGGGACAGTCGTGCCAGATTCACGTCTCCAGGGGGTTAGTCCGACCCAGGATCTGGACGTAGCGCGTGCGGGTGGACTGCTGCCGTTTCTGCTTCTGGCTATCGGAGCGGGTCTTGCAGCGCTCTTGACGCCCTGCGTTTTTCCGATGATACCGCTGACGATCTCGTTCTTCTCCCATCAGGCGGCTACGCGGCGCAAGGCGGTCAGAATGGCACTCGTTTACGGCCTCTCGATCGTGTTGATTTTCACCGGGCTCGGCGTCCTCATGGCGGCTTTGGTGGGAGCCGCCGGTGTACAGCTCATCGCGACGAATCCATGGATCAATCTGTTTATCGGCCTGATCTTCGTCGTTTTCTCCCTTTCACTGCTCGGCTTGTTTGAGCTGCGTCTCCCGTATCGGTTCGTGAATTTCGTCAACGATCGCGGGAGCCAGAAGGGAGGCACGATCGGCGTCATTTTCATGGGGTTGACGCTCACGCTCGTATCCTTTTCCTGCACGGCGCCGTTTGTCGGTGGATTGCTTGCCGCAACTGTAATGAATGAATGGACTTGGCCCGTTGCCGGGATGCTTGCATTCAGCATGACCTTTGCGACGCCGTTCGTTCTGTTCGCAATGTTTCCGAAGTGGTTGAGCAGCCTTCCGAAATCGGGTGCGTGGATGAAGAGCCTGACGGTGACGCTCGGTTTCGTCGAGCTCGCCGCCGCTTTCAAGTTCATTTCGAACGCCGATCTCGTTTGGGGTTGGGGCATCGTCTCTCGTACGCTCGTGATCGCCGCGTGGATCGTGCTTTTCTTCCTTACCGGCGTGTACCTGCTCGGGAAGCTCCGGTTGTCTGAAGAGCCGCCCATCGAGACGGTTGGAACGGTCAGACTCCTGGTCGCCATGGGCTTCTTCGGACTATCGCTCTACCTGCTCCCGGGCCTGCTCGGGGCTCCGCTTAACAGCCTCGATGCCTACCTTCCTCCGCGCCAGGCAACCGACGTAAGCCTTTCGTCAATTGTCGCTCGGACGGGTGGCGCTCAAAGTGCCGACGGACTCGACTGGCGCGGAAACGACGTTGCCCCCTATGACGCCGTCCTGGCGACGGTATTCGACGAGGCGGCGACTACCGGCAAACCCATTCTTATCGATTTCTCCGGATACACCTGCACGAATTGCCGGCAGATGGAGGCAAATGTGTTTCCGAACGAGGCCGTTTCGGGTCGACTGAGAGATGGATTCGTACTCATGCGCCTCTTCACCGATGATCCGATCGACGGTCCGGATCTGCAGCGATATCAGCTCCAGCTCACAGGCACGGTGGCCCTCCCGACATATGCAGTTGTCGATGCCGGCGGAACGCTCCTGCACCGATGGCTGGGCGTCGCGTCGCAAGAGGAGTTCAGCAGCTTTCTCGACGAAGCGAGCGACCGGTTTGCCAAGACACGGTCTTTCGAGGACCTGACCGCAAAGCGATAGTAAGACTGGGAATGAATCCCCGGCCTTGAAGCAACGCCCCGTTAACGGAGCTCGGCGATTGCATCGTCAAGGAATCGGATTTTACCCCGAGTTCCATCCTCCATCCTCCATCCTCCATCCTCCATCCTCCATCCTCCATCCTCCATTTAAGGTTATGTTTCGCGACATCCACGTGTCTATTGAAGGACAAGGGCCAAACTCTTTGCTCCGATGCCTTCCGACTGATGTCCCGTTTCTCTCTCGCATCCTCATTCAGTGACCTCCTCTGGCCTCGAACTTGCCTCGCTTGCGGCAGACCGGCAGTCGATCCCGTGATGTGTCCCTCTTGCCGTCAGCGCTCGAAGCGCGCTTCAACGCCGGTTGAATACACGGCTGATGGGCGGATACGTTCGGCGTTTGCCCTTTGGAAGTTTGAACGCGATGCACCCGTGCGCCTCGTGCTTCACCGGCTCAAGTATGGAAACTGTCCTTGGATCGGATTGGAGCTCGGTGAGGACCTGGCAAGGTCCGGTTCGGTCCTGCTCGAGGAACCCTGGGACGTGATCATTCCGGTTCCGCTGCACAAGCTTCGACTTCTGGAGCGTGGGTACAATCAGTCTGATTGGATCGCACGCGGAATCGGGCGTGCAATGAATGTGCCCGTGGCTTCTCGCGAGTTGGTGCGTCAGCGGAATACAAAGTCGCAGACCGATCTGGCGCGCGATGACCGCCGGGCAAACGTCGAGAACGCTTTTGCGCTGAGGGGCGTCTGTGCGCTGGAAGGATGCCGCGTGATCCTGGTCGACGACACGCTGACTACCGGGGCCACGCTTGGCGCAGCCGCCCGTATTCTCGTCGACGCGGGAGTGGCGTTGGTTCAGCCCGTGGCAGTCGCGCATGCAACCCTCTGGCTGGATGAGGAACAACCCGACGTCCGTTCGGTGATACCGTCGCAAACCAAGAGCGTCTCCCATGGAGCTTCCATCGTCGGCTACAATCTGTGAAGTCGGGCTGCGCGACGGCCTGCAGCACGAAGAGGAGATCCTTCCGACAGCGTTTAAGATCGAGCTGATCGGTCTGCTCGTCGAGGCCGGCCTAAGAGAGATCCAGGTTGCGTCGTTCGTGCACCCGAAATGGGTACCCCAGATGGCCGATGCCGAGGCGATTTGCGCGGGGCTCGATCTGCGCAGTGACGTGAAATACACGGCGTTGGCGCTGAACATGAAAGGCGTCGAAAGAGCGCAGGCGGCGGGTATGAAGATAGTCGATCTTTCGATCTCTTCGAGTGATGCCCACAGCAGGCGCAACGCCAACATGTCGCTCGACGAGGCGGAGCGCCAAATGATCGACATGATTGATCGCTGCCTCGCACTCGGTATCGAGCCGCGCGCCGGACTCCAATGCGTTTTCGGATGTGCTCACAATGAACCCGTTCCGGTCGATCGAGTCGTGCGCCTGGCATCCCGAATTGCTGGTGCCGGGGCGGAGTCGGTCTCGCTGGCGGATTCAACGGGCGTGGCGAACCCTGTGCTGATCCGGAACGTGATCCAGGCGGTTCGTGAGGCGATAGGCGACACGCCTATCGTCCTGCACCTCCACGATACGCGTGGCCTCGGTCTCGCCAACGTCGTGGCCGGACTCGAAAGCGGCGTCACGCGCTTCGATACGGCCGTTGGTGGTATGGGAGGATGTCCGTTCCTTCCGGGGGCCAGTGGCAACATCCCAACGGAGGCTACCACTTACCTTCTCGAGTCAATGGGGGTGCAGACCGGGGTCGATTTGCACAAGGTTGCGAGGATAACGGGACTTCTCGAAGAACGGATTGGAAAGCGTTTTCCGGGATTAATTCATCGGTTGATTATCGACAGGGGAGACGAGGCCGTCCGCCCTCGGTCACGGTAACGGGAAATGAAGTCGGAGACCGGTCGAGCCTCAGCGACGAAGAAAATCCTCGATCCTGAGGCTACTCTCGCACCACTCTACTTCCTGTGGTGAATTCGTAGCGAGAATGACAGCGGTACCGGAGGCCACCTCCGACTTGATAATACCGCGCACCATGTCGACGCCGACGGCATCGAGGTTGGAGGAAGGCTCATCGAGGAGCAGAAGATCCGACCCGGCCGCGAGCGCTACGGCGAAACGCGCGCGCTGCTTCATTCCCGAAGAAAACGTGCCGACCAGATCGTGTCCGCGATCACCGAGTGAAACACGGGTCATCAAATCGCCAACGGCTGAACCCCTGTAGGCCGATGCCCTCACACGGCTGACGAAACGGAGGTTTTCTTCGAGCGTGAGGCCATCGTAGAGCTGCAGGTAGGGCGCGACCAGCGCCACAGAGCGAGCTCGATCGTCATGGTGTACTTCGGCGCCGTTCGATTGGAGCGAGACGTTGCCCCTGGTCGGTGTCAGCACGCCGGCGAGAATCCGCACCAGTGTGGACTTGCCGCTCCCGTTGGCGCCTGTGACCGCCATGATCTGGCCCTGACCGAGCTCGAAAGAGAGATCTCGGAACAACCAGCGCGATCCGAATCGCATTGCAAGATTTGTGACCTGCAGTCGAGACATGCTACGGAACTACGATGAGCTTACGCGACTTGTGATCGCCGCCTACTGTCAGCATGTAAATGTAGGTCCCTCCATGCAGACCGTTGACGTCGACTACAACCGAATGATATCCAGCCTCGAACGTGCCTGAGGCAAGCGTCTCGACCAGCCGCCCGGCGATGTCATAAAGATCGATTCGCGCTTGTGTCGTCGAAGGTACGGCGAATTGAATGTGAACCGTTCCGTGCGCCGGATTGGGGAAACTCTGGAACAAACCGATACTGTTTGGAGCCTCCTGACAGGCGTTGCCGACTCCGTCGAGATCGGCGTCGAGTTGATCTGAGTTGGGCACAAGCGGACAGTTGTCAGCGTCGTTTTCAACCCCGTCACCATCCCTGTCCAGATCGCACACGTCTCCTGTGCCGTCATTGTCGAAATCGGCCTGATCATCGTTTGCAACGTAGGGACAGTTGTCTAAGGCATTCGCCAGGAGATCGCCGTCGATGTCCGGATCGCAAGCATCTCCCAAGGAATCGTTGTCGACGTTCTCCTGACCCGGATTCTTCACCGCCGGGCAATTGTCCTGGTTGTCATCAATCGAGTCGCCGTCCGTATCGGGGTCGCAGGCATTGCCCGCGCCGTCTCCGTCATCGTCCGCCTGATCCGGATTCGCCACGAGGGGACAGTTGTCGGAGTCGTTCGCCAGCCCGTCGCCATCCGCGTCACTGTCGCATGCGTCGCCAGTTCCGTCGCCGTCTATATCGCTCTGGTCGGCATTGGCAATCATCGGGCAATTGTCATTGATGTCGGTCACGCCGTCGCCGTCGATATCATCATCGCAAAGGTTTCCTATGCCATCCCCGTCGTCGTCCGCCTGGTCAAGGTTGGCCACAAGCGGGCAGTTGTCGACTTCATTCAGGATCGTATCACCGTCGATATCCGAATCACAGACATCGCCAAAAGCGTCATCATCGATGTTCCGCTGATCGGCATTCGCGACGCCGGGACAGTTGTCTGAAGTATTGGGCACCCCGTCTCCATCGACGTCGGTATCGCAGACGTCCCCGATACCGTCGTTGTCCTGGTCGGCCTGATCGACGTTGGGAGTCCTCGGGCAGTTGTCCTCTGCGTCGTCGATGCCGTCCCCATCGACATCGAGGTCGCACACGTTGCCCCGACCGTCAAGGTCGTCATCGGCTTGATCCGGATTGGAGAGGTTGGGGCAATTGTCGACATCGTTCGCAACTCCGTCGTTGTCGATGTCGGGATCGCAAGCATCGCCCAGTCCGTCCGAATCTGTATCGAGCTGGTCCGGATTGGGAATGGCAGGACAATTGTCCGACGAATTGTCGACGAGATCGCCGTCGGCGTCGTTATCGCAAACGTCTCCGATACCGTCCCCATCGAGATCCTCCTGGCCGGGATTAAAGACGTAGGGACAGTTGTCCATATTGTTGACCAGACCGTCCCCGTCGGCCTCGTTGTCGCAGGCGTCCCCTGTGCCGTCCGAATCGGTGTCTGTCTGGTCAGGATTGGGTATGGTCGGACAATTATCCTTGCTGTCCTCGATTCCGTCGTCGTCAAGGTCCTCAAGGACTGGAATATTGTAGAAAGTGAGCAGGCCGATGCCGCGCGTATTGGCGACCCACGCGCCGCTCCCGCTGTGACCCAGGTACGAGATGCCCGTCGCAGCGGTCCCGTCGCCGGACAGCTGCATCACGACGGTCGGTCCATTCGCTCGTCCGCCGATTACCTTGACGGAGGTACCCTCAAGACGGAAGTAGTTTTCGGAGCCCGCCTCCCAGAGCATGGCGTCGTCCGGATCTCTGAATCGCAGCGTGACTTCGGAGCGAAGGGTATTCGTGAAGAGGGCCCGGTCGATATTGGGCGGGTCGATCTCGTCGGTATTGTTTGAGCCGTAGAAGTCGCGCATGACGAGGTGGAATGCCGTTTCACCGATATTCTCATAGCCGCGTTGATAGCTGAAGTGGCATCCGTCATGGCCGTTCAATCCCGTCGTGGAAATGACCTGGACGTCGGGGAAATTGTCCTCGAATCGTCGCTGCGTATCTCGAAGTTGAATGGACGGCGTTCCGCAGCCCGCCCGGATTTGCATTACGTAAATCTTTTGGACTCCGGGATAGTCCTGGCGCAGATCGTTGTACAATGAGGCGAAGCGAGACTGATAAACCGCGGGCGGTGTGTTCTGATCGGTGGACCCGTCGGCTTCGCCCTGATACCAGAATATGGCTCTTGCCGTCGCGGCCACGCCGGCCTTCTGGGCCCGGTAGAGCATCCGCCCGTAGGCCGTATTAAGGTCGGTGCGATTGCCATCGTTCCGCTCGAAATAGAGAATCTGCTCTCCGCCCACCGCCCCATTGATGACGTTGATAGCCACGCCTGTAGAGTC
The DNA here is from genome assembly GCA_963768715.1 of uncultured Bacteroidota bacterium. GTDB lineage: Bacteria > Bacteroidota > Rhodothermia > Rhodothermales > DATKEJ01 > DATKEJ01. Next base: position 57,954 of record CAVYJC010000008.1, read on the forward strand.
GAGCAGGAGCCGGGCCATGTGGATAGCCCACTGACCGATAAATCCTTTGCGCGCTCGATCGTCGCCCACGGCCACATACCACGTCAGGTCATTGGCCATATTTGCCGGCTCGGTGCTCACATTTCCGAACGTGCGGATGTTGTTGTCGACGTTTCCGTTCGCAGAGCCCGACCACATCCAGGCAAGGGCATTCGACTGTCCGTACACGATGTACGTGTCGCCAACCATCAGTTGCGAAGCGGAATAGAGCACAGACTGGCCGCTGGAGCCCTCTCCAACGAGCTCCAGGTCGTAGGGGGACACGCTTGCCGGTGCATCGGCCGTGATCGCGAATGGTATTTCACCCGTCTCGCGCGCTGAGGCGGAAACATCGAATTCGCGTGTCCTGATGACATTCGTTCCAGATTTGACACGCAGGACCAGGCGATCGACGGTATCGTCCTCGAGCGTGCCCTCAACCTTGAATTGGCCGAGATTGGTGGTCAGATCACGCGTGATGAATTGGCGGTCGGCCGGAGCCGTGCTAAGGGTTATGCGCGCCGTCTGGCCACGCGCCGTGAATGCCGCACATAACAGCATGCAAACAGGAAGCATCCACAGGCGTACGATCTCCGTCATGGAAGACGGGAGCGAGCGTGATTCCGGGCGCAAGGGATTTTGTGTCGACAATTCGAAACGCAGGAGGGTGGGGCTCCAAACTTGTTTCATTACGAAATTTCGGGGCGGAACTTACGAAGTTTTGATTGTACTCGCCGACTTATCCAGCCGTTTTTTGCCGTGGACTTGAGACAAGCATCTCACAACGATGAACTCGTACTCTTCGGGAAGGACCCGACTTCCAAGATCGTTGCTGTGCACGTACACCGCCTCCAGCCATGACGTCCAGCCATCCGTCCGTATATATCGACGCGACACCTCAGGTGTCGTTGCCTCTGAAGAATTGCCCTTCTACCCGTTCTTCTTCGTTTCGGATCCTGCGGAAGTCCCCAATCTAGATTCTGAAGCCTTCAGCAAGCATCTTCTCGATGGGCCCAACCCGCTCCGCTGGCTTGTAATCGCCAAGACGCTCGACGCGTATTGGTCAGGAGTTCGGGCCGTCAGGGCCAGGGAAAGTGCGTCGTCCGATTTTCGGTTTCATGTGATTGCGAGTCTCGAGGCTCAGTATCTGGTTCAGTCCGGCCGGACCCTCTTCAAGGAGATGTCGTTTTCCGAGCTGCACCGGCTTCAGTTCGATATCGAAGTGGCTGCGAGCCACGGGTTTCCGAACGCCCGACGGCCCGCAGATGAGGTCGTGATCATCTCGATGTGTGACAGCAGGGACTGGTCGTGCGTCCTCGACACGCGAAACGCCACGGAGGAGGACATTCTTCGTCGATTCGTCGAGATCATCCAGGAGCGCGATCCGGATGTGCTCGAGGGGCATAATGTGTACGGATTCGACATCCCGTATCTGCGCGAGCGGTGTGCGAGATATGGGATTCCGTTTGCGATCGGAAGAGGGGGCATGGAGCCTCGATTTTTTAAGTCCAACATGCGTTTCGCCGAACGGCTGGTCGAATATGAAGTCTGCGAGATCCCCGGCCGCCACGTCGTCGACACGTACTTTCTGGCCCTCTCGTACGATGTGTTCAAGCGCGACTTGCCGAGCTATGGATTGAAGCAGGTGGCGTTGTATTTCGGGGTGGCGTCGGCAGACCGCGAGTATGTTCCGGGCGCCGAAATCGCGACGTATCTGGCGCGAGGATCCCGAGCGATTGCTCCGATACGCCCTTCACGATGCTGAAGAGACGGGAAGAATCGCCGCCCTCTTGTCCGGATCAACGTTTTTCCTCTCCCAGATGCTTCCGATGAATTACGGCCATGCCGCAAGATCCGGGCCCGGGATGAAGATCGAGCTTCTCCTGGTTCGCGAGTATCTGCGCAATCGGCGAAGTCTCCCGACGGGCCAGCAGGGCACGCAGATGGAAGGCGGTTACACCGACGTTTTCCTGACTGGTGTTATTGGACCCATCGTCTACGCCGACGTCGAGAGCCTCTATCCGTCCATCATGCTCCAGTATGAAATCCGTCCTCGCTCTGATGAGCTGCAGGTATTTACGCAGTTGCTCAGGCGCCTCACCAAATTGCGGCTCGAGACGAAGGAAGCCTTCCGTCAAGCATCTGACGAAAAGGAACGCGCCGAGTTGAATGCTCGACAGTCGTCCTTCAAGATTCTCATCAATAGTTTCTACGGGCTGCTGGGATTTGGGGCGGCTCTTTTCAACGATCCGGCCAAGGCGGATGCGGTGGCATCCCGTGGGCAGGAAATTCTGCGGACGATGATAGCGGCGATCGAATCGCGGAGTGGCACTGTGATCGAGGTTGACACCGACGGGGTGCTGTTTCGACCGCCATCCGACGTCGTCGGGGAAGAGGAGGAGCGAGCGTTTCTCGTGGAGGCAGCGGCCGATCTGCCCGAGGGGATCCGGGTAGGATTCGACGGCAGGTACCGCAAGATGCTGTCATACAAGAAGAAGAACTATGCGTTGCTGGCCTACGATGGGGATGTCGTCGTGAAGGGCTCATCCCTTGTTTCTCGATCCCTGGAGCCGTTCGGACGTCGATTCGTGAAGCGCGTCATCCGTCTTCTGCTCGAGGAAGATGTTTCGGGCGTTACATCGGGTTTTCTCGACGTGCGGGACGGAATCGTGAACCGAACCTGGTCTGTCGACGATTTCGCCCGAACCGAAACGCTCAAGACAAAGCCGGAGGCCTACGTCGACGCAGTGAAGGCCGGCAGGCGCCCGAGATCGGCTTTGTACGAGCTCGTCGTTCGGGAGCACCTGGAGCGTGAGCGGACGTTCAACCGAGGCGATCGCATCAGTTACTACATCGTCAGATCGGCAACGAGCGAGGGAATGATCGCCAGGTTGGCCGAGGATTGGGATCCAGCGTCGCCCGATGAAGACACATCGTACTATCTGCGACGGCTCGGCGAGTTTGCCGAGAAGTTCAGGCCGTTTTTCAGCGCGAGGTCGTTCGAAAGCGTCTTTCCGTCGGAAACCCACGGGCAGGGAAGCCTTTTCGCCGAGGAGTCGGAGGTACGACTCGTCGTCAAGCGCACCGGTAGTCACCTGCCTTCAGATTCCGACATCAGGCTCTTCGACTCAAAATGAAAGGGCCCGGAAATGATATCATCCCGAGCCCTTTCCAACCAGACGCATACAGGATCAGCTTGTCTGACGCTTGTATACGACGGCTGCCAAGGCTCCTCCGGCGAAGGGGCCTATGAGGTAGAGGAGAATGTTCGCGAAGCTCGACACACCAAGCATGCCTCCGACGAGGATAGGGCCGAGGCCGATTGCGGGATTGAAAACACCTCCTGAAACATCACCGACGGCGACGAAGCCGACCATGATTGCGAAACCGGTGGCGAGGCCGTAATAGGAATTTCCGGCCGTGGCGTCGTTGTAGTAGGTCTGCAGCACAGTCAATGCGAGGGCGAAGGTGAACAACAGCTCCGCCACGAATGCCTGCAGCGTCGTGATCCCGATGCCGGGAGCAGGTACGAAGGCTTCGTCGGCCAGCCAGAGAACGGCGAGTGCCGCCAGAATGGCGCCGGCGAGCTGAAACACCATATATCTGACCGCTTCACTCGACGAGATCTTGCCGCGGATCAGCACTGCCAGTGTGACGGCAGGGTTGTAGTGTGCGCCCGAAATGTGTGCTCCCATGTAGACCATCACCATGAGGACGCTGCCAATCGCCAGAGGCGCCAGATCGGAGCCACTGGCGACGCTCATTCCAAACGTCAACATGAGAAAGAATGTGCCGATGAGCTCAGTGAGATACTTGTTCATAGCCGGTAGAGATTAGATAGTGGCTGAGGTGATCCCGCAGTATAGCGGGCAGCAGCTACCGGCGCAATAGATCTGGCTATGTAGGCTGACCGCTGCCTCCTCGTCCGATCCCTTGCGTTGCGTCCAGGTCGTTGATCAGCTTCTGCGTGCGAATGCTCCGCCCCTCACGCCTCAAGTGATAGGCTGAATCGTACATGTCCTGCAATGGGAAGATGTAGTCCTCCGGTTTGGAGATAATGGGGAATGCAAGGCCCTTGCGAAGCGTCTGATCCAACTCCCAGATCTGCTCTTTGTGACGTTCGAATTCTTGCTTGACCAGAGGCGGCCAGGTCAATAGAACGCGGGCGCCCCGGCGGAGCGCAAATTCGTTGAAGTCGTTCAGCAGGTCGATCGACTCCTTGTGAAACGGCACGTTGTCTGGAAGCATCTGGTGCTCCTTGAAGGATGGCGCCGCGTCGAGATGGGTTACGATATCTCCATATTGATTAAATCCGCTTCGAGCGTAGACGGAGTCCTCGAGACCGACAGTTCCCTTTCGAAGGTATCCTGCGAACTTCAACTGCATGATCGGCGCAAACTTGGAGATGACTGTCTCCCATGCGCCCCATGATTTCAGGTTGGCCAAGCCTTCGGGGTAATACTGGAGCTCCACGAGCAGTCCGTCAGATCCATAATAGAGCTCGTAGAAAAGCTCGTATTCTGGTGCGAGGATCACTATGTCGTCCTCGTCGATGTAGGGTTTGACCTCTTCCAGCATGTAGCCCAGGCCGACGCTCTTTGCAAGACCCATGTTTACGACGGGGAATCCAAACTTCTCGGAGAGCAGCTTCGAGTCCATGCTGAACGCGAGGTTGGAACCGCCGACAAGGATGATCTTGGGAGACGGCGTTCGCTTCAGTATCTCGATCTTATCGAGCTTTGCGGCCTGATAGGCTTTCGGGTTGTTGGGTATCAATACCCAATTGATCAGGACGCACGTCGAAAGGATGAGTATGAGGAAGACGATGGTCTTTGCGATAGCCTTTCCCATGCGTGCCCTAGAATTGGAAATAGATGAATGCCTGCTTCTGATTGATCACTCCGAAGAGAAGGATCGACATGGTAAACGCGTAGTACAGAACCCAGCGAACCAACGCGTGCTGCTTCCCAAGCAGCTGGTCAAAATGCTCCCTTCGCTCCAAAAGGTGCACGACCTCAAGGATAAGAATCGCACAGAAGGCCAACAACAGCTCGTAGCGGCCGAACACGGCCATCGTGATCTTCCAGCTGTCGAAGATGAACATCCGACGGACGAGCACGCCAACATCCTGTATCGAATTCGCGCGGAAGAAGATCCACGAGAACAGGACCAGATGAAACGTCACCGCTACCGCAATCCATTGTCTGACCCGGGCGCGGATTCCGAGCCGGTGAAAGAGCCGACCGCGCAGGTCCGTCGTGGCCAGGCCGACGATCAAATACATCCCGTGCAGCGCCCCCCAAATGACGAAGGTCCAGTTCGCACCGTGCCAGAGGCCGCTGATCAGAAAGACGATGAACAGATTATAGTACCATCGCCATTTCACGACCCTGTTGCCACCAAGCGGAATGTACAAGTAGTCTCGAAACCAGGTTGACAGCGATATATGCCACCGCCTCCAGAACTCGGCGATCGACTTCGAGAAGTACGGACGCCTGAAGTTTTCCATGAGATCGTACCCGAGGATCCTCGCCGAGCCGATGGCAATATCCGAGTAACCTGAAAAGTCGCAGAAGATTTGAAAGGCGAAGAAATAGGTGGCGAGCACGATCGTCAGGCCGCTGTGATCACCCGGATGACTGTATACGGCGTTGACATAGGCTGCCAGCCGGTCGGCGATTACGAGCTTCTTGAAGAACCCCCAAAGCATAAGGCGCAGGCCGCCGATCGTTCGCTCGTAGGTGATCTCCCTTTTCTCGAGAAATTGGGGGAGGAGTTGCGTCGACCGCTCGATCGGCCCTGCAACCAGCTGTGGGAAGAAGGCCACATACAGTGCGAAAATACCGAGGTGCCGTTCGGCGTGCCGCTGGCCGCGGTAAACGTCAATGGTATAAGAGAGAGTCTGGAACGTATAGAACGAAATTCCTACAGGAAGAAGCACATGCAGGGCCGGGACGTCATAGGGGACCTGGAAGGTCGCGAAGGCTATACGGAGCGACTCGTTAAAGAAATTGAAGTACTTGAACGAGAAGAGGATGCCCAGATTAGATACCAGGCTCAAGATCAGAAACAGGCGTCGCTTTTTCGGCTTGTCGGTGCCGTCCATCGCCAGCGCCGCGATGTAGTCGACCAGTGTGGACGCGATGATCAGAAGCAAGTATTCAACACGCCAAGCGGCGTAAAAATAATAACTTGCTGCAAGTAGAAGTATCCATCTGAAGCGTGAAGGCGTGAGCAGATAGAGGCCTACGACAATCGGGAAGAACGCCAGAAAGTGGAGGGAATTGAAGAACATGCCGTCGGGCGTGTGGGCGGGTGGAGGTTGTTAGGTCGGGCGGGTCAGATTGAGGCGATCATATCCGAGTAACTCGATGTGATCAGATCTTCGTCCTGCACGCCGAATCGTCTCATCCATTCGCGGCAGGAGGCGCGCATGCCGGCTTGATCTGCTGTATTGTTTTCGGCGATAACTTCGACTTCGACAAAACTGCCAAGGTCCGCAATGTCGTCGACGTGGATCTTCGCGTTGTCGTGAAAATAGATTTCACGCCGTTTCTTCACGACGCAGCGTACGCCGAGGGCGACGGTAAGCAGTTCGAGCAGTTGCTCGGGTTCTGGACACGGGGCCAGCCAGACATCCGAGCGTTTGGGTGCTGCGGCGTCTTCGCGCCTGTAGAAGATCAGGTTTCTCTCCACATTTCCGCTTCGCAGCTTCAACCGGCCCGAGGGTACGTGAAAGTAGGTATCAGTCTGGTGATCGGTCACCGCAGGTTGGACCTCCATTTCCCGCAGCACCGCGCGAATTCGATCCGGTTCGGGGCATCGGGCCTTGAATTCGATGTTCAGTGGCATGAATCGCAGTATTGGATGAAGAGGCGGAAGTTACGCCCTGCATTCCGAACAATTGCCGTACCTTCGGTTCTGATCACGGAGCGATTCCGTCGATCTATAGTCAAATCGGCAGTTAGTGCAATGGCAGAAAGACGGGGCATGTTCATAAAGAACGTTTCCGATCATTCGGTTGATATCCGGATGAAGACGCGTACGTTGAAATTGTCACCCGGTGACATCCAGATTATTACTGCCGAAGAAGTGCGGGACGCCGTTCTGCGCGAGCACTTGCAGGTACGTTCGGTGGCGATCGTTCGACCGGCAACCGCCGAAGAAGAGGAGGCATTTGTGAACGATACAGCTTCAGAGTCTTGATCCGTCTCGATTCCACAGCCGCCTGCCAACGTTCAACCAATTCCGCCGCGCACTGATGAAGGTTCTCTCGCTCGAGCCGTACTACGGCGGCTCTCATCGGGCATTTCTCGAAGGACTGGACGCGCACAGCGCGCACGAAATTCAGTCCATCACCATGACGGCACGCTTCTGGAAATGGCGAATGCAGGGTGGCGCCGTCACGCTGGCGCGAAAGGCCGAGCAGGCATGGAAGGACGGGTTTCGACCGGACCTGATCTTTGCTTCCGACATGGTCAACCTGCCTGCGTTTCTCTCCCTGACGCGTGACATCTTTGCCAATACGCCGGTGATCCTCTTCTTCCATGAGAATCAGCTGACGTACCCGATGCGGGAAGGTGAGTCGCGAGACTTCACCTACGCCTATATCAACTATCTGAGCTGTCTCGTAGCCGATCACGTGGTGTTCAACTCCGAATTTCACCACACCCAGTTTCTTGAGTCACTTCCTGAGTTGCTCCGGCTCTTCCCGGACTACACACACTTTCAGACGGTCCGTGGCATTGCTCGGAAGAGCAGCGTGCTGCATCTGGGGATCAAGCTTCGGGAGCACGATCGATTCTCAAAGGAGTATCCTCAGCCCAAGTGGGGGCCTGGAATGAAGCCGCCCGTGATTCTGTGGAATCAAAGATGGGAGTACGACAAGAATCCGACGGCGTTCTTTCGCCTGATGAATCGGCTGGACGACGTCGGCTGTCGCTTCCGGTTGATCCTGGCGGGTGAGCATTTTGAGGAACAGCCTGAGGAATTCAACCTGGCCTTTCAGCGATATGCCGACCGGATTCTCCACTATGGCTATGCGGAGGATTTTGAGGAATACAGCCGTCTTCTGCATCGATCGAACATTATCGTTTCGACGTCGATCCACGAGTTTTTCGGCATCGCTATCATGGAAGCCATCTACTGCGGGTGTCATCCGCTGCTTCCGGACCGCCTCACCTACCCAGAGTTGATTCCCGAGCATCTCCATCGTCCGCTGCTTCATGCACCGGTGCTCTATGACTCGGAGGATGAGCTGTTCGAAATTCTGTCGTCGATTCTCAAGGGAGACCAGCGTCCGCTGCCATCCGAAACGCTCAGGGGGATCCCCGAACATCTCGACTGGAACAGGCACGCAGCCGAATTCGATGCGCTCTTCGAGTCGGTTGTCGCCGGACGCACCGTCACTTCATAGAGGCGACTAGAGACGTCCGAACATCTGGCGAAACCGAAGTTCCCAGACAATCAAGGCGGCCTCTTTGACGATAGAGCGATTCATTTTCGAAGTTCCCTCGACTCTTTCGGTGAAGACAATGGGAACCTCGACGATTGAAAATCCCTTCTTCCACGTTCGATAATGGAGCTCCACCTGAAACGAGTAGCCGTTCGACCTGATGCGTTCGAGGTCAACTCCCTCGAGAACACGACGATGGATGCATTTGAAGCCGGCGGTGACGTCCCGGATCGGCATCCCGGTAATGAGTCGTGTGTACACGGAAGCGCCATACGACAAAATGAGTCTCGACAGTGGCCAGTTCACGACACGAACACCGTCGCGGTATCGGGAGCCTATGGCCATGTCCGCTCCCTGTCGGACAGCATCCACGAGTCGGGGTAAGTCTGCGGGATCATGAGAAAAATCGGCGTCCATCTGGCAGATCAACTGGAATCCGAGCTCGATCGCTCTGCTGAATCCGGCGAGATAGGCGGTTCCGAGGCCGCCCTTCCCGTTTCTTTCGATCAGGTGAACGCGTCTTGGAAACCGCTCGTGCATCTGGCTCACGAGTCTCCCGGTGCCGTCCGGGGAGCCATCGTCAACCACGATCACCGTGTAGCTGCCCGCAATTGACAGGACGCTCTCGAGGATTGCGGTGATGTTTCGTGCCTCGTTGTAGGTAGGGATGACGACCACCACGTCGTTCGACTGGCCCGGCACGAATCTGCGGCGGTCCTCTTCCTCAACAGGAGCGTCAATTGTATGATCGACGAGGCCGGTCATGCGGGCGAAGAGCCGTTGAAAGGATGGTTACCTGGTGGATCTTGGCGCCGAAGTTAGCGATCGGTGGACGATTTTGGCAGTGCGTTGCGGACACGATCATCGGCACGGCCTCTCCTAACCCATTTCACTCTGGTCAAGAATCGCGAACTCCAAGCGAATCACGAAGGAATTCACAGGTCATATCGGCCAGCTCGGGCGGTGGCTCGGGAGCGGGCATATCCTTCAACATGCGGAGCGTCTCCCTGTACTGCTGGAGATAGCGTTCGCAGTTCGGACACATCGCGATGTGCTCTTCGAACTTGTGAACGGTCTTTTCGCTGAGCCGGCCTTCGAGATAATCGGCCAGGAATGCCGCTACCGTCCGACACGTCGGCAGTCCACGGACCATATGGGTAAGCTTCTTCAACATTGTCAATCAGTCATACTTCGATCCAGCACCGCGCGCAGCGCTTGCCGAGCCCGGTGGAGGCGTACTCGGACGGCGCCCTCGCTGACTTTGAGTATCTCTGCAACCTCCTGTGTGCTCAACTCTTCGAGGTCACGAAGGACAACGACGGTGCGGTAGTCGTCGGGAAGACGATCCAGCGCATCTTGGATGAGCCGCACACGCTCTTCCTGCTCCGTGTATTCCTCAGGTTGCCATTCTCTATGCGTTTCGCGACCCTGCCCGAACAGGTCGAATGTCGGGAGCAGGCCTTCCAGGTCCTCCTCCTCCATAGCCTGATAACGGCGCGCCTTTCTCAGGTGAGCCCTCGCCAGATTGATGGCGATGGAACACAGCCACGTGGAGACTTTGGCCTCCCCACGGAAGGAATCGATGTTCTGTATTGCCTGCAGAAACGTCTCCTGCGTCAGATTCCGCACCTCATCCTCGTCGCGAATCATGCGGCCTACGCAACGATAGACGCGTCCGCTCTCTTCGCGAACGAGACGATCCAACGCGGCCGGATCTCGCGCTTTCAGTGCCTTTATGTCGTGTGATTCAGCCAACGGAAACTTGTTACAGGCTGTGCCTCTATTGATTCCTCGCGAAGAAACTATGAGGCGGCGTGATCCAAGACAACAATGGTTTAATGTAGGGCGCCGGATTCGTCCAATTGTTCGAACGATTCCGTTGAATGACGTATCTTAACCAGTCTATCCCGGATGCGGAATTGACCCTGCGATCCGGCGAACACCACGGCAAACGAGATACCTCATCTATGGCAACCACGAAGACGAGCGATAAGAAAGGCGCCAAGGGTTCGAACGGATCGAAGGCTGGAGTCGAGCAAAACGGTCGCGACGTACTCACGGAAAAGGAAACGTACGAGTTCCGGAAGTATTTCGGGACTTTTGACCCGTCTGATCTCGGGTTGAGCGTCGACGATTTGATCGCGATGTATCGGAGCATGCTGCTGCAGCGTCGATTCGAAGAGCGAGCCGCTCAAATGTACGGCCGCCAGAAGATCGCGGGATTCCTGCATCTGTACATAGGTCAGGAAGCCGTTTCCACCGGGTGCGTCAGCGCCATCAGAGAGACCGACTACGTTATTACCGCCTATCGCGATCACGGCATCGCGCTTGCGATGGGGATGAACGCGAACGAGTGTATGGCCGAGTTGTACGGGAAGATCGACGGCTGCTCACGCGGAAAAGGCGGCTCGATGCATTTCTTCTCGGCGGAGAAAAATTTTCTGGGTGGACACGGCATCGTCGGCGGACAAATTGCAGTCGGCGTCGGCGTTGCTTTTGCTCAAAAGTACAAGGAGACCGGCAATGTTTGTCTCTGCTTCTTCGGCGACGGCGCCATTCAGCAGGGATCATTTCACGAGGCAGCCAACCTGGCCGGGCTTCTGAATCTGCCTGTCATTCTCGTATGTGAGAACAATCAGTATGGGATGGGGACGGCCGTCGAGCGGTCATCCGCCACCACAGAGCTTTTCAAACGCGCAACGTCCTACGACATCCATGGGGCCGTAGCGGATGGAATGAACGCGTTTGCCATGGTGAAAGCATTTCAGGATCTGGTCGAACTGGCCCGCAAAGGCGAGCCCTCGCTGCTTGAAGTGCGTACGTACCGTTATCGCGGCCATTCGATGAGTGACCCGGCGAAGTATAGGACGGCGGAAGAGCTCGAAGCCCGCAAGGAGAAGGATCCGATTCTGCAGTTGAAGCACTACCTGCTCGAGACGGTAGGAAAGGACCTCGAAGAGCTCGATGCGATCGACGAAGAGGTCAAGCAGGAAGTGCTCGACAGCGTCGAGTTCGCCGAGAACAGCCCGGTCCCGCCCCTCGAGACGATCTACGAGGATATCTACGCGCAGAAAGATTATCCCTTCCTTACCGGTCCCAACGCGAAATGACTTTTGGGCTTTGAGCTCGACTAACCAGTTTTTCAGATATGGCAGAACTTCAGCTTAGAGAGGCGCTCCGCGCGGCGATGGTCGAGGAGATGGAGCGCGACGAGACCGTGTTCCTTTGCGGCGAGGAGGTCGCCGAATACGACGGCGCCTATAAAGTCAGCCAGGGCATGCTCGAAAAGTTCGGTTCGAAACGTGTGATCGATACACCGATCAGCGAGTCCGGCTTCTCAGGTCTCGGAATCGGTGCGGCTATGGTCGGCTTGCGGCCCATCGTCGAGTTCATGACATGGAACTTCTCCTTCGTCGCGTTCGATCAGATCATGTCGAACGCGTCAAAGATTCGCTACATGTCGGGTGGCCAGTTCAAGATCCCAATCGTCTTCAGGGGAGCAAACGGCGCCGCCGGACAGCTGGCCGCTACACACTCCAACTCCACGGAGTCGCTCTACGCCACGATTCCCGGCCTCAAAGTGATCAGCATTTCTAACCCGGACGACGCAAAAGGCCTGTTGAAGTCTGCGATCCGCGATGATGACCCGGTTCTTTTCATGGAAAGCGAGTTGATGTACGGACTCAAGGGCGAGGTTTCGGACGAAGAGGACTACATCATCCCTATCGGGAAAGGCCGACTCGCTCGCGAAGGCGACGACGTCACCATCGTCGCGCACAACAAGAGCTACTGGATCGCCATGGAAGCCGCGGAAGAGTTGGCAAAGCAAGGTTACGAGGCGGAAGTCATCGATCCCAGGACGATTCGTCCGCTCGACATCGATATGATTCTCGAGTCGGTCCGCAAAACGAATCGGCTTGTCGTCGTCGACGAAAGCAACCCCTTCGCGAGTATCGCCTCGGAGATCGGATTTCAGGTGCAGCAGAAAGCTTTCGACTATCTAGACGCGCCAATTGCACGCGTGACAACGAAAGACACGCCGGCGCCCTATGCCAAGAATCTGATCGAACACTTCATGCCGTCTGCCGACGAGACGATCGCTGCGTGCAAGCGTGTGATGTACATCAAGGACTGATGATCCAAACCACTGACTTTATTAGACATGGCGATTGCAGTTGAAATGCCGAAAATGAGTGACACCATGGAAGAAGGTGTCCTCGTCTCGTGGCTGGTTAAAGAGGGTGCGGAGGTCTCGGCGGGCGATATCATCGCGCAGGTCGAAACCGACAAGGCAACGATGGATCTCGAAGTCTACGACGACGGTGTGCTGCTCAAGATTGTTTCCGAAGAGGGGGCGTCGGTTCCCATTGGGGGACTGATTGCGGTTCTCGGTGAGAAAGGTGAGGATATCTCCGGCGTCCTCGAAAAGTATCGAGGGGACGGGGCCCCGAGCGAAAAGGCATCCGAACCCGAACCGGCGTCGGCCGATGAGGAGAAAACCGCATCGCGCGAAGCCCCGGAGCCGAGCGGTGACGGCGCCGTCAGCAGCGCAAACGGGAGGCTGAAGGCTTCTCCGCTCGCCCGGCGAATGGCGGCGGACAAGAAACTCGATCTCAGCGGGGTCACGGGATCGGGTCCTGAAGGACGCATTATCAAGCGGGACATCGAGGCGGCGCTCGAGCGTAAGGCAACGGGCGCTCCCGCGGCAATTTCCAAGGCGCCCGCAATCAAGGGAGAGGGCGAGTACGAAGCGATTCCGATTTCGCAGATGCGTAAGACGATCGCACGTCGCCTCGGAGAGAGCAAGTTCACATCGCCGCACTTTTATCTCAATGTCGACATTGACATGGAGCGTGCGATGGCCGCTCGGGCATCGATCAATGAAGCGGCGGAGGGGACGGATCGCCCCAAAGTTTCTTTCAACGACCTGATCGTCAAAGCTTGTGCGATGGCGCTCCGTCTGCATCCGGCCGTAAATGCCTCCTGGGTAGCGAGTGAGGGAGAGATGCGTCGCTACAGCGACATCCACGTGGCTGTCGCCGTCGCAATCGACGACGGACTGGTGACCCCGGTGATTCGGAACGCGGATCGGAAGGGACTCGCGCAGATCGCCGTTGAAAGCAAGGATCTTTCAACGCGTGCGCGCGAGCGAAAGCTCGATCTGGAAGAAATGGAAGGATCGACGTTTACGACGAGCAATCTCGGGATGCTCGGCATCGATCATTTCACGGCCATTATCAACCCGCCGAATTCCTGTATCCTCGCGATCGGGGCGATTCGGGACGTACCGGTGGTAAAGGGTGGCGCCGTCGTACCCGGCAAGCGGATGACGGTGACATTGTCGTGCGATCATCGAATTGTCGATGGAGCTACCGGAGCTCGCTTCCTGGCAACCGTGAAGCAGTTTCTCGAAGAGCCGACTACCATGCTCCTTTAATTCGAACCGTCCGCATCCGGCGACGATTCACATTCCGACAATCCAAATGCGCAGCTTCGGACGAAAGGGCGTGCGGAACCACGGACTCTGGACGACTGACAACGGACCAGGGACGTGACATGGTCGTCGCCCACGTGTCAGATATCCATTTCGGCCGTCTTTCGACAGAAAATATCGTAGGGGCTCTCCTCGCCGATATCGACGACCACGATCCGTCGCTCGTTGTCATGAGCGGCGATCTCACGCAGCGCGCCCGCGTTTCCCAATTCCAGGCTGCCGCCGAAATGATCTCCCAACTGAAGGCGCCCGTCATGGTGGTGCCTGGCAACCATGACATCCCAGCCTGGTATCGGCCCTATACGCGGCTTTTCAATCCGGTCGGACGATATGTTCGCTACATAACGCCCGAGCTGCAGCCCACATTTCAGAGCGACAAGCTCGCTGTGGCAGGCATCAATACCGCTCATGGCCTGACGATCAAAGGTGGGCGGATCCGCGATGAGCAGGCCGCCTTTCTGAGAGGATTCTTCCACCAGGTTGCGCCGCGAGCATTTAAGATCCTCGTTCTGCATCACCACTTGGTCAAGATGGCCAAATTGGGCGTCCACGACGTCGCACGGTCTGCCCGGAGTGCGCTGGATGTAATCGGCGAGGAAGAGGTGGATCTGGTTCTGTGCGGCCACCTGCACATTTCAAGCGTTCAGTCGTTCCCGGTTCACGGGGGCAAGCATCATATGGTTGTCGCGAGTGCCGGGACGGCGACCAGCTCGCGAGGTCGCGGGAAGGACCGCCGTGAGAACTTCTACAACATTGTGCATATAGCAGACGACCACTTCGTCGTCGAGGAACGCGCGATGGCCGACGACGGGAAAACGTTCACCTTCGTGAGGGAACATCCGTTTTCTAGGGACTAGTTTCGTCCGAAGGTCGAAGGTCGAAGATCGAAGGTCGAAGGTCGAAGGTCGATGATCGAAGGTCGAAGGTCGAAGGTCGAAGGTCCGAAGTCCGTCATTCCCGCGAAGGCGGGAATCCAGGATAAGTCTTCGAATCTTCAGGTCGGGAACGAAGAAGGCTGGTCGTTCAGCTCAGAATGAATCTCGGATGGGTCGACTCACCGCCTGCGCCACGGACCGGACTCGGACGGACGGACCCCGGACTCCGGACGACGGACCCCGGACCCCGGACCCCGGACCCCGGACTATTCATGACACTCACACGTCTCGCCCTTTAACGCTTCGATCCCTTCGTTCGTGATGATCGGAACCATGATGAGCGCCGCTGCGGGATCAGCCCACCACCATCCAAAGAGCGCATTCAAGCCCAGTCCGATGAGTAGAATCGCCGAGAGGTACATGCAGAGGTCCGTCTGACGGGAATCGGCCTCGAGCGCGCGGCTGTTGATGGATCGGGCCACCTTGCGCTTTGCGTTCGCCAGGACTGGCATCACGACAAGCGAGACGGCAGCTACGATGATTCCGACCAGACTTTCATCCGGCGCCTCCTGGAGCCAGAGGGCTTTCCCAGCGTCCAGGGCCACATAGGCAGCTAAGAGAAGGAAGGATACGCCTACAAGCTGAAGGGCGCGTTTTTCGCGTTTCTCGGCTTCCTCTCCGTCCTGCAGGCGCCAGAGCAGCACCCCGCCCGAAGAGCTTTCGATGGCCGAGTCGATTCCGAACCCGATGAGTGCTGTGCTACCGGCGACGACGCCGCTCCCAACCGCGACCACCGCCTCCAGCAGGTTCCAGCCGATAGTGAAGTACTCGAGGCGACGACCCCGCCGGACCAGGTTCGTGTTCTTGGTCCTTCTCCCTGGTTCCTCGTCGGTGGGGGAACGGAGCCGTCATTTCCGTGGGGCTGGAATCCGGATCGTTGAGCGCAGGTGTGGGCTCCGGGATTTGGTTCTCCGTCGACGGACTCATCTCCTTGATGTCCCCTTGGTTGTGGCAGTCGTCAATGAACGCTAAACGCAAAACGCTAAACTACTTCGTCAGGTCATGCCTGGCACGCATTCTCGTGCGCTCGGACCCCGGACCCCGGACCTATCCAGACCTATTCCCTCGGCCCGGCGCGTCTGACCGCCTCGTCCACGCGGCCTGCATACCGCTCGAAGTTCGCCTTGAACATGCCGGCCAGTTTTCGGGCCTGTCGGTCGTAGGCATCCGCGTCGCCCCATGTGTTCCGGGCTGAGAGAACGCGAGACGGCACGCCGCTGACCTTCTTGGGTACTCGAAGGCCGAAGAAGGATTCGGCCGTGACAGGCACGTCGTCGAGCCTGCCGTCGAGGATGGCATCGAGCATGGCCCTCGTATGGTCGAGTTTCATGCGTGAACCGACGCCGTACGGTCCGCCTGTCCAGCCTGTATTCACCAGCCAGCACGTCGATCCATGCTTACGGATGCGCGCCGCGAGCATTTCGGCGTACTCGACCGGGTCGAGCACCATAAAAGGCTCTCCGAAGCACGCGCTGAATGTGGCCTGAGGTTCCGTGACGCCCTTTTCGGTGCCTGCGACCTTCGCCGTGTATCCAGAAAGAAAATGATACATCGTCTGCTCGACGGTGAGCCGGGAGACGGGCGGCAAGACGCCAAATGCGTCGGCGGTGAGCATGATCACGTTCTTGGGGTGACCGCAGTGGCCGCGACCGGACGCATTCGGGATGAAATGAATTGGATACGCGGCCCGGGTGTTTTCAGTGATGGAGTCGTCGTTGAAATCGATCTCCCGCGTCTGCTCGTCCAGCACCACATTTTCGGCAACGGTGCCGAATCGTCGCGTCGTTGCGTAGATCTCGGGCTCGCCATCCTGTGAGAGCCTTATGAGTTTTGCGTAGCAGCCACCCTCGAAGTTGAAGATCCCCTCATTGCTCCAGCCGTGTTCGTCGTCGCCAATGAGCGTCCTCGACGGATCGGCCGATAGCGTCGTCTTGCCGGTTCCGGACAGGCCGAAGAAGATCGCTGCGCCGCCGTCGCCGTCGTTCGCCGAACAGTGCATCGGAAGAACGCCGTGTCCGGGGAGGAGGTAGTTCAGCGCCGAGAAAACGGATTTCTTAATCTCCCCGGCGTAGCCCGTTCCTCCGATGATGACGAGTCTCCGCTCAAGGTTGAGAATAATGAAGGCTTCCGACTGCGTGCCGTCGGTTTTCGGATCCGCCTTGAACCCACTGAAGTTCAGCACGGTCAGTCGCGGCTCAAATTCACGCAGATCCGCAGGCTCCGGTCGCAGGAACATGTTGTGGACGAAGAGATTGTGCCACGCCTGTTCGTTTACGACTCGAACAGGCAATCTGTATCGCGGATCGGCGCAGGCGAAGACGTCCCGGACGAAAAACTCGCGGTCCTTGGCATATCTCGCCATCTTTGAGAGGAGGTGGTCGAACGCATCTTCGGTGATCTCCACGTTCACCGCCCCCCAAGCGACGCGGTCAGACGATTCGCCCGCATCTACGACGAAACGATCATTCGGCGACCGGCCGGTGTAGGGCTGCGTGACGGACACGAGCGGTCCCGCAGCGGCCAGACGTGATTCTCCCCGCTTGATCGCCAGTTCATACAATGCAGGCGGAGACTCGCAGTAGTGGAGCTTGCTTGCCGGGAGGAATCCGAGCGACTCGAGATGGGTAATAACGTGATTCGGGATGTTCATCAGGTCGAATTTGGGTGGCTCGGACGAGCAATCGTTTCGGTAGCGCTTCCGGAAACGTGCGTCCTCGGATCGCAATGAATGCAAATTACGGCGGATGACCCGACCAATCGGCCTGTTTTATAAACAATTGACATAGTTTCCCACGGGGGTCACGTCAACGCCGGACATATGCAATTAGAGAAAATTTCCTTCGAAAACGAGCGGGGAGACACCTTGTCGGCCAGTCTCGATCTTCCTCTGGGGGGCGAACCCCGGGCATGGGCGATTCTGGCGCATTGTTTCACCTGCTCGAAGGACCTTCGCGCGCTCCGAAACATAAGCAACGCGATGAACCGGGCAGGAATCGGCGTGCTTCGGTTCGACTTCACCGGGTTGGGAGAAAGCGAGGGGGAGTTCGCCGAAACGAATTTTTCCACGAACGTCTCGGATCTGGTCGCAGCCGCCTCCTGGCTCGACCGGAACCGTGGCAGCGTCCAGCTTCTCGTCGGCCATTCATTCGGTGGATCCGCCGTCCTCAAGGCGGCCGAGTCGCTGGATGACGTCCGAGCCGTGGCTACCATTGCGGCGCCGGCGCATCCCGATCACGTAGCGCACCTCTTTGTCGAGGACTACCGGGAGATCGCCATGACAGGTGAGACGGAGGTCGAAATCGCCGGCCGCAAATTCCCCGTTCGTCGCCAGTTCCTCGAGGATATTCAGGATGCCTCGATGCGTGATACACTCGAGAACCTGCGGAAACCGGTACTCGTTTTGCATGGGCCTTTGGACAACGTCGTCGGCATCGACAATGCACGATTGATTTTCGAGCCCCTCCACCATCCGAAGAGCTACGTATCGCTCGACCAGGCCGATCACCTGCTTTCGAATCCCGCCGACTCACGCTACGTGGGAAGCGTGATCGCCAGTTGGGCGTCACGGTATCTCGATCGGTGGGATTCCGAGGTGCACCCGTTGACCGGCGACCGAGTGGTTGTGGGAATCGGCGAAGATCGCTACCGGTCAGATATCTGGGCACGAGGCCACCGTTGCGTCGCCGACGAGCCCCCGTCGAAGGGAGGGCAGGGGATGGGGCCGACTCCGTACGACTTCCTCATCGGTTCGCTTGGCGCCTGCACAACGATGACGCTGCGGATGTACGCGGATCGGAAAGAGTGGCCGCTCGAGGCGGTGCGCGTCCGGCTCCGCCACCAGAAAGTGCATGCAGACGACAGCGACGAATTCGAGAAATCGTCGGCCCTCGTCGATCGTGTAGAACGGGAGATCGAGATTTATGGTGATCTGTCGGATGAACAACGTGCACGGCTCATGGAGATCGCCGACCGCTGTCCGGTCCATCGTACCCTGAAAGGTGACATTTCCATCGTGACCACCGAGGCTGCGATGGATGCCCAACTGGAAGCGAACTGAGAGCCGATGGCCTACAATCCGATCCCTCTTGACTTTAAGGAGTATCCCCCGGAGACGATGATCGACCGAGCTCGCGCGTTCCGAAGTGAGATGGAGCGGCGTCGATCGGTCCGGTTCTTTTCGGATCGCGATGTGCCGCGTGTTTTGATCGAGGAGGCCGTTCGAACGGCTTCGGCCGCACCGAGCGGCGCCAACCGGCAACCCTGGCGATTTGTCGCGGTCGGTGATCCGGAATGCAAACGAACGATCCGTGTTCGAGCCGAGCAGGAGGAGAAGGGGAGCTATGAAGGTCGGATGCCGCCGGACTGGCTCGAGGCACTGAAGGATCTTGGTACGGACTGGCACAAGCCGTTCCTCGAGACGGTTCCATGGGTCGTGGTCTGCTTTGCGGAGTTATTCGGGGAGGGCGATTCGGGCAGACAAAAGAACTACTATGTCCAGGAGAGCTGCGGCATTGCTTGTGGACTATTCATCGCTGCCGTTCACAACATGGGCCTGGCGACGCTGACGCACACGCCGAGTCCAATGGGGTTCCTCAACGAGATCCTCGATCGGCCCAAAAATGAGCGGCCGTTCATGCTCTTTCCGGTCGGGTATCCGGCGGATGACGCGACCGTGCCTGACATACCGAAGAAGGAACTCCGCGAAGTGCTCATTCTGAAGTGATGAACGCGTAATCATCCACATCAGACAGCAGCCATAAGGCTTTTCCGGCGTAGCGTGCCATTGCGCCCCCTATTTCTAAGTTTGCCGTTTGAAGTTTATTCAGCGTTATTTCTCGCCCGAAACCGGCGTGACTGTTAGTGGTTTCACGTGGTCGCCGTACCTTATCAAGTTACCGGCAAATCGACAGCTGCATGAAGGTTACAGTTCGGCCACAACGCATTCGCACGATCGCCCTGCTATTGACGGGGGTGCTGCCGCTGGCTGCCCAGCCGGCTGCGCTCGCGGGCCAGCTTGCGACGTCGCGGTACGTAGATCGAATGGTCGGCGACCTGCCCGGCAAACTGTCGATCGACGATCTCCTCCGGCTTCTTGATGAATCGTCGGATGCGGATGGGCGCGATGCTGACGCCCTGGGCCGCGACATGATATCCGTCCTTATTCAGTGCAGGCTTCTGTCGCTGTTTTCGGACACGGCGCTGCTCCAGGCGCCGGATCTGGACTCGAGGCCGGTCGCGATGGGGCCTTTGTCCATCGTCCATTCCGTATCCGTTCAGACTGTTGCAGTCGACCAGGCGGAGTATCCTGTCACGACGGAACGGCCGTCAAGGCGCAGGCTTAGTGACGAGCAGCCGCTCGGGCCGTAGCTATTCGACGTTGCGTCTCTCAGGGCGACCGCACCTTCCGCGCGTCGCACGCCACCGATCCCCCAGTCACAAAGACTTAAGAATAATGTTGCAAGGAAACGGACTTAAGGTCCTGACCGTCTCGTTCTTTCTGATTCTTTCGGGCTACTACCTGTACCCGACGATCAGCAACTACAGGATTCAGAAGAAGCTTGACTCCATGAGTCAAGAGGAAAAGGCCGCCTACAATCAGGAGAATTTCGGCCATATACAGTGGGTTCGCGAAAAGACTCTCAAATTGGGTCTCGACCTGCAGGGCGGCATGCTCGTCGTACTCGAAGTGCGGGTTGATCAGCTCGTTCGCGAGCTGGCGAACGACAAGGACGATGCATTTAGCGAAGTGATGACGGCGGCGCAGGCGAACGCCACCGCTTCGACTGCGTCGTTTGTCGATGCGTTTGCCGAAGCCTTCACCAGTCGCGATCCGAATGCACGGCTTTCGCGCTATTTTCGTAACTCCGACAGAGGCATTACCCGTCGTTCGACGAATTCCGAGGTGGTTGCCTACCTAAAAGAGGAGGCCAGCGGTGCCGTCGATCGAGCCGTCGAGATCATCCGTGATCGGGTTGACCGCTTCGGTGTGACCGAACCGTCGATTCAAAAGCAGGGCACCAGGCGCATCATCGTCGAGCTTCCCGGTGTCGATGAGCCCGAACGGGTCCGAAAACTTCTTCGAGGTACCGCGCGACTCGAATTTCACCTGATGATCGACCCCCGTGAGATGGCGCCGTTCGTTCAGGCCGTGATCGACCACTACGAGGAATCAGCGGAGCCGGCCGATACGTCGGCACGCGTCCTCGACGGTCCGCCTCCGGCCGATTCGGCGGCAGCGGATACCGGGGCTTCCGATTCGACCTTCGACGTGGCCGAGCTCTTGGATCAGGAAAACGAGGACAAGGGCTCGACGAACAAGCTGCTCGACATTTTTAGACCTTACGGACAGGACGTCATCGTTGGTTCGGCCTTTGCCCAGGACACGGCGAAAGTGATGAAGATGCTGATGGCGCCTGAGGTGGCCAATCTTCTTCCGCGCGACGTCGAGATTCTGTGGACGGCAAATCCTGTCAATACAACCGAGGACGGCCACCAGGAGTTTTTTGCGCTGGGCGTGAGGAAGACGGTTGAGCTGACTGGAGACGTCATCACCGAGGCGACAGCCAACTTTGATCAGATCAGCAACCAACCGAAAGTCTCGATCACGATGAACTCGGACGGGGCCAGGACCTGGTCGAGGCTCACGGGCGCCAATGTTGGCAAGAAGATTGCCATTGTGCTCGACAACGTGGTCTACTCGTATCCGAACGTGAATGAGAAGATCAGTGGCGGGCGTTCGGAGATATCCGGGCTCGATTCGTTTGAAGAGGCCAAAGACGTTGTAACCGTGCTCAAATCAGGGGCCTTGCCGGCGCCGGTCGACATTGAGGCCGAGGAGACGGTTGGGCCGAGTCTTGGCGCTGCCTCCATCCGCGCCGGTACGATTTCGCTGATTCTCGGATTGACGCTGGTAGTCGTCTTCATGATCATGTACTACCAGACTGCCGGTTTCGTAGCCGACCTGGCGTTGTTCCTCAACATCCTGTTTATCTTTGGAATCCTGGCCGGATTTCAGGCGACACTGACGCTCCCGGGTATTGCAGGTATCGTGTTGACCATCGGTATGGCTGTCGATGCGAACGTACTCATCTTTGAACGAGTCCGTGAGGAACAAGCGACCGGGAAGACGCTCAAGGCGGCGATTTCCGGTGGGTATTCCAATGCCCTGAGCGCCATCCTCGACGCCAATATTACCACGTTCCTCGTCGGAGCTATCCTCTACTCGTTCGGAAAGGGTCCCATTCAGGGATTCGCCGTGACCTTGATGGCGGGCATCATCTCGTCACTGTTCACAGCGATCTTTGTCACGCGGATCGTCTTCGACTGGATGGTCGGCAAGCGACGAATGCACGTTTCCTACGGTTGAAAATCCGGCGACTGTTGCATGATGCGTTATCGCACATCGCCATACAGACATTACAGACATGCGCATATTTGAAAACGCCAACTACGGTTTCACCACGAACTGGACGAAGGCCTTCTTCTTCTCCGCCAGCCTCATCGTTATAAGTCTGGTCGGGCTCGTGACAAGAGGCATCACGCTGGGCATCGATTTCCTGGGTGGAAGCGAGTTCATCATTCAGACCGCCACGCCGCTCGACGTGTCGGCAGTCAGGGGAGACTTGGAAGAATCGCTCGGGATGGCTCCCGAGGTGAAACTCTACGGATCTCCGACCACGATTCTTGTACGTTCGGCCGTCGGCGGCGACATCAACGATATCGAATCGAAGGTCCTGCAGACAATCGCGTCCTCGTATCCTGATTCGAACCCGGAAATCGAGAAGACAGATTCTGTTGGGCCTCGGTTTGCGGAGGACCTCAAGAGGGGGGCGTTCCTTTCGGTTCTGTTCGCCCTCGTGGTGATCTTCATCTACATCATGGTTCGTTTCGAGTGGCGGTTCGGCGTGGGCGCCGTTGTCGCGCTCGCCCATGACGTCACGATTACGCTCGGGCTGTTCGCGCTGCTTCATGATCTTGTGCCGTTCTCACTGCAGATCGACCAGGCCATCATCGCTGCGTTTCTGACTATCGTCGGCTACTCGCTGAACGACACCGTGGTGGTATTCGACAGAATCAGGGAGTATGCCGCCGTGTTCAAGACCGAGGCGTATGAGGTCGTAGTAAACAAGTCGATCAACAGCACGCTGAGCCGAACTATCATCACCTCGGGCACGACGCTCATCGTGATGGTAGTCCTCTTCGTGACTGGTGGAGAGGTCCTGCGCGGGTTTGCATTTGCTCTCATAGTTGGTATCTTGATCGGCACCTATTCATCCATTTTTGTGGCCGCTCCGGTTGTGCTTCAGTTGCGCTCAGCTGGTCGGAAGCAGTCTCGCTGAAAAGAGTCGTTCAAAGGAGTTACCTGAATGAATTTCAAGGTTGAGGAACGGTACAACGCCGTTGTCATCGAGTTGAAGGGAAATGTGATGGGCGGGCCGGACGGAGCCAGCTTGCTGGATTCGCTTCGGGAGTTGAAGGATAACGGTAAGAACAACGTCGTTGTCGACCTTTCGAAGGTCAAGTTCATGAATTCGAGTGGACTGGGCATGCTGATCAGTGCCATGACGACTATGCGGAATGCCGGGGGCGACCTTCGGCTGGCCAACGTAGCAGATCGCATTCGCTCGCTGCTCATGATTACCAAATTGATTACCGTCTTCAAGCATTATGAGTCAGTCGGTCAGGCGGCTGAGAGCTTCGACGCCGACCCACCGGCGGGTGCCTGAATCGACGAAGTTATAGTTTCGTATCAGACTGAAGGCGGCGGGGGTCCTCGTCGCCTTTGTCGTGTGGTAAAAGGATTGACCGACTGAGCATGCCCGTATCTGTTGTCATAGGAGCCCAGTGGGGCGACGAAGGGAAAGGCAAGATTGCCGACCTGATGGGGGCGGACGTTGACGTCGTAGCCCGCTATCAGGGCGGCGCCAATGCAGGCCATACTATTTGCTGGGATGATGAGACCTTCGTTCTTCATCTCGTACCGTCCGGCATCTTCAACACCGGCGTCGACTGCGTGATCGGCAACGGGGTGGTTATCGATCCGGCGGCGCTCATCGAAGAGATCCGGATGATCAAGGAAAAAGGTTTCGATCCGGAAGGCCGACTCTTCATTTCCCATCATGCACACCTGATCATGCCCTATCACAAGGCGCTCGATCAGGCAAAGGAACGTTATCTCGATGCCGGCGCCATTGGCACGACCGGTCGGGGTATCGGCCCCGCATACGTGGATAAGTACGGCCGGGCGGGCATTCGTGTGGTTGATCTGCTCGACAGGGATACGCTCCATCGGAAACTCCGATGGAATATCGAGGAGAAGAATGCTGTGCTCAGGAGCATCTATGGGGCGGAGGGGCTCGACGTCGACAAGATTATTGAAGAGTACGTCGCATTCGACGAACTCATCGATCCTTACGTTAAAGACACGACCTACTTCCTCAATGATGCGCTTGCGCAGGGGAAGCAGGTGCTGGCTGAAGGCGCCCAGGGATCCCTCCTCGACGTGGATTTCGGAACCTATCCGTTCGTTACTTCGAGCCATCCTACCGTTGGCGGCTGCTGCACCGGCCTCGGCATCCCGCCCTCCAGCATCGAGCGCGTCGTGGGCATTGTCAAGGCTTACACCACACGCGTCGGCAACGGTCCGTTTCCGACCGAACTCCTCGACGAAACGGGTGAAAAGCTGCGCAAGCTCGGACACGAATTCGGCGCCACGACCGGCCGACCACGACGTTGCGGGTGGCTGGACCTCGTTGCGCTGCGTTACGCCGTCATGATCAACGGAATGACCGAAGTCGCAATCACAAAGCTCGACGTGCTCAATACGCTCGACGAGATCCGTGTTGCTACTCACTATCGGATTGACGGGAAGACGACCGACCGCTTCGCGAGCGACTTCGACAAACTGGATCGAGCGGAACCGGTGTACCGGACCTTCGAAGGCTGGAGCTCAGGAATCGAGTCCATTCGCACCTGGGATGACCTCCCGCGCCAAGTGAAGGAATACCTCGGTTTCGTGTCGGATGCGATAGGCGTACCCATACGGTACGTCTCGACGGGGCCGCGCCGCAGCGAAACAATTTCGCTGGATTCGTAGTCGGTTTGCCTCGGACCGCCGCCGCTAACCCGGCGTTTCTCATCATCCTCTCCCGAGGCGGACATGACCCCATACTCCTCAACGGTCAAGCTGAAGCTTGGTCTAATCGTTGCTGCCGTCATCATCGCGCTGGCCTCCCTATGGTATTCGAACCAGCTTGCGAACCGGATTCATGACAGGGAGCTCGACTACGTGCGACTGTGGACAAGCGCACTCGAATACCAGTATGAATCGCAGGCAACCTCGATCAACCCGTACCAGGAATTATTCGTTCAGCTCGAGCAAGCCGTTCGCGACGGCAAGCTGGCAGATTCCGGCCTCGAACGCCAGCAGCTCATCCAGGCCTTGCGATGGGCGCGCTCCATGCCCCCGCCTGGTGAAACAATATTCGTCTCGAACGAAATTGTCATCCCGAACCGATTCGAGGTGCCGACCATTGTCACCGATACGACAGGCGACCAAATCGTCTCCTTCCGGAATACGAGACTGGATACCGTCGTCACAGCGGCGGATTCTGCCGAGATTCGCTCTATTGCAGCCGATCTCGACAAGGAGTATCGACCGCTTCGAATTAATCTCGCCATCGGCCCGTATCGCCTCGCCCAGGTCGTCCACTATGGCGAATCGAGCCTCGTAAAACAACTCCGCTACTTCCCGACGGTACAGCTATTCTTCTTCGCCCTCTTTGTGTTCGTGGGCTACATGGGATTCTCCCACGTGCGCCGCAACGAACAGAGTAATCTGTGGGTCGGCATGGCGAAGGAGGCGGCCCATCAGTTGGGGACACCCATTTCGAGCATGCTGGGATGGATCGAAATGCTTCGCCTGAAGGGGGGTGAAACCAGCCAGCGCGTTGCCACGGAGCTCGAGCGCGACGTGCAGCGGCTCGAACGTGTAGCTAGCAGATTTTCGAAGATCGGCTCGAGACCGGTCCTCGATGTCACGAAGGTTGGTCCGGTCGTCCAGTCCGTCTGCGACTACATGGGTCGTCGGATCTCAGCCGATGCGGGTCCGAAGCTCGTCGTCGACGTCCCCGACGAACTCGTCGCCCCGCTGAATGTGGAGTTGTTCGAATGGGTCGTGGAGAACCTCCTGAAGAACTCGCTGGATGCCATCGAAGAAGATGGGGGTATGATCGAGGTGACGGGTCGGACCGACGGCCGGTCTGTCGTCGTGGACATCAAGGACAACGGAAAGGGAATCGAGCTGGTGAACTCGAAGAATATCTTCAGGCCGGGCTACAGTACGAAGAAGCGGGGTTGGGGACTTGGGTTAAGCCTGGCCAAGCGCATCATCGAGGACTACCACGGCGGCGTGCTGAGTCTTGCGTCGTCGAAACCCGGCGAGGGGACAACGTTTCGGATCAGGTTACCCCTGGGGGATTGACTCCGGCTGCTGTATACGGGGGATCAGACGCCCAGCGCCTTTTTCTGCAATGACGACGAAGATGTCATCGCCTGATCGCCAGAGCACGACTTCGCGATCGTCGGACGAACTGACCACGGCAAAGGATTGATCCTGCTCGAGCTCTTGACGGACGGATCTGTCGAGAAAGACCGCCCCCGAGATCTTGTCGAGCATGGCGTAATTCAGCACGAGCGCTTTGCTGATGTCGCCCTCGGGATCGTCGTACGTAACGACGGGGATCCTGACGTTCCTGTCGGCATCCCACGTGCCGACTCCGACGATCCTGGCGCCGCTGATGTTCGGAACGAGGAGACGATAGCCCAACTCTGCGCGAAGAATATCCTCGATTTGTTCAGGTTGAGACGTCTCGAGCAGGGGTTTAGGCTTAATTGTTTCCGAGCCGACGAGGCCGACGAGATTGGTGGCATCCTTCTGATACGGTCGTCCGGCCAGGATATACGCAACCATTCCGATGGTCAGCACCATCAGAATCGCCGTCATGGCTCGCTTCGTCCGTGACGGCGGATGGTCCCCCGTGTCGTGGATCGTCATATGCCGGGGAGCTTCATGAGGCGTTGGTTCCATAGCGGACTATTCGGAGAACACGATGTTAATGGGATCGCCCTTTCTAATGCTGAGCAGCCGTGCGGCGTTTCCACGGTTGATCGCCACTTCGAGGAATCCCGAACTCCCGAACAGGAGAATCGGCTCGCCTGCCGTGGCGTCGTCATATGTACGACTCAAGCCTTCGAGAATAGAGGTTCCGACATAACACTTCGGTGAGCGCTGCCGGTCGAAGTTCTCGTAAACGTTGCGGGAAATATTCGTGATGCAATTGCCGTAGTGATCGATCTGTACAATCCATCCCTGGAGCCCCTGATCGTCGGCGAATGGCGTGGCCCAGCGTAAACGCATGATGTTTGAGGTCGGCGTGCCGACTTGTTCGAGTTTTGCTCCGGATGCGAGATGGGCCGCAACGGAGGCGAAGATGTCGCGTCCGTGAAAAGTGGAGCTGGGGTTGGATACGTACCAGTATTCCGGTTTGTCGAGAAGGACCGCACTGCCCGTCCATCCCTCGCCATTCCCTGAGCTCAGCAACGTGAAGAGACCGTTGTCGGCGCCGACGAAGAATTGGCCGTTCAACTCAGCGGCGAGGGCGTTTCTGCCCGTCCCGACTCCCGGGTCGACCACCACCAGATGCACAGTGCCTTTCGGGAAGTGCCATGCGGCATTCTGAACGACGAATGCCGCCTCCATGACATCCTGCGCTCCGATCTCATGGGAGATGTCGACGAGCCGAAGCGTGGGGTCAATCGATAGAATGACGCCTTTCATCGTCGCTACGTAGGCGTCGCGATTACCAAAATCGGATGTGAGCGTAATGATTCCAGACACTGAGATGGGCAGGTTTTCCGCCACGAAGATGCATGGACAAAAGCTAAAGACTGTCCGCTTCGAAGTCCAAATCGAGCCACCGGATCGGACGAGGGTCTAATCTCGAAGTTACGGTTTTGATTCGCCAGGTGTCTTTAGGGAGGAATGAACGAATTATGTCGTCCTGCCGAGTCGGCTCAAATTGAATCAATGCGGTCTCACGAACTTGGAGAGAAGGGGGAGGACATCGTGGCGGAGTATCTGCAAGCCAACGGCTACGAGATCCTGGCGCGACGGTACAAACGACGCGGCGGGGAAATCGATGTCGTCTGCTGCCTCCGGGAGCGAAACGATATTACACTTCTCGTTTTTGTGGAGGTGAAGACGAGGCGCCCAACTCAGTGGGGACGTCCCGAGCAGGCTGTATCAAAGCAGAAAATGGGACGGATTTATCGTACTGCCAGAATCTACGTGCACGAGCACAAGCTGACAGAAGTGCTTTGCCGCTTCGATGTGATGGCCGTCTACTGGATCAACGGCCGGCTCGAAATCGATCATTTCGAGGAAGCTTTCGGTTTGGGAGAGTTGATGGACATGGACTAGACCATCACCAACCGACCCGTCGACCCGTCAATTTGGGCGAGACGGCCGCCGGATGCGCGTCTTTCTTTGCTTTCGCCGCTTTTTTCACTTGCGGCTCTTTCTTCGCAGGCTTCTGTTTCTTTTCGGTGGCGGGCGGTTCGTCCCGGGTTGACTTTTCAACTCTTGCCGGATTCGCCAATGCGGCTGCAGCGACCGGCGGTTCAGACTCGTAGCCCTCGATCTTCACGTCCTGGTAATAGAAATGGAGGATGTCCTTATAGCTGCGGCCCTCTCGAGCCTGTTCGGCAGCGCCCCACTGGCACAGTCCAACGCCGTGGCCCAGGCCCTTGCCTGTGAAATGGTAGGAATCGCCGTCCTTATTGAAATCGAACAGCGTGCTCTTGACGGAGGCGGACCCGAATCGGTTGTTCACGGCGACCCGGAAACTCTGGGCCGTGATGTCGAGATCGTCGCCTTTGGCTTTGAGTCTGACGGCAGTGACGTGTTTGCCGGCGCCACGGTCTGCTATGGAGATGTCTTTGACCTTAACCGAGTACAGACGACTGAGCAGGTCGAGAAGATCTTTCTTGTTGATTCGGGATTCCCAATGGGCAACCGGGGCATCATGGTCGTATGGATCGTCGCGTCCCCGCAGGTATGGGACGGCTTTGCTCATCCAGACATCCTCATTGTTTGCCGAGTGACCCCCGCAGTGTGCCGAGTAAACGGCCTCAATGAGCTCTCCCTTGTAGGTGATCGCCATGCCGGTGGTCGCCTTGACGGCGGCGCGTGCCCCGTCATTCTCCGATGAGACGCCCATGTAGACCTGAGAGCCCGTGTCATCGGTGAGATCGTAGGGGCCCTGGCGCTGGCTCCGAGCGCGCAGGGCGTAGGTACGGATTACAATCGCCTGGGCTTTCATTCCCTCCGGCTCGGTGAATCCGTATTCCGATGGCAAGACCGAGCTGATGTAGTCGGGAAGAGCTACCTCGTTGATTATCAGAAGACTTGGCCGCTCAATGTCGCCGTCCAGGACCAGTTCGATCGAGCCCCGGTAGGTTCGGGTTTCATCGTTGACGGTGACCTTGATCTCGCCGTTATCCGACCGTACAAACGCTCGCTCGAGCGGGACGTTGCCCGACGTCCACTGCGCACGCAGAAACTCATTCCAGATATCGAACGTGAGCACCTGCCCGTTGTCGAGCGTAGCGAGAGGACCGGACGAATCGTAAATCGTTAACCCGCCCCCTGTCCCTTCCGAAAGACTTGCTGATTCGATCTGCTTGCCGGAAAAGAGCCTGACACGGACGGTCTCGTTGGCCTCCGAACTTCCGGCACCCATTATTAAGAGCGCGATCGTTGCGATCGTGCCGAGCCTCCCAAATCGGTACACCGTCATTCCCTCCATTATCCTCGTGCGGGTCGACGCCTCAGCGACCCGGTCCGCCCGTAGATTCCAGGGCGCGTTATTCAGAAACTAAGACTTTCTCATGACTTACGTAAAATTGAGTCATCGGAGGTTCACCTTACCCCCTGTCGATCCAGTCCTGGCCCGATGCAGGGGCTGCTGCAGCGTTTTTTCAGGAGCGTCTTTCGTACGTTTCGTCAGACATTGTCGAATGGCGCGAATTGGCAGACGAATGGTCTGAGCAGTTGCGTCGGCTCGTGGTGTCTGATTTCTAGACTCTAAAGACCTTGCGCTGCGAGGCGTCAGATCATGCTCGACGCACTGAACGAGGGGGTGTCGCAGTTGTTTGCCATCGACGAGGCGACGGTAAAGCAGCTCTTTTCGACCTTCTTGATCATTTTCGGTCTGTGGCTGGGGCGCCGCCTGGTTCTCCGGGCCGTCAAGCGTCAGACAGACGATGTTCGCGTACGATACCGCTGGGCCAAGGTGTCGACATACGTCGTCGTCGCCATCGCCATCCCGCTCATCGGGATGATCTGGGTGGCGGATCTCAGCGCATTCGGCACCTTTCTCGGTCTCGTTTCCGCCGGTCTCGTCGTGGCCCTCCGCGACCTGATACTGAACATGGCCGGTTGGCTCTACATCTTCTGGAAGCGGCCGATCTTTGTCGGCGATCGCGTGCAAGTCAACGAGCACGCCGGAGATGTGATCGACTTCAGCCTGCTGCAATTCACGATTCTGGAAATCGGAAACTGGGTAGATGCCGACCAGAGCACGGGACGCATCATCCATCTGCCTAACCGGCTCGTCTTCGAGACGGCGCTGGCAAACTACACGCACGGTTTTCCGTTCATCTGGAACGAGATCAATGTCCTGGTCACCTTCGAGAGCAATTGGCGGAAGCTCAAGCGTCAGCTAGCCGAGATCGCGGAAGAGCACGTCGACCTGCTCAATGAGAAAGCGCAGCGCAGCGTGCGTGAGGCCGCGAGCCGGTACATGATATTCTATCGGAATCTGACGCCGGTCGTCTATACCGATGTCAAGGATAGCGGCATTCAACTCACGTTGAGGTATCTGTGCGAGCCCAGACGCAGGCGAGGCATCGAAACGGCCGTTTGGGAAGAGATCCTCGATACGATCGAGAGGGAGCCCGATTTGGACCTCGCATACCCGACCGTCAGAGTCTATCGTCGCGGCGAAGATTCGGACGATTCCGCCTGACCACCCCCGTCCGGTCAGTCTTCGAGTCCTCCCACAAGTTTCAAAATGAAGGGCTCCGGCTCGAAAGCCCCGTTCCAAGCCTTTATTCCGATCTGCCGGCCATGATCCGCATCCAAGACTCCCTCGAAACCGGTCCATTCTGCACTTCCGACCGATACGATGCCGTCATTGACACCCTCCGCTTCGAATAAGAGTCGATTCGTGATTTTCAGCAGGGGATTAATGGGCACATCGGTTCCGAGTCCGGCCTGACCCGCCCATGAGGCATATCGCACGTCCGGGTGGTCGGGTACGATCGGATTAAAGTTCGTTTCGATGTATGCGGGAGTGAGTTGCTCGAGCGCATGCTCGGCTTCCGACGGGGAGGCATAGATGCGACGGCCCATCCAGTCTGCGAGTCCCGTCAGTCCCTTACGGATCAAATCAGGCTGCTCGAGCACGGCGAGAGCGACTGTCGATCCACGATGCGGTGTGGAAATGGTCGTGAGCGACGTGACGAATTCGGATCCACCCTCCCGTGTGATGAGGTAACGAGCATCCAATCCCCCTGACGAGTACGCGACGAGGTGGACGCGCTTCGCACCGGTATCGCTGAGAATGTCACGGATTCTCTCTTTCCAGGCACGAACTCGAACCGGGACCGGGCTGTACGGCTCGACTTTCGGTGCATAAATCGTTACGCCCCGATCCCGCAGGGTTTTGATAAGCGGTGTGAGGGAGATTGATGCGAGGAGGTGGAGGAACGCTCCAAATCCGTGCATCAGGATAACGGGGCATGCAGGAAACGGGGGGGCGGGCTCGTCTTTGTCGCCAGTCATGAACGTATTACCGATACCTCCAGCGGGGGGAGCCCTGTGATCGTTCCAACGAGCCGATCGCCAGGCGCCACAGGGCCGACCCCTGCAGGGGTGCCTGTGTAGATGAGATCCCCGGGTAAAAGAGTGAAGACGGTAGAAACGTACGATATCAGGCTCGGCAGGGGAAAGATCATCAGTGAGGTGCTGCCCTGCTGGCGAACGGCGCCATTGATCTCGAGTCTGATCTCGAGGTTTCCCGGATCGATGCCGTCCGCTGCGACGAGTGGGCCAAGTGGCGCAAAGGTGTCGAATCCCTTGGCGACCGACCAGGGAAGCCCCTTCTTTTTGGCGACCGACTGAATATCGCGAGCGGTCATGTCGAGACCGACCGCGTACGCCCTGACGGCGGCCATTGCCTCCCTCTCGGACACGTTCTTACACTCCGATCCAATTTCAACGACCAGCTCGACTTCGTGGTGCACGTCCGACGATGCCGGCGGAATGACTATTTCTCCCCCCGTCGGAACGATCGCCGAGGGCGGTTTTAGAAATACCACCGGCGACTCGGGGACTTCGTTCTGGAGTTCGTGTATATGGGCAACGTAGTTGCGCCCGATGCAAATAACTTTGGAAGGTTTGGGCGTATTCAATCGATCAACGGTAAAGATTTGTGGAACATCGTCTGGAAGGCCCCCGTGAGCCGAATCGACAAGTGTCGAACGTTGGCTTTGATCGAAGTAATTCCGTAATTTTCTTCGATACGCCAAAATGTACTCCCGGACATTCCGGGGGTGTCGGGCGGAATCGAAGAGAAAAATGTACGCTATTGTAGATATCGCTGGCAAACAGTACCGCGTCGAAGAGAAAGAGAAGCTCTTCGTCTCGCGGCTTGATGCCGAGGTGGGAAACAAGATCGAGTTGGACAACGTCCTCTTGGTCGAGAAGAAGGGGGATGTGGCGGTCGGGAAGCCTCGAATTGAGGGTGCTTCGATTAAGGCCACGGTCCTCGACCACGTGAAGGCCGACAAGGTCGTCGTCTTCAAGAAGAAGAAGCGAAAGGGCTACCGCGTCAAGCGGGGCCATCGTCAGCCTTACACGCAGATCGAAATCAATACGATCAAAGTGTCCTGATCTGGGACTGATATTCGGAGAGTGAGTCATGGCACATAAGAAAGGCGTCGGGTCATCCAAGAATGGACGGGACTCTAAGCCGAAAATGCTTGGAATTAAAGCCTTTGGCGGACAAAACGTTATGGCCGGCAGCATTATCGTGAGGCAACGGGGTACCCGTTTCCATGCCGGTGAGAATGTTGGGATCGGTCGGGATCACACGCTGTTCGCGAAAGTGCCCGGGGTCGTCCGGTTTACGAAAGGACGAAACGACCGTCAATTTGTGCATATCGATCAAGCTGAAGCCTGATCGACAGATATACCGTCTTGCAAAGGCCCGTCGATCTGGCGGGCCTTTGGTTTTTGGTGGAAGTCCATTCCTACCCAAATGTTCACGAACACGGCGGTTAGGAATAGGTATTAATACTCGGTTTGACACGATTCGTCCCGGGCGGTAGTGTACGGCCGTCCACCCCAAATTTTATTCGAAAGAGACCCGACACGAGGCTGGCATTATGGGCATCATGAATCGGATGCGTGAGAACACGCCGATCGTTCTTTGGATTCTCGTCATCGCATTCGGGGGAATCTGGGTGCTGCAGGATTCAGGTGTTTTCGACACGACGAGCAAGGCCCGTTATGACAACATCGCGATCGTCGACGGTGAGCCGATTTCGTATCAGGAGTATACACGCGCCATCGAATCGCAACGGCAGCAGTACCAGGCGCAGAGTGGCCAGAGCATGCCGCCGCAATTGTACGACATGTACCGCGACCAGATTTTCGATGCGATGGTCAACGATATTTTGCGTCGTCGCGAGATGGAACGCCTGGGTGTTGTCGTATCGGATGCAGAGGTGGTTGACATGGTGCTCGGAGACAATCCCGATCCGCTGATCAAGCAGCAATTCGGAAACGGTTCGGGAGGTGTGGATCGTGATCTGCTGAGAAGTCTGGTAGATAATCCGGACGTACGAGACGATTGGATCAGGGTCGAGGAGTACCTCCGATCGAAGCGGCGCGCCGAGAAATTCGACAAGCTGATCGAAGCGACGGTCCGTGTGTCGGACGAGGAAGTGAATGCCGAGTACATCAAACGGAATCGCAAAGTCGACGCGCAGTACGTGGCTCTTCGATATGCGGAGATTCCCGACGATTCGGTTTCGGTTACGGAGCGTGAACTGGGCAATTACTACAACGACCATCGCGAGGATTTTCATCGCGATCGGACAATCGCTCTCGAGTATGTCCGTTTTTCGAAGTCCGCCTCTGCGGCGGATACCGCTGCCATCGTCAGCGAGCTCGGTCGCCTGCGCGATGATTTCAAGACGACAAAGAACGACTCACTCTTTCTGGCACTGAACGGGAGTGAAAAGGGGTATGCCGACTCCTACTTCCGGCTGGATGAACTCGATACCGAGATCGGCGACGCCCTCGCCGGCAACATCGAGCAGGGAAAGGTCGTCGGTCCCGTGATTGTTCGGAATCAGGCCCATCTCGTCAAAGTCGGTAAAGTTCGCCGCGCAGAGGATGAGTCCGTGCATGCGCGCCACATTCTGATATCGACGCGCCCGACGGATGACGCGGCGGCTAAGGAGGAGGCACGTGCCAAGGCAAACGACCTCAAGAAGCAGTTGGATGAAGGCGCAGATTTTGCCGCACTGGCAAAAGAGTTTTCGCAGGATCCGGGGAGCGGTTCGAAGGGGGGAGATCTCGGTTGGTTCGGACCGGGCCGAATGGTAGAGCCTTTTGAAAAAGCGGCGTTCGGAGCTCCGATCGGCAAGGTCGTGGGTCCAATCGAGACCCAATTCGGCTACCACATCATTGAAGTCCTCGCCAGATCGGACAAGGAGTTTCAGATGGCCGACCTCGTGCTGACGATCCGACCTTCACTGGATACCATCGGAAATGCGGAAGACGGGGCGGCGGATCTCGCATACTTTGCCGAAGAGTCGGGTGATTTTGACGCCGAGGTGGCAAAGCACGACAATCTCAGCGTCGAGACGGTCGAGGTCCAGAAAGATATGGATGTGATTCCCGGTCTGGGCACGAGTGGCAACGTGAAGAAGTTTCTTGCGACCGCGAAGGTCGGAGACTTGAGTGAGGTGATCGAATTGAACGACGATTTTGTCGTTCTCCACGTGGCGAAGATTACTCCTGAAGGGTACCGCCCGTTCGAAGAGGTGCGATCGGAGCTCGAGCCGCAGGCTCGCCTGGAGAAGAAGAAGAAGTTGCAGACGAGTCGGCTCCAAGCGGCAGTTGGAGACGGGGCAACGGATCTTGAAGCTCTGGCTGACTCCCTCGGCACGATCCGCCGGACCGCGAGTGCGGTTACGCAGAATAATACACTCGTTCCTACCCTGGGTCGTGAGCCGAAATTTGTAGGCGCCGCACTGGGGCTTGCCGAAGGAGAGATCTCTTCGGTGATCGAGGGCGCTAATGGCGCCTATGTGTTGAAGGTCACCCGGATTTACCCGGCCGATCCGTCGACCATGACCGCGGCACAGCGCGCCAGTCTTCGAAACGACCTGCTCAACCAGAAGAAGCAACGGATGACCACCCGTTGGCTCGCCGAGTTGCGAGAAGAAGCGGACGTCTCGGACTTCCGATACCGGTTCTAGGGCCGATTGGGGATCGCATTGTTCCGATCGCGTTCCTCAGAGAACCACGCTGCCCCGGTAAACGGTCTCGGCGGGACCTTCGAGATAGATTCCCTTCTTATCCGGCGTATAGCCTACAAGAAGCGTGCCTCCGCGCATCCTTATCTTGGCCGCTGTGGCGTCGACCAGCCCCAGCGCACCGGCCGCAGCAAACGAGGAAACGGCGCCCGTACCACAGGCCAGCGTTTCTCCTTCGACGCCGCGTTCATAGCACCGCACGCTCAGCTCGGGATGGCCATCCCCGGCCATGACCTCGACAAAATCGACGTTTGCCCCGCGAGTAGGTTCGAAGTCCGGATGATTGCGAACGCAAGCACCCCATTCATGGACCGGCAGGTCATCTATTCGTGTCCCCGAACCAGACGGCATGCGGCACGCCAACATCGACGAAGGTGAGCGCCAGGGCATCTGACCCAACTTGTACCGTTGCGAAATTCGGTTCTACGATCGAGGGCGCGGGCAGCACCACGCGAACGTGCGACGGGTCGGCGGGATCAACGAATGCCTCGTAGCTTCCGGCGGTCGTGCTGAATCGTAGCGGGCGTTCCTCTATTCCCGACTCGTAGGCGAATCGTGCCAGGCAGCGCGCCCCGTTCCCGCACATTTCACCAGGAGACCCGTCCGCATTCACATACGCCATGTGGTAATGAGTGTCTGCGAGGCGAGGAAGCTCCAACGCCAGCAGGCCGTCGGCTCCAATCCCGAAATGGCGTGGACAGAATTTGCGGGCTATTTCCGACAACTCGTGCGACGAGAAGAAGAAGAATCGATTGTCGATCACGATGAAGTCGTTCCCCGCACCGTGCATTTTGGTAAATTCCAGAACAAGGCCCCGGTTCATCGGTAATCCCATTGGAACTGGTCATCGGTTTTCCGGTCGAGCCGAAAACCGGATCTCTTAACTTCTCTTGCAAAAAAGAACCACTTGGCAGAAAAGGTCCTGACAATCGACAACGCCGAACCCGTCTTACTGTTCGGTTTCAACGATCAGTATCTAAAGAAGATCGAGGCGGCGTTTTCGAGTACGACCCTCGTCGCGAGAGGCAATCGCATCATCCTGCGAGGCGACGCCAACGATATCAAGCAGATAGAGCGAATCATCGAAGAGTTGTCGCTCGTGCTGAATCGAAACGCGAACCTGACGGAAAATGACGTCGACACGATACTCAATCTTGTCGCTCTCGACAGGCCGCTGAAATCTGCGGAAAGTGATGACGTCATCCTTTTTACGACGACTGGTGAGGCGGTTCGAGCCCGAACGCCAGGACAGCGGCGTCTGGTGACGGCCGCGGAGGCAAATGACATCGTGTTTGCCATCGGCCCCGCCGGTACGGGCAAGACCTACACGGCGGTCGCGCTCGCCGTGAGGGCGCTCAAAGCGCGTCGCGTCAAGCGAATCGTGGTGTCCCGACCGGCCGTCGAGGCAGGAGAGAGCCTCGGCTTTCTGCCCGGGGACCTGAAGGAGAAGATCGATCCCTACCTGCGGCCCCTGTATGATGCGCTGCTCGATATGCTTCCGCGTGATCGACTCGCCGATCATCTGGCGCAAAACATCATCGAAATCGTTCCGCTGGCCTACATGCGCGGTCGGACCCTCAACAATGCCTACGTGATCCTCGACGAGGCCCAGAACGCGACCACGATTCAGATGAAGATGTTTTTGACCAGGCTTGGCGTGAACAGTCGCGCAATCGTGACGGGGGACATCACGCAGACGGACTTGATTCGCCACGAGACGAGCGGGCTCGTGGAGGCGAGGAACATCCTGGAAGGGCTGGACGGAATTGCCTTCGAATATCTCGGCAAGGAGGATGTCGTCCGCCATCAACTGGTACGCGACATCATCGACGCATACGATCGATACCACGACACGGATCGAAACGGCGACTGAGCCGACGTTCAGAATCCGACCTTGATTCGAATCATGTGCAAGATGTACAGGAAGAGCGCGAAGACGATCATCGAGAGCACCGCGACGACCGAAGGCTGTTTGTAGAAATCCAGCTTGCGCCTGCTCGACCTCGACTTCTTGCGCACCTTGCCTGAATGGACAAAGCCTAACTCATCTTTGAGGACTGCCCAGTCTTCGTTGACATCGCCCGGCACTACCTGCAGCCGCTTGGCGCGCCCGTTGACGCGCTGCCAGGCTTCCCAGATGTCCTGATTCGCAGGATCTTGAGACAGCCATCTGTTCAGTGCCCGTTCGGTGCCGGTCGTAAGCGGCTGATTCAGCCACTCAGCGAATGCGCGCAACTGGCGTTCTGAATGGGATTCGTTCATGATTCTCGTTTCAGGTGGTGGAATAGTCATAGAACCCCCGACCGGTCTTGCGCCCGAGATGCCCGGCTGCGACCATCTTTCTCAATAGAGGACAAGGACGATATTTGTCCTCTCCTAGTTCCCTGTGCAAGACTTCCATTATGGCCAAGCAGACGTCGAGACCGATGAAGTCGGCGAGCGTCAATGGCCCCATTGGATGCGCCATCCCGAGCTTCATGACGTCGTCGATCGCCTCGGCCGAAGCAACCTGCTCCATCAGGCAGAAGACCGCCTCGTTAATCATGGGCATGAGGATGCGGTTCGATACGAAACCCGCCGCATCAGAGACGGGCACCGGCGACTTTCCCAACGCCGAAGCGAGGTCCATAATCGCCGCGAATGTCTCGTCGCTCGTGTCGAGTCCACTAACCACTTCGACCAGCTTCATTACCGGGACTGGATTGAAGAAGTGCATTCCGATTACGCGATGCGCCCGGCCCGTCTGCGAGCCAAGCCACGTAATGGAAATCGAGGAAGTGTTTGAGGCAAGAATGGCATGCGCCGGCGCCGCGGCATCCATTTGCCGGAAGATCGCGCCCTTCGTCTCCCGTGCCTCGGTGGCGGCTTCGATCGCGAGATCTACCCCGACGAGCGCCGAGGGGATATCGGTGAACGTCGCGATGCGCCCGAGCGTCGCGTCGGCTGACTCAGCCGAGATGACCTCCTTCTTTACCTGGCGGTCGAGATTCTTCTTTACCGTAATGAGTGCGGCCTGAAGCCGCTGATCATCAACGTCGACAAGGTGGACGACGTGCCCGTGTTGCGCGCAGACGTGCGCAATGCCGTTGCCCATAGTGCCGGCGCCCACGACGGCAATTGTCTCGATATTCATGTCGTTGCTGTACGATTGAGATAAGCATGGCCCCGGGCGGAGTGAAGGTACGAAAAGTGCGCCGTTGCGTCTCGCGGCAAGGCAGAGAAAGGGAGCTCGCTGGATACGAGCGTCTACCGGTCGGGCACGATCGCGAACGCGTTGTCGATGAGACGTGTGCGCCCGAAGAAAACCGCGAGTGCCGCAACCACCTCCTGTCCAGGCTGCAAACGGTCGACCGGGGATATACCGCGCGTTTCGACCACCTCAGCATACTGTAGGACGGCATCCGGAGCCGATGCGACGATCGACCGCATAGCATCCTCGATTTTCCGGGGGTCGCGCTCCCCGTCATCGATCAATCTCCGTGCCGCGTCGACGGCCTTTGAAAGCACTATAGCCTGCTTCCTCTCGCGCTCGGTAAGGAAGATATTTCTGGAAGAAAGCGCCAGTCCGTCGTGCTCACGAACGGTGGGACAACCGATCAACTCGATCGGGAAATTCAGGTCCGCGATCATGCGCCGAATGATCAGAAACTGTTGCGCATCCTTCAGTCCAAAGACTGCCTTGTCGGGCAAACAGACATTGAAAAGTTTAGCGACGATGGTCGTGACGCCCCGAAAGTGTCCGGGTCGGAAGGGACCGCACAGGTGCTTGTCAGCCCCTTCCACGTGTACCCACGTCGTCATCCCGTCGGGATACATATCGCCCACAGTAGGTGCAAACACAAGGTCAACGCCTTCCGCCTCGAGCTTCGCAAGATCCCCTTCGAGATCAACGGGGTAACGGGCCAGATCCTCATTCGGACCGAACTGGGTAGGATTAACGAAGATAGAGACGACGATGAAGTCTGCGCTCTCCCGGGCACGCTTCACCAACTCAAGGTGACCCACGTGGAGCGCCCCCATTGTTGGAACAAGGCCGATCACGTGCCCCCCAAATCGGGCATCTCGAACGGTCCGCTGAACCTGTTCAGGAGAGGAAATGACTCGCATGAGATGTGTTGTCTCGGTCGCGACTCGGATTCGGCGACCCGACGTCTATAACGGCGGCGGAATATACGGAATGTCCGTTGTTCGAGGTCCGAGGTTCGTTGTTCGTGGTCCGTGGTTCGTTCGTCGTACTTCGTTCATTGCTCAGTGCAGGCTCGCAAGTCGAAGACGAGAAGACGAGAAGACTAGAAGACTAGAAGACTAGAAGACTGACAGACCATCGAAGATTCACGGATCCCCGGGCCCCCGGGATTGGTTCACTATCTGTGTCACATGGTACGCCTGTCTTTGCGGGGTATCCCGAGAGGGTGATTCTCGTGAAACGGGTGGATTCTTTTCAGCAGATGGACATCATTTCTCGTAAGTCCGACGTGATTTTCCGCTTTAGCTCGAGGACCGCAGACTTGCATCTTCACGACCAAATACCTTTCCGATGCGCATAGAAAAAGATTCACTAGGCGAAGTTTCCGTTCCTGATGAGGCGCTCTACGGCGCCCAGACGCAGCGGGCGGTCGACAATTTTCCGATCAGCACCCTACGATTCCAGCGTCGATTCATCGAAGCGCTGGGCACGATCAAACTCTGCGCCGCGCGTGCGAACGTTAAGCTCGGGCTTCTCGACGCCGATCTCGGCGAGGCAATAGAGGATGCTTCGCGAGCCGTTCAGGAAGGCAAGTATGACGATCAATTCGTGATTGACATCTTCCAGACGGGCAGCGGGACATCCACGAACATGAATGCGAACGAGGTCATCGCCAATGTTGCGACGGAAGCGAAAGGTGGAAGACGCGGCGACAAGTCGGTCCATCCGAATGACCACGTCAACATGTCGCAGTCGTCAAATGACACGATTCCGTCGGCGATTCACATTGCCGTCCGTATCGCCGTTGAGCGCGAGCTGCTGCCCGCGCTTGAGCGATTCAATGTCGGAACTCGAAAGAAAATCTGCCGAGTTCGATGATGTCGTCAAGAGCGGCCGTACGCACCTGATGGACGCTACGCCGGTTCGCCTGGGACAGGAATTCGGCGGGTACGCAGCGCAGATTCGACAGACGATCGGTCGGATAAAGCGCGCTTCCGAAGAACTGGCCGAGTTGGCCCAAGGCGGCACCGCCGTAGGTACGGGCATCAACGTACATCCAGATTTCCCAAAGCTCGTGATCGAGGAGATCTCGGAGGAGACCGGGCTCGCTTTTCGCGAGGCGGACAATCACTTCGAGGCGCAGGCGGCGCGTGATGCATGTGTCTCGCTGGCAGGTGCACTCAACGCGGCGGCGGTTTCGATGATGAAGATAGCCAACGACGTTCGCTGGTTGTCGAGCGGCCCGACGAGCGGAATTTTCGAGATTTCGCTGCCGGCGATCCAGCCCGGATCATCGATCATGCCCGGCAAGGTCAATCCTGTGATGAGCGAGGCGCTCATGATGGTGGCGGCGCGGGTAATGGGCAATGCAACGACGGTCACGGTCTGTGGGCAGCACGGAAACTTCGAGTTGAATGTGATGATGCCGATTCTCGTGTTTTCACTTCTCGAGAGCGTGACGATTCTGGCTACGGCCGTCGACGCGTTCCGCACGCGGTGTCTCGAAGGCATCAAGGCGAACGCGGACCGTTGCACGGAGCTTCTCGAACGAAATCCATCCATTGCGACAGCCCTCAATCGGGCTATCGGTTACGACGCGGCGTCGAAGGTTGCGAAGAAGGCGGCAGCCGAGAGAAAGTCTGTGACGCAAGTAGTGATGGAAGAGGGGATTCTCTCCGAAGAAGAGCTTCGCCGCGTTCTCGACGTTCGCAGCATGACCGAGCCGGGTATTCCCGGCGAATGACGCGTCCCAAGTGCCGATGAGCGCGATTATTCGCACTCGCCGTGTTAACAAATGGTTGAGACGCTGTAACACATACGAATCGTCCCGATCAAAACGTTACAAATGCGATCCGGGTTTGACCGGCAACACGAGGTCTTGAATGAGACGTCATGATTTGAGTCAGATTCAATGGAAATGACATTAATGGGACAAGCAATAACATCATGAAAAGAAGCAATATCTCTCTTGTCGTCGTTGCCGTCATCACGTTCATAGCGGGGATGATGG
This sequence comes from uncultured Bacteroidota bacterium, assembly GCA_963768715.1. Lineage (GTDB taxonomy): Bacteria > Bacteroidota > Rhodothermia > Rhodothermales > DATKEJ01 > DATKEJ01. The sequence continues at coordinate 99,726 of CAVYJC010000008.1, forward strand.
TTGTGGCCGCCGGGGGTAATCTTTTAGGTATTTCCGATAAACTGAGCTCGAATTCCAAGGCCGAGAAGCGTTCGGTCGAGCGGACATCGCCTATGGACGGGCTTTCGTTCGAAGAGGCATTCCAGGCGGTGGCTGAGAACGTCAACCCTGCCGTGGTCCAGATCAACAGCAGCAAGAAGGTTCCTCGCCAGAACATCGATTTCTTTGGCGGCAACCCGCTATTCGATCAGTTCTTCGGTCGAAACCGGGGAAACAGCAATGAAGGGCAGCAACGAGACCAGTTCCAACTGCAGCAGGGACTCGGATCCGGGGCCATCATCAGGCCGGACGGCTATATCGTTACCAACCGCCACGTCATTGACGGGGCGGACGAACTCGAGGTACGCCTGTTCGACGGACGTGTCTTCGACGCGGAAGTCGTCGGGGCCGATGAACTCAGTGACGTCGCTGTAATTCGAATCAAGGTCGGGGAGGATCTGCCCTACGTCACGAACGGCGACTCGGAGGAATTGCGGGTCGGGCAATGGGTGCTGGCTTTCGGTTCTCCGCTCTCCGAGAGTTTGAGCAACACCGTGACCGCCGGCATCGTCAGCGCACTCGGTCGTTTCTCGCATGGGAATCGCATCGAGAACTTCATCCAAACGGATGCGGCGATCAATCCGGGCAACTCGGGTGGCCCGCTGGTGGATCTCAAGGGAAATTTGGTCGGGATTAACACAGCGATCTACACGCAAACCGGTGGTTATCAGGGGATTGGACTCGCCATCCCCGGAAACACGGTTAAGAACGTTGCGGATCAGTTGATCAACAAAGGTTCGGTAACCCGTGGGTACCTCGGCATTAGATTCTCACCGATCAGTGAGGCGCTTTCGAAGGCGCTCGATGCCCCGAGGGGAGCCGCCCAGGTGGCGACTGTCGAGGATGACGGAGCCGCCGACAAAGCGGGCCTCAAAGAAGGGGACGTGATCGTAGCGATCAACGGAAAAGAGCTCACCGATGCAAACGAACTGCTGTCCGTGGTGGCAACCGCTATGCCGGGCGATCAGCTCAAGCTGGAGATTCTTCGGGACAAGAAGCACAAGTCGGTCGATGTCGTACTGGGCGAGCGCCCCAAGAACCTCGCGGCCGAATCTGCACCTGAGGACCACGGTTCGCGTTCGGATGACGCAGGCGATATTCAGGAAAGCCTCGGGCTGACGATGCGGACGCTCGACTCGGACCTGGCGCGTCGTTTCAAGGTCGACGAGGACACCAAGGGCGTGCTCCTAACCGAAGTGGATGCCACGAGTGAAGCATTCACCCAGGCCGATATCCGTCAGGGTGATGTAATCATTGAAGTAGCGAAAGAGCCCGTCAAGAGTGTGCAGGATTTCATCAAGGTATACAAGGACATAGACGCAGGATCTGCGTTTCTCGTACGGATTCAGCGGGGGAGCGCGAGTTTTCTGACCGCGCTGACGAAGCCCGAATAATTCGGGCCGCCGATTTCGAGAGGGGTCACAAGACGGAAGGCGAGCCTGCAATCGCGGGCTCGCCTTCTTGATATTTCAGGGGCTCGCTACCGGCGCCTGAAAACTGCCACTCGCCACGGCCTCAGGTTGATCCGTCACGTCCGGAACTCAAATACTCGACCAGTCTTTCGGCCGTCTTTTTGCCGATCGTATCCGTCAAGCTCTTCCAACGTGGCGTTCCGCACCTTCTTGACAGATCCGAACCTCTTCAGCAGGCGCTGCACCGTTTTCTGGCCGATTCCAGGTACTTCGAGAAGCTCCGACTTGAGCGTCTTCTTTCCTCGCTGTTTGCGCTGAAATGTGATCGCAAACCGGTGTGCCTCGTCACGAACCCGCTGGAGAAGCCGGAGTGAGGCGCTCGATTTAGGGATGAGAATGGGATCCGTGTCTCCCGGAACGAAGACCTCCTCGAGACGCTTTGCCAGGCCGATCACGGCTACTTTCCCGTACACGTCGGCCTTCTTCAGTGACTCGACGGCGCTCGATAGCTGGCCTTTCCCTCCGTCGATTACGATCAGGTCGGGAACGTTCGCGTCTTCAGAAGGCCCGTTCCGATATCTCCGGTAGACCACCTCGCGCATCGACTTGAAATCGTCAGGCTTCCCTTCGACGGAACGGATACGGTACGTACGATACGACGATTTCAGCGGACGCCCGTCCTTGAACACCACGCATGAAGCCACCGTGCCAGTTCCGGCGAGGTGCGAAATGTCAAAGCATTCGATAATCCGCGGAAGTCGTGGAAGTCTGAGATCCCGTTTGAGCGATCGCACGGAATGGGGAATGTATGATTCTTCCGCGCGTGCGATTTCCATCTTGAACTCTCCCAGAACGAGATTGGCATTCGCTTCGACCATGCGCATGAGCTCGGCCTTCTGCCCGCGCTCCGGCGTCCGAATGGCGACTTTGCGTCCGACCTGATCGGAAAGGAATTCCTGCAGGGCATCATACTCGACGATGTCGGACGAGAGGAAGACTTCGGCCGGAAAGAACGTAGCCTCCGTATAATAGGCCTCGACGAAAGCCTGCATGAGCTCTTCGGTCGTCCGTCCCTCGATCTGCCGCAGATATTTCTGATGGCGTCCGAGGATTTTCCCCTCGCGCACCTTGAACATCACACCGACCGCCGCATCCTGCTCCTGATCGACGGAGAGTGCGAAGAGATCTCGATCGGCATGGTCGAGGCTGACGACTTTCTGCTTCGACGAGTATCGTTCGAGTGCCCTGATCCGGTCGCGGAGGATGCCTGCCTCTTCGAATTGCATGGCATCCGCACAGGCCTGCATCTCGTCCCTGAGCAGAGAAACGAGCCCCTTGGTCTTGCCGTCGAGCAGCTGCTTGACCTGCCGCATGGTCTCATCGTACTGCTCCTCCGTCTGCAGACCGACACACGGACCCGCACACTTCTTGATATGGTACTCGAGACAGGTCTGGAACTTGCCCTCGGCGATGCTTTTCGGATTCAGAGGCAGCGAGCAAGTACGTATCTGGAAGATCGATCGTATCGCCCTTAGCATGAGCCGCATGTCGCCAACATCTGCATACGGCCCGATGTAGGTCGAACCGTCCTTGACGACGCGGCGGGTCGGGAAAATGCGCGGAAAGGGCTCGTTCTTGATGCAGATGTACGGAAAGGTCTTGTCATCCCGCAGGTTGATGTTGTAGCGGGGGCGCAGCTGCTTGATCAGGTTATTCTCGAGAATCAGCGCCTCCGCTTCCGTGTCGGTGACGATTACCTCCACGTCCTCGATCTTGTCGACCATCATGCGCAGTCTTCCATCCTTGGGGCGTCGCTCCTGGAAATACGAGCGAACCCTGTTCCGCAGGTTCTTGGCCTTTCCGACGTAGATCACCACGTCGTTCCCGTCCTTGTGTTGATACACACCGGGACCGGTCGGGAGGTTGGCTACTTTATCCTGTAGAGCGGTATTCATGATTCCTGCGCGAGGCTTCGATCCTCGAACGCAGTCCCGGTCCACCGGTTCACGTCTTCACGGAACCGACGAAGGCTGCGAGGAGCCGGGACAGGGCCGCGTCCCGATCGTCGAATTGAGCGATCATGGCGAGCGACGATTTCGGGAGATCGTGGTACAGGCGAAGCGTCTGCAGCGCAGTGGTCCGACGCGAACCGCAGACGAGGATCGGACAGTCCACCCCTCGCAGTTGTTCGGTTGAGACGGTGGCTTCGGCCGCTTCGGGCAGCGTCTTGATCAGGTGCGATGCGAGATTGGCCATTGTTTCGCCACATGCGCTTTCAATGGCTTCGGCCGCCGAATCTACGTCTTCATCGGTCGCCAGAAGATTCGGATCGACAAGAGCGAGTCCACCCACACGATCCGGCGCATTCACCGCGAGCGTTGCCGCGGCGGCTGCACCGAGTCCGCTGCCCGCGACGACGACCCTGTCAATTTCGAGATAGTCGAGCACGGCTACCGCGTGTTTGTCGGCGGCTCGCAGGAAGTGGGGCGTGGGCGGCCGGTCGCTTGACTCTCCGTGGGCCGGCGCATCGAACGCGACCACGTGAACGTATGGCTCGAGCCTGGCCATCAGAGAACCGAAGTCCTGAAGGCTCGACGTGCCTGCATCATGGAACAGAAGCAACGCCCGGGCATCACGACTGCCTGTCTCGAACGCCGTCACCTCACCGTGCGGCATCGGGACTTGAATCCTGGATCCGGGAAAGCGCTCGAAGGCGCATACCTCGATGAGAATGCCGTACGTCTCTTTCGGATGGAGGAAGAAGACGCGCTTGCCGTCGGCCCCGTCTTTGGGCTCGGCGTTGATCGGCTTCAGGCCCAATCGAGTGGCACGCTCCAAGACATCGTCGAGACGGTCGACTTCGAAGGCAAGGTGGTGAATGCCGGCGCCCCGTCGTTCCAGGAATCGCCCGATTGCGGAATCCGGTTCAAGGGATTCCAGAAGCTCCAGTTTGACTCCGCCGGCGCCGATGAAATGCGTGTCGACCCGTCTCAGACTCAACTGTCTCCACCTTGTACTGCCTCGAGCCCGAGGAGCTCCAGCAAAAGGGCTCGAACCGGAGCAGCGTCGTCGACGGCTATGCCGATGTGTTCGAGTCTCGTCATACGCTTGAATCCCTTCCAGTCAAGAATCGCTCTTGAAAGGCACTCGGCTGCTATTCGTCCGTGTTCTTGTCGTTGAGCGCCCAGTCGTAGGGAATGTAAGCCACGCGGTAATCTGAGGGCACGCTCGTCGCCCGATAGTGGTTCACGAAGTCGATAAGCGACTGGCCACCCTGGGTGAAGTCTGTTTTGTACCACTCAAAGAGCTGCGACAGATAGACGGTGCCCATCTCGGCATCTACGTGGACCAGGCTCGGACTCATCATGGCGATGCTAACGTGGTCCTCCAAATCCTGGTTGAGGACTTTGCCTCGATAGGGATCGTCACGCAGGCGGGGGCAGCCTCGAGCCGCACAGACAAGTGCGAAGTGCAGGCGTGGATCGGGAAACTTCTTGAGAATGACCTCTTTCTCCAACTGGTCGAGCGTCATTGACTTGCCGCCCACGACATGTTTCTCAGCTCGGAAGAAGCCCTCCACATCGAGGGGAGAATGAAGCGGGTAATGTTGCACGACCGCGGCGATCACAAGAGCGTTGTACGCGTTGATCAGAAACGCCTCTTCATTGTCGGGCTCAAGTCGTTCGAAATCAATGGTTTCAATTGAGTCAACCAGGGCATTGAGTCCTTCCGGATGACGCTTGATTCGTGCGTAGTCGACGTGTCCGCCCGATACGAAGGAATTCAGGAATGCGTCGAATTTCTGGTCGAACGATTCGGTCTGGGCACTGACGGCTCCCTGGCCGCAGATCGTCAGAAGAAGGAGAACGAGGACTCTTCTCATCCTTGGCTCGTTGGTGCGGCAGTCGTGGCCTCGGGGAGGAACTCCTGAAGCTGCGGCGCGGCGATTTCAAAGAAGGCAGACCCGAAGGCATCGGCGAACGTTCGCACTACGAGATCTCGGCATTCGATCGGGTCGATGGGATGGCCAAGCTCTTTGGCTAGCGAGGTTACGCCGCGATCGGATATCCCGCAAGGGACGATGTGATCGTAGAAGTCGAGCTCGGTATTCATGTTGAATGCGAAGCCGTGCATCGTAACCCAACGGCTGCACCGGATGCCGAATGCGCAGATCTTTCGCTCGTTGCCGGATGCGAGATCGATCCACACACCGGTGCGACCCGGTACGCGATCCGCCGAGAGACCGTAGGACTTGCAGACGTTGATAATCACCTCTTCCAGGGTTCGAAGGTATCGCCCGATGTCCGTAAAGAACCGATCGAGGTCGAGAATCGGATAACCGACGAGTTGGCCCGGACCATGATACGTGATGTCTCCGCCCCTGTCTGTGCGAATGAAGGTAGCCCCTTTCTCCGCCAGTCCGTCATCAGACAGCAGGAGGTTTGCCTGGTCTCCACTCTTCCCGAGCGTGTAAACGGGCGGGTGTTCGACGGTCAGCAGAAAGTTCGGTACAGGATGATCAACCGTTTCTCGCTTGGCGCGAATGAGCAGCTGCTGGATCTCCATCTGGAGGTCCCACGCCTCACCGTAGGCAACGCGCCCCAAATGACAGACCGCGAGGGTGCGAGGATGTATTCCGGCACTGTCCTGGATATGTCTGATTCCTGCATTCACGGTGCCGCGGCCGTTCGAACAATCGACGGTGCATCAGTTGGCAATGCTGATGCGAATGTTGAAGCCACTCTTGACGTTGGTGGTGGTGGGGACTCGACTGCCCCGGCTGTCGAGGTGTTCGTACTTGACGAAGAAGTCCGCCGAAATCCTTGAGCTAAACGCATACGAAATGCGGGGTTCAATCGTGCTTCTTGTCGACTGAATTAACTGTGGGCTCAAGAACGTCTCACTGTCCGTGTTGTTGCTGAGAAAACTCTCGAGGTCGGATTTCAGCCTGAAGCGTCGCTCTACGCTTTTTGAGCTTGAGACCGTCAACGTGAACCGCATGGTGTTCTGCAGACCGCGTCCTTTCGTGAAGGGGAGCTTCATGCCGCGCTTCGAGAAACTCGATCGGAACGACCAGTCGCTCGTCGAATTCTCGTTCACGTCTGCGTTCCCCGTACTGAGTGAGACGGAGTTACTCTTGCTGTAGGTGACGGCCGACTGGATGCCCCCTTTGATGGTCATGTCGAGTCCCAGAAGCGGCTGGAATCGCTCGTTGATGCGGACCGATCCCTGCTCCAGCTCGGGGATCACATGAACGATGGTCTTCGCACCTGTGGCGGTCTGAACGGTGAGGCTATTCGTAATCGGATTTCCATCCTGGTCGAATCCAGCCTTGGCGTTAGTCCGGTAGTCACTGTCGTAGGTGGCCGAGTAGCTGTGCCTCAGCGTCACAGACTGGGTAAAGAAGCGGAAGATCGGCCAGTTTGAAAGCCCGGTGTAGGTAATAGACCAGCCTGGAAGCGGGAAGGGCATGAAGTTGTTTGCACCGACCGTTCCGAGGGAATTCGAGAACGCCTGCCGGAAGTCATCGACGAGTGTTCCGTTTGCGAAGACGACGCGGCCGTCCCCGTTGGCATCGTTGATGAAAGTCTGACCGCTAGCTTCGGCCGCCGCCGCGTCTTGCTGGTATGCTTGGAGTTGGAGATCGAAATACCGTTGATAAGAGCCGCCGAAAGCCCAAACGGAGGCGTGATTCGTACCGCTCTGGCTTCGGGTGTTTTCCACGATGCCCGGATCTGGCATTCTGAACGTGACGTCCTCGCGAACGTCGCTTCTCGCATCCCAGGAGAGATCGAGACGCAGCGCGGTAGTGATCGTAAAGTCGGTCTTGGCGCCCCACTGAGTCGCATCCTGCAGCCGGTCTGTAATCTGGAGATTCGGGTTGTCCAGGTAGCGGAATTCCGTGCTTGGCGGAACCGATCGATCCATTCCGAGACGGTATCCAAGGGCCGGGCCGTTGCCGCCGAGTCCATCCAGCAGGCTGAATCCGCCTTTCACGTGACCCGAAGTGCCGCTCCACGTTCGCGAGACGTTCAGAGACATATCGCGCGAGCTCGTGAGTGCCAGAATCATCCGGCGCACGATCCCTGTAGGCGATATGCTCGGCAGCGGCAGGCTGAAGCCGCCGCCCTTGCTTGAGTCTGGGGTGGAGCCTCAGCGGCAGCGGCAGCAGCGCTGTCTGGCACGACCTCACTCTTTTCTCCGGCTTCTTTCCGTTTCTTCTCGGCTTCTTTCCGCTTCCTCTCCTCCTCCTTGCGGGCTTTCTTCTCCTGGTCCCTGCGTGATCGATCGATACGCTTCTGGTCATCGACCTGCTGCTGTTTTCTTTCGAGTGCGGTGTAGAAACCGAATTTTCGCCAGAATTCCTGCGGAGCTAGTCGAATGCCGCCTCGGATCGATGCGTTGTTGGAGACAGAGGCACCGACGTCGGAGCCGGCTGGACCGTTTTGCCACTGGAATCGCGAGCTGTACGTGATCGGCTGGACGGTTACCCAACTCAGAGATCTGATTCTGTCGAAGCGGGGCTGCAGCGATCCCGTGAAAGTCTCCTCCGAGCGGTCGGTGCGTACTTCGTCGGAGAAGAATCTCGAGAAGACGTCTGTGAAAGGAACGGGCCGGAGCTCGCTCAGCTCGACAGCATGGTCGGGATCGAGGACGAGTCCCTCGTCGATGGCCTCCTGAAGTCTAAAGCCGTCGATGACGCGGTAGCCGAGACTGTCGAAGGCCGCAACGCTGTAGGTGGTATCCACGCTGAGCGCCCTCAAGCTCTGGTTCACGGATGAGTTGTAACCCAGGTTGAGGAAGGTGAACGGATTATACTGGAGCCCGAAGCTGCGGTTGTGCGTCAGGGCATGCGTTTGTCGGGTCGGATACCGGAGCGCCTCCTGGAAGCGGAGTGAATCCTCCGCCACGGATCCTTGGATGATGTTCAGGCGGGAGCGCTCCTGGTTTTCCGCGAAACTTCGGTTTGCAGTCGCCGAAGCGGAGAGCGATTGCGGCACGTAGCTCATGTGCAGGCCCCCGAGCGCCCCGATAACCGGAATGGGCTCGAGGAAGAAGAACGGGCGAAACGTTCTCGTCGTTCTGGGTGCGATGCGGTACGACACCGCTCCCGACCACCGCCACGAATTGTTGAACAGTGCCGATGGGCTGGAGCTCGATGTCGTCGAATACGAATAGTTGACCGAGGTTGCATCGAGTGTGTACCGCACGATCGGACTCGACGAGCCGCGTTTGGATACCGGAACCGTTATCGATTTCGTCAAACTCTCCGTACGGGCGTCATCCAGGATCTTGTTGATATCCGCCTGTCTCTCTGCTGCAGTAAGATTCTGATTTTCCTCTACTTGGGCAATTTGTTCAGAGAGCCTGATATCGCCACGGGCAGGGGAGAATCGGGGCGTGCTGCGGTTCGACCGAATCGAGAAGCCGACGGGGATACTCCAGCCCCACTGCTCCGGCATCAGTTTATTGATGTTGGTTGAGGTAGTCAGCGACCAGCTCGTAATGTCATTCGTTTCGCGCGATCCGAGGCCACTCGAGAGCCCTCCGAATCCGTCGGTCTGCCTCCTGATGTTCGCGCTAACGTTTGCGAAGTCTGCCAGGCGAATCTGTGCGGTGGCGATAGCCGCTGAGCCTGCCTTCTCATCGTAACCTGTCACCCGAAGCTCGTTGAACCAGAACTCGGACGTCCGAATCACCTTGGTGCTGCCGTCGGGAGCCCTGATCCCGATAATGATGTTCGTCACGCCCGACAGGGAGGGATTCCCTTTTACGTAGAGCTGCGTGCCCGGCGGAGCGAAGTCGTAGAAGCGATCACCGGGATCCCTCGGAAAGACCTCGGATGTTGAAAGCACGCCCGCTGCGACGGAGTCGTCCCGTTCGATCTTCAGCTGGTTGAATCGACTCAATTTGATATTGATGGAGTTGAGGTCGATTTCAGTTCCCCCCATCGGAACGTTCGTCTGCCAGACGGTATCGGCGTCAGTAGAGAACGGATCCGACGGCGTAATGGGCTGCTCGTACTCGTAGTAGTCATTGTCCTCGTTGAGTCCCAGGCGAACGAAGACGCGCAAGTCACCGCGCTCGTCGAACCCATCGCCGTGCCCGTGCACGAACATCCTGAGATTGTCGTACTTCAACATGTCGAGTCCGCGCGTGAACGGCTTGTAGACGGCCCGCTCGTCGCCCGGCCTGACATCCTCCAACTGAAGCACCATCGCCTGCTCGCGTGCATCCTGGACGCCGGTAACGAGACGTGTCTGGCTTCGGATGGCGCCGTTCGGAATCTGATAGTTCGGATTCTCTTCGTTGTTGATCGTCGATATTCCGATGGATGAGCCGACGTCAATTGCGTTCGTGACGTTATCGGATTTCTGCCACTGGCTTCCGACGAGCTTGAGCGAAGCGAACCGGAGGGTGATCGGCTCGGTGTGCCCGGTCGTCCAGATACGCATCGACTGCATCAGGTTGAAGTCGGAAATGCCACCGACCCGTCGCTGCCATTTTCGAATGGGTACCCGCACCTGGTACCATTCCGACGTCAGCTTCGAATCGTTCGGATTGACCCCCTCGATCTTCGTGATGACGACGTCGTCGATCTGGTCCGGCTGTGCCAACCGGTCCAATTCGCTCTTGCCGAGCGGAATCACATATTCGTAGTACCGGTCGTCGGTGTCGAGGGTGGCATTCAGGTTCAAATCCTCGGTGTCGGGGATATTTGAGTTTCCAACGAGCGGACTCCCGTTGCCGACGACCTCGCGCTGCCCTTCGAAGGAGTTCGTTTCTGAGCCTGGAAAGAATTGCGTGAATCGGTACTGCAGGAGGCCGCGCTCCTCCGAGGTGAAGTACTCCGGATTGTCGAAATAGGGGTCCCGAAAGTGGTGATAGTCGTCGCTCGAGGGATCCAGATTGATTCGATGATAGATCGCGCTGTTGTCCCCGAACGTAGTGCGGGCGGCGTCGACAAAGGCGGCGAATCGATCCTGTTCGGTAACCTCATACGGTGGTGTCGCTTTGTTGATCGAGGGCCATCCGTCGAGCCCGACGTCTTCTGTTCTTCGCGAGTCTACGTCGACGTTGACTACGGCGTCCTGGATTCCACTCGACAGCCTGGTCAGTTTGAGTGGATCCGTCGGAGCGCGGTCGAGGTTCGTGAGCGTCAGGCCATCCTCGGTATTCAACTTCTCGTTCGGGATGATGTCCTCTGAAATGGAACCCAGATCGAGCATGAGCTTGGCGTCACTGCCGGCATCACCGCCGGGTCCGCGTGAGAAGGGACTGAAGATGAACTCAACGTACTCGACGTTGTTGAGGTCGAAGTCCGTATATCCCTCAGGCAGCCTCTGCGTCATTCCTCCCCAGACGTTCATCCGATCGGCGGGCACCTCGAATTTCTGCAGATCGGTTCCATAGTTGTAGGGACCCGGCACGCGGGGGTCGAAGAAGACGTCGAAGGTACTCAGGATGGTTGAAGAGCCGGTTTCGGCACTCACGTCTTTCTTCGGATACACCTCGTTGACATGGATGGGTCTGACGGCGTCGAAGTTTCCGGCGTCTTTTGTGTAGTCGAAGAAGTCGGACGTGTTAAGCGGCAGCGAGTACCAAGAGAAGCTGCCCCTCCATTCCGTCTTTTGCGTATCGCCGAAGGGTGTGCCGGGCGGAACGGGGCCGATCGAGTCGGGAACAGAGCTCAGACGCCAGGCACCCGGTTGTTGAACCGGAATACCCGTTTCTACTCCTTCGAAGTCGTCGATGAAGGAGATTCCACGCAGCTCGTCGGGCTTAAAATCCATTCCATTGCCCTGTAGATCCTTTCTCGTCCTGTCGAATGCCTGCGTGCTCGGATGGCCGGGCAGAAGCTGGGCGAACTCGCCTTTGAGGTCAATCGTGGAGGGAGCCTTCGTGTCGATCAGCGGTAAAGCGTCGATTGCTCGGGTCAGCCATCGCGGCTCGAATGTGGCCGAACCGTCAACGCCCCAGATTGTGTTCGAGAGAGGCTCGTCTCCGACACGAAACTTGTCGATCAGCGGCTTCTCAGACAGCTTCATCAGCGTCGCGCCGAGCTTTATGTCCTGGAGAAAATCGTAGTCCGCCCGAAGACCTAGCAGCGTCTTCTTCTGGATCGCCGCAAACTGGTTCCGCTCGTAGGAAATATGGATGTCGCGTCCGGCCGCGAGAAAGGCCGGATTGGTGATCGTGACCGTATTGGACGAGTAATCGACCACGTAGTCGGAGCCCTCCGACAGCGACGCACCTCCGGACGTGACGCGCACCGATCCCTCCACGATGCCGAAGAAGCCAAGGTTGTAGACCTCCTGAACCGAGCTTCGCAGCGATCCTCGAATTCGATAGACGTCGTGCTGGCTGTCGCGCCGCGCCTCCGCCTGTTTCTCGGTGTAGAGGTTACTGAATATGTACTGTTCGTTTTCCGTGTACTTGGCAATCGTGGTGGCAAAAGGCTCGAGCTGCGGGAAGATCAGGAGGCCGTCACCGGGCCGAATCAGGTACGGCTGGAAGTCGAACTGGTTGTCCGGTATCTGCGCTTCTTCCTCGTTCAGTCGGTCGAGTCCGGTAATCTGCAGCAGGGTGAGCTGTCCGTTCGACCCGGTTACGCCGGGCAGCGACCGGGATGCCGGTTGACCCGGGCGCTCGAAGTAGACGTCGAGGTCCAGGTCGTCGCGAGTGAAGCCTCGACCCTGAATGCGGTAAACGTTGCGCATCGTAAGGGGCCAGGAGGCGTCGCTGGGGATCTGATTGGCCTTCCTGAGCAACTTCAGGACAACCCGGTCGTCGTTCTGCTGGCCTGTCGCGCCTCCCGATTCGTTGGCGAAATCACCGATCTGTACGACCTGGCCGTCCCGGGTGACGTACCGAATGGCGATAGCGATGGCTTCGTTCTCTGTAAGTCGCGACGCGAGGCTGATCGTTCCGAGGAATTCGTCAATCGTATAGTCCCTCCGCCTTTCCAGCAGCTTGAATTTGCCGAGCTGGTAGTCGGCCGGATCCGCTCCCAGAGTGTTGTTCAGGTAGCCCTCAATAGCCTGGGTACCGTCGCGCAGCGTAGTGAGATCTTCATCCGAATACCGGTCGGCGGCGGGATTCGGCAGCACCTGGGTCGGGTCCAGGGGATTTTCTGTGAACCCCTCCGGTTCTCCCAGGTCTACGAGAGCGATCGCCTGACGCTCGTTGTCCTGTTCGACTGTCGTTTGCTGCAGCTTCCAGACTTCGACGTCTGTGATTCTGTCGATTCCGAGCTGCAGGATTGGGGGATCGGAGAACGCGTCTTCCCAGTGGTTTCGGAAATAGAAGCCGAGGAAGAAGTGCGTCGCGTCGTCATAATCGGTCGGCTTCAGGTCGAATTCAGTAGTCTGCGCGCCGCCGTCGATTTGCAGGTCTTCGGCCTGCCCTTCCTGCTGACTCACGACCGAGGTCAGCCTCACGCCGCCGAGCTGCCAGTCGGTTCGGATGCCGAACAGCCGCTGCCCTCCCTGGATTAGGCTCGAAGGAGTCTGCAGAAACACGTTCCCTGCGACGATCTTCTTGACGATGTCGTCCTCGTACCCCGTGTACTCGAGTTTCAGCTGGTTCTGGAAATCGAAGGTTCGCTCCGTATCCCAGTTGACGTCGATCCGGAGCTTGTCGCCAATCGATCCCGTTATCCCGAGGCGAATGTTCTGTCCAAAATCGGGATCCAGCTGGCCGGATTTGCCCGTCAGTGATATCCGCTGATCACTCTTCTGATAGGAAAAGCCCGCGTCGATGTTGACCTGGCCGTTAACGCGCAGATCGACCTCGGGCTTACCGAAAATCGTCGTGAAGGCGCTCTGCTGACCGCCGGGGACGACAATGTTGAGACCGAGACCTCGACCTCCCCGATTCCTTCTCCCGGCTCGCTGAATGATGAGATTGCGGAATGCCTCATCCCGATCACGATCCAGACGGGCTTCACGGTATTCTTCTGGACTGAGCACGAGAGGATAACGGACATCCTGTCCTCCAACGGTCTCGCGCACGATGTAACGCGTGCCGGTCGAGTCCATCTTGATCTCGTGGCGCCAGTAGTTGCCCAGTCTCGGCATAAGCACCCCGGTCCGACGGGGGAACGGTGCGGCAGAAAAGCGATCGGGCTTGACCGAACCTAAGTAGCGATCGGCAAGGGGCCAGTGCGTACGTGTCGTATCCGTCGCAACCAGTGAATCGGCCGCCAGTGAATCAGATCTGGCAAGCAGAGAATCCGGAGCCCTGCCAAGCGAGTCGGGCGACGTGAGCAGGGAATCCGGGAGGTTCGTTAGTGAGTCGACAGCAGCAGAGAGAGAATCCGGCCCGCGACGAAGAGAATCGGCCGCGGTGGAGAGGGAGTCCGGACCACGGGTGAGAGAGTCGGCTGCTGCAGAGAGAGAATCGGCGACGTTTGCGAGGGAGTCAGGTGAGACGATGAGCGTGTCGGGGGTGACCGCTATCGAATCGACTTTGACGGCTCCGCTATCGGGCGTGGGAACGTCTTGAGCACGGGCTGACAGAAACGTCGCCAGAACCGCGATGACGGCAAAGCCTGTGCGGATGCATGACATCCGTACCATATCAGGCGTAATAATGCACTTAGAGGAGCCTCGACCAGACACCGTCGATCAGGTTACTCTTTTATTTTGTTCGGTTGGACTCAATTCAATGAGAGGTCCTTTCCGATCCAGATTGGTAGCGAGATCGCCTCTATATCTCCAGCGCCCGGTCTTTGGTCACGATTCCGACTGAAAGAGCCGATTCAGATGGGCTCGTTCCGCTTTTTACGAAGTTCAACCTGACTACTGGCAAAAGCCGCAGAGGTTCATCCGATGTGACTCTGGTATCTCGATCGGGTCGCATGGTTCCGGTTCAGCGAGGCACAACATTCGAATCCGCCCGTAGTACCAAATTATTTGCCTCAACTTGCAAAGGTAACGACACCATGGAAGGGATATTGAATGATCACGTCGTTCTCATTACGGGCGCGTCGGGTCGCCTGGGAAAGGTCGTGACGACCTCGTTCGAAAATGCGGGAGCACGGGTCGTTCGTGCTGAAACCGGGGAGGGGGACAGCGTGGACCTGACCGACGAGCGGGCCGTCGAGGCATTTTTCTCTACGCTCCAGTCGGGAGGCCTTCGTCTCGACGCAGTCGTTCACACCGTTGGCATGTGGGATGGCCGACCATTGACCGGGACCGACCTCGAGCACTGGAAGCTCGTTATGGATGTGAACCTGACGAGCACGTTCCTCGTTTTCAGAGAAGCGCTACGACTTCATGAGCGCATCGGCGGCGATCACGACCTCCGTCTCATCGCGTTTGCGTCGGGACAGGGAGCGGATCGCGGGCGCAGCAAGCAGGCGGCCTACTCCGCCGGTAAGGCCGGCGTGGTGCGGCTCGTCGAATCAGTCGCTGAGGAGTATGCCGACCGGAATGTGTCGGCCCACGCCATTGCCCCCTCGATGATTCTCTTCGAGGGGATGGAGGACCAGAAAGGCATACCCGTGCAGGATCTCGCGAACCTCTGCATGCTTCTTGCGGGCTCGGCCGGCGAAGCGCTGAACGGCGCCGTCATCCGCGCCTACGGAACGTTGACGTGACCGGGGTCGATCGAAGATTGTTCGGAGTTCGGTTAGTTCGTTGTTCGATTGTTCGTTGTTCGGAGTTCGGAGTTCGGAGTTCGGAGTTCGCGGCTTCGCAGTTCCCACAACCAATTCCCCATCCCGAGGGAGCGCCATTCTAGCGAAGCGTGCCGTCACAATCACAAAGCGAAGCGCGATTCGAGGGACCTGCGCACTTCGGTACCGGCATTCCCGGAGAGGTTCCTCCACGCCTTCGCCCACCTCCGCTGACGCTGCGGCGCGCTTCGGCGTGTTCGGAATGACAATGCCGCCGTTAGCGAAACGCGCGGGCACGACGGTTCTGGCTGCCACAGCCGCCCGCGCAGCGACGCACGACCCCGCAACCCCACGGTCCCCCTCCATGAGGGGGCGGCTAAGGCCGAATTTATTCGGGCGCAGCCGGGGGAGGTCGCGCTCGGATGCTGCCACCTCAGATTGCCGCAGACGCCGCCTCGCCTCCGAGCCGTCGCACCAGCGTAGCTGCCAATCCAATCAGAATCATCAGGAAGACACTGTAAGCGGCCGCCGCACCGAAATCGTAGAGCCGCAACTGTGCCAGAATCTCGACACTTATCGGCCGGTTGTCGAAGACGTAGAGCATGATGGACGAAACGAATTCCCCGAGCGCCGTCACGAACGTCAGGAGGGCCCCGGCCAGCACGCCCTGTCCAATGATCGGGAGCACGATACGGCGCAGCGTGTGGAGACTTCCCGCTCCCAGATCCGCAGACGCCTCCGAGAGGCGCTCGTCGTAACGCTCGAGCGACGAGACGGTAGCCCTGACGATGAGAGGAATCTGCCGGATGAAATAGGCCAGCGGCAAGATCCAGAAGCTGCCGACGAGAACGACGCCAAGCGTTAATGGACCCGGCTGGTTGAACGCAACGATCAGATTAATCGCGATCACGGTGCCGGGAATGGCAAACGGCAGCGCTGTGAGTAGCCGGACGAGGTACCTGAAAGGCATTTGGCGATGCACGATGAGCAGCGAGGCGACCAGACCGAATACGAGATTGCCCGCGGTCGCGATCGTCGCCATCGAGAGGCTGTTCAGGACGGGATCGAGGACATCGGGATCGATGAAAAGGAGCAGATAGTTCTGGATCGTGTACGCTTGAGGAAGGAGTTGATAGGTCCAAGACCCCTCCTTCGCGAACGAAATCAGCACGATCGTTGCAATTGGCAGCACAAGAAACAGTACAAATGCGAGCGAAAGAATGGCGGCGGCGATGCGGATCCACCCACTCGCGACGATCCGTGGAGGCGGGGACAGGCCTTTCTGCACGGGCCGCGCTCCGGTGCGGGCATTACTGAACTCGAGAAGCGCCAGAAACAGGAGGCAAATGAGCGTCAGCACGGTCGAAACGGTGGCCGACATGGCGAGGTCACCATTCAATTTATAGTTGTAGATCTGCAGCGTCATGAAGTGCTCGGTGCCCGCAAAGAGTAGGGGAGCGGTGAAGCTGGCCATGGAGATCATGAAGACGAGAATCGACGCTCCGACGAGCGACGGACGGAGATGAGGAATGACCACGCGCCGGAAGGTATAGGCCCCCGCGCCGCCCAGGTCGGCGGATGCTTCCAGGCTGCTTCGGTCGAGCGTGCGCAGCGCGGCCGAGGTGAGAAGGTAGAAATACACGTACATCGAGTAGACGTGGACCAGCCAGACGGCCCAAAGCCCCTCGAACGAAAATGGCACTTGACTCAGCCCGAGAGTGCGCTGAATCAGACGAGGAAGGATGCCGCTCTCTCCATACAGGAAGAGGAACGCAAGCACGCCGACCAGAGGTGGAAGCGCCAGTGGGATGGCGGCAAGGGGCACGAGGAGGCGCTTCAGCGGGAAGTCGAAGCGGTAGAACGAGTAGGCGAGCGCGGTGCCGGTAACGCCGCTCCCGACGACGGTCACCACCGAGATGAAGACAGAATTCCAGAGCGCTCGAACATTTGCGGAGCGCCAGTCGCTGAAGAAAGACGCGATCAGATCGGGCCGAAGACCGAGGACGAAGGTCCTGAGCGCCGGATAGACCAGATAGCCTGCCAGTACGAACAGGATTGGCAGAGAGAGAATTATCGCGTTGCGGCGGCTGAGCAAGGTCCTGCCCGGCTAGAGTCCGACGCGGCCTTCCAGCGCCCGGCCCAGCGTGGCCTCGTCGGCGAATTCCAGATCGCTTCCGACGGGGATGCCGTGTGCGAGCCGGGTCACGCGCACGCCGAACGGCTGCAGGAGCTGCCCGATGTAGTAGGCTGTCGTGTCTCCTTCGACGTTGGGGTTCACGGCGAGGATGACTTCCTTTATCGCCGGGTGGTCATTGCCACCCGCGACTCGGGTAACCAACTCACGGATCTTCAGATCTTCGGGTCCTATTCCGTCAAGCGGTGAGATTACGCCGCCGAGGACGTGATACACCCCGCTGTACTCATTCGTGCGCTCGACCGCCATCAGATCCGACGGCTCCTCGACGACGCAAACGACTTCCTGATCACGCTTGCCCGAGGAGCAGATCGCGCACGGGTCGTGGTCGGTGACATTGAAGCATACCGAGCAGAATTTGACGCGGTCTTTCGCCGAGACAAGGGCGTCGGCGATGCGGACAACCTCCTGCCGCGGCATTTTGAGTACATATGCGGTCAGGCGGCGCGCCGTCTTGCGTCCGATTCCCGGGAGCTTTGCGAACTGCTCGACGAGGGTCTCGACAGCTTCAGATGTAATCTGCATGAGCGGTTTGGCGACTAAGCGATGCGGTTCGGATCAGAGACCCATATTGGAAAGGTCCATTCCCGGCGGGAGCAGGTCGCCGGCCGTGCGTCCCATCTCCTGCTTGGCAAGAGCCGCTGCATCTTCGAGCGCCTTGTTGACACCGGCGACGATCAGGTCTTCGAGCAGCTCGACGTCCTCGGAGTCTACGACCGAAGGATCGACCTTGATGCTAAGGATGCGCTGGGCGCCGTTTGCCTTGACAGTAACCATCCCGCCTCCGGCTTCGGACGTCACGGTCATCTTTGCCAGCGCTTCCTGAACTTCAGCGACGCGCTGCTGCATTTCCGCCATTTTGCCGAAAAGATCGGCCATATTCAGATCCATGTTTCTCTACTCTGGTTGTGCTCTTCCTACCAGACGAGTTCGCCGCCGAATTCGTCGAACAGAGCTTTAATAATGGGATTGTCCTGTCGCAGCTTCTTGACGCGCTCGAGCGGATCGACGTCTGCCTCCTCGGGAGCCATCGCAACCTCATTCGACACGAAGAACCGCATCGACAATCTCGATTCGACAGACATTACGGTGCGCAGGCGCTCGCTCAGATAGTCGGACTCTCGCCCGAGCATTCGCTCGTGAAACTCATCCGGGACGGCAATCCTTATCATGTCGCCGTCAACAGAAGCCGGCTTCGTATGCTGCAGGAGGGCGCCGAAGTGAATTCGTTGTGATGTCACGTCCTTGATGTAGTTGCCCCAGACCCCCTCCAGAGATGTCATTTTCACCGAGCCTTCCGGCTGATCCGCATCTCGGGCTGATTCCTTCGGAGGATCTTTCGGCTTCGACCGCTTTGGTCTGACCGCTTTCAGTGCCGGTGCGCCGAAAAGCGAGCCCGATTGACGGGCCGGTGCCGGTGCGGGTTCTTCCACGACGTCCTTGATCTCGGATCCGGGCTCTTCAACTGGAGGCGGAGGGACCACCTCTGTAATCGGCGCCGAATCCACCTCCGGTTCAGCTTTCGGTGGTTCGCCCGCTTCTTCCTGCGAAGCCGACGCTGAGGTCGTATCCGCGGGCTCGGGTGCTGCCACAGCCGTTGTCTCTACGGGGGGTGTTTCCGCACTTTGCTCCCTGTCGACAGGTAGTTGCGTCGTGGCGACGACAGGCTTCGCCGCGACCGATGGCTGCTTCGACTTGTCTGGCCGAACCTCCGTGGAAGGCTCATCTTCTTGAGTGGCCGCAATCGAATCGATACGATCGATGATCCTCTGAAGATCGGCGGCCTTCTCGAGCGAGGCCATTTTCAGAAGTGTCAGCTCGAGTCGAAGGCGCGGTTTGACCGCACGCTTCAAGGCCTCCTGTCCCTCGTTCACGATGATAAGATGCCGAAGGAGATCTGATTCCTCGAAGCGCTTGCCCTCCTCAGCGTAGCGCGACAGTGTTCCTTTGTCAGCCTCGATCAGATCCGTCTGGCCGGTCGTCACGGTAATAAGGACGTCGCGAAGATGATCGGTCAGACCTGACAGGAATTCGTCGAAATCGGTGCCCGTTGCAGCCAATCGCTCCACGAGGCCGAGCAAGCCCGCCCGGTCCCTGTCGGCGATGAGCGCGGTCGTCTCGAAATACGTATCGATATTGACGGCGCCCAGGGCGTCGACGATTTCATCATAGACGAGCTTCTTGCCGCCGAGAATGACCGCCTGGTCGAAGGTCGAAAAGGCATCCCGAAGCGCGCCGTCGCCCTTGCGGGCTATCAAGCGGAGGGAGGCCTCGTCGGCTTCGATGCTTTCTTCTTCGCAGATGGCGCGAAGACGCTCCACGATGTCGGGCACAGAAATCCGCCGAAAATCGAAGCGCTGACAACGCGACAGTACGGTCGGCAGCAATTTGTGCGGCTCAGTCGTCGCGAAAATGAACTGGATGAACGGGGGAGGTTCCTCGAGCGTCTTCAGCAAGGCATTGAACGCCTGCTTCGACAGCATGTGGATCTCGTCGATTATGTAGACTTTCTTGACGCCGGACGCTGGGGGAATCCGAACAGCCTCCCGAAGGGCGCGGATGTCGTCGACGCCGTTGTTCGATGCCGCGTCGATTTCGATTACGTTCAGGCTGCGACCCTGCTCAAACGATTGGCACGATTCGCACGATCCGGCACGGGTCCATGTTCGTCCGCTGTTCAGGCGGTGTCTGGCAGTTGATCGCTTTTGCGAGAATCCGGGCGGCAGAGGTCTTGCCCACGCCGCGCGGGCCGCAGAACAGATAAGCATGCGCGACGCGATCGAGACGGAGCGCATTGCGCAGCGTCTCAGCCACATGCTCCTGGCTTACGAGTTCGGTGAAGGTCTGCGGACGGTACTTTCGAGCGGATACTAAGAATCTGTCGCCGGCCATTATTGTTAGTCTGGATGTCGGTTGCGGCCAGTTTGCGCGCGCTTGATGATCTGTGTTGCAACCCCTGACGCGCGAGCGATGATCCCGCTTCGTTCAGGGTGCTTGGGGCGGCCTAGGGTTTGTCTCTTGCTGTCGCGGGATTTACTGTTTTAGGCGCCTTCGATTTCTGTGCTTTCGGCCGCCTCCCTTTCGGTTTGGCTTCGACCGGAGGCACGAAGCAGCTCCGGCATCGCGGCTCGTATGCTGATTTTGAGCCGACGAGCACGCGCTTCCCTTCCTTGACGAGACGCTGTGAAAAGATCGCCGGTCCACCACAGACCATGCAGACAGCGTGGAGCTTCGTTACATATTCGGCGACGGCCATCAGCTGCGGAACGGGTTCGAACGGAACGCCGCGGTAATCGAGATCCAGTCCTGCGATGACGACGCGTCGGCCCTGTTGCGCCAGCATTTGAACGACCGAAACCAGTTCGAGACCGAAGAACTGCGCCTCATCGACGCCCACAACGAGGGCCGATCCCGCCAACAGCAGGATCTGTTCCGCCGTGTCGACAGCTACCGACTTGATTGCCGTCTCATCGTGTGATACGACGGCATCGAGCGAGTAACGGACATCGATCGTGGGCTTGAAGATCTCGACGCGCTGCCGCGCGATCTGGGCCCTTCGCAAACGCCGGATCAACTCCTCGGTCTTTCCCGAGAACATGGGTCCACACACGACCTCGATCCACCCGGCCTGGTGATTGACGAGCGAGTGCGGATCGACTTGCGATCCGAGACGACCCGTCGATAACCGGCCTGAGGGATCGATCAGCGTGTTGTTCCGCTCGATACGATCAGACTTCTTCGATGACATCATCTACCAACCAGCCAGTAGTACCGTCGGGCAATCCAACGCGGACCCACTCGTTTTCCTTGCCGAGCAAATCGACGACCAGTCCCTCATACACACGCTTGCCGGTCGCCGCACCATCCGAAGGAGCTTCTTTCAAGTCGGCCTGCAGATCGATGACGACGGCGTGGCGATGCGTCGCCTGGTCATGAGAAGCGACAAACGCGGAGCCCAGGAAAGGCAGGCCGGCTACGAGGCAGAGGGCGATTCCGCGCCTGAGCCAATCGTTACGCGATCCTGTCCAAATACGGACGCCGATGAATACCGCGGCCGTAAGGTAGAAACAAAGGCCGACAAAATACATCCACACGGGTCCGATCCTGGCGACGGCTGCGTCCCACCACTGTTTCCAGAACGGGCGTGGAATCGTATTGAAGTGGTTCTTTGTCTTCCGCTGGGCGACGCGCGCGCTGTGATTGAGCAGGTCGTCGGAGGGAATGAGCATGCGGGCCCTCTCGTAGTACACAACGGCCATGCCGAGACGATTGAGTCGGAAATAGGTGTTGCCGATGTTGTAGAGCAGCGCCCCGCTGCGATAACCTGTTTCTTCGACGGAGAGGAAGGAGTCGAGAGCCGTCTGATAGTCACCGTCGTAATACGCCTTCAGACCATCCTCGTAGGCGCGCATAGCCGTGGGCAGGCCGTCGTCGCCATCATCGTCGCCGGCATGCGCCGGAAAGGCGGCGGCGACAAGCGTCACCAAAAGGATCATGCGGATCATGCGGCCCCTATTCACCTGTACCGTGCGCTTTGACGTGTTCATCGAGCCCTGCGATCAGTCCGGCGGCCCGTTCGATAACATCCTGCATCATGTCCCTATCAGGCGGCTGGGGAGAAAACCGGGCTGCGTCAGCCTCAAGCGCGAGCTCGACGATTCCCTCGACGAGATTGTCCGGCGTATGGCGCATCCGGAGAGCCGAGGCGAGCTGTGCTGACGTCATGCCCTGCGGCGAAATATTGAGCCGGTCCCCGACGAAGCCCAGCACAGCACGAATTATTTCCTCGTACAAAGCCCGCCCGTCGCCTTTCTTCAGGAGGATCTCCGCTTGCTTAAGGTGCTTCTTCGCGGCAGGGTGCGCCCTGCGGCTTCGGGCATATCGTTCGTCCGTCGCGAGTTTCTCCATGCGCTTGCGATACAGAAACAGACCTCCGAGCGCAAAGACGGGGAGGATCAGGACCACGTAAGCCCACGCCATCCGGTAGAGTGGACTTCCGCCGGCCCGTCGCCACTTGGCTACTTCGTCGTGAAGGGCCGCCACGTCGTTCGCAGGAAAACGCGTCGTCGGGACCGTCGCCGCCGCCGGCTTTACCGATCCCGTCACGTTGATCGCAATGTCGCTCGACTTCATTTCGCGGTACTCACCGCTTTCCGGATTGAAGTAAGGTATTGTAAAAGAAGGAATAACGTGCCTTCCGTCCGAGTTGGGAACGAGGGTGTACGTGAATGTCTTGATGCCTTCGACGTACTGTTTCGATCTGTCGATCGAATCTGAGACTTCGGGTCCGAAGCGTTCGATCAGAGGCGGAAGCTCCAGAGGTGGTTCGGCGAGCGTAGCAATGTTGCCGCGGCCCGAGATGGTGATGGTCAGCTGCACCGGCTCGCCCGCTTCGACGTCGGTGCGACTCACGCTGGTGTGCAGGGCAAAAGTGCCCACGGCGCCGTGAAACGAGGCAGGCGGATTGGGCAGCTGTTTCGCCGTCACATCGATGGGCGGTGACGTGACGGTGGCAGATTGGAAGCGTGCAGCGTTCTGGAGGAGCAGTGATCGGAACGCTCCCGAATTTCTCGGCAGAGCCACCTTTGTTTCGATCCGAAGTGGCTCGATGTCCAGCTTACCGCTTCGCGTCGGGAAGAGGGCGACGCGTTTCAGCGTGACGGCGTTGTATCGGAGTCCGTCTACGATCTCCGTGCGCATGTTCGTCCGCTGTTGGACCTCGAGGTCTTCTCGCCAGAAACCTTCCGTGTCCCACGAGTCGGCGAGCCGGCTGTTGCGAAGAAGGACCCCATGTCGAAAGAAGAGCACGTAATCGATCGAGAGCTGTTCGTTCTGGAAGACGATCTTCTTGGAAGGGACGGCGCGAATGAAGACATCGGTTTTCGTCACTTCGGGCTGATCGCCCGTGTCGTCATCTGCATCGGGGAAGAGCCACCTTCCGGACTGATTCGGGGTCCGAGCGGGGCGCTGAGCCTGAGGGACGACCGTTATATCGATAGGGTCGGTCTTGTAGGTCTTGTTTGCCACTTTGACTTCGGCGGCGCCAATCGTTCCTTTGCCCTCGCCATTGGGCCGGTATTGCCATGTAAAGCTCAGGCTGCGCTCAACGTCGGAGTTGACAATCGAGATATTCTGCTGTGTGCTCGGCGACCGCTGGACGAGCGAAAGCTCCTTGGAGGACGGGGGCTGGGGCGTCGTGACGTCAGAAAACGGCGCGCCCCGGATTTCGATCGTGTAGCGAGCGACATCCTCCGTCCCGATCGTCTTTTCGTCTACGGAGGCGGTCACGCGGACCTGCCCAAGCGTGATGAACGGCGTTCCGCATACGATCAGCATCAGGATCGCTACGTGAACGCACCCCGACAGGCGAGCCGGTCGGGTCGGAACGTGTGAGGCTGTCGATTGGCGCATTACTACCAGTCTTTATCGACAGTTCTGGGCTTACCCTTCATGCGCCAGACTTGGCGCATCAGTTCTTCTTCGTCATTCTGGAGCGCCTTGAGGATCTGTTGGGCCTGTTCTTTGCTCATGCCTTGCTCTTCCTGCTGCTCGGACTCCTTCTGCTGTTCGTCTTCAGGCTGCTGCTGCTGATCGTCAGACTTGCCCCCCTTCTGGTCGTCCTGCTGCTGCTGATCGTCCTGCTTCTGCTCGTCGTCTTGCTGCTGCTGCTGATCATCATTTTGCTGGTCCTGCTTCTGCTGTTTGTCGCCTTTCCCTCCATCCTGTTTCTGCTGCTGCATCATGCGCCGCACGAATTCGTAGTTGAAGCGGGCATTGTCGTTGGTCGGGTCGGCAATCATCGATTGCTTGTAGTACTCGAGCGACTTCTGCGGGTCCTGTGCCTGAAATGCGTTATTGCCCGCATTGTACGCGCTGCGGGTCAGTTCCTCTTCCGTGGAGGCGAGTTGGATGGCCTCCGAAAAAGCTTTCGTGGCCTCTTCGTACGACTCCGTGCGATTCAGCGCACAGCCGAGGTTATTCGCGAGACCACTCCGGAGTTTCGCGTCCGTCGACTCATCAGATGCTTCGAGTCCCTCCCGAAAAAGCGTGGCCGCCTCTTCGTATTTCTTCTCGTGGTATCGTTTGTTTCCCTTACGGCCCTTATCGGTGTTGTCACCGAACCCGATTGCCGCGATGAGAAGCAGGATGAGAAAACGCGTCAGCATGATGATAGACTGTGATTCTCAGACGTTTTATGCGACCGACGCCGGTGATTCAACGCGCGAACCCTCGCCGCCGTTCTCGGGAAGGTCGAGCGGGGTTTCCCGCGCCGGCTCATCTTCGGAGGCTACGTAGGCTCCGGGTCGTTGGACCCGCCCCATTACCCTGTCGGGGATGAGCATTTCGAGAATGAGGAGCACTACGCCGAGTAGGAGCGGCCACTGGTATTTTTCCTCGTATTCCTCGAAGGTTTCGGAGTCGAATTCCTGCCGGTCGAGCCGCTTCAGCGCATCGGCCATTTCGGGAAGAGAGCTCGAGGTTCGGGTGATACGGAAGTAACCGCCGCCCTCTGACAGCTCCTGCAGCCGGTCTTCTTCGAGGCGAGTCAGTACCGTGTTCCCATCCTTGTCCTTCTTGAAACCGACGCGACGTCCTCGCTGGTAGACGGGAACCGGAACCCCGTCAGCTTCCCCTACACCGGTCGCAAAGATTACGAGCTTCGCATCTTTTGCGGCCTTCACCGCATCGTCGATGGGCGCATGATTCTCGCCGTCGGATACGATGAGCAGCGCTCTCGTGTGGTCGGCGTCGGGATTGTCCTTGTTGGCGCCGCCCGTAAACACCTGAACCGTCTTGTTCAGGGCCGCACCGAAATCCGTACCCGGCGTTGGAATCTGAGAAGGCGCCGCGATGTCGAGGAAGAGACGCACGGCCGAGTAATCGAGGGTCAGCGGACACTGAACGAATGCGTCTCCCGCAAAAAGGACCAGGCCCACGCGGTCTCCTTGCAGGTTGTCGAGCAGCTTCCCGATTTCGTACTTGGCGCGTGTCAGTCGATTTGGAAGCACATCCTCAGCGAGCATCGATTGCGACACGTCGAGTGCGATGACAAGGTCGACACCTTCACGTTTGAACTCCTTGAGTTTTGTCCCGAATCGCGGTCCCGCAAGGGACAACGCGATCAACCCGACGGCGACCACGGTGAACGCGCTCTTCCAGCGGCGCAGACGGGGACTGATGGACTGCGCAAGCTGCCGAACCATGGCGAAATCGCCGAATCGTTTCATGGCGGCCCGACGCTTGAACGCCGCCCAGACATAGAGGGCCACCGCCACCGGAACGGCGGCTAGCGCACTTAAATATATCGGGTGTAGCCAATCCATCAGGGAAGCTGTCTCAGTCTAGTCGTGCTCAGCAAGATCTCGAGAAGCAGCAGAGCGAACGCCGGCCAGAGGAAGTATGGGTACAGCTCGTCGTATTGCGTGTAGATCCTTTCCTGGATCTTTGTCTTTTCGAGATCGCCGATCTCTTCGTATATGGCACGGAGGGCGCCGGCATTGGTTGCGCGGAAATATTTCCCCCCGGATTTCTCCGCGACGGCGGTCAGCATGTCCTCGTCAATCTCGACAGGGATTTGCATCATGCGTTGTCCATAGAATGGATCGTCGGCCAGGAACGGGGCGGAGCCGTGGGCGCCGACCCCGATGGTGTAAACACGCACGTGCATGGCGCTCGCCGCGTCGGCTGCAGTCGCCGGGTCGATCTCGCCGCGGTTGTTCTGACCGTCAGTCAGGAGAATGACGACCTTGCTCTTGGCCTCCGAATCCTTCAGGCGATTCACGGCCGTCAGCAGCGCCGTCCCGATGGCCGTTCCGTCCTCGATCATCCCGACTTCGACGCGATTGAGCATTTCCTGGAGGAAGGGGTAATCGATCGTCAGCGGGACTTGCGTGAAGGCCTGTGCGGCGAACACGATCAGTCCAATGCGGTCTGACACGCGTTCCGAGATAAACTCAGAGGCCACGTCGCGCGCCGCGATAAACCGATTGGGGCGAAAATCCTGCGCTTTCATCGAGGTCGAGGTGTCGAGCACCAGCATGATGTCGACTCCTTCCGCATAACGTTCGGTGGTGGTGTTGGGATCTTGCGGCCGTGCCAGAGCGACGATGGCGAGGGCGAGGGCCCCGAAGCGCAGTCCGGCGGGCGCATGCCGCAGTCGAGACCAGACAGTAGAGGGCGTCCCTTCCGTCAGGCGCACGTCGCTGAATCGAAGGCCTTCGTAGCCCCGTCGCCGGAAAAGGCTCCAAATAAACGCCGCCACCAGGGCGAAGAGGAGCACAAGCCAGTAAGGATTCAGGAACACCATAGCTCAGTCGACTCCAATGGTCATCTTCCGTCTAGCCGAGCATTCGCAAGCCGGCCAATGATTTGCGTCGAGAACCGGTTCATACTGTTTCTGCTTCAGCCTCCTGCATGGCCATACGCCTCCGGCGGCCTCCTTCGATGTCCTCGA
The DNA here is from genome assembly GCA_963768715.1 of uncultured Bacteroidota bacterium. GTDB lineage: Bacteria > Bacteroidota > Rhodothermia > Rhodothermales > DATKEJ01 > DATKEJ01. Next base: position 126,485 of record CAVYJC010000008.1, read on the forward strand.
TAGACTCCCGGGCCAGGTCGAGTGCCCGGCGGTTCTCGACTTCCCGTGAGGAGTATTTGGCGAATTTCACCAGATCGGAAATTCCCAGCGTCTCTGCCACGCGTTGGACGACTTCCTCTGAGACGTAGTCGGAAGCAACTTGCGACAGTTGGCTCAAGGCGCCGAGCAGCTCTCCTGTCGTGCGCTCCAGCGCAGGGACGGCGAGGGTTTTTTCGATGTAGGTGCGGAGAATGTCGGACAATTCATCGTGGTACTGCTGGATATCCTCTTCGCTGTCGGCATGTACATCCGCGAGGGAACGAAGCCGTCCCAGTGCTTCATCGTAGGGATCGATCCGAGGCGCGATTTTATCGACGGAAGCCGGTTTTTTCGATCCCCGTTTCCGGAAGTAACCGAAAAGGAACCACGCCAGCGCGAGGGCCAGGACCGTCCCCACAATCCACGGCCAGAGCGTTAGCGGGAAAGTGGCAAGGGGCGCCAGGTCCTTCAGTCCGGCCGCGTCCTCCGGTACTACGGACCGGATGCCTACGGGAACGGTTGGCGATGCAAAGAAAAGCGTGTCTCCGTCCGTTTTGATCACGGCTATGGGCAGGCCGCCCACCAGCGCGCTGTCGATGCCAAAGACGGCCACTTCGTAGGTGGCCGAGTCAGTTGAAGCGGGCGGACCCGGTTGCGACACCCGGCGGATGAACTCTACGTCACCAAGGGGCAGCGAACCCTGACTCAATGACGGTAACAGGACCACCTGGCCCGGCTTTGCGTGAACGTTGACGGTGAAATGGAAACGCTCCCCGACAAGGACAGAGTCCGTCGAGATACCCACTGAAGCCGATTGCGCCACGCCAGGTGTGGCCCAACCTGTGATCAGGAGTAGAAAGAATCCTATGGTGACAAAGAACCTCATCTGCGGCCGTGACGAGCTTTGAAGAAACGGACGAGCGGATCCACATACCCTTGATCCGTTCGAATGTTTATGGTGTCGAGCTGCAGTCGTTTGAATAACGTCTCGAGCTGCTCCTGTCGCGCGCGTGCTTCGGCCGCAAAGGTGCCTCTGACGTGCTTGTTGCCGGTATCGATAACGGTTGTCACGCCCGTCTCCCCGTCGGTCAACTCGAGGAGCCCCAGTGCCGGCAGCGACGCTTCTCTCGGATCGTGCAACTGGATAGCGATCGTATCGTGACGTTGTCTGACCGCGCGGAGTTCGCGCTCAAAGCGCACGTCGAGAAAATCGCTGATCAGAATCACGATCGAGCGTCTTCTCAGGAGATGGAGGACGTGCTCCAGCGCGTTGGCGATATTGGTTCCTCTCGAGCGCGGCTCATGCGCGAACAGGTCCCGGATCACTCTCAAAACGTGCCGTCGCCCCTTTTTGGGCGGCACGAGCAACTCAACGTCGTCTGAAAACAGGAGCAGCCCCACTTTGTCGTTGTTCTGGATCGCACTGAACGCGATGACCGCGCAGATTTCGGCGGCCATTTCGCGCTTGAACTGTGTTTGCGAGCCGAAATCACCCGATCCCGAAATATCCACCGCGAGCATGAGCGTCTGTTCGCGTTCCTCTTCGAAGACTTTGACGAACGTATCGCCGGTTCGCGCCGAAACGTTCCAATCAATGAAACGAATGTCATCCCCATATTGGTATGGACGCACTTCGGCGAATTCCATACCACGGCCCTTGAAGGCCGAGTGATACTCGCCTCCGAAAATGTTTTCAACGAGACCCTTCGTCTGAATCTCGATGCGGCGGATCTTCTTGAAGAGTTCCTTGGGGATCATCTCACGTTCGTCAAAACAAAATACTACGTAGTGGCTGACGAATAGTGCCGAAGAACTTCAAACATCGAATACCAAATACCAAACATGAACTTGTTCGGTGTTCGATGTTCGATGTTCGATGTTCGATGTTCGGTGTTCGGTGTTCGGTGTTCGGTGTTCGGTGTTCGATGTTCGGTGTTCGATGTTCGGTGTTCGGTGTTCGGTATTCGGTGTTCGGTGTTCGATGTTCGGTGTTCGGTGTTCGATGTTCGGTGTTCGGTATTTGGTATTCGGTGTTCGGTATTTGGTATTTGGTATTTGGTATTCGGTATTCGGTATTCGGTATTCGGTATTTGGTATTTGCCTTCTGGTGTTCTTCGAATCTTCCTTGATGTTCCTTGATGCAAGAAATCCGATTCAATAGTTTAGAAACCCGTTTGAGTAGGCCATTTCCTGAGGGCTCCCACTGAGAATCGACACCGCTTGATGGCAGAAGCAGCGCTTTTCTTTCTGATCGCGGTCATTGCCATTGCATCTGCCATCGGGATGCTCATCGCCCGCAACCCTGTGAGTAGTGCCCTTTGGCTCGTACTCAACTTCTTTTGTATTGCCTCGGCATACATCCTTTTGCAGGCTGAGTTCATCGGTGTAATCCAGATCTTGGTCTACGCCGGCGCGATCATGGTTTTATTCCTGTTCGTGATCATGCTTCTCAATCTCGACGCACTCCCGAGGGTCGGCGAGATCAGTTGGAAGAAGGTCGTCGCATTCGGACTGGGACTCGTTGTACTCTCGCAACTCGTTTATGTGGTGGTCGTGGCCATGGGCGGATTTCCCGAGGAGCCGGGCCCTGACGCTACGGCGGTCGGCACGGCGGGCGCGATAGGTCGCGAGCTGTTCACGCGTTATGCTTTCCACTTGGAGTTTATCGCCGTGTTGCTCCTGGCAGCGACAATCGCCGCGGTCCTTCTCGCAAAGAAGAGGTTCGTATGACGCGATTTACAAACCGATCGGCCGCTGAATTGCTATGAGTGTCCCTCTCGACTGGTATCTCGCGCTGAGCGCTGTCTTGTTCACGATCGGTGTTTTCGGCGTGCTTTTGCGCCGCAATGTGATCGTCATCTTCATGTCGGTCGAGCTGATGCTCAACGCCGTCAATCTGTCGCTCGTCGCCTTCAGCCAGTTCTTGAGTGAGTCTTCGGGTCAGATCCTCGTGTTCTTCGTGATTTCGGTTGCGGCCGCGGAGGCCGCCGTCGGTCTCGCGATCGTGATCGCGCTCTTCAGACGGCGAACGACTGTAAATGTCGACGAACTGAACCTCCTGAAATGGTAATCAGCGTCCGATTGTGACGCGACGAAGTCTCCCATGACACAGCCCGTAACACTCATCATCCTCCTTCCGCTGCTCGGAACAGTGTTAAACGGACTGCTGGGGCTTTTCGTACCCGGCTGGAGAAAGCAGAAAGCGTTGATTTCGGCGGTGGCCTGTCTGGCCGTCATCGTGCCCTTCCTGCTGGCGGCCAATCTGTTTCTCTCGTTCGTCGAGCCGAACGTCGTCGTACTGTATCACTGGGTGGCATCCGGTAATCTTTCTATCGACGTGGCCTACCGGATCGATCAGCTGTCGCTGCTCATGACGCTGGTCGTCACAGGCGTCGGCGCGCTGATTCACGTGTACTCGATCGGGTACATGGGCGATGATCCCGGCTACTGGCGCTACTTCGCCTACCTGAATCTCTTCATTTTCGCGATGCTCAATCTCGTGCTGAGTGACAATCTCGTGGGGTTGTTCCTCGGATGGGAGGGAGTCGGACTCTGTTCGTACCTGCTGATCGGATTCTGGTATGAGGACCTTTCGAAGAGTGCGGCCGCGATGAAGGCGTTTATCGTGAACCGGATCGGAGACTTTGCATTCCTGATGGGGATGTTTCTGCTGTTCCGGGAGCTGGGCGGACTCGATTTCGATACCGTCCTGGCAGGCACGGCGACCCTTTCGACCACGACTATTTCGTGGGTCGTTTTGCTTCTCTTTATCGGCGCAACCGGTAAGAGTGCGCAGATACCCCTGTTTGTCTGGCTTCCCGATGCGATGGCGGGTCCAACCCCGGTTTCGGCGCTGATCCATGCCGCCACCATGGTAACGAGCGGTTTGTACCTCCTGGCGCGACTGTCACCTCTGGTGCTGGCTGCACCCGGCATCATGCTCATCATCGCGACGATAGGCGCCGCGACGGCAATTATGGCCGCAACCATCGCGATTACACAGAACGACATCAAGCGAGTCCTTGCCTATTCGACGGTCTCACAGCTCGGATACATGTTTCTCGCCGCGGGGTGCGGGGCGTTCTACGTTTCGATCTTCCACGTCATGACGCACGCCTTCTTCAAAGCGTGCCTCTTTCTCGGCTCCGGCAGCGTGATTCACGCGATGCACCACGTGGAGCACGAGCTCCATCACGAGGGCCACAAAGGTGAGTTCGACGTGCAGGACATGCGGAATATGGGAGGGCTGAAGAAGTACATGCCGTCGACGTACTGGACCTTCCTGCTTGCGACGCTGGCCATTGCGGGTATTCCCGGTTTTGCGGGGTTCTTCTCGAAGGACGAGATCCTGTTCAAGGCGTTCGAATCGGGCTATGTCGAGGGACAGACGTTGGTCTACGTTCTCTGGATCGTCGGACTTATTACGGCGCTGTTGACCGCGATTTACATGGCGCGCGCTCTGGTTCTCACGTTCCACGGGAAAGAACGCTGGCCACATTCCGACGCCATCAAACCGCACGAATCCCCTGCCAGCATGACCTTGCCACTGTGGGCGCTTGGGATTCTGTCGGTCATTGGCGGATTCGTTGGACTGCCGGCGGTGATCGGTCACGGAGAGTTTAACTGGATTCATCATTGGCTAGGCAAGCCGTTCGGCGGCCCGGTGGCTGAGCTTGCCATTGCGGAACACGCCGTCCCGCTGGCGACGGAGTGGACTTTGATCGTTGTCAGCGGTCTGCTGGCGATTGGAGGATTGGCATACGGCTGGAGCCGATTCAGCCGGTACGGTCTGGATTTCGACGCGCGTCTGAAGAAATCACTGAACGGGGCCTACTCGCTGTTTTCCCACAAGTATTACTGGGACGAGTTCTATCAGAAGTGGGTCATCGATCCGATCGTCTGGCTGGCCGATCACGGCGTCACGAGGTTTGACGAGCGCGTCATAGACGGAGCGGTCAACGGGCTGGCCAATGCGGTGCAGACGGCGGCGTTCCGCATGCGCAAGGTCCAGACCGGCGTGGTGCAGACCTACGCCATGGCGATCGTACTCGGGGTTGTTGTCCTGGTTGGACTTTTCATCTGGTTAGGTTAGGAGCAGAGCGTACGGATGGCAACACTGGCTGAAATTCCCCTCCTGCTCTCGGTAGTCATCTTCCTCCCGATCATCGGGATGGTCGTGCTCCTCTTCGCCCCGAGGGACGCGGCGGTTCGTTGGATCGCACTCGTGACGACGCTGGCGACATTTGTCGTCTCGCTCGGACTCTACGGCGGTTTCGACCCGAGTCTTGCGGGCGCCCAGTTGGTGAACCTTTCGGATTCCTGGCTGCCGGGGCTCGATGTGAAATATTTCGTCGGCGTGGATGGGATCAACCTCCTGCTGATCCTCCTTTCAACCCTGCTCGGCCCGATCGTCGTTCTGTGCTCTTGGACGTACATCGGCAAGCACGTCAAGGGATACTACGCGCTCATCCTGCTCCTCCAGACGGGGATTGTCGGGGTCTTTGCTTCGTTTGACCTGCTGCTCTTCTACATCTTTTTCGAGCTGACCTTGATACCGATGTACTTCATCATCGGCATATGGGGAGGGGAGAACCGCATTTACGCCGCGATAAAGTTTGTGCTCTTCACGCTGGCGGGCTCACTTCTGATGCTGGTCGGCATCCTGTATCTGGGATACGCTGCGGGCGCGGTCGTGAACGACGGCGTGTTCACTACCGACTGGTTCAAGCTGCTCGAGTATGCCATTCCGATCAAGGAGCAGATCTGGCTGTTCTCCGTCTTCGCGCTGGCTTTCGCGATCAAGGTGCCGCTGTTTCCGCTGCACACCTGGCTTCCTGATGCGCACGTCCAGGCTCCGACCGGCGGATCGGTAATTCTTGCCGGCGTCCTGCTGAAGATGGGTACGTATGGACTCGTTCGATATTGTCTGCCGTTCTTTCCGAACGCTGCGACGCAGATGGCCCTTTTTATCGCAATTCTGGCCGTGATCGGGATCGTGTACGGGGCGCTCGTGGCGGCGGGACAAAAGGACGCCAAGAAGCTGATCGCCTACTCGTCGGTCTCACACCTCGGATTCGTCGTGTTGGGGATTTTCGCTTTCACGCAGGAGGCAATGCAGGGCGCGATGATCCAGATGATCAACCACGGTATTTCGACGGGCGCCCTCTTTCTCATTATCGGGATGCTGTATGAGCGGCGTCACACGCGCCTGATGTCGGATTACGGCGGCATTGCCAAGTCCGTGCCGGTGCTCAGCTTCTTCATGGCGCTGACCGTACTGGCTTCCGTCGGACTTCCAGGGCTGAACGGCTTCGTCGGCGAGTTTCTGATTCTGCTCGGATCCTTCGCGAGTGACACGGTCGGTCGTCCGGTGCTGATTGCCGTCGCGACCTCCGGAGTGATCTTCGCCGCGTACTATCTTCTCTGGCTGCTCTACCGGATGTTCTTCGGGCCCCTCGACAAGGACGAAAACAGGTCGATGCCCGACCTGAATCTCCGCGAGATCGCGTTGTTGGTGCCACTGGCCGTATTCATGATCTGGATCGGCCTCGCCCCGAAGGTCTTCCTCGACACCAGTGAAGTCTCGACGGCGGCGATCCTTCAGACCGTCGAAATAAAGCGAGATGCGGTCGCGTTAAATCCGGAGTCGGAGGGCTTCGTGATCCGTCACGATTTGTTGGCGGAGACCACGAAAGCAGACTGACTCGCCTCAAATTCCCCTGCATCGCATGATCCGAAATGCCGACCAGACGACTACTGTGCCGACTTGGATGAGTAGGGCGGCTACGGCTGTGCTCTTCGGATCCCTGTGGCTCGCCGGATCGAACGTTCTGGCGCAGCAGGTCGAGGAGGCGCCGTCGGTGGATACGACGGCGGCCGTAAGCGCCGAGGGCCTACCTTCCGAGGTCGCGCACGCGATGTCGGAAGCCGGCGGCCAGGAGATTGAGCACGAAGAGGCGCCTCCTGTCTGGCTGATCCTCCCGTTCATTCTGCTGCTGCTGATGATCGCGACGGGCCCTCTTCTTTACGAGAGCCACTGGCATCATCATTATCACAGGTACGCGGTCGGACTGGGGGTGCTGACGGGGATCTATTACTACTTCGTCATGCATTCGCCCACGCCGATCATGCATGCGCTGACGGAGTACCTCTCATTTATTGCGTTGCTCGCATCGCTGTTTATCGCCTCCGGTGGCATCCTCATCAGGGTGAACAGCAAGGGCACTCCACTGGCGAACGCGACGATGCTCTTCGTCGGCGCAGTGATTTCGAACGTGATCGGTACGACGGGCGCTTCTATGCTGCTGATACAGCCGTACATGCGGCTGAATCAGGGCAGGATAAAGGCCTATCATATTATTTTCTTTATATTTATCGTATCCAACGTTGGTGGCGGGTTGACGCCGATTGGGGATCCTCCGCTATTCCTTGGTTTCCTGCGTGGCGTTCCATTCTTCTGGACGTTGGAGCATGTCTGGTATGCCTGGTTACCCACCGTCCTCTTGATCCTTGCGGTCTTCTACGTCTTTGATCGTCGGAACACGGCGCTCTGCACGACGGAATTGAGGGATGGCGTGACCAAGGTGCACATCAGCGGGCGAAAGAACTTCTTCTGGCTGGCGGCCGTGGTTCTGGCGGTTTTCATCGACCCGAACGTATTCTCGTGGGTCCCGGTGCTCCATTTCGGCGATTTTCACTTGCCGTTCGGCATTCGCGAGCTGGTCATGTTCTCGATCTGCTACTTTGCCTACCGCTATGCCAGTCAGGAGGCGCACGATGCCAACGACTTCAACTTTGCGCCGATCAAGGAAGTGGCCTGGTTGTTCATCGGCATCTTCCTGACGATGCAGCCGGCGCTCGAGTTGATACGCGATTTCGCGAACGCGAATCATGAGTCACTGACCGTGGGGATGTTTTACTGGGGGACCGGCGCCTTGTCGGGCGTGCTCGACAATGCGCCGACGTACGTCTCATTCCTGTCTGCCGCGATGGGCAAGTTTGGGATGGATGTCAATGTTGTAGCCCAGGTGACCAATTTTGCGATGCCGGGTATTGGAGCGCCCGCGTTTCTGCAGGCCATTTCGATCGGGGCCGTGTTCTTCGGCGCGATGACCTATATCGGAAACGGACCGAATTTCATGGTGAAGGCGATTGCCGAATCGGCCGGCGTCGATTGCCCGTCTTTCGCCGGCTATTTTCTGCGATACAGCCTTCCCATTCTGGTTCCTATATACTTCCTTGTGTGGCTCGTATTGTATAGTGGATGGTTATTGTGACAAGGAGCAACTGATATGGCACGTACCCCTTTATCTGACGATGAAATCCGATCGGCCCTTGGTGGGCTGGCAGGATGGGAGCATGCGGACGATAGTGTGAGGAAGAGCTTTCAGTTCAGTACGTTCCGTGAAGCCGTGAGTTTTCTGATCAGGGTTTCGTTTGAAGCCGAACAACTGGATCATCACCCGGAGATACATAACGTTTACAACCGCGTGACGCTCACGCTGCGAACGCACGACGCGGGTGACAAGGTGACCCGGGCAGACATCGACCTTGCCACGGCCATTGAATCTTTTTCCTGGGTTTAGGAGACCGACTGGATGTACGACTCGTTTGCCGCTGATCTGTGGGCCATGTTCCCGATCGTGCTTGTCTGCTTGATCGGTCTGATTGTCGTGGTCGTCGACTGTTTCTGGAACGATTCTCCGTGGCTTGCGGTCATCTCCGCAGCCGGTATGACAGCAGCCCTCATGTTAGAGAGCGGACGCCTTGGATACGGAGGTCTCGCTTTTTCCGAACTGCTCCGATATGGAGGAGTGGCCGCGTTCATGAACATGGTCGTCCTCCTGAGTGCGGCGCTCTCGATCGTGCTCTCCGTGCCCTACCTGACCCGCCTGAAACACAATTACGGCGAGGTCTATGCGCTGATCTGTTTTGCGACGGCCGGGATGATGTTCCTGGTATCCTCGAACAATCTGATCACGATCTTCATCGGCCTCGAAACGATGTCGATCTGCCTTTACGCGCTCACAGGACTCGTGCGCGAGGACGAAGGTGCAACGGAAGCCGCGCTCAAGTATTTCCTTCTCGGCGCGTTCTCGTCCGGATTCTTCCTGTACGGCATTGCCCTGATTTATGGGGCGAGCGGTTCCATGTATCTGCCGCAGATCGCGTCGTCGGTGGCGCTGGGCAAACCGCCTGTGATATTCTGGGCCGGTACGGCGCTGCTGATCGTCGGCTTCCTTTTCAAGGTCAGCGCCGTCCCGTTCCACATGTGGACGCCGGACGTGTATCAGGGCGCCCCCACAACGCTGACGGGCTTCATGGCTACGGGATCGAAAACGGCCGCGTTTACAGCGCTTGTTCTGGTAGGCTGGTACGCACTTCCGGCAGATAGTGTGACCTGGCAGTTGACGCTCGCAATCGTCGCGGCGATAACGATGGTCGTCGGCAATGTGCTCGCGATATCGCAGAATAACGTGAAACGCATGCTCGCCTACTCGTCGATCGCGCATGCAGGTTACGTCCTCGTCGGACTGGCGGCCTCTTCACCCGCAGGGTACTCGGGCGTTCTTTATTACATGCTCGTCTATACGCTAATGAATATCGGGGCGTTCGGCGTGATGGCCGTGTTTGAATGGGACGGTCATCAGGGACGGGAGCAGACCTTCGAATCTCTCGCTGGGGCAGGCTTGAAACGACCCGTACTGGGTGTCGTCATGGCGTTCTTCATGTTCAGTCTGGCCGGTTTCCCGCCCTTTGCAGGATTTATCGGGAAAGTGCGCGTATTCGGTCCCGCCGTCGACGCCGGTATGACCTGGCTCGTCGTTATCGGCGTCCTGGCGAGCGCCGTGTCGGCGTTCTACTATCTGAGGGTGCTGTACTTCTTCTTCATGAAGACGCCCGAGAGCGACGCCGATTCTGCCTTCCAGTCTCAGGCCGTGACGCTTGCGTCGATCGTCGTACTGATTATCTGCGCGGCCTCGCAGCTATGGTTCGGCCTCCTCCCATCCGGAATTCTTCATCTGACGGACGGGTTCTTCAACGTGTCGTCTCTCGCCGTTCTTCCGTGAGGGCAGCGTGAAAGAGTTGATCGAACGTTACATACCAAATGCACCTGGACTCGGGCTCTACGTGCGCCCGAATATCCCGGATGACAAGCTCCGGAACGCCCTGTCCGACTATGCGCCTGCCGTGAGGCCGGCCGAGGTCGTCGCCCTCTACGACGCGACGCTCTTCGGTTCGGCGAAGGACGGCGCCGTGTTTACCGAGGACCGGATCGTGTTCCAGAACACGGATCTGCATCCTGGGCAGGAAATGCGCTACGATGACATCGTCGGCGTGTCGTCGAAGAAACGCCTTCTCGGGGGAATGAAGGTCCTCGTGGATCACAATCCGGGGCAGGCCACCGTGACACACACAATCGACTTTTCGGGAAAAGGTGAGGCGGCGGCCTACGTCGTGAGGTTCCTTCAGGAAGTTATGATGGCGCAGGCTGGAGACGGAGACGAACCGCCGGAGTCAGCTGACCAGGCGCCCGAAGCGAAAGAATCCGAGGGACACCGGAACGGATCGGGTCTCCGTCGAAGCCGCGCTCGCGGGTCTCGTGGCGACGGGACGCCTGTCGCGTGCGGACTACAACAAGATGATGGGCGCGCTGGACGATTGAGCGGGTCGAGGCCGGCTATCGTTTTTCAAAGACGGTCTTGCCGCCGACCACTGTCCGGACAATCGATGCATCGCGGATCTGAGCGGGATCGATTCGTGTGAGATCTTGATCAATCATCACGAAATCGGCCAGCTTGCCGGTTTCGAGCGAGCCCTTGCGATCCTCCTGGAACGACGCGTACGCCGCGTCGATGGTATAGGCCCGCAGCGCCTCTTCCACAGAGATCTTCTGTTCCGGAACCCAGCCGTCGTCGTTGAGGTCGTCGAGTGTGCGACGAGTCGCGGCCGCATAGATGCCTTCGAGGGGCGTCGGCGGAGCCACGAACCAGTCACTCCCGAATGCGAGGCGCGCTCCGCTATCCAGGAGGCTCCGGAACGCATATGTGGTCTTGATCCGCTCGGGTCCGATGACCCTCTCCGCCCACCGTCCGTCATCTATGGCATGGTATGGCTGCATGCTCGCGATGACGTTGAGCTCGGCGAAGCGACCGAGATCGGCAGGATCGATGTGCTGCGCGTGCTCGATTCGAAATCGGCGGTCCCGCGCCCCGTTTTCGTGTTCGACCCTTTCGTAAATGTCGAGGAGCATGCGTATTGCGCGATCCCCAATGGCGTGAGTCATCACCTGGAGACCGTCCTTGTCTGCCGCACTGATCCAGGCGTACAGGTCCTCCTCCGAGTTGACCAGGAGGCCCGTGTCGTTTGGTGCGTCGGTGAAGGGGGAGAGGAAGGCCGCCGTGTGCGAGCCGAGAGAACCGTCGACGTATCCCTTCAGGATTCCGAAGCGCAGCCATTCATCCCCCGACCCGTGTGCATCGATCAGCATCTTGAGGTCGGCGTGGTGCCGCAGGGGCAGGCTCGCGTAAATGCGCGTCTTGAGCCGCCCTTCGACACGAGCGCGGCGAAATGCGTCGAGCGCCGGACTCGACCCCGATGCATAGACGCCTTCATTCCCAGCATCGACGACAGAGGTCACGCCCTGCTCAGTCACATATGCCATGGCGGCGTCGAGAGCGCGATCTGCCTGCACGGGCGTCGGATCCGGGATATGCGGCGCCACGAGTCCCATCGCGTTGTCCTTCAGCAGTCCAGTCGGCATGCCACCGTTGCGTACGATCGTGCCTCCGTCGACTTCGCCGACATCTGCACCAATGCCGGCTTCTTTCAGCGCGAGCGAGTTCGCCAGCCCCATGTGGCCGTCGAGGCGAGTAACGAACACGGGATGTTCTGTGGTTACGGAATCGATCCAGCCTCTTGTCGGTAGCTCGCCGCCCCAGAGCTCGTGGTCCCAGTCTCCGCCGGTGATCCACGTTCCTTCGGGGAGCGTCGCGGCATAGGCGCCGATCCGTTCGATGAACTCGGCGGGCGTCGAGGCATCGCGAAGCTGAACGGACGACAGGCGGAAGCCCCCATCCAGGAAATGCACGTGCGAATCGATGAAGCCGGGCACGACGAACTGGCCTTGAGCGTCGATCAGAAGGGCTGTCGCCTGCGCAAACGGTGCGGCGTCCTCGTCGCTTCCGACGAAAGCCAGCGTGTCCCCGCGGACGGCCAGGGCCTCAGCCCAGGGGGCATCGTCGTTGGCCGTCCAGATCCGCGCGTTGGTGATGACGAGGTCCGACATCGACTTGGGGTTCGTCGCGGTTCCGCCGCAGGACGACAGGAGGCCGGAGGCAACGAGGCCACGTTAACAGCATGAGTGTTCGGAACGACATTTCGATAATTCCTTTCCCTGACACGCGAATTGCGACCTATGAAGACGCCAGTGTAAGGGCAAAATGTGAACAAGTGGAAGAGAAAGTGCGACTACAGGAGAGACAGGTTTATAGACCTGACAGGTTTTAAAACCTGTCAGGTCTTAAGACCGGTCGGGTCTTAAGACCGGTCAGGTGTGTTGGCTCAGGTGTTGTTGGCTCGTCAAAGAATCGATGCCCTGCCGCGCTTCAAGATTACTTGAGGATGGCGGAATGGACCACCGGCTGGGTCCATGCCATCTCGACCTCGTTGTCGTGATTCGGATTCGTCTTGGGCTTGGATGAAATGACGCGCGCTCGAACGTACAGCTCGTCGTCTCTCAAGGCGTACGACGCTTGCGTCCCTTCCGCAGAAGAGAGCACGACGCCGACCGACCGCGTGCCGCTGGTCGTGTCGACGGAGGATCCGACGAACTCCGTCTTGTAGCTCACGCCGACCTCCGGCTTGGATCTCGATCTCCAGCCTGTCGGGCAGTCGTCTCACGTCGCGAAGGACAACGCCCGTACTCGCGTAGAATCGACCCGCCTCCATCGCATCGACGATGCCTTCCGGCGTCAAGGTATCCGCTCCGACCATGACCCAGCCGCGTCCCGGATTGGCCAGCGAGCGATCCATCCCGTGGTAATGATGCGCGTCGTCTACCGCCAGGCCATACATCGGCTCGCCTCCGGTCGATAGACGCGTCGCAAGAATGACGTCCCACATGTCTTCCACAGAAGAGTGGTCCGCATCACCCAGATTATGAACAAGGGGGTGACCATTGTAGATCTCAAAGAACTTCTCGCCTTCCACCGCAAGAATGTCCTCGACGGTGATTCCCCAGCCGAAGTTCGGATGGTTGATGTGAGGAAACATCGCCTGGTGCGTCCGCTCACGCTGGGCCAGCACGGCATCGATGTTGCGCTGCATCACTTCCACAACGGTCGAGCCGCCCTGCGGAGGGATGAACTCCTTGACATTGGTCGCGTTGAGATGCACCGGGAGCTTGTCGACCGATTCGGTGATTTCCTCGCTCTGAATGAGGATGAAACGATCAGGCTCTTCGAACGCGGCCCGCAGCTCAGCGAGCGTTTTCAGGCGAACGCGCGTCGTGCCCGCAACCGCTACCGTGTCGACCGCATTCGGCCCGAGATGGTCGACGTACTTGTCGAACGCCGGGCGCAGTTTCTGATCAACGTCTACCCACCGCTCTCCCTCGGAAAGGACGTTGTGGTCGGACAGAGCCAGAAAGTCATATCCGGCTTCGCGATACCAGTCGACGACCATGTCCGGAAAGTCGTCTCCGTCGCTCCACAGCGTATGCGTGTGGAGATTCCCGCGATACCATCGGATTTCCGGAGCTTTGGTTCCGTCTCGCTGCGCACAGGACGTGAGCGCGAGCAGGATCAGAGGGAGTACCCGTCTCATTTCAAGACTCGATCAATGAGTGCAGAAAGGTCAAAACCGCATCCCAGGTAGGCTCGGTGTCGGCGGTCACCCGACTGCTGTTGAGCATCGACGATCCATGGACGCCGCCCACGGCCACGAACGTACGATGACCCTCACTTGAAAACGAATCCATCTGGGTGCGAATCGACTCAATTTCCATTTCGGAGCTCGGTCTCAGCATCATCGCGGGCGTCGTCAACTGTGCCGCGGCCTCCTCGGGTCGACAGCCCGCCATCGGATCGCCGGATGCCGGTGAAAACGCGAGCACGCCGGCGACGTCCTCCCCGCGCTCTGCCGCCAGGCGAATGACCAGCGCCGCACTATAGCTGCTGCCCCAGAGAATGATGTCGCGCCGACCATATCGCTCGATCGCGTAGTCGAGCGTGGCCTCGAGATCCGGCGCGGCATCGCAGTACGATCCTTCCTGCAATCCGTTGGCCTCGATTGTCCGGTTTACCCCGCCGAGCCGGTCGCCGCCCTCTCTCTGGTCGATCGCTATGACGCTGAAGCCTTCATCGAGCAGCCGCGGTATAATCGGACCGTACTCGGCCCGGGCGTTGGCGCCTGCCTGGTGGAACAGCAGAATGAGAGGTTGCGCTTCATCCGGATCGTAGACGTCCCCATAAACGACGACGCTGTCCGACGTTAGAATCGTGATCTCCGCGTCGTCATCGCCGGCCTGCGCGGAGGCCGTCGTGAACGGCAGGAGAAGCGCGGCGGTCGCCGCGAGAAGAAGCTTATGCAAGGTGAAATCCGTTTTTGTCCGATTGTCGCGACGGACATTTTATCGATTGAGCCGCTCTTCAATCAAGTCTATTAGGTCGGCAACCGTATGAACGCCGTTGATCGTCTCGGCATCCAGGAGCACGATCGGCTCCGTCGCGCCGTCTTCGAGAAGGATGATCGGCAGAGAAACGTCCGCCCGGTCATGCCGCTCCTGATACTCGTTCCTGTGCAGGAATTCGACAGGCAGGTCCAGCGATTCGAGGTAACGGCGCCATTCGGGCTTCATGGTGGCGGCTCCATACGTGACCGCACAGAGGTTGCACTCATAGGTGGATGGCGAAACCACTTTCTGCACCGCGTCTATCAGGGCATTGACGTACCCTGCGTCTGCGTTATAGACGACCACGAGTCGTTTCATCGTCGCTCCGCTGCAGGTCGCTGTCGGATTGTAGCGAGGTCGCGCTCGAGCACGAGAGGGAAGTAGCGCGGATCCAGGTCGAACTGGAAGGACCACTCGAACCAGCGAGATATGGAAATCATGAATAACCGGTCCTGTGAAACATTGAAGACCGAAACGAACGTATGTACGGTCTGTGTTTCCGAAATTAGGAAGCGTTACAGGTTTCCACGCGCGGCCGCCACCTTAGTGCGAACCGCCAGTCACAAAGCTTTGGTCCCAGCATGAAGCTTATTCTTTGTTCGGCACTGCTAATTCTCGTCTCGGCCATGTCAAGTAATCCGGTTCTCGCGCAAGAGGTTGCATACGGCATCAGTTGGGGGGCGCCCAACGGACATTATTTCGACATCGAAATGCGCTTTCAGAATCCGGAACAGGGTCCCGTCTCGGTACGAATGCCCGAGTGGCGACCCGGGCGCTATATCATGCAGAACTACGCCAAGAATATCATTCGATTCGCGGCGGTCGATGGCGAGGGAGCATCCCTGAATTTCCAAAAGACGGATAAGGGAACGTGGCGCATTGACGCCGCGCCGGGGCAGGAGGTCGTCGTCACCTATCAGGCCTACAGCCACGATGACGACGCTGGGAGCAGTTACCTCGATGACCACAAGGCCTACATCAATCCCATCACGATGCTGATGTATCTGCCGGGACACGAATTGATGCCCACGTCGCTTTCCGTCAAGAAGCCGGCGGACTGGAAAACGGCGACGCAGCTCGTGATGGATGAAACCCGAAACGTCTACGTTTCCGAGAACTACCACGAGCTCGTTGATGGGCCGTTGATGATCAGTCCCGATCTGGAGATGAGCTCCTTCGAATTCGCGGGTGCAACCTTCGAGGTGGCTATCCTGGGCCACGCGGATCTGGATATGCCGCAGCTTCTGAGCGATCTCCAGAAGATCGCCGAGGTCGAGTCGAATCTGATGGGCGTGGTCCCCTTCGACCGCTACGTTTTCCTGTACCAGTTCTTCGACCGGCGCGCCGGACATGCCGTCGAGCACAAGAATTCGTCCGAATACATACTCGGCCCGGCCTCCGCTCCGGGCCTTCAAGGCCATATTCTCAGCGTCAGCGCACATGAGTTGTTTCACGCCTGGAACGTCGAGCGCATTCGTCCCGAAGCGATCTACCAGGCCGACTACTCCTCCGAACAGTACACCACGACGATGTGGATCTACGAGGGGATTACGAGCTACTACGCGAGCGTTGCGCTCGTGCGAGCGGGCTTGATCACCGAGGAGGCATTCCTGGGCCGGCTGGCCGGCTCAATCAAGGCGTTTGAGACCTCGTACGGAAAGGATATCACGAGCATCGCGATGAGCAGTTGGGACAGTTGGACGAAGTCGGACGGCAAAGCCCCACCCGATACCTACTATTCGTTCTATACGGCGGGTGACATTATGGGGCTGCTGCTCGACATGGAAGTACGGGGGAGAACGCGAAACCGGCAGTCGCTGGACAGTGCCATGCAGTACCTCTATCAGGAGTTCGCGGCGAGACATCGCGGTGTTCCCGAGGACGGGCTCCAGCGAGCCATCGAGGCGATCACCAGCGGCACCATGCAGCCCTTCTTCGACTCCTACATTTTCGGGACCGAGCCGATTGATTACGACAAGTATCTGTACTATGCCGGATATCGGCTCGAGGTTGGCGTCGATCCCGCGCTGCCTCCGGTCTGGCTGGGCATCGAGCTTGTCGAAGGCAAGGACGCCGTCGTGATCAAGACGGTCCATCCGGAAACACCCGCGTTCAAGGCGGGACTCGATATCGATGACACACTGGTCGGGCTCGACGGCCACGAGATCACGACTTCGAATCTTCAGGATCTCCTCCGCAACTACAAACCAGGCGATACGGTTTCGGTTACCTATATCCGGCGTCATGAGTTGAAGAAGGTCGATGTCGTGCTCGAAAGCGGCGGCAACAAGACCTACAAGTTGGTCCGCCTGCCCGAGACGACGCTGATCCAGAATCAAACGCGACGAGACTGGATGAATCTCGCCGCGGGATGATTCACGACAGGCCCTTCGCGACGATAACAGGACATGGCGGCGCCTCGCGGAACGCGGCGGCGTCGAGAGTGCAATGAAGACAATTCTGAAGGCCACGCACTTCTTGGTCCTTGCGGCAGTGGTCTCGTCATGCTCGCAAAACGAGGAATGGCCCGCCACGCCCCGCAACCTGACCAATTCGGACGCCGATGAGGTCGATCCCGCATTTTCTCCTGACGGGACGCAGATCGCATTCAAATCGAACCTCGTCGACGGCATGGTCGCGATCTTTGTCATGCCGTCCTCAGGCGGAGAAGGCAAACGTGTCACGTCCACCCAGAACTGGCTGGGGTACTTCCACTGGTCTCCTGACGGAGGACAGATTGCCTACGCCTCCGACTTAAAGGCGCCGCCGGACATCTGGACGGTTTCGTCGGACGGATCCGATCAGAAGAGACTCACCTCCAGCCGCGGACTCGAGTTCGGCGCCCGCTGGTCGCCTGACGGCAATTCGATTGCCTATGCCTCCAATGAGGGAGGATTTTACAATCTGTATGCCGTTTCGGCGGACGGCAGCAGCACGAAGCCGATTACAAAAGGCGCCGCGAACAAGTTCGGACAGCGATGGTCGCCGGATGGACGGTCGCTGGCATACGTCTCCGATGCGGGCGGGAAAGCGAGCATATGGATCGTCGACGTAGATTCCGGCCAGGAACGCCGCCTTACCGGACCGGAATTCGACGAGACGGGACCGACGTGGTCGCCCGACGGGGCCACGATTGCCTATCAGTCGGATCGCGCCGGCAGCAACGACATCTTTGTCATCGGCGTGGACGCCGGGAGTGAGCGCCAGGTCACGACGAGCGACGGCGACGATTTTGATCCGACCTGGACGCGCGACGGCGCCTGGATCGTATTTCGCTCAGACCGTTCCGGGACTACCGAGCTTTTTGCCGTTCGGCCCGACGGCTCGGCGGAGACCGAGCTTACGAATGACGGGGCCGACAAGGGACCGATCGATCTCGAGCCTTCCGGAGCGTCGCTGGTCTATTCGGCGAATTTTGGTCGGTCCAACATTTATCAGGTTCCTGCGGCGGGTGGCGAGCCCAAAGTCTTGAGCTCGAGCGAGCGAAATGAGTACACGCCGCGTGTCTCCCCCGACGGCAAGTGGCTCGCGTTCCTTTCCGATCGTTCGGGCAATGACGACGTTTGGATTATGCCGGCAGAGGGCGGAGAAGCGGTCCAGATTTCCCGGAGCTCGGGCGACGAGTCAGATCCGAGATGGTCTCCTGACGGGACGCACCTGCTCTACGTTTCCGATCGGATGGGCAATAAGGATGTGTTCGAAGCAGACGTAGCGACGCGCAAGGAGCGGCAGGTCACCCAGGGATCGTCGCACGAAAAGGAAGCACGCTGGGCTCCCGATGGGAAGCACATGGTGTTCACGTCCGACCGCGACGGGCCGGGCGATCTCTACGTGCAAGACCTCTCCAACGGTAAGGAAACGCGTATTACCCATGTTGGAGGTGCATTCGGACCGGTATGGGATCCGAAAGGAAAGTGGATCTGCTTCACACGCACGACAGGCGAAAGTGGCGAAGCGCAGCTCTGGCTCGTATCAGACAGCGGCAGCGACCTCCGTCAACTGACCGACGTCGGATACAATGTGATGGCCGAGTTTTCGCCCGACGGCGGCTCCATCGTGTTCAATCGACATTCGGGGATCGGCTTTGACGTCATGCGTCTGGATCTCGACAGTGGAAAGCAGATCCCCATAGCCAGCTTCGAAGCGTGGGAAGTGGGGCCGCAATGGTCTCCCGACGGTTCGAAGATTTCCTTCCTGTCCAACAAGGACGGCAACTACGAGATTTACGTGAGTGGAGCCGACGGACGCAACCGTGTAAGGATCACCGAGTCGTCCGCCGATGAGTCCTCTCCAATCTGGTCGCCGGACGGAAAGACGCTCTACTATACGATGAGAGAGGGACAGGGCGACGTGTTTCGGCTCGGTCTTCGACCGACTCTCGGTCCGGAAGACGCTAGCGGGCACTAACGAACGACGGCGCGCAGGACGTAATTCACGAAGGCGTCCTTGATCGATGGAACGGGGGCATAAATGTTCCAGCCGGTAAATACTGCGATCAGGTTCTTCTCCGGAACGACGAAAAGGAACTGCCCACCGTAGCCGTCAGCGGCGAGAAGATGACTCGGGCCCGATCCCCGGTAGGGCACCAGCCACCAGTGGTAACCGGGGTCGTCATCGTCCTCCGAATCGGACGGCCAGTTGGCGTCGTCCGTCGAGTGGGCCGTCGCCTGGACCCAACCCTCCGGCAGAATCTGGGTGCCGTTCCATTTGCCGTCATTGAGATAGAGATAGCCGATTCTGGCGAGGTCCTCGGCCGTCAGATACAGCCCCCCGTCGGTGTCCGGGACGCCGGAAGGCGTCGTCTTCCAGTAGTACTTCTTGATGCCGAGAGGACGAAAGAGGTACTCGCGGGCGTACTCATCGACAGGCTCGCCGCCGAGTTCGCTCCAATCAGGCACCAGATTCGTGATCTGAACCTCCTGGAGCGTCGCGTCTTGTCCGACGCCGGCGGCGGCGACGGGCTTTGCGAGTGCCTGGGCATCGACGCCGGGCAGATCCCCGCGCTCAACGGCGATGCCGACCACGGCGGCGGTTATACTCTTTGTGATCGACTGCATCGTGTGCAGGTCGGTGCCGTGGTAGAAAGGATGCCAGTTCGGATTGTAGTAGTTGTATTGATCGGGCGACGGATTGCGATCGGCGTTGGCGCCGACGTAATCGTTTTGATACGTCTCGTCGAATACCAGGTGGCCGTTCCGGATTACGACCATCTCGTCGATGTATCCGAACTCGCCGCGGCGAATCCGCTTGTGGAGCGCGTCCAGAACGGACGGATCCATCCCCTGCTCGCTCGGGTCGGCCCGGCGCCATTGTTTCTTCGGCCATGTCGTCTGACTGAACGCGCTGTCCGCGCCGAGACCCGACAACACGACTGCCAGAAACACCCCAATGCAAACTTTGGTTAGAGTCCGATGAACCCGGTCGCGCGCCACCGTCGCCATGCTGTCCGAACGTTCGTTATCCAGTGTGCAAAACAAATGAGCAAGAGCGGAATATGGGAAAGGAAGAGACTGCATACAACCCACTAACCCGGGCCGAAGAACGGGTTATCGTCAATAAAGGCACGGAGATGCCGTTCACGGGAAAATACTATCTCCACGATGCGGAGGGTGTCTACACCTGTCGAAGATGCGGCGCGCCGCTCTATCGCTCCGATGATAAGTTCAATGCCCATTGTGGATGGCCGAGTTTCGACGACGAGATTCCCGGGACAGTCCGCCGCGAGCGTGATGCCGACGGCCGCCGCACCGAGATCCTGTGCGCGAACTGTAACGGCCATCTGGGCCACGTGTTCGAGGGGGAAGGATTTACGCCCAAGAACATCCGTCACTGCGTGAACTCCATTTCACTCGACTTCAAGTCACGGGAGGAGTTCGAGAAATCGTGACCGTTCCGGGCGGCCCCTCCGCTTGACATCAGGACGCTTTCTGCTATATTCAATATGATTTGTCTTCCGCAGACCTCACCACGACCTGCAACAGAAACCCCGTCAACCATGATGTCCAATCTCAAGAATTTCGGGTGCGCGGCTCTCACGATGCTGTGTGCCATGCTGGTTTACCCCAGTCAGAGCGCCATTGCCCAGGATAAAGCTACAAGCGATACCATGCTCACCGCGGCCGGATGGGCCGACTTCTCCGCGAACCTCAAGCAGGCCGTTCATTCCGACAACGAAGGCGCCAATACCGGTGCATTGAGTCAGATCATTCGCTATGGCCAATACCTGCACTTCGACGAACTGACAGTCTTCGATGTCATGCGAATGTACCGAGACAGTTCCGAGCCCAAGGTTCGCCGCATGGCCGTCGTCGCGCTCGGTAACATGCACAACCGCTGGGCGATCGAGTTTCTCGACATGCTCTCCCAATACGAGCAAGACCCGACCATCAAGAAGACGATGGAAGAAGTCGTCAAGAAGAATAAGATGATGAAGAAGGAATCCATGGGTCAGGAGAGCATGGACAAGGAGATGGTGAAGCCGGATATGATGAAGCACAGCAAGTAGGCTTCCTGCTATTTCCTGCGCAGCACGTAGACGTCCTGGCGTAAATGCGTCACGGGACGGCCGGGCTCATACCGCACCAGCTCAAAGTCACGGGTAAACCGGCTTCGAACGAATTCGGGACCCGCAAAGCTGGAACAGAGGTTGGCGCCTTCGGCATCCTCGTGTATGACCACGATCTCTCCGGCGTCAAATCGAGCGCGCTGTTCGGCCGAAAGTCTCGAGGCGAGGAGGGGACCGTGCATCGATAGGTAGAGAAATCCATCTGTTCGGAGGATTCGCCGCATCTCGTCGAGCCAGCGCATCTGCATCTCCTCCGTCAAATGGGTGAAAACGGAGCGGGCGATCACGAGATCGAACATAGCATCCCGACAACCCAGCGGCGGTGCAAGATGGTTTGTGGAGAAGGTCGCACGAGGCAAATGAGCCCGGCACCATGCGATGAGCTGGGGATTGTAGTCGGTACCGAAAATTCGCGAATCAGTGTCTTCGATCAGGTATCGCGTCAGTCGTCCGCATCCGCATCCGAAGTCGAGTACGTTCGTGTCCCCGCGAAACTCGAATCCTACGGCGCGCGCGGTCTCGTTCAGGCTATCGGCAAGTTTGCGCCCCGACTTGAGGTAGACATCGGCCCAGCGACAGGCGATGACATCATAGATGAGCCTGCCGGGAGGAACAGGCTGCCGTTCCGTCTTGAACAACCGGATCCCGATCTCCGTGAGGATCACGCGGGGCGTCGCCGTCTTCAGGTTGAAGTACAGCCGCTCCGCAACCCGACCGAGCCCGAGCCGGTAGAGGATGGTCTTTGCGAGGCGTCTCATTGTAGGTCCGAGGTCCGAAGTCCGAACTCCGAAACCTGCCCCGAGCGAGCGAGACGCTGAACAATCGTCGTCGTGATGTGTGCCGAGCGACGAGGGGTCCGTAGTTCGTAGTCCGTAGTTCGTAGTTCGTAGTTCGTAGTCGCGTCCTTCCGTAGGGTCATGCCAGGCCGAAGGTACGGCGTGACCGTGTCGATCTCGGGACTTGGTTACGACATCGGCAGCAGTCGGCCACGTGCCGGGAAGAGCCACGACCAACCAGTGACCAACCAGTGACCAACCAGTGACCAGTGTCCAGTGGCCAGTGACTATCTATCCGCGGCCCAGTACGCAAAACCGGCGAGGCCAAAATACAAGACCAGTGCGGTGACGGCCAACCCCGTCTCCGTCCCGCCGCCTGGGGGACCGAACAGGTTGGCGGCATTTATGACAACGAGCGCGACAACGAACCCGATGATTCGCCGCTTCAGTTTCTTTGAGGCGTTGTCCTTGAGCAGTAGCCACGCACCAATCGCGAGAAGGAGGGCTTCGAGGAGGAACGTTGCGATCGGATAGTTCCACAGTCCGAGCCCGATCTTCTGCGAATTGTCTCCCAGCAGAGGCAGGTCGGCCGTGTGCACGATCAGGTCGAGCACCCAGTGCGACATGACGGCAACGGCCATCCACAAGGCGACGCGTTTCGAACCACCGAGCGCCGGGAGCCGGAACACGGCATACGTGAGGAGGCCCCAAACCAGTGTCGCGGCCAGGCCGTGCGTATAGGGCATGTACACGAGCTCGAAGTTCGTCGAAGGCGTGTAGTGCGGGACGATGTTGAATCGCTCGATCCCGAAGAATGAGAAAGTGAAAAAGAGGATGTCTACGAATTGAACCGCAAGGAATAACTGCCAGAGCGGTATCTCTCGCTCTTTACTCTTGACGGCAAGACTTACGGCATAGTGGCCTACAAACATTGGATGTAATGTGGTGGATGCTTGGTGCCAGAAGTTCAAAGTGCCGCGTGCCCCGTGCCGCGTGCCCCGTGCCCCGTGCCCCGTGCAAGGTGCCGGGAATGCCACGACTCAATGACCAATGACTGATGACTACTGACTAATTTACGCGGAGGCGATCGATATGTGCCGGCCGTCTACGGCTCAGTTCTGAGATCAGCCCGCTCAGCCGCTCAGTCCGCTCATCCGCTCAGCCCGCTCATCGCTCAATCCGCTCATCGCTCAACCCGCTCAGCCTGCTCGTTGCTCAGTTGATCCAACCCTTCCCCTATGAATCCGAGGATGATGATCCATGCCACCACGCCCACGATGATATATCGTCCGAAGAAGGGGATCTGCAGCGGTGCGTTCCAGACCATGTGCAGCACGATCGCGATGACGAAGACCCGCAGGAACCGGGGGTTGAAGAACATCCGGAATCGGAACAGATCCGCACCCTTGACTCTCCAAAGTGCAGCGCCGCACATGGCCGACCACGCAATGTGACCGAACGGAGAGAGGAGGCCCCTGAGGAGGATGGTCGTCGTCATGAGCGAGGCATCCGATTTCACGACGCCGGCGAAGAGCGCATATCCGGCACTTTCGAACGCCGCGAAGCCTACTCCGATGGCCGCCCCGAAAAGGAGTCCGTTGTGGATGTATTTGTACCGCGGCATACTGGCCACGATGAGAAGGGCAAAGATCTTCCCTGGTTCTTCCAGCAGCCCGGCGATCGAGCTTCCCAGCCACCCGAGTGAAAAAGCGTCGGATACGCCGAACAGAATCAGTGACATGATGAATGAGACCAGGCCCCCGATCACGACGAGCTTGGCGACCTGGTAGATCGAAACGTTGCGACGGACGTTGACCTCGAAGAAGAACATCAGCGTCGCCAACGGGATCGCGAACGAGCCCGTGATGATCAGGCCCGGCACCAGCGTGATGTTTTCGAATGCCCGCCAGGCGAAGTCGAAGAGGAGGTATACGACGACGGTGCCCAGAAATGCGCGAAAGAAGATCCACGGCCTGGGCCAGGACGTGTCGACTTCATCGATGGGTGGCGTTGTCTTCGGAGAACCTGCTGTAAAGAACTCCTCGACGTCGTCTGCCGTATGGCGACCGAAGACTTCGGCAAAGAGCGCGCGGAAGCTGAATCCGCGGACACGCTGAAGTCCCGCCAGCGTCGTGACTCGGAGAGCGATGGATGCCACAAACCCGGATCGATCCGCGCCGCTATCCTCTGCGTCACTGTCGTTTGCGGGATCAGACGAGGGTCGATCCTCGTCAGGCGTTTCGAAGGGCTCGGTGATTGACAAAATGCGCTACCTCATGAGGCGAAACAGCAGCCACGAAACATAGCCCAGAAGGGCAATCAGGACGGGGATGATGACGTAAAACGCCTTTCTGGCCACGCCCACGAGCCCTTCGCTCCGAGACTGAATTGCTTCCGCGCGGTCCTGAATCTTACTGACACGGTCGTGTTGACGCTTCACGATCTCCAGCTCACCGCGTGTTATATCCAGCAGCTGTTCGTTTTGCGCCAGCAGCTTCCTTTGATCGTCCCGAATCTCTTCGAGCACCCGTCGCAAAGCATCCTTCTCTGATTCCATGACGGAAGTTCACGGTTCGAGGATCAATGTGCAAGGCCGCTCCATCCTGCCATCCTCCATCCATCCATCCTCCATCCTCCGTCCTCCGTCCTCCGTCCTCCGTCCTCCATGCTTCATCCTTCATCCTTCATCCTCCATATCATTCCCCCATGCCCATCCCATACCGACATACCCAGTTCGGCGTCCTCACGATCGCCACGTTCATCGGCGTTTTGGCTATCGCGGGTGTGATCTTCTTCCAGTCGAAGGAAGTGATCGGAATCGTTATGGCCGGCGTGTTCGTGCTCATTGCCCTGGCGTTCTCTTCGCTGACGGTTTCTGTGGATGGGGAGGCGGTGCGATTCTTCTTCGGGATCGGAATCATCCGAAAGACCTATCTGCTTTCGGACATCGAGTCGGTCCGCCCGGTACGGAATTCATGGTTGTACGGCTGGGGCATCCGCTACACGCCGCACGGCTGGCTGTACAATGTGTCTGGACTGGGAGCTGTCGAGCTCCAATTGCGCTCGGGAAAGAAAGTGCGGATCGGCTCGGATGAACCCGAGCGCCTGGCGGATGCCGTCAATGGGGCGCTCGGCGTTCGGCGGTGAGGAGATGCAAAGCCCACCCGGGCATAAATACCCGGGCTACGAGGCATCCGAGGGGTTGCGGTCACCGCAGTCGGGACTTGAAAGCCCCGCTGGGGCTCGAGGCGAAACGGATGTCGCGACACGTTTGGAGACTGGCGATTGGCGAGATCACTCAGGTGGCCGCTGACAGTGCAATATGTCTTAGAGCGCCACAACTCCCGGGGGATGCCTCCACCGCCCAGTGACCAGTGTCTAATGACCAGTGACTAACCTTGCGGTCCGGACGAGACTCGAACTCGCGACCTCCAACGTGACAGGCTGGCGTTCTAACCAACTGAACTACCGGACCACGCACTTTTGTGCGAGCATCTAAAATACCACGATTCCTCTCCGGCTTGCAATACTTCCTCGCGAATTAGGTTCGAAGACGTGGTGGAATGCTGATTGCTGCGGTGCTGATGGTATGTGCACAATGAAAGTGACCGAGGCACATTGTCCGCCGTTGGTGCGAATATTGTCGCCGCAGGCGACTCTAGATAGCCCCGCGATTTATCGCGGGGTGGGAGTCGATTAACTCCCCGGAACCGTTTTCAACGGTTTCGCGTCAGCTTCCGGTCTCACCCTGGTGCAAGGACCGCCAACTCCTTCTCGATGGGCACGCGACTATGATGCGACTTCTGCATGGCGATGTATCTGGTTACACTGCCGACGGCGCCGCGAGAAACCGTCAGCGCCGCATACCCTCTTGCCCAGGCAAATCGTGCTTTCGTCGTTGTTCGCAAAACCGTTAAAACGGTTTCGGGTGTAGCTACCGTCTCTGTCCCCGGGTTGGAAACCCGGGGCTAATTAGAGCCCCGACGCCGCTCGCCTTCGCTCGGGGCTTTCGGGGCGTCGGCGACTGCGTCGCCTCTTCGGTCCCAACCGTCACATGCCGGCAGCGCTTGATCGTCTTGCCAGGGTCGTTTTCATTACGCATATGACCGCTAAATGCTAATGCCTATTTTCCCGGTTTGAGCGTCCGTCCCCCGATTTTGATTGCGCATTTTTGAATTTCGAGCTGCCTGTGTCTACCGACCTTCTGGCCTTCCTATCGCTCGCACTGCTCGCCGTGGTCGCCATCATCATTGCAGAGTGGGGGAGAGCGCATGATCTGATCAAGGTGGGGACGTCCCGGCGGTTCGTCCATGTCACCGTCGGGCTTTTTGTCGCGATTGCTGTGATTGCTCTCGATTCGCCCACATGGCTGTTCGTGGCGGCGGCCTGTGCTTTCCTGATCAACGTGGTTTCACTTCGGAGGGGCTGGCTGCAGTCGATTCACGGCGCGCACTCGCGGTCGCTCGGGACGGTGACGTTCCCGCTCGGGATCCTGCTCGTCCTTCCGTTCTTCTGGAATTCGTCGCTCATCGCGCGATATCCGCTCGCGTTGGGATTCGCGGTACTCGCGGTTTCGGATCCCGTGGCTGCCATCGTGGGCAGCCGGTTTGGGGAAAACCGTTTCCTGAGCATGGGTCCCAAAGGCAAAACCCTTGCCGGCGCCACGGCTTTCGGGCTCACGGCGTGGCTGATTACCGGATTGTGGATCACGCTCGTTGGGTCGGCGGGGCACCTTCCGTTCGATGCGCACTGGGTCTGGCACATGGCCGCGATGGTGGGGATCGCCGCCACGGCGGCCGAAATGGTCGGCAGGAAAGGATGGGATAATGTCCTCATCGTGATCGCCGTCGTGCTCGTTCTTCTCGCGACGGAATCCGGTGAACGC
This sequence comes from uncultured Bacteroidota bacterium, assembly GCA_963768715.1. GTDB lineage: Bacteria > Bacteroidota > Rhodothermia > Rhodothermales > DATKEJ01 > DATKEJ01. The sequence goes on from CAVYJC010000008.1 coordinate 153,403, forward strand.
GCGCGATTTCTCGGCTGGTGCGTCGTCGTTTCAATCGCCTTTTCTCTTCTCGCCTACAGGCTGCGATTTCTGGATGCCGCCGGGGCGGCAGTGACCGGGCTGATGGGCGGCTCCTTTCTGTATTTTGGCGGATGGGCATGGGTCGTTCCTCCCATCGCCTTCTTTCTCTTGTCGAGCCTCCTATCGGCCTGGTCGTCACGTCGTCGTGGAGCAGCCGCATCACATCAGGTCCGCGGCTCCCGGCGTGACGGCGTCCAGGTGCTGGCCAACGGAGGCGTCGGCTGCCTCATCGTCATCGCCGCCCACTTTGCGCCGTTCGCCGGCGCCTACTGGGCTTTCGCGGGCGCCTTTGCGGCCGCGGCCGCCGATACGTTTGCAACCGAGGTCGGCACCGCCTTGAAAGGGAGGACCTGGTCGATTATTTCGGGAGTGCGGACCGAGCCGGGGACTTCCGGTGGCGTCTCTCTCGCGGGCTTCGGCGCATCGCTGGCCGGCGGCGCCCTGGTCGGAATTTCCGCTGCAGCAGCCCTCGGTACTTTTCGATTGGCGCCGATTGTCGTCGTGACGGTGGCTGGTTTCGCTGCCGGCGTTGTAGACAGCCTGCTGGGGGCGACCGTCCAGGCCCGCTATCGAACCCGCACCGGCGTGATCACGGATGCTCCCTCAACAGACGACCACCCGAACGAACGCGTCGGCGGATGGCGCATGGTCAATAATGATACCGTCAACTTCCTCTGCGCAGCAGCAGGCGCCGCCGCCGCAGCGGGGATGATGTCGGTGATATAGGTGCGGGGTGCGGAGTGCGGGGTGCGGCGCGTGCCATTCCGTAGGGGCAGGCCAGAGCGAAGCGGCGGCCTGCCCGCCGGTGGAAGGTGCGACGTGCGGGGTGCGAGGTGCGGAGTGCCCAATGCTAAATACTGAATTGATATCTGCTGTCTGCTGTCTGCTGTCTGCCGTGGATTTCTTATCATCCAAATTCGCGACATCGACTTGCGCAAGAAGCCGAGCCTGTCTTCCCGCATTCGTGATTTGTTGAGGCCGGCGCCGAGGAGCGCGTCAATGACTAGTGACCAATGACTGATGACTAATGACTAATGACTAGTGACCAATGACCTGGTATAAGAAGCTCCACTGGCAAATCATCATCGGACTCATTCTCGGCGTCATCTACGGTGTCGTTGCCGCGGCGTCGGGGTGGGGGAAGTTCACGTCCGACTGGATCGCGCCCTGGGGCAAGATTTTCATCAATCTACTCCAGCTCATTGCCGTTCCGCTGGTGCTCGCGTCCATCATTACGGGTGTTGCCTCGCTCGCGGATCTAAAGAAGCTGAGCCGAATCGGCGGCAAGACAATCGGCATATATCTGGTCACCACGGCGATCGCCGTGACCATCGGCCTGGTCATCGTCAACGTCATGAAGCCGGGCCACCGTGTGCCTGAGGATATGCGGATCCAACTTCAGGAGACATACGCCCAGGACGTCGGGGCCCGGGAGGCGATGGCCGCCGAAACCAAAGGCCACGGTCCGCTGCAGCCGATTGTCGACATCGTTCCTCAGAACGTCTTCGCGTCGGCCGCGAGCAACCGCAACATGCTCCAGATCGTGTTCTTCTCGATCCTCGTCGGGATCGGCGTCATCGGGATCGCGCCCGAAAAGGGCCAGATTCTGATCGGCTTTTTCGACTCGATAAACGACGTCATCATACGTCTCGTCGATCTCATCATGCTCATGGCGCCACTCGGCGTATTCGCCCTTATTTCCGATACCATTACCAGCATCGCAGGCGACAATCTCCAGGCCGTTGCCGAACTGATGAGCGCCCTGGGATACTACTGTCTGGCCGTCATACTCGGACTGTTGATCCACATGAGCGTCGTTTATCCTACGATGCTCAAGCTGTTCAGTCCGCAGCCCTTCAAGCGGTTCATGCGGGGCATCATGCCGGTCCAGCTCGTGGCGTTTTCGACGAGCTCAAGCGGCGCGACGCTTCCCGTGACGATGGAAGCCTGCGAGAAGGACATGGGCGTATCCGAGGAGGTTTCGTCGTTCGTTCTGCCGCTCGGGGCTACTATTAATATGGACGGCACGGCGCTCTATCAGGCCGTCGCAGCGGTATTCATTGCCCAATCGCTCGGCATGGGACTCGACATCTACGCGCAGCTGACGATCGTTCTGACGGCGGTGCTCGCATCCATCGGCACAGCCGCCGTTCCAAGCGCCGGCATCATCATGCTCGTGATCATTCTGGAAGCGATCCACGTTCCAAGCTCGGGCATTGCCCTGATCCTCGGTGTCGACCGGATTCTCGACATGATGCGAACCGTGGTCAACGTCACCGGCGACGCTACCGTCGCCAACATCGTGGCGGCGAGCGAGGGGCAACTCACTTTGGAAACACAACCCCTTCCGTAGGGGCAGGCCAGAGGCCGCCCTGCGGTACGGAACGGACGGGTTCGGCTGCTTGCGCTTTTGGACGGGCAGGCCGACGCTTCGCTCTGGCCTGCGCCTACGGGACGGGCAGGCCGGCGCTCGTCGTGACATTGCGATTCGGGCATCAAAGGGGTGGCTCGCTCTGGCCTGCCCCTACGGAACGGACGGAACGGGTTCGGCTGACATTGCGATTCGGACATCAGGGATGCTCGCTCTGGCCTGCCCCTACGGGACGGGCAGGGCGGGAATATGTGCCGCCGCGTGCCAAGACACGGAACACCGGTGGGCCTTCGTCTTCAAACACACCCACTACAAACTCCGTCAAAACGGTGCCCTTGTTGTTCAGGATCCATCTTCTGACAATCGTTGTCGCTACGCTGGCGGCTGCGCAATCCGTGGCTCAGCCGGACCCTTCGCTCCCCGGCATGCTGCTGACCTCCGCGGAAGCCGAACAGGAGATCATCCAGGGACGCGAGGCGCTGATGGCCTTTCGGCTCGATGAGGCTGAGCTGACCTTCCGCAGGCTATTCCATTCTGGAGCCAACGAGATCCCGGCCTACTATCATCTGACGGCCATCGGCTTCGTGCGCGCCATGTTCAGGCAGGATGAACCCGCGTACCAGCTCTTCTTCGCCCGCAGCGACTCGCTCTACGACATGCTCAAGGACGCGGACGATTCGCCGTGGCACGCGTTCTTCCGAAGTGACCTCTTTCTCATGAGGTCGTTCGTTCGCGCCCGCCGGGGTGACTATATCCGCGCCGCGGTTTCGGCCAAAGAGGCCTACGAAAGCTATATCGAAACGCTGCGGCTCGATCCGACCCTTATCGATGCGGAGCGCGGCGTCGGCGTGTTGAAGACCATCATCGGCGCCACGCCCTCGGCCTACCGGCGCTTCATCCGAATGTTCGGGTACAGCGGATCGATCGACGAAGGCATCCGGCTCCTCGAACACGTGATCCAAAAGGGCCGGTACGCGCGCGAAGAGTCCGCGCTCTTCCTCGCGCTGACCCGCGTCTTCCTGAATATCGATCGCGACGAAGGCATCGCGATCCTTGCTGAGAAGTTCGAGGCGACAGAGGATCCCGTCACGGGACTCGTCTACGCATTCTCCCTCCGCATGGCCCGAAGGCCCGAAGAGTCGGTCGACGTGGCGGAGCGGGCGATCCGGACGATGAAATCCCCGGGCTACACCGACGTCGAGTTTCTCTACTACCATCTCGGCAGCGCCCTCTTTTCCCTGAATCGCTTCGAGGAAGCCGCCGCCGCCTATCGCAGCTACATCGAGACGTTCGACGGCCAATCTTATCAGGCCAGCTCAAGGCTTCGACTCGGACTCTGTCTCGAGATGCTCGGCCGCCGGGCGGAGGCGGAAGTCTGGTACGCGCAGGTAGAGGCTCCGACGGACTTCGATCTCGACCAGGCGGCACAAAGGGAGGCGCGCCGCCGGCTGAAGAATCCCCTCACCGATGCCGACAAAGTGCTGCTTCGCGGCGAGAATGCGATCAGCGCCGGACAATACAATGAAGCGATTGAGATCCTCGAGAAGGTTTTCTTTTCGGATGCCGAGTCGCAGCTCGACAGAACGGAAGCGGCGTATCTGCTGGGACGCGCGCATCATCTCCTGAAGGAATGGGACGAGGCGGCGACGAAATACGTTTACGCAAGGACACACCCCGTTTCGAAGAACGTCCGCTGGGCGCCCTGGTCGACCTACTACCTCGGACGCGTCCGCGCCGAAACGGATCACCCCGACGAAGCCCGCCGCCTCTTCCAGGAAGCGATCGACTTCAAGGGTAAATACGACTACAAGAAGTCGTTGCAGCGAAGCGCGAAGCTGGCGTTGGAGAAGCTGGACGCTAAACGCTGAACGCTAAACGCTGAAGGCCAGTCGTTGGTCATCGGTTACTGATTGCTGTTCGCGGTTCGAAGTTCGGTGTTCGTCGGTCTCAAACTGACGAGGAGAGCCGCGTTGATCGGCTTGACTTGGCCTCGCGCGCTCAGTAGACTGCGTAATGACGGATCGAATGCAATCGGGAGCGACTAGTCAAGTGGATTTGGAGTCGGACACGCGCCCGGGTCGCGCGCCGTTGAGTATCACAATCGTGATGCCCTGTTACAACGAGGCGAACCGACTTGATCTGGTGCAGGTGGATGAGTTCCTTGAGGCTCACCCTGCCGCACGATTCATCTTTGTCGACGACAAGAGCACAGATTCCACACGGTCGGTACTGCAGGACTACTGCGCCCAACGGCCAGACACTTGCTCGTTGATTTCGCTCGATCAGAATTCCGGGAAGGCCGAGGCGGTTCGGCAAGGTATGTTAGCTGCCTTTCGGTCAGGAGTTTCTGTGGCGGGCTATTGGGACGCGGATTTGGCAGCGCCGCTTCGATGCGTAGATGAGCTCTCTCAAGTCTTGGAGGTAGATTCGGCGGTTTTGGTCGTCCTCGGGTCACGTGTGAAAATGTTGGGCTGGCGAATACATCGGAAGGCAACGAGGCACTACCTGGGACGCGTGTTTGCCACGGCGGTATCCGTCATGCTGGGAGTGCCGGTCTACGATACGCAGTGCGGCGCGAAGGTTTTTCGAAACAATCCGGTTGTTAAAGGTGCTTTCGAAGAGCGCTTTATGAGCCGATGGATTTTCGACGTAGAAATCCTAGCCCGATTGATGTCTGCCCCAGAAATAGACAGGTCAAACTTCGAGACTTTCGTTAAGGAGCAACCACTGTCAGTTTGGCGTGACGTTTCGGGTTCGAAAGTGAAACTCCGAAATTTCGCTGAAGCCCCAATAGACCTCGCTCGAATCTGGAGTACGGGGTTCCGTAAGTCGAGACTACGATAAGATCTAAGGCAAAGTGAGTCCAATCACAGCCTCTTCTGAATTCAACGCCTGGCGCCGTCGACGGGCAAGCCGACGCCACAAGGGTCCTGATCCGATCCAAACGAACGTGTCGGGCTTTGGCCTACCCCTACACGACTCTCAGACGATTGGTACTTGGTACTTGGTACTTGGTACTGCCCAAGCCGAGGACTACGAAGACTAGAAGACTAGAAGACTCACGATACGACTTCCTACTGATACATCTCATTCACCCGTCTCCGCCAGGTCAGCAGCTCCAGCTCCACGCCTTTCAGCTCTTCAGGGGTGTGTTGAGATGCGAGGTCGTTCTTCTCGAAGGGATCCTTGTCGATTTCGTACACCTCCATCGGCTTCCGGCGGTAGTGATATACGAACTTCTCCGGGCCGACGCGCAGCGCCATTGACTGATTTTCCACCCAGGTGGCGTGGTACATCCGCCGATTGGCCGGCGCGGGTTCGAGCAGGGTAGTGCCCGGGATTAAGCCGTTCTCGAGCTTGAGACCCAGCAAGTCCACGATCGTCGGCAAGAGGTCGGTCTGCTGCCTCCAGCCGCCAATGTGACCTGGTTTCGGAAACAGCGTCGGACTATGGAGTATCGCGGCAACGTGGAGTGCTTCGTCGTAGGGCATGGCGCTGTGGAATTGCAGTTTGTGCTCGCCGAAGGCCTCACCGTGGTCGCTCAGGAGCACAAAGAGCGTGTTGTCCATCATCCCGCGTGCCTCAAATCTCTTGAACAGGTACGCGAACAATTGAATCGACATAGTTGACTGCTTTCAGGGAGTTTTGGAAGTCGTCCTCGGCATCCGGGAAGGGCCTATTTCGTAACTGACCGGGATCGCATACGGGTGGTGCGGCGCGAGTGTGAGGTAGGTCAGGAAGAACGGCTACTACTCCGCCAGACGCTGGTCGATCTACTCGAGGCTGGTTTTGTCCCGGCGAACCCAAGTCTCTGGAGAGCTCCTCACGATGTCAGTCATGGACACTACCGGAGGTACACGGTGGAGAAACGATTCAGGATCACTGGAAAAAGCCCTCCCGGTCGATGTGCTGCTTTGCTCGTACTACAACAGGCCGGCTCTATCCTGTAGTCAAAGGGCTGCGAACGTTGACCAGCCTGCTTGGGCACTCTTACGGAAGTGCTGATACAGACCTGAGTGTGCCGCCTAAACCGATCAATTCGACTGCTGCACCGAATATTCGCATCTGAGCTACCCAGACGTAATATCAGTAGGTCGAGGTCTAGAGACCGCCTAAAGTACCGACATGGTGTCAGCCGAGAAAAAAAAAAAATGGTCGCCGTTCGAGAAGAGAATGGTATACGGCTGGTTGCTCCTCAACCAGACGTCGGTCCACAGTCTCGGCCAACGGGCTGGAGCGAGGTGATAAAAGAGGCTAAAGATAAGCTGTGCGCCAGGTTGGGGGACTAGAGGATTAGACAATCTTACCGGTACATCTCGTTGACCCGCCTTCTCCAGGTGAGCAACTCCATCTCGACGTTTCGGAGTTCCTCGGAGGAGTGCTGGGAGGCGAGGTCGTTCTTCTCGAAGGGATCCTTGTCGATTTCGTACACCTCCATCGGCTTTCGGCGATAGTGGTACACGAATTTTTCCGGGCCGACGCGCAGCGCCATTGACTGATTTTCCACCCAGGTGGCGTGGTACATCCGCCGATTGGCCGGCGCGGGTTCGAGCAGGGTAGTGCCCGGGATTAAGCCGTTCTCGAGCTTGAGACCCAGCAAGTCCACGACCGTCGGCAAGAGGTCTGTCTGCTGCCTCCAGCCGCCAATGTGGCCTGGTTTCGGAAACAGCGTCGGACTATGGAGTATCGCCGCAACGTGGAGTGCTTCGTCGTAGGGCACGGCGCTGTGGAATTGCAGTTTATGCTCGCCGAAGGCCTCACCGTGGTCGCTCAGGAGCACAAAGAGCGTGTTGTCCATCATCCCGCGTGCCTCAAATCCCTTGAACAGGTCCGCGACAAATGAATCGACATAGTTGACGGCGTTCAGGTAGTTGTGGAAGTCGTCGTCGGCATCCGGGAAGGGCCTGTCCTCGTAACTGTCCGGGATCGTATACGGGTGGTGCGGCGCGAGTGTGAGGTAGGTCAGGAAGAACGGCTTCTTCTCCGCCAGACGCTGGTCGATCCACTCGAGGCTGGGTTTGAGCATGATAGGCTCTTCGCGGCCGAAATAGTTGAGCGTGGGGAATCCGCCTTTGATACGATATTCGGCGTCACCGAATGCTTCGTCGAAGCCCATATTCTTGAGCATCTCTCCCTTTCTCTCGAACGCGAGCGTGGCCGGCGTAAAGAAAGCCGAGCGGTATCCGAATGGTTTCAGAAGCGCCGGAAGGCAGGTGCCGGGCACGTCCGGTTCCTCACCCTGGTTGATTCTCGGGTAAATGCCGCACAGGATCGGGACGAGCGCCTTGTTCGTGTGTGGTATCACGGCGAACATGTCGTCGATGATCGTGGATTGCGATGCGAGGCTATCGAAAAAGGGCACAATGCCCTCCGGCATGTTCGCAGGACTGCGCTGAGACTCGAGGAGGATGAAAACCACGTTCATCCGAGGAGGGTCTCCGGTCGCAACCGCGTGCATGGAGCGCGTATCGAACGGCGGCTTCGCGCCCCTGGGCCATTGCGGCGACCTCCTCCGTTTCCCAGACCGGTTTCGTGAACAGGCCTTCTATAAGTCCAACGTACGTGGCGGTCGACAAGGGTTTCATTTGACTCTGAACCGTACCGGACGGTAGCGCAATCAGCAGCACGGCCAACGCTGCAACGACGACAAGACTGGCCCGGTTTTTTGACGGGCCGCCGCCCTTTGCAATCCGGTTGACGAGAAGGGGCACGAGCGTGAGCAGCAACGGAAAGAGAAGCAGGACCAGCTTGAGTCCTTTCAACTGACTGAACAACACATAGGACAGGTCCGAGAAATTTGTGACCGTATACCGCAGCATAAAGGCGTCGGCCATGGAGCCTGTCTTCAGGAAATAGCCGAGTTCGAGAATGCTGAACATCATCAGGAACGGGACGAGCACGTGGAGGGCCGTCAGCGAGACCCCGCGAAACCAACCTCGTGTGTGCTCGAGGAGGAGCATGACGACGGCACTGAGAACGAGCAACTCGACGAGATCGAAGCGAATGATGTTCAGAAATTCGAGCGACAGCCAATCGAGCTTATACAGCAGGGCTACCCGCATCCCGTAGATGCCCAGTGCGATCACAGCCCCAAACGTGAAGGCCGTAATCGGCCAGGGTGCTCCTACACGCTTGACGACGAGGGCCAGAAGAGCCGCCGCGACCAGCACGACGACCGGAACGACGAGATACTCCGTCAGCAGGCCTGGTATGGCCTCGGCGAAGTTGACGGCGATTGTCGCCGTGTCGCCGAGGACGGCGAATTTGATCGCCTTGAAGAGGATGACTTGCAGCGCCAGCGGGCCGATGAGCCAGGCCGTGTGGCGAAGGGTGGATCGCGAAACACGAAGCCGGTCCAGAACGCCTGTCCATGATACGCCGTTCAATCTCCTCGTACGGTTACGCGTGTCCATGTGTCGAACCGATCGCCTCCACTCGGTTCAGCAACGACCTCATGCGGCCATCTTGCTTTGATTCTGAAAATACTCAGCAATGTCGAACTAAGTTGTCTTCGATGTCCTCGTCAACACCTTCAGGTACGATTGAGCATCGAGAGTTCGAGCCGAACCTTGTCCATCTCGATCCAATTAGGACGATCTGCTTGTTGTCAGACTACCCGGTTGACAGAGCTCGTACACGCTCTTGAAGAACGACAATCGAGGCTATATCTTGGACCGACTCACTTGGCGAGTCGTTCAGTTGTCTTGTGACTATCGGAATCCCTTTGAATTTAAATCGTCGGCGACTTCTTTCGCTTCTCTTGAAGTGCGGGGGGTTGGTCCTGTCGGCCCCGCTCCTAGGTATTAGAGGAAAAGTACCAACCGACGACGACTTTGTGATCGTCGAAGGCTGGATCCTAAGGGCCGATGAAATTGGATACTGACCTTGCTGTATGATCTGAATCAGGATGGGGTGGGGCGAACCCTGGCCGAAAATCATTTTGACGTTTGTATAGCAGGTGCAGGCGTTGCCGGCATTACGTTGGCCCTGAAGCTCTCCGAGGCACACAAATCAGTTCTGTTGCTGGAAGGGGGTGGGGGAACTCTTTCGGCGGAATCACAGGATCTGTACGATGGTCAGAATATCGGAATGGAGTACCTGGACCTTCGTGCGTGTCGACTGCGGTTTCTGGGCGGTACGTCAAATCACTGGGGCGGTTGGTGTCGTCCCTTGGATGCCTACGATTTCCAGAGGAAGGAGTATATCCCTCATTCGGGTTGGCCCATCGACAAATCTGACGTAGCTCCCTACGAAGACGAGTCATATAATATCTGCGACGTTCCGCGCCGTCCGGGTCCCGACAACGAATTTGTTGACTCGAACGGTTTATTGAAGTGGTTCGATTTTGGCTACAGTCCTCCTACCCGCTTTCGTGACAAGTATTGGAAACAGCTTGGCGAGTCAAACGATATTCACTTGGTGCTCAATGCGAATGTCACCGACCTCAGGCTCGATGAGAGACATCAGAACGTCCGTGCGGCCGTCTGCAGAAGTCATCATGATATCACTCACGATCACGAGCTAACGGCCTCTCGATTTGTCCTGTCGATGGGAGGAATCGAGAACGCGCGCGCGCTTCTGAATGCGAACAATCAGGCGCGTAACGGACTTGGGAATGAAAACGACCTCGTTGGCCGGTACTTCTGTGACCACCCCTATTTCGAAGTTGGCCTTTATTGGCAGCGAGCTCGTCAGTCGGAGGAGCGGTTCCTGGCGCCGACGCCTGCGCTCCAGCGAAGTGCTGAAATCGCAAACTGCGGACTGCGACTCGTGGGATACGGACTTAACGATGTCCAGCCCTCACGTGTTGAGTTAGTCGAGGATTTCGCAAGGAATCTGGCATGCGATTTCGAGTTTGTTAAGGACTTCTTCGAGTCCATCGGGAATCCCATCGAATGCGAGCACGTAGGTCACCTGACTGCGGTATGGGAGCAAACACCAAATCCGGAGAGTCGCGTCCTGCTGTCGGACACACGTGACAAATTCGGCTTGCGGACAGCGAATCTCGACTGGCGTTGGACGCCCATCGAGCGTCGAACCGCAACAGTTTGTGCGACAGAGGTGGGTAAGGCGTTCGCTCGCGGCGACATTGGTAGGGTCAGGCTCAACGACTGGGTCCTCAATGACAATGTACCTCTTCCCACAATGGCGGAGGGGGCCCCAATTGCAGGCCAGCATCACATGGGCACGACTAGGATGTCAGATGACCCTTCTACTGGGGTTGTTGATTCGAATTGCCGCGTGTTCGGCTTGAGCAACTTGTTTATTGCCGGCTCCAGCGTGTTCCCCACGGTTGGACAAGCGAACCCGACTTTTACCATTGTCCAGCTCACCCTTCGCCTGGCCGATCACCTCACCAGCCTCGGTTGAACGGACAGCGTGGAGAGTGGCCTGCGTTGACAATTTGCAGGACCAAGCCGAGAACTCTCAGGTTGCCGCCGATCTTCTTGAATTGTGATGACTTGATGAGTAGACTGCGCGATGACAGATCGCATGCAATCGACAGTTACGAATCCGTTAGAATCGGAACCCGTAGGGCAGGGACCCACCGACTTGAGAAATCCGTACCCGTGGAGTCCCCACGATGTCAGCCATGGACACAATAGGAGGCATACGCGAGAAGCTTTTCAGGATCACTGGAATGGACTTCCCGCGAAGATAATTGTCGGTTCGGAGCGAGTTTGGTTGCAGTAATTCCGAAGATTGATCAGTAGAGGATGGTTGAATGAGAGGCGTGAGTTAGTCGTTACGTTTGATTGCTGAGCCCCACCTCGGAAAACTCACCAGCCTTGAAGGCCGTGCCGAGGTTTGTTCGGCCACGAGTCATCTTCTAGCTCTCTTCTTGTGATCGACAAGGTCGCAAGATTCCAGCTTAATTCCGGATCGGGGTGAACCAACCAGAACCATCACCAAGTTCTTGGACGACCAGTACGACAACCCACTCAAAAGGCAAGACTCAATGCAAACGGGAATTCTAGCCCCAAATCCAAAAAGAGATCAATTGCCCGGCCATTCCCACAGTTGGTTGCCACTTGCCGCGGCACACGTCGTCCTGATGACCGTAGTTCTCGTCCCCATTTTTCTCGTTGATGTGCCGGCACTGGTGGACTATCCGAATCACCTAGCTAGGATGCGATTGCTGGCCCAATTGGAGTCGTCGCCGGCCTTTCAGGCGATATATACGACTGACTGGGGACTCATACCCAATCTGGCGATGGAGTCGATCGTGCCGCCGCTGTCAAGGGTGATCGGCTTGATCAATGCCGGGAGATTCTTTCTGTGCCTGACTCTGTTCCTACTTGTGTTGGGAACTGTCGTCCTCCAGCGTGTAGTTCACGGCACATACGGTTATGCTTCCCTAGCCGTCTATCTGGTCCTATACAATTTCGTGCTATCGCACGGTCTAATGAATTACCTGTTTGCGACGGGGCTGTCTTTGTTGTTGTTCTCCTTTTGGATTGGATCAGAACGCTTGAGTTTGCGCGTTCGTCTGACTGTTGCCGTTTTTGGGAGCGCACTCTTGTTCCTTTGCCACATGGCAGCCTGCGCGGTCTATGGCCTCAGTATCGCCACATATGAGGTCTGGTGCTGGTGGCAGAACGAGACCCGAACACCCCGGACCCTCCTCCGGCGCGCCCTGCTTATTGGTATTCAGTTCCTGATTCCTATTGGCCTTCTCCTCAGGATAAGCCCAGCGACAGAGCTGGACTACAGCATTGGATATACTCTGAAATACAAATTGCTCTCACCATTCGTACCGACTCTCTTTTACGAAGAGGCGATTGACTTTGTCCTATTCGGGCTCGTGGTCGGCATAGCTGTAGTTGCCTGGGTTCGTGGCTGGCTCCACTTCGACAGAGTTATGTTGTTCCCTGTGATTGCGCTAGCGATCGCATCCCTGCTCATTCCAAGCTGGTTCATTGGTAATTATGGCAATGGCTTCAGGTTGGTGTTGCCGATGGTCCTGATACTCATCGCCGGGTGTCACCTGAACGCCCAAACTCCCAGGATGCTCTTGGCCGTAGTGGCAACTGTCGTAATACTGAGAGTGACATCCATTGCTGACGATTGGCTGAAGTACGACGCGATGTTCGCCGAACTTCGGAGCGCTGGTATGTCATTGAATGCAGGAGACCGAGTTCTTCCCGTAATGCAGAACAGAGATAGGATAGGCAGTGTAGCACCGACCTCATTTGCTACTGTCTTTTACAACGCGTCGAGTTTTTTGGTACTTGATAGCGATATTTATGTCCCGGATATCTTTACGACCAAGGGGCGCTCGCCTCTCGTCGTACGGCCAGCAGCCAATGTTGTAGACGTGCCTTACATGGCACCGATGGAGGTTGGTATGCTCAACTATACCGCCGATCCCACTGTGCGCGAACGTCTATTTCTCAATCGCGCTAAGGGGAGGTTCGATTACCGATTCGCAGGCTGGTGGAAGAAGTTTGACTACGTGTTAGATCTCGATTTCGGAGCACCACGCAATCCCATGCCTTCGCGCCTTACGGAGATTCGCCAGGGTACTTTCTTCACGATTTACGCTGTCACAAACTAGTGCTGTCTTGCGAATTCTTTAGGGCCTAATCTTGAGTGCCATCCAATGAACCAAGGAGACTCTGACCAGACGGCGAAGCGCACTCGTCTTGCCGATTGCCTGACGGAGATACCCGCCTGGGTGGTCGTGATCTGTTCGCTGGCTCTCGCGCTGTTTGTCTTCGAAGTGATCCAACATCTTCGATTCCCATGGTTTGCCGTTCATGAACCATGGCAAGGCCTGCAACTGCCGGCGGCCGCTCGGATACTCGAAGGGGAGTTGCTTTATCCGAACGTGCTTCACGATGCCAGCTTCTATGCCTATCCGCCGATGCTTCCGTGGATATATGCGATGTTCCTCAGAGCGTTTGGTATTGGAGTGTTTCCCATAAAACTGGCCGCGGCGCTCAGCTGCGCGATCACGCTTGGGGGGATCTATTATTTAGCCCACCTGCTCTCCAGGAACAGACTGGCTGGCCTTTTGGCGATCGGATTTTATCTATCCTTTTTTGAACCACTGAGGTTCGGGCACATTCTGGTGACCCCTGACAACATTGCTACGTGTTTTGCGCTGTGGGCCACCATAGTCGCGTATCGGTATAGAAATTCTTCGAGACTTGGGCCGATCCTTGTTTCAGCGGGGCTCTTCGCGATGGCCGCTCTCTGCAAGCAGACATTCGCCGTGTTAGGGGCCTTCATGTTGGCGTATCTCATTTGGGCGAGGAGACCCAAGAAGGCTGTTGGTGCGCTCTCGGTCTGGGTTCTCGTCGGCTCGATATTCCTGATCATTTACAGTACGTCCGGAGAGTCGTTCTTTGACACACTGATGATCTTTTCTCGGCATCACGTCCGAACGCCGTGGCAATTGTTCCCAATGGTGAAGCCAACGCTGTTGTTACTTCTTGTTCCTATCAGTATCACCATTGTCGACTTTCGGGCTCTCGGACTGCTGGCGTGGCAGGTAATGGGAGCGCTGGCTATGGGGTTGATCGGCTTTTCAAAGTGGGGAGGAGATGTAAACGGTTTTCTAACCGTGGCGGCGCTCACTTCCCCCTTAATGGTGATGGGGCTCGGGAATTTGTCTGAGAAATCGCAAGCGAAGAGATTCCTGCCGGTTCTGGTTGGGCTGATTGTACTGGTCTCTACGTGGAGCTCTGCCGACCGCCTTATCGATTGGCGAAGGGAACACAACGATTCTTTTGCACCGATCGTCCGCTTCCTGGAGGAGAACAAGGACAAGAGGGTCTACTATCCGAGGCGAAACTACTTGACATATGTGACCATCGGCCAGTACTACCACTGCGACTGGATGAGTGAAAACCTCGTTCAGGCTGGGCTTCCATTACCTGAGGCACTGAGGAAGCAGGTAGCCGACAAGTACTTTGACTATATTCTAGGCGATTTCACCACGAGGGAAATGAGATACCTGGTCGCTCGGTTCTACGAGCCGACCTACATTCCGGAACTGAGAGATCTGCCTGTGTGGGTGCCCAGGTAGTCTTAGGTGAATATCTTGTGGCCATGGTGGTGATCAACAGCAGGAGGCGAGGCAGCGGTGGTTGATACAAGCCTATCAGTGGTCGTACCCGTTTTCAACGAAGAGGAGTGTCTGCCAGAGCTCCTCCGGAGACTCATCGGATTGAGGAAGCTCTTTGAAGACGGCACGCCCATCGAGTTTATCTTCGTCGATGATGGGTCGACGGACGAGTCGCTTCGAATACTTCTGGACCAAGCCGACGTTGACGAGAGCTTCAAAGTGGTCTCCTTTAGTCGCAACTTTGGCCATCAGATTGCGGTGACGGCAGGGCTTGATTACGCCACGGGGGACATCGTTGCAATCATCGATGCAGACCTTCAGGACCCGCCGGAACTGATTGCGACGCTGTATTCAAAAATCAAGGAGGGATACGACGTCGTATATGGTCAACGAAGGAGTCGGACTGGCGAACGTTGGCTGAAAAAGGCAACAGCCGCAGGATTCTACAGAGTGATGGAATTCTTGTGTGATGTGCCGATCCCGAGGGACGCAGGTGACTTTCGCGTAATTACCCGACGAGTAGCGCAAGCCCTTAAACAGATGCCGGAGAAACATCGCTTCATTCGGGGGATGGTTCCGTGGGCCGGATACAAGAGCGCCGCGATACTGTACGATCGTGATGTCAGGTATGCAGGCGAAACCAAGTATCCCATGTACAAAATGTTTGTCTTTGCCACGGACGCCATCCTATCGTTCTCGAACAAACCGCTTCAGTTGGCAGCAAGATTAGGCATGCTGATAATAGGGCTGGCAGTTGTCGGCATCTTCTACATGCTCTACATAAAGCTCTTTACGTCTCTCTCCGTTCCAGGTATAACCGTCACTGTTGTGACTATACTGGGCATTGGCGGTGTCCAGATCCTCTTGATTGGGTTGGTTGGCGAATACGTCGCGAGAATCTTCGAACAGGTCAAGGATCGCCCCCTTTACTTCGTGAGCCAAACTCGAAATCTTTAGCGACTTTGATGTTTTCCAATCGTTCGAAGTTCTCGTTGGCCAGAGCCGCGATACTAAAGGATGTGCCGGTCTACGTCCAGTTCTACCTTACCGCGCGTTGCAATCTCACTTGTCAGCAGTGCAACATCATTCACGCAAACGCCGACGTTCGAGAGGTCACCATCGATGAAATTGAGCGCATTGCTGATAACCTCGCTCGACTCGGCGTGGCCATGGTTCTGTTGACCGGTGGTGAGCCTTTTATGCGCCGGGACCTCCCAGAGATCATCAGGGCCTTCGAGTCGCGAGGGGTCCACGTTCGAATGCAGACAAATGGTTTTGCGACACGAGATCAGATAGAACAGGCTGTGGCTGCCGGTGGACGCGATATCTCCATTTCTCTGGATTCGCTCAAGCCGACCTCCCAGGACTTCATAAACGGTGGTTTCAAAGAGTCATGGCACCAGGCTCTAAGAGCCATGGCCTTGTTTACGCAGATCTTACCGAAAGACGAGAGTTTTGCCGCGTTGGGCTGCGTGATCCAGCGAAAGAATCTGGAGGACATCGAAGATGTGATCCGTTTTGGATCCCGAATAAGTTGGTTTACGTCGCTTGTTCCGGTTCATGTAACGAGCCACCGCGTGCCCCGTGGATTCCGCGTGTTCGACGAGAAGCAGCGATTCACGCCGGACGAATACGATAGGGTCGATCGACTACTTGCAAATGTCCGAAAGATGAAAGAGCAAGGGTATCTGTTGTACGACAGTGACCAGTACCTCGATGACATCGGTCGGTTTGTTCGGAATGAGCCGACGACCTGGCGTGACAAGAAGGGCGGCGTTTGTGACAGTCCAAATCTCTATTTCGCGATACTGCCCAACGGTGATTTGGCGCCCTGCTGTGATCACCGTCTGGATCGATCGATTCCCACCTATCATCCATCATTTGTTGAAGAGTTCAATAGCAGGAAGACCCGTGCCGAGATAGGTGACATCGTCGGTGCGTGTGAGGGGTGCATGTATGGGAGCTACCCGGAGATTACCATTTCGATGCGTTTCCTTGCTGCCAAGATTCAGCGCATCAAGACATTTGTAATCGACCCCCCCGAGAAATGCTGGCCACTTGAATATGAAGAGTTGCTGGAAATTGCAGAGGATATCAGCGCCAAATCTGCCGGCCGAACTCCGGCGTTCAGCAACTAACGTCTGGCAATGCCCAAGAAGAACAAATTCGAGAGCTTTGTCTACCACCTGTTTTTGAATCTCGACGACATCGGAGTCGCCATGCCCCTTGCCGATCAGAGAGCCGAATGGGATCGGTGGATTGACTCGATGAAGCTGAATTACGAGGCCGGTAGCGCAAGAATAGAATGGGTCAACCCGGAAGGCGTCCTGGGAACACACACCGTCGACCTTTCCGAGTTTGAATTCTATGTCAGAGGGGACGACGAGCGATCTCGGCTGAAACAGGCCGAGAAAGGTGTTACTACGAGTTTCGACGCGGTCAGGGTACGAAATCGTACTCGGTTCAGGGCGGTCATCAAAGACGTAGCATCCGAGGCAGGATTCTTACCGGATTTGGGGAGCTTCGAAGAGGAGCTCGACGGAAAACTGAAGGCGGAGGAGGCGTTTCACGACGATTGGGCTGCCAGTGTGGACGTAACCGAAATCGATCCCCGAAGGATCAGTGAGGCCCTGACCAGCCCCGAACTGCGTTTTATAACAAAAACGCTAGGTGATGTACGCAGCAAATCGTTTCTCGACGTAGGGTGTGGTCTCGGCGAGGCCGGTGTCTACTTTGCGTTGCTGGGAGCCGACGTTACCGCCATGGATCTGTCGCAAGGGATGTTAGATGTCGCTTCCAGGCTGGCCGCCGCACAAGGTGTCAATATCAAAACGCACAAGTCGTCGGCTGAAAGGACAATGCTCCCTGCTGACTTGAGGTATGACATCATTTATGCCGGTAATCTGCTCCATCACGTAGACATTGAAGACACGATCGAGTCCCTCACACCCCACCTTGCGCCGGGTGGCGTCTTTGTAAGTTGGGATCCACTCGCCTACAATCCACTGATCAACATCTACCGGAGGATCGCGACGCGGGTTCGAACAAAAGACGAGCATCCATTGCGATGGGCCGACATCAAGTTGGTTAAGAAACATTTTCACGATGTTGACACAAAGTATTTCTGGCTAACCACGCTCCTTGTCTTCACCATAATGGCGATAATCCAGCGTCGTAATCCGAACAAAGAGAGATACTGGAAGGCCGTTGTCAACGAGAGTGAACGTTGGGCGCCGCTATATCGTCCCCTGGAATTTCTCGACCGGCTACTGCTGAGATTCGTTCCCGCTTTGAGGTTGTTATGTTGGAATGTCGTGATCGTCGCAAGATCGGCAGTGACCAATCCTAGCAGAACAATCGTAGAGGATTCGGGTGAACGAGTAAGCTACAAGGGTAACTCCCGACTGCTGGGCCCGGATAAGTGAGATGGCCTTCTCAGGCAACAATAGGCTTTACGATCCCTACAGCGCAGTCGCGTTCGGTGTCCTTTTCCTACTCTTCCTAATAGGGATTCTCATTCAGTCAACGGTCTACCTGAACCATGACGTCGGCTGGGTACTCCGGACGGCATCATGGATGCTCCAGGGCAAAGAGTTTGGTCGAGACATTGTAGATCCCAGCCCGCCGTTAATCTGGTATTTGTCTCTTCCTCCGGCATTGGCCGCTTCGTTTACCGGTTTGTCTGAGCCGACGGCCTTTCGTTTGTTCGCGTTTCTTCTCGTCGCGGCCGTACTCGCGATTTGCTGGCGGCTGCTAAGGCCATTCCGTCTCGAGGGATTCCGCCTCGCGACCGTGCGATCATCGTTTCGTTCGCTTTTGTCGTCCTCGTGCGGCCCGGACGTGATTTCGGACAACGGGAGTATTTTGCGGTCGTATTGGGGATGCCCTACCTGCTATTGGTGGCGGGGCTCCTCCGGAGGTACACATTTCCGAGATGGTTGTCGATCATTGTCGGTGTGTTTGCAGGGTTGGCATTTGCCTTCAAACCGTACTTTCTGTTCGTGCCGATCGGTGTTGAAATCTACCAATTTGCCGTAACACGTCGCCTGAGGCTTCTAGTCCGTCCGGATACGTGGGCAATGGCCAGTGTAATTCTCGTCTATCTTGTATCGATACCGCTGGTTGCACCCGCTTATCTGACAGAAGTCATCCCACTTCTACGATCCGTTTACGGTGCGCTCGATAGACCCTTTTGGAACATGCTCCCACAGCTTCAGGAAAAACACCAGGTTGGTCTGCTGGCACTGGGTCTGCTTTTCCTCTTCGGGCGCCGCGCGACCAGCTATGAATTGGTGCTAGGCATCGCAGCGATGGGTTTCCTGGGAAGCTACTTGGTGCAGATGAAGGGCTGGTCTTACCATGGGTATCCATTCTTTGCCCTCTTCTTTGTGCTCATTCTCCTTGCTGCTGCGCTGGCTGGATCAGAGAGCAACGCGTCCAATCTCCGACGGACGATTATTGCAGCCGTGGTGTTGGTCTTCTTCGTCACCCAAAGCCGAACTGTGATCGACTGGTATGGGCTGAACAATACCAAATCGGGGCCTGTTGCCTATCAGCAGAGACAGGTGATGGATCTCGTCGAGAAGTACGCGTCCGGCCGGGCATTTTATGCCTTTTCGACGCACCCATATCCGGCCTTTCCGACTACGAACTACACATCAGCAAAGTGGGGTGGACGTTTCAACTCGCAATTCATCGTCCCCGCTCTCGTTAAGCAGGAGGAGTCTGGAAAATCGCTCACGCCAAGACTGCGGCGGGCTGAATCCTACCTGAGACGGGCAGTTCTGCAGGACTTCCAAAGCAACAAGCCCCAGCTCGTTCTGATCGATGCCCGGAGCTACCGTCACGGCATCGGCTCGGTACCGTTCGACGACATTGCGTTTTACACACGAGACCCAGCTTTTGCCAGGATTTGGGCGCAGTACACGGAATTGGAACCAGTGGCCGGTTTTCGAGCGTTCCGGCGGCGGTAGCACCTTTACTGAGGATGGTAGCAGAGCCGGTGAAACCGATTCGACTCCTTCAGCAGACTTCCTGTGCAAGTTGGTGATTGTGGACAGTACCGCGATGGTCGAACTCCGCTCGGGACTCGGATGTCGAACCTGCAAAACGAAGAATGATCCGATTTGAGGGCTTCCTGCGCTTTATAGTCCAAGGGGCAAAAATTCTGTCCCGGGCTTCTTAGTCGGAGACGTTGAGCATTTTCATATTTCCTTGACATTTGTTCATCGTCGCTGTAAAATGACAGCCCATGATCCAAAATCTGGAGGCTTTGAGATCATACCTAGTCCTACCAATGAGAAGCAACGGTAGGTAGGTGGTGGAGTCCTCTGCCTTCTACTTATTAACTAACATGTGAGGTTATAGCGATGGGTCAACAACAATTACTTCTTCTCGTTCTCGGTATCGTGATCGTAGGGATCGCGATCGTCGTGGGTATCAATGCCTACGCGGAGAACTCGGTGAAGTCGAACTACGATGCGCTTCTGCAAGACGCGCTTCGTATCGCCAGTGACGCTCAGGCATGGAAGTCCAAGCCCGAACTGTTCGGTGGTCAGGACGACGCTCTGAAGAACGACCAGGCCGATTTCACGGGAGCCATCTTCTCCGCTTGGGGTTATTCACAAGCGAATATCGGCTCGTCCGGTCTGTGCTACGTGAACCTGAACGGCGAGTACTTGATCACTCCGCAGCCACGACGAAGCTCACGATCACTGGGTCAAAGTGACCAGCACAAGAATCAGGTGAGTGTCGACGGTTACGGGTACGCTCGAGCCTGATGTGGCGCTGGCTCCTGCGGCGTCGGAGATTCAGGGTGGTGCGGTCGTCAGTACCGGTGCCGATGGATCGTATGCGCGCTGCTGGTGTTACTTGCACTCCAGCTGGATCGTGATAGAAGTAGCGCAACAGTCTTAAAGCGATTGAGCGAAGCGCTCTTCCCCGTGCCTCTGTCAGGGCCGGGGGGAGCGCTCTCGCTTTTTGGTGGGTCTTAACGATTTCATCCCACGAGTCCGAAGGGCCCCTCTGGTTCAATCAGGAAGATCAGGCGAACGACGATGTTCAGAGGAGTGAGGAGCAATGCGCGAATACCGGTTTACTGGAGTAAGCTCTGCCGGCGTTGCCGTTAGGGGCAATGTCTTTGCGCCTTCCAAGCGGGCGGCGTGGCGACGTGTCGTCGGTCTTTCTAAGGAGCACGATTTTCAGCCCGATCGCCTCGAGAGGCGGCACTCTTATCTATATCGCGTTCGCAATGAGCGCGGCAAGATTGCCAAGGGCGAGTTGCGCGCTTACTCCCCGGAGGAAGTGCGTTCGGCCCTGGAGCGCCAGGGTCTCGAGGTCGTCAGCGTTCAGCGGAACCTGCTGGACATTCAGTTCAAACCGGCGGTCAACGACTTGGTTATGTTCGTCCGCCTCTGTGCCAATATGCTCCGGCGGAAGCTGCCGTTCGACGAGGTGCTTACGCTGCTGGCGGCGGATACCTCCTCGAGGGCCATGAGGCAGGTGATTCGCGACCTGAACAACGACCTGAAGGGAGGTATGGATGCCCAACATGCCTTCATGAAGCACAAGCATATGCTGGGCAAGTTTACGGCCTACATGTTGGGGCTGGCGTCCGCCTCCGGTAACATGGCCGAAATGTTCGAGGCCACCGCTAAATACCTCGAGCGGAAAAACGAATTTAACAAGCAGGTCAAGAGCGCGCTGATTACGCCGTCTATAACCCTGCTCGTCGCGATTGCCGTGTTCGTCTGGTTTGTCTGGGACCTTATTCCCAGAATGATGGCGCTGTTCATGCAGTTCGACATCAAAGTGCCGCCGTTCACGGCCGCGTCACTGGCATTTGCTCACTTCATGGATGCCAACTACTGGTGGATCGTCCCGGGTTTTTTCGGCGCAATCATTGCGTTCATTGTGGCCTCGCGGACGACACGGGGCCGCTACGTCATTCACCGATACATGATTTCACTGCCTGTTCTGGGCGACCTGCTGCATAAGTTGAACCTGGAGATTTTCTGCCGGGTTTTCGGTGTCCTGTATAGCGGCGCCGGAGAAAACCAGGACGTCATGCGCGTAGCCGCGGAAGCGACCGGCAATACGTATATTGAACATCAGGTTAAGACCATTACCGTACCGCTCATGATGGCGAAAGGAACGGGCCTGGTCGAGAGCATGGAAGCTGCTGAAGTATTCCTTCCGATGTGCCTGGCGCGATTTCGGAGCGGCGCGGAAACCGGCGCGGTCCGGGAAAGTGCGGAAGAAATGGCCGAGTTGTACGAGAAGGAAACCACCTTGAAGCTGGGTGTGACGATAGAAACGATTAAGACGGCGGTTGCCGTGATTATTTCGCTTCTCGTTGCGCTCCTGACGATCGTTTCCACCGAAACGGCCTTCATGATGCCGTCGGCTTCCGACGTCATGGGATTCTGATTTAGGGACAGGGACTGACAGGAGAGGTGCAACATGACCATCAGTTGGGACGCCTTCGAGGAAGGGCAACCCCTCGATCTTGAACCCGATGATCGGGGCGAGGTGGAGGAGGTGGCTGAGGTGGCTGGTGGGGATGGCCAGGAAGCGCCCGTCGACCCGCCGCCTTTTCCGGAGCCGGAAGATGACATAGAAATAGAAGAGGTCGATGAGGTCGAGGTCCCCGAAGAGGCCGAGTTCGAGTATGACCGTGTCACGCTCCGCCTCTTGAGGACGGGCGTCGTCTCCAAGGTCCAGGCCTATCAGGCGTTCCAGGAGTGGCGTCGCCAGGGGGAAAAGGATCAGCTCTGGCGCATCGTCGGCAAGCACCCTCAGGTCGAAGCCGATCAGGTGTTCGCGTGCGCAGCCGATATCTATGCGTTCAGACGGGCCGAAATCGCCGAAGGCAAGCCCGATCCCGAATTCGTCGCGCGGACGCTGAAGTCTTTTACGTCGGACCAGCAGGAGCAAATGTTTCTTTTGCGCCTGCTGCCGCTCGAATATGAGGTAGACGTGGAGCGCGGGGCGCTGAAGCTCGTCTTTGCGACGCACGACCCGACCCGGCCTGACACCCTTCGATTCGTGCATAGTCTCCGCTTGGAGCACTTCGACATCTACTATGCGCCCCTGTCCCAGCTCCAGCCGCTCGTCGAGGAGTTGTTCCCGAGGAAGAACGAATACCTCGACACGACTTGCGTCCGGTGAAGACGCTTTCGATTTCGGCGCCGCCTTCGAAGAACAGGAATCGGCGCTTGTCGATGAAGAAGCGCTCGACGCCGAGATCAACCGATCGAATCTGATCAACCTTTTCGAAGCGTCCCTCGTCGAGGCGGTTCGCAAGGGGGCGTCGGATATCCACATCGTGCCGCGCGAGCGGAACACGGATTTTCTTTTCCGGATTGACGGCGGCTTGCAGCTCTGGCATACGCAGGATAAGGTCCACCCCGAGGCGATGATCGCCGTCGCGAAGGATCGCTGCCTGAACATCGACCGTTTCGAGCGTGAAGCGGCCCAGGACGGATACATTCAGCGGAATGTCGACCAGTCTCTCATCCGATACCGGGTCTCCGTTCTTCCGATCGCCTCGTCCGACCGGGGAATCAAGGCGGAGAGCATCGTGATTCGGGTGCTCGACGACAGAAACGTCTTTGCGAGTCTGAGCTCGATCGGTCTGCTGGAAGGAGCGCTCGAACGCTTCGAGAAGGCCATCCGACAGCCGCAGGGAATGGTGATCATGACGGGTCCGACCGGATCGGGTAAGAGCACGACGCTGGTCGCGGCGCTCCACCAGGTCTTGCGGCCCGATTTGAACGTGCTGACGGTCGAGGATCCGGTAGAATACCTGATCAGAGGCGTTCGTCAGATCAAGCTTGGACCGAGATTGCATCTGGAGAGCGCGCTTCGGTCGATTCTTCGTCACGACCCCGACATCGTGATGGTCGGTGAGATGCGCGACAAGGACACGGCCGAGCTGGCCATCAAGCTGGCCAACACGGGTCACCTCACGTTTTCGACGCTGCACACGAACGATGCGCCGAGTGCTGTCAGTCGTCTCTACAAGATGGGTATCGAGCCCTTCCTCCTCGCCTACGCGATCAACCTCGTGGTAGCGCAGCGACTCTTGAGGAAGCTCTGCACGGTCTGCCGCCAGGTGGACAAGGATCCCGATCCGCTCCTTCTGCGAGAGCTGGGTTTTTCGGAAGAAGAGATCGAAACCACGACATTTTACAAGATTGCCAACAAGCATAGTTGCAGGGAATGCAACGGCGTTGGATACAAAGGGCGAAGAGCCATTGCGGAGGCCCTGTATTTCAGCCGCGCCATCCGCCACCAGATTTTCAGCGCCGGCAAGAATATCAACGAGGATGCGATTCGCGATACCGCTGTTAAGGAGGGTATGCTGACACTGCTGGGTTCGGCGAGGCAGGTCGTTAAGATGGGCGAAACGACCATTGACGAAGTTGTACGTGTCATTGCTTCCGATGACTGAAAGAGGATAAAGTCATGGAAACATTTAATCTGGATCTTACGCAACCCATCGGTTCCGGCTTCTCGGGGCTCGACAGCGCGCTGGCCGGGGGTAACGCCCTGCCGGCGTCGTACTACCTGATGCTTTCCGATCTCTCTCCGGAGCTCGAGGGGGTGCACAGGGTGAAGGAAATGGCGGAGCGAATCAACCGGCTGCCGTTTTCCGATCGCGAGGCGGTCAGAGACATTTTCACGCGCCTTGCCCGCGAGATGGTGACGCTCGATGCGACGGACATCGACGTCGGGGGGCCGGCGTGCATGGAGCAAGTCTGGTATCGCGTCGACGGCGCAAAGAAGCCGTACCCGAATATGGGGCGCTTCACGTACAGCGAAACAGACGCCATCCTCACCACGATGCTGTCCCCGGTGCAGCAGCAGGACCTCTTCAAGAACCTGGCGTTCGACTTCGGTTACCAGCTCGAAGTCGAAGGACATGATCCACGCCGCTATCGTGCTACGGTCTACTTCGACAACCAGTGGCTGGCCCTCGGCATGAGGATGCTGGCGCGGAAGGCCTATGAGCTGAAGTCTCTGGGTTTCCACCCGATGATCGAGCGCGGGCTCATGTTCCGACAGGTGAGGGACGGTCTCACCCTGGTTACAGGGGTTACCGGTTCCGGTAAGAGTACGACCCTGGACGCGATCGTCGAGGCGAACAACCAGGACGTCGAGGCCCACATTCTCATTATCGCACAGCCGCTCGAATACATTCATACGTCGAAGAAGTGCGTCATCCGCCACCGCGAGGTCGGCACGGATGTGCCCTCGTTCGTGCAGGGACTCGTGCAGGGACTTCGCCAGGACCCCGACATCGTGATCGTGGGGGAGATGCGGGACAAGGAGACGATCTCGACGGCGATGGAAACGGCCGACACCGGTCACAAGGTCTTTTCGACGCTTCACACGGGTAGCGCGACCGAGAGCATCGACAGGGTCGTGGCGGAGTACCCGACCGATGAGCAGGAGCGCGTCCGGCACCGTTTGGCCGACGTGCTGCGCTGCATCGTTTCGCAGAAGCTGCTTCCGGGGATCGGAGGCGGCCGTGTGCTCGCGAAGGAGGTGATGTGGATGACCTCTTCAGAACGGGCGGCCATCAAGAACGGCAACACGAACGAGATCTATCAGATGATGTGGGAAGGAGCCAAGTACGGTAAGAACACGCTGGAGCAGGATCTCTTCAGACTCGTGCGCCAGGGTGAAATCACGCCGGAAACGGCCCAGAGCTATGCTAATAATAAGCGTCGCTTGATGCAGTTGTTCGAAGGATAGCGGTGAAGATAAACGGGAACGGACCGTGAAAAAGCGAGACAAGATAGAATCCCACCTCGGTGTGTTCGCAACGACGAGCAGCGTCACCGGCGTGCTCATGAGGGAAACACAGGCGGGAATCGAGTTGGTGAACCGATTCGTCAAGCACCGTCTCAAGGATGACGAGATGGAGGGCTCGCGCTTCAAGAAGGTGCAGTCAGGCATGCGAACCGGTTCGGAGACCGATTTTACGCTCCAGGTTGCTTCAGCGCCCGGTTCGGAACACTTTATGAATCCCAGCGCGGCCAATGGGGAAGACAGTAATCCCGAAATCGGCACCGTGAACCAGGAGCCTACGCCGCCGTTCCTGGTCCAAATCAGAGAAATCGTTTCCGACTGCCGTGCGGCGGGATTTTCGGATCCACAGCTTTCATTTGCAGTCGGCTTCCCGGACATAAACTTTGTGGAGATGACGGTCGGCGCCGAGGATCTTGGCTCGGTAAGCACGGAGAAGGGTATTGTAGGTGGCGATCGAAAGCGGCTGCTCAAGCTGCTCGCGCAGCAATATGCCGAATCATTCGAGACGGAGCGCGTCGATTTTCTCCCGATGAGCCGCAGCTCGAACATGGCGCGCTTTCTCGCCGTCGTGCCCGTTGCCCGCGAGCCCGTCGTTCCGACCCTGCGCATGATGGCGCTTCAGATGAAGTCGAACATGCCGACCGTGCGATCGATTCGGACCGACGTGACGGTGCTTTCGGCCCTGATCGCCCAATCAGCCGTGGCCGCAAAGGGACAGCGTACGGCGGTCGTGCGAGTGGGTACGGACGACACGCTCATTCTGCTCTACGACGGCCCGCAGCTCCAGTATTACGAACGCCTGCGCTCGATCACGACCTACGACTCGCCCGAGAAGGTCTGCAGCCGGATCATGCTCCAGCAGGACGAGAGCAAGATCGGCGAGCTCGACAACGTGCTCATCCTGAGTGACGGTCGGGTGACCCAGCTCCAGCAGGCTTTTGAAAGTTTCTATCCCGACGCCGTCGTGGAACCGTTCCTCAGCGTGCTGGAGGAACATGGTGTACGCGTTCCGGCGGAGGACGGGGGGGCGCTTCGTGCCGGCGTCGTTATGGCGGTCGGAACCGTTCTCATCGAGATCAAAGGCTGGACGAAGCCGGGCGACGGAGCCGGCGCGATCAACCTTCTCCCGAGGAAGCTGCTTCCCAAGGAGACCGGGACGCTGGCCGTCGCGTGGCACACGTTCGTCATGCTGGCCGTCTTGTTCGGCGTGACGTTTATCGCGGTGACGAGCTATATGGAGAATCAGCGCGACATCGATGCGCGACGACAGGCGCTCATGGCGAATCCGCCGGCGGCGCCGATATCGGATCCCGCCGTATTGCAGCATCGGGTCGACAGCCTGCGGCAGGCAAATTTGAGATTGACCCGAAGCCTGCGCGTGCTCGACTCGCTGCTCGTCGGCAGCGACCGCTGGAGCCGATTCATGGAGCACCTGACGCGTGCGACCAAGGAGACTGGGGTCTGGATCAAGAGGGTAAACGCCCAAGGAGGACGCGCCACGATCGAGGGCGCCGCACGGACTCGGAGTCGTGTGGCCGATTTTGCGCGCGAGCTCGACGGCTCCCTGAACGGTCTGGCTTCGCGTGACGTGAAGGATAAGAACAAGGATCTGACGATCTACGAGTTCAAGATGTCGGCCCCGGTGCCGAGCGAATTGCCCAAGGTGGCCGAATACCTGCGCGAGTCGGCGATCAGCGACCGCCCCTCCCAGAGTCCTACGAATCAGTGAGATAGATCGATGACGAATTCGATTCTTAATACGCTTATTCTTGTCGTAATCGCTGCCATCGTGGCGGGCGCCGGCTATTACATGACCGAGGTCACCCAGCCGCGTGAGCTGGAGAAGATCGAGAACCAGGCAAAAGAGGCCCGGCTCCGCTACGCAAAGGCCGAGCAGCTGCTGGCCGAACAGGCGGCAACCGCGGGTCAGGCGGAGGACATTATTCGCAAGTGGAAGTCGCGCTACAAAGTGATTCCGCAGACGATGTCGACGCCCGACATCGTGGATTATATCGAGGGACTCACGCGCAACGGGTTTGAGTCTTTCAGTATCTCCCTCTCCGGCACGAACGCGCGACAGGGCGTAAGCTGGTATTCCTTCGACATTTCCGGCGTCGCCTACTTTCGGAATTTCTACGAGTTGGTCTGGGCGCTCGAGAACAATCGTGATTTCTATCACGTCAAGGACGTGACGGTCTCAGCCACAACGAAGAGGGACGAAAACAAGGAAACCGGGAAGCAGAGGCAGCTCGATCTCGTCAGCTTCTCGATGAAGCTCGACGCGTTTTTCGCCGGCTCGGAAGGTCTGAGTGCGCCCAACGAGGAGCGCCCGCCGTTTTCTATGTCGCTTCTTCCGGCACGTGACCCTTTAGATAATTCGTTCTATCCGGTGGTGCGTACCGACTTGCCGCCCAATGACCGCAATCTTGTCGACGTCGAGAATTCGAAATTGATCTCGATCATTGGGAACAAAGCGATCTTCAGCGATGCTGTCGGTACCCGAGAGTTGGTGGAGGGAGACGAGGTGTATCTCGGCCGTATCGTCAAGGTCGACCCGGCTAAGGGAATGGTCCGCGCGTCGCTCAACCGCGGAGGAATCACGGACCTTGTTGATGTGGAGATCGCGAGAGATGACAACTATTACCGGCAGGGCGCCGGGAAGACGCGCATCGATCCGATCGAGAACCAGTAAGAAGCAACTGGACAAGTACAAGAGCAACTAAACAGGAGGCAAAGCGGAGGTCGGAGGCGGCCGAAGCGCGGAGGGCGCGTCCGTTTGTGGGCGAGTCAACCATCAACCACGATTATCGGGGAGATCATCATGCAACGTGGAGCAAACCTGAATTGCGCCGTTCGGCACAATGCTACAAACGAGTTCTGGCGGAGACTGCCGGTGCTGCTTATCGTGCTGGCGGGATTCGCGGCGACGCAGCCCGCGTTTGCCCAGGAGCCGCCGCAGCGTCAGATACGGACGTTCATTCCGCCCGACCAGATCGTGTCGTTCCTGCCGACGACGCCGTTTGCGACGTTCCTCGATAACATCAATCCGATCTTCGTCCAGGTGACGGGGAAACGGGTGATCGATCCGGAGAACCGTGAGTTCCAGATCGGCGTCAGCGTGGTCGGGATGCAGTTCTTCGATGCATTCGAGCTCGTGCTCGATGCGCACAACCTGACCTACCGCGAAACCGACAGGTACTTCCTGATCGAGAATGCTCCCGAGGAGCAGCCGATGATTCTCGGCGCCGAGCAGCAGAAGAAGGCCGGTGCAACGGGGCGCGGCGGGACAAGAAGAAGCGACCGCCCAGTCACGAGAAATCGAGATCGAAGCCGTGCTGTTCGAGATCAACCGATCGAAAACGGCCCAGTTGGGGATCGACTGGACGCCGTTTCTCGGCCTCCAGGGTCAAGCGCGGTGGTGGTGGTGGCGCTGTTCCAACCGGTACGGCGGGCGACCGTCAGCGCTCGGGCCGAATTCTTCATCAAGACGAGAGACCTTTTTAACAACGCCGACGGTTGGCTGGCCGGGCCCGACTACCTCAACGCGAGACAGTTGAACCAGTTTTTCAGATTGACGGAGGCAGAGGGCCTGGGGCACACCGTGGCGAGCCCCAAGGTCAGCGTCACGAGTGGGCAGAAAGGTCGCATTCAGATCGGTTCTGACATCCCCGTTCAAGTACGCGATTTCGCCGGCAACACGATCACGCAGTTCGTTCAGACGGGTATCATCATCGACGTGACCCCGACGTTGATCACGAGTCCCGTCGCCGACACAGCGGGAGCGCCGACGCTCGACTTTATTCATCTCGACGTGAAGGTCGAACGCAGCCAGGGCCGTCCATCGTTTGGCGGTCTCGCCATTGACCGGAGCACGGCGGACACGGACGTTCTGCTTCTCGACAAGGAGATGACGGTCATTGGCGGTCTCTACCAGACGGACGAAAGCATCGATCGCGCCGGTATCCCGGTACTGAAGGATCTGCCGTGGTGGGTCTTCGGGCTCCGCTACATTTTTGGAAAGGAGACCAAGGTCACCACGCGTCGAGAGCTGCTCATCGTGCTGAAGGCACAGCTCCTCGACTCGCTGCCGCAACGGGCCGAGAGTCCGTTCAAGAATGACCTCCACCTGCGGTCGCGTGAAGACGTGATGGATATCCTTGAACGTTTCGATCCGCGTCTTCCCGATCAATGGCCGGACGTCTTGCGTCCCGAGACGCTCGACAAGGATGCCAAAATAGATTCCAAAGATGACGGTCAGCAATGATCCAGCACCGGTGAAACGAAAAAGAGAAAGATCGATGACCGCACGAAATAACGTATATGCATCCGCTCTCCGCCGGTACGGGTATGTGGCACTGGCCCTCGCCCTGTTTGCCGGCGTCGCAGGATGCGATTCGATAAACGATTCGGGCGATGTAACCCTGACCGGAAGCGTCGTGGATTCCGACACCGGAGAACCGGTGAGTGGAGCATTCGTTCGTTTTGTCCCGCCCAATTTGGAATTGATCGAAACCGATGCCGACGGTCGGTATTCCTACACATTCCACATTGACTCGACAAGTGTAATCCGGGTGTCGGCTACCAAGGACGGTTTCTTGAGCAGCCCGACGGTTGAAGTGACGGCCGTGGCCGATCGCACGATCGAGGTGCCGAACCTGAAAGTGACGCGCATCGTCGGCGAGAAAGAATCGGGTATGGCCTCCAACATCCAGTTGTTGTCGGCGGATCCGTCGATCATCGGGATCCGCGAGAGTGGAGCACCCGAGGTGTCGAGGATCAAATTCGTCGTTAAAGACAGCTTGGGCGACCCGCTCACGCTCAACAACCAGGCGGACATTGCGTTCACGTTCGGGGATCATCCCAACGGGGGCGAATTCCTGTACCCGACGACAATGAAGACGGGTGCGAGCGGCCAGGTCGAGGTCAACGTATCGAGCGGATATCTGGCGGGCACGATCCAGGTGATTGCCACCACGGTCGTAAACAGTCGGACGATCCGGTCGCAGCCCGTCACGCTGGTAGTGCACGGGGGACTCCCGGATCAGGAGCACTTCAGCGTCGGGCCGATACGTTTCAATTTCCCGGGCTTGCGGCTCTATGGACTGACGAATACGGTAAGCGTCATCGTCGGCGACAAGTATTCGAACCCGGTGAAGCAGGGAACGAAGGTGTACTTCAAGATCGACCACGCCGTCATTCAGGGCTCCATCAGTACCGATCAGGACGGCCGTGGAGCCGTGAACGTGATCTCCGCCGAACCGTTGCCGCCCGATGGCATAGCTCTCGTCACGGCATCCACGGCCGATGATGCGCAGATACCGGTGTCGGGCCAAACGCCGATGGTGTTCTCCGGATTCCCGGTGGTGTCTGTCACGCCGACGTATGCGGCTATCGGTCAGGTGTACCAGATGACCGTAACCGACCAGAACGGCAATCCGCTGGTCGGAGGGACGCAAGATCACGGTGAAGGCCAACGGAACGAACGTCCAGGCGACGGGGAATGTCGACGTCGATCTCGACGACACGGTCTTTCTCGGTGGGTTTGGCTACGACAACGTGCTCAGAGGACCCGGCATTACTGAATTTACCTTCGTTGTATCTGAAGACGTGCCCGATGTGGGTGAGAATCCGCAGCCGCCGAAACTGGCGTCGATAACAATTAAGGTGACAGGAGAAAACGGGAATCTGGAGGTTGTCCTGACGCCGACTGGTGAGTCGATCATCAGGTCCGACGGGACGACCTTGGAGGTTCAAGGAAATACGGCGATCTTCAGCGGGGGAGACGTCGTCTCGAAGTGAAGAGAACAATGACGAGCGCGGGAGGATTGGTCATGGAACGAGCAACAAAAGAGCATCGATGGCTCGTCGTGCTCGCGGGTTTCCTGATCTTTGGGATCGGGACGCTCGGAAAGTCGAACATCGCGTCGGCCCAAACTCGCTTGCGCGAGCGCGTCAAGCCGGTCAAGATCGTACAGATCTATGGGCGCGACACGCTGGAAGTGGGTGAGGCGGAGACGTATCGGGTGCGCGTTATCGCACCGTACGAGACCGCATATACCTGGCACATCAGTGACGGTACGGAGCTCGGAGGCAACCCGATCGTTTTTCGGTTCAGTCAGCCCGGGACGTACAAGCTGGTGGCGATTGCTGCGAATCCGACCGGTAAGGACACGGCCTCGATCGACGTCTTTGTCCGTGGGAAGATGCCGCCGCCTGCACTCGCATCGAACAAGAAGCCGCCTGCTGCAGAGAAATCGGGTCATAAGTCAACGGCGGCTTCGGCGAAGAGTACCAAGGAAGTCGTGCTGAAAGTGACCGCTCCGTCGACTACCGGATTGAGGGGCAAGGACGAGGCAAGCGGCAATTACACATGGGTCATTGCCACCTACTTTCAGCGGAAGGATGCCGAGGCCCTGGCCAATGCGTACCGGGCCGTGGGATACCGCGCGAATATCTTTGTCGACACCGGCGGCAAGGGCAGCACCGTCTTCCGTGTGTGCCTTGGAAGGTTCGATTCAGAGCAGCAGGCCATGCAGGCGAAGAAGGAAGTGATGGACAACGGCGTAGAGAATCCGATACTTCATCACACAAAAGGCGCGTGAATGATCTCAATTTGGGGGTATTTGCGCTTATATTTGTAGTCAGGCATAGAAAGGGGGCTTGACTCCGCACCTTGTGCTGGAGGATTTGGAGGCAGTTGTTTCTTGTGCGGGGGCGGTCCTGCAAGGACATACACAGAGGCAATTAATCAGCGCCCCTCGGGGCGCGTGTCGTCAAGGCGATGCTTAGAATAGCGTACATAAACGCCGATCCCGCGGTCCCCGTTTTCGGGTGCCAGGGTTCCAGCGTCCATGCCCAGGAGGTCATTCGGGCTTTTCGCGCTGAGGGCGCCGAGGTGACGCTTTTCATGCACACACAGGAAGGGTATGCTCCTCCAGATCTCGTCGACCTGAAGGTCTGCGAATTCCCGCCGCCTGTGGCCAAATCCCAGATTGAGCTCGAAGAAGGCCTGCTGACCGCCAATCGCGGCCTTATGCAGGCCCTCGCAAGTCACGGGCCGTTCGATCTCGTTTATGAGCGCTATTCAGTGTGGGGTTTCGGCGGCATGTCGTATGCCCGGTCGAACAAAGTGCCGGGCGTTCTTGAGGTAAATGATCCCCTTATCGAGATCGGCGCCGCGACGCGTCAGTTGAAGGACGTCGGCGGTGCGCGACAGGTAACCAAGCGCGCGTTTTCGGACGCTACGCTCCTGATCGCGATCTCAAAAGAAATTGGAGACTATCTACGGGGGAGAACGGCAGAAGTTGGCAAGGTGAAGGTCATTCCCAACGGGGCGAATCCTGATCGTTTCAAACCCGGCTTGATTCCCGCCCTTCCGGATCGACAGGGCGTCTTCACTGTCGGCTATGCCGGCACCCTGTCGCTTCGGCAAGGGCTCGATACCCTCATTAAGGCATTTGCGATTCTACATCGGCGCGATCCGCGCGCCAGGTTGCTCCTCGTCGGTGACGGACCCGATCGCGAGGTCATCGGTAAGGCAGCCGCCAGCGTCGGCATCGCGGGCGCTGTGGAGATGACGGGCGCCGTCTCTCCGGGTATCGTTCCGCGTCTCCTGGCTTCCATGGACGTTGCCGTGGCAGCCTATCCACGCAAAGATCAGTTCTACGAGTCGCCGCTCAAGCTGTTTGAGTACATGGCGACCGGTTTGGCCGTTGTGACAAGCTCCATCGGCCAGCCCGGGGAAATCGTGACGGACGGTGAAAACGGTCTCGTCTGTGCCCCCGGTGATTTCGTCGCGCTCGCGAAAGCGATCGATTCTCTCCGCGTCGATGAGGCGCGTCGCTCGAGACTCGGCCACGCTGCGAGTGCTTTCGTTCGCCAGAACTACTCCTGGCAGTCGGTTGCACATCGAGTACTCACCTCTACGGGCCTCAAGGCCGATTCGGATGGCAGATCGCTGACCGCCGTTTCGGCATCTTGATGAAGCGCCGTCGAGCTACAGGCAATGCGACCTCTAAATTCCGGAAGGGAATCAGGGGATACGCCAGGACCACGTTTCTAACGGATCGCAAGGCGGTCTTTACGCCGCTTATTGCCATTGTAGCGGCCGGCGTATTCCGTGTTGCTCTTCCGTGGCCGCTCAAATGGGTTTTCGATCTCATGACCGGCGATCCGGCGAACACGTCTGCCGTTACTGTCGGTATGGTCGCGTCGCTTCTGATCTTTATTTCGGCCTTCACGCTGATGTCGCTGTGGCATGCGGGACGGGGCACGTGGCGATTCGTCGACACGACGGTGTCCCGGATTCGACGGGGCCTCTTCGGATATCTGGCCTTTGCCTCCCGCGACGAGCTTGGCTTTCATGCCGGCCCGGCCGCGAAGTCCTCGATGTACCTGCAAACGCTTCGCGACAGCGTCGGTCGTTCGTTCGTGCCGCTCGTAAAGCACACGATAAGCATGGTGCTCATGGTGGTCATCATGCTGCTTCTGGATTGGAGGCTCGGGCTCGTCGCCCTTGCGATGCTGCCACTCTTCTGGTTTCCGACCAACAGCATGATCGATCGAATCAGATCGGTCCGACCCTGGTCGAGGTCGCTGCTCGGCCCCGGGTCCGATGCGGTGAGCTTTTTCGCCCACGGCGTCGCGCGGATGGTCCTTGCGTTCGGCGTCGGCCTTATGCTCTGGCTTGGAGCAGGAATGGTCGCCAAAGGCGAGCTATCCGTTGGCGGCCTGACGGTCTTCCTCGCCTATCTCGTCCTCGCGCGCGAGCCGATGTCGGAGCTGCAGGAAGCCGTTCGGAACCTCCTTAGTGCCAAGGAAGCGCGGGAGGAGATCGAAAAGCTGCTCGTGGCACTCAATATTAAACCGGCGCCCGAAGGTGTGCCGAGAGCGCCTCGATTCGAAGGACGCCTGGCGTTCTCCGGTGTCACATTGCACGATGACGGCAAGAACGGATCACTGGAGAATGTTACCGTGGCGATTCGTCCGGGCCGTCGCGTAGCATTCGTCGGCGCTTCCAATTGCGGCAGACTGCCGCTTGCGCGCATGGTCATCGGACTCGTCAAGCCCGAACGTGGACGCGTCATGATCGATGGACTGGATGTTGGGCAGTTCGACCTCGACACGGTCCGCGCTCAGATATCGGCGATTCCCCATGACGGTATATGCCTCGAGGGCACGGTACGGGATTTCGTATCCGGCGACAATCTGGAGGCCTCGATCGACGATGTCAAAGATGCGCTCGCCAAAGCCAATGCGCTGTCATGGGCCGAGAAACTGCCCGATGGAATCAATACGGTTGTTGGCGCAGAGGGTGTCGTACTCAGCCGCGGTGAGCTCAGACTTCTGAGCCTTGCCCGTGCCGCCTACAATCGCCATCCGATTCTGCTAATCGACCGACCTACAGAGGGTCTCGGTGAAGAGGCCAAGCGAGCCGTCATGCTGGCTATCGACAAAGTGGCCCAGGTCCGAACGACGCTGCTGCTGACCGACGACGTACGCCTGGCTGCACGCTGCGATCAGATCGTGTTCATGGACAAGGGCACGGTGCTCGAAACGGGTACGCACGCAGACCTCGTTCAGGAAGGCGGCGCCTACGCCGAATTCTTCCATGGCACTTCCCCCGGTCCGGTCCTTTTTACAACCAAGCAGGTAAACGTCTCCAGACAGAAGGAAGACCGTCGTCTCCCGCAGAGCATTAACCCGTTCGTGTTCATCGTTGGATGCCCGGGCTCAGGCGTATCGCTCGTCCAGCAGCTGCTCAACCGTCATTCGATGATGGCCGTGGCGAACGACACGCACTTTATTCCGGCCGTTCTCGTCGAATCGGGACACCGTGGCGACGTGCCGATTAACGACGACCTGATCGAACGCGTCCGGAGCTTCCAGAATTTCGATCGTCTCGGATTGAGCGACGTCGAGGTTTATCGCGCCGGCGGCACAGCGCGAACGTTCAGCGGCTTCGTGACGAATATCTACAATCGCTACGCCGAAAAGAGTGGCAAAGAGCTCGTCGGCGTGAAGGCTCCGAGCTACTGCCGGAACGTGCGCCTGCTGCATGACCTTTTTCCGTGGGCGCGCTACATCCACGTGGTGCGGGACGGTCGCGACGTGGCGATGTCCGTACTCGAGCGCGCAACCAAAATGGAAGGCCTTACGATCGATACGGCGATCCGTGAGTCGGTCCCGGTCGGCACGAGCGCTCTCTGGTGGCAGTCGATGGTATCGGCCGCCCGGCGCGACGGCATGAAGCTCGGTGGACGATTCTACACGGAGGTCCGTTTCGAAGACATCGTCGAAGATCCCGAGTCCGTGCTCCGAGGCGTTACCTCATTCCTCGATCTGAGCTTCGAGGCAGAGTTGCTGGCGGACGAGTCTTCGTTCATGCAGCTCGACATCGGCGCAAACGGTTTCCAGGACTGGCGCTCGCAGATGAGTCGCTCCGACGTGGCGCTGTTCGAAGCGCTGGCCGGCGATTCCCTGATCGATCTCGGCTATGGCCGGGGCGTTTCCACGATCTCACCCGATATTCAGGCCGCCGCCAAGAAGTGTCTCGACGCATGGGGCAGCGGCCAGCAGGCAACGCGGCCGACGGCTGCACATGCAGGCTGAACCCTAAGGGATTAAGAATTAAGGATTAAGAATTAAGGATTAAGAATTAAGAATTGATCCCGGATGCGCCAGGTTGCCGTACTCCTCCGGCGCCCGTTCGACCCTGCTCGGCAGCACCGTGATCGCCAGCGGATCACGCATCCGAGTCCGGTCATGACGGAGAGGCTCGAAATGGTACACACGTGCTCGCTCGGGGTACCTGGCTTGACGGTCGCTAACGCAACAAGAGGCCGGTTTACCGGCCGCCGCTGCCAGGCCGGTCGTTTACGGCCGGTTGAGGAAGTAAAGGGACATCGCATCGTTTTACGGTACCCGCCTTTGAAGCAGAGACCCGGGGGCGGGGTGGAAAAGAACAGCCGCCTCCCCTTGAAGCCGAGATCAGGGGCACGTATCATTGCCAAATCAATCGGCTTACGTACGTGCGGACGATGACGCCGAGCGCGTTCGATGTACGTGGGGCGGCAACCTGGGAGGCAGACTACCCTCGTCGTCTACCGATCGACTGAGGGTGTTTTGGGTGGCATGCAGGCAATGAGAGGCGTTGGGACGGTAATCGCACTGGGCGGAGTGCTCCTGACTCTGATCCTTCAACCGGGTCTGGATACCTACCGGACGTTCAGGAAGCAGGTCCGGCTTCATGCGTTCGAGCAATTTCTGGCATCGCATCCGTTTTCGCAGGAGCACGACCGGCGGCTGGAAGATGCCGCGCTTCCTGAGGATCCCGGCGCCCGTTACATGCAGGAATACCTGCTGATGCTCGATCCGTCACTTGGACGCGTTCCAACGGAACGACTGGCCGCAGCAAACCGCAGCGCCAGACTGACGCGCCGAACCTTCGGCCCCTCGAGCGAACCGTCTCTTACCTGGGAGGAGCGCGGACCTAACGACGTCGGCGGCCGGACGCGCGCCATCATGTTCGATCCGAACGACGCCCAGAACAAGAAAGTCTGGGCGGGAGGCGTCGCCGGCGGTCTCTGGTACACCGACGACATTACCGACGTGGCCGAGCCCTGGCATAACGTCGACGACTTCTGGGCCAATCTCGCCGTCAGCTCCATGGCGTACGACCCGACCAACACGAATACGTTCTACGTTGGAACTGGAGAGGGCTTCTTCAATTTCGACGCGCTTCAGGGCGGGGGCGTCTTCAAGAGCACGGACGGAGGCGTTACCTGGAATCAGCTTCCGTCGACTACCGGGAGTACCTGGAGGCAGGTGCAGGACGTCGTCGTGACCGACGTGGGTACCGTACTTGCAGCGACACGCGAGGGCGACGGGGTGCAGCGAAGCACCAATGGAGGGGCTTCGTGGACGCCCGTGCTCGATTCCGGTACGGGAGCGAGCACCAGCCGCGCCGCTGACCTGGAGATCGCTTCGAATGGCGACATTTATGCCACGATGGGCGTTTTCTCTACGGACGGCGTCTGGAAATCGGATGACGACGGGGCGACCTGGACGAAACTCAATACTGGAGCAAACGGCTTCCCGACGAGCGGATTCAGCCGGGTGGAGATTGCCCTGGCGCCGAGCGACTCGAACAGAATCTATGCCGTTACGCAAGACGCCTCGAGCTACGGGGTAGGGGGGATGTACAGATCCGAGGATGGCGGCGCGAACTGGACGAGCATGGCGCTTCCCGTCGACTGCGACGGCGGTATCGGATCCGACTTCACGCGGAGCCAGGCCTGGTACGACCTGATACTTGCCGTACAGCCGGACGACGAAGAGGTGTTTCTGGCCGGCGGAGTCGATCTGTTCCGAAGCGACAGCGTCGGAGCGGCAGGCAAATGGAATCAGATTTCGCACTGGTACGGCGGATGTGTGCCTCTCGAACGTCCACGCCGATCAGCATGCGATCGTCTTCCGACCGGGTGCGACCACCGAGGCCGTGTTCGGCACGGACGGGGGGATCTACTATTCGGCCGACGTTACCGAGAACCCTCCCGTATTTGTGGATCGCAACAAAGGGTACAACGTCACCCAGTTCTATGCCGTCGCGCAAAATCCCGGCAATGGGTCCAACCTGCTCTTCGGGGGAACGCAGGATAACGGTTCGCCAAAAGTGAACGCGCCCGGAGTGTCTGACCAAGTGGCCGACGTCACGGGCGGAGACGGCGGCTTTTCGCAGATGAACCAGGCGACCGGCGTGCTCGCCATGGGATCCAACCAGTATCTGTCGTGGCACAGAAGTCTCAACGGCGGCACTTCGTTTTCATACATCGGTGGCATTAGCGGCGGCGGGTCATTTATCAATCCGTCGGACCTCGATGACGATACCGATCATCTCTTCTTCAACTACTCCAGCCTCGTTGATCGGGCGCCTCAATAATTTGACGGGAGGCGGAGGCGTCAGTGTGACGACATTCGGGCCGGGTGGAGGGTTCGGGGCCATCGCAACGCATGTCAAGAATTCGGAATACAGTCCTGATGGGACCTCGACCGTGTATCTCGGGACCGAGGCCGGGCGCATTTTCCGCGTCGCCGACGCGCAGAAACCGCCGCCGGGCCCGCCGATCAGCCCGTCGTGGTCTGAACTCAACACAACGCCGTTCCCGACAGGCTCGATTTCCTGCATCGAACTGGGTGCGAGCGAGGATACCCTCGTCGTTACGTTTTCGAACTACGGCGTCTCGTCGGTCTGGTATTCTGAAGACGGAGGCGCCTCCTGGGACAACCTCGATGCCGGATCGAACCTGCCCGACATGCCGGTCTGGTGGGCGCTTCTGGATCCCTTCAATCCCCTCAAGCTTTACATCGGCACGGAGGCGGGACTCTGGTATACCGACGACCTGTCTGCCAGTCCGGTTGTGTGGTCCGCCGATGCTGGAATTCCGATCACGCGTGTCGCGATGATGAAGTATCGCGCATCCGACAATCAGGTCGTCCTTGCAACGCACGGGCGCGGCATCTGGACGACGATGCTTACTGAACCCCCGCCGCCGCCGCCTGACCCGAGGCTTGTTGCCGGCATATTGCTCGAAGGGCCGTACAGCGGTTCCGGGATGATGGCCACGACGCCGGCATTTGAAGCAGCGCTCCCGCTGGATCAGCCGTACGCCGACTCCACTTTCAACGGGACGAGCAGCGAGTACGACGGCGTGGACTCGGTGCTGAGTTTTCCGTCTGGAACGATCGACTGGGTCCTCGTGGAACTTCGAACCGATACGGCGGCATCGTCGCTGGTGGCAGACTCGAGACGTCCCGCCCTCCTTCTCGAGGATGGTTCGGTCGTCGGACTCGATGGCGACACGCTCCGTTTCGACGGGATTACCCCCGATCCGTACTACGTCGTTTTCAGGCATCGAAACCACCTGGCCGTCATGACCGCGTCGAAGGTCGACTTTTCAGCAGGGCCGGGCATCGTGGATCTCCGGACGTCGCTCGCGAGCGCCCTCTCTTTGGGCGGACCCGCGATGAAGAGTCTGGGCGCCGGCTATTTCGGCATGTTCGCCTCTGACGGCTCCGTTGACGGGCAGATAACGGCTCTGGATTTCACCCTCTGGATCGGCGCGACCACCGCCGGCGCCACGGGATATCAGCAGGCTGATTACAACATGGATGCGTTTACCACCGCGCTGGATTTCACTTACTGGATTGCAAACACGACGGCCGGGGCGTCGAGTCAGGTACCGGAGTAGTAAGTAATTAATGAATTAAGAATTAAGAATTAAGAATTTAGTTTGGATGGTTTTCCGGCCGGGCAGCCACCACCACACGGTCCCTCCCCGCCTCCGCACGGTCCCCCTTGGAGGGAGGTTGCGTTCGGGATGCCACCACCGCATACGGTCCCCCTCTTGAGGGGGCAGGCTAACTCGAATTATCGGCGGCAGCCGGGGGAGGTAGCGCCGGGATGCCACCACCACACGGTCCCCCTCTGGAGGGGGCAGGCTGGAGCGCGACGAAGGAGCGCGTAAGCCGGGGGAGGTAGCGTTGGGATCCACCACCACCACACGGTCCCCCTCTGGAGGGGGCAGGCTGGAGCGCGACGAAGGAGCGTGTAAGCCGGGGGAGGTAGCGTTGGGATCCACCACCACCACACGGTCCCCCTCTCGAGGGGGCAGGCTGGAGCGCGACGAAGGAGCGTGTAAGCCGGGGGAGGTCGCGTTCGGGATGCCACCACCGCCATACGGTCCCCCTCTTGAGGGGGCAGGCTGGAGCGCGACGAAGGAGCGTGTAAGCCGGGGGAGGTCGCGTTCGGGATGCCACCACCACCACACGGTCCCCCTCTCGAGGGGGCAGGCTGGAGCGCGACGAAGGAGCGTGTAAGCCGGGGGAGGTCGCGTTCGGGATGCCACCACCGCATACGGTCCCCCTCTCGAGGGGGCAGGCTGGAGCGCGACGAAGGAGCGCGTAAGCCGGGGGAGGTAGCGTTCGGGATCCACCACCACCACACGGTCCCCCTCTCGAGGGGGCAGGCTGGAGCGCGACGAAGGAGCGCGTAAGCCGGGGGAGGTAGCGTTGGGATCCACCACCACCACACGGTCCCCCTCTCGAGGGGGCAGGCTGGAGCGCGACGAAGGAGCGTGTAAGCCGGGGGAGGTAGCGTTCGGGATGCCACCACCACCACACGGTCCCCCTCTTGAGGGGGCAGGCTGGAGCGCGACGAAGGAGCGTGTAAGCCGGGGGAGGTCGCGTTCGGGATGACACCACCACACGGTCCCCCATTGGAGGGTGGGAGGTCGCATCGGGAACCACCGACGCGATCTCGGCTTTTACAGATTGCTCACCGTCGTTGCCTCCAAAAACGCTTTTCAACCATGCCCAGCCTAAGGCTCGTACTGATCCCATTGACCGGATTCCTGGTCGGCGAGGACTGCATGGCCCAACCGGCGATCTCGGCCACTTACGAGGTCCGGTTTGTATCCAGTTGGAGCGCGCTGACGCACCCCGTGGAGTTTCCCGGCAACCCTCATTTTTCCGGACTCATCGGAGCTACCCACAATGAGGACGTCACATTCTGGATGCCCGGTGAATCGGCCTCCGACGGGATCGAGAGCATGGCGGAAACTGGCCAGAAGGGGGCGCTGACCGCGGAGGTTGAAGCGGCGATCGCGGACGGTACGGCTGAATTCGTGCTTTCGGGCGGCGGGATCAATCCTTCGCCGGGCACGCAGTCGCTCACATTCGAGATATCGCCCGAGAAGCCCCTTGTGACGCTGGTGTCTATGCTGGCGCCGAGTCCCGACTGGTTCGTCGGGACGCACGGTTTGAATATGGTCGACGGCGATGCCTGGCGCGATACCGTCACGGTGACGCTCGATGTGTACGACGCGGGGACGGACAGCGGGACGACGTACGAGGCGCCGAACGACGACACCGATCCGGCGCAGCCGATCGCGATTTTGAACACAGGTCCTTTTGCGGAGAGCACCGTGGTGGGGAGCTACACCTTCGTCCGCCAGGCGATCGTGAATACCTCGGAGGAGACACCGTCCGACACCTGGGAGATCGACGGGCCCTACCCGAATCCCTCGACCGGCCGGTTCACGATCGGCTTCCGCGGTTCAGCGCCCGGTCCGATTCTGGTTACGGTGCTACGACGTCACGGGGAAACGTGTCTGCCGGGCAGCCGTTCGTCCCGGGGGCAACGGCGGGGGCGTTACTGTCGACATAAGGCATTACTCCAAAGGTATTTACATCATAACGACGATTGACGGCGAGCGGTCGGAAACGCGGTCTGTGGTGAGTGAATCTCGTTGGGACATGCCGACGGCATGTCCGCGCCAAAGGCATCTCCTCGTCATGGGACGAAGAACCAGTACGGCCAGTGTCCAATGACCAAATCGCGCTAGTAGCTCAGTTGGATAGAGCGTTGGATTCCGGTTCCAAAGGCCGGGGGTTCGAATCCTCCCTAGCGCACGGCGAACCGACGGCATGTCCGCGCTCGGACGAACACCACGTACGGACGCGCCGACGGCATGTCCGCGCCAATCTGTGCGCTAGGGAGGATTCGAACCCCCGGCCTTTGGAACCGGAATCCAACGCTCTATCCAACTGAGCTACTAGCGCGACGAGGTCATTGGACACCGGGCACCGGTCCTTGGGTCCCATGACACGGCGAATATACCGTCGAGAGACTCCTCGGTTCAAACAAAGAAGGGATACACCTGGACGGCTGCAGCTCCGCGAAACC
Source organism: uncultured Bacteroidota bacterium (assembly GCA_963768715.1). Classification (GTDB taxonomy): domain Bacteria; phylum Bacteroidota; class Rhodothermia; order Rhodothermales; family DATKEJ01; genus DATKEJ01. The sequence continues at coordinate 195,469 of CAVYJC010000008.1, forward strand.
GTTGAAACGGTTTCCGAGGCGTTTCACCCGCCTCTACCCCCGGATTAAAATCCGGGGCTACGAAGAGGCGCGGCTGCGCCGCGCCGTCGCCGGCAAGGCCGGCGCCCGACCAAGCAGGGCGGGGGCCATCCTCCATTCTCCATTCTCCATCCTCCTTTCCACGGACATTGCTCGCAGCCCGACCTTGTATTACGGCGGGAATAACCGATATTACGTGTGTTACCACAAGGGTTGACGCCGATTCAAATCTGGCCACCACCACCCATCAAACCGCCCCCGCCACCATGAAGAACGAATCCACCGTTGTGAGCGGCCTCGGTCTCACTTCTTTACTCGTCGCTACAGCGATTCTCTTGATTCTATTGCCTGGACCCGCCCTCGGGCAGACGGGGATCGACAGCCTGGGTTCATTTCTCCCGTCGGCAGCATCAGGAGATGGAGAGTCTGCCATTGGAAGCATGTCGGAGAAACCGTTCTATTGGACCAGCTCCGGGACGCTGGTCCAACTCAATCCCGTCACGTTGTCCAACTTCGCGTCCGTCCAGGGGATATCAGCCGACGGGTCGCATGTCGTAGGATTCGAATCCAACAGCGGAGGCCTGGGTTCAGTCGAATGCGACCCCAGATTGAAGGATGGGGGCTGGAAGCCGGAAACACGCCTTTTCAGCTGGACGTGGACCCCGCCGGCGGGCAACGCTACCAGAATCACACCGCAAGATGACTTCTGTTATGCGGCCGTAGACATTGCGAACGACGGGCGCGTTGCAGGTTACTACCTCGACACTACCGGTACGGATATAACGTCGGGAAGGAAAGCCTTTTCATACGAAGGAGGTGTTTTCACGAAGCTGCCCACGGGTGGGTTCAAGGAAACCGTCGCGATGGCTATTTCAGCCGACGGATCGGTTATCGTCGGGTATGGAATCGACGGAGCAGGCAATGGCCAGGCCGTGAGATGGACGGTCTCGGGCATCGAAGTGCTTTTCGATGGCGAGGCAACCGACGTTTCCGATGACGGCTCGGTGATTGTGGGCGACGCGCTGCCGCACGCCTACATCCGATGGGAGGCCGGTGTCGTCACGATGCTGCCGGATCCCTCATCCATAGATGGACGATCCCTCAGGGTAAGCGGGGACGGAAGTACGGTCGTGGGCACTGTGTACGGACCATTCGCATCTAACAATGGCCGTCACGCACACGTCTGGCTTGACGACGGGACGAGCAAGTCCCTGTTGGAGCTTCTCCAAGATGCCGATGTGGATGTCGGAGACTGGTTCTTCTCGAGTGCCTCCGCCGTCACGTTTGACGGTTCGATGATTTTCGGCCGGGACTTCAACGTCAGTCCAGGGTCAGGCTTCCGGGTCCAACTGAATTCCCGATGCCTCGATCAGGCCGTTGGTTGGGCGTCGGCCACGACCGGTGACTTCGACACGGGATCGAGGTGGGAGGGCGGTGATGTGCCGCCCGACACTTCGGTGATCGCATTCGAGACAGGAGGATCGGGTTACATGGTTAATCTGACCGCTGATCGCATCGACTCCGATCTGTTTGTCCCGGGCGACGAGGTGACGTTATCACTCGGGCAGGCCGACTATACATTGACGGGCATGTGCTCGAGCAGCTCGATCAACATCAGTTCGGGTGGATCGCTCACGCTGTCGAACGGCGACGTCCTGGCGTACGGCTCGGTGCGCATCAAGGGCGGCCTGGCGCCGGAACTCCTGATCTCTTCGCAGTCATCGTTGCAGATCGACGCTGACGACGACGGGAGCGGATCGCTCATGGCCGGAACGCCGAACGGGAACGCCCTCGTACAGGTGGAAATGGGGGCGTCGCTAACGAGTCCGAACAGTACCGTGCTTGGATCGACGGCCGGCACGAACGGCGAGCTGTCCGTTGACGGAGCCTTTGTCGGCGGAGACGTCGAGGTAGGCGACAACGGAGACGGCGAACTCTTCGTCGATGACGACGGATTTGTTGCCGTCGATCAGCTGATCGCAGGCAAGGGCGCAGGCTCGGGAATCATCACGGTAGACGGCGGACGACTGGATGCCGACGAGGTCATCCTGTCCGATGGTTCGAGCTCGACGCTTTCGTCGCTCACGGCATCGAACATGGGCAAGCTCAACTTCAATTCTCTGACTGTCGGAGGGGCCGCGGGGACAACCGGTTCAGTCACTCTTTCGGACTCCGATCTGGATCTCAAGGTCATGATCGTCGGACGAGACGGTGTCGGGGACGTCGAAATTGGGGCCGGCTCTACCGTAAACAAGCTCTCGCGCTCAGGCAACTTTGACTTGGGCCTTCAAAGTGGCTCCTTCGGTGCGATGAAGATCGATGGGGCACAGACCGAGTTTGCCGGCCACTCGTTGATCGTCGGTGATGCGGGCGAGGGAGACCTGCGAATCAGCGGCGGCTCGGTAGTCGACGTCGATCGAGTCTTCGTCTCGCTAGTGGGACCGGGATATTTCGAGGTGGATGGGGCATCGACATTAAATGCGAGACACTTTGACTGGGGGCAGGATGCGACCGTCGTCCTCGACGGAATTCTCCTTGTGAGCCCGAACACCGGCGCGCCAAAGCGCAGCGCCGTCGCCGACGTTGTGCTCCGTACCGACACACTCTCGGTGCGAGGAAATCCCGACGTTGAGGTCGACAGCGTAGCGGTTGCAGACGGCGGAGTCGTCATTGGAAGCGGTACATTCCCGTTTGGGCTGACGAATGGGGGAGTACTCAATCCGGGTGACGCGGCGGAAACGCCCGGGCAGTTGACCATCGGCGGTGACTATGTCCAGACGCCGGACGGCATCTTGGAAATCGAGATCTCCGGATCGGGCGAGGCCGAATTCGATCGGTTGATCGTTGGCGGAAAGGCCACGCTTTCGGGCAGGCTTCGTATTTCGCTCATCGGCGGCTTCGTGCCAGAGAATGGACAGGAGTTTGAGATCGTGCAGGCCGCATCGGTCACGGGCGAACTCGGTCCGATCGAGGCGGAGGGCATCAGGGTGGATCTCGTAGTCGACGGTACCTCGGCCAAGTTGGTCGTCTTGTCCAGCGTCGCGAACGAGAGGCAGGGGGATCTTCCTGTCGGATTCGCGCTTCATCAAAGCGTCCCAAATCCGTTTAACGCGCGGACCACGATCTCGTACGATCTGCCGACACCCGCGCCGGTGCGACTGATCGTGTTTGATGGTCTCGGTCGCGAGATTCGGCTGCTGGAGTCAGGTTTGCGGACCGCGGGCCGACACGACGTGCACTTCGATGCAGGCCCGCTCCCATCCGGGACGTATTTCTACAGACTCGAGGCCGATGGTCGCGTCCTGAGCGGCCGGATGGTGTTGCTCAGGTAGCGTCTCGATTGACACGCTGTCGTGGTGTGATCCCGAACGCGACCTCCGAAGCGCGCCGTAGCGATCAGCGAAGGCGGGACGCATGGCGTGGAGGGACCTCCTCCGGGACTGCCCACCGACTGTCGGGTGGAGTCGAACGCCAGACGCCTTCTGGATTCCCGCCTCCGCGGGAATGACGGAGTGTCGCACGCCGCACCCCGCAAGCCCGCACCCGCACCATGGCTTTCCAAGTACCAAGTACCAAGTACCAAGTACCCCGCACCCCGACCCCGTCAATTATCAATTATCATTTCGCAATTATCAATTATCATCTCACTCAGGTCACATCAAGCAACTGATTGTAGAGATGAAGCACTTCCGATTGTTCACCCTGCTCGTAACGCTGCTCGTCGGATGCGGAGGGAAGGGCGGAACCGATTACTACGTTTCTCTGAACGGCGACGACGCCTGGTCGGGACGACTCGCTGAGCCGAACGCAGACCATTCCGACGGACCCTTCGCGACGCTCCAACGCGCCCAGGAGGCCGTCCGGCAGTCGATCGTCAGCGGTGAGGCCGTCAACGGACCCATAAACGTGTTCTTACGCGAGGGTATCTACCCGGTGGACAGTACGCTCGACCTGGCGGTGGAAGACTCGGGCGCTGAAAATACGCCGATCGTCTGGAGCGGGTTTGGAGAAGAAAAGGCCGTCTTGACAGGCGGTCGCGCGATTACGGGTTTTTCACCTGTCGCCGATGGCCCGGGCTCCGAACGTATCCCGAAAGATCGCCGGAAGAAAATCCTTGTCACAGACCTCCGTGCTCAGGGGATCACGGACTTCGGTAATTTTTCGGACGACGAGGGTCCGGGGATCGAGGTATTCGTCGACGGGCATCGCATGCAGCGGGCCCGCTATCCCAACAAAGGATTTCTCGAAATCGCCGATGTGCCGCAAAGTGGTGACTCGGTAATGAACGAGGGCAGCTTCCAGTGGCAGCGGGAAGGCATTGCGGTTGGACGCCACTTTGGACGGTTTCGGATCGATGACGATCGGATAGCCTCCTGGGCGCCCTCGAAAGACATCTGGATGCACGGCTATTACGTTTGGGATTGGCGCGACGGATTTCAGCGCGTCGCGTCGATCGACAAGAAGTCGCATATGGTGTATCCGGCCCCGCCGCATCATCACTACGGCTACAGCAAGGGGCAGCGCCTGTACTTTTTCAACGTTCTCGAGGAGCTCGATGAGCCTGGCGAATGGGTTCTGGACTTCCAGAAAGGGCTCCTGTACCTCTGGCCACCGGACGACCAGATGGAGCCGTCGGTTACCGTCTCGGATTTTGACGGACCGGCGATCCGACTCGATCAGACTTCGCATGTGCGAGTCGAGCGTCTGGTCTTCGATCAGTTCCGGAAGTCGGCCATCGAGATCGAGGGAGGCGCCGATGATCGCATTCTGGGGAACGTGATCAGAAACATCGGGCGTATGGCGGTGAGCGTTCGCGGTGGCCTGGCTCACGTGATCCGAAGCAACGACCTCACTGATCTCGGCGCCGGTGGAATTTCAGTCGACGGCGGTGACCGCCTCACCCTCGAATCCGGGCGACACGTGATCAGTAACAACCGCATCGAACGCTTCGGACGCGTTCAGAAGACGAACGTCCCGGGGATCAGGCTGACGGGAGTCGGTCTCACGGCCTCGCACAACGAGCTGCACGATTCACCCGACGTCGGGATCCAGTTTTTCGGCAACGACATGACCCTCGAGTACAACGAGATCCACCAGGTGGCTCGCGAAAGCGACGACGTCGGCGCCATGTACATCGGCCGGGATTACTCCATGAGGGGGAACGTGATCCGGTACAACTACCTCCATCACCTCACAAAGCCGATGAACGTTGGCGTCATGGGTGTGTACCTCGACGACTGGACGAGCGGCGTCAACATTTACGGCAACGTGTTCTACAAAGCCGGACGCTGCGTATTCATGGGCGGAGGTAGACGTAACACGGTAGAAAACAACCTGTTCATTGGTTGCTCTCCATCCGTCTTTCTGGATGCTCGCGGCAAAGTCCGGAACACCGAGTATTTCGACGGTCGCGTCACGACCCTCAAGGATCGGATGGACGCCGTCAATGCGACCAAGCCGCCCTACTCGGACCGCTATCCGGAGCTGGTCACGCTGTACGACGACGATCCGGCGATGCCGAAGTACAATCGGCTGATAGGAAACGTGTCGATGGAAGGGACCTGGGTCGGCCTCTACAGCGGACTTCCTCTGAACATCCTCGACATGACCGGGAACGTCATCGCTGATCCGGTATTGCTCCAGACCAGCAAGAAAACGGCTGTCGAAACGGAAGATTTCGACGTTCACCGAACCGACGACGATCCCATCGTGGCTGCGTTGAGGGATGCCGGCAATCGCGTCGTTTCGGAGGAACCCGGCACGTTCGACAACATCACGGGCCTGTTTCAATGGACTGACGGCGCGAAGAATCCGCTCGTGGGGATCCCTTATAATGAGATCGGCCTGGTTGCCGACGAATTTCGGATCACGGCGCCGTGACAAAAGTCACCCCGCGCTTCGTCTTGGGAGCTTGGCCGAACTCAAATGTTTGGGACAGTCACCCCGCGCTTCAGCGCGGGGCTGGCCGGCACCCAAGAACTTCTTCCGAGCGGGGTTTCAACCCCGCGAGGCGCCTCTGCGCCGGTATTGCGATTGATCCGCGGTTTTGGTAATTGTTTCTCTCCAGTCTCGCTATTCTTGTCATCGCGCGGGAACTCGAACCACTAACTGGTAAGCATATGCTCAAGGAATTCAAGGAGTTTGCCATAAAGGGCAACATGGTCGACATGGCTGTCGGCATCATCATTGGCGCTGCATTCGGGACCGTCGTCAAGTCGGTCGTCGACGATATCCTCATGCCGATCGTGTCGTCGGTCGTCGGGGCGCCCGATTTCTCCAATCTCTTCGTCGTGCTGAGGAATCCAACCGGCGCGATGTTCGACACTGTCGTCAGCAGCCAGAGAGGCCGGGGCGGCCGTTTTGAGCTACGGTCTGTTCATCAATGCGGTGATCGCCTTCATTATCGTCGCTCTGGTCCTGTTCATGGTGGTCAAGAGCATGAATCGCATGAAACGCGAAGAGGAAGCGGCGGCCGAGGAGCGCCGGCAGCCCCTCCGGAGCCATCCAGCGAGGAAAAACTACTCACCGAAATCCGAGACCTGCTGCGAGCAAGAGGTATAGGACGACGGGGAGGCCGGTCCGAAGGGTATGCTCGCGGGGCTCTAGCCGGCGTATAGACTCCTCCGGGCTTGTAACTGGAGGTGCTTCAAGCGCCGGCCTTTTCGGCCCAGAACAGTCCGTAGCGCAGGACTCCGGACTCGATCGCCTCACAGGTGGCTTCGATTTGCTCTCGAATCAAGTCGAGATCTGCCCGTGCGTCGTTTAACATACCAGGCCGAGACCCGGTAGCAAAGCCGATTTTCCCAGAGTCGAACCAGCCGGTGGAGGCGTTTGGCGTGGGGGAGGAGCGTTCGTCGGGTAGCGTCCTCCACGCGCAAGCTCTTGAGCCCCGCTTTGTGCATCAGATCGGAATAACCGTCAATGGACTCGATGTAGGGCATGTCCCAGGCGTTGAGAAACCGGCCGAGGCAATCCAAAGCGAACCGTGAGTCGCCTGCTGCATCCTCGTCCATCGAGATAGCGGCCATGGTGAACCGCCCGCCCGGCGAGAGCACGCGTGCAACCTCGGCGAGAAACTCGCCTTTGTCAGGCATGTAGGCGGCCGACTCGATCGACATGATATACGGGAACTCGTTCTCCGGGAAAGGCAGATTCGTGCCGTCACCCTGGCGAAAATTCAGTCCCTGGGGAATGGATTCTTCCCTTGTCCTCTGAATGGCGCGTTCTATGTTGTAGGGACAGATGTCGATCCCAACCACATCGGCTTCCCACCGGTCGTGCGCCAGGAAAGCAGGCCCTCCACGCCCGCATCCCACGTCCAGCAGCCGGATGGGCCGGGGACCCTTCCTGACCAGACGCGCCAACAGCCTGTTGACCAACCGCATTTGGCTCTTTCGACTCCAATGGCGGCCCGCTCGCGAGTATCCGCTGTTGAGGAAAAGGTCCCGGTTAACGGCATGCAGCATGCGGTAGAACTCCGCGTGCGGCCCCTCGTCTCCGAAATGGGCAATCACAGCCCCTCGGGTCCAGGATGGATTTCGAATCTGCCAGTCGGCCATGAGCTACCTGTCATTCTCGTACCACCTACAGAACCGCGGCGTACCTTCATCGTTCCAGCCCCCGGCCTTGATCACCGATCATCGATCACCGATCAACGATCATAGTTCAGCGTTTAGCGTATCGTTTGTCGTTTAGCATTCATCGTTCATCATTCAACGTTCATCGCTCATCTTCCAGCCTTTGTCCATCCGCATCACATCCATATCACCGGGTTCAGTTGCCGATCGTCTGGGTTGGCAGCCGGACGACGAGATCATCTCAATCGACGGTCATCGGATCGGAGATGAGATCGATTTCCGTTTTTACGCAGCCGAGTCGGAGCTCGACGTGCGGTTGCGTCGAAAGGGGATGCTGCGTGAGGAGCGCGTGGTTCGTCCTGAAAACGAGCCGTTCGGCGTCGAAGTCGAAGAGTTTGTGATCCGTCCATGCGCCGACGACTGCATATTCTGCTTCGTGGATCAGAATCCGGGTGGCCTTCGCGAGGCGCTTTATTTCCGCGACAGTGATCCACGGATGTCGTTTCTCTACGGCAACTATATCACCGTCACCAATCTGCGCCAGGGGGACCTCGACCGCATCGTCGAACAGCGATTGAGTCCGATGTACATCTCGGTCCATTGCACCGATGACGAGATCAGGCGGCGGATGATGGGCCACAGGAGGCAAACGGACCGGCTTCGCGAGAAGATGCAGTTTCTGCGCGAAAACGGAATCGAGATGCACACGCAGATTGTCCTCGTTCCGGGCTACAATGACGGCGCGGCGCTCGTCCGAACGATCGAGGATCTCTTCGGCATGCGCGACGCGGTTAAATCCGTTTCGGTGGTGCCTGTCGGACTGACCAGCCACCGTCAGGGTCTGGAGGAACTCCGTCACCTGACACCCGATGAGGCACGGCAGTTGATCGGCCAGATCGACGACTGGCAAGCACGATTCAGGTCGGAGTCCGGAACCGGCTTCGTTTACGCCTCCGACGAGATGTACATCCTGGCCGGTCTGGACTTTCCGCAGGAGGATGCCTACGACGGATTTCCCCTGATGGAGAATGGCGTGGGGATGTGCCGCGATTTTCTCGATGAGTTCGCTTTCCAGATCGAAGCATTACCCACCAGTCTCGCAGCGCCGCGTAGGATCACCTTCGTAACGGGCACGCTCGCCGCGCCGATCCTCGAGCAGCGTATCGCGACGAAGCTGCGTGCAATTGAGGGACTCGATGTGGAGGTCCTGGTCGCCGAGAATCAGATTTTCGGTCCGGCAGTTACGGTTAGCGGTCTTCTCGGCTACCGCTGCATTCGGGCCGCTCATCGGAACTCGCGATCCGGGTGATTTGGTCGTCTTACCGCCCGATTGCGTGAATTTCGAGGGCGACTTCCTCGACAACACACCCGGGCGAAACCGACCCGAGGATCTGGCCCGAGAAATCGGCTGCCCGGTTCAGGTATTTGCCGGTGACTGGGAAGACTTGGTCGACCCAATTCCAGCCGAAGCCTGACGGTTTTTAGCGGTTCCTACTCCTATCTTCGGAACGAGATGGAGAGTCGTGCCTGGATATTAGACGAGCTTGATGCGAAACCCGACCCTGTCGTAAGGGACGGAGCGCCGACATTTGCCGTGTCGAAGCTGACGGGCTGGCTTGAGCGACAGGACTTTCACCCCGTCCTCTCCGGTTTCCTCCTGTTCGTTGTCACGTTTGTGCTGTTCCAGGGGCTGGCTACGGTCATTGCCGTGGCGATGGTTGCCTCGACGACAGAGTTTTGCCGGTCCCGAAGATCTCCTGAGTGCTCTCAAAGACGCTACCGGGCCGCTGCTCGTCGGCAATACCGTTGGGCAGTTTTTCGGTATGGCGATCCCAGTCCTCCTCTGGACGAAACTTCACACGAGACAAACTGCTAATTATCTTCGGTTTAAAGCGCCGGACCCTGGCCTCGTAATTCTATCAATTATTGGTCTCGTAGCCCTGTTTCCCGTGATCCAGTGGCTTGGACAGGTCAACCAGTCGCTTCCGTTGCCGAAATTCCTGGTCGATCTCGAGCGCTCGCAGATGGAGTTGATCGAGCGGATTCTCTCCGGCGGCGTCAGTCTCCCCGCAACGGTATTCGCACTGGCCATCACGCCCGCGATCTGCGAGGAAATGCTGTTTCGCGGCTACCTTCAGCGTCAATTCGAGCGGTCGCTGGGAGCGGCCGGAGGCATCGTTGTGACAGGCATTCTGTTCGGGTTGTATCATTTCAGGCTTTCGCAGGCCATACCGCTGGCGATGCTGGGGGTTTACCTCGGCTTCCTGGTGTGGCGAACCGGCAGCATATGGGTCGTCGTGATCATCCATTTTCTCAACAATGGCTTCGCTATTGCGGCGAATAGTTACGTAGCGGCAAATCCCGACCTTGGAATAAAGGACATAGACGCGATGGCCGTCCCCTGGCCGCTGGTGGTCGGCGGGGCACTCATTCTTGCCGGCGTCGTTACCTTGATGAACAGGCGGGTTGAGGCGATGGCTGACCCGCAAAAAGAAAGGGGGGCATTATCGTGAGTGAGTTTAAACCGGAACGAGAAGGTTGGGTGTCGGTGTTCAGATCATCGACCGACTACGAGGCCGACATGGTGCGGGATCGGCTCGACTCGGCGGGCATCCCGGCGGCTGTCTTTACGCAACGTGATCATGCATTCAGCCTCACCGTGGGGAAACTTGCGCAGGTCTATGTCCTGGTGCCTCCCGAGTATCAGTCTCAAGCCGAGGATATCCTTCAGGAACTGCCCCTGACCGACGAGGAACTGCAGTCTGCCATCGACACGTCAGATGCGCCTTCGGATGACGATGATGCGGGATCGGAGCAGCTGCTGGATTCGGGCATCGAGCGTATCCGGTTCGCGAACCCTGAGGAACCGCCCGACGAGGAGAAGGCATGACGAAGGTCCTTTCAACGCGATGAGTCAGGGAACCCTGCGCATAATTACTGCCCTTCTGGGCATACCGGTTCTTCTCGGTGCTGTCTACGTAGGCGGAATGTGGTTTGGAGCCGTAATCGGGCTGATTGCCTTGCTGTCGGCCGTCGAAATGAGCCGCCTGCTTTCGGCTTCGGGTGCAAAGCCGGTTCTCGCTTCGGGGCTGCTGCTGGGCGCGCTCGTGCTGGCGCGTCTTTGGTTTCCCCACTGGGGAGCGGTCGTCGCACTCGTTTCGGCACTGACCGTGCTGGCAACGCCCGGGCTGCGCGGAGATCAACCGGCACTGCGGCTGTCGGCAACGGCCCTCATGGTCGTGTATCCAGTCTGGCTTTTCAGCTTCCTGATACTAATCCGCGAGGGCGTCGGCATGCACCTGGAAGACATGCAGGCCGTGTGGCTGACCGTCATGTTCTTCATAACCATTTGGGCCGCCGATACGTTTGCCTACTACACCGGACGCCTGATCGGCAAGGCGCCCTTCTTCCCGTCCATTTCGCCGAAAAAGACGTGGGAAGGCTTCTGGGGAGGCGTGGTCGGTGCGGCGCTCGCCGGGGGATTGGTGAAGCAGATCCTGCTGCCCTTCCTGAACTGGACCGATGCGTTGATGATCGTCCTGATCTGTGGCGTCGTGGGACCTGTTGGCGACCTCGTCGAAAGTCGGCTGAAACGAAGCGCTCAGACAAAGGACTCGGGATCGCTCCTGCCCGGCCACGGCGGATTCCTCGACCGATTCGACGCAATGATCGTCTGCGCACCACTCGTCTGGCTGTATCTGGCGTATCTGTCGGGTGTCCGTTGACGCTCCATCCTCCGTCCTCCATCCTCCATCCTCCATCCTCCATCCGCTCCATCCTCCATCCTCCATCCTCCATCCTCCTCAAGGAACGCTTCCATCCGCCACGATGTTATAAAAGTCTTTGACGACCTGACAAAACTTGACGGCATGTTCTTCCCGCGTCATCGCGCTAAGAATCAACGATTCTCGTACACTCCGCGGTACTATGATCCCGAGCGAGAGGAGAATCTCCGGCAGCGCATTCGAATTCAGAGCCATTCGCGCGCGAAGCGGAAACAGCCGCTCAATGTGCTGATCATCGCCGTTTTGCTCGTGATCGTGCTGTACGTATTCGTCAATCTCTAAGTGCTGGACACAACAACGCCGAGCCTCCTTTGGAACTTGACGAAACCATCTCTACACCCGGCGCCGAGGGTCTGATTCGGGTCCTTCCCGACACGCTCATCAATAAGATCGCGGCGGGCGAGGTAGTCCAGCGCCCGGCCTCCGTAGCCAAGGAGTTGATCGAAAATGCTCTCGACGCAGGTGCTGAACAGGTTACACTGATCTTGCGGAAGGCCGGACGGGAGCGCATTCAGGTTGTCGATGACGGATGCGGGATGACGACGGCCGACGCACTGCTGTCTCTTCGCCGCCATGCCACGAGCAAGATTTCATCCGTCGACGATCTGCACAGCATCCGTACGCTTGGTTTTCGAGGTGAGGCCCTCGCCTCGATTGCGGCGGTGTCGCAGGTTACGCTGCGGACACGCAGGCAGGAGGACGAGGTGGGCACGCTCATCCGCGTCGACGGGGGAGAGACATCCGTGCCTGAACCGGTCGCCGCAGAGCCGGGAACGTCGGTCAGTGTTCAAAACCTCTTTTATAACGTACCCGCGCGACGCAACTTCCTGAAGTCGAACGCAACCGAGTTCAAGCACCTTCTCGACACGTTCCAGTTCCTCGCCCTGTCGCATCCTGAGATCGGGTTTACGCTGCTGCATGACGAACAGGAATTGCACCGGCTCGACCCGGCTCCTCCAGGGACGTCGTTCGAAGACGCCCTGACCGGACGCGTCGCCCAGCTCTACTCCGACAAGAAGGCGGAAGCGCTCGTTCCCGTCGAGGAGTCCACGAGCTATTTGTCCATTCGCGGGTTCGTCTCGAAGCCTGATTTCAATCGAAAGACACGCGGTGACCAGTTTCTCTACATCAACCGCAGGTTCGTGAAGGATCGTCGACTCGACCATGCGGTCATGCAGGCCTATGGTGAAATGCTCCCGAAGGGCGCCTTCCCGTTTTTCGCGCTCTTCGTGCATCTCGACCCGCAGCACGTCGACGTCAACGTTCATCCGACTAAAGCCGAGGTCAAATTCGACGACGATCGGGGGATCTATGGTTTCCTTCTGGCCGTCGTCCGGAAAGCGCTTGGGTCGGCCGATCTCCGGCCCCATGCGGCGTTTCGGACCGACGGATCACGGAACGACCCTTCGCAACCCTTTCCCAGAGACTCGGTGTTCTCGTCGTTCGGCGGAGGCGACGGATCACGCGGCGATATCGGGCCCGAAGATCTGGGCGAGGCATGGGCCGCAGTTCGCTACCCCTGGGCCAAACACCAGGCACAGTCGAACATTTTTGGGCCGGATTCTGTCCCGCCTGCCGATACCCCCGAGCCTCCCGACAACGAATCGGAGACGACCCTCATCGCCTCGAGGCTCGGTTCGGAGGAGATCGCCGGCGACACGCTTATCTGGCAGTTGCACGAGCGATACATCCTCGCGCGGATTCGATCGGGCCTCATGATCGTGGATCAGCACGCGGCGCACGAGCGCATTCTCTACGAAAAGGCGCTGCTGGCGATGGAAAACGGATTGGGAATGACGCAGCAGCTGCTCTTCCCGCACAGCCTCGAGTTTGAGCCCGGTGACTTCGAACTGCTCCTCGAACTGTTTTCCGACCTCCGTGCACTGGGATTCGACGTAGAGCGCTTTGGCGGGCGCTCAGTGATCATTCGGGGCGTACCGACAGACATTCGCGTCGGAGACGAACGCGTGATCCTGGAAGAAATCCTGGCACAGTATCGAGACTACCAGGCGACGCTTAGAATTACCGGCCGGGATAATCTGGCTAAGAGCATCGCTTGCCGAACGGCAATCAAATCGGGCCTGAGACTGACGTATACCGAGATGCAGTCGCTCATCGATCAACTCTTCCAGTGCAAAATGCCCTATGCATGTCCCCATGGGCGCCCGACGATGATCCGGATGTCACTCCAGGAACTCGATCGCCGATTCGGCCGGATTGGGCACCTCGAACGGGAGTGAGCCATGGACGGGGCAACGCCGATCCTTGAATTTCAGGCCCGCTTCACTGCTTTTGTCAAGAAGAACGACCTGCTGCCGTCTGGAGGCGCCGTCGTAGTCGGCGTCAGTGGGGGAGCCGACTCCATCTGCCTTCTCGATCTGCTCCGCCAGACCGATGCCCGCCTGCACGCCGTACACGTTAACTACGGGTTTCGCGGTGCGGAATCGGATGGCGATGAATCACTGGTCCGTGATCTTTGTGCGCGTTGGGACGTGCCGCTGAAGGTTCACCGGGTCCTCGACGCGTGGCGTCAGGATGCATCCAGCCGTTCCCTCCAGGAGGCGGCCCGCGACCTGCGGTACGAGATCATGCTCGATGCGGCGCGCGAGATCGGGGCTCGGACGGTTGCCGTGGCACACCACCAGGACGACCAGGCGGAAACGATGCTCCTGAGGCTCTTTCGCGGCACCGGCGCACACGGATTGGCCGCAATGCGCGTCCAGCGCCGGCTTTCCGAGCTGGTTACCCTCGTTAGACCCTTGCTCTACGTCTCGCGGGCCGAAATCGAGGCGTACGTGGCGCTGCGCGAGCTGCCCTTCCGGGACGACCGATCCAATCGGGACGATCGATTCGATCGCGTAAAGGTCAGACACACCGTTTTACCGGCGATCAGGCAGGCATTCGGTGAGAGCGCCGTTCGGAATATCGCCGAAGCCGCCGATCGCATGCGCGAAATCGTGGACGACGGCATCGGTCCCATCATCGATGCGGATCTGGCCGGAATCGTCGACGAGCGAATCGACTGCGTGCATCTGGATCTCGAAGGTCTTTCACGTTTGCCTGATGGACGTCGCCGACTGGTCCTCCTCCGTGCGCTGCAGCGCTATCTGCCCGGAGCCCCGCAGCGGGCTACCGTGATTGAGCGGACGGAGGACCTCATGACCGGGCCCCCCGGCAGACGTCTGGCATTGGATTCGTGTACGGTTTGGCGCGACCGTTCTTCGATCGTCCTTGTGCCTGAGCGGGTGGAAGCCGCTGAGGATACACTGGCGATCCTGCCGGACCGAACCAACGCCACCTCGTACGGACGGCTGACGGTCGAGCGGGTCGATCCCGCGACGGCGGAGGTGTCTGAGAACGCGAACACGGAAATTGCCGACGGGCGCGTCCTTGACAGGCCGCTGACGCTCGGGCGGTGGCAGCCCGGCGAGCGTTTCCAGCCGCTGGGGTTTGAGGGAACGAAGAAGATCAGCGACTTTTTGACCGACGCGAAAGTGCCGACCTACCTCCGTCGATCAACGCCTGTGCTGCGAAGCGGGAGCGAGGTTGTCTGGATTCCAGGATTGCGGCTCGCGCACCCCTTTCGTTTGACGGAGGCCTCGATCTCCGCCGTCCGCATCAGCTTCGAGTCGTCCCGCTGAGGGCAGCTGTCAGTCGGCCGGCGATTCGATGTAGATGCCTCGCAGATTACGACCGGACTGCCCATAGTCGAGGCCGTAGCCGATAACGAAAGCGTTTGGAATAACGAAGCCGACGTAGTCGATGTTGAGCTCTATCACCGTTGCTTCGGCCTTGTGGAGGAACGTCGCCACCGCCAGCGAAGCCGGATTGTAGTCTTCGAGCGACTCCAGAATGAAATTCATGGAGTGGCCGGTGTCGATGATGTCTTCGACGATGATGACGTGCCGGCCATGTATGTCCGCATCGATTCGCTTGAGCTCATGGACCTGACCGCTTGCGACCTTTGCTGCACCGTAGGACGAGAGCTTCAGGAAGTCGATTTCGCAAGGCACGGTGATCTCCCGCATCAGATCTGATACGAAAATAAAAGCGCCGTTCAAAACGCCGATGAGAATCGGGTTTTTGTCGCGGTAGTCCGCGGTGATTTGTCGGCCCATCTCGGCGACGCGGCGCTGAACATCCTTTTCCTCAATGAAAATGCGGAATCGCTCCCCGCGACACTCGACGAACTCGTCTCCATTGAGTTGGCGCGGCACCGAAACGTTCAAATCAGATTTCATAAAAACAGCCGTCTTTGGGGGAGCAAGAAGATAGGACGCAACCACAAAAAGCAAAGAATAGAAATAGCAATCGATCTCGCCCGCAGCGGCTCAGTTTGGAGGGATGACTCCTTTTGGGCCGCAGACGTACGGTTTCGTGACCGGCACGCTGAGCGCTTCGATGGCGGACGTGTCGACGACCTCCGACAATTCGCGGAGAACGCCGTCGCGCCCGAGCACCCCGATCGGATGGCCCTTTCGCTTGTAGGCGCTATGACTCGACCGGGCGACCGCGAGGTAGAAGGCCACGTTACCGAGTGAATCAGCCACCGACGACAGCTTCTCATCGACCATCCAGGCCGCCGTTTGCTCCTTCCAGCGTGAAAGTGTGGCCGAGTCGGGAGGCTTCTCGAGGAATGTCAGCCTGGGGAAGTCCCGGTCGATGAATCGGCGCGAAAGGTCGGCCAAAATGCGATCATCGCACTGCATCCACTGTTTGAGGCTGTAGAGAACGTCCGAGTCGTCGAGCCGGCAGAACGCCTCGCGGACGCCATCGTCGGCGACGTCATCTTTTGTCCACTGCCGTTTGAGGAAGAACATCAGATCCGGAGATCCTCCCTTCACGGCCTCACCCAGCCGCCTCACACGAGCGAAGGTCGCCCTGAGTAGATGGTCGCCCGCTATCACCGTCTTGTGGAGGTAGACTTGCCAGTACATGAGTCTTCGGGCAATAACGAAGTTCTCCACCGAATACATCCCTTTTGCGTCGATTACGACGCGTGAGCCGGCGCCGCCTTCGGTTGGATGAACACGCAGCGTCTTGATGATCCGGTCGACGCCGACCGATCCCTCGATGACGCCCGTGTAAAAGGCGTCGCGACGCAGATAGTCGAGCCGATCCATGTCCAATTGGCTCGAAACCAGTTCGTGGAAGAACGGTCTGTCGTAGGTGTTGTCGAAAATGGCCAGCGCAGTATCCAGCGCTCCGTCGAAGCGCTCATTCAGCGAGACCATGATGGCCCGGCTCATGTCTTCGTGTTCGAAGTTCTGAATCAGCTCGTGTTCGAGCGTGTGGGAGAAGGGACCGTGGCCGATGTCGTGGAGCAGCGCGGTCGCCATGGCCGACTCGAACTCTTCACTGCTAATCGATGTGCCTTTTTCCTGGATCTGACGCAGCGATTCCTGCATGAGGGCCATGGCCCCGAGCGCATGGCCGAATCGGGAGTGCTCGGCGCCCGGAAAGACCAGGTAGCCGACGCCGAGCTGCCGAACGCGCCGGAGTCGCTGCACCTCGGGAGTTTCGATGAGGCGGAAGAGCAAACCCTGCGGCACGGAGATAAATCCGTGTACCGGGTCCGACATGATTTTGTATCGCTCAGCCACTTGTCTCGTCATTCGGTCAATCGAGAGGCGATCCACAGGGCGCCCTCGAGCGGAGTGCGTTCCGACGGACCAACTTGCCAGTTGTCTCCGAGTCTCACGGCGATGGCTGCTCTGAGTTCTTGCATGTAGACGCTCGATCGCGAAAGCCCACCGACGACCCGTATCGTCCGCGGAAGCTCTGACGAGGCTGCTTCAACCGTTGCGGCGAGGTCATCGACGAGGGCCGAGACCGCCTCGGACACCAGGCGTTTCGATTCGATGTCGCCGCGAGATGCCTCGTCGAGCACGACCTGCGCGAAATCCGCGACGTGCAGGGAGCCGCCGTAAATCGCAGCCAGGAACTTGGCACGTTCGTCCAGACCAAGGTCTCTTACCGCTCGCGACGACAACGACGTTTCCAGACCACGGTCCATGGCGCGGGCTACGGCACGAAGTCCCAGTCGTCCGATTGCGAACCCGCTTCCTTCGTCGCCAATGAGATATCCCCAGCCTCCCGAGTGAATCTGCCGCCCGCCGTTGGTCTTGCAGATGATGTTGGAACCCGTGCCGAGGAGCAGGAGCGTACCCGGATTTCCGGCGAATGCCGCTTCGAAAGATATCGTAGCGTCGTCGGTAACCTTCACCACGACGGATGATGCCGCGGTGAGCCCGCGACGGATGCCCGCGGATAGGGCCTCCTGCATATCGTCAGTTGAGGCCCCGGCAATTCCTGCGCAGAGGAAGATCGACGCATCGGCGATCCGGTCGCCGAGCGCTTCGTGGATTAATCCGCTAACCATGTCGGCGCACGCCTCCGCGCCGATGACACGGGGATTGGAGCCGGTTCCCTCAGCCGTGAAACGATCTCCCGAGGCAGAGCGAGCCCCGAGTCGGGTTCTCGTTCCTCCTCCGTCAATACCTATGTCGATGCGATGCATGATCAGCGCGCTGGCAAGAAGGTTATATGTACGGATTCCTCTTCGGATGGAAACGGATCGGGTTGCGCCCCCGGGGGCGAGACCACGTGACGAGCGATGATTCCGGATCCGATCTTGTAGTCCGGATTGAATGAAAAATCGGGCGAGCCGGTAAGGTTGGCTCGAGCGACGACATGAGCCGGAGAGCTGAACGGATAGTCGAACAATCCGGATTCCCAGGCAATGGTTGTCGGATGACCAGGCTGTTGGACCGAAAGCGGTGCGTATCGCAGAGGGTCGACCGACGGAAGTTCGTTCGCCAAAGGCGCGAAAGACCACACGGGAAAATAGCGCTCGCTCGTTCGAAAAGATTCGAGTCGCCAGCGTGCCGGGTCGGGACCCGCAACGCTCGTGAGAGAGTCGACCGTGCGGGACAGTGCGCTTTCAAGTCGGATCGTCGTCATCACTCTCCCCAGACTGTCGCCGGGGATCTCAATGACGGGGAAAGGATCGTTGTAATCGGTAAACGCACCCATCCACGCATCGAAAACAGTCGCGCCGATACTGGCGAGGTTGTATCTGAAATCCCAGTTCCTCAGGTAGTCGATTGCCTCGCGGACGGCGGGGGAGTAGACGCTGTCGGGACGCAATGCAGCCAGTGCCTTGTGAAGATTGGTCTCCGCCCAGACGCTCGTCACGTCGTTGGGCAGGGTGGTGTATTCGTGTGCGGCGATTTGCTCACGGAACCGTTGCGCCGCGTATCGTCCGATCGGGTGAATTGCCACGAAGACGGACGACGAGGCGCCGCGCTCCGATACGACGGGCCGGGCTTCGACCGTCTTGTCGCCGGCGGCGTTCACAGACAGTCCTACACCGTTGATGAGGCGAAATGGCGGCTCGGCGCCATTCGACAAGCCGGCGGATTCCAGCATGCGGCTTCGCCAGGACGGCCAGTCCGAGATCGGTGCGAGGCCGTGCCACTCGAGTGATCCCCAAAGGTGATCGACGTCTTTACCCTCTTTGAATGAGTCAGAGCCAAAGAATAGGAAATCGTCGAGGCCATGGACGGTCAACAGCTTCTCGGCGCCTGAGGCCAGGACGAGGCGCTCGTGTTGTTGTTTTACCGAATCCACCGAATCCGGGTAGCCGGCGGCAAATCTGTTCTTTAGGGATCTTGGGCTCGAAAGAAGGGTCACGTTGACGCCGCCTTTGCCGCTTGAGAATGGAAAGAACGGCGTGCCGAGAAGCGAGGCGCCATTGACCGAAGCATCCGCCCACGTCAAACGTGCGGGTTCGAGGAATGGAAGCGAACTGGCGCCGTAGACGTACTGGGCCTGAACAGTCGTACCGGAGGAATCATCGTAGGCCCACGCCGAGCTGTGGTCGAAGCCGTGAAGGTGCAGCCAGGCCCGTAGCGATTCGTCCGCCATCTGGAACGCCCGCAGGGCCGCGAAAGCCGTGTCGTCTGCGCTCGGCCGTTCAGGTGGTTCCGAAAGCCAGGCAAAGAGGCGCTCCAGCGCGATTGAGTGCCAGGCTTCCCAGGGTTCCGGAAGGATGTCGAACAGAACGAGCTGCTCGTCCATGACCACTTTGCGACTCTTGAAAGCATCGGTCACACCCCGTGCGTAGGAGCGGAGCATTCGCCGGTCATCTTCAGACATCCCGTCGAGAGCCTCGCGTGCCCCGGTTGCCACGGCCAGGCTGCGTGTGAGCCGGTCGATGGGCAGTACTTCGTCACCGAACCACTCACCGAGCCGGCCAAGTGCCGTCTGCCGCAGCAGGTTCAGGGTCCACGGCCGCTCGATGCCGTGCGCGTAGCCGAGCATGTAGTAGGCATCCGTTTCGTCCGCCGCATCTATCGTATAACCCGAGCCGATCGCAATGGACCCGGCTCCCGACAAGTTTTCGCCGACGAGCGTTCGCTCGACGTCGCCACCCGAGCCGAGGGCCAGATAAGAGACCAGCAGCACGCCCAGGAAAACCACCAGTGCGAGAGTCAGGCCGATGCCGATCAGTGTACGGTTCACGGGAAGAGATCGAGTGTAGACGGAACCATGGCAAAATAAGGCCCTTCAGACGAGATAAATGGAAGGTCGTTTCCTGCCGGCTCGCGAAACATTGATACAGATTCGCGTAACTCAAGGAAGTACGGGACGAAGAATTGCCGGAACTCGCACTCTGCTGAACTGTCAGAACCAAGTTGTGACATCCATCGCGCGTTCCTCCAACACGACAAGAGGCATGATAAAATCGAGGAAGACCATCACCCTGCTGGCCGTTGTTCTGGTTGCCGGTACGCTGTTGGGCATGAAGATCCAGTCCGTCGTTTCCGCGGACAATACCTACGAGCAACTCCAGAAGCTCGAAGAGGCATTCTCCGTCATAACCAAGAAATACGTGGAGAACGTCGACTCGTCGAAATTGGCGCGGGACGCGATCCAAGGCATGATCGACGGACTCGATCCGCACTCCGTCTACATCGATGCGGATCGCATGGAGGACGTGCGTGAGAATTTCGCCGGCTCGTTCGAAGGTATCGGCATTTCTTATGAATGGACCGACGGCACGGACGGGCGTGACACGGTCACCGTGATCGTTCCATTGTCGGGAGGACCGAGTGAAGAAGTCGGCATTCTCCCTGGAGATCGCATCATCAAGGTGGACGGCAGGGATGCGATCGGCTACACGCGAGACGATGTCGACAAGAATCTGAAGGGAAGAAAAGGTTCGCAAGTCGTCGTGACGATCAGGCGACCTCACTATCCGAAGCTGCTCGATTTCACGATTACGCGTGACAAGATTCCGATCTATACCGTCGATGCCTGCTTCATGCTTGACTCGAAGACGGGCTACATCAAACTGAATCGCTTTGCCCGCACGACGCACCAGGAGGTGCTGGATGCCCTCGTGGATTTGAAGAGCAAGGGGATGGAGCGGCTCGTTTTTGACCTTCGTGGGAACGCAGGCGGATACATGGAGATGGCCATCAAGGTGGCCGACGAATTCCTGTCCGCCGGCAAGACCGTTGTGGCAACCCGCTCCAGACATACGGAATTCACAGCTGAATATGCCTCGACGGCGCGCGGTGTGTTCGAGCAGTCGCCTGTCATTATGCTCGTCGATGAAAATTCGGCGTCTGCCAGCGAGATTGTCGCCGGCGCACTCCAGGATCACGACCGGGCGCTTATTGTAGGCCGGCGCACGTTTGGAAAGGGGTTGGTCCAGCGGCAGTATCCCCTCTCGGACGGAAGCGTGATCCAGATGACGACTTCACGCTACTACACACCGTCGGGTCGCCTCATTCAAACTCCCTATCACAGGGGAGACAAGGAGGCGTATTACAAGGAACATGCCGAGCGCTTCCAACATGGTGCGATCGACGATATCGACGAATTCGTTCACAATGCACCCGACTCCCTCAAATTTTACACCACGTCAGGCCGCCTTGTGCTTGGTGGCGGCGGGATTATCCCCGACGTAGTCATACCTCGCGACACGCTCGAACTGCTGGGCGCTGTCGTTGGCGGTAGTCTCGACTACAGGTTCATTCGCGAATGGATGGATAACCATCCGGAGTTCCGTGACGCCTGGAAGGAGCGGCAGCAGGAGTACGACGATTCCTATCAGATTGACGACGCTATCTACGCCGATTTCTGGAAGTCGGCTGCCGACGACATAAAGATCGTTCCCGACGACCAGGTAGAGGCGATGCGCGCCAAGAAGAGTGCCACTCCGGAAGAGCACGTGATGTATTTTGGTCAGAGCGAGGCGGCGGCGCAGCAGGTTTACATCAAGACGCGTCTCAAGGCGTTCCTTGCGCGCCGTATTTGGGGACTGGCGGCGTGGTATCCGATCATTAAGGACATCGACCCCATGATTCAGAAGTCCCAGGGCCTGTGGAATGACGCCAGTTCACTGGCCTACTTGAGCAACCACTGAGTCGAGAGTGTTTGGACGTGATTACATCGAGCGGAGGGGGTCGTTGCGGCCCCCTCCCTTCATTTTTTGAAGGTCGCAAAGACGTGTTGAAGTGGTTTGACAAAGGAATGCTTAGTAAATATTATGTGATCTTAGTCGGGCGACCGAAGGATTCGGCGCCAGTTCGTAGCATATTCTGACGGATGCGGTTATATTTTCGACCCCTCGCCTCGGTCTGCTCGTGGTTCAGGCGTGATGCAAGGTCTTAACTAAAACAACCCCCATTTTATTGGAGGAAAACAACTCATGGATCTTCTCAGTCTTGTCGCAGTGATCCCACAGGATGCCGGCTCAGGAGGGTTTGACATCAACGCTCTCGTTGAGTATTTCAATCAGGGTGGAACGTGGATGTGGCCGGTTCTGGTCTGTCTTATCCTGGGCCTTGCTATCGCCATCGAGCGGATCATTACGCTAAATCTTGCCGACGTCAACACCCGCAAGTTCATCTTGCAGGTAAAGGCAGCGCTCGACAGCGGTGGAGTCGCTGCAGCGGAGGAGGTTTGCGCTTCGACCCGCGGTCCCGTGGCTTCGGTTTTTCAGGCCGGTTTGCTTCGTGCGGACGAGAGCATCGAGGCCGTCGAGAAAGCGATCATTTCTTACGGTTCGATCGAGATGAGTTTTCTCGAGCGCGGTCTTGTCTGGCTCTCTCTGTTCATTTCCCTGGCTCCGATGTTTGGATTCATGGGAACGGTTGTCGGGATGGTCTTGGCCTTTGACGCGATTGAAGAGGCGGGCGATATCTCTCCCAGCTTGGTCGCCGGTGGTATCAAGGTAGCCTTGCTCACGACTGTTTTCGGTCTGATCGTGGCGGTGATCCTGCAGGTGTTTTACAACTATGCGGTGTCGAAGATCGACCGGCTCGTGGCCGAGATGGAAGAGGCATCGCTCGAGTTGATCGACGCGCTGATTCTTATTCGCCAAGGACGTTCGGTAGGCAGTGGCGACTAAAAGTCGCCCCTCGGTAATTCCTGAACTCAATCGGAAACAGTAAGAGTCATGTCGCTGGAATACATCTTTATTCTGATCTCCATCATAGCTGTGGCGCTGGCTTTCCTGGCCCTCCTCGCATTCGGTGTTCGGAATCTGGCGAGAGGCAAGAACAGCGTTTTTTCTATTGCCTCCATCGTCATTCCCTTCGTCATATTCGGCATCTGTGCTGTGATAACAGGTGGGGTTATGGCGAAATCGGCCCTCTTGACCGTGATTATCATGGCGGTGCTTGCGGTTGCCGGACTCCTGTACTCGGGCCTTCGCGGCCTTACAGGCTAAGTCACCGAACATCCGCTTCAACTTGGATAGGTGAGCGATGCTGAAGAAGCGCAAACGAACAGAGGGCGAAATACCGACTGCCTCCATGGCAGACATCGCCTTTCTGCTGCTGATTTTCTTTCTCGTAACGACGACCATCGATGTGGACACGGGGATCCTGATGCAGTTGCCCCCGCCACTCGATGAGAACCAGAAGCCGCCTCCCATCAAGGAGCGCAACATGCTGGCCATTCTTGTCAATGCGCAGGGAGATATTCTGGTCGAAAACGAGCTTACGCGTCTGGCAGATGTCCGAAAGGAAGTCGTAAGACACGTCACGAACAACGGCGTGAACCCGAAATACTCCGAAGATCCGGATCATGCCATCGTCTCGCTCAAGACCGACAGAAAGACCAACTATGACGTCTATATCGACGTCCTCGACGAAGTCTGGATGGGCTATCGGGAAATCTGGGACCAGGAGGCACGAAAGTTGGGCTTCACGGACTATGCGGCCTATCAGGCACGTCTTGGAGAAGACGCCGTTGACGTGGTGAAAGAGCGGATTAAGGCGAAGATTTCGCTCGCCGAGCCCGACGCAGGTTGATGTCCATGTCCGTTTGCTGAAATACATAACGTCGACACATGTCAGTACACTTTAAGAAGAAGGCGGCGGCTAAGCAGGAAATCCCAACAGCATCCCTGCCCGACATCATTTTCATGCTGTTGATCTTCTTCATGGTGACCACCGTGCTGCGCGAGGTCACGATCAAAGTCCAAACCCGGTTGCCCAATGCCGAGTCGGTTCAGAAGATCGAGCAGAAGCGACTTGTATCGTACATCTACGTGGGTCCGCTGCGACAGGGCGAAGGTGAGGGAGGCGTAAAGGTTCAGATAGACGATGCCCTCGTCGACGTGCCGGATATTCGGCTCATCATGTATCGAAAGCTGACGGAGCAGCCCCGGCTGATCGTGTCGCTACGAGTCGATGAAGAAACCGAAATGGGTCTCGTCACCGACATCCAGCAGGAACTTCGCCAGGCGGGCACGTTCCGAATCAATTACTCCACCAAGCGGCAGCTACCCAGTAGTTAGTCACTGGTCACGGACTGGCGAGGGGAGCCTATAGCCCGGTTCCGGGTGCTCTGCTCGAGTCCATCCGGTCGACATGTGTCGCCCTGAAAGGCCCGATCGCCACGCCGATACGGCCCAGGGGTTCGAAGAGCGTCAACGTCGACCCTCCGACGAAGGCTTGATCTGTACGGCGAACGTGCGGCGGTCTCGGACGTCGTCGCCGAGAAAGTTCGTAACATTCTTGATTGAGAGATGATTCAACGGATTCAATCGGTATATCTGCTGGCGGCTTTCATCATCCTCGAGGCCACGGCCTGGATGCTCTATGCGGTGCCGGATGTGGTTCTCGATCGGTATCGTATGCTCTTCATCGTCGCGTTCGGTGTGAGTGGACTGGCAAGCCTGTACGCGATATTCCTTTTCAAGAGGCGCGCAGCGCAACGCAACGTGGTCAAAGTGATCGGAGTGATCAATGTCTTTCTGACCCTGGCGCTGGTAGGCGCCCTCTACCTGACGGGAGGTCTCGGGCGCTTGTTTTCGAGCGGCTCCGTAAACGCAGTCTTCAACGGTCTGTTCGTGCTCCCGATCCTGGCAATCAGTTTGTTCTACCGCGCCTCCAAAGCCATAAAGCGGGACATAGATCTGATCCGTTCAATGGACAGAATTCGGTAGGGGAGAGATGCAGAACGGCCGGGTACTCCTGTTCCTGATCGCTGGCCTGCTGTCTTTTTCGTTCAGCCCGATTCTGGTACGTCTAGCCTCCGATGCGCCGAGCGTTACCGTGGCAACTTGGCGTACGCTTTTCGCCGTAGCATTTTTGGCGCCCTTTGCCGTCCGTCGTACGGCATCGGAGCTGCGCAGCCTTTCGGTTAAGGAATGGGGCCTCGTCATTCTGGCCGGCGTTCTGCTGGGCATGCACTTCGTCGCTTGGATCGAATCGATCTACCAAACCACCGTGGCCAGCGCATCGGTCCTGTTCACGACCAATCCCATTTTCATCGCGATTCTTGGATTCTGGATACTGGGTGAGCGTTTGCACCGGCGAACTGTCGCCGCCATCGTCGTCGCCGTGATCGGAGCCGGCATGATTGCACTCGGGGATGCGAACGAATCGATGCGTCCGCAGCCTGAGTGGGGCAACATGTTGGCCACTGCCAGTGCGTTCCTCTTTGCCTGCTATCTGTTGATCGGCCGCGTCGTCCGGCGCCGCTCGTCGTGGCTTGCCTACGTGTTCCCGTTGTATGTGGTGGTCGCGATAACGGTTCTCATCTATGCACTGGCGTCGAGGACGCCTCTTGTCGGCTTCCCGAGTCAGGTGTACATCTTGTGTGCGCTGATGGCCATTGGGCCGCAGCTTCTCGGCCACGGGTCGTTCAATTACGCAGTGAAGTACGTTCCCGCTGCCGTGCTTGGGGCTGCCGGTCTGGTCGAGCCTGTCCTTGCTGCAGTCTGGGCGTGGCTGTTGTTCGATGAGGTGCCGGCGTCGCTGGCGATTGCGGGAGCGCTCGTTGTATTGGCCTCCCTGGCAATGATCTACCTGAATCGGGCCCGGACGCCGTGGCGTGTACCCGACCTACGGCCGGAATCGACGGGTGGGTAGATCCGAGAATCGTTTGCGTCGAAGGATGAAGTAGTCGATCACGACGCTTCGTCGATACGTGGGTAGGATCGCGGTTTCACCGCGTTTCGGTCGGCTCGTACGGTAGCGTGGCAGCATCCTCAGATAGTCGCGATAGGCGCGCATGATCGCCGCGACGTCCTTGAAATTGCCCTCGAACAGCGTCCGAGTCAGAGCAGCCAGATCGCCGAGAATCCGCAGGCTGAAAATCCCGAGACGGTGTCCGGCCGGCAGATTCTTGTACAGCATGAGCAGGCTGTTACGGAAGTTGTAGTACGTTTTGCGGGGTGAGCCGCGCGGAAGGGAAGCGCCGCCGACGTGATATACCTGGCTCGCGGGCTCAACGCGAATCTCGAATCCCGCACGAGCCATGCGCCAGCAGAGGTCAATTTCCTCCATGTGGAACCCGAAACCCTCGTCCAGCAGTCCGACGACGTCGAGTACCGATTTTCGCATCATGATGGCCGCCCCCGTCGCCCAGAAGATCGGACGGGCATCGTCGTATTGGCCGAGGTCTTCTTCCAGAGTGAAGAAGACTCGCCCGCGCGTGAAGGGATAACCCATGACATCCAGAAAACCGCCCGCACCTCCGGCATACTCGAACAACGTCCGGGTTTCACGGTCGAGCAGCTTCGGCTGGACTGCCCCGACGCGCTCGTTCGACTCCATCGAAGCCACGAGGGGTTCGAGCCATTCGGTGGTGACCTCGACGTCGTTGTTCAGAAAGACGATGTAGTCACCGGTGGCATGCTGGACGGCCTCATTGTTGCCTTTGCAAAACCCCCAGTTGGCCGGATGTCGAACAATTTTGACCGACGGAAAGGTCGAGGCGACCCATTCGGGTCCTCCATCCGTCGATGCGTTGTCGGCAAGTATGACTTCCAGATTGGGGTACGAGGAGCCGACGACCGACTCCAGGCACTGCTCCAGAAGATGCAGTCCGTTCCAATTCAGGATAATGACGGAAACCCGCTTCAAACCCACTGCGTTTGGCGTTCGCGCGCCAATCTACGCAACAGCGGGAGACCGCATGAAAAAGTTCTCAGGAACCCTGATCTCGATCGGACGGGCCGGTATGGCTACATGACTCCATAGGCGAGCATCGCGTCGGCAACCTTCTTGAAACCGGCGATGTTAGCTCCTTTCGTGTAGGAGACGTGGCCGTTCACCGATCCGTATTCGAGACACTGCTCGTGAATGCGCCGCATGATCTGCTGCAGCTTGATGTCTACCTCTTCGAAGGTCCACGACATCCTCATCGAGTTCTGAGCCATTTCGAGCCCTGAGATGGCGACCCCGCCTGCATTCGCGGCTTTACCGGGAGCGTACAGCACCCTGTTCGACTCGAATATGCGCACACCGTCGGGCGTGGTCGGCATGTTGGCGCCTTCGGAAACAACGAAGCAGCCGTTGTCGACGAGCGTCTGAGCCTCGCTGCCGTTGATCTCATTCTGAGTAGCGGACGGGAAGGCGATCTGGCACGGGACATTCCATGGGCGTTGGCCCGGGAAATACGCTAGACCGAACTCATCCGCGAATTCCGCGATGGAGCCCCGCCGTCTCGTCTTCAGATCAATAACCCAATCAATCTTCTCTTCCGTCAATCCGTCCGGATCGTACACAAAGCCGGTTGAATCTGAGAGGGTAACGACCTTCGCGCCAAAACGTACAAGCCGCTGCGCCGTGTATTGGGCGACATTGCCCGCTCCTGAAACGGTGCACACCTTGCCTTCGAGATCATCGTCACGGGTGGCGAGCATTTCCTTGGCGAAGTAGACGGCCCCGTAGCCTGTCGCCTCTGGACGAACCGAACTGCCTCCGTAGGCCATTCCTTTTCCGGTCATTGTGCCGGTAAATTCGTTGCGCAGACGCCTGTACTGCCCGAATAGAAAGCCGACCTCACGGCCTCCCACGCCGATGTCACCAGCAGGAACGTCCGTGTTCTTGCCAATGTGACGATGCAGTTCCGTCATGAAAGCCTGGCAGAACCGCATGACTTCCCTGTCCGACTTTCCTTTGGGGTCGAAATCGGAACCTCCTTTGGCGCCTCCCATCGGGAGCGTCGTCAGGCTGTTCTTGAGAATTTGTTCAAACCCTAAAAATTTAAGAATACTAAGGTTAACGCTTGGGTGAAATCGTAATCCACCCTTGTAAGGACCGATGGCCCCGTTGAACTGCACACGATAGCCCTTGTTGACGTGAACTTGTCCCTCGTCGTCCTCCCACGCGACGCGGAACATGATTACCCGGTCGGGCTCGACCAGGCGCTCCAGAATGCACGCACGCTTGTACTCGGGGTGCGTTTCGACAAACGGCAGGACGTTCTCAACTACCTCTCTGACGGCTTGATGAAACTCAACCTCACCTGGATTTCGGCGCATGACACGCTCCATAAAGGTGTCAACACCAGTCTCAATCATTTCCATGGGTTTCCAAGGTTAATGGATGAACGAGTTTGGAGTCGGAAAAGGGTCGGGCTGACTAGCTGACCGCACGATCCGAGTGACAATCGTGTGACTCCGGAATCCGCCGTGTCCTCCTTCAAAGGAAGCCTCCTTGGCGGATATACTTAATTCGTTAAGCCTAATAGGCGTATTCACGAATCTAATTTAAGTGAAAGCATTGCAATATATCAATCCGTTCCGTCGCCATGCCAGGGACAAGACATGCGATAGAACCATGTCGTGTGGCCGGCGCTGGAAGCGCTTTCAGACGCCCGAAGTTTAGGGAAACGTGTTAGTAAAAAGCAACTCCAAAAGCCAATCCGACTGTGGGGGTATTCACCACGCTGCCCAGTCAGCGTTTCGCGTCAGAATGGAAGTCTTTCACCCTCGGTCGCTACCCTTGCGGCAAAGAGCTTCTTTAGGCGCGTCGTGACGGGACCCTCCGCGCCTTCACCAATCGTTCGGCCGTCGACCTCATACACCGGGACGAGCTCACCCATGGTTCCCGTCGTAAACATCTCATCCGCTGTATGTACTTCCGTCAGTGAGAGTCGCCGCTGTTCGGTCGGAATGCCGTCTTCGCGTGCGATCTCCAGAACCACCGCCCTCGTAATGCCCGGAAGGCAGTAGTCCGTGTGCGGCGTAAGAACGAGGCCTTTCTTGACAAGGAACACATTCGTCGCGTTCGTTTCGGAAACGTAGCCGTCGAAGTCGAGCATCAGTGCATCATCAGCCGCCGCGACGTTTGCCTCGATCTTTGCCAGGATGTTGTTGATGAGATTGTTGTGGTGAATTTTCGAATCGAGTGCTTGCGGCGAATTTCTTCGAGTTGATGCGGTCACCAGACGGATCGCGCTGGGGTAGACGGGCAGCTTCCATTCGGCCAGAACGATAAGCGTAGGACCTGACTGGTTCCACCTCGGATCCATCCCGGAGGTTACCTTTTCACCCCGCGTAAGTGTCAATCGAATGTGCACGCGATCACGCATGCCGTTGGCCTCGAGCGTGTCGAAGATGGCCTGCTTGATTTCATACCTCGTCGGAACCGAATCGAAGGCCATTGCCTTGGCCGACGAAAAGAGACGGTCAAGATGCGCGTCGAGCTGAAAAATGCGGCCGCCGTAGACACGGATCCCCTCCCAGACGGCGTCGCCGCCCTGGACGACGCTGTCGAAGACGGAAACCTTCGCCTGATCACGCGGAACGATCTTGCCGCCGACGTAAACCTTGATGTCAGCATTGCGCGGGTCGGGGAGGTTAGTCATTAGTCACCAGTCATTAGTCATTAGAAAGGTCCTGCCGTATTGGAGGCAGCCCATTTGCCATTGTCCAGACTTCTTCAAGACGACCCCGGACCCTTAATCGCATGCTGCAGCAGGTACTGATAATAGGGACGACACGTCTCTAAAAGGGATCGCAGCCCCTCTGGAAACGGGTCTGTCTTCGGCCGATACGGTGCAAAACCTGTCGACCTATGGATGTTGTGATACCAATGTGGCGCCCAGACGCCATCTTCGGGCAGGCCGCCCTCCTGCCATGACAGCATCGAGGGACTGAATTCGAGACCGAGCATTCCGCAGAGCCGGGTCAGGACGCCTCTCGGATCAAGAAGAAGCAAACGTGCATCCATAACGGCCGGGCGACGTCCCAGCCCGATGAGCCGGTCGTATAGATCGACTTGCAGCGCGAGGCCCGTATCCCGCAAATCGGGATTCGGAATCTGATTCACGAGGGACGGAAGCATCTCTGCAGGATCTCGGATCAGGAAAACGTTCTGCGTTCTCTCCAAAAACGAGAGATCCAGGTCCACGAGGTGGTGCGCCATCTGCTTGACGAAGAGGACGGACCGATCCGTTGCACCAAGGATGATGTCACGAACTACCTCCTCGCCTGCGCAATTTTGCGCGGCCATAACCTCGTCCCGCCCCGGATGCGTTGCACCCGAGACGCGCAGGTAGTGGCCGTACAAAGGTTCGTCGACGATGCGCGTATCGGGTCGCTGAGCGAATGCATACAGAACCGCCGTCGACACGTTTCGTGGACCCGACCAGAGGCAGATCCTTCTAATGTCCGTGGTCCGTGGTCCGTAGTCCGTAGTCGCGCGTTCGAGACGCAAGGTCGAATTGGAGCTTGAGTCCGAGGTTTGATGTTCTGACCGTGTCTCGGGCCTACGAGTCATGTTGAATTCAGCACAACCGTTGATTAAAACGAACGTCTGACCACTTTGTCGCCGCGAACTACTGATCTCGAGATCCGAGGCCAAACTGGATTCCCGCCTCCGCGGGAATGACAAAGGACACTCCCGGACTCTGGACTGACCACGGACCTCGGACCACGGACCCCTCGTCGCTCGGCACACATCACGACGACGATTGTGCAGCGTCTCGCTCGCTCGGGGCATGCTCCCCGGACCACGGCCACGGACCACGGACCACGGACGCCTACCGGTTCGCGACGAGATCGTCGACGACCGATGGATCCGCCAGCGTCGACGTGTCGCCGAGGTTGTCCAGATCGTTCGCCGCTATCTTCCGCAGGATCCGGCGCATGATCTTGCCCGACCTGGTTTTCGGAAGGGACGGGGCGAACTGGATTCGATCGGGTTTGGCGATCGCGCCAATCTGGTTCCGCACGAACAGGCCCAGCTCCTTCTCCAATTCCGGCGTTGGTTCGATACCGGCTTTGAGCGTCACAAATGCGTAGATGCCCTGGCCCTTAATGTCGTGCGGGAATCCAACGACGGCCGCTTCGGCCGTGGCCTCGTGCAGCACGATGGCGCTCTCGATCTCCGCCGTGCCCATTCGGTGGCCCGAGACGTTGATCACGTCGTCGACACGTCCCGTAATCCAATAGTAGCCGTCCTCATCACGTCGGCAGCCGTCGCCCGTATAGTATTTTCCTTCGTACTGGCTGAAATACGTCTTCACGAAACGATCGTGGTCCTGATAAACGGTACGCATCATACCCGGCCATGAGTCGCGCATGACGAGCAGGCCTTCGGCGGCTCCTTCGAGCACATTGCCTTCGGAGTCCAAGACTTCAGGCTGGACGCCAAAGAATGGAAGCGTCGCCGAACCCGGTTTCTGTGGGATGGCGCCGGCCAGCGGCGTAATGAGAATGCCGCCGGTCTCCGTCTGCCACCACGTGTCGACGATGGGGCAGCGGCTCTCACCGACAGTCTCGTAGTACCATCTCCAGGCTTCCGGATTGATCGGTTCTCCAACGGTGCCGAGAAGTCGGAGTGATCCCCGGTTCGTGCGCGTCACGTAATCGTCTCCCTGACGCATCAGCGCCCGTATCGCCGTCGGCGCCGTATAGAAGATGCTCACGTTGTGGCGGTCGACGACCGACCAGAAACGCGACGCGTCGGGATAGGTGGGGACACCCTCGAAAAAGATCTGCGTGGCGCCGTTGATGAGCGGACCGTACACGATATACGAGTGGCCCGTAATCCAGCCAACGTCCGCCGTGCACCAGAAAACGTCTCCTTCCTTGTAGTCGAAGACGTATTCGTGGGTAAGTGAGGCGTATACGAGATACCCTGCCGTTGTATGGAGCACGCCCTTTGGCTTGCCTGTCGAGCCCGACGTATAAAGGATAAAGAGCGGGTCCTCGGCGTCCATCACCTCGGCCTCGCACTGGGCAGAGACAGACTCCATCTCGTCGTGCAGCCATCGATCACGGCCCTCGGTCCAGGCCACGTCCCCTCCCGTATGCTTCACGACGAGAACGGTTCTGACGTTCGGACAGCGTTCGAGAGCCTTGTCCGTGTTCTGCTTGAGAGGCACATGCTTGCCTCCTCTGAGACCCTCGTCCGCCGTGATCACGTACGTAGATTCGCAGTCGAGAATCCGATCTGCCAGCGAATCGGGAGAGAATCCGGCGAATACGACCGAGTGCACCGCTCCAATGCGAGCGCAGGCAAGCATGGAGTAGGCGGCTTCCGGGATCATTGGCAGGTAAATCGTGACGCGATCGCCTTTCTTGACGCCATGGCTCTTCAGCACGTTGGCGAAGCGACAGACCCGTTCGTGAAGCTGGGCGTAGGTGATGTGTTCGGCATCCGCAGTCGGATCGTCAGGCTCGAAAATTAGCGCCGTCTGATCGCCGCGTGAGGCGACATGCCGGTCCACGGCGTTGACGCATGCGTTGAGTTTGCCGCCTTCGTACCAGCGAACATGGACGTTGTTTGAGGCAAAAGACGTGTTCTTTACTGTCTGGTGGGGTTCGAACCACGTGAGTCGTTCTGCTTGCTCACCCCAGAAGCCGTCGGGATCGCTCACTGAGCGCTCATACATCGACCGATAAGCGTCCATCGAACTGACGAGCGCTGCATTGCGAAAGGATTCTGAAGCCGGATAAATCGATTGTTCGGACATTTCGAAAAGCCTGTTGATTCAGGTAAGGATTTCTAGTATTTCCAAGGCGCAGTACGCCGAATTTCGTGGCGGAAGAATAGGCCCAAAATATTAGACGGGGGATAGAAAAACACTCGCAACACTGTCGGGGTTTCCCGTAAGGAAAGCCGGGGCGGTGGTGGAGTGAAACGAACCCGGTTCGCAGGTGCGGGATGAGTTCCTACTTGAGTGCAAACCAGGACTTGATTCGTGATTTCTCAGCCTCCTGATCGAAGTCTTCGTGGGTGTACTCGTTGGTCTCGGGTGAATACACGTAAGCGCGAGAGAGTTCGACCGAGTTTCTGTTGATTTCGCGGATCGCATCGACGACCTGGCGGAGTTCGGCGTCGGTCATCGTTGGATGCAGGGAGAAACGGACCCAGCCAGGTTTGCTGCTCAGGTCCCCGTCATCGATAGCGTCCGTGATAGACTTCGATCGGGTCGGATCCATGTGGAGGAGGTAATGGCCATACGTGCCCGCGCACGAGCATCCGCCCCTGACCTGAATCCCGAATCGATCGTTGAGGAGGCGCACCATGAGGTTGTAGTGCACCTTATCGGAGTAAAAGGATACGATTCCGAGGCGATCTTCGATTTGATCGGCCAGAATATGGATTCCCGGGATCGAACGGAGGGCGGGCCACGCGATAGCCATTAGCTCTTTCTCTCGCGCCAGCATGTTATCCACGCCCATCTCCTCCTTGAGTAGAATGCACAGGGATGCGCGAATGGCCTGGAGGAAGCCCGGTGTACCGCCGTCTTCGCGGATCTGGATGTCGTCGAAATAGCTTCGGCCGCCCCAGGGATTGGTCCAGTTGACGGTCCCCCCTCCGGGATTGTCCGGAACGCGGTTGTTGTAAAGCGACGAGTTGAACAGGAGAATGCCGCACGACCCGGGCCCGCCGAGAAACTTGTGAGGTGAGAAGTAGATGCCATCGAGGCGCTCTAACGGATCGGGTGGATGCATGTCGATGTCGACGTACGGCGCCGAAGCGGCAAAATCGACGAAGCAGGTGCCGCCGGCCTCATGGATGATGCGGGCGAGCTCACGATACGGCGTCTCGATGCCGGTCACGTTCGAGCAGCTCGTAAACGCGCCGATGATCCGCTCCCGGTCCCGGTACGGTTTGAGCGCCTCCCGCAGATGTCCCGGCTCGACGAGACCGCGCTCGTTGGGCTCGAGGCAAACCAGGTCGGCGAATGTCTCGAGCCAGGAAGTCTGGTTCGAGTGATGCTCCATGTGCGTGCAGAATACCACAGGCCGCTTGTCCGCCGGCAAGTGAACGTACTTTTCCACGCGATCAGGGACGCGAAGGCCGAGAATCCGGTGCAGCTTGTTGACCGCCCCTGTCATGCCCGTTCCGGTCGTCAAGAGGACGTCATCGTCCGCTGCATTCACATGGCGCTTGATGATGCCGTGCGCTACGTGGTAGGCATGCGTCATCGAAGTGCCGGTCACGCTCGACTCGGAATGCGTGTTGCCCACGAAGGGACCGAACCGCTCGGCGATTGTACGTTCGATCGGACCGTACAATCGTCCGCTGGCGATCCAGTCGGCATAAATCAGGGGCTTTCGCCCGAACGGTGTATTGAACTCCTGGTCATACCCGATGATGTTCTTTCGATATCGGTTCGAAATAGGCTTCGAGTGACCCGTTCGTCGAGACTCCGGCAGGTTCTCGCGTCGCTGTCTGTGTCTCATTCATTCGTGCTCTCCTGAGAGACGATCAAGTGTGGTACCTCGTCCGGATTCCGGTCGAGGACCAATCCCTTTCCGATCTCTTCGGCATGCCACGGTGTGTAAAGCATCTCAATAAGGTACAGGGCGGGCAGATAACTCAGAGCGCCGCCAACCGACGTAATGTACTTACCGTCGAGGACGAAATTGGGTTCATAGATCAAGATGTCGGTGGACATCGTCTCGGAGACAGCAAAACCTTGGCACGTTTGCGGCCGATCCCCCATCAAGCGGTCAGACAGGCGTCCGCCGGACGAGGATTTCCTCGGCGATCTCGGTATCAAGCGCCAGCTCGGTCTCGTCGATTCGAATGACGCACGAAGGCCGCTGCTGAATCATTGTAATCGTCGCTCCGGGCTCGATGCCGTAGACGGTGAGCGCCGAATAACGCGGACTCTTGCTCGATCCCAGACAGACCACCTCCGCCGTCTCCATTGGTTTCAAGCTGGGATGCGGTCACTACGTTTTCAGGCAAGAGGGAATCGGGTTCTTTTCGGCGCAGCAACCTCCAGAGCCATGACGTGCGCTGGGGGCGGTCAGGAAATTCATAGTCGCAGTTTGGGCAGCTTACCAGATTACAGAAGCTGCCGAGAGGACATCCATGCGCGCAGACGGTGTCGGTCCGATCGAATTCGAATCCACACATGGGGCAGACCACCCAGCGCATGTCGCGTGAATCAACGGGTTCTATGAGTGGTACGGGCTGAAGCATGGTCGATGGATGGAGGTCAGGAAGTTAGCCACTTACCTATGAAATGAACGAGACCCCCGAGGAAGAACGCGAAGGGGAAGATGAATGCCGAGATACGCCATGCAACTTTGGCGCCGTGCTCCTTCGCGATCATCAGCAGGTTGGCGATGCACGGCATGAAGAGCGTGATCACGACCATGGCGACCAGAACCTGCAGCGGATCGAGAATCGGCGTATCACTCAGGGCGGCATCGAGCAGATAGACCGCACCGAAATCACGACGCATGAAACCGACGAGGAACGCATTGGACATTTCGGCGGGGAGTCCGAGCCATCCCGAAACCAGGGGTTCGCCGACTTTCGAGATCCACGTCAGGGCGCCGATTCGATCCAGGAAGAAAAGGAGCGCCGTGCCCGCGATGAAGATCGGGATGACCTCCCGCAGATACCAGTTCAGACGGCTGACCGTCTTAACGCCGACGTTCGAGAGCTTCGGGGTTCGCAACGGCGGAATTTCCAGGATGAATTCGCTCGTTTCGCCTCCCAGCAGGCGGGCCGACATCCAGCCGACCATGAGCAGCACGCCGAGCATCAGGAGCAGCCAGACGATCGTCGCTGTCGGAGATAACGCTGCCATAAGTGCAAGTAAAACACCTAGTTGTGCGGAGCACGGTACGGCAAGTGCGAGGAGCATCGTCGTGATGACGCGCTCCTTTCGTGTTTCGAGGATGCGAGTGGTCATCGTCGCCATGGTAGCACATCCCAGGCCAAGGATCATGGGAAGAACAGCCTTGCCATTCAATCCGATCGTCCGAGCACCCGGTTGAGCATGATGGCCATACGTGGGAAGTACCCGGAATCCTCGAGAATGCTGAAGACGAAGAAGAACGTCGTCACGATCGGCAATATGATGGCCAGGGCGTACGACAGCGCCATCGTAATGAAGCCGTACGGGCCGACAAGAAAATCGTGTATGAATCGAAGGACCTCCTGCCAGACGGTGAGATGCGCCGTGATGGTGTAAGCCGGTAGGGTGGCCGAATGGACAAGGTGTAGAATGGGTACGTCGTGGATCGGGGTTACGGGCAAGCCAACCTCATGATCGCTGACGATTTGGTCGTGCTCATGCGGGAAGGGAAGGATGGCGTCGGTGGCGTGAATGGCAGCGGGACTGATCCGCTGCTCAAACAGACCAACCTCGAGGAGATTGACGAGAGTGCCGGCTCCGAAAAGTCCTACGAACCAGAACACGAGGAGGACGACCGACATGAGCGCCAGTACGCCCTTCACGGGATGCATCGCCCAGAAGCCCAGCCTGATGCGGAAGTTTGGCTTATCGGGCGGGACTTATCGAGTAGGTCTCTGCCAGAATCTGCTTCACGCGTGTCAGTCGCATTTGCGGTGATCTGAGCGTCTCATCTCCCAGGGCTGACTGATTGGGTTCGCACGCGTGCGGGATCGCCTCGATGAGGGCATCTACGCCGCGGCCTTCGGGAGCAACCGTGACGACAACGGGGATACCGAGGATCTCGCTGAGACGATCGGTCTGGATCTGGCCCCCGCGCTCTTCGAGCTCGTCCGCCATGTTCAGGACCAGCACCATTCGCTGCCGTAACTCGATCAACTGCAGCGTGAGCAGCAGGGCGCGACGAAGGTTCTTGGCGTCGGCGACCTGCACGATGGCCGCTTCCGGATGCTCGGACAGCAACTGCATCGTGACACGGGCATCCTCGGCTCGTGGCGTCAGGTCGTTAACGCCCGGCGTATCGATGACTTGAAACTCCCGCCCGTTCAGATTCGCTTTCGCTCTGACAACTTCTACGGTCGTGCCCGGGTAGTTTGACACGATGACGTAGTGATTCGTCAGATGCTTGAACAGGAGACTTTTTCCGACATTCGGATTTCCGGCAAGGACGATGGTACCTGTGCCGGTCGAAGTTTCCGAAGGTTCGACGACGTGTCGAGGGTATCGGATGCGATCGTCATGGCGGGCAGTAGGGCGCTCCGGGCGCCGGTCAAAAACGCGACCTAGTGGAATTCTGACGCGCCAATATAATCTGGATTGTGTCTAAATAAATAGAAGAATGTTATAAGAGTCCGGGGTCCGAAGTCCGAAGTCCGTGGTCCGTGGTCCGTGGTCCGTGGTCCGTGGTCCGTGGTCCGTGGTCCGTGGTGGGAATGGCGCCATCTGTCATCCCGAAGCGACTTTAGTCGTCTGAGGGATCCCCGCGCAGCGACCCGAGAGGCCCGCCACTGTCTGCGAATGCTCAAAGGTATGGACTTATAGACACCTCCACTCGTAGACTGTCTAAAGACCAGAAGACTCGAAGACTCGAAGACTAGAAGACTGTGGTAAACCTCCGTCCCCGTTTCGAGACGATCACGCCGGTTGAGCCGAACGATGTCCTTCGGTTCCTGAATGCGGCGTTGAGCCTGGAGGACGCCCCGGTTTCGGGCCGCGTGTACACGACGTCGGCCGTTCTGAAGCCGCATGCAGAGAACGTGCAATTCTGGTCGCCGCAGCTTCAGGTTTCTGTCGATCCGCATCTTCCGGGCGGGTCCGTTGTCAGGGGACAGTTTGGTCCGCGGCCCGCGATCTGGTCACTCTTCGTCGCTCTTTACGCCGCCATCGGATTTCTGGCCACCATGGGCATGATCTTCGGTTATTCACAGCTGACGCTGGGCGGATCAGGAGCCGCTCTGTGGTCCGGACCTGTCGGACTGGTGCTTGCGGCGATCGTCCACATCGTGGCGCGGACTGGGCGGCGCCTCGGGATGACACAGATGCGCCAACTGAAGCAGTTTCTCGATGAGGTGCTGGTTGGGTAGTGCGGGGTGCGGAGTGCGAAGTGCGTGGTGCGTGGTGCGTGGTGCCTGGCGGTGCCACTGTCCTCGAGGTGCGCACGACGCGAAGCGGAGTGCAGCCGGGGTGGTCGAGACCCGTGGTTAAGTATCGATGCCCGCAAGAACTCCTTCACGCGTGCGAGATGCCAGGTGACGAGCCGACCTAATATCGTGCTTCCGGTGAAGGTCTGAATCCAGGATTCACTTATTCCGCGAGTATCTCTTTCACCCTATCCAGCGGCAGTGCTTCGACTGTACCGTGTACCCTTTCACGGTGGTGGCCATGAAGAGGGAATTGTAGACGGCTTCTTCGGTTGCTTCGATAACGGCTTCGAAGAGGGGGGACATGCGATCGTTCGGAAGTTCTGTCAGATTGGATAGTCCGGATCGGCGCTCAGGTGTCCGACGAACCTCTTCGGCGGTTGAGAAGGCGATGACATAGTCGCCGGAGCCGTTGGACATCGATGAGCCAGTCCGTGCGACGCCCGCGAGGGCGCGATGTGCGAGACGCTTCAGATTCCGATCCGACAGGGGAGCGTCGGTAGCGACGATGACCATGACGGATCCGTCGGCCGCCTTCGATTCGACGTTCTTCCGCAGATAGTATTGCCCTAGTTCTTGTCCGACGGGTGCACCCATGATCTGGAGGACG
Source organism: uncultured Bacteroidota bacterium (assembly GCA_963768715.1). Classification (GTDB taxonomy): domain Bacteria; phylum Bacteroidota; class Rhodothermia; order Rhodothermales; family DATKEJ01; genus DATKEJ01. Next base: position 234,032 of record CAVYJC010000008.1, read on the forward strand.
CCTCCGTAGTTTGTCTGGACGAGCACGCCGACGGTGTATCCGCCCAGTGATTCGGGAAGCTTGCGCGAGCTGTTGCCGATGCCGCCTTTCCAACCGAACGCAACCGTTCCGGCGCCGGCTCCGACACTTCCTTCTTCAGGAGGGTCGCCGAGGCGTTCGCGATGGCTTTGAGAAAGTGGTCCGGTTGGAGGACGCGTCGCCGGATATCATTCAGGTACCCGTCATTCGTTTCGCCGACGACGCCGTTTACGGAGCGTACGTCCTCGTTGCCGGGAAGCGAAAGCGTATAGTCCAGCAGGGCGTCCATTCCTCGGGAGACGGACAGCGTATTGGTGAGAAGGATCGGCGTCTCGATCTCGCCGAGTTCCTCGACTTGTGTGCTCCCGGCGAGCTTCCCGAACGCATTGCCGATGGCGATCCCTGCCGGCACTTTGTCCTGAAATACATTTCCGGAGTGTGGAATGATGGCCGTGACGCCCGTGTGGATGTCCGTGCCCTCATGCCACGTGAAGTGTCCAACCGCCACGCCTTCTACGTCCGTTATTGCATTTTGAGGTCCCGGAGGCAGCACCCCGGGAGCCATTCCGAGGTCCCGAAAACGATACCGCCTGCCATCCTGCGCGAACGCGCTCGTTGCACTTGTGGAGTTCATTGATAAGATGCAGATTGCCGCTATTTGTATTGGTATATATGACAGAAACGACTTGTTCATCACAACATGCTTCATATTCGTGTGCGGCGAATGTGCATCGCCGATCGAACCGATACGATCCCGAAGTAGGGGATGAGCCACGCATTGAATTCCTGCGGAATCGAGGCCCAGCCGGCCGCAACCAGGGCTATCAGGCCGAGGGTCATCCACAGGTATGCCGGGAGCCAGGAGGGCGTCCGGTCTCTGAGAAACGTCACCCCCAGCCAAATGTGTGTCGGTAAGGCCCACAGCAGGTTCCAGTTGGATTTCGTGACGGTGTGCTCGGTGGCAAACCAGAGCAGCACGATGAGCAGGCCTGTAAGTCCAAGCACCAGGAAGAGGACGCCGTCGAAAAGCCTCAGAAATTCTCCAACGGCATCACGATTCGCTGCGAACAACGATAAGACGGCAACGACGAGCAGCAGCGTCCAGCCCACGATTGCAGGCCAGGGAAGGGACCCGGACCACCGCGCGTATACCGTCGGCCAGAACAGGGTGTCTGTCGGTTGGGCGAGAGGGAGACCGTCCGGAGTGCGTGCCGATTCGACAGCGGCCAGAAACTCGTTCGGAAGAAACATCCGAGCTCTTGGGGACGCGACGACGTCGGTCGGCGATCCAAGAAGGATGTCGATGCCGATTCGCGTCCAGGGTCTGTCCGGCGAGGTACCGGTCGATCAGATCGCGAAAGCGAAAAAGCTTCGGACGACTCGTTGCCCGCCATCTTGTAGCCCCAGACCGCCTCGATGACGTCACGGGGACGCGTCGAGCAGTTGTCGTAAAGGAATTCGTACCGGTAGGCCCGGTTTTCGGGCAGGTAGTTGGTCTCGAGTCGATCGAAAAGCTCCTGGCGCTCCTCGAGCGTGAAGTTCAGCCGCTGCTCGAGGACCGGCCGTTCCTCCATCCTGTAGGCATAGAGCACGTCGTCGAAACGGTTTCGGTCCAGGTAGTAGTCGAGCTTTCCTCTCAGGAACTTGACGTAGAAACCCTCCTCGTCGAAATCGAAGGTCCCGTAGTTGTATCCCACATCGATGTCGGCGGAGTCGTCACGCACCCGAATCGCCGTATGTCCGAACGAGGAATAGAGAGGATCGCCGGGCAGAATCGTGATTACGGACACGTCGGACCATTCCGTCAGGCGGGGTGTTTCCTGGGCGCGTGCCGCCGGGGCCCGCACTGCGACCAACAGACATACCATGGAGGCCAGGTGCAAAATGCCGCGTGCTGCGTGCCCAATGCCACGTGCCGTGCGCCGCGTGCCGGGTCCGACGTCTGGATTCCCGCCTTCGCGGGAATGACGGAGGTGGTGACTTCGCACCTCGCACCCCGCACCCCGCACGCTCAGACTTGAAGACTTGAAGACTTGCATTCCCATGAGCGTGATCTTACGCAACGGCAAACTATCTTGCCGCCTTACAATCAGACATTCCCGTGCCCAGAAGCAAGCGAACGACCGAAGCCCTCACTGCTCTCCGGAAGATGATCCCTGCTCCCGAGACGGAGCTCGAGTATGTCGATCCCTTCCAGCTCCTCGTCGCCGTCATTTTGTCGGCCCAGTGTACGGACGAACGCGTGAACATGGTGACACCGCCTCTCTTCGAGGTCTATCCCACACCGGCGGCGATGTCGAAGGCAGAGCCTGAGGACATCTATCCGTTCATCAAGTCCGTCACCTATCCAAACAACAAGAGCAAGCATCTGGTTGGTGCGGCGAAGAAAATCGTAAAGGATTACGACGGAGAGGTGCCGGATGACGTCCCTCACCTCATGACACTTCCCGGCGTCGGCAGGAAAACCGCCCAGGTAGTTGCCAGCGTCGTATTCGATCGTGACGCGCTGCCCGTCGACACGCACGTGTTCCGGGTGGCCAACCGTATCGGTCTTGTCAAGGATGCCAAGACGCCTCTCGCCGTCGAGACAGGACTGAAACGTACCATCCCGAAGAGTGAATGGTCGGAAGCACACCACCTCCTCATTCTCCACGGACGATACACCTGCACGGCCCGCCAACCCAAGTGCGACCAGTGCCTGGTATCCGGCGCGTGTCTCTACTACAGCCGGCTGATGCGACTGCCCGATCCAATGACGGGTTTGAAGGCAGCCAAAGGGAAGTATCACTGCGGCACGTGCGGGAGATATTTCGACACACCGGTCGATTCGCAGGGACCGCTACGATATCGACCAGTTGTCGTGCCCGTCCTGTTCGTCGATGAACGTTTTCGAGAGTCGAAACGGGGCAACAACGAAACGCATACCCGACTACCGAGTCGGATAACCCTATGAAACACTCAAAGCATATTCTGATCATTCTGGATGGATACGGTATCGCGGTGGATCCCTCCGTCAGCGCCATCGATCATGCGCGGAAGCCTTTTCTGGACAGTCTGTTCGACAAGTATCCGCACTCGACCCTGCAGGCCTCCGGGCGCGCAGTGGGGCTTCCGAAAGGCCAGATGGGCAATTCCGAAGTGGGACACATGAATCTCGGCGCCGGACGCGTGGTGTATCAGGAAATCACGCGAATCGACAAGGCGATCGAAGACGGAGATTTCTTCGAAAACGAGGTCCTGCTCGAGGCCGCCCACCGTGCGAAGAAGAACGGATCGACGCTTCACATCATGGGGCTCTTTTCGGATGGCGGGGTGCATTCATCCCTGGATCATCTTTACGCTCTTCTTCAACTCGCCGCGAATGAGGGACTCGACGCCGACCGGGTCGTTGTGCACGCATTTACAGACGGCAGGGATACGGATCCACACGCCGGCGTGAAGTACGTACGCCAATTGGAAGAGAAGGCGTCCGAGATCGGGGTAGGCGAAATTGCCACGGTCATCGGCCGCTACTACGCCATGGACCGGGACAAACGCTGGCAGCGCACGCAACTGGCCTACGATCTGCTTGTCGACGGAGAAGGAGAGGCGTTTGCCTCAGCGGAAGAAGGATTGAAGGCGAGTTATGACGACGACGTGACCGACGAGTTCGTGAAGCCGCGAAAGGTCGAAGGCGTGAGGCATGGAAAGATCGAAGACGGCGACTCGGTCGTCTTTTTCAATTTCCGCGCCGACCGTGCGCGACAGATCACGCACGCCCTTATAGATGAGGATTTCGACGGGTTTGAACGCAAACATCAACCTGACATCCATTTCGTGTGCATGGCGCCTTACGACGAAAGGGCCTTCGACCTTCCGATTGCATTCCCGAAGATGAACCTCAACCGTACGCTGGGTGAGGTCATCGAGGCGCATGGACTGACGCAACTTCGCGCTGCGGAAACCGAGAAATATCCGCACGTCACTTATTTCTTCTCTGGAGGCAGAGAGGATCCATTCGAGGGAGAGGATCGCATCCTGGTCCAGTCCCCGAAGGTCGCGACCTACGACCTCCAGCCGGAGATGAGCGCGCCCGAGCTTGCTGAGCGCGTCGCAGAAGCGCTCGAAAAAGACTACGCGCTTGTTGTTCTGAACTTCGCCAACCCCGACATGGTCGGACACACCGGCGTGTTCGAGGCTGCCGTCAAGGCCGTCGAAACGGTCGACGCTGCCGCTCGCAAGGTCGTAACGGCCGCTGTCGATCGGGGTTACTCCGTCGAAATCATCGCCGATCACGGCAATGCAGACAAAATGCGCAACCCCGACGGGTCGCCCAACACGGCGCATACCACGGCCCTGGTACCCCATCTCATTATCTCGGATGGATTTGAGGGGCCGATTCGCGAAGGGGCGCTCGGCGACGTTGCCCCGACGATCCTGAAGCTTCTCGGCATTGCCATCCCGGACGAAATGACGGGAAGCGTGCTTATCTGAACCCCATGAGCGAATTCGAGGCTTTCAGCGAACGGTTGAGGGCGCGCCTCGACCATCCCCTGCCGGGCCTCGCGGCACAGCTGGCCATGGCGCCCTCACATCGCGCAGGTTTCAAGCCGCCAAGCGGCGCGAGCATCAGGAAAGGGGCCGTCATGATTCTCGTTTTTCCGGAATCGGACGGAATCTCGACGCTTTTTACGCTTCGACGGGACGATCTCGCAGACCACGCCGGACAGATTTCATTCCCGGGCGGCAAGCGCGAGGATGGCGAGACGTTCGAGGAAGCGGCCTTGCGCGAATGCGAGGAGGAGATCGGACTTGAACGCTCGGGCGTGAACGTGCTCGGGAAACTGTCGACACTCTTCATTCCGCCGACCAGATTCGTTGTCCATCCCTTCGTAGGCGCCGTCTCCGAGCTTCCCGAGATAACACCCGACGAGCGTGAAGTGGCTTCGGTACTCCGCGTTCCGCTGCGGACGCTGACCGACCCAGCGACGCACCGAGAGGAAGATTGGACCATCGGCGGCGCGGCCTCGAGAGTGCCCTTCTTCCACGTAAACGGCCACACCATCTGGGGGGCCACCGCGATGATCACCGCCGAACTGCTCGAACTGCTCGCCGACATCGACGCGGACTGATGGCAAGCGGTCGCGACGACGACATCCTCCGGGCGCTCTGTGCGGCGTTTGTACCTCCGCAGTCCGTCAATTCCAAGGCCGGTGCACTTTTCGACGCCAGTGGATCGAGTCTGGAGACATCCGTTTCTGTTGAGAAGGGATTGGAGAAGCTGGCTCCCGGTTCCCGTCGTTCGGTTCGGCGTTTAATGCGGATCGTCGACAATCCACTGGCTTCGCTCCTTTGGCTGGGTCGCTGGGCACGATTCTCCCGGCTCTCGAATCGTGATGCCGTTCGCTTCCTGGAGGCATTGAGCACCAGCCGCGTCTCGGTGGTGCGACGAACCTTCGACATATTGAAACGAGTCATCATTTTTCACGCGTACGGTTCGGAGACGGCGATCCGAGCCATATGGGAAGACCGCGGCTACCCCTTCGTAAAGACACGGACGAGCAGCCCCCCTCTGAGTGGTAATGCCTGCCCGGACAGGTGCGAAACGGTCGTTGTCGGATCCGGCGCGGGTGGAGCGGTTTCAGCGGCAATTCTAGCGGGGAAGGGACACGATGTGCTCGTGCTGGAGAAAGGGCCGGAGGTAGCCCCCTCGGCAATGGACGGCGTCGAGACGAACGCCATGCATGCCATGTTCGAGCAGGGTGGACTCCTGACAACGGCGGACGGCGGTATCAGCCTTTTTGCCGGGAGTTGTCTCGGCGGAGGCACGACCGTCAATTGGTCGGCTTCGTTTCGCCTGCCCGACGAGATTCGACATGTCTGGAATCGGGTTTACGGCATCGACTGGATGGGCGAATCGGACTTCGATCGGGCCTACGATTACGTGGAGTCCCGGACCGGCGTCGGAGAGGACTGGCCGAGCGACAACGCTCCTAACGCCGCGCTTCGGAACGCGTGCAACGATCTCGGCCTGAACGTCAAGGTGGTGCCTCGAAATACCAGAGGCTGCCGCGGCGACGACGTGCGCCATTGCGGTCGGTGCGGCCTCGGTTGCGCGCACGACCGTAAACAGGGAACGACCGCCACATTCCTTCGTGACGTGAAGGAACGCGGCGGTTCGATCGTGACGGGCGCGACGGTGAGACGCGTCGTCGTGGATGGCGGCCGGGTTCGCGGCGTCGAAGTGGAGATTTCGACACCGTCTGGGACCGAGACTCGCCGTATCCAGGCTGACCGGGTCATCTTAGCAGCAGGCGCACTCCATACGCCCGCAATTCTCCTCCGCAGCGGCTTGACGCACAACGACCTCGGACGAAATCTCATGCTTACATCCGACCGTCGGAGTTGCGGGTCGATACGCGAAAGCGATGAACGGGTGGGAAGGCTCCATTATGTCGTCCTATACCGATGCTTTTGCGTGGTTGGACGGACCGTGGGGCGTTCGGATCGAAACGGCTCCGATCTACCCGGGCCTGCTGGCGTCGGCTTTGCCCTGGAACAGCGCCCAAGGCCACAGGCAAGATCTTGACCTGATCGAAAAGACCGCGGCCTTCATCGTACTGACGCGCGATCGCTCCGGAGGGAAAGTCGTGCTGGATCGAATGGGCGATCCCAAGATCCACTATCGAATCTCAGATCCGGATCTCGCCATGCTGATCACAGGCGTCGTGGAAACCGCGAGGATGCATCTTGCGGCAGGCGCCGAGTCGATCCTTTTTCCGCACTCGGAGCGCAAGGTGTTGGCTGCCCACGGCGGAGAGGAGCGTATCGCCGATCTGGCGCGCGAGATTTTCACCTGGGGCTGGAGACCTGGTCTTTTTCCCCTCTTCTCCGCCCATCAGATGGGGACGTGCAGGATGGGAGGGAATGTGGAATCCTCTCCCGTCGATCTCGAAGGACGTGTGCGCGGTGTCGAGGGCCTCTACGTAAGCGACGCATCGCTCTTTCCCGAGGCAGCCGGTGTCAATCCGGCGCTGACGGTCCAAGCCACGGCCTATTGCGTCGCCAGTCAGATCGCCTGACCCCGACCCCGGATCCCTTTCGGACCGCCGTCGCTTCGCTGTGGCCTCCTCTCAGACGGGTATGGCGGGTAGGTTTCGGATCGAGCGAAGCGAGGCGATTAGTGTGGTCAGATCCTCCGGCAGGGTCGGAACGCGTGCGAGTGGCCTGCTTCGGCTGAACGGTCTTGAAGACTTCTGTCGCAATCTTGAGACGAAACGGCCGGGAGGTCGGCTCGAGGAAGCGAGGTACACTCTGCCAAGCTGCAGTGATCCTCCGCATCGGAACGCTGCGAAGTCGACTCGGCTGCGGTCTGAAGACTGCCACGGAAATGTTGAGCGAAACGGCTTGAATGTCGCTGAGGGCCGGGTACACCCTGCCGAGCTGCAGCGAGCTCCCGTCGACCTGCGACGCCAGATTACTCGCGGCGGCGAAGAACATGTCGTCCGTCACCCTGCTGGAACGCGAAGCCAGAACGCCCAGGCCGATGCCGGGGAAAACGTAGGAATTGTTGCCCTGTCCTGGCACCATGGTGCATCCGTCCATCGTGACCGGGTCGAACGGACTGCCGCTCGCGTAGATTGCTCGGCAGTCGGACCATTCATAGGCCTGCCGGGCGGTGCATTCTGCTTGTGACGTCGGGTTCGACAGCGCGAAAACGATGGGTCGCTCATTGATTTCGGCCATCTTCCCGACAACCTCCTGGGTGAACGTCTGCGGCACGCCCGAAACGCCGATGAGAGCGGTCGGTTTAAGCGACGACACGGCTTCAAGGAGCGTCGGCGCGAACGGAAAATCGTGCGCGTAGCGCTGTTTCTCTTCTGTGAGGTGGTCGCGGCCCTTCACCACGAGTCCTCGTGAGTCGACGAACCAGCAGCTTTTCACGCGCGGTCTTCGTGTCGATGCCGTGACGGGCCATGGCGTGGACGGCCAAATCGGCTATGCCCAGCGCGGCCTCGCCAGCGCCCAGAAAAAGAATGCGCTGATCCTCGAGCTTCTGGTTCGTTATCCCCAGTGCGCCGAGAATACCGGCGAGTGTAACGGCGGCCGTCCCCTGGATGTCATCGTTGAACGTACAGATCTGGTCGCGGTAGCGATGCAGCAGCGCAAATGCATTGTAGTTGCCGAAATCCTCGAACTGAAGAACGCAGTCAGGGAACACGTCCTGCACGGCCCAGACGAACTCGTCGAGGAACTCGTCGTACGCGGCACCCGTCAGTCGATGATGTTGTGTACCCATGTAAAGGGGGTCTTCCAGCAGCACCTCGTTGTTCGTTCCGACATCCAAAAGAATTGGGAGCGTCCTGTCAGGCGGGATGCCGGCACAGGCCGTGTAGAGCGAAAGCTTCCCGACCGGGATGCCCATGCCGTTTGCGCCGAGGTCGCCCAGCCCCAGGATGCGCTGGCCGTCCGTCACGACGATGACTCTGATGTTCTTCTCGGGCCAGTTCTTGAGCACGTCCCGAATCGCGCCACGGTGACGTATCGAGACATACATCCCTCGCGATCGACGGAAGATGTGCGCATACTGCCTACATGCCTCGCCGACCGTCGGCGTATAGATAATGGGCATCGTCATCTCGATGTACTCAGTAACGAAGCGATAGAACAATCGCTCGTTACGATCGAGAAGCGACGTCAAGAAGATGTACTTCTCCAGATTCGACGTCTTGCGGCTGAAGTTCTCCAGGATGCGATGTATCTGCTCCTGCTGCGTAAACACGCGCGGCGGAAGCAGACCGCGCAGGCCGAGCAGATCTCTCTCCTCGTCTGTAAATGCGGTGCCCTTATTCAAAGAGGGATTGTGAAGCAGGTCTGCGCCCGTGAGCGGGAGATCTGCAACTTTATGTTGCTCTTCCATGATATTCTCTTTTCAGATATTGCAATAAGATATGTAGCGAATTTCACCTTACCGACACTGAGAGGTATTCCTGCTACGAATACCCGGGGAAATCACCCGACGCTCAATGGTGGCCAAACTGACTGCCTATATTGTGAACCAGCCCAGATCATCGATTCAACGACGAAGAGAGCAATGAGATCGAATGCTGAAGAATTAACCGCTGAAATCGCAGCACCCGGCACGTCAGGCCATCGGTACGTGGCCGTCCGCGCGTTTACGAATTACCTGTGCGAGCCACTCGAGACCGAAGACTATGTGGTCCAGACGATGACCGACGTGAGTCCGACGAAATGGCACTTGGCACACACGACGTGGTTCTTCGAAACATTTGTTCTTAATGAGTTTGTTGAAAACTACACTCCGTTTCACCCACGGTATGCCTATCTCTTCAACTCCTACTATATCCAGGCCGGCGAGAGGCATTGCCGGGACAAGCGCGGCGCGCTGACCCGCCCCACAGTCCGCGAAATCGTGGCCTACCGCGAATACGTGGATCGGCATATGGTCGCGCTGTTGAATGAACGTCCCGATCTTTTCGATCGGTCTCCGGAAAGCGTGCTGGAGATCGGACTGAATCACGAGCAGCAGCATCAGGAGCTCCTCGTGACGGACATCAAGCACGTCTTCTCGGTCAATCCGCTCAAGCCCGTCTATCGGCCGCGGAACGACGAGCCGGCCCTGTCGGGGTCTCCCGCATCCTGGTGTGAATTCGGCGAAGGGATCTACGAGGTCGGCTGGAATCAGGCAGGTTTTTCCTACGACAACGAAGGGCCTCGCCACCGCGTCTACCTCCAGGATTTTGCCCTGGCCGATCGGCTGGTCACCAATGGGGAGTTCCTTGAGTTCATGGAAGATGGTGGCTATCGGCGTCCCGAGCTATGGCTTTCCGATGGATGGGCGATGGCAGATTCCGAGGGCTGGGAAGCGCCCGGCTACTGGGAAAAGGATGATGGTGGATGGCGCATGTTTACACTCTCGGGGTTGCGCCCTATCGAAGCCGGCGAGCCAGTGACGCATATCAGTTATTACGAGGCGGATGCTTTCGCGCGCTGGGCCGGTCACCGGCTTCCGACAGAATTCGAGTGGGAAGTGGCGTCGGAATCCGTGCCCATCGAAGGAGCATTCGTCGACGGCGGCCGTTTTCATCCGGCGCCTGCAGGGCCTGAAACGGGCGGCCTCAGGCAGATGTACGGGGAGGTCTGGCAATGGACCCAGAGCCACTATTCTCCGTATCCGGGTTACACTCCGCCTCCCGGCGCCATTGGAGAGTACAACGGGAAGTTCATGTGCAACCAGTTCGTATTCGCGGCGGCTCTTGCGCGACGTCGGCGTCTCACATCCGACGGACGTACAGAAACTTCTTCCATGCACCCGCCCGTTGGCAGTTCACCGGCATTCGTCTTAGCCAAGGGGCGAGGTCCATAGCTAACGATGGTCCACAGACCTGGGGATGTCGTCCGCGTCGTCGATCAGAGCGTACCGAGACGTCAAACCTTCCTTGAGGACGTCCTGGAGGGACTTCGAATGCCCCAGAAGGAGATATACAGCAAGTATTTCTACGACCGTCGAGGGTCGGAACTCTTTGATCAGATCTGTGAGCTCGACGAGTACTATCCGACGCGCACCGAGCTGGCGATCATGACCGACCATATCGACGAAATAGTCACGGCGGTCGGTCCTGACGTCATGCTCGTCGAATACGGATCAGGGAGCAGCTCTAAGACGCGCATTCTTCTCGATCACCTGGAGAATCCCGTCGCCTACGTACCCGATCGACATTTCCAGGGGCCACTTACTCGATACTTCGGAGACGGACTGGCGGCCGACTACCCGAAGTTGCAGGTGCTGCCGGTCGTGGCGGACTACACAGGGTCATTGAACTTCCTGGGCCCGCACAGGCGCCCTCGTCGCGTCGTCGGATACTTCCCGGGCTCGACCGTCGGAAATTTCGATCGGGAGGCCGCCCATGAATTTCTGGGCGCCGTTGCGCACGAGGTGGGGTCGGGTGGGGGACTGCTCATCGGCGTCGACCTCAAGAAGGACGTCGGCATCCTCGAGCGTGCCTATAACGATGCAGCCGGCGTGACGGCCGCTTTCAATCTGAATCTCTTGCGTCGCATCAACCGTGAGCTGGGCGCTGATTTCGACATCGACCAGTTTGAGCACGTGCGTTCTGGTCAGAAGTCGGAGGGCCGAATCGAGATGCACCTCAGATCCCGGAAGGGCCAGACTGTTCGCATCAATGGCGAGGCGGTTCGTTTCACCGAAGGGGAGACTATCCATACTGAGAACTCGCACAAGTTCGGCGTCGAGGAGTTTGCCAGCCTCGCGCATCCGTGGTTCGAGCAGCGGAAGGTGTGGGTGGACGAGGGGAGGTTGTTTAGCGTGCAATACCTCGAAACTTCAAACACTGAATATCAAACGGCAAACTTGGGGCATGGCGGCGCATGACGGGCCGTTGCGCATGGAAAGGGTCGTCATCCCCGCGCAGGCGGGGAACCAGAGCAATTCAAAATGCAGAACGCAGAACGCAGAATGATGTAGGGCGCAACGCATCTCAAACCGTTTCAACGGTTTCGCGGCCAGTTACCCTGCAAGCATGAGAGGAACGGTCTCCCCCCCCCCCCCGTAAAACACCTACAGAACAATTGAAGCAACGCGTACAACGATCAATCCGCTGTCATGCGACGTTTCATTCGCCTTGAAGGGCAGAGTCTTAATCGAAGTGATCATGCGTGGACAGAGATTTAGCGGACTCCTCCTGCTCGGCCTGGCCCTGGTTTGGTCAGCCTGCGACTCGGCGGACGATCGATACGAAGACGTGACGATCCGAAGCGACCGGGATGCGTACCAGGCGTCGCCCGACGAGGTGATGGCGTTTACCATCAAGAACCTCGGGGATAGAGACGTCTACCTGATGTGCGGTGGCTTTGCCGGATTAGAGGAATGGCGTGGTGGCCACCTGAAACATGCTTGGGGTACTCTTGGACAACAGTGCCTGGTGATTGACACATTGCCCCCTGGGGCGGAGAAGGTGATCAAGTGGAGGTGGACGGAAGACTATTTCAGCAGCGGGCCTGCTCCAGAATTCGGTCCAGGTGTCACGTACCGGTTCAGGGTCCGCATCTACGAAGACTCCGACGCAAAAAGAGAGATTGATCAGGACAGCCAGCGGTCGAATGAGTTCGAGGTCGTGCCGGTCGAATCCTGACGGCTAACTCACTTTTTGAGACAGACGCGGGGCCTCGCCGGGCTAAAGCCCGTGTCCCGTCTTTGCCTGTGTGGTGGCCGCTGCTATGCGTCGCCGCGCGGGCCACCGTGGCGGCCGAACCCGTAGTGCCCGCGCGCCTTCTTCAAAGGCGCCACTGTCATCCCGAACGTGGGCCGCGAAGCGGCTCGCGGAGGGACCTCTCTGGGGATGTCTCAGCAGGTGGTGCCATGCCCGATGCCACCTCCCCCGGCTTCTGCTACGTCGGGCTTCTCCCGACTCCGTCGGGTTTCGCCGAGACTCCGCTTCAGCCTGCCCCCTCCAAGAGGGGGACCGGCCCTCAATGTTTGACAAGCGGACAGGCCGCCCTCCGGTTGGCCTTGCCCCTACGGAACGATGCCGGACGTCGGAGCCGAACTACGAACCACGAACCACGCGAATCGTGGTGAGGACCTCACATTCGAAAACTAATAAAGCGGGTGTGACAGTTCGAAACCCGCCCAGTGTCTAAACAAAGGATAGCAGTCCGTCATGAGGGCCCATAAATCCGAGCACGAAGGACGCAATGATCCCTATCCAGATCAGAACGTAAAGTGGCACGAATCGCTGTCTCATGCTCAGCATATCGGGATAGACGATCGGTTTTCCAGCAAACTTGCCCCGTGGTTTCGAGGGGAAGAAGAACGTCTTATATGTCTCGGTGCTCGCGATGGTGTACCCCAGTCCTCCCATGCTGATGAACAGGTAGTTGTGTGAGAAGTGGGCCAGAATAAACGCGTAGGCGAGCGCCATCAGCGGACTCCGAAAGAATTTGAAGATCTGAAAGCCCTCCAGAGGGGCATCCTTCCATGCGCCGCCGAACGCGGAGATCCAGCCTCCGATGCTGCCGATGATGAGCACGACCGTCCACGCGGAAAGGCCGTGATCGGCATTCTGGAACCAGGTTAGACCGAAGACGACGGCGAGTACGCCGATCAGATATCCAGCCCCGAGCCAAAGCCTGCTCGACTTTGATTCGACGACCTTCCCGAAAATGTGAAACTGCATGGGAATAAAGTACTTACTCTGATCTTCTGTCCTCAAGAAGGTCTTGTAGAACTCCATCAGAGCCCGCTCGGTCACATACACCACGGCGAAGAAGACGGCCACGTTTGAGAAGTTCGTCAGGTCGATGTTCGTCCAGGCGGCCACCAGAAGTCCAATCACGGCGCTGAACCACGTGCTTCGCAGATACTTGGCCCAGGTGAATCCCTCGTGGGGCGAATCTTTGTACATGCCCCACGTCGAGGCATGGACTCCAGCGAGTGCGCCGATAAATAGTCCGAGTAAATAATTCATGTATGGGATTGCTGAGCGGATTGGTTTTGCATGGATCGATAGGCCTCCTCGATGAGGCGCATGTCTCTTCGAGCAGCCCTTGCGCTGAATAGCGGCTCTTGACCTGCTTCAAGGGAACGGACGAAATCTGTCAGCATCGCCTTGAAGCCTGAAATATCGGAAAGTCCGGGCAGAATCACCCTATTTCGACGCCCATGTACGATCACGAAGAGACCGTTGGTTTCGAAAGTGATGGAACCCTCGGTCCCGAAGATTCGAGAAATTCTCAACCCTTTGAACAGGGAGGGTACCTCCCACGAGTAGGCGAGCGTGCCCGCCATCCCGCCCACGTATTTGACCATGACCAGGCTGCTTCGGTCGAGGCCGTTGCCGTCGTCCGTCCGCGTCGCCGAGATCTGGGTGATTTCAGGTCCGAGATTGGCGAGGAAATTTATCCAATGGATGCCCCCTTCATACAGCGCGCCCCGGCCGACGGTGGCAGGATCGTCACGCCAGTCGGACGTCACCTGCTTCTTCAGCGCATTGATCTGGATGAGCAGCGGCCGGCCTACGACGCCGTCCACGAGCAGATCCGTGAGGACGTTACGCAGTGGCTTGTAGAAATAGTTCTCGGCCACGATCAGCTGCCTTCGCGCCTTTTCGGAAGCCGCGATGGCGAGATCCATATCGGCCAAGGTGAGGAAAGGCGGCTTCTCGACGATGACGTGCTTACCCGCCTGCAGGGCGGTGATGGCGAGCGGAAGGTGCAGATCGGGCGGCGTGCAGATGAAAACCGTGTCCACGTCTGCACTCTCGATTGCTTCTTTGTATGATCCGAAGCTGCCCTTTCCGTCCAGTTCACGGCTGAACCGAGCTGCCTTCTCACCGTCCCGGCTGGCATAGTGCCGGCTTACCGAGTGGGCCACCTTCTGAAGGGTTTTGCTATGCTTGCGGGTGATGGCGCCGCAGCCGAGAAAGGCGATTGAGAGCATCGTCATGTGGATTGAGGAGACCCACGTTCGACCATGTGATCGGCAACGCGAAGCGCGTTGGCCGCGATGGTGAGGCTGGGATTAATGCCGGCGGACGTCGGCATGAAACTTCCGTCCACGACGAATAGATTGTCGACGCCCCTGAACGCGCAATGCCGATCGAGCGGCGCCGAATCGGGATCGTCGCCCATTCTGACAGAGCCGACGGCGTGCGAGAAAGTCTTGATCTTGTGGACGTAGTTGAACATGGCTCCGGCCCGACGCAGGATTCGCTTCGCCTGGCCGACGAGGGCCGATCGGGCTGCCAGGTCGCGATCTGAATAATGGGAATCTACGACCATTGCGGGCATCCCGAACGCGTCTTTGCGGTTTGCGTCGACGCGGACGCGATTATCCCGCTGCGGCTGGTCCTCGGCAATAATCAACAGGCCAGTCAAATGACTGACCCCTTTGGCCAGGATCGCGCCGAAAGGTTTTGGAACCATCGCTTCGACCAACGACGCCGGCGGTGTCTGAATCTGCTGCATCGTGCCAAGCTTGCCTGCCGGGCTTGCGATTTCGGGATGGCCGTGGTAAAAATCGTGGATGCCAAGCTGCTTGTGGAACTCACCGACCGGATCCGGTTTTCCCCTGAAAATACCGTATGTGATCGCGTTGCAGTGTCGCATCAGGTATCGGCCAATAGCGTCCCCGGCCGGATTTACCTCGCCGAGCCCGGATGCAAGCAGGAGGTGCGGCGACGACATGGCCCCGCCGGAAAGGACGAAAGTGCGCCCGCGAAGTTCGAAGCTCGATCCGTCGTTCCGGTCCAGGCACACTGCGCTTTCGATTTGGCCGTTGTGCCGACGAAGCTTGGTAACCATTGTGCGCGGGAAGAGCTCCATGCCGCGTGCCACCAGATCAGGGATGACGACCGTGGCGAGATCATTCTTGGCGTCAATGGCGCACGCGAACGTGTCGCATGTCGTGCAGGCGATGCATTGCGTACGATCGGGTGACTGCCTGAAGTTGATTGCCAGCGGAAGCCGGAACGGGGAAAGATCGAGACTTCGTGCCGCTGCCTGAATCCGTCGCGAAGTTTCGGAGAGTTTGGAAGGAGGTTGGGGATAGGGTTGCGTTCGCGGCGGCTCGGTCGGATCTACCCCCGTCGCACCCGAGACGTCGAGGATACGTTCCGCGCGTCCATAATACGGTTCGAGATCCGCGTACTCGAATGGCCACGCCGCTCCAGAGTCGCCGATGATTTCTTCCTGGGGGTGGAAATCGCCCGACCTGAATCGCATGGAGACGGCGCCGTAGAAGACGGAGGGGCCGCCGACGCATTCATAATGCCCCGCTTCGTGCGGGCTGCCTTCCTGGTGAACCAGGTACGGAGCATCCATGGCATAGTGGCTCGTCAGCATGAGCGATCCGCGTGGACCCCAGTTTTCCATGCTCCGCTGTACCCAGTCGCCCCGTTCGACCATGGCGACTCTCCAACCGGCCTCCACTAGCGTTCGTGCGGCCATCGAGCCGCCGAAGCCGCTGCCGATGATGACGGCATCGAACAATTCGCTTTTAGACATGGATGGATTTTTGGATCTTCGCACCGTGCTTCCACGGTAATGAGTCGCCTTTGCGGTGCGAATGTACACACGTCGACGCGCCCACGTATCGAATACACATGAAAACCACCCTTCTGGTTGGCTCTGAAAACTTCTGGGAATCGCTTGAGGCTGATATTCGCTCCGCCTCGAGCTCAGTGCTCGTCCAGACGCTGTCGTTCGAGGGAGACGCGACCGGACAGGGTCTCTCGGAGGCGATGAGGGCGTCCAACGCGACCGACCGCCGGATTATCGTCGACTGCTTCACGAAGCACTTCATCTCGGATCGCTCGGTGCATTCGCGGAAAAACAAGAAAGACCCCGAGCACCGAAGAGAAGTGCTCGCCACGTCGCAGATGATCAACGATAACCGCGCTGCAGGCGTCGACGTCCGATTCGTAAACCCTTTCGGTTTTCTCTTCAGAAAGATTCCCGGCCGCAATCACAAGAAGATGATTCTCGTCGACGATCGGATCACGTACATCGGCGGCATCAATTTCAGTGATCACAATTTTCTCTGGCATGACATGATGCTTCGGATCGATGATCCGGCCGTCGCCGCTTTCATGCGCGCCGACTTCGAGACGACATGGTCGGGAGAGGATCGGTTTGTCGAAGGACGCTTCGAGGGACTCGACATCTATCTCGTCGATGGAAAATCCAACGAGTCGACATTCGCCCGACTCTTCGATCTGATCGCAGGCGCCCGCCGTTCCATCTTCATCGAGAGTCCGTACCTCTCATTCCCCTTCTACAAATATCTCAGAGAGGCGGTATCGCGCGGCGTCGAGGTGACGGTTCTCACGCCCGATCTCAATAATCGGAAGGCCGTGCAGCGCTATACCGAGTGGGAGGCGGCCCGTTCGGGGATCAACCTCAGATTTTACCTGCCCGAGATGACGCATCTCAAAGCCATGCTCGTCGACGAGGAGAAGCTTGTCGTGGGATCGTCGAACTTCGATTACCTGAGCTACCGGGCGCAACAGGAAGTCATTGCCGTCGTGGAGAGACCGGATCTCGTGGCGGATTTCATACGCAAGGTGCGCGACCCGGATCTTGGCGCTTCCCGCCCCGCGGAAGTAAGCGCACCGAAGAAATCGACGTATTTGCTCTACGGTCTGATGCGGGTTGTAGGGAAGGCGGCCGTTACGGTAGCGAAATTCTAAATAACACCAAACACCAAACATCAAATACCAAACTTTGGACACGAGCATTCGAACCGAACCGAAATACGGGGTGCTTCAGTTGGCAGGCCTCCTCCGGGGGAAACGGCGTGCACCGGCTCTATTCGCCGCTAGTCGAAGTTTGGTATTTGAAGTTTGGTGTTTGAAGTTATCCAGACCTGCCGTTCAATCAGCACCAAGCAGTAGCGAGTAGCAGCCTTCGACCGCCCCGCGGAGGAACGACTCCACGGCTTCGAGTTGGTCTTCAGATCGATTGTGGGCGACAACCCGATCTGCCTGAAGCAAGGCGCCGGTCCAGCCCAATGTCTGCCACGTTCCTCCCGAGGCGAGGGGTGGAAGGCGGTCGGCGGTGAGGAAGGGCCAAGGCGTTACGTAGAAATAGGGCTGATCATTGGCAGCGTCGCCGGGAGAAAGTCCGATGCCGATACTGCGGGCCTGATCGGGATCCACTTCGGGATCGAGGCTCACCAGGCTCGCGATGTCGAAATGGTGCGGCCAGCAGCGGATCGGGGATACGTGTTCGCGATCACTCACGACGCGGCTGATGACGAGCTTCGCGTTGTGGTACCAGGAGCTGAGCTCGTGAAAGTGTTTCCCGGGTCGCAGCGCAAACCGACCTCGCGAAGCGATCGGGTGATTCGGCATGTCGTGATCCGGACGCGTCAGCATGACCGGCTCGCCGAGGTAGCGCTCAATGGTGACAGTCAGCCACGCATAGGCTTCTTCGAGCGTGCGGTTATTGACGGTCGCCGAATCGAAAATCTCCCCATCTCCGTCGAAAAGGACGAGTTCAAGGGTTGCCGGATCCAGCGCTACGCGAAAGGTCGGGTCTGTGGACGACGGCTGGCTGATCATCCTGCCGTCCTCGAATGAGAGACTCAGGTGTGACCACGCAGGCATTGCGCTGACGAACGTGTAGCCCACCGAGGCGACGACCTGCACTGCCCAATGCAGCTGTAAGCGCGCGTCGACGAGTCGATCAGGTTCAGCTCTACCAAGAAGACGCCAGATCATTCCGTCAGATTATGCACGTTAACCTTGGAAGGTAAGGACGGTGAGTCTGATCGATGACATCCTTGAAAGGTTTTTCGAATTTCATCCCTCCGAGTTTCCGGCAACCATCAATGCCGCACCGAGAAGACCGAAATCCTTGAACAAGCCGGCGAGCGTTGGACCCACCGAACCCGATTCGGATGAGAAGAGCCGTGGAATCCAAATCGTGCCGATAAACAGCAGCAAAACCACGGCGAGAGCCCAGGCCGCCTGCTTGGCCAACTTCCCGGTGACGAGTGCAGTTGCTGCTGCGAGAAAGGCGACCCCGATCAGGTAGACCCAGAGAACGCCCCCTGGCATGAACGATGGGACCATCCCGACAAAGATGTGCGACATCGTCAAATGCATTACGCCGAAACCGGCGAACGGCACGGCATAGAGCATTCGTCCGGCCGTCTGAATGGGTAACTTCATGGTTGCTGCGGGTTATCTGTTGCCGGATGAACGTGATCCCTGCTCGACGCGCAGTCAAGCCCCCTCGAGCGGCTCTCCACAGTATTTGCAGAATGACGCGTCCGATTCGTGCCCTTCACGCAATCAGGGCGCCGCCTCGACCACCCGCCAGAGGTACCAACTGGCCACGGATCGATACGGACGCCAGTGCTCGCATCGCTGCTCCAGATCCCTCGGCGCCGGAAGTTCATCGAGCCCGAAGATCAGCATGTATCCTTTTCGCACACCAAGATCGGTCACGGGCAGGATATCTGCCCTGCCAAGACGGAATATCAGGAGCATCTCCACGGTCCAGCGGCCGATTCCACGGACCACCGTGAGTCGCTCGACGATCTCCTCATTATCGAGTTCGTGCAATTCGTTGAGCGTCGGGACCGTTTCGTCCAAAACCCTTGCGGCAAGATCCTTCACGCTGGCGACTTTAGCCCAGGAGAGGCCGGCGTCGCGCAACGTTTGATCCGGCGTGCGGAGAACACTCGCCGGCGTCAACGGGTCCTCACCCACGGCGCGAACGACACGGCCAAGAATTGCGGCGGCTGCCTTGCCGGACAATTGCTGATTCACGATGGACCTCACAAGCATCTGAAAAGGATCCATCATTTCGTGGATCTCGATTAAGTACGGCCCTACCTCGTCGATCAGCTTTCCGAGCGTTGGATCGGCCTGCCTCAGATGAGCCAGTGCCTCGTTTGGGTCGTATTGGAGACGAAGTGCGGGGTGCGGGGTGCGGCGTGCGGAGCTGCAAGTATCAGAAAATGTTATTCATATAGTTAAAGCTTTTGAAAGTCACTCGACTAGAAGCTGAAGACTAGAAGACTAGCAAGACTACCATCCCTCGCGCTCAGTAGTGAGGTGATGTGCGCGACGTGGTGGCGTGAATGCCAGGCATACTGGGCGAGGAGGTAGTCCATCGTGATCTCCCCCCACTCAGGATGAGATACTTTCCTTGCCCAGTCGGCATCGCTCAGCGATCCGATGAGGCGGTCCCAACGTTTATGAAGCGCCTCGAGAAGGTCGAGTGAGACATCGATGGAGCCCGAACGACCATCCGGCAGATCGGCCCAGAGATCCTGGTCGTAGGTCTTGATGACCGGTTCGTCTTCTGTAACGCCCCATTTCATGCGGATGTAGGCGTTGAGGTGGCTGTCGGGGACGTGATGCACGACCTGTCGCACCGTCCAGCCGTCGGGTCGATACGGCGTATCGAGTTGTTCGTCGCTCAGGTCTTTGACGGCGAGGCGAAGTTGTGCCGGACAATCTGCAATCGTTGCCCGATGCTGTTTACGTTCTTCGGGAGTCAACCTGAAGACCGGCTCGAATGGGCCGATCGGGTATCGGAGGTCCATGGTGGCAGAAATGATTCGTGGACGGATGTCTAACGTACGAAACGAAAGCCCACAAGATGCAACGAAAAAGGGGCACGGGGGAGAGTTCCCGTGCCCCTGGCGAGACGGAACCACCAGGCCGTCTCAACCGCGCGTTACAACAACGCCCCCGTTGGTTGTCACGGCGCGAATTCTCCTTCCACCGTCTCCCAGCTTGGCCGAAAGGTGTCGATCGAAGCGCCCTTCGATCATTACCGGAAAATCGATCTCCGCCTTGCCGTTGACCGTGCTGGTCTCCAGGTCGGCCGAATAATTTTCAGGCACCATGATTTTGACGCCGCCGTTTACGGTTTCGACGTTGAGACCGTCGCCATCCCAGTGGTCGCCGTCGAGGTCTATTGAAATGCCGCCGTTCGTCGTCTTACCGGATACCTTCCCGGCGAGGTCTTCGAGGTGGATTCCACCGTTCGTCGTTTCGAACCGGGCCTGCCCACTCAGATTCGATATCGATATGCCGCCGTTCATCGATTCGAGATCCACGTTCGAATTCGCGGGCGCAAATACTTCGAAGGAGACAGAGAACCACTCGTGACGTCCTCCTTTAGGTCCGTCCGCTTTGATCGTTCCATCGGTGTCGAGACGCACGTTCCGGGCCAGCGCATGGGCGTCATTCTCGGACTTCGCGTTCGCGACAACTTTCGCCCGGACCAGAATCTGATCCTTGTCCCATCCGTGCACCTTTATCCCGCCGTTTGGACTCGCGTCGACGCGAATTACGTCGCGATTGCCGTCGAGCGTGACTTCGCGAACCTCGCAGTAGTGGTTGCCGTCATCGTTCCAGTCGTCGTCATGCGTGCACCAGTCGTCGTCCGTGTTAATTCTAACTGATTGTGCTGTCGCGATCCTGCTGATACAAGGATGGCTGCGAACGCGACGAGTCGCGTGATATACTTGATCGTCATTTCTCCGTCACCGTTTTGGTTGAATCCTGTTGACGGTGACTGATACGAGAGAAGATGCTAAAAAGTTAGCCTCTTTTTTATGGATGCCCTCAGCGGGCTTCGAAACGTTCGCGACACAGCGGACATTCCGGCGGGATGTCCCTGCGTCAGGTGTTTTTCCACGGGAATCGGTATCGGACATGCCGTTGGGATCGGACATGCCGTTGGGATCGGACATGCCGTTGGGATCGGACATGCCGTTGGGATCGGACATGCCGCTGGGATCGGACATGCCGTTGGGATCGGACATGCCGTTGGGATCGGACATGCCGCTGGGATCGGACATGCCGTTGGGATCGGACATGCCGCTGGGATCGGACATGCCGTTGGCATGTCCCTACTTAAACCGGTTGATACCGAAAACAGGTCACCGTGTGGTCGTTCACCATGCCCACTGCCTGCATAAACGCGTAGCAGATTGTCGATCCGACGAACTTGAAGCCGCGGGCCTTCAAATCCTTGCTGAGTCTGTCGGACTCCGGTGTCGTCGCGGGGTAGTCGCCGATGGTCTTAAATGCATTCTGAATCGGCTTGGCATCCACGAATTGCCATACGTAGGCCGCAAACGAGCCGAATTCTTCCTGGACTTTGAGGAACTGCCGTGCGTTTTCGACGGTGGCTTGCACCTTGAGGCGGTTGCGAACGATGCCCGGATCCGTCAGGATCTCTTGCTGCCGCTCCGCGGTGAATCGCGCTACAACCTCCGGATCGAAATCCGCAAAGTTGGCGCGATAGCCCTCGCGCTTCTTCAGGATGGTGCTCCAACTGAGTCCGGCCTGTGCTCCCTCCAGAATGAGGAATTCGAAAAGGACGCGGTCGTCGTGCACGGGCACGCCCCACTCCTCATCATGGTATTTCTGATAGAGGGGATCGTCACCCACCCACGGACACCGGACGATCGAATTCCCGTGCCCACTCATGGTACGAACAGGATTTTGATGGCCTCCCTATTGGCCAACAACGCTACGCCCTGCTCATATTCGGTGAAGGGCAGGGTCCGTGTGATCAGCGGCTCCAGCTGCAGCTTCCCGTCGACGACGAGTCGAAGCGCCCGCTCTGCGGATTGGCGGTTGTGCTCGCCATAGCCGACCAGGCTGAAGCCGCCGTACCAGTGCGATGGTGGAAAGTTCAAGTTGTCGCGGAGCACGCCGAAAAGAGCCACCGCGCGCTTCGTGCGATCGATCAGAAAACTGATCGCGGGAACGGCGCCGGTGCAGTCGACCGCGAAATCGAGGAAACGCTCCGTACGCGACTCGGCCGCAGGATCCAGCGCCTCGTCGGCTCCCAGAGAAATGGCAAGTTCGCGCCGATCGGTGACGGGGTCATACGCCACCACGTGCGCACCCAGGGCCTTGGCGATCTGGACCGCGATGAGGCCGCCCGGACCCATCCCCGTGAGTCCCAGGATCGCTCCGTCGAGGGACCCGAGTTCTGCCAACTGATCGAATGAAACGTGCACGCACATCGCGAGCTCCAGCGGCGCGATTTGCGCCGGCTCCAAGCTAGACGGCACCTCGATGAGGTTCTCGGCCGGGAGGCAGGCATACTCACCGTAAGCGCCCGGGCGATACGGGCCCGAGTCGCGCCAGACGGCGACGGTGGTTCCGGGCGTGGGGCCCACGGTGTCCGGCCCCAGTTGTTCGATGACGCCCGTCATCTCGTGCCCCGGCTGCCCCGGCCAGTAGGGGTAGTTCAGTTGAAAACCCTCGAACATGGGTTTCCCGTGCATGATGTGGAGGTCCCAATGCGGGCATGTCGAAACGGCCTTGACGCGAACCAGTGCTTCGCCCGGATCCGGAGATGGCTTGGGGGCGTCTCGCCAGGCTGCTTTGCCGGGTTCGAGGATCTGGAGTTGTTTCATGACGATGGCGTCCAGTCGAGAAGTACTCCGAGCACCGGCTCGGATTTGGATTCGATCAGTTCCCAGGCGTCGGCGGCTCGTTCGACCGGGAAACGATGGGTAAGCAGGTGTCGCGCCTTGAGTCCGCCGTCGACTATGGCGCCTATTGTGGCGTCCATCCTTTCGCGCGTCCAGCCCGACACGAGATGGATGGTGTGTTCTCCATACCGGGGCGGCTGGAGTGGCAACTGGTCTTCCGTTCCGTAGAACCCTGCCGACACGATGTGTCCGAATCGATTGAGCACGGAGCCCAGTTGATTCATGACGTCGATGGAGCCGACGGTATCGACGCCGATCGTGACGCCTCCGCTGAATACCGACTTCGCGACGGAGACCCAGTCCTCTTCCATAGCATTCACTGTGTGTCCGCCCGGAAACTCCTTGAACCTGGCGAGCCGATAATCGTGACGGCCTACGAGCATGACGTCGGCGCCGCGCCAGGCGAGCGTCTGGGCGGTCCACTGGCCGACCATGCCGTCTCCGATGACCACGGCGGGCGTTCCGGATTCGACCGGGGGTCGCATGCCGCCGTTAAATCCGACCTGCATCAGCACGAGCGGACAAACGTCCAGGGGGTCTACGCCGGCCGGCAGATGCCAGACATTATCTCCAGGTGTAACAGAGGGTGACACCTGGCCTCCGTACGTGTGATGCATTCCCTCGACGTGACCTATCGTCGCGAAAACCTGTTCGCCGATCTCGAAATCGGGTGCGTCGGGACCGACCGCTTCAACAATGCCGATCTTCTGATAGCCGGCCACTACAGGGAAGGGGAGTGGGTCGCCTTCCCGAAACGGCGTGTCACCGTCAGATCGCTCGCCGCGGAAATAGGATCCTTCGGTGCCGTTACTGATCCATGACTCCTCCACGCGGACCACGATGTCTGAGGGACCCGGTTCCGGACATGAGACGTCGCGGAATTCGGCGGATCCTGGGGCGGTGAAAACGACAGCTTTTGCCTGCATGTTGTCCGATTCAAATGCGGTGAGTGTCCGGTCGCCAGGTCTTGATCATCTTCTTGATTGTCTCGCCGTCGGCAATGGAATCCGAGATCACCTTCCGTGTGAGTTCGGCCAGTTCACCGTCCGATGCAAACCGAAGGGCGACGAGTTGTTCGGTCGTAAGGGACTCGATTCGGTTCTTCAGATCTTCGGGAAGTAATCGCGACAGTCGGAATCGTTCTTCAAGCCGGATGATGCGGTTCTGGTTGCCGAGCGGAAACTCGCGGGCGTAGAAAGCCGCGAGTGCCAGACCGAGGGCGCCGGCCGTTCCGAAGATGGCGGACGTCGAGAAATCGGTTATCAGGACAAAAACGGTATAGGCCAGATACGCCAGAATGAGGAAGGCCGTGACATAGTGGTAGCCGGCTACGTACTGTCGGTGGCTTTTGAAATCCTGCGTGTCTTGTGCGCTCATCTTCGGATGCCGGTAAGGGATGTACGAAACTTGAACGGACGATGAGGATGGGCCCGCCGCCTGTCCCAAGGTATTCGGATTGCCTTACGCGAAGCAAGTCCGTTCACGCAGAATCAATCTCCAGCGGGCGACCCGTTTCCAACAGCGTTTTCAGACCGCTGAATACAGGCGGCCATCCTTCTGAAACCGACTTGTACGTTTCTGTCTCTCCGTCAAACTGGTCGTGCGTGAGCGTGAGTTTCATGAGATCGCCGACTTGCTCTATCTCGTAGGTCACGCGGCTCGGAGCTTCGTTGGCCGACGTGAAGAGGAACGTGTGTACGAGCCGCTTGAAAGGAATGATTTCGACAATTTCCCCGGTCAGGGCCGAACGGGTCCCGCCATCCTTCTCGACCATGTAATCGATGGGCGACCCGACGGTGAATTCGCTCTCGACCCGGGTGTTGTGGAAGTACTGTTGCGTCAGATCCGGATTCGTGATGGCATTCCAGAGATCCTCCGGCGTCGTGCGGATGTAGATGACGTAGCGGTGTTTGGGTGAGGTGGACATGGCTGTCTTCGCGTTTTCGAGTGAGTATTTCAATCCGGTTAGTTTCGAGGCCCACATCGCGCTGTATTTGGAAATCCAGCGATCATAGATGGTCTGAATGGGGATTACGTTGATGTAGAGACGACGATGCTTCCCATCCCGCTCAGACGTCACCAGCTCGGCCTCTGTGAGGATCCGCAGGTGTTTCATGACCCCGTAACGCGTGATGGAGAACGACTCGGAAAGATCTCCGACAGAAATGCCGGGATGGGCCTTGATCAGGTCCAGCATCCGGCGCCGGGACGGATCGCCGAGCGCACGGAACACATCGTTCGTATCGATCATCATGTGACTATTTAGTCACATGTACGACGGCACATTGATCCGGTTGCAGTGATGTCGAGAATTTTCCGGCGCGTATTCCGGCTCAGCTTACGTTTTCGTGGAGCCACTCGACGAGCGGCCACATTGCCAGGCAGTGCTCGAAGCAGGTAGGAACGAAGTCGGGAGAGGTCACGACCGATGCTGGGATCTGTTTCTTTGCGGCGTTGATTGCGTTCTTCTTGAGGAGCTCGGCGTTCGGGTGGTCTTTGTCGAAGCCGCGGGGAACACGTTTGTAATGAGGTTCTGCGATTTCGTATCCATCGGCTGCAAGGCGATTGAGAATCGCTGTGAGATGTTCGCCCTCCTCCACATCATCGACAATTCGACGATAGCGTTCGAGCATGGGTTTGGGAAACTGCCACATCCCGGCGTACACGCCCGCGCCCTGCGATCCTATGCCAACGTAGAAGCCGGGATTATCTGTCGTTTTCTTGCTGCGTCCGAGCCAGAAGTTCATTCCGAGCGAGGTCTTGTACGGTGATTTGTCCTTGCTGAAGCGAACGTCGCGGTAGATTCTGAACAGCGACCCCGAGCCGTTGGTCCGCGTGTCGAACCCGAATCCCGGATGCAGCGACTGGAGGAGTCCACCAAGCGAGAGGATGAAGGCCTTCGCTGGGGCGATGAAATCGTTGTCGAAGGTTGCGCGGTTCTCGTTGAACCACTCCCGGTTGTTGTTTGCTTTCAAATCCGCGAAGAACTGAAGTCCGGCCGGGGGGAATCCTTCGAAAATGGACGGCGGCATCATGGGCTGGATGCGATGAATGTGTCAAATCATGGGTATTCGGAAAACACATTGGCGGGAAGCGCGTTCCCATGCCCGTCTACAAACAGAGAGTATGCCTGATTCCGACGAAAAGCCTGCCCTGCGACGCGCTACGGCGTGGCAGGAAGCGAGGCGCCTCATATCCCACCACAGAAATCGTCTCATCCTTGGCTTTGGATTAATGATCATCAACCGCTTGTCGGGGATGGTCCTTCCAGCCAGTTCGAAATACCTCATCGACGAGGTCATCGGCAAGAACAGGCTGGACCTGCTGTGGATTCTCGCCGCGGCCGTCGGGGCGGCGGCAATCGTGCAGGCGGTTACCACGTTCGGGCTGTCGCAGATCATCAGCGTCGCCGCACAGCGGGCGATCATGGACATGCGGCGGCGTGTTCAGCGTCACGTTGCGCGCCTGCCCGTCAGGTTCTTCGATCAAACGAAGAGTGGAGAGCTGATCGCGCGCATCATGACTGATGCCGAGGGCATCCGAAATCTCGTCGGTACCGGAATTGTGCAGCTCGTCGGCGGCTTTTTCACGGCCGTTCTCGCACTGAGCGTCCTGTTCTATCTCAACTGGCGACTGACGGCCGTGACGATTGTTGTGCTGGCTGTGTTCGGTGTAGGGATGGGCATGGCATTCAAGAAACTGCGTCCCATTTTCCGGACCAGAAACAAGATCAATGCGGAAGTGACGGGGCGTTTAGGAGAAACGCTCGGTGGAATCCGCATCGTGAAGGCCTACGGGATGGAAGCGCGTGAGGAAGGCGTGTTCAGCGAAGGCGTGTCGCGGTTGTTCGATAACGTTCGCAAGTCGATCACCGGAATTTCGACGATCACGTCGTTCGGAGCACTGATCGTTGGTGCAATCGCCGTGCTGATGGTCGTCGTTGGCGGTCGCGATATCTCTTCAGGCGCGATGTCGCTCGGCGACTTCATCATGTACATCTTCTTTACGGGCTTGATGGTGGCGCCCATCATCCAGATGGCGTCGATCGGGACGCAGATCAGCGAGGCGTTTGCCGGCCTCGACAGGATTCGCGATCTGATGCACATGACGACCGAGGACGAGGAGGACGAGCGGCTGGAGCCCCTCGGTGACGTTCGCGGGGGTATTTCGTTCGAGGACGTTCATTTTGAATACGAGGAAGGCGTGCCGGTCCTCCGCGGGATATCGTTTGACGCGCCTGCGGGAACGACGACGGCGCTGGTTGGGACGAGTGGATCGGGCAAGAGCACCCTGGTCGGTTTGGTGATGGCGTTCAATCGGCCGAACGAGGGAAGGGTATTGATCGACGGGCGGGATCTGTCCTTGATCCGAATAACGGATTACAGGAAGGTACTCGGGGTCGTGCTCCAGGAGAATTTTCTTTTCGACGGGACGATCGCCGAGAATATCCGATTCGCGAATCCGGATGCCACGATGGACGACGTCAAGGATGTCGCGAAGCTGGCGAACTGCGACGGATTCATCGAGGGATTTCCCGATGGATACGATACGGTGGTTGGAGAGCGCGGTGTGAAGCTGTCCGGCGGGCAGCGGCAGCGGGTAGCGATTGCTCGGGCCCTGCTTGCCGATCCGCGGATCCTGGTGCTGGACGAGGCGACGTCGAGTCTGGATACCGAAAGTGAGGCCCTGATACAGGAGGGCTTGAGGCATCTTCGCGAGGGCAGAACGACCTTCGTCATTGCACACCGACTTTCCACTATCCGCAGTGCGGATCAGATTCTCGTCGTGGAGGGCGGGCAGATCGTCGAGCGAGGAAGCCACAGGGAGTTGATGGCTGTTGGGGGCCGATATCGTGAGTTGCACGATCGGCAGCATGCGTACGAGGAGAACCTGTTCGTCAATCCGGGCGAGGATTTCTTTCCTGCCTCGCCAGAGGGGGCTTCCTAGTATATAGTAGAGACCTGACAGGTTTTAAAACCTGTCAGGTCTTAAGACCTGTCAGGACTAAAGACCTGACCGGTTTGCCATAAAAGGTTACGTTCTCCGTTCCCCAAGTGTCTATACGTTGTTTCGGTACCACAAACCGCAGCAAAAATGGACAAAACAAGCCCACTCCGTCACGGCCGACTCTATCATGTCTACAACCGGGGAGTCAATCGCGAGCATCTCTTCAAAGAGGAGCGAAACTACCCTTATTTCTTGTGGCTGATTCGTCGCCACGTTCATCCGATCGCGGACATCTACGCCTACTGCCTGCTTCGCAACCATTTCCACCTTCTTGTCCGAATGCGGATGCGAAGCGAAATTCGCAAGTCTGCGGCCGAGCCGCTCCACAATCTCTCCCTCGGTCGGCATTTCGGCAACTGCTTCAATGCCTACACAAAGTCCGTAAACGTGGCATACCGAAGGACCGGTTGCCTGTTCGAGCGACCATTCAAGCGGAAGGTCGTGGAATCGCCCGACTATTTTCGGCAGCTGGTCGTCTACATCCATCGCAATCCGCAGAAGCACGGCCTCGTCGACAATTTCGCCGACTGGCCGTACTCATCGTTTGGGAGATTCGAAGGGGACGCAGATCCGGTGATCGAGTGTTCAACCGTCGTCTCATCATTCGGCAGCTTGGATGCCTTTCGGGGAGCGCATCTCGACGAGTCAGTTTTGGCATCGCAAATCTCGTTCGGCGATTTCACTGACAAGGATGCGCCGCACGAAGCCGAATGAGTTGGCCCGGGGCGAAAGACGTTCGAACACGACGAGCGCCAAATCCCGCTGAACTCCAAAAAAACTGAGTGCGAGGCCCGATGCCACGGCGCAAGCCTTGTCGGCGGAGCCAGAGTGCGTCTGTTAGACCGGTTTTTCTACATTCTTGGCCGGTTTGTTCAAACCGGAGGACTGAGGTTACATTGATCCGTTGCGTGATTCGCCGCCGGTGTTGGATCTACCCTGTTCCGATCCGGCGTAGCCGCAAATGAAGCTAGCCGCTCATGGCCAGGCACATTCTCACCGCAGTTCTTCTTCTTGCAGCTTCCGCTCGCTGTCTGCAGGCTCAGCAAAACGGCATTGTCTTCGAACGAATTAGAGTGCCCGGCGGCATCGAAGAGAATCGAGTCAACGACCTCGTACAGGACCAACAGGGATTTCTCTGGCTTGGTACGACCGGAGGACTTTTCAAGTACGACGGCTACACTTTTGTGAAGTACGGCCACCAACGCTTTAGGGACACTGGGGCGCCCCCCCAACAGTACGAGACGATTTGGGACTTATACCTCGACCGAGCGGGATTCCTTTGGATAGCCACGAATCAAAACGGGTTGCACCGACTCGATCCCCGTACGGACGAGATGATCTCGTATCGCCACGATCCGGACAATCCCAACTCTATCAGTTCAAATGATGTCCCGGCAGTTATTGTGGACTCGAACGGCATCATCTGGGCCGGAACCAGACGCGGGCTCGATCGAATCGACCCTTCGACAAAGCGGTTTGTGCACTACAGGTGCGACCCGCAAGACCCAACGAGCCTTTCATCAAACTACGTCTGGAGGCTTTATGAGGATCGCGACGGCACAGTCTGGGTAGGGACTCGTCGTGACGAGACTGGTCTCGGCGGATTACACCGGTTTGAGCCGGAGACAGGGACATTTACCAGGTACCTTGCCGACCCGGAGGATGAATCGACTCTGGGTGGTGAAGGGATTTCGGCCGTCTACGAAGACAGTCACGATCGTCTCTGGGTCGGAACGTTCGGAAGGACCGGGGCAGGGCTTCAGACAATGAATCGCCGGCTGGGGTCGTTCACTCGATACCCACCCAATCCAGGCAAGCTTGAGGCACTGAGTCTACCGTATCCGTCCGGGCATCCAGAACTACCCCGTGGGGTCACTTCCTTCCATGAGGATCGAGCGGGTATGCTCTGGATCGGCGCGCACACCGGGGGTATCAACCTGCACGATCCCGAGACCAAGCGGGTAGCGCACTTCGACGCCGATCCAGAGGATCCGACGACTTTATCCAATAATTTCGTTACCAGTATAGCTGAGTCGGAGGACGGTGTCGTGTGGGTCGGCACGCTGTCTCGCGGAGAAGAAGGTCTCAACAAGGGATTTCGTGTCAGCCCATTCCGATTCTACCCCATCGATGAACCCGCTGGTCAGACCACCACGATCTCAGAGATCACTGATGGCACGCTTGTGGTTGGAACGGACCAAGCCGGACTCTATCGCATCGTCCGCGAGGAAGCAGGATCGGATCGCGATTCAATTTTGGCTCTTGGGTGGCCATCGCTTACCCGTGAATCACTCCCGTCCGTATTCGGGTCAAGAGACGGGAGGCTGTGGGTCAGCAATGGTGGTGCATCTCGCTACGGGTTTTCTCGCTTCGATCTTCAATGGAGGTCCGTCGACAAATATCTGAACAACCCTCGTCAACCAGATCGAAGTCTGAGAGGTGTCAACGCGATTTACGAGGACGCAAGAGGGTGGCTCTGGATTGGGACCGTTCAAGATGGCTTCGCATCGTTTGATCCTACGAGTGGTGCGCTCAAACGATACCGGCATGATCCTGTGGATCCCCGAAGTCTGAGCAACGATCGAGTAGAGAGGAACGGAATTCTAGAGACAGCCGATGGGTCGTTGTGGATTCTGACCCGAGGTGCTCTAAACCGTTTCGACCGCTCGTCGCAAGTGTTCGAGCGGTATTTCACCGAGCGGACGGCCGGTAGCCGCATCACAGGGATCAGCGAGGAACGAGACGGACATCTCTGGATAGGATGGTTTAACGGCGGGCTGGTTCATTTCGATCCGGCCAGTGGGGAAGTCGAGGAGGTTGACACGCGGAATGCGGGTTTGCCCGGAAGCGCAATCAGGTCGATGATTCTCGATGACCTGGGGAACCTGTGGGTCATGACCGAAAAGACGCTCGCACGGTTTGACGTCGTCAATCAGCATTTCTATTCATATGAACCGAGACGGAGCACCTCGTTTGTGGCTCCGGGCCAGGGGGTATACAAGGATGACGACGGTGAGCTCTTTTTCGGCGCTGTAAACGGAGTCCTTGCCTTCAGACCGGAGCAGCTCCTGGCAACGGAGAACCACATGCCGCCGAGAGTAGCGCTGACCGCCTTGTACGTTAACGGCAAGAAGGTCGTCGCGGGAAATGAGTCTCCATTGGAACGGCCCATCGGAGTTGCCAAAACGATTCGACTGCATCATGGTCAAGATGCGTTCTCTATCGATTTTGTCGGTTTGCACTACCTCGATCCAAAGCGCAACCGGCATATGTACAAGCTCGAGGGCGTTGACGAGCACTGGCGCGATGCAGGGACGGAGCGACGAGCGAGCTACCGCCACGTTCCGCCAGGCTCCTACGTTTTCCGCGCAAAGTCGGCGAATCCTTTTGGCGTCTGGAGTGAGAAAGAGGCGTCGATTTCAGTAGTCATCCTTCCGGCCTGGTGGCAATCATGGTGGGCCTATTGCCTGTACGTCGTCGGCCTTGGCCTGATGGTCTACGCCGGCCACGAAGTGCGTGTGCGCCACTTCAAGAAGCGTGCTGAAAGACTTGGGATATTGGTTGACGAGCGCACTCGCGAACTGCAAGCCGAAAAGTCCCGAACCGAGGCTCAGGCAAAACGACTCATCGAACTCGATGAGGTCAAGGATCGATTCTTCTTCAACATGAGCCATGAGTTTCGTACTCCGTTGACGCTGGTTTTGGGACCGCTTCATGATCTGCTCGCAGGCAGTGACGGAGAGATTTCGCCCGGTCTGCGGCGAAAACTGCTCGTAATGCAGCGAAACGGACAGCGCTTATACCGGCTGATCAGGCAGCTGCTCGATTTGTCGAAACTCGAGGTCGGGCGGATGCCTCTCCAGGCTCGGGAGCGAGATCTCGTAGCCTTCATCAGGCACATCCTTTTATCCTTTTCACCCGCGGCCGACAGGCGGGGTATTACGCTGACGTTCCGAGCTGACGTGAAGGAGCTGCCGGTGTTCATAGACACTGATAAGCTGGAGCATGTCGTTACAAATCTTCTTTCAAATGCATTGAAGTTCACGTCCGAGCACGGAAGATCCTTGTCGGACTCACCGAATCACTGCAGGGAGGCAGACGGTTTGCAGAAATCTCAGTTAGGGACACAGGCGTGGGAATACCGGCGAAGGAGCTTCCGTTCATATTCGACCGTTTCCACCAGGTCGACGCTTCACATTCACGATCGGGTGACGGCGCTGGAATCGGGCTTGCGTTGGCTCAGGAGATGGTGGAATTGCACGGCGGGGAGATCGAAGTCGAGAGCGAGGAGGGTTTCGGGACGACATTTACTATCCGCCTGCGCATGGGCAAAGACCATCTGATGCCTTCACCAACTGGCGGAGGAAGAAGAAGATGCCTTGCCGTCAGGTTCTCACGAGCGCGAGCGGACCTGGGACACCGAAGTTCAGGCCTCGGAGGACTCGTTATCGTCTGATGGAGCCGGCATGCCGGCAGGAAGACCGTGCCCGTCCTGATCATCGACGACAACGAAGACATTCGCGACTATCTGAAGGACCATCTGGAGGAGAACTATCGAATCATCGAGGCTGCCGACGGTTCGGAGGGGCTTCAGAAGACCGTGGAGGAACATCCCGACCTCGTTCTCGCCGACATCATGATGCCGGGCATGGACGGTCTTTCGCTTTGCAGGGCGATCAAAGAGGACGAGCGAACGGCGCACATTCCAGTGATTCTCCTTACGGCGCGCGCTTCGGAGGAAGCCGAGGTTGAGGGTCTGGAATTCGGTGCAGACGACTACGTGTGCAAGCCCTTTAGTGCTGAGGCGCTTCTGGCGCGCGTGGAAAATATGATTGAAATCCGCAGGTTTCTCAAGCATCGCTTCTCCGACGAGGTCACGATTCAACCACTTGGCCGCACGGTTCAATCAAGCGACGCCCAATTCCTCGAACAGGTCAAGGAGGCCATCGAATCACACATGGACGACAGCAGATTCACCGTGGAGTGGCTCGCCGACGAAGTTGGCATCAGCCCACGCCAATTGCGGCGAAAGCTGAGAGACCTGATCAACCTCTCTCCCAGTGGCTACGTCCGAATGGCAACTTGGAGCATGCGGCTCAGCTGCTTAAGGGCAACGCCGGGAATGTTTCCGAAGTGGCCTACCGAGTCGGGTTCCACGACCCGCGGTACTTCTCACGCGTGTTTCGGCAGACGTTCAGCGTTTCCCCGTCTCATTACGCCGGCAGCGACGACACCGGTGACGAATCGGCCTGAATGTAGACATATCGGACAGGGCGATTTCTCCAATCAAATGTCCGCCACTTGCGCGGAATCCCACGCTATCGTTTGGTCGGGTTGCATTGAAAGCAGCACCGGGATCAATTGCAAAACAGAGTGAGGATGTCCGCCATGACGTGGCTCAGAAAATCCGAGGTTCGTCTACTGGGTCTTACCCTCCTAATTATCGGAGGCACCAATTCTCCCGGTTTTGCCCTCCAGATTGATCAGAGCGTCATCGTCATGGCGCGTAAGCCGCTCGAATCGCCGGCTGAGGCACGACGCATAGTCGCTGATATCCGGGAAGAGGCTGCCAAGGCATCGGAATCGGGCCGCGTCAGGCTCGGTTCGCTTCAGCTTCAGTCGAATTCCGGAACCCACGGCGTCAGCTTGAAGCCGGTCGCAGTCAAGACGTCTCGTGCCTCGGACTACGGCGGCCAGTCGTTGCTGCTTAGAACCGAAGAATCGCTCCGCGCCATTGTCCTGGCAGGCAACCTTAACGCCGGAGTATTTCCCGGGCATGATGGTGATCTTTTCAACCGACCGGATTTGTGTCTCAGCCGGTCTCAGCCTGCTTCGCACTGTGATGCAGGCAATCTCTCGGATCTCGTTAGAGGAGACGCTTCGATCTACTGGGCGGCCGGAGCCGTTGTCAAATCGGACAGGGTCGGCCTGTTCCACGCTCGCACGACCGTGGGCGACGGAAGGGACCGTGCCTCAGCGCAATATGTCAGCGGACATGGTCTGACCGATCCACTCAAGGCCGATGTTCAGCTTGTCGTCAAGTATCGAGGTCCGGCATCCAGCGACATCGAAGGGTTGAGCAGACAACTTACGACGCTTCCACCCGACTGCACGGATGCCACTCGGACAAACCACTTGAAGGCGATTGCGTCGAATCTCCCGGCTTACCTACGCGGTGCAATGTCTTCACCGTCGCCATGACTTTCGCGCGCAAGCGCGACACCAAGTCGTTCACGAGAAAGTCGTGACGATGATTCTGAACCTCACATAAAACCGAAGGAGAATCTCGTCAGAATCTTTTCTCAATAGGGTGCCGACAGGACGTCGTCTCTCGGAACGTACCGCAGAAGAACCTCGGAGCGCGCGGCTCGGCGAGCTCTCGTTCCGTCTACGTTCTGCCAGGAATCACCGACTTCGTGGATGACGGACAACTGACGGCAGGAGAATCAAGTCCTTACACCGACGGCCAATCCACAGTTACCGCCGCCGACGGCGATGAGCTCTGGATTACTGGCGAAGAAGCGGTGCGCCGAGCGAAAGTCCTCGACTACGACTCACCGTCGACTGCCGACGCCGCCTTCATCTCCGCACGAACACCAGGACGCGCCAAATCCCGCTGAATTCGGATGACCTGAGTGCAAGCCCAGTTCGGCGGCAAGCCCGACCGCTGGTGGGGGTGAACGAAGGCCTGGAAAGTCGACCCGAACGGTCTAATCAGAAGGTTCACAGCCCAGGCACCGCCTCGAATCCACCAGCTTCGCATCAGAATACAAGGCCCGAACGGATCTTTGCCCTCTCGGCCGCCGGCCCGAGCGGCCTGGCATGTCGTCGTAGCGGCGGGCACGCGGTCCATCGTGACAAAGTCAGCTTGCCGGAACCTTATCGGCGGGGTCGACAAAGTCGCCTCGAAATCGTCGCACGTTCCGCGTAACCCCCTCCGCTGTGCCTCAGACCGAGCCCGTCCCGGGTATCCCGCCTGGCATCCACGCTGATCACCGGGCCTGCGCCCTTACAAGAGTGTTGGATGGCTACCCAGTCCCACCTCCCCAACGTGAGCAGCGTACAGCGGGAATCCCGGGATTGTCCTCAGTTTCATCCAGCAGAAACGATAAACGTCTCGGAACCAGAGTTGTGTAATCGTTTCAAGCTTAGCGCCGCGCGACCTTGTCGTTCAACTGTGTTTCCGTGGTGAGACATCCCGGACACATCATCAAGTCACCCCGGCTGGGGATTACTCAGCGCCGGTTTCACCCTCGATCCCGCCCTTAGCGGAGTTCATCTGCAGCGCCTCATTTCTTCCTCGAGCGGTTACGTCGATCCCATCGTCTCCACCGGCGCCTTTCAGCGCCACGTCGAGGAACTTCAGCCCCGTCCTGCCGCGTGAAACCCGCCACCGATAGACCATACGTACCCCAGAGATCTCGTAAGGAAGAGGACAAAAAGTCGGACGGTGCTGCTCCCTGCCCGCGCAGAACACCGCCCCGACCACCCTTCGCAACAGCTTCTCAGAGCCACCGGCACCAGAGCGCCCGACCAAGTCCGGAGTCGATCACCGCCGTTCAAGATCCTCGTCGGTGGACCATCAAGCCGCCTGCCCATGGCGCAGAGATTGCTGGCGAGGAAGTCGGGTCCCGGCCTCGTCTCCCGTCTTACGATGTAGTCAGTTGTCTCGGCCCTGATCCATCACTACCTGCGCGACGATATCAGCTTGCCCGCTTCCAGATCCGTGGGGCCGACGGTTTACCTCTCCAGCCGTGCAAGAAGAATAGATAGCCGATCAATACGCACACGGAGGGCGCAGCGTGGAGACCCTCATGGGGTGGGGCCAGAAAATGGGCCAAGCAAGCCAATCGTCAGCAACAGCGAAACTCGGAGTAGCCGCCATCGACCTGGTACTCCAGTGATGTTTGGATCATCGCACGGGTACCGCGATCGCTGCGACGATCGGGCGCGTCCCGCACATATATCCAGCCCGGGATGCCAACGCGGATCCGACGTCCATCCCCTCGACCTCGGCGCCAACTTCCACGATTTATCCAACGATCTGGTGTTCCAGGATAAGACGGCAGCGACAACTTCATTCAGATCGCCGTCCACGACATACAGTGTGCTTGCATACGCCGCCGTTGCGCTCCATCCTGACGAGCGCCCCTGCTTCTCTTCCCGGGGCTCAAAACGGAGCATCTTTTCTGGGAGGACGAGCGACAATCCCTGCCGCTCTCTAAGACACCAGTCCGCGCATGCGTCGAACATATGGCGATTCACAGATCAACCGGCACGTGGCTGCAGTGCAGCTTGGCTCCCGTTATTGCGATGTTCAAGAGACAGGCAATCGGGCCTCCCGTTCCACGGATCCGGGTCGGAGGGACTGTTGTAGCGTCCGCGTGGCGTCCCTTTGTAGCTTTCCTTGGTGGCGACCCCCTTTGTAGCTTTCGGTGGTGTAGCATCCCTGGGAACACGAAAGACCCAGCTTCCAGAAGTCTTCAGTGTGGCGTGATTCCCAGTCCGGGACGATCAGGCCAGCCAAACGCCCATTCATCCATTTCGGCGCATCCGGAGCCACGCTTCAGTCACGTAACTGTTGAATCAGTGGCGGTGAACAGATTGCGCGGCGGCGTGCTGTGCGCCAGATGCGCAATGGCCGCCGTCGTGACGTCGCGTCCCCAGCTGTCCTCGATGGTCACCCCGATCCGGCCGCGACGCATAGGTCGCGGGCAGGCCGAGACTTGTCGATTCTCCGATTTTGGAGACTGATATCGACCACATCCATTGCACGGTCCGCGATGCCTCAATGAGCACGTCAATGCCGTCGATGGATTCGTCGAGGATGAAAGGGGGATTCGAATTGCGGCGAACCGCCGCGCATTCCTCGATCCAAGACAGGCTGCTCGATGTAGACGTCGACGTCCGCCACGCCCCGCACCACGCGCATCGCTTCGTGAGGGAGCCAGCCGTGTTGGCATCCGCAGGAGGATGTCTCCTCCTGCATGTGCTCCGAAACGGACCGGATGCGCTCGACGTCCGTCTCTGGATCGCCTCCAACTTTCAGTCGAATGACGATATCCCTCAGCCCGGTAGCCTGCAACGTTGTCGCCATCGCCTGCGGTGCGTCTTGCGAGATGGCCCTGTAGAGATGAAAGTCGTCGCCGTAGCATCCGCCGAGCGATTCCGCAACGGGCTTGCCCGAAGCCTGCCCGAGGATGTCCCAGCAGGCCATGTCGATCGGTGACTTGGCGTAAGAGTGTCCTTTGAGCGCTCGGTCCATTGTGTATTGAGCGGACCCAGACGCGTTGGATCCACCCCTATGAGATGGGGGCCGACACGGCTATGGCGGTTCGGGCGCCTTCCGCGTACGCGGGAAGGTAGAAGGGTCCGAGTGGACAGACCTCTCCGAAGCCGGTGTATCCCTCGTCTGTTCGACCTGACGATGGTCGAGTCGAATACTCGACGAAATTGCCTTCCGACCAGCGATAGGCCCCCTCGTGAAGCGGAAGATCGACCTGGAAGACGGTGATGCTGGTAATACGCATGATTTCGATTGCCTGATGTTCTGGAGGGTATTATGCGCGCGGCAACCGAAGCAAATTATGCCGTTGGAACCGCGAGTTTCGGTTTCTGTGCGCTCAACTACCTTGGGCGCAACATTTGCAACTGGAAAGTCATGGGGCGCTCAATACGTTTGATCGGTATTCCGATGGATCTCGGCCAGGATCTCCGAGGCGTTGAATGGGTCCTTCAGCCCTGCGATATGCGGGGTTGGCTGAGCGCCTTGAACGGTTGGGGCACGTTGTAGAAGATTTTGGAAACATTGACGTTGCTGTCAGGGGTTCACTTCGCCGTGCTGACTCTGGCCTGACCTATCTGCCTGAAGTCGCTCAGATTTGTACGAGAGCGTATGAGGCGGCGCGTCAGGCGGTTGCCGACGGATGCCTGCCGATATTCATTGGAGGCGATCACTCTGTATCCGCCGGCACAATCGGCGGCATAACGCACGGCGGAAGTACCGGCGTGCTGTGGATCGACGCCCACGGCGATTACAACACGCCGGATACGTCTCCGAGCGGAAACGTGCACGGTATGCCGCTGGCGGCGCTGCTCGGACATGGAGCTCCAGAATTAGTCGACGTAGGCAGAAAAGGACCGAAGCTCGAGCGGGAGGACGTGATGCTGATTGGCATCAGGAGTCTCGATATTCACGAGCGCGAACTTATCACGGGGGACCGTGTGGGGATCTACACGATGCGCGAGATAGACGAGCGAGGAATCGCACAGGTGGCGCACGAAGTTTTGAGGCGACTGAATCACATCGAGCGGCTCCACGTAAGCCTCGACATGGATGCACTCGATCCCATGTTCGCACCAGGAGTTGGGACGCCGTTCCGGGCGGTCTGACCTCACGAGAAGCACACCTCCTTATGGAAATACTCGCGGATGACGGGCGCGTCGCATCCATCGACGTGGTGGAGATCAATCCCATCCTTGACGAGAAGAACAGGACGGCCCAGATGGCGGCAGGGCTCCTGACGTCACTGTTGGGTAAGTCGATCCTCTGAAACCGAACATCGTATGGGTCTTCTCCCGGCTCTGCTTCTCCTCGCGACTCTTTTCGCGCCTAAGACGCCGCAATTCGATGTTTCGAGGCCCGGAATCGACGTTCTGCGATATACGTTCAATTTGACCCTGTCAGACCGTTCGAATGTCATCGAAGGCGATGCACGCGTTACGGTCCGATTCACCGAAGGACCGAGGGACTTGTATCTGGATCTCGTGTCTCGGCACTCGGACGATACAGGGATGACTGTTGCCGAAGTGAGCATGGACGGTAGACCGGTGCACTTCGACCACAAGCAGAACCGTTTGTGGATTCATCCCGGCGACGACCCGGTCGACAGCGTGGAAACGTTTGGTATTGTCTATCGCGGCGTTCCGGCTGACGGCCTTGTCATTTCAAGGAACCTCTACGGCGATCGAACTTTCTTTGCGGACAACTGGCCGGACCGCGCGCGTCACTGGATCCCGACCGTCGACGTTCCCTCAGACAAGGCCCTCGTCGACTTCATCGTCACGGCCCCTGATCACTACCAGGTCATCTCAAACGGCCGACTCGTGGAGGAAACCGACGTGGCGCCCGGGCTCCGCCTGACGCATTGGAGTACTAACCAGGCCATCCCGACGAAGATCATGGTGATCGGTGTAGCTCGATTTGCGGTTCAGTATCTCGGCGACGTCGGAGGTATTCCCGTGGAAACCTGGGTCTATCCGCAAGCCCGGAAAGCGGGGTTCTACGATTTCGCTGTTGCTGGACCGATTCTCAAATATTACACGCAGGTCATCGGACCTTATCCGTTCGCGAAACTGGCAAACGTACAATCGACTACCCGGTACGGAGGAATGGAGAACGCCTCCGCCATCTTTTACGACGAGCGAGCCGTCAGAGGGGCGGGCGCCTTGGAGTCGATTGTGGCGCATGAGGTTGCCCATCAGTGGTTTGGGGATTCCGCCACCGAAGACGACCTGCACGATGTCTGGTTGAGCGAGGGTTTCGCCACCTTCATGGACTACCTCTACTCTGAGCACTCCTACGGACCCGCTCGGCTGGCGGACCGTCTGGCCGCAGATCGTCTGAAGATTATCGCGTACGCGACAGCTAATCCCACGTCATCGGTTGTTGATACGACGATCGCCGACCCGAACCTGGTACTCAGCACGAACAGCTATGAAAAGGGAGCTTGGATCCTTCACATGCTCCGGGCGCTTCTCGGTGACCACACGTTCTTTGACGCACTCCGAGCCTACTACGAGCGATACCGCTACGGCAATGCGACGACACGGGACTTCGAAAAGGTCGTGGAATCCGTGTCCGGAGAGGATCTGGGCTGGTTCTTCGATCAGTGGATCTACCGGCCGGGCGTGCCGGACATCAGCGTGCGATCGCGCTACGACGCCAATGGACGCGAGGTCGTCCTCGATGTCGAACAGAAGCAGAAGCTCACTTACCGTCTCGCGCTTGAAGTGGAGATAGAGGCGGGGCAGCAAGAGTCCACGGAAACGGTTGAGATTACACAACGTCGCCAGACAATCCGCATCAAGGTCGCGCAAGAGCCTGAGAAGATCCGGCTCGACCCGAACGTGAGGCTGCTTGCGCGACTCCTCACCGGATGACGAACCGCATCTAATCCCGTTGATATCGGATGCGTGACAGTCGAGCGTCGGGGTTCGGCGACGACCACTTCGTTCCGTACTCGAGGAGATACAGGGTTTCGTCCCGAGCAAACAGCATGTCCATCGGGCGGGTGAACTCCATGGAAGGGACAAAGTCTTCGATGCGCAGGAGATTGCCCGATTCGTCGAAGGTCACCGTCTTGATCCAGTAGCGCATCCAGTCGTAAATGAACAACTTGCCGTCGTAGAAATCCGGAAAGCGATATGGCGCATCCTCGAAGTTGTCACTGTAGAAGACCGGACCCGCCATGGCCGTCCTTCCTCCCGCCCCCAAAGTCGGAAACTTCGCCGAATTGCCGTAGGGATACCAGATCATGGCCGGCTGGGCAGCGGGGAGATTTCTAGCCCCCGTATTCAGTCGTGACGCGTTAACGGGAACGGCTGGATCGAATAGCGGTCCGGGCGTTTCTGTCACGAAATCGTATTCGTGGTACGGTTTGTTGTCAGCGATGACATACGGCCAACCGAAGTTACCTGCGCGCCGCGCCTGATTGATCTCGTCGTAGCCGCGCGGCCCACGCAGCGAGTCGTCTTCATTTGCATCCGGTCCGACTTCGCCCCAATAAAGGAATCCGTCGTGCGAATCGATCGAGATGCGAAACGGATTCCGGTCGCCCATGACATAAATCTCGGGGCGACCGACCGAGCCATCAGCAGGAAACAGATTGCCTTCAGGGATCGAGTACCCACCATCAAGCTCCGGGTGAATCCGAAGGATCTTCCCTCGGAGATCGTTTGTGTTGCCCGCCGAGCGCTGAGAATTCCAATGCTCGTGCCCGGGTCGTTCGTCCAGCGGAGCACGCCCGTCCGACTGAAACGGATTCGTGTTGTCACCGACCGAGATGAAAAGATTGCCCTGCGGATCGAACTCGAGTGATCCCCCCTCGTGACAGCATCCGCGCTCCACGGGAATCCTGAGCAGTACCTCCTCGCTTGTAAGATCCAATCGATCATCGACCAGCTTGAAGCGCGAAATATGCTGTACAGATGTATCTACTGGTGAATAAAAGAGATAAATCCGATTCGTTGTTACAAAGGCCGGATCTACGGCGAGGCCCAATAGGCCGTCTTCGGCACTCGAGTCGACGTCCAGGACCGACGCCGTGTCTACGCTGGAATCTTCCGGATTCACAATGAGAATCTCGCCCCTGCGCTGCGCATAGATAATGCGTCCGTCAGGAAGCACGTCGAGCTCCATGGGCTCGTTGAGACTGTCCAGGAGAACTTCCTTGTGGAACGAAGTTTCCGGCGGGGGCTCCGGAACGCGACCCGCGGTACCCATGGCATACTCGAGTCCCCCCAGGAGATGTTTGAGGAACGGTTCTTCGGAGTAAGATTCGATCGTGTGTCCGAGGGCTGTGTAGAAGGCGCGGCCACCATCATACGAATGGTACCATGAAAGAGGGTGCGGGGGCGCGCGAACCGAGTCTCGGTAACTCGCTTCGTCGATTGAGATGAGCACGTGAACGTCCGGCTGCAGGTCCCGGATGTCGTACCACTCATCCGTCCTGACCCAGCGGGCAGGCAAATGATTCGTGCTGACGTGATAGGGGTCGTCGATCCAGAGCGTTCCGGTGCGCACGTTGGGGTCGCCCGGATGGCCGTCGAAGTAACCTCCAACCAGTTTACCATACCAGGGCCAATCGTACTCGGTGTCCGACGCCGAGTGAACGCCGACGTAGCCGCCCCCACCTTTGATGTAACCCTCCATCGCTACCTGCTGCGTGTCGTTGAGCACATCGTGTGTCGTCAAGAGGAACACGACGGCGGTGTAATGCGATAGATTCTCTTCCGTGAAGACCGATGCGTCTTCCGTTGAGTCCACTACGAAACCGTTTTCCTTGGCGAGTTCGCGCAACGCTGCATGAGCCGCGGGGATCGACTCATGCCTGTATCCTTCCGTCTTCGAGAAGACGAGAACACGAGGAAGGTTCGGACCGCACGCGCCGAGGATGAGGGCCAAGAGAACGATGTGAAAGCGACAGGACTTCATCAGCGACGGGTACTTTGGCAATTGGTGGCGCAAAAAAGGTACGGCACGTGACCGTAACCTGATCATCCGTCCGGCGTGCACTGTCAAATCGGATCGAGGATCGCCCTCCAAACCTCGGACCTTACTCGATGGTCAGCGGTCTCGTCGCGTAGACCACACGCGGATTGAATCGCGACACGTATCGGATCTCAAAGGCGCCCGTCCTTTTCTTCTTCAGCTTGATCGTCACTTCCGGGTCTCCAAGCGCGATGAACCCGTGCGGCCCCTGTTCACTATCCGGCGCCCCACTCGGCACGACGACAATGTTGGCATTCGGGCTGCACTCGCCGACGCACGTTACAACGATATTGTCTCCCGCCTTGGCAGTGGACGGCGCATCGAGTTGCGCGTCGGGCGTCTTGACGTGCAGAGGTTGACTGTACTTGATTTCAACCGGGTGCGAACGTGACTCGACCCGTAGCTCGTAGTCGCCCGGTTCGTTCGGAAATCGCATACGGGCCACCTTTTCCCCAATGGGAAGTTTCCTGTGGGCAACCGACTTGGTCGGTTTCGTACCGGGCAATGCAATGACCAACTGGTCGCCCGGCTCTGCAAGGCCGTTGATCGTCACGTCGTAGAAGAAGGAGGCGACTCCTTCTGTCGGAGCACTCAACGAGATCGATGGGATTTCGGCTTCGGTTGCGTCGGCAGGTGCGTCCGTTGCGGGTCCGTCGACCACGTCTCCCGGGTCGCCACCGGGAGGACCATCGGCCGTGGGTCCATCGACCACGTCTCCCGGATCGCCACCGGGTGGACCATCGGCCGTGGGTCCATCGACCACGTCTCCCGGGTCGCCGCCGGGTGGACCGTCGACCGTGGGTCCATCGACCACGTCTCCCGGGTCGCCGCCGGGAGGACTACCTACGCTCGGATCGCCGCCGGAATCAACAACAGGCCCTCGATTTTCAACGAGCACGCCGTGTCCTCCCAAGTCCGGGGCATTAACTCCGGCCACTCCGCCTGTGTCCGCTTCCAGCCAGACGTCCACGTAGTCTGCCCGATCTCCGGGATGAAGCTTAATCATCTTCGCATCGGCAATTCTCCCCGCCGAAGGATAGAAGCGATCAATGAAGCCGGCGGCGCTGAAGCGAAAGGCGGCTCCCACATCCGGAAGGTCGAGCGGGTTCACCTGAAGCGTGTAGGATCCATTCTCGCCGGTAACGGTTTCCGGCCCCAGCGGACCTGTTATCGCGACGGCCGTCACCGTAACGTTTGCCATCGGACCACCGTTCGCGTCTGTTACGGTGCCGCTTACAACAGCCGGCGTATTCGCGGGCTGCCAGATTTCGGTGTTTGACACTTGGCCGGCGACGACCTCGCTGGACTTCAGATAGATTCCGTCCAGTTCGATCCGCGCAGGATAGCTCCTCCCCGCCACGTCGAGCAATTCCATGTCACAGGTACCGCTGACCGTCCCGGGATGGATCGATTTCCAAAACACCTCGCCGACCTGCCATCCCGTCTGGGCCGCCTCAACGGAGGTTAGAATCGCCTGGTCACCGTCAAACCTGATGCGCCAGTCCGTGTCTCCGTCCTGGTTGCCCATCTTCTCGTACTGATCCGCGAGTTTTGACAACAGCACACAATCGCTGAGAGTCGGCGGCGGGCTGAGAACCGCGTCAATATGGTCCAAGTGATACCCCGGTCCGATGGTGAGCGCTTCGGCGTCCACGATATCCTGTTTGGAGGGGTAAAACACCTGGCTGTACCCGTGCGCTCCGTAGAACCGAACGACGATATCGTCGCGTATTGCATCCAGGTCTTTGACGGCGATTTGATACGTTCCATTCGGCGGTGTGTACACAGTCGGCAACTTGTAGGACTGGTCTCGGCTCGAGACAATCACGGCGGCATCAGCGAGGGGATTGCCGGCCGTATCGGTCACCTTTCCACCGATGTAGGCCGTTCGCGCAAGCTTCGCGTCAATTCCGGTCAGTACCGAGCCGGGCCCCGCTGTCAGCAAGTCGGCGCCGGCGACGACATACTTCTGGTTGTACCATTGCGTCGGATAACCGTCGAACCAATCAAAAGCTACACGGATGTCATTCTGATCGTCGACCAGACCGGTAAGGCTGATCTGGTAGGTTCCATTCGCACTGGTCGTCGCCGACTGCGTATCGATCGTGCCATCGACATCTGAGACGGTTACACGAACGTCGCCAACTGGATTCGCGAATTCGTCGGTCACTTTTCCTGAGATCGACGTCTCGGTTGACCGCTGAAGTACCGCATCGATTCCAGTGATTACCGACCCGTATTCGACCCACACGAGGTCAGCGTCTTCGTACAGAGATCTTCCGTTGTAGAACTGTCTCTCGTAGCCCTCCGGCGCATTGAACTGCACGAATATGTTGGGGGACGGTAACCATGAAGGGGAAACGGACAGCTGGTAGCTTCCATCGGGGGTGGTCTTGATGTTGTTGAATACCGTCGACTTGCTCCGGTCTCCGACCGCCACCTGCATATCGCCGACCGGATTGCCGGCCTCATCTGTTACTCTCCCCGAGATGTAGGCAAATCCGACTTTCCTCAACCGGAGATCGATGCCCGTCAGCTCAGATCCCGGGGCCACCTTCAGATCCTCGATCCGATCCGTGATGTAGACGACGGGGTTGTTTCCGTCGATCGCATCCACC
Organism: uncultured Bacteroidota bacterium; assembly: GCA_963768715.1. Classification (GTDB taxonomy): domain Bacteria; phylum Bacteroidota; class Rhodothermia; order Rhodothermales; family DATKEJ01; genus DATKEJ01. The sequence goes on from CAVYJC010000008.1 coordinate 278,943, forward strand.
CAGATGTCGTCGAAAGACTGCGCAAGATCAGCAAGTTCAATTCGATAGGTTCCGTCGTCTGCTGTCCAGTCGGTGCCTTGTTGAACTGTCCCACTCCAATTCCCCGCTGAGACCTGAAATCCTGACACCGGATTGTCGTCCATGTTGCTCACCCTACCGCTGATGTACGCCGATTCAGGCTTTATCAGAACGGCATCGATCCCGGTTCTCGCGATGCCGGGCGCGATGATCAATGTGTCTGCCTCGGATCTCGTGCGATGCCCGTCATAGAATTGATTCAGGTAACCATTCGAGCCTGCAAACTGCACGAAGACTACAGTAGGGGTGGTGGGCAGGTTGGAGAGGGCGAGTTGATATGTTCCATCTGCGGCCGTGAACGTCGAAGCAAGGTCGTCATTCACATCAAAGACGGTGACCCCGCGGCTCGCCAGGGGACTGCCGGCACTATCCGTCACTCTTCCTGAGATGTAGGCCGCTTCCTGTGCCGGAGCATCCTGCCCCAGGGCCGGTGTCCCCAATCCAGACCAGATCGCCAGGATTGCAGCCAAGTATGCCGAGAACAGGCGCAGCGACCGAAGAGAGGTAGGCTTGAATCGAGACTCCTGCAAGCGGACAAGAATGGAGACTTTCATGGTAGGTCCTGGTTGGGCAAGTCTGCGGATGAGATGAGCACTTGACAAAGTGCGCCTACGTAGGCGCTCCCGTCGCATGTTAACAACGCGTATGAAACGCCCGTAACCGGACATCAAGCGAAACAGGACGGGTTAGTACCTGCGCGCGGTCTCGTAGTCAGAAAACCTTTGCGGCTGCCGCAGGTTTTGCAAGGTGTGGCTTGCGCTAGCTGCTTCTTCGCCGGAGTATCACCAGTGAGAGATCGTCGGATGGGCGCGCATCGCCGATGAAATCGTCGACGGACTCGAGAATAGCGGCCCCAACATCAGCCGCCGAGCGGTTGTGAAGACGTCCAATGAGGCGTCGCAGCCGCTCTTCGCCGAAAAACCGACCTTCTTCGTTGCGTGCTTCCGATATCCCGTCTGAGTAGGCAACGATTACGTCGCCCGGAGCCGCATCGATCGACTGCTCCGTGAATTCATGATCTCGCGTCAATCCGAGTGCGACGTCACCGTGTCGAAGGGTGCGAACACCCTCTCTGTCGAGGTGTAGTGGCGGCATGTGACCGGCATTCAGCACGCGTACGGTCCCCGAATCCGAGCCGATCTCGAAATAGACCAGGGATGCGAACCGGTTGGGCAGCTTGTCGCGCCAGAAGATGCGGTTGATCTCGGCGCCCAGTGATGACAGAGACTGATGGTCGGGAGCCAACGCGCGAATCGTTGCCTGGAGCTTGGCCATGAACAACGCCGCCGGGAGCCCCTTACCGGCCACATCTCCGATGGCCAGAGCGAGTCGACTATCGTTCACTCTCAGATAGTCGACGAGGTCGCCGCCCACGTCGTTTGCAGGTCGCGTGTACAGAAAGACATCCCATCCAGGGAAATCAGGCGCCCGCTCCGGCATAAGTGCGAACTGCACCGCTCGTCCCGATGCGAGCTCGTCCTGTGCCAGCAACTTGTCTTTCAGTTCCAACATCAGCACAGCTAGAACCCCGGCAAAGCCCATGAATATCCAGAACCCCAGATTCTCGGCCTGACCGTAAAGGAAAAGCAAGATCGCCGCGAGCAGCAGAATGCGTCGGGTGGGATTGAGCTTGAAAAGCATGCTCTTCAGCAGCCACCAGCTCGAGAACCACCAGCGCTTGAAACGCCCCATCTCGCGCAGCTCCTGCAGGCTGTCGGAATCGAGGTAGAACTGAAGCACGTCTTCCAAGTCGCGCCGCATGCTCAGCCCGAAGTCGCCACGCTTAAAGTCGTCCAGGACGGTACGTCCAAGGCGCGGCTTCTCTTCTGCCTCTACAGGCTCTTTCTCGAGCGTGTTCACCATTTCTGATCGTTTGGGCCCAATCCGGGCATCGACAAACCTATTCTACGGAATCGCGAGCTCGGTAGTTGCTTTCGTGCGAAACTTCGGATTGTAGATCTGTCTGGATTGACATAGGTTCTGCCGAGACGCCACCTTCATGCAGAACCTCAAGTCCCTTTTTCTCCTCGATCCCGACATCGTTTTCTTGAACCATGGTTCCTTCGGAGCCTGCCCGCGTCCCGTTTTCGAGGCCTATCAGTCGTGGCAGCGTGAGCTCGAGCGACAGCCCGTAGCCTTTCTCGCACGACGTTTTCCGGAGATGATGTTCGAAGCGCGGGCATCACTGGCAGAGTTTCTAGCAACGAGGTCCGGAACGTCTCGTCTACGTGCCGAATGCCACGACGGCGGGAAACATCGTGGCCCGGTCCCTTCCCCTCGAGGCGGGGGACGAGGTCGTTGCAACGGATCTGGAATACGGGGCCATGGATCGGATGTGGACCCGGGTGACAGAGAAGGCGGGGGCGATCTACCGGAGAGTCCACATCCCGATTCCCGTTTCGGACGAGGAAGATTTCGTAGAACGTGTCTGGTCCGCCGTACGGAAGCGGACTCGCATCCTGTTCCTCAGTCACATTACGTCGTCGACCGGACTGGTGCTGCCGCTCGAGCCGATTTTGAAGCGCGCGCGTGCTGCTGGGATCCTCACGTTTGTCGACGGCGCTCACGCGCCCGGGCAGCTGGACCTTCGGCTGGATGATTTCGGAGCCGATTTCTACACGGGTAATTGCCACAAATGGCTGCTTGCGCCCAAGGGGGCTGCGTTTCTGTGGGTGCGCCCGGCGTCGCAGCCGCTCATCGAGCCTCTCGTCGTGAGTTGGGGAAACGCATCTGTTGAAGACTCTCCCTTTATCCAGGAGAACGAGTACCAGGGAACGCGAGACATTGCGCCCTATCTCGCCGTGGCGGCGGCAATTCGGTTCTACCGGGATTACGATTGGAAGAATGTGGCTGCCCGCTGCCGAGCTATTGCACAGAACGTCCGGACCATGTTCGTTGAAGCCCTCGGCGGGCCGCCACTCGCGCCACCCTCCTGGTATGCACAGCTTGTGGCCCACGAGGTCGCACCCGACCATCCGGAGCGCCTCAAAGACCGGCTTTACGACGAGTTTCGCATTGAAATCCCAATCTCACAGCTCGGTGACCGGTGGTTCATCCGAGCCTCCGTCCAGGGCTACAACGACGCTTCCGAGTACGAGGCGCTGCGAGCTGCTCTGCGCCAGGTCGGGGCCAACTCACCTGAGGGGGCGAGCGAATGACCGAGCTCCGGCGCGTGCTGACGCTTTACGGTTTGACGATGGTCGCCGTGGGGTCATGCATCGGCTCCGGCATCTTCCTTACGCCGTCGCAGGTGGCCTCGCATGTGATGGATCCGACGCTCGTGCTCATGGCGTGGACGCTGGGTGGCATAATCGCTCTGACCGGTGCGTTGTCGTTTGCGGAGCTCGGAGCCATGTTTCCCAATGCCGGCGGCGTCTACGTATATCTGCGTGAGGCATACGGAAGCTTCGCGGGATTCCTTTACGGTTGGGCCTATTTCACTGTGATTAATGGTGGATCGATTGCGGCGCTCACCATCGCCTTTGCCTACTACGTCTCGTTTCTCGTGCCGCTCTCGGCATCCGGACAAATCATTCTTGCTATTTGTGCCGTCGTCACGATCACCCTCGTGAACGTATTTCGCGTGCAGGTGGCAGAGTATTTCACGAACGCCCTCACGGGACTGAAGCTGGCAGGTATTGGTGTCGTGGTCCTTATCGGATTATTCCTCGGGACAAGCGGGATGGATCTGAATTTCGCTGTAACCGGGAGCCTCTTGACGAACGACGGATTGGGTGCTTTTGGGCTTGCGATGGTCGGTGTCCTCTTCTCGTACGGGGGTTGGCAGCACGCCTCGTATTTGTCGGGCGAGGCGGTGGATCCTCAACGCACGGTGCCCCGGGCGATGATCATTGGCGCCCTGATAGTCACCGCGGCCTATCTGTTGATCAACGTAGCCTACATGCTATTGCTGCCGGTTTCGGAGATGGCCGCGTCCACGCGTGTCGCGGCTGATGCCGTCAACACGGTATTCCCGTGGGGAGGGAAGCTGGTTGCCGTTCTGATCGCGATTTCCACGTTCGGCACGGCCCTGATTTATACGTTGTCGGCGCCCCGCATATACTTTGCGATGGCGGCCGACCGCGTCTTCTTCGCAAAGCTTGCGGAGGTTCACCCGAAGTTTCGAACGCCCGTTTATGCCGTCGTGGCGCAGTCCGTCTGGGCGATTGCGCTCATTCTTTTCTGGGGCACGTTCGAGAAGGTTATCACGTATGTGACCTTTACGGACTGGATTTTCTTTACAGCGACGGCTTGCATTGTTATTCTTTTCCGTTTGAAACGTCCTTCAGTGGAGCGGCCGTATCGGACCTTCGGTTATCCGGTCACGCCGTTGATTTTCATAACCATTTCCGCCTGGTTCGTGGTCAACACGCTCATTCGACAGCCTGTCCAGGCGGGCGCGGGGCTGGCCTTTCTCGCGTTGGGATATCCGATCTTCTGGGTATTCCGCCGGAGGCTGAGGCGACAAGAGCGGCAATAACCGTTATTGCAATATGAGAGGCTCCTGTACAACGCAATCAATTCTCCCGTACGACCAGTTACGAAGAAGCATCTTTTCCCTTGTGCTCCTCGGCCTGGCCTGGGGGAGTCTTGCCGCGGACGTTGCGGTGGCTCAGGCGGGTCGCACCCCCGTGCCGGCGAGACACGGTATGGTGGCCACCAGTCATCATCTTGCCTCGCAGGTTGGGATTGACGTCCTCCGGCGCGGAGGCAACGCGGTCGATGCCGCGGTTGCGACGGCTCTGGCGGAGGAGGTAGTCTATCCGTTTGCGGGAAACATCGGGGGCGGCGGCTTCATGATCTATCACGGAGCGGACGGCGAGGTGACGTCGTTCAATTTTCGGGAGAGGGCGCCGCTGGCAGCCACCGAGCGGATGTTCGCTAGTCCGGACAGTGGGATTGCCAGGACTGAGTTTTCCTGGATCGGCCGGGGCGGCGAGGTCGAAGACGAAGCGAATCATGAGGGACTCCTGTCTGTTGGCGTCCCAGGTACCGTCGCCGGTCTCTACCTTGCTCACGAGCGATTCGGAACGCTGCCGTGGGCCGAGCTTGTGCAGCCTGCGATCGATCTCGCAAGGGAGGGTTTCCCGTCATCCTGGGACATGCAATCCATTCAAAAGGGCATCGCCCGGAACGCAGAGAAATTCCGATCTACCGCCGATGTCTTCCTCAAGGACGGCGACGAGCCTTATGAACCCGGTGAAATCTGGAAGCAGCCGGAGCTTGCCGCGACGCTTGAACGAATTCGAGACAATGGAGCGGGACGGTTTTTACAAGGGCGAGACGGCCCATCTCATTGCTGACTATATGCGCAAGCATGGCGGCCTGATCACCGAGGAGGATCTTGCTCGATATGAAGCGGTGGAGCAGGCGCCCATTCACGGCACGTATCGGGGCTATGATGTCTACGCGATGTCGCCTCCCAGCTCCGGAGGCGTCGTACTCGTCGAGATGCTGAATATTCTCGAGGGGCAGCGGTTGAGTGGCATGGGCCACAACTCCGCCCAATATCTACATACGCTTGCTGAAGCCATGCGACGGGCCTACGCGGATCGGGCGAAATATCTCGGTGATCCCGTTTTCAATCCCGACATGCCGATCGACCGACTCACCTCAAAGGAGTACGCCGATTCGGTGCGTGCGACGATTAGTCCGTTTATCGCGTCGCGCAGTGACCCTTCTGACGTGGCCGTCATGCCGGAAAGTGAGCAAACGACGCACATATCCATCGTCGACAGTGCGGGCAACGCAGTCTCGTTGACCTACACGCTGGAATATGGATACGGATCGCGCATCGTCGTCGAAGGGGCCGGCTTCCTGCTCAACAACGAAATGGGTGATTTTAATCCCATTCCCGGACTGACCGACGAACGAGGTTATATCGGCACGCCACCCAATCTCGTTGCACCGGAAAAGCAGATGCTGTCTTCCATGACGCCCACTGTCGTCGCCAAAAATGGCAAGCCCGTTCTGGTCGTAGGGACGCCGGGCGGGAAGACCATCATCAATTCGGTGCTGCAGGTCATCCTCAACGTGATCGATTTCAGGATGAACGTCGCGCAGGCCGTCGAAGCGCCGAGGATTCACCATCAGTGGCTTCCCGACGAACTCCGGTATGAGGGCTACGGCATCTCTCCGGACACCATCGAATTACTCCGCAGGATGGGGCACAACACGGTCGAGCGTGGCGAGCAGGGCCTCGTCATGGCGGTCTACGTCGACGATTCAGACGACATGCTCTACGGTGCCGCCGACTCCAGAGGGTTTGACAGTAAAGCGTTGGGGTATTAGGGTGCAACGTGCCGGGTGCCGCGTGCAACGTGCCCGGTGTCGGCCTGCCTGGGCGCCTCGCACCTTGCACCTCGCAGTCCGCACCTTTCAGCGCGCTGTGAGCACCGCCTTCCGAAATGCCAGGTACTGCTGATTCTCGGGATCCAGCTTGATGAGCCGATCCACGAGCGAAAGCGCTTCATCTGCGCGTCCCGTGTTCAGGCAAACTGACGCCAGGTTGGCCAACGCCTGCCGGGCATCTGGATCCAGTGAGAGCGCCTTTCGGAAATCCGCTTCGGCCTTCGGAAAGTCACCCAGCAAGACCCAGGCATAACCACGGTTGTTGTAGGCGTCCTCGAACACGGGATTGTCTTCGAGTACATCGTTGAATATGGCAATGGCGACCTCTGGGTGCCCCAAGGCGACCTGGCTTGCGGCCAACTTGGTCCTGAACCATAGGTGGTCGGGGGCTAGGTCCACCGCCTTCCCGTAGTAGTTCTTCGCCTCGTCGAATAACTGCAGGCTCGAAAAGGCTTCTCCGATGCGATAGTAGGTCCACGGTTCTCGAACGCCCACCACCTTCCCGGCATCGACGAACTCCTTGATGCGGGTATAGTCCTTCTGCAAATACCATAGCCGAATCAGCGCCCTGACCATGTCTGTCGAGGGGTCTTCCCGCTGGGCGCGATCCAGGTGCACGGCGGCCGAGTCGAGAAATTGCTCTACGTTGTTAAACTGTTCATAATAAGCGAGATAGCCCTCGCCCATCTCATGGTCTGTAGGCCGGGAATTCGTAAGAGAAGCGAGGCGCACGAAGGTCTTCTTCGTCTCTTTGATTCCGCGAGCTGAATCGGGTACGCGGATGAAGTGATCGGTGATCTTGACGTGCGGGATGTCCATCGATGAGACCAGCGGCATGTGGCAGGTCGAACAATCGTCGTCGAGGGCCGCCCGTTTTTCAGGTGTTTCGGAGCAACCGATCGATTCAGGCGGATTGTGACAGGAAATGCACGCACTGTTGTAGTGATCGCGGCCGAGCGACTCGACAGGAATGTGTGGATTATGGCAGCTGGTGCACGGCAGGGGATCCAATTGGCCCGGATGTTCGGTTGACGGAATGCCGCACTTACTCATCCGAAGCCTGTCGGGATGAGACGCCATGATGAAATGCGAGAGGCTGTCGGTGTAGCGGGGGAGATAGACGTCGATCACGTCGGCCAGTCGCATTCCCGGACGAAAATCCTCGAACGTACTGCCGAGCCGCGGCACCGCAACCCCTTGCAGGTGGCACCGCTGGCAGATGTCGAATTGGAGATCACGCGGCAACTTCCTTGGATTGACGATAGAATAGTCGATCTCTTTGTTTGTATTGACCACGATGCCGGCTTTCTTCTCCTGGACGTGGATCGATCCGGGGCCGTGACACCTTTCGCAATCGATGCCGTGCGGGACGAAGTCGTACCGATTATCCGAACCGTCGACATACTTCGGCATCGCGTTGTGGCAGGTCATGCACTCGATCTCGATCGCGCGCTCGAAGCGCCAGTTGTGGCCATCGTCAAATCCCGGAGGGAGGTCCCAACGTCCCTCCTGTGCATACCAGGTCAGGGGAATCTGGTAGACGTAACCGTTCACGTCCATCATATGGGAGTTCGTGTGCTGTCCCGAGCCGACGATGTAATCGATCTTTTCGGTCCGTGAGTAAACGGTGTCGCTGCCGGCAAGTCTAAACTCTTTGAGATAGAGGGAGTCGCCGCGATTGAACGGGAAGTAGTAGAAGTCCTTCGTCGGGTCGTAGACCGGCTTGACGTTGTCGAAACGCGCCGCACTGAGGGTCAGCGTCGCTTCCTTGAATGAACGCCCCATCTGTGCCTGCCGGTAGGTGTGCGCCTGATCGATGTGGCACTCGGCGCATGCGTCGATGCCTACGTACTCGGCATCGGGTCCGAGATTTCGATAGGTCGCGCCATCCTGCTGCTCCGGTGCGTCAACGGACTGCTTGCCGCAGCCGGTGACAAACAACATGGCGAGCGGCAGTAAGAATACCGCCCGGAACCAGGCTCGAATCGGGGTGGACGTCGTCATGGGCGACAAAAGCATCGCGCTCAGTGTCGGAAATCGGAAGTGCGCCTAAGATAGAACGCAACGCATAAGCAAGCTCAGACTTGATCGCGAACACCCGATGGGTGCTTCGATTGCCTGCTCGTAAGACGGATCGCAGAGGTGCCATTTAAATGATTTCGCGGGCACCAAGTACTACGCACCACGTAACTGCACCACGTACCACGCACCAAGCACCAAGTACCAAGTACCAAGTACCAAGTACCAAGTACCACGCACCTCGCACCAAGTGTCAACGCTCCAGAGTAACCGCCAGATCTGCTGCAACCGCTGCGTTGTTCGCGAGGAGTGCCCTGTTTGCGGTAAGGCTGCGTCCCTCACTTCTGGCCGAAATCCAGCTCAGGAGGAACGGGGTCAGGTCCGAGGTTCGGATGTTGCGGGCGGCGGCTTCCTCGTACGCCGTTTCCACGAGCGGTTCGATCTCTGAGCGGGGTATTTCGAACTCGGGGGGGACAGGGACTACCACGAGTGTCGCTTTCGCCAGACCGACACGCTGGCGCGCCTTTATGACGTCTGCCACTTCGGTGATCTTGTCGCAACGGATGTCCACAGGCAGGCCGCTCTCCGACGAATAGAATGCGGGAAATTCGGACGTGCCGAATCCAACGACAGTCACCCCTGAGGATTCGAGGTATTCTCGTGTGGCTCGAAGGTCGAGGATCGTTTTTGCCCCCGAACACACCACCGTCACAGGAGTGGATGCCAGCACATGCAGGTCGTTGCTGACGTCGAAATGATCTCCTCGATGAACGCCCCCGAGGCCACCCGTGCATACAACCTGAATGCCGTGACGGTGAGCCAGCCAGGCCGTTGCGGCTACCGTCGTGGCCCCCATTCCCTTTCGTGCGACGACGACGGGAATGTCGCGCTGGCTGACTTTGCTGACATCTTGCTCTGTGGCAAGTCGCCGGATTCCGCTCTCCGAAAGTCCGACCACGATGCGGCCGTCGACGATACCGATCGTGTGCGGCTCGGCGCCGTGCTCGCCGACGATGCGTTCCAATTCGAATGCCACCTCGAGATTGAGCGGTCGGGGTAGACCGTGGGCAAAGACTGTCGATTCGAGGGCGACCAGGCTCATGGACGTTCCAGGATATTGGTTTCCGAACATCACCCGGGCGAAGCTGCCGAAGACGCCGATACCGCCGTCCACATGGTCTATGGCATTGGGGATTTCGCCCGGCGAGAGTGTTGAACCGCCCTGTTGAATCCCGAACGACCTCAGAAAGTCGTACAGGTTATCGTCGATAGCGCTCACGCTGACTCGGTTGGGTCCGTAGAAGGCCACGGCCAGCCACGGCAGTTGAGCGTCAGCGTGCCGTCGGCCTCGATTTCGTAGTTCAGCTCGTTGATCGGCGGAGACTGCATGATCCGGTACGTCGTCGAGCTCGTCACTTTCTCCGGTGGTCGCTCGAATTCGAGCACATCCTCATAGAACGGCGTCAGCGTTTCGAAATGTGGCGTCGAGGCCTTCAACAGAAAACATGAAGACGGTCTGCCGTGCCTGGGTACATGCTCCGCGTGACACCGATCTCGAACTGCGGGTGGCGCTTCGCGTAAATGACCTCAGCGAGGCCATCGCGAACGATTCTGAAATCACCTGGGGTGAGCGTTTGCGTCGTCAGCGTCCCGGTCGTTCGGAAGATGGACATCGAGCCGATACGCACGAAGCGGCAGGATCCGATGGTCGGAGCTGGTCTGATAGACTCCTGGCTCACCAGGCGAAGGCGGAAGTGAGAACGTATGCTCCATGCCGCCGGCTTCGTTCAGCAGGTGGATCCGAACGGAGGCGCCGCTTACGGCCACGTCGCTCGCCGAATTCAGACTTCGTTGATCTCGCCCGTTCGTGAGAGACGGACGTGTCCGATCAACTCGCCGACTTCCTGGTACGACTCTACCACATAGGTGACATCTTGTCAAGTTCGCCGTCGACGGAGTCGCATCCCGCCACGAAAGCGCACTCAAGAGCGCGAAGCACGCGAATTCGATGGAGGGTGGGTTCGTTTTCATCAGAACGTCACCGTCAGGGAAATATTCGGAATGGCGACAGGGAATCTGCGGAACGTCTTCGCGATCGATCGACCCGTCGTCGTTAAATCGTAGAAGTAGAACCAGATGTTCTTGCGCATGTACACATTGAGCACTTGAAGCTGAAGCTCATAGTCGGCGAAACCGAAGAAGCGTCCGAGCTTGCTGAATCCCAGATCCAGGCGGTGATAGGCAGGTAGGCGGGCTCCGTTGAACGGACTCACGAGCGCATTAATGTCCTGAGAACCGAACGGATAGTCGTAGAAGCGATATTGAGAGACCGGTTTGGTGTAGGCCTGTCCCGTGGCGTAGGTGAAGATCGACGTCAGTCGCCACGATCTTCCTAATCCGTAATTCAGCGTAATGTTGAGATCGTGCGTCCTGTCATATTTGGGCGGGTAGTACTGGAACTCGTTCAGATTCGGGAAGCGGCTGCCGGCTGAAGCCCAGCGTGTATCCGAGAAACCCGTTCAGACGGCCGTGCGGCTTCTGAATCGAAAGTTCCGTGCCGTAGGCGTAGCCTCGCCCAAAATGGAAGAGATCGTGGTATTCGAGTCCCGCTGCATCCGGAAGGAAGGGATCCAATTCGAACAGGCGCCGCATCGTGCGATAGTACGTCTCGACGTCGATGTTGAACTGGCCGACGCGTGTTTTCACGCCTCCGACGATCTGGTCGCCATAGGCCGGCGGCACGCCGTCGCCTGTCGTAAGCCAGATATCGAAGCCCGAGAAGAACTCGCTCGAGATGAGCGTCAGGAACTGATAGTATCGACCGCCGCCCAGTTGTAGCCGCAGCCCGTCCTCCGGCTGGTATTCAAGCGCGAATCGCGGCTCGAAACGGAAAAATTCGCCTTCACCGAAGTAGTTGGCCCTGCACGCCACCCTGGAGCATCCATTGGGCGGTCGGACGATAGGTTTCTTGCAGATACACCGAGGCGTACTGCGTATGGATCCTTTCGTTGAGCGTCTCGATGTTGTCGAACTCGTCCCGGATCTTGAACGTGAAGAGTCCCGCCCAGAACCCACCTTTCAGACCACCCTTGTCCCCGGTGATGTACTCGAAATCACCCTTTGCGGAGAAATCGTACACGTTGTTCGTGCGTTGGAACGGGGTCGACGCGATCGTAAACTCCGGTTCGCTGAAGTACCGCGATCCCGTGAACGTGAAGTTGGAAAACAGCTGCTCCGAGAAGATGTGGGTCCAGTTCGTGCTCACGGTTCGGTTGCCGTATCCGATATCCACCGTAGCGTCGTCGAGGAACTCCAGGTTGAGAGCATCCTGGCCCATGTAAAACGCAACGGATATGTGATCGTTGTTTGACGCGTCGTAATTCACCTTTCCGTTCAGATCCACGAAGTAGAAACTGTTTGGGATCCCGTCCACGTTCGCGCTGCGAAGAGCGGCGAGCAGCGGCTCCAGCGTGGTCCGGCGCACCGCAATCATCCAGGAGCCCTTGCCGTACGGTCCCTCGAGGTTGAAGCGCGACGCCAGGAGGCCGACGGTTGCGCCGCCGTGTGTCTCGTGCCGGTTGCCGTCTTTGTTGTAAATGTCGATTACGGATCCCAGCCGACCGCCGTACTCCGCCGGGAATCCACCCTTGTACAGGCGGACGTCCTTGATTGCATCGGGATTGAACGTGGAAAACAACCCAAAGAAATGGGTCGGATTGTAGACCGTGGTCCTGTCGAGAAGAATGAGGGTCTGATCGGGACTGCCGCCGCGGATATACAGCCCGCTCGAATAATCCGAAGCGGCTTTGACTCCGGGAAGGAGTTGCAGGGATCTGAAGACATCTGCTTCGAGAAAGGCCGGCACCTCCTTGACGACGGACGTCTTGAGCTGTGCGACACCGATTCTGCGTACCTCCTCTTCCTCCTCACGCTCGCCCGAGACGATGACCTCCTGGCCGCGCAGATTGGCGGGATCCATCTCGACGTCGAGTCGAAGCGCTTCGCCCGACTTGAGCTCTACATCGATTGACTTCCGCTGATAGCCCAGATAGGAGCACACCAGTGTATAAGAACCCGGACGGACGTTGGGCAGGGTATAGTAGCCGGCCGTATTCGTCGCAGTCCCGATCTGTGTATCTCGAAGGACGACGTTGGCGAGGAGCAGCGTTTCGCCAGTCTTCGCGTCTCGCACGAAACCGCTAATCGCCGCTGTCTGAGCGACGGCTGCACCGGAGAGAAGGAGGAAGATGAATTGCGTTCTCAGCAGATGGTAGATCATGCCCGCACGTTTGATCGAATTACGCTATGGGATTTCAGGATTCGACGACCACATTCAAAAACCCTTCCACGTTTTGCAGGTCGTCCAGCAGAAGGTCAGGTTCGTAAGCCGATAAGTACGTACGGTTAAATCGTCCGGTTGCTACGGCGACCGCAAATACACCCAATGCCCTTCCGCAGAGGACGTCAAACTCCGTGTCGCCGATGATGACGATGTCTTTCCCGCGGAACGACTGACCGGTGTGCGCCTCAGCGTGGCCGAGGGCCACCGGCGGAAGTTTGTTTCTCTCTTCGTGATCGCTGCCAAACGCGCCAAACGGGAAATAGGCATCGAGCCCCGCCGCCTTAAGTTTTGCGTAGGCCATATTGCGGAGGTTGCCAGTGAGAAGGGCGAGAGTGACGTCACGACGTTCGGAGAGGGCGGCGAGCAGATCGAATACTCCGGGGAGGACGTGCACACTGTCGGGCCGGTCGAGTATCTCCATCCCAAAATCGCAATAGGCTTGCGCCGCGGCGGGCAGCAACCTGTCCGCTTCGACGGAGGAGCAACCCGATTTGATAAGGACCTCGCGGATGATCGGCAGATCGGTGCGTCCGGAAAAGCGGATTCCGTCGGTATTGACCGGTCCGCCAACGATATCGGCAAGGGCTTCTTGCAGGATCCGCCGCCCCGTCTCCGCGACGCGAAGCAGCGTACCGTCAATGTCAAAGAGGAGGAGCTTCATCCCTTGGCCGATAATCCAATGCGTGCTGAATGTACGTCGAACGCTTGCGTCATGACCCCCGGCCCGGGCCACATTCTAATACTGTCCGAGCCGTTTATCGCAGAAGATTCATCCCGGGGATGAATCCCCGGTCTTGGAACGACGCCCCGTCAACGGGGCTCGGCAGACAGCAGGGACGATGAAGGCCGGTGCCCCTAGTCCATCGAATAGAGGTCGTCGTCGCGGTCCTCGTGGCGGATCTCATCGACGACCTCTTTGCGGTCCCAGCCTCCATAGAGGCGATTCGGGCAGTTGAAGATCATCGCCTCCTTACCTCCGACGTTGCGGTAGGCATGGACCACTCCCGGCGGGACGATGACGGCGGCCGGATTCGACTCTCCCAGGTCGACGACGCACCGTACTCCAAAAGTGGGCGAGTCCTCGCGCGAATCCCAGAGGTACACGCGGAACGTTCCGTTGAAAAAGACGAACAGATCGGTCTGGTCGTCGTGTTCGTGGGGACCGCGCTCCACGCCGGGCTCCGTAAGTGACAAATAGGCCATTGTCGGATGGAGGGAGGCATCGAGCTCGTCGTGCCGAAAGACCTCTGCCAGCCATCCGCGATCATCGTGGTACTTACGCAGCGGGCGGATGGGGCAATCATGGATGGTCCCTTCTTTCCAGCTGATCATTTCGTCGTTGCGGGTCCTCATTTCGTTGCGGTCTCGTTGAGTTCCTCGTAGACCAAGTCGAGAGCGAGGCGGTTGGCCTCATTCCAGCCCTCGAGTGTACCCGCATCGCCCCACCAGCCGTCAAGGACCCCGTGGGAGAGGGATGCGCGCTCGATATAAGCGTTGCTGACGTCGGTCACTTCGAACTCGCCTCGTCTGCTGGGATTCAAGCTGCGGATGATGTCGAATACCGTTGAATCGTAAAAATAGATCCCAGTAACGGAGTAGGAGCTCGGCGGGTCGGTGGGTTTCTCGATGATTTCAACGATTCGACCGTTCTCGAATCTCGGCACGCCGTATCGCTCCGGATCGGGCACTTCTTTCAGGAGCACCCGGGCGCCTCCTCCGTCCCGAGCGAGCTGCGATCTAAAGGCATCCACCTCTTCTCCGATATCTTCTGCGAGAATATTGTCGCCGAGGATGACGAGAAAAGGGCTGTCACCGACAAAATTCTCACACAGACCGGTCGCCTGGGCAATACCGCCCGGTTGATCCTGCACTCTGTAGGTCAGGTCGAGTCCGAAGACATCCCCGCTTCCGAGCAGGTTGACCACGTCGCCCATGTGCTCAGGACTCGTCACGATCGCGACCTGCGTAATGCCCGCACGACGCATGCGCATCAGGGGGTGGTAAATCATGGGATATCTGCCCACGGGAAGCAGGTGCTTGTTCGTGACCTTCGTCAACGGATAGAGCCGACTCCCGGTGCCACCGGCAAGGATTACACCCTTCATTAATCCCTGTAGTTTATTGTAATTAAAAAGATAAGGGCGGCTGGTTTGGCCGCCCCCTGTGACCCCGCTGTACTCTTCTTACCTCGAGGCATATTGCGTCTGGTAGTACGCAAGATACGATTCGTTGAGAACGGCATCCAGCCACGTTCTGTGCGTCAGATACCATTCGACAGTGGCCGCAAGACCTTCTTCGAGCCGAAACCTGGGCGACCAGCCAAGGTCATTCTCGATGCGGCTGCAATCGATCGCGTATCGAAAATCGTGGCCGGGTCGATCGGTGACGAAGTTGATCAGCGCTTCCGCCGAGCCCGGGGCTCGGTCCAGTGCTTCGTCCACGTGCCGGCAAATGATGCGAACGATGTCAATGTTGGCTCGTTCGCTGCGACCGCCGACCAGGTAGGTGTGTCCGTTGACGCCAGAGCGCAGAATCAGGTCAAGGGCCTCGACGTGATCCTGCACGTAGATCCAGTCGCGAACGTTCTCGCCCTTGCCGTAGACCGGGATGGGCCGTCCGTCTGCTGCATTTCTGATGACGAGCGGGATGAGCTTTTCCGGAAACTGGAAGGGACCGTAGTTATTCGAGCAATTCGACAAGACGACCGGGAGTCCAAACGTATGGGCGTAGGCGCGGACGAGGTGGTCGCTGCCTGCCTTGGATGCGGAGTAGGGCGATTTTGGATCGTAGGGGGTGTCTTCTTCGAAGTACCCATCCTGCCCGAGGCTGCCGAATACTTCGTCCGTCGAGACGTGATGAAATCGCGAGGGCGACCCGGCTCCGAGCATCCATTTCTTTCGACAGGCATCGAGCAGCGTGGCCGTACCCATCACATTCGAGCGTACGAATGCAAGAGGATCGAGAATGGATCGGTCTACATGGCTCTCGGCGGCGAAATGAACGACGGTCGAGAAGTCGTATCTGTCGAAGAGATCCGAAACGGACTCGGTGTCCGCCACATCGGCCCGCTCGAAGCGGTAATTCTCCGCCGATTCGATGTCACGCAGGTTCGTCAGGTTGCCGGCATACGTCAGGGCGTCGACATTGACGTAGGTCGTTTCCGGGTACTTCGGCACGACGTGAAGGAGATAATTCGAGCCGATGAATCCGGCGCCACCGGTCACGAGGACGGTCTTAGGCCGGTGCTGCAGCTCTGAGGATGTGGGCATGCTTGAATGAATGCGTGAACGGTCGTCAGGCGGGGCGGTAACACGTCGCCGCGCCTCGTGATCCCTCGCGGGCGACAACTTCACGAGCAAATTACAAAACAGATAACACTTGGCAGGGGCGGACCACCGGTTTATCTTTGCCAACCTGTCTGAATCAAGCTGCAAGCATGGCCCCGAGCTCAGGCTCCGACCGAGAAAAGTTGTACCTGCTCGATGCGATGGCCCTGGCCTATAGGGCGCATTTCGCGTTGATATCCAGGCCGCTGGTCACATCCGACGGTCTCGACACGTCAGCTATCTTCGGATTTACCCAGTCGCTGCTAAAGCTGCTCGATGAGCATCCGGATCATATCGCCGTCGTTTTCGATCCACCCGACGGAAAATCATTTCGAGACGACCTGTTCGAGGAATACAAGGCGAATCGACCCCCGATGCCTGAGCCCCTGCGAGAGGCCATTCCGCATATCAAGGAACTGGTCGAAGCATTTGATATTCCTGTAGTAGAAGTCCAGGGCATGGAGGCCGATGACGTCATCGGCACGCTGGCTCGCCAGGCCGAGTCGGAAAAGGTCGACGTCATTATCGTGTCGCCGGACAAAGACTTTCGCCAGCTGCTCACCGAGCACGTTTCGATCATGCGTCCCGCCTATCGTGGCGAGGAGTTCGAAAGGAACACAGAATCCTCCTTCCGGGAGAAATACGGCGTCGATCCCATTCGTTTCATCGACATCCTCGCGTTGCTCGGCGATACCAGTGACAATGTGCCCGGAGTCAGCGGCATCGGGGACAAGACGGCGCCCAAGCTGATTCAGGAATACGGCACGGTAGAGGAATTGCTCGATCACGCCGACGAGATTACATCAAAGCGTGTACGGGAGGCGCTGAAGAAATACCGGGCCGAAGCCCTGCTGTCGAAGAAGCTGGTCACCATCGTAACGGATCTCGAGCTGGACCTGGACTGGCATCAACTTCGCACGACGCAGCCGCACCTCGATCGGCTCGCGAAACTCTTCGACCGGTTCGAGTTTCGGACCCTCATGAAACGCGTGCTTGACCGATGGGGGAAAGTACCCGAAGAGGAGCTGGAGTCGGGCCAGGGCATGTTCGATTTCGGGCCCACGGCATCCGTTGAATCGGAGCCCGAGGACGGGGACTTTGCGATCATCAGGACAAAAGAGGAGCTGGAGGAGCTGATCGATCGCCTTGCCGAGCGACCGACAGTAGATCTCCAGGTAGATGCCGATGCGGCCGATGCCATGCGGGCCGAACTGCGAGGCATTGCGTTTGCCTGGGAGGACGGTGCCTCGTACATCCACTTTCCGCTTGGCGACGGGACAAGCCGTGAGGATATCCTCGCCTTGCTTGCACCCATTCTCAGTGACGTGAAGAAGGTCAAGCGTGGGTACGACCTGAAAGTCCAACGAATCGCCCTCAAGCGGGCAGGCCTTGACTTGATCGAGCCCTACGAGGACGCGCTGATCAGCCACTATCTGCTCGCCCCGGACGAATCGCACGATCTCGATCGACTGGCTCTCAGGGAGTTCGGGCTCCGCATCCCGGATCCCGATCGCATCAGGAGAGAAGAGCACCCGGGCAAGCGGGCGACATTCATCGCGGCGCAGGCGGCTGCTGCCCTGCGCCTGCAGGCGGTATACAGTGAAAGACTGCAGCAGGATCGTCGCGGCGACATTGCCGCCGGCATCGAGTACCCGCTCATTCCCGTGCTTGCCGACATGGAGATGCTCGGCGTGCGAGTCGACACGGATGCCCTCGACGAGATTTCGAGCCAACTCTCGGGTGAAATCGGGACGCTCGAAGAGCAGATTCTGGATATGGCCGGGGAGGAGTTCAACATCGGCTCGCCCAAGCAACTCGGAGACATTCTCTTCAAGAAACTCAAGCTGAAACCGCTCCGAAAGACGTCCACCGGACAGGCGTCCACGAACGAGCGCGTGCTCATGCAGCTCGCGGCGGAGCACCCGATGCCCGGACTCGTTCTCGACTGGCGGCGGCTGACCAAGCTGAAGAACACGTACGTCGACAATCTCGGAGAATACGTGCATCCCGACACGGGCCGCATCCACGGCAGCTTCAATCAGGCGGTGGCGGCGACCGGGAGGCTCTCGTCTGCGAACCCAAATCTCCAGAATATTCCCGTTCGATCAGACACCGGACGGGAGATTCGTCGCGCTTTCGTGCCTGTCGAGGGGATGCGATTTCTGGCGGCGGATTACATACAGATCGAGCTGCGCATCCTTGCATCGATGTCTGAGGATCCGGGCCTGATCGCCGCATTTGAGGCATCCGAGGACATTCACCGGGCGACGGCGGCCAAAATGTATGGCGTGTCGCTCGAGGAGGTGACGCGCGAGATGCGGCGCAAGGCGAAAGAAGTGAACTTCGGCATCCCGTACGGGATTTCTGCCTATGAACTCAGCCAGCGGCTGCGCATTTCGCGTGACGAGGCGAAAGATCTTATCGATCAGTACCATCGGAGTTATCCGAACGTGAGTCGCCTCATCAGTCATCTGGTGAACCTTGCGCGACAGAACGGCTTTGTCGAGACTATTCTGGGGCGGAGGCGGTATATCCCCGACATTCAATCGCGGCGCCACAACGATCGGTCGGCTGCCGAACGGATTGCCGTCAACATGCCGATTCAGGGTACGCAGGCCGACATGATCAAATCCGCGATGGTGCGGATACATGCCGAGTTGAAGCGACGAAAACTGGCGAGCAGAATGATCCTGCAGGTTCACGACGAGTTGGTTTTCGAAGTCCCCCCTGACGAAATCGAGGAGCTTCGAACGTTCGTAGTTAAGGAAATGGTGGAGGCGCTTCCCTTGAAGGTCCCTATCGAAGTTGACGTTGGAATTGGAGATAACTGGCTCGATGCGCACTGACCCCGACAGCATCCCGCAAAACGAGGCATTCGAGTATGTGGAAGCCTCCGCGGGGGTTTTGCACTACGTGCTCAAGGCGAACGGGCTGAACGTGCTCGTCTTGCCGGATCCTTCGACGTCCGTCGCTGCGTTCATGGTGACCTACCACGTTGGCAGTCGGAACGAAGGTCTGGGCACGACAGGCGCTACCCACTTGCTCGAACATCTGATGTTCAAGGGGAGTGAGCGCTTCAATCGACGACTGGGCACCGACATCTTTGCACTTTTACAGCAGGTTGGCGCTCAGGTTAACGCCACGACGTGGCTGGACAGAACAAACTACTACGAAGTTCTTCCGACCCAGCATCTGCAACTGGCGGCTTCTATTGAGGCGGACCGAATGCGCAACGCGCTCATTGCCGAGGAGGATCTTGCGTCAGAGCGCATTGTGGTGCTCAATGAACTCGATCGTGGTCGAAATGAACCCCTCCGCAATCTGCACGATTCGGTCTGGGCCGCAGCGTTTGTCGCGCATCCGTATCGCCATCCCACGATCGGGTGGCGGAGTGACGTGGAGACGATCACGGCGGCGGACCTGCGGAAGTTTTACGATACGTTTTACTGGCCCAACAACGCGACCGTGACCGTGATCGGGGCCATTGAGGTGCCCGATGCGCTGGCGCTCATCGAGCAGCAATTCGGGGCCGTGCCGGCCAGTCCTGAGCCGATTCCCTACGTACGGACGAGAGAGCCGGCGCAGACCGGCCCGCGGCGTGTCGTCGTTCGTCAGGCCGGTGAGGTCGGCGCTGTCGTTCGGGCCTACAAGACACCGTCTGCGCTGGAAGAAGATTCCGACGCGCTCGAGCTGCTTTCCTACGTGCTGACATCAGGCATGAGTAGCAGAGGATACCGTATGCTGACCGATACCGGTTTGACGACGTCGATCTCATCGTCGTCGGGACGTTATCGTGATCCGGGTTTGTTTCAGCTCTACATGATGGCCGGTGACAGTGCGACGCTCGATGAGATTGATGAAGCTTGCGAGAGACTCATTGCATCGGTCGTCGAAGAAGGCGTAACGACGGAAGAAATCAAACGAGCCCGGGCGCGAATCGAAGCGCAGGAAGCATTTGGGCGGGACGGCCCGTTTCAGATCGCGGCGCAGCTGAACGAAGCGATTGCGGCCGGCGACTGGAAACTCTACACGACGTTCCGAGAGCGGATCGAGAGGGTTTCAAGCGACGACGTTGCGCGCGTCGCGAAGGCCTATCTCACATCGGACTCCCAAACTACTGGATTCTATGAACCGGTTTCAAGAAACGGACGCGCCGATTGACGCCCTGCCTGTCCCGGTGGCATTTGAACAGCAGGGTATCCAGGTGGTTGTCGTGTCGCGCCCCGTCAGGGATGTCGTCTCCTGGCACGGTTCCATCGAGACGCATCCCCGGTTCGCCGCCGGCGAGGAGCTGACTCAGGACGTCGTCACGAACCTCCTGAACAAGGGGACGCGCAAGCGAGATCGTTTCGAGCTGGCATTGGAGCTCGAGGATCGCGGCGCCGAGATCAGTTTCGGGTCGAGTGGCTCCAGGGTGCATTTTTCGGGACGGTCGCTGGCGAGGGACGTCCCGCATATTCTGAAACTGACGGCCGAGCAGCTGATCGAGCCCCTGCTGGATCCGAGCGAATTCGAGAAAGTGATCCAGAGAGAGCGTGCATCACTCAGACGTTCCTCCCAGAGCACGTCGTATCGAGCCGGTGTCGCGCTGCGCGGACGCCTCTTCACTGCGGCGCATCCAAATTTCAGCCGGGAGCCCGCTGCCGAGCTGGACCTTCTCGCGCGGATTTCTCCGGAAGATGTCCGCTCCTATCATGAATCCCATTTTGGACATTCGGCCTTCGCGGTTTGTATGGCGGGCGATTTCGATCCCGGCAATTTTGCTGATTCCGTTGTCGACGCCTTTGGTGACTGGATTGGGGGAGGCGGCGAAGGAGAGTTCGACGTGGCGGGCCGGCTGGATGACAATCGCGAACGCATGGAGATTCATATCGACGATCGCGACAATCTGGACGTTCGTGTGGGGCACGCGGTTCATCTTCGCCGTAACAACCCAGATTATCTCGCGCTCTATGTGGCCAACTACATCCTCGGGGGTAATTTTTCAGCCCGGCTGATGACGAAAGTGCGTAATGAAATGGGCCTGACCTATGGGATCGGGTCGTCTCTGACCGGGTTCGATGCCGCCTACGAGGGGATGTGGCAGATCTCTGTGACGTTGAGCAAGGATCGTCTCGAAGAGGGTGTCGCGGCGACGCTCGAGGAGGTCCGCAGCTTCCTTGAAGCCGGCGTCACGGCTGAAGAGTTGGCTGCCAAGAAGACAACGATTTGTGGATCGTACGAGGTTGGACTTTCCACAACCCGAGGACTGGCTCACACGCTGCATGCGAATCTTCGAAATGGATTCCCCCCTGATTACTTGAGAGATTTCCCCGGCGAGATTCGTTCGTTGTCGCTCGATGACGTCAACGAGGCGGTGCGTCGCTACCTCGATTTCGATCAACTCCGAGTCGTGATTGCAGGGTCGCTGCCGGAAGTGCAATAGGAGATGGTACCGGCTCGCGCACGGAATGTGCGGGAGATCTCCGGATCAGTCATCGGGCATTATGACCGACAGCAGGATGTAGACGATAATGCCGGGGAAGACGCCCGAAACGAGCGACACGAGGGCATAACCGACACGCACGGCCGTCGGATCGACGTTGAAGTACTCGGCGATACCGCCGCACACCCCTGCAATTTTACGGTCGTAGCTTGATTTGATGAGCTTGGTCATTGGCCTCTATTCTGTTTGCGTGACTCAAGTGTCACGAACGACCCTTATGCGCTCTTCCTGCGCCCGCAATTGTTGCTGCTGCTTCTTGTCGGCGTTTGACATGATGATCGCCAGCACGATGTAGAGCGGCACAGCCGGAAAGCCTCCACCAAAGATCGTCGCAATCACGAAACCGATCCGGATCAATGTTGGATCGACTCCGAAATACTCGCCCAGTCCACCACAAACCCCGGCTAACTTCTTGTTTGTCTTGGACTTGACGAGACGTCTCTTCGTACCGGATGGTGGCGTCTGGGTCTGCGTTCGGACCGACGGGGGCGCTGAAGCGATGGCAACTCTCACCTTCTGTTTGGCGCGTTCTTTCTTCTTTCGCTTCTTGCGCGGAGTCCATGACAGAACCCCGAAGCCGAGAAGGATGATCAGAACGCCGGCGAGCCACGGAAGAGCGCCTACGAGCATGGAAAAATCCAGCGGCAGCGATAGCCCCATTTGCTGGAGTAAATAGACGACGCCGACGGATATGATCGAGAGCCCTGCGACGGTCGGAAGGTTCCAGAAGCCCGTCGACTTTTCTCCTTCACGCTCTTCGAGGAAAGCCTCGATATCGTCGTCGGTAACCTCGTCCAGGTACAGGTTTTCCTCGAGGAAATCTGAGGACTTCTCGTCGTCCTTCCGAACGGATGTCTGTGTACGTGTACTCATCTCAGAGAGGGGGCCGATCGCATAACAACTAATAGGTACGATCCGGGGACTTTCAGGTTGCAGAGGTCCCCACGCGAACCAACTCGTCTTCGGTCACGATCAGGCCGACCGGCACATCGAACAGGTCGTGCGGAACGAGATCGAAGAGGCACTGCGAATATACGAGTGAAAGGGTAGCGCAATCCGCATCTTTCAAGAACCTGTCGTAGAAGCCTCCCCCATAGCCAAGGCGGTATCCGTGCCTGTCGACGGCGAGCGCCGGCGCGATGACCAGATCGATGCGAGGGGGTGGAACGGCTGGTGAGGCGAGCGGTTCATAGGTGCCCCACACGTTCTTTTGCATCTTGTCACTCCCGGCGAACACGCGATAGAGCATTCGTCCCGCCGATGGATCGGCGGTCGGATCACAGACCGGCACGACCAATTGTTTGCCGGCCTCGTGAAGCGCAGCGATCAGCGGGCGCGTGTCGACTTCCCGGCGCTCGGTAATAGGCCAGTAGATGTGGATGACTTCCGCCTCGTCAAAGACGCTGCTTTGTAAGACCCGTCCGACGATCGCGGAGGAAAGCTCCTCGTAGCGCGAATCGTCCAGCGTCTCGCGATAACGTCGGCATTGGATGCGAAGCTCGTCCTTGCCGAGGGAGTTGTTGCCGAGGTTCATGGGATGCGAAGCATGCGAATTTCGTGTGGCCACCGTCAATCCGGCACTCTACCATGAGGAATATGGACAGGAAAACGAACAATGACAATCGTATCGGGGCGTTCAATGCCTACCGTACCCGGA
Source organism: uncultured Bacteroidota bacterium (assembly GCA_963768715.1). Lineage (GTDB taxonomy): Bacteria > Bacteroidota > Rhodothermia > Rhodothermales > DATKEJ01 > DATKEJ01. The sequence goes on from CAVYJC010000008.1 coordinate 302,201, forward strand.
TGAACGCAAGGATTTTGGAGGGCGACAAAGCCCACCTGGGCATTAAACGCTTCTTCAATCTCGATTCCAACGCGTATAAGGAAGGAGCGCTCGATCGACCCACGAAAGAAATGCTCGGCCTCGTCGCGTCGATGGTGCTCCGCTGCGACGATTGCATCCTGTATCACTTGATCAATTGTGTCGAGGCAGGTCTCAGTGAAGAAGAAATCGTCGAGGCCATGAACGTTGCGCTTGTCGTGGGGGGATCGATCGTCATTCCGCACCTGCGCAGAGCCTACGAGACGCTGGACGACCTCCTCTCGAAAAACGAAGCATCATGACGATTTCGTACCTGCGAAATGTTCACGAATCACGTCGTGAGGCTTCGTTGATAACTCACGCGAAAATACGTACTTTGTCTTTTCTGTATACAAACGACGAAGTCCCGGTGCTTACCGGTCCATTCAGCCATGTTTGAGACACTTTCGGAAAAGCTCGATGTAGCCCTGCGGTCAGTGACCGGGCAGGGGCGCATCAACGAGTTGAATATCGCGCAGACGATGCGCGAGATTCGCCGTGCTCTGCTGGATGCCGACGTCAACTTTCAGGTGGCGCGCGATTTCACGGAGCGCGTCAAGGAGAAGGCGCTCGGGGAAGAGGTTCTGTCCTCGCTTCAACCTGGTCAGCAACTGGTCAAGATCGTCTATGACGAGCTGGTCGGATTGCTTGGGGGAGAGCAGGTCGATCTGAATGACGGCAAGCGGGTACCGCGCGTTATTCTCGTCGCCGGGCTGCAGGGATCCGGGAAGACGACGTTTGTTTCAAAGCTTGCGCTCAAGCTGAAGTCGGACGGTCACTCTCCGCTTTTGGCGGCCGCCGACGTCTATCGGCCTGCAGCGGTCGACCAGTTGAAGACGCTTGCCGCCTCGATTCCGACCCCCGTCTTTTCTATCGAAGAGAACGGCGTGCCCGTGCGCGACGCGGTTCGGGTTGCACGAGAATCGATCGCCGAAGCCCGACGCAACGGACGTGATACGGTGATCATCGATACGGCCGGACGACTCCACGTCGACGAGGAGATGATGGCCGAAGTTGCCGAAATCAAGCGAGTCGTCGAGCCTGATGAGATCCTGTTCGTCGTCGACTCGATGACAGGGCAGGATGCAGTCAACGCGGCAAGAGCCTTCAACGAAGAGCTGGATTTCGACGGGGTCGTCCTGACCAAACTCGACGGCGATTCACGCGGCGGCGCAGCCCTTTCAATCCGCCAGGTCGTCCACAAACCGATCAAATTCGCCTCGACCGGCGAGAAGCTCGATGCGCTTACCGAGTTTTACCCCGATCGGATGGCGCAACGGATTCTGGGTATGGGCGACGTCGTGTCGTTCGTCGAAAAGGCCCAGGAGCAGTATGACGTAGAGCAGGCAGAAAAGCTCGAGCGTAAGATTCGGTCGCAGAAGTTCGACCTCGAGGATTTCCTCGAACAACTTCACCGCATTAAGCAGATGGGGTCGATCAAAGACCTGCTCGGGATGATCCCGGGCGTGTCACGTCAGATCAAAGACGTCGACATCGAAGACGATGCTTTCGTTCACATCGAGGCCATGATCCAATCGATGACGCCGCAAGAACGGCGCAGTCCCGAGTTGATCAACGGCCGCCGCCGCCTTCGCATTGCAAATGGCAGCGGTATGGAAGTATCCGACGTCAATCAGCTGCTCAAGCAGTTTCGGGACATGCAGAAAATGATGAAGACGGTAATGAAGCTTTCCGGTAAGAAACGATCAGTGGACTTGGGAAGCCTGATGGGGGCACAGCGGAACTGACCCCTTACTTTTTAGAAAAACAAACATTTAGTAGAAGAGGTTTAGCGTTGGCAGTAAAGATTCGCCTGAAGAGGATGGGCCGCCGGAAGGCTCCCGTTTATGCGATTGTGGCTACGGACAGCCGGAACGCACGGGACGGTCGTTATATCGAAGACCTGGGGCGTTACTACCCCGTAAAGGAGCCCGCCGAGATCGAATTCAAAGCGGACCGGGTCAACTATTGGCTTGATCAGGGCGCCCAGCCCAGCGACACCGTTCGGAGTCTCTTGAAGAGTGAGGGCCTGCTCTATGAGCGGCATCTCCTTCGAGGAGGAAGATCTCCGGAGCAGATCTCCGAAGCGCTCTCCGCCTGGCGTGCCGAGAAGTCGCAAAGAAGTTCTACCGTGGAGACCAAGGAAACTCGCCGTCGCGCCGCGCTCGAGGAAGAACGCAAGCTTGCCGAAGCGGAGGCTGCCGAGCGTGCAAAAGCGCAGGCTGAAGCCGCAGCAAAAGCTGCCGCGAAAGCCGCTGCTGCGAAAGAAGCCGCCGAGGCCGAACTCGCCGCCGAGCAGGCACGCGCTGCGGATGCCGCGCGACATGCCCAGGAAGAAGCGAACGTAGCGCAAGTCGAAGCCGACAAGCCGGAAGGAGCCGCCGAAGAGACCGTCGCTGCAGAAACGGCAGCCGAGGCCACCGAAGCAGCCGTCGAGGTTGCGGAAGAAGCGGAAGCAGCTGTCGAAGAAGCCGCAGAAGTCGTTGCCGAAGCTCCTGAAGCCGCAGAAGAAGTTGCAGAGGCTACGGAAGAAGTCGTTGCTGAAGCTCCCGAAGCCGTGGAAGAAGTTGCGGAGGCTACGGAAGAAGTCGCTGCCGAAGCTCCTGAAGCCGTAGAAGAAGTTGCGGAGGCTACGGAAGAAGTCGCTGCCGAAGCTCCTGAAGCAGTGGAAGAGGTCGCCGAGGTTGCAGCGGAAGAGGTCGAAGAAGCAACCGAAGAGGTCGCCGAGGCAGCCGAAGCCGATGAGGCTGATTCCGCGTCGGAAGAAGAAGGAAGCGACGACGAGAAAGAGAAGAAAGCCTGAACGTGATCGAGTTGTTGCGTGTCAGCCATGAAATCAGCCGAATCATTGATAACGGTGGGACGCATCGTCCAAAGTCGCGGCCTTCGCGGCGAGGTCGTGGTGTATCCACTGTCGGACGATCCGGCGCGGTTTCGGTCGTTTGATCATGTTCTTGCCGTCGGCAAGACGGGGGCGACAACTGAGCTGAAAATAGAAAGCGTCGACATTCGATCCCGGCATGGCCGGGCGGAGGTGGTGCTTGCCCTGGAGGGCGTCGATTCGAGAGAAGCTTCGGATCTGCTCAAGGGCGCGACACTCTGTGTGGATCGCGAACAGCTGCCGCTCGATGAAGACGAGTATTTCCTCTTCGATATGGTCGGCATAAGCGTTCAAACTGAGGACGGGCAGCCGATCGGATCCGTCACCGAGGTGAGACGAATGCCGGCACAGGATATCTTCGTTGTTGCGAAAGCGTCCGACGGCGAAGTGCTCATTCCCGATGTGCCCGAGTTCGTCGACAAGTCGCACCTCGACGAGGGCAAGCTGGTCGTACGGCCGATCGAAGGACTTCTGGAGCTCTGATTTACATGCCCGCGCTCTTTGTCGATATCATCACTGGCTTACCCGGTCTCATCGAGGCGCCGCTCAAGGAAAGCATTCTGGCCAAGGCGCAGGAAAAGGGCGTCGTGCAGGTGCGCGTGTATGACCTCCGCGACTACACGGTCGATCCACATCGCCAGATTGACGACTATCCGTTTGGAGGCGGGGGCGGCATGGTGCTCAAGCCCGAGCCGGTTTTCGCCTGCATAGAATCGCTCTCGGCAGAGGCTGAACGCGAGGGACGACCCTACGATGAGGTGATCTATATGACGCCCGACGGGGCGCGCTTCGATCAGCGGGTCGCCAACGAACTATCGATCAAGAAGAACCTTCTCATCCTCGCCGGCCATTACAAGGGCGTGGATCAGCGCGTCAGAGACCACCTCGTCACAAAGGAAATCTCCATCGGGGATTACGTGCTGAGTGGCGGCGAGCTGCCTGCACTGATTGTTGTCGACGCGATCGTCCGGTTGGTTCCGGGCGCGCTCGGAGATTCCGAGTCGGCGTTGACGGATTCATTCCAGGATGATCTCCTGGGTGCACCGGTGTACACCCGGCCCGCGGAATTTCGTGGGATGGAGGTTCCTGAAGCACTGCGCTCCGGCGATCATCGCCGAATCGCTGACTGGCGAGAAAACGAACGCGTCAGCCGGACCCGCGAGAAACGGCCCGATCTGATGGTGGAATGATTCGTACTAAGTTATTGTAAATAAATATTCTATTTAGAATACTAACCGTAGCAGGTATACAGCTATGTCGGATAAGAAGTTAAACCTGATCTCCGCCACGCAGCTCCGTGACGATCTCCCGGAGTTTCGCGCCGGTGACACGGTGAACGTCCACGTTCGCGTTATCGAAGGCGAGAAGGAACGGATTCAGCAATTCCAGGGCGTCGTGATTGGGATAAGAGGCGGAGGCGTCAGTCGATCCTTCACAGTTCGGAAGGTTTCGAACGGCATCGGCGTGGAGCGGGTATTCCCGCTGCATTCGACGAAGATTGCCAAAATCGAGCTGGTCCGCGAAGGACGCGTACGGCGTGCGAAGCTGTACTACCTGCGTGGTCTCCGCGGCAAGGCAACGCGTATTCAGGAGCGTCGCCGGCCCGAGAAAACCAACTGATCCGACCGTCCAACGATTTCGTGCGGATAGCACTCTGGGACATTGATCCCCTCGCCGATTCGAGACAGCGGCTCTCCGAGACTGGTTGGAACGTCGTTCTGACCTCGCCCTCGCACTGCGGCGAGGAGTTGCTCAAGGGTAATGTCGACGCAGCCCTCGTCCCAAGCATCGAGGTGCTCCAGAACACGGCCGCGTTTTCAGTTCTTCCGGGCGTTGGCTTCGCGTCGACTCGACGATTCTCGAATGTCGCCTTGCGCATTAATCGACCCATCCTTGAGGTCCGTACTGTGCGCTGCGACCAGGATTCGGAGCCCTTCTACGGGCTCGCGTCGATTCTTCTGAGGGAACAGTACGAGCGGACGACTTCAATTATCCGTCAGGGCGAGGCGGATGCCGATCTGGTCTTTGGGCGCGAAGCTGCCGGCATCGAAAAGGATCGCCGCCTCGATCTCGGCCAGGAGTGGTTCGAGATGACGGGAACGCCGCTTACGTGGGGCTTCTTTGTCGTCCGGCCCGATATGGCGGCGGATGCGTCGGCCGACATTCTCCAGCAGCAGTTGTTCGCTATTCTCCGCGGTGATGACGGTGAGGCGTCCGAAGAGAACGTCGACGGACTCGATTACGCGAACAAGAGCCTGCGATTGAGTTACGACCCGGAGGTTTCGGACGGCCTCGACGAATTGACGCACTATCTCTTCTACGTCGGTATACTCGATGATATTCCTGCGTTAAGATTGGTGGCTTCGCCCGAATGATCGCCGGACGGCAATATGGAAGGAGAAAAGGTCGTTGCGACAAACAGGAAGGCTCGCCATGAATATCATATCGGCGAGCGCTTCGAGGCAGGCATTGCACTGCAGGGGACGGAAGTAAAATCGATCCGGGAAGGGAAGATCAACCTTAAAGAGGCTTACTGCTCGATCGAGAATGGTCAGGTCACCTTGCTGAACTGCCACATTTCTCCGTACACGCACGGCACGCATTTCAATCACGAGCCGCGTCGTCCTCGCAGACTGCTCCTGCATCGCCGCGAGATCGGCAAGCTCAGAAAGGCCGTCGAACAGAAGGGATTTACCCTGGTGCCGCTTCGCGTGTATCTCAAGCGGGGCCTGGCTAAAGTCGAAATTGGAGTAGCACAGGGCAAGAAGCAGTATGACAAGCGAGCCGATATTGCGGAGCGCGAAAGTCGCAGGAGTCTCGATCGCGTGCTCAAAGAGGCTCGGAATCGGTGATGGAAGAACCTGACTGGTTTCCGAAAGGACGAGCAGATACCGTAGAAAGAGGCGAGGAAGAGCCTGTCAGGTTTCTGCGACTTCTTGGGACTCCGAGTTTGGACGGTCACCCCGGGCTTCAGCCCGGGGTCGGAGAGGCCGCAACACCACCCTCCGAGTCGGGCTTCAGCCCGGCGAGGATTCATGAATCATCATGCCTGAACCATCATGAAAACGATCCGGGCCGAGCCGCCCAAATTTCTGCCTGTTGAACAGCAACTCATCGAGATTCGCCGGGGCGTCGAGGAAATCATTCCCGAAGAAGCCCTCGTCGAAAAACTCGAGCGTTCATACCGCACGGGTCGGCCGCTGAACGTCAAGTTGGGCTGTGATCCCAGCCGGCCCGATCTCCACATCGGGCACGCGGTCGTTCTGCGGAAGCTGCGCCAGTTTCAAGATCTCGGGCACCAGGCAATCCTCATCATCGGCGACTTCACCGGGATGATCGGCGACCCGAGCGGCCGCTCGAAGACGCGTCCCGCGCTCACTGCACAAGAGGCGCATGAGAATGGGGCCACCTACGTCGAGCAGGCAGGGCACGTGCTCGATGTATCCAGCCTTCAGATCCGTTACAACTCGGAGTGGCTCGGCGCCATGAGCTTCACGGACGTCATCAAGCTCGCTTCCCGGTATACGGTCGCCCGCATGCTCGAGCGCGACGATTTCGAGAACCGCTACAAGTCAGGCCAGCCTATCTCCGTGCATGAGTTTCTGTATCCGCTGGCCCAGGCTCAGGATTCCGTGGCCATCGAAGCCGACGTCGAACTGGGCGGCACCGACCAGAAGTTCAATCTGCTGGTCGGACGTGACATCCAGCAGGCGAACGATATGGACGCTCAAGTCTGTATCACGATGCCGATTCTTCCTGGTACGGATGGGGTGGAGAAGATGTCGAAATCGTACGACAACTATATCGGCATTTCTGAAGCGCCTGAGGACATGTACGGGAAGACACTCTCGATTCCAGACGACTTGATTTATCGGTACTTCGAGCTTGCAACCGCCGTCGACTCGGCACGCCTGCCCGAGTTGAAAAAGCTTGCCGAGACCGACCCGCGCAATGCGAAGCATGAGCTGGCATTCTCCATCGTCCAGCTCTATCACGGAAAGGACGCGGCCCAGTCGGCGAGGGACCACTTCGAGAAGACCATCATTCGCAAGGAAGAACCCGACGACATGCCCGAGTTCAGCGCTGCCGATCTGGGAGGTGGAACGATCGGATGGCTGGATCTGATGCATCAGACCGGGCTCGTGGCCTCCAAATCGGAAGCCCGTCGGATGATCCAGCAGGGCGCCGTCTCAATCGACGGGGACAAAGTGACGGACGTGGAAGGTGCTGTGGATCTCTCCGTGCGTGCACCGTTCGTGGTCAAGGTCGGGAAGCGCCGCTTCGCAAGGATCGTAGCCTGAGAGCTACCGCGACACGACAAGCGTTGTTGACCATGCCTGCCGGTCTGTTTCGAGCGACAACAGATAAATACCCGACGTCAGTTGCGACGTATCAATTGGCAGTTCGCGTTCTCCGGCGGGCTGAGCAACCTGGTTTCCGGCCGCCACCGATCGACCGAGCACGTCGTAAAGTGTCCACCGTATCTGGGACCACTGTGATGTCACAAATCGAACGGTGGTCCTGTCCCTGACCGGATTCGGGTAGACTTCAGGTCCATCGTCTAGCGCGTGCTCGCGCTCATTTTCGGACTTGGCGATGACGAAGAGTTGCACCACGCCGAGTGGGTCCGTGCCGATATAGATCGCCCAATCGCCCAGCACGGTCATTGAGCGCACCGGAGCGGAGACAAAAGGCGGCCCGATAGACTCTGCGGTCGACGCTGACTTTCCGAGATAAAATACCTGGCCGTAAAATCCGACCGCCATGAGGTTTCCGTTTCCATCCAAGCGCAAGATCGGCGACGGCTTCCTCAGCGGTACCCGGCAGTGGCTGCCACGTCAGACCCGCGTCGGATGAAAGCCAGATGCCCTCCGAAATCGTGGCTGCGGCAATTCGTCCATCCGGCATCTCGATCAGATCCCATATCCACGTCTCGTCGCCCCGAAGCTCCGGCGCCACCTGTGACCATGTTTCACCGTTATCATCCGATCGCCAGATACTTTCGCGTTCCGACCCGGCAAGCAGCACGTCGTCTTGCGTGGCGAGCACGCTTCGCGTTGCGATACCCGGAGGGCTCAGTCGCCGCCAGACACTGTCGGACGCTGCCAGTCGATAAACACCGTTGTCCGTAGCGACCAGAATGCCGTCGTCTCCATCCACGTCGATCGAGTTGACGACCCGGATCGTATTCCAGATCTCCTCCCAGGAATCGCCCCTATCCATCGATCGAAAGAGGCCCGATCCCGAGGTTCCGGCAAGCACGCCGCCTGAATTGTCGTCAGCAAACGAGAGAATTGCCTTGTTGTTCAGAGTGGACGGCGTCCACGTGCGTCCGTTATCGTCGGAGTATTGAACGCCGCCGAGATGAAGTCCTGCCAGTAGACGATCATCCAGGGGATGCAGCGCATTCACACGGGAGAACGGGATACCCACGAGTGACCATTCGGCAGCTCCCTGCAACTTCAGCAGTCCGACGCGCGTCGCCGCGAAAACGTTGCCGGCCGTGTAAGCGAACCCGTTGACGGGAGTCGCCGGCGAAGGCCGAGCCTGCCAGTTTCGGCCATCCTCGGAAACGAAGATGCCCTTGCCTCGCGTTCCGGCGAAAAACGTTCCGTCCGGGGCTATCGATATATTCCAAACACCCTGGGCCTCCAGGCCGTCGCCGGATGCAACCCACGTGTCGCCTCCGTCATCCGAACGCTGGAGAACGTTGCCGCCGAAAGTCCCGACGTAGATTTCGTCTTCATCGTTGACTGCGAGCGTCCGGATAATGGTGGTCGCAAGACCGTTCCCGACGAGCTCCCAGCTCAAACCCTGGTCGCTCGAGCGAAGTATGCCCCTGCCGTACGATCCGGCGAGCAGTACCCCACTGCTTGTCTCCGCGATGGTACGGACGTCATGACCCTCCGCTCCTCCACGAAGCGTGGTCCACTCGTCGCTGTTCGAAAGTCGATAGACCCCACTTGAGGTTCCGGCGTACAGCCGCCCATCGGACGAGACCATGAGTGCGTGTACAATGAGCGTGTTGAATCCGTCGCTCAGTCCACTCCAGTTCTCGCCGCCGTCGAGCGATCTCCACGCTCCCTTGCCCGCAGTCGCAGCGATGAGCGCATTCTCGAACGAAACGATTGCACTTATTCTGATGCCGTCGAACGCTTCAGCGCTCGAACGCGTCCAATCGAGAGCATTTAAGCGCTTGTAAAACAGTCCCTTGCCTGCCGTTCCGGCGTAAATGGTGCCCTCGGCGCCTGTGGCCACTGCCGTTACTTCACCGCTCTGCGGGCCGCCTGTTGATTCCCAGCAGAATAAATTTCTGCACTGGGCCAGCGCCCCTTGATTAGCACCCAGGGTCAGCGACGCTAGCAGCAGAAGCGAGCAAACTATCCGGAAATAATGAGACATAACGGACCTCCGATGCCGTCACTACATCCCAGATTGAGTAAATCAGCGCAATCGAAGTCAAGGGAGAAGAAAATAGAATTCAGAATGCAGAATTCAGAATTGAAATGGCGCCAGACTTGACGACAGCCGAATGTCAATCAAGAAGAGGGCGGCTCCGTCGTCGTGGCGCAGCCTCGCTTCGAGCGACAGCAGGTGCCACCTCCGGCCAGTCTCCAGATGAGAAGCCCGCCAAGAATCCAGAGGAACGTGTCCGAGAACACATGAATGTTCGGCAGCCCGTCCTTTATGGCGACGAGGGCAACAACGAGGAGCACGAGCCCCACGAACGTCGTGATCTTCGAGACATCTTTCATGGCAGGTCTTTAAATGGTGTGGTTAACGAATACGTCGGAGCGAGGCGAGAGTTGCGGGGTTGCGGAGGGAAATTCCATGCGTGCTGCTTGTGGGTTCCTGGCGAATTATCAATCAGCAATTAGCAACTAGCAATGTCCAGCCTGGATTCCCGCCTGCGCGGGAATGACAGTGTGGGCCCCGTATGTGTGGCGATGAACTTGACATCCATCCCGGCGCATTGGAGTTTGTCGCAATGAAGGCGACCTCCTGAACACCGATGCCGCCACGCAACTGGAATCCACCGGACGAATGGGTGCTCATCACCACGATCGATGCTCACACCGAAGGCGAGCCGTTGCGCGTCATCGTCGGGGGATTTCCACAGCCCGTCGGGGACTCGGTTCTCGAGAGGCGGCGGTACGTCAAGGAGCACCACGATGCGCTGCGAACCGCCCTAATGTGGGAGCCTCGAGGCCACGCGGACATGTACGGGTGCCTCCTGATGCCGCCCGTTGCGCCGGACTCGGATTTCAGCGTTCTCTTCCTGCACAACGAGGGTTACAGCAGCATGTGCGGGCACGGTATCCTCGGTGTGACCAAAGTTGTCCTCGAAACCGGGATGATTCCCGCGATTGAGCCAACGACGACCGTACGCATCGATACCCCGGCAGGCACGGTCACCGCGCACGCGCAAATCGCAGATGGACAGGTCGCAAGCGTCTCGTTCGACAACGTGCCGTCGTTTGTCGTCGAGCTCGATCAGGTAGTGGAGGTGCCGGGCCTTGGGGCCGTTCGATACGACCTGGCGTTCGGCGGGGCCTACTACGCCTATGTCGAGGCCGAAGATTTCAACCTCTCGCTGGATGTCGAATCGGCGCCCGAGATCATTCGTGCCGGTATGGCCGTTAAGCGGGCGGTGGCCGAATCGGTCGAGATCACTCATCCTACAGAATCGGATCTGGGATTTCTGTATGGAACCATATTCGTTGGTCCAGCCCAGGATTCGGCCGCGCATTCCCGGAACGTATGCATCTTCGCCGAGGGGGAGGTGGATAGAAGTCCGACGGGCACCGGGGTAAGCGGACGTCTTGCGATCCACCATGCGCGCGGAGAGATCGGCGTCGGCGAGCCGGTCGTAATTGAGAGCATCATCGGGAGCTCGTTCAAGACCTCCATTGTCGCAAAGGTCGATTTCCACGGCGTTTCGGCTGTGGCGCCGCGACGTCGAGGGCAGGGTCTTCATCACGGGGCGTCACGAGTTTCTCCTCGATCCCGATGACCCTCTCCGCGATGGATTCATCATCAGATCCTGAGAGCATGCCCGACGAGCCGATTCCCTACATCTCGGCCCAGGCGGTGCGGGCCGCCTGTACCATGCGGCAAGCCATCGAGGCAATGCGGGCTGCCTTCGCCGAGTTATCGTCAGGCGCCGCGGACGTTCCCGTACGAACGCATATCGCTCTGGCCTCAGGCGGGGACGCGCTCTTCATGCCCGCCCATTCCGCGAAGCTCGGACGCCACGCTGTCAAGATCGCGAGCGTGCATGCCGAGAACCCCGACAGCGGACTGGATCGCCTCCAGGCAACCGTCATGCTTTTTGATTCGCAGACTGGACTCCCGATTGCAGTCTTGGAGGGGAGGTCGGTAACGGCGATTCGAACGGGCGCGGGCTCGGGACTCGCGACGGATCTGTTGGCAAGACCCGATGCGTCAGTCGCCGTCGTGATCGGAGCCGGCACACAGGCGGAGACACAACTTGAGGCCGTTTGCTGCGTCCGTCCGATTCGACGTGCCTACTGCATCAGCAGGAGTCGGGAGCACGCAATCAAATTTGCTGCAACAATGAGCCGGCGACTCGACCTCGACGTACAGGCGGCATCTGATCGCTCGATCCTGAAGGAGGCCGACGTCGTCTGCACGGCGACGACGTCCAACCTTCCCGTCGTTGACTTCGAGGAGGTCGGAGACGGAGTGCACATCAACGCGGTCGGTACGCACCGTCCCGATGCCGCGGAAATCGCTTCAGATCTCGTTTGCGCCGCCCGGGTTTTCGTGGATCATCGTGAGAGCTGCCTCGTGGAAGCGGGAGATATTCTTATTCCAATTCGCGCCGGTCTCATGGCCGAATCTCATATACTTGGAGAGCTCGGCGAGCTGGTCCTGGGCCGCATGAAAGGGAGGGAAAGCGAAGGCGATTTGACTCTTTTCAAATCCGTCGGAAACGCGATCCAGGATCTGTATCTTGCCCACCGAATTGTTAGAAATATCAGTACATAATATAGATTGCTTCATGAATAACATTAGATGTACGAAGACCTTGGCGGCCGCTGGCGTTTTGGGGACGGGCAGGCCGGCGCCACGACGCCCAGATCCATATGCGCAACGGAGGCGTTGGGCTGCGGCCTGCCCCTACGGAAGGGGTTCGCGCATAAAGACAAGCGAACTCAAAGGATTCGGGACGGGCAGGCCGGCGCTCGACGACACATCGATCCGGCATACCCAGGTCGTGCCTTGCTGTGGCCTGCCCCTACGGAAGGGGTTCGGCTGCATGCGCTCTTCGGACGGGCAGGCCGGCGCTCGACGACACATCGATCCGGAATACCCAGGTCGTGGCTCGCTGTGGCCTGCCCCTACGGACCTTCGACCCTAGACCTTCGACCTTCGACCTAACAGCATGAAAATCATCGACGTACACACCCACCCGGTCTTCTTCAACGACGACATCAAGCGGGAAGACATCGATCGGACCATCAAATACGGAAAGAAATTCGGCTACAAACGGATGGTCGTTCTCGGCGACGTTTTGCGCTACGGCAAGGCGCCCACGGCGAAACAGATTTCAATCCTCAATGACGAAACGGCGCAGCTGCTCGAATGGTATCCGAACTTCTTCATCGGCTTCTGCTATCTGAACCCGGTGCTCGGCGGAAAGGCCGTTCACAGAGAGGTCGACCGGTGCGCCAAGCGCGGTTTCAAGGGCATCAAGCTCGAGATCTGCAACAATGCCGCTGACCCGGTGATGGAACCCGTAATGGAGGCCGCGGAGGAGCACGGTCTCGTCGTGCTGCAGCACACGGCCGACATGACCGTCCTCAAGGCGCGCAAGTTTCACAGCGATCCGGCGGACACGGCCCTGCTGGGGCGCCGGCACCCGAACGTGCGGATCATCATGGCGCACCTCACTACGTGCGAGCTTCGCGGCACGCTCGAGATCAAGGACGTCCCGAACGTCTGGGTCGATACCTCGGCGTACCTGCCGTTCTCGGGACGCGTCGAGTACGCCGTCAGGCACCTGGGGGCCGAGCGGATTCTCTACGGATCGGATCTGCTAATTCGCGACGTTCCTTCGCAGGTCGGAAGGATTCTGGGGGCCGACATCACGGAGGCCGAAAAAGAACGCATTCTCTACACCAATGCGGCCAATCTCCTGGGGGTGGCCTGACGCATCATGCTTATAGATATCAATACCTGGTTCGGTAACTGGCCGTTTTCGCGTTTCTCGATCAAGACGGTCAAAGACCTCGAACGGCACCTGAACGAGCACAAGATCGAAAAAGCGCTGGTCTCGCATCTTGGGACCATCTTCTATCAGGATCCCGATCCGTACAATCAGGAGCTTCTCGCCGCCTGCAAAAAGACGAAGTCGCTGATCGCGGTGCCGGTCATCAATCCCCATCTCAACCGATGGCAGGACGTGTTTGAGAGCTACGTAGATCAGGGAGTTAAGACGATCCGGATCATTCCGACTTTCCACAACTACAAGCTGTACACGCGGCCGGTTTTTGAACTGATCGAAGCGATTGCGGAGCGTGACATGCGGCTTATGATCCAGATGCGGATGGAGGATGAGCGGGACCGTTATTTCGCGCTGAACATTTATGGCCCGAAAGTGGCCCAGGTGGTTCGTCTCGCGAAGCGTTTCCCCGACTTCGATTTCGTCTGTCTGAGCGCGTTCCTCCCTGAGGCGAAGGAGTTCGGCAAGCAAACCGACAACGTGCGCGTCGACGTATCCTTTGCCGAGTGGGCGTTCACGATGGAGGAGCTTCTGTCGGAGCTGGCGTTCGACCGCATCTTCTTCGGATCCCACACACCGCTGCTCTACACGCTTCCGACCGTGATGAAGCTCATGGATTCGGGCATTCCACGGCATGCGAAGGAGCATATCGCCGCGACGAATGCCGCCTCGTTCTTCGACATCAATATCGACTGATCACAACCGCAAACGTACCTCGCTTTGAACAATCTCCTCGTCGACGCGCTCGGCTGGATCGGGGCGATTGCCCTGTTGGCGGCCTATGCGCTCATATCCGCCAAGAAGACCAATTCGCACAGCTGGCTTTACCAGGGACTTAATCTGGCTGGATCGGCCGGCTTGATCGTGAATTCGACATACTACGGGGCTTATCCGTCGACGTTCGTAAATGTGATCTGGTCGGGGATTGCCGTTGCGACCCTCGTGGCGGCGGGTCGGAGCCAGGAGGGGGGAGTGGATTCAGGGATTTGACAAGGCTGAATGCCTCGATTGGAGGGTATGCCTTGATGAAATACAACATCGACTATGCGCTGGGGTATCTAGCGGGGCGTGATCCGGCTAAATGATGAGACTAACACCAAACATCAAACTTCAAATACCAAACTTGCCAACGTCATTCGTACAGGGTGATTGGCGGGTCTGCCTGCCTTCTTGTTGCGCGGGCAACTGTGGCAGCCACCACCCTCGTGCCCGCGCGCCCTTACTAAGGGCCGCCTTGTCATCCCGACAGAGCTTCGCACGGCGTAGCGGAGCGAAGCCGACCCCGAACGCGTTCGGGGGACGAGGGACCTCTATGGGAGTGCCGCGACCATCACGCGAGCCGGACGAAGGCGGGGAGGGACCTCTACGCGGAGGCAGCAACCAACAGTAACGAGCAGACTTGAAACTTGAAACTGTACGGAAAGCCGAACTTCAAAGGAGGCGCCTGACCCGAAGTTTCAAGTGCTCAGTTTCAAGTTTCAGTGATCCATTTCCGGCCATTCGTGCGCGTATACTCATTGGTCGTCATGATCGCAGCCCGCCGGAACGCCATGTTTCGTCTATTAACTCTCTCTCTCTCTCTCTCTCGTTAGGCGCAGATCCATTCTCCTCGCCGCGCTGAGTGTTTGCGTGGTTTCTGCTGCTGAGGGGCAGGTAACGATTCGAGAGCGCGTCGAACTCCGCGACACCACAAAGATTGACGGCAACCAGGAGAGGGCTCCCGGTTTTGCGTTCGTTGCTACGCCTGTTTCCAACATCGCTCCTGCCTTCGATGGTTGGTTGCAGGTCCAATACTATGGAGCTGCATACCGATTCCAAACGAAATTCAGCTCTGCTGACAGCAATGTCACAACGGTGAATGGCGAGCACGGAGCCGGCGACCCCCTGTTGGGCAGGTATCATTTCGTGGACAGTAGTAGCGTGGTCTGCGGAGGCACCACAGGTTGGTATCACAGCTATGCTCTCGGCAGTACGACGACATGGCAGCCGCTTCACGTGAATGAGGCGGATATGCTTGATTTCAGCGCTGCCGTGGGCAGCCCAACTTATACCCAGTATAATGACAGCACGTGGGATGTGTCCTTGGCTCTGCCGTGCGGCGATACCACGTATTTCTACTCGGCGTTCAATTTTGCCGTAGTGATCAAGCGGGATACCCTCAACTTGAAATTCGTGACGGCGCCCGGTGACACCCTGCCCGAGCCCGACGTTGAAATCACGGCACGAGCCGTTGTAAGAGGAGCCTCCGGCACCGGGAAAGTCCGTTTCGAGATCGAAAACCATGATTACCCGGGAGGTGTGCCTGATACGTTGATCTGGTTCCTCGCCGGAGCGGACACTGTCGTGACTCCGCAAGAAGTGTCGATGAATGTGGACACGGCAGAAGTCACGCTCATCAGTACGACCTATTGGGGCGCGGTCGACGTTACGGCCAGGTACATCGATGCAAACTTAGACACGCTTTACGAACAGACGAAGCGGTGGCCGACGGATACCGACAATGACGGGATAGCCGATGGTTGGGAGATGGACTCGCTGAACGGTGGGTCACTATCTCTTCCCGATACGAACGGCACACCCGTCGCAAACGATGTTGATTGGGACTGGGAAATGACCACGCAGTTCACGAATCACCACCACGGGGACGGCATAACGAAGCTTTCTGAGTATCAAGGCGTCATGATCGGTTCGAGCCACTGCCGCCTGAGGCCGAATGTGAAGGAAGATTTCATTGATACGTTGGAGGCGGAGTATGCGGCTTGGGCTGCGCAGGAGTTGGAGACCCAACTGTTCCTCAAGACCATTGGTTGCCGGTGCAATAGGCGCTGGCGGCGTACAGACCCTTCCTGGATCACAACCGCTAATGTGGCTCGGCGAGAATCGTGCGACATTCTCATCTTATCGAAATTACATAAAAATCAAGGATGACGGTCATAAGGTGAAGTTTCCCCGACAAGATACGGACTCTCTAGCGAATGGATTGATTGTGCTAGGTGGTCGGTATTGGACAGGTCTCCGTGTTACCGATCCGACCTGTGTGGCCAACCCGGCTTGTTCTCCCAAGATCAAAAGCGGCGTCTATTATGGTCGCACTACAAATCCGTTGTACAAGAACAGAGGAAAAGTCGCTGCTTTGTCTCAAGTGTTCGATACAACCATCGACAATCTTCTGGATGCATCCGTCAACTCGATACCCGAATCCGCAACCCACTATTTCTACTATCCGATCGCGGACGGCCGTGATACTTCTTGGACTTCCATTTACAACGGGACGGACATTGATGGCGGCGGGTTCGGACTGGTGAATCCTTTGGACCTCCTGTCGCCGACCACGGCCAATGATTCACTCGACGGACTCTCCGGTGGGCAGAATACCAGCGACATCATACGCATAAACACGTTACACGAACTGGCACACGCAATTGGCGTGGGGCCTAACGACACGCACCCAAAATCAAGCTCGGGTCCATCACCGATGCAGAGAGGTCATGGCCCTTACAATGTTTCCACGTTCAGTCTCCTCGATAAGAGCCAATTCCGACTAAAGTAACGCCATCATGTTATTGCGACTAGGGTTCTTGGTACTGGCCTGCCTGCTGCTCGTGGATCACGTGCACGCTCAACGATACGACGTCCTTCCGCAGGCGACTCTCAACTTCGATGATAGTAGTTACGATCGCTTTGAGCCGATCTTTGTGACCCTGACGCTGTCCAATCCGAGCAACAAGATGCAGAATTTCGGTCCCGTTGCTTGGCCCTTCGGAGAGTCCCTCTTGACGTACGAGCTTGAAAGCCCAGATGGCGAGCCAATGGGTGGCCATCAGATTATACGACGCTGTCAAGGAGTTGATCGACGTTTCGTACGATCCCGAAGAGACACACACGACGACGTTCAACCTGCTGCTCTCATACCCCGTCTGGGAACAGGTAGGATCCTACACGCTTACTGTCTTTTTTCCCGATCCGGTTGACGGATCCCGTACTCAGATTGCCACCGGCGGTTTTACTGTGTCCAGCCCTGCCGGTCTCGACGAAGCCGAACTCGATACCCTCGGAAAGGCGTTTTCAGCGACCTTCAGCGAGGCCCCGTGGCTCTACCTAGATTCATGGCCCGAGGCTGTTATCGAGTCCGCCGTAGAGAACGGCTCATATCCTTCCTATTTGAACGAGATTTCGAGATACGTCTATGCCCTCTACGCCGATCTTAATTCCAAACATGGTTCGGGCAGCGTAGCGGAAGCCGACTCGCGCTACGCGTCGCTGCTGAGCAACTATCCAAACTCGGTGTATGAAGACGCGGCCATTCAGCGATCAGGCGGGATTACCGGAGATGGAGGCACCGAACCATACATCAATCAGATCGACACTGTCTTCACTCTTGATCTGAAAGTCGCATTACAGTCGATGAGCACGGGGTTGATGAACGTTGTCCCCTCGACCCATCCCTATTCGGGTTCCCCCTGGTATTATGGCGAGCTTGAGCCCTATTGGGTGCCGTCTGCCAATGCCGTGGACTGGATCCTGGTTTCGATCGTCGATACGGTCGGGGTTGACAGCGTCGTGTCACGATCCGCGGTGCCACTCAGGGCCGATTCCACGGCGCGAGTACAGTTTCTGAAGCCTCCGCCCGGCCACTACTTCGTCGTCGTCGACCACCGCAACCACATCGCCGTCATGTCGGATACGCTGGTCGACATGACGGGCTATTACGCTCGTCACGATTTCACGACGGGGCATGCGTATGGCAACAGCACGCCGCAGAAGGTGATCGTCTCCGGTCAGGAGACGGTCTACGCGATGTTTGGAGCGGATGCGGAAGTGGACTGCCTCGTGACGGCCCTTGATTTCACCAAATGGCTGGCCGCGACCACGGCTGGAGCCGCCGGCTACCAGAGTACCGATTTCAATTTTGACGCTCAGGTGACGGTGCTTGATTTCACGAGGTGGCTTGTTAACACGACGGCAGGCGCTTCCACCGGCATTCCCGACAAGGATCCCGACATCCAGTCCCTCATTTGCGGTCAACAGCTACCACCAAGTCAATTGCTGCAGCAGACCACGACCGGGGTCGGATCCTACATTCGACTCAACGTTACGAAGGATAAGCCCCACGATTTCTGGGTAGACATCGAAGCAAAAGCGGACTCATCCGTTCTGCCTGAGAATACTGTGGCCGCAGTGGTTGTCGACGTTCTGTACGACGCAACCGAGCTGACGCTCGAAAGCGCTGAGAAAGCTGCTCTGGACACCTACTATGGTAACACGGTTCAGACGCTCGAATGGGAGGGAGAGCACTTCATCCGGGTGAGCTACTGGCCGGCGGAGAATGCCTATCCGTGGCACGATCTCCCCACTGATTGGGAGGTCATTCACAAGCTTTATTTCAGCCGAAAACCGCCAAAGCATGACGACGGGACCGGCATTCGTCCCTGGTCGCTGGGGATCGAGTTTTTCGATACGCACTCGAACATTGACTTCGATAACGGGGTCTACAAACCACCTACCGAGATCCAGTAACATCAAACATCAAATGTCAAACACCAAACTTAGTATAGGTCATTCGTACGGGGTGCATGCAGATTCTGGGCATCTATTTGGCAGCCGAGCCGTGCGAGCACCGTATGCACTCATGTTTGCTGTTTGCAGTTTGATATTTCAAATTGGCTCGGCTCAGCCCTTGGCGAAGCAATCAAATCTCGGCACATACGCCATTCCCTACGCCTCCGAATCCAACCGTATCGAACTGGAGGTCGTCAACTCGACGAACGTGCCGCTCAACGATGTATCTGCTCAACTGGATACTTCTCCGATCTGGCTCACCTTCGAGGAAACGACCTCGCAGGTCGGTGTACTCAAACCCGGCGAGTCGCGAACCGCCACGTTCACGTTCGACCTGGACGAAAAGGCCCCCGTCGGCGAAGCCACCGAACTGACGTTTGATATCTCGTCGGCGACCGGACAACTGGAATCGAAGACGATCAGCATCGAACCCGAAGCGCCGACCGAGCTCATGCTGAGAGGTAACTACCCCAATCCATTCAACCCAACGACGAAGATTGCCTACGCGCTGCCCAAGGATGGCATCGTCCGGATTGAGGTCTTCAACCCGCTCGGCCAACGGGTAGCCCGCCTGGTTGATAATGCCCAAAAGGCCGGCTATCAGGAGATGTCCTGGAATGCCGTCGGCTTCCCCAGCGGGGTCTATTTCTACAGCGTTGAGCTCAAAGCCGACGGAAGCAGGAGGGTGAAGCTGGGGAAGATGGTCGTGGTGAAGTAGCCAAAGACTTGAAACTTGAAACCGGCAGGTACTGCCTGCATCGCATGAGCGCGGGCAACTGTGGCAGCCAACACCTTGTGCCCGCGCTCTTAATAAAGGCGGCACTGTCATCCCGAACCCGCCGAAGCGCGCCGAGGGCGTGCGGAGGCGGGGAGGGACCTCTCAGAGCCCTGCCTGACCCGAAGTTTCGAGTGCCGCTACCTGCTTCGCCCCCGCATCGACCGCAAATACGCATTCCCGGCCTCCATCATCTCGGTGAACGCGGTTTCGTCGCCCGCTCGCACCGCGTCGGCAAGCCTTGCAACGACCTCCTGCAGCCGCTCCAGGACTTCGATACCGTAGCGGTTCAGGTATTGAATCTCGAAGTAGAGGCTCGGGACTCTCACTCGACACTTTTTCTGCGACGGCCAGCTGCTGTTCGAAAGTCGTACTCGACATGCCGGCAAGTCTTGCGACCGACTCCCCACTCTCACCGAGCGCCGAGAAGAAAGCGATGTTCGTTGCGTGCGACAGGCCAAGGATCGTCGCGATGAGCTGGTCGTGCTCGTCGAGCTCCATGGCTACCATTTCTGCCATCGTCGACGAGAAAATGGCGGCGGCCTGGCTCACCGCTTCCGAATCTCCCGACGTCGACCAGAATTACGTGGCGACCCGACAGCAGATCGGTGTTAGGCCCGAACATGGGGTGTATGGACGTCACCCTGACGCCGGCATCCACGAGGACGCCGGAGCGACTCCGCCAGCGGCCCTTTCAGTGAGCCGATGTCGAAGACGAGCCCGCTCGGACCACGTTCGGCCAATTCCTTCATCACCTCGGCGGCAATACGAAGCGGCGTGGCCACGATGATGACGTCGTGGTCGAGCTTCAACTCGCGCCAGTCCGAATGCCATTCCAGGTTTTCCACTCCGCCCACCGGATCCGCAATGACGACGCGGTATCCCTGCGAGGCGAGGAAACGCGCGAACCATTGGCCCATCCGACCGGCGCCGCCGATGATGAGGACCGATTTGCCGGAACCGGCGCTGTCGTGGGCGATTCGCTGCTTCTCCTGCATGGTCAGTGCATCTCCGATCAAGAGTCGCATGAGCGTGTCGGAGAGCGATGTGGAGATGCCGAGTTCCTCCGCGCGCTGCCGCGCACGCTCGATGACGAGGCGTTCCTGATCGAAATCACGCACGGCTTGTCCGGTCTGCTCCTTCAACCGGCCGATCTCGCGGACCAGCTCGCGACGCCGCGCGACGGACTGCAGCAGCTCGTTGTCAAGCCGCGCCAACTCGTTTCTCAAGTCGTCGATTGGCATAGATGTCGGTTTCTCGCTGTCCGGCGGCGGTGGTTCATTCAATCTTGAGCGGCGCCTGGTCTTTGAAGAGCGTGATCTGGGCGTCCTCGACGCCGAGCCGGTATGCGTTCCACTCCGTGGAGAAGAACTCATTTACCGCATCCAGGCCCTCCTGCAACCTCTCGCGGGCGTGCCGGAGTGCAACTTCCGCACCTTGCCCCGGCGCGCCGGGAGTTGATGAGAGGTATGAGTTTACCTCCGAGAGCCTGTTATTCACGTTCATCGGATCCGAGCGGATGCCTTGCACTTTCTTGTCGACGAAGATACCGAGTAGGACGTCCAGCGAGTCCTGGACCGTTTTCGATCGCGTTTTCAGCTCCTGCGCGGCATCGTCGGTGCGATCGGTGAGCAGGTCACCGATGTGGTGGAGCGTCTTTTTCGCGTCTCGGATCCGGTCGGTCGCCTGCGTGGCCGCCCTGACGAGCGATTCATACTCTTTCCGAAGCTTCTCACCGGCCGCTACATCTTGCTGCGAGACGTCGAGCCGTGGATCGGGGAGAACCGTCACGGAAGTCGAGTCTGCGTGTCCGTCGTACGAGACACGGATCCCATACTCACCCGGGATGACCGAGGCGCCGTTGGGCAGAAGCGTATCCGGTGATGGGCGCTCTTTGTCAGGAAGGCGCAACGCCTTTCTGTTCAGTTTCCACGTCACCCGGTTGAAACCCTTTTCGACAGGGCCCTTGATGGAATTGATCAGGTCGCCGTCGGCATCGAAAATGTCGATCACGGCATGCTTCTTCGCCTTTAGCGAGTCCGAATCTTCGTCGTTTTCGACCGTCTCTCCAGGATCTCCCGAAAGAGAGTAGGTGAGGAGCGCTCCCACGTCACGATTCTTACCGGCAAACATGAAATCTGCGGCGAAACGAGTTCCTGCGGCGCGTTTCAATTGCGCGAGGAATGCATCCGTCGGCTTGAAGACGTGCACCGGTTCGGACAGCAGACCCGCTCCCGATCGCGCCAGCGCCCTCAAGGGCTCGAGATCGTCGAGGATATAGGCGCCGCGGCCGAACGTACCGATCACCAGATCGCCATCTCTGGGCTGAATGGCCAGATCCATCGTCGACACTGTCGGATACCCGGCCGTCCACTTCGTCCAGGTTGCTCCACCGTCAATGCTCAAGAAGAGTCCCAGCTCGGCTCCGATAAACATCAGGTTCGGCTCGGTCGGATCCTGGATGAATGACAGGGCATACCCATCGATATCCCCTCCGTCAACGAGGGAGGTCCATGTGGCGCCGTAGTCCGTGGTCCGATAAACATATGGCGTCCAATTGTTACGGCGGTGGTCGTCGAACACGACGAAGGCGGTACCGGCGTCATAGCTGGACGGGCGAATCTGAGGGATCCAGGTTGAGTCGGGTACGCCGTGAACGTTCTTTCGCACATTCGTCCAGGAAGTGCCGCCGTCCCGCGTGAGCTGCAGGTTTCCGTCGTCGGTTCCTACCCAGATCAGGTCGCGGGCTATCGGACTCGGAGCGATGGAGATGATCGTCGTAAAATTCTCAGCTTCGGTAACGTCGTAGGTCAACCCGCCCGAATCGAGCTGGTGCTGCTTGCTCGGATCGTTCGTCGTCAGGTCCGGCGAGATGATTTCCCAGGTATCGCCGCGATCCCTGCTGCGATGGAGATACTGGCTTCCGAAA
This sequence comes from uncultured Bacteroidota bacterium, assembly GCA_963768715.1. Taxonomy (GTDB): domain Bacteria; phylum Bacteroidota; class Rhodothermia; order Rhodothermales; family DATKEJ01; genus DATKEJ01. The sequence goes on from CAVYJC010000008.1 coordinate 324,651, forward strand.
TAGATGGTCGAAGGATCGAAGGGATCGATAGCCATGCCCGCATTCCAGTTGAAACGAAGGACTGCTTTGTCTGGATGCGTCGGGCGGACAAATTTCTTCGCGCCGGTCAGAACGTCGTATCGGTTTACGTGGCCGCCCTGCGACATCGCCCAGCCGTAGCGGCTGTTCGTTGGATCGGGAACGACGTCGAATCCGTCGCCGAAGTCCACCTCCTCCCAGTACGCGTTGCGGATGCCGCCGGCGCGCCAGACGCTGGACGGTCCCCGCCAAGACCCGTTGTCCTGCATACCGCCGTAGACGTGGTACGGCCGATCCATGTCGTAATCGATGTGATAGAACTGGGCGAGGGGAAGGGATTCGACGAACGTCCACGTTTTGCCCCGATCACGCGAGATGTTCAGGCCACCGTCGTTTCCCTCCATGATGAAATCCGGGTTGGCTGGATGAATCCACCACGCATGGTGATCCGGATGAAGGCCTTGCCCGGTGTACTTGATGACCTGCTCGAACGATTTGCCTCCGTCTTCGCTCTTGGAGATGTCACCGTAAATGCTCCAGACTCGATTCTCGTTCAGTGGATCGACGTAGATGTCGGCGTAATAGAAAGGGCGATCGCCGATGTCCTTTTCAGAGAGTCGCTTCCAGGTGTCTCCACCGTCGTCCGATCGGTAGAACCCGGTCTTCTTCGACTCGACGAGGGCATATACGATGTTTGGATTGCTGGGAGCGATGGCCAGGCCGATTCGCCCCAGTTCACCCTCGGGGAGTCCCTGCTCGCTCGTCTTTTGCGTCCAGTGGTCCCCGCCGTCGTAGGTGACATAGAGTCCCGATCCCTCACCTCCCGAGTTGAAGAACCAGGGATGGCGACGGAACTCCCACATGGCCGCGATGAGCTTGTTGGGATTGGACGGATCAACGACGAGATCGGCGATGCCCGTTCTCTCATTGACGTACAGCACCTTTTGCCACGTTTTGCCGCCGTCGACGGTCCGAAACACGCCTCGTTCCGGCGAATCTCCCCAGGCAGATCCCTGGACGCCCACCCATGCCCAATCCTCATGGTCGGGGTGGAGGATGATGCGGTGAATCGAGCGTGATTCGCCCAAACCGAGGAACTGCCACGAGCGGCCTCCGTCGATGCTCTTGTACATGCCCGTACCGCCCGTCTGACTGTTCCGCGGATTGCCTTCGCCAGTGCCGACCCAGATGATATCGGGATTGGCCTGGTTCACGGCCACGGCGCCGATGGAGGCCGCGGGCTGGTCGTCGAAGATGGGTTTCCAGGTGGTGCCTCCATTCACGCTTCGCCAGAGTCCGCCCGAGGCTGTGCCGACGTACATGACGTCAGGATCGGATAGGACAACGTCTATGCTCGTGACGCGTCCGCTCATTCCGGCGGGACCAATGCTTCGCGCCTTCAGATGCGCGATGGTATCCTTGTCGAGCGACTGCGCCGAGGCGCCCATCGTCGAGACCAGAAGAACGAGGGAAAGCAGGTTGAAGTATTTGAACTGTAACATCTAACGTGGGTCGGGTCGATTTGACGACGGAGAATATAGGGGCGGCGTGTGTCAGAATCGGGGTAGGGGCAGGCCAGAGGCCGCTCTTGCGGCCGGCGGCCTGCCCGAAACCCGTTTGATGGCAAGATCCGGTTACGTCCGGTACCGCAGATGTGTCTATTGTGGTAAAACACGCGTTATGAATTTGGCTCGACGTAAATCTATGCCCGTCCCCGGTCACGGCTACGGATCGGCAGGGTCGGTATTTCGTGACTGTCTGCGTCGCCGAACGCAAAGAATCTCTCGGTCGTGTTGACGTAGATCACGTCGATCTGTCGCCGACGGGTATGATCGTGGACAATGAACTAGGGCGGATTCCGCACCGGTTTCGACACATTGATGTCGACAAGTACCAAATAATGCGCGGACCACGTATCACGCGATTATTTGTACATTCTCCATAATTCGCCCGAATCGGCGGAAGTTCCGAACGCCTAGGTTCATGTACAACGGCGATCGCTGCCAATGGCAGTGAACCGGATCGAAGGCGCTGTGACGAAGCGCGTTCGGCGCACGATCGATTCCGATTTTGCGTGGCAGCGCAATTATTTCGAACGATTCATACGGCACGATAGAGAATTACTGGTGATCAGGGGATACATCGACTCGAATCCGTTGCGATGGCACTATGATCGGACGCTGGGAGCACAATGACACTTCTGTACCGGCACCGTAACCAGTTCCGTTGGTAACGGTTTTCGGGCGGTGCTTGCGTCTTTGGGCGGGCAGGCCGTCGCTTCGCTCTGGCCTGCCCCTACGGAGCCCTGGCACGCAGACCGCTCAATCCGCTCAGACCGCTCAGCGACCAAACCCTTATGTTGAAAACGCAAATACCAGACGTTACTTTCTGAAAGCCTTTTCAGTGGCCTCGACCGGCGCTTCACGGGCGCCTGACGGAAGATTCGACGTGAGACCAACCATCCGAGACGTCGCGCGCGAGGCTGATGCCGATTCGAGAACCGGGAATTCGAGCGATTTTGGCGCCTCATAGACGAGGATCCGAAACGGCCACGAATTACCTCCCGCCGGCGAGGAACTGTCTGTCGATCTCGTCGTGAGGACGTCAAGCCGTCGATCGAAGGTCAAAACAAATGGACACGACTAGCTCATGAGGATGCGCCCTCTCGCAAATCTTTCGGTATTCATAATTATTCTCCCTGCGTGGACGATTTCGGCCGCTGCCCAGGGACTGCAAAGCACTCGACGCTCGTATCGAAGCCCTGTTGTCGAAAATGACGCTGGAGGAAAAGGTCGGCCAGATGACGCAACTCGCGATCGACGACGTGTCGAGCAGGCCCAAAATGGATTCGACATCGCACCTGCTCGACGAGAAGAAGCTCCGAGAGGCTATCGTCAATCGGCACGTCGGCTCGATCCAGAACGTTTACCGCACCGCCTATACGCAGGAGCATTGGTCGAAGGTCGTTACGGCCATCCAAAAAATGGCGCTCGGAGAGACGCGCCTCGGAATCCCCGTACTCTACGGGGTCGACGCAGTACACGGCGTCAATTACATGGATGGCGCCACGCTATTTCCTCAGAACCTCGCAATGGCGGCTACCTGGAATCCCGATCTCGTGCGGCAAGAGAATGAGATCACGGCGATGGAAATGCGCGCCGGCGGTATTCCGTGGGATTTCTCGCCGGTTCTGGACGTCGGCAGACAACCGTTGTGGTCTCGTTTCTTCGAGACGTTCGGGGAGGATCCGTTCCTCGTATCCGAAATGGGGGCCGCGGCCGTGCATGGTTTGCAGGGATCGGATGTCGGGCTTCCGGATCGGGTTGCCGCCTGCGCCAAACATTTCCTCGGGTACAGCCTGCCCCTTTCGGGAAAGGATCGAACGCCGGCATGGATTCCCGACCGGATGCTTCGTGAGTACGTCCTGCCTCCATTCAAGCGCGCGATCGAAGCCGGCGTACGAACCGTGATGGTCAATCCGGGTGAGATTAACGGCGAGCCGGTGCATGCCAGCCACCGTATTCTGACAGATCTGTTGCGCGGCGAGCTCGGCTTCGACGGCGTCGCCGTAAGTGACTGGGAGGAGATCAAGCGGCTTCACACGGTGCATCGCGTCGCCGCTACGGAACGCGAGGCGGTGAAGATGGCGGTCGATGCCGGAATCGATATGAGCATGGTGCCGCACGGATACTCCTTTACCGATGAGTTAGTCGATCTCGTCAAGAAAGGCGAGATATCCGAGGACCGCATCGACGAATCCGTTCGGCGGATCCTTCAGCTGAAGTTCGATCTCGGTCTGTTCGAAGATCCGTTCCCGCAGGATTCGCTTGCGATGCACGTCGGGTCGGAGGAGTTCGCCGACGTGAGCCGCTCGGCCGCCGAAGAAGCGATCACGGTACTGCGTAACGAGGATGCCGTTCTGCCGCTTTCGAAGAACGCGCGTGTGCTCGTAACGGGACCCGGCGCGGCGTCGCTGCCCGCCCTCCACGGTTCGTGGAGCTACACCTGGCAAGGAACGGATGGGGCGGCCTACCCGGATACCCCGACGATCGTGGACGCCCTGGTGACGAGACGCGGGATTAACCGGACCGCGTACGTGCCCGGAACGACATGGCTCCAGGAAATAAGCATCGGCGCCGCCGTGGAGGAGGCCTTTCGGTCGGATGTCGTTGTTATCGTCCTGGGCGAAGCACCCTCGACGGAAAAACCCGGTGATATCGACGAGCTCGACCTGCCCGATATCCAGCTGCGCCTGGTAGAATCGCTCGCGGCGGTGGGCCGACCCATTGTTCTAGTCCTGACAGAGAATCGTCCACGGATCGTTCGGCGAATCGTGCCGCTCGTCGACGCCGTGGTTCTCGCCTACGAGCCCGGACCCTACGGCGCCGAGGCGCTGGCCGGAATTCTGGTGGGAGATGTAAATCCGTCAGGACGCCTGCCATTCACCTATCCTCGCTACTCTGGATCTATCGTCCCGTACGACCACAAGAACGCCGAGCGGTACGACCGCAACGGAGGACTGAGTGCTTTCAATCCACAATGGGAGTTCGGTGAGGGGCTAAGCTATACCAGCTTCGCGTACAGCAATCTCAAGGTGGTGTCCGATACGCTTTCGGTCGATGACACGCTGGAGGTATCGGTCGACGTTTCAAACGACGGAAGCCGTCCCGGCAAAGAAGTCGTTCAGGTTTACGTGCGAGACGAATACGCAACGATCACGCCTTCGGTCGAGCGACTTCGGGCGTTCGACAAGGTGAGAATCGAGCCTTCAACGACAAGGAAAGTGAGTTTTTCAATTCCTGTGTCGGATCTGGGTTTTTGGGGCGTGGATGAACGGTACGTCGTCGAGCCGGGAAAATTTACTGTAATGATCGGCGACCTGACGGCGGGGTTTGAGGTAGAGTAGGGGACGGTCAACGATCAGGGATCGACGATCACCGATCAATGATCACCGATCAACGTTCAAACACCCCCTTCCTCTTCCTGAAGTTCTTCGAGCCGATCCCAGACGAGCGACGGCACCGAGCGTCCCGGAGAGCCATCCGTTGCATAGGCTTCGAGCGCCTCGGCGATGCTCATGGTCTCATGGCCGTTCGAAGCGGCGGCACGGTAGGCGCTCCTGAATGCAGTTCCCTTTGTCACGTTCTTCAAAGCGATGTGCGTGGCGACGATGTCGGGTTCGATGGCCTCCTCCATGCGCTTTCGGTTGAAGGTCAGTCCTGGAAGGAGTGCGCCCATCGCCGAGAGGCAGTCCGATCCGACCGTCGTGGATCGCATGACGGCTTCCTTGGTCAACTGAAGATCCCGGTGATATCCCGAAATCAGTCCCGCAGGAAGCGTGAGCAGCAATTGTGCTTCGGCGGCGACGCGGAAATGAGACGCACGAACCAGTTCGAGCACATCCGGATTCTGTTTCTGCGGCATGATGCTGCTGCCGGTGGTGAGGGCCGACGGGATCGATACGAAGCCGAACTCGGACGAACTGAAAAGGATCAGATCAGCCGCGAGCCTGCTCAGCGTCAGTGTCAACTGGGCGACGGCATGAACGACCTCGAGCTCGTACTTGCCTCTCGAAAGCTGGACGGAGGTGACGTGTGTCTGAACTTCGTCGAAACCCAATGATTCGGCCACTTGTTCGCGCGGCAGCGAGATGAACGGAACGCCGTATCCCGCTGCGCTTCCAAGCGGTGATTGGTTGATTCGGCGGGCGGTTTCCTTCAGCAGTTCGACGTCTCCCACGAGGAGTTCGGCATATCCCATGGCCCACGCTCCCAGCGTGCTCGGCATCGCCTGACGCGTGTGGGTGTATCCGGGCATGACCCAGTCGTCGGTTGCCGTCGCCAGCATGCAGAGTGAAATTCCCAAGTCGATCGCATCCGACGCAATGGATGACAGTCTATCGCGAAGGTAGAGTCGCAGCGCGGCCAGGACTTGGTCGTTGCGGGATCTGCCGGTGTGAACCTTCTTGCCCGTATCTCCCAATTCAGAAGTCAGGAAGCCCTCGATGACGGTGTGGCAGTCTTCGTGTTCGGGGCTCACGATGATCTCACCTTCGCGGTATCGATCGAGGAGGTCATCCAGTGCCGCACCAATGTGTTCGAATTCACTTTCCGAGATGATGCCGGCCGTGACGAGTCCCTTTACGTGCGCCCTGGTGGCCACCACGTCATACGGCAGGAGATCCTGATCCCAGCGGTAATCTTCCCCAACGGTGAATCTTATCACCCAAGGGGCAACTTCAACGTCCTTCTTCCAGAGCATATGACTGCTCTCCCCGGTTTGTAGTGGCCGATGCCGCATCAAAAAAGTGACGAACGACCGCTTCATAGAGTGAGACGGCCTGTTCCAGCTCAGCAATCGCGATAGACTCCTGACCTGTATGTGAAAGCGTGCTGTCGCCGGGCCCGAGCTTTACGGCCGGTACCGGCCCCAGGAACGCCCAATCCGAAACGGTCGGTGACCCGAATGGCGTTGCCTCAGGGAGGGCGAGGCGTACTGCCGTAGCGATGACACTGCCCGCCGGCGTCTCGGTCGGGACGTATCGTTCACTCGAAACTTCGACGTCCGATACGAGGGTTGCGCGCACCTTTTCTATAATCTCCGAATGTGTGTACGACGGTGTCGTTCGCAAGTCGATCACGAAGTAGCACCTCTCGGGGATGACGTTTCGAGCCGATCCACCGGTAATTGTCGTTACCACTTTCGTCACGGCTCCGAGTTGTGGATGAACGCGTCCGAAGGTCATGTTTTCGAGGGCCGCGATGTCCATTGCAGCCTGGGCGATCGCGTTCTTTCCTTCTTCCGGCCGGGCGGCGTGTGCCGACTTGCCGTGCGCCGTGACTTCGAGAATGAGCAGACCCTTCTGGGAAAAACAGGGAAGAAGGCTCGTAGGCTCTCCGACGACGGCCCCGTCGAGTGCAGGGAGGTGGGGGAGAAGCGTCTGCAGACCATTCTTGGGGCGAGGCGTCTCCTCGCAAGCAGTCAAAGCCACAATGAGCTTCCCGTTTTCCGGTTGCCATCCGGTCTTGGAGAGATTCAGGGCGGCCATGAGCATCGCCGCGCCGCTCGCCTTCGCGTCTACCGCGCCGCGGCCGAAGATCCGTTCGCCGCCTACCACCGGGTCGAATGGGTTAAACGGATGATCTTTGGACGGCGGCACGACATCCAAATGCGAATTCAGCAGGAGCGTGGTTGCTCCCTGGCCAATCGAGCAGAAGACATTGTCTTCGACACGTCCGACCTCCAAGCCCGCCTCGCGCGTCCACGACTCGACAAAATCTGCGATTTCCGACTCCTCACCACTGAGCGACGGCATCGAGACGAGATGACGCAACAATGTGCTGACGTCCTGGATCATGATGCCTCAACGGTTTCCTGTGAATGGACGAGTTGCGTGCCCGCGCCGTTCATGATGCCGGCAACGCTTACCATCTCTACGCATTCGACTCCCTGATCGAGTGCGGCAAATCCGGCTTGCAGCTTGACGAGCATCCCGTCTGTAATCCAGCGTTCCAGCTTTCCGGTCTGGAAGAGCGTCTCGTCGCACACTCCAATGAGCGAACCGTCCTTCAGCAATCCCCCCGAGTCCGTAACGATGCAAAATCGATCGGCCTGAAGTGAGGCGGCGATTGCCGCGGCGGTCGTGTCGGCGTTCACGTTGTAAAGCCTGCCCGCATCGTCTATTCCGATCGTCGCCATGACCGGAACGTAGCCGGATCGAAGCAACAGTTCGATAAGGGTCGGATCGATGTGTCGAATATCGCCGACGAAACCGAAATCCACCGATTCACCGGCGATCTGCCAGGGCGGACGTTTCGTAACGACGACGGTACTTGCTGAGGCGCCCGAAATTCCGACCGCGTGAGCGCCCGCTCCGACGAGGGTGGCCACGAGCTGCGAGTTAACTGTTCCGCAAACCGTGGCCTGGATGATTTCGAGATCGAGTGCTGTCGTGACGCGTCGTCCCTCGACGATCGTCGGTTGATGGCCGAGTTTCGCAGCCATGCGTGTTGCCTGCGGACCGCCGCCGTGGACGATGAGCACGCGATGGGTTTTTGCCAGCGTATCGATCTGAGCAGAGATTGCCTGGAGGGATTCGATCGAGTCGACGAGTGCTCCGCCAATCTTTACGACGCAGATGGGTTTCATTTTCAGGTCCCCCAACAGCGTTCGAGTATGGCTTTCTGCGCGTAAATGCGATACGTCGCCTGTTCGATATGAAGCGCATTCGGACCGTCGAGTACCGCGTCCTCCACGACCACGTTTCTGCGTACCGGAAGACAGTGCATGAACCCACCGTCGTCGGTCAGATCCATGAGATCCGACGTGATGCACCAGTCTTGATGCGACGCACGCGCCTCCTTTTCGGCGGAGGGATCGTCGTACTCCATCATGCCGCCCCACGCTTTCGCATAGACAACGTTTGCGCCATCACACGCGAGCTCGAGGTCGGATGTCTCATGCACCGACCCGCCGGACGCCCGGGCAAGCGCTTCGGCAGAAGCCATGATGCCGTTGTCGAGGGCGTATCCTTCGGGACGGGCGACGGTGACGTCAAAACCCATTCGAGCCGCCATCAGTACCGTCGAATTCGGAACGGCCATGGGGAGGGCCTTCGGGTGATATGCCCAGGAGAGCACGAATCGCTTGCCGTTCGCGCCATCCGGAAAGTGATGTGCGAGCACGCCGGCGTCCGCCAGCGCCTGGCAAGGATGCGCCCAGGCCGATTCCATGTTGACGACGGGAACGGACGACGCATCGGCAAAAGATCGAAGCATGGTGTCGTTTCGATCGTCGTTGATATCGGTCAGTCCCGCGAAGACGCGGATGCCGATGGCATCGTAGTACGCAGACAGAACGCCGGCCGCTTCTCGGACATGTTCAGCTTCCAGGCCATCCATCCTGGCGCCATCCTTAAAGCACAGTCTCCAGAGACCGGCATCCGTCTGCAAGGTAGTAACGTGTGCACCGAGCTGTCCCGCGGCAAGCTCCATGGAGCAGCGGGTGCGCAATGAGGGGTTCAGGAATAGAAGGACGATACTCTTGTCTGTAAATCGATTCGACCATCTCCTGCCCTCGCGGCTGAATCGGAGCGTGGCATCGAGGCACTCGGCCCAGAGCTCGTCACCAGCATCCAGCCAGTTGGTCAAAGACAAAGTCTGCTGATCCACTTCCTGCAACATGGGAAACGACGTCAGATAATTCAGGCTGCGACCTCAATTTGCTCGAGCTTCTCGAGCATGATGTCCAGTCCTTCGTTCAATTCCGCTTCACTGATGTTTATGGGCGGCATAAGTCGAATCGTATGCGGATCACCCGAGGTGCCAACCAGGAGGCCGGCCTCTCTGAGTTGCGGCACGAGTTCGGCCGACGGGCAGTCCGTTTCGACGCCTATCAGGCAGCCGGCGCCGCGTACTTCACGAACCACGGGCGAAAGCCTTTCTCGTACGGTCTCGAACACGATCCGAGCGTTTGCCATCAAACCATTTTCGCGCAGTGTCTTCAGCGTCGCGCTTACGGCCGCCATGGCAATCATGCCGCCGCCGAACGTCGAGCCGTGATCACCCGTCGCCACCGTTTCGGCCGCAGATGACGAGGCCAGCACGGCGCCGACAGGAATACCGGACCCCAGACTCTTCGCGAGCGTGATCAAATCGGGTGCGACGCCTAGCTGCTGGGAGATGGAAAACGTGCCGGTGCGACCGACGCCCGTTTGAATCTCGTCGAATATCAACATGGCGCCCGATCGGTCGCATAGCGTGCGGAGCGCGGCGAAGTAACTGGGATCTGCGACTCGAATGCCGGCCATGCTCTGGATCGGCTCGACAATGACCGCGGCGACGTCATCGCCGATCGAGAATGCCTCAGCCGCCGCCCCGACATCGCCAAACGGCACGAATGTCGTGGGCGCCAGGACGCTCTCATGGCCCGATCGATACCCCTCACCCCAGGTTACACCCAGGCTTCCAATCGTGCGGCCGTGAAAACCGCCCATCATGGAGATGACTCTGGTCTTTCCTGTGGCCTTTCGCGCGATCTTCAGTGCCGTTTCGTTTGCTTCGGTGCCCGAGTTGCAGAAATAGACCTGCGCCATGTGCGGTGGAGCCATTTCACAAACCAGCGAAGCAGCTTCGGCGCGGATCGGGCTGTAAACCAGGTTCGAATAGAACATCAGTTGGTTTGCCTGAGCCGTGATCGCTTCTACAACGGCGGGAGGGCAATGCCCCAGAAGGGCGACGCAGTGTCCGCCGTAGAAGTCCAGATATTTGCGACCGGCGGCGTCCCACACGTAGGAACCCGACCCCTTCGTCAAGACGATCGGGAGCTTCTTGTAGGACGGCAGTTGCCTGCTGTCCTCGAGGGTGATGACGTCGTGACCGATCATAGACTCAGTCCCACATTGTGTCGACGGTGGTGGATGCTGTTTCCTGGGCGCCCGGAATGAGTCCGAGGCCTTCCGGCATGCCAAGGGCGAGGTTGGCGTTCTGAACCGCCTGCGACGCTGCACCCTTGAGGAGGTTGTCCAGGGCAAACACCACGACGAGATCGTTGCCCGCGACCTTCCATCCGATATCACAGAAGGGGCTCCCCACTGCATAGTGCAGCTCCGGGAGTTGATCTCCCCAAAGTCTGACGAACGCCTTTCCGGAATATGCCGCCTCGAACCAACCGGTAACGTCTTCGGCGTCGATCCCAGCCGGAATCGTCACCTGTGCCGTACCCCAGATGCCGCGGGTCCACGGGCCCGAAACGGGCACGAACGCGATGCTCAACGAATCGCCGACCGTCTGCAATACCTCTCCGAGGTGTCGATGGCCGAATACCTTGTAGGCGCGAACGTTGCCGTCTCGATCCGGGAAGTGTGTTGTCTTGGAGGGGGATGCACCCGACCCCGAAGCGCCCGTCAGCGCGGTGACATGGACGGTCGAGCCATGCAGATTCGATGCGAGCGGCCAGATCGAAAGAGCAAGTCCGGTTGCGAAGCAGCCCGGGTTGGCGATCAAACGCGTATCCGCGGGATACGGGGCGCAGATTTCGGGAAGTCCGTACACAAACTCTCCGGCTGAGCCATCGTTATCGCGTGGGGACCCGTTCCATTTCAGATGGTCGGCGGGATCGGCGAATCGGTAGTCGGTGCTCAGGTCGATGAACACGCCGTCGAAACCCGCGGACGTGAGTTGCTGGAACGCGGCCGTGCCCGTTCCCGGCACGCCGGCGACAAATACGACGTCGTGCGTCTCGAGATCGGCTGACCCGGCATCGGTGAACGTCAGCGACGAAATGCCTCGCAGCGTGGGATGGACCTCGTGAACCACCTTGCCCGCGGCGCTTCCGCTGACCACCGTCTTCAGGTCGATTGCCGGATGGTGCTCCAGGAGCCGAATCAGCTCTCTGCCGACGTATCCCGAGCCGTGCACGACGGCTGCTGAGAATTGCGGGTAGTATGGAGGGTGATACGACATCGATTCTCAGGCAACGAGTTCCTGGACTTTCGGAAGGTGCTTGTCGTTCCAGGCCATGAACGGCTTGATCACGGATGCCACGAGACCGTGGGGATCCTGGATTGCATTGTGGGCCGGAGTCCCCAAAGTTTCGATGATGTAATCGGAGCCGACCCCGTTGTCTGTGACCGGGCCAACCATGACCGAAATGGGGCGATGATATCGATTGGTAAAGAGCTGATCGGCGGCCCAGGCGCCGGCCAGGTCCGTTGCCGCCACTACATCGGCGCAGGTAAAGTGGCTGAACTCCGCGTCGAGCAGGAAATCATCGACACCGTAGTGGCCGATGAATCCATCGCCGAGCTCGATCACGATCACGTCGGGATTGAAGTCGTTCAGGTACGAGATGACGGCTTTGGCGCGCGGAACGATATGCTTGCCCGCTGAGGTAACGACGCCGGCGCGGGAGAAGCTGGAGACGGCGATCGCGCCGTTATTTTCCATCGCGCGGAGGTCTCTGAGCAGGGCGGCGCCCGTCAATTTTGCCGCAGCGACACGGTATCCGTGCTCAGTCAAGCCGCGAATGATGGCGGCCGAAGCGCGCGTCTTGCCCGTATCCATCGCTGTGCCCGAAATCGCGATGATGGGCGCCGACGTGCCGAGCGATGCGAGGGGCGGCAGCGCGTGATCTTGTACGCGTGCTGCTTTCGCGCTTCCGTTGACATTGGACATCACGCCGCCCAGCACCTCGACGTGGAGCGGAAGTCCAAGCGACGGGTGCGACGACGTGCACTCTCCGAGAATGCCGCCCATGTTCAGGATGCAGAGTGTATCTCCGGGCTTGATGCTCTCGGGGATGCGTCCTCGGTATCCTTTCAGCGCTTCACGAATGCCAAGGGCGCCCACGAAGGTCGTTCCCGTCACGATCGTGTTGAAACGTCCGTTAATGTCCTCGAGCTGGTTGTACACCTCCTTGTCTTCGAGTGCACGTACAGCGAGGCAGTAGCCTTCCTCCGCCACGATCTGATCTGTGAGTTCGGCTTCGTGTCCGATCACGCAGGGTGATGTGCTCGAGCCGATGATATCTATGTGGGTGGTGACCATTCTTCGAAATAAACGTTTGAGCATTGTCGTCAGTGAACCGCGTTTTGTTGCTTGGCCTTGAGCGCCAGAGCGGCCTGGGTTTTAGCGATTTTTGCGAATCCGCGGGCATCGTCCGCAGTCCACATATGATTCAGTTCGCCGTAGGTGGCGACGGACTGGTTGAACATCGAGAAGTCACTGCTGCAGCCTTGCACTTGCAGTGAGCCTTTGTGGAATCCGACGGTTGCCGATCCGCTAACCGATTCTTGCGACGCATCGAAGAGTGCCTCGATGTCGCGCATCACCGGATCGAAATACTGCCCTTCGTGCAGCAGCATGCCGTAGAGTTCGGCTGCGTGTTTCTTCAGGTGCTGCTGCCACTTCGTGAGCACAACCTTTTCCAGCTCGCGATGTGCAGCGATAAGAGTAAGGGCGGCGGGCGCCTCAAACCCGACTCGCCCTTTGATGCCGAGAATCGTATCCCCGACATGAACTCCGCGGCCGACGCCGTGCTCGGCGCCGATCGTGTTCAACGTCTCGATGATTTCGACGCCGGTGAGGGCGACCCCGTCAACCGAAACGGGAAGGCCTCCCTCGAAGCCGATTGTGACCGTAACGCCTTCTTCCGGGGCATCTGCCACCGACTTCGTCATTGTGTACGCGCTGTTCGGCAGGGCCTCCTCCGGCGAGTGCGTCTCGCGTCCACCCACCGTCGTTCCCCACAACCCTTTATTGATCGAATAGGCCGTGGTTTTTGCGGGAACGGCGAATCCGCGTTCCTCGAGATAGGCGGTGGTGTCGGCTCGCGAGAGACCGTAGTCTCGGATCGGAGCGATAATCTCTACGCCCGGGGCGAGCAGCTGCAGCGCCACGTCAAAGCGGATCTGGTCGTTTCCGGCGCCGGTGCTTCCATGTGCGATGGCGCTCGCTCCGAGCAGCGATGCGATTTCGGCGATCTTGATCGCCTGCGTCACGCGCTCGGGTCCTACGCAAAGTGGATAGACGTCCCCTTTGAGGACGTTTCCCTTGATCAGATACGACAATACGTGATCGTAGAGATGCTCACGTCCGTCGATCGTGTAATGGTGGGAAGCGCCGAGTGCGAGTGCCTTTTCCTCGAGTTGAGCGGCTTCACCCTTCGAAAGGCCGCCGGTGTCTACAGTCACGGTGATAACCGATTCCTGGAGTGTCTCCTTGAGGAACGGGACGCAGAAGGAAGTGTCGAGTCCACCGCTGAAGGCAAGAACAACAGACATTTTCTCTTAAATCGTAAAAAGGGGATGGATCGTTTTGAAACAAAAAAAAGCGCCGGTCCCGAACGGAACCGGCGCTTGTCAAAGTCTTTTCAGATCAGGTCTCGATTACCTGTGCTCTGTGCGACATACCGCTTCCGTTCGGTCGAACCTGGTGGTCCGCCGGCTGCGCCGAGGCCGCGGCAAGGAAAGGATGGTATTTGTCATCGCTGTGAGCATGGATTGCAAATGTAGCCCCTCATCTGACTGGTGTCAAGTGTAAATATTGTCGAGGGTTGCATAAAAGCGCTTCCAATTGGTGGAGGACAGGCGAAAAAGGGAGTGGATAACTTCAAATACCGAACATCAAACACCAAACTTGACATCAGACAGCAGACAACAGACAGCAGATATCGACGGTTGACGGCCAATTTGAGAAAGGCGCCCAAACCGAAGTCTGGTGTTTGGTTTGAGTCGCCCCCGGTTCGAATGCCACCACCGATATTTGGTATTCGCTGTTTGGTATTTGATGTTAGCCGCACGGCGATTCGAATGCCGCCCCCGATATTTGGTATTTGATGTTTGGTATTTGATGTTAGCCGCCACCGGCGATTCGAATGCCTCCCCCGATATTTGGTATTTGATGTTTGGTATTTGATGTTAGCCACCACCTACATCGAATGCCGCCACCGATATTTGGTATTTGATGTTTGGTATTTGGTGTTAGCCACCCCCGGTTCGAATGCCTCCCCCGATATTTGGTATTTGATGTTTGGTATTTGATGTTAGCCACCACCCGACATCGAATGCCGCCACCGATATTTGGTATTCGCTGTTTGGTATTTGGTGTTAGCCGCACGCCGATTCGAATGCCTCCCCCGATATTTGGTATTTGATGTTTGATATTTGATGTTAGCCACCACCTACATCGAATGCCGCCACCGATATTTGGTATTCTGGTGTTAGCCGCACGCCGATTCGAATGCCGCCCCCGATATTTGGTATTTGATGTTTGGTATTTGGTGTTAGCCACACCCGGTTCGCATGCCACCACCGATATTTGGTATTTGATGTTTGGTATTTGAAGTCGGTTCTCGCGGGGCAATTCCACGAGATCAGCTACTCGTCAAACACCGCGAGAACCGGCGCGTGGTCCGAAGGCTTCTGCCCCTTCCGCTCATCGCGATCGACGGACGCGTCGATGCACTTTTCGGCCGCCGCCTCGGAGGCGAAGATGTGGTCGATGCGCACCCCGTCGCCTTTAGGGAAAGCGAGCATGCGATAATCCCACCACGAATAGGGTCCAGGGCCCTCATGATGCATGCGTGTCGTGTCGGTAAGCCCGAGTGCTGTGATGCGGGCCAGCGCGGCTCTGCCGTCAGGATGACAGAGCACGGTGTCCTTCCAGCGATCGGGTTTTGCCACGTCGCGATCTTCGGGTGCCACGTTGAAGTCTCCGCACAACAGCAGCTTCTCTTCCGGATCCAAACGGTCTGCAACGAAACGCTCGAGCCGGCTGAGCCACGACAGCTTGTACTCCCAGCTGTCACTTCCTACGGTTCGTCCGTTCGGGATGTAGAGTGAGGCGATCGTGTAGTCCTTAACTATGGCAATGATGGCGCGCGCTTGCGGATCCTCCACGCCGTCATCGAAGCCGACCAGCACGTCGCGAGCTTCTTCACGGCTCAGAATAGCCACGCCGTTGTACGTTGGCTGCCCGTAAACGGCCGCATGGTAGCCCGCCTCGCGAATGCTGTCATATGGGAAGTCACTCTCGGTCACTTTCAACTCCTGCAGGCAAACGACATCGGGCTGCGCCTTGGCCAGCCAGGCCAGGAGGCGCTCTTCACGCGCTCGTACGGAGTTCACGTTCCAGGTGGCGACGGTGAAGGGCATGCCGGTTCGGGGTTCGTTGTTCGCGGTTCCTCGCTTAGAAGGTCGCGGCAGGTGTGCAGTGATCCAAAAGAACACTCCTCGAAAATATCGACAGAGCGTGGATTCCCGTTCAGATGAAGTTCACGGTCAAAGACCTGCCTATAAGGTAAACGTCTTCCGATGAGCAACGTACCTTCGGGGCGCGAACAACGAACAACGAACGACGAACATGATAAAAGTTATTCAATTCGGCCTTGGCCCAATCGGCTGTGCAACAGCGCGTCTCGTGCACGAACGCGAGGGCCTCGAGCTCGTGGGGGGCGTGGACATCGATCCCTCAAAAGTCGGTCAGGATCTCGGTGAGCTCATTGGCATTGCTACCAACGGCATTCGAGCGGTATCGACCCTCGACCAGATACTCGACCATGAAGCCGCCGATGTGGCGATTCACACAACGAGTTCTTATTTCCCGCAATTCGGCGACCAGGTTAAGGCCCTCCTTCAGGCCGGTCTGAACGTCGTGTCGACTTCAGAGGAGCTCTCCTTTCCTTGGCGTGACAATGCCGACGACGCCAGTGCGCTGGATAAGGTGGCCCGCGAGGCAGGGCGCACGATTACAGGCACCGGGGTGAATCCGGGCTTCCTGATGGACGCGCTGCCCCTTTTCTTGACGGCGCTGAGCCAGACCGTAGAGCACATCTCCGTACGCAGAGTGATCGATGCGTCGAAGCGACGCGGTCCCTTTCAGGCCAAGATCGGATCTGCCATGACTCCCGAAACCTTCATGCAAAAGATGGAGGAAGGCAGGATGGGCCACGTGGGCCTACCCGAATCGATTGCGATGATTTTCGACACATTGGGCCGAACGCTGGCTCGCTATGAGTCCAGTGTCGAGCCGATCATTGCCGAGGCGCTGACCCAGACGGACCACTTCACGGTGAAGCCCGGCATGGTCAAAGGCCTTCACCAGACGGCGAGCGGATACACAGAAGACGGCGAGTTCGTGGCACTGACGTTCATTGCCTCTCTCGATGCCGACGAGGATGGTGACACGGTCGCAATCAAGGGGCGGCCCAACCTGGAGGTGAACCTCAAAGGGACTAACGGCGATCTGGCGACGGTGGCCATCGCCGTCAATGCGATACAGCGGGTCGTTGAAGCGCCGGCGGGCTTGATGACGATGCGGGATCTTCCTATCGTGACTTGGAGCCCGTGACGTCGATCCGTATCAACGAGTCTTTCCAATGAGTATCTCCCACGAAGAACTGGTCCAGCAGAACAAGGCCTATACGCTTGCAAGTTGGACGGCTCAGGAGTCCTGGAACCCCATCAGTATGGCCCGCGCCGAAGGTGTCTATTTTTGGGACGCCGACGGCAAACGGTATCTCGACTGGTCGAGCCAGCTCATGAATGTCAACGTGGGGCACGGTCATCCGCACGTCATCGAGGCAATCCGCAAGCATGCCGGGAAGGTTCCCTATGCATACCCCGGAATTGCCACGGGTCCGCGTGCCGAATTGGGCAAGCTGCTCGCCGAGATCACCCCAGGGACGCTCCGAAAGAGTTTCTTTACGCTCGGCGGTGCCGATGCGGTCGAGAACGCAATGAAGATCGCCCGCCTGTTTACGGGACGGCAAAAGGTTCTCTCCCGATATCGCTCCTATCACGGAGGAACGTTCGGGGCCATGACGGCGGGGGGAGACCCTCGCAGGCTCGCAAATGAGCCCGGCGTTCCCTGGATCGTCCACATCCACGATCCATATGCCTACAGGAGCCCGCTCTACCGGGGACGCACGCGCGAAGAAGGTGATCAGGCCCTCATCGATCAGATCGTCGAGACCATTGAATACGAGGGTCCCGAGAACATTGCCGCGATCCTGCTCGAGGGCTACAGCGGCTCGAGCGGCATCATTCAAGGCGGCGACGTCTTCTGGCGAGGCATCGCAGGGATTCGTGAACGGTACGGCATCCTGCTGATCATCGACGAAGTGATGAGCGGCTTCGGCCGCACGGGACGCTGGTTCGGCATCAATCATTACCCATGGATTAAGCCGGATATCATGGTCATGGCGAAGGGACTGACGAGCGGCTACGTCCCACTCGGCGCTACCATTGTTACCGAAGCCATCGCCGATCACTTTGCCGACCGGACGCTCTGGGCCGGTCTGACGTACAGCGCGCACACGCTGGGCTGTGCGACCGGGATAGCGAACATTCAGGTCTATAAGCAGGAAGGGCTGGTGGAGCGCGCACGCGAGATGGGAGAAAAGTTAACTGCCGGACTCCAGGCCCTGGCTGGGAAGCATCCGTGCGTCGGCGATATCCGCGGCACAGGATTGCTCCAGGTAGTCGAACTGGTAAAGAATCGTAATGAACGTACCCCGATGGGACCGTTTAATCGGCCACTAACTGAACCGATGCAAAAGGTGGCGGCCTTGCTGCGAAAGAACGGACTCAGCACGTTCGTCCGCTGGAGTTGGATATTCTGCGCTCCACCGCTGATCGTCGACGACGAAGCGCTTGAGCAGGGCCTGGCCACGATTGATGCAGCGCTTACGATGGCCGACGAGTACGTGGATTAGTACATTCGGGTCAGACAGGCCTCCCGAGTACACGCTGTGGAACGAGTATGGACGCACCGACCGTTCCTTATATATCCGCTGATGAAATGCGTGCCGTTGACCAGGGCATGGTTTCGATCTGCGGGATTTCCATGGTCCAGATGATGGAGCATGCAGGGCGTCTCCTCGCCGTGCTGGCCGTCCAGGAGTTTATCTCGCTTGCCGACTCGCATCCGGTTGTCGTGCTGGTTGGGACTGGCGGAAACGGCGGCGGCGGCCTCGTCTGCGCAAGGAATCTTTCAAACTGGGGTTTCGACGTGCGTGTGGTTACCTCGCGCCCGGCATCGGAATTCTGGGGCGTCACGGCGCTGCAGTTCCGAATAAGTCAAAGGATCGGAGTGCCGGCTGAGGTGGCGGAGAACCTCACTGAACTCCCTGAAGCCCGATTGATCGTCGATGCTATCGTTGGCTACAGCCTCGACGGAGCTCCGACAGGCCAGGTCGCGCGAATGATCGAAATGGCAAACAAGAATGCCGGACGCATTCTGAGTCTCGATGTGCCATCCGGCATCGATGCCACGACAGGTGAGGTTTTCGAACCGTCGATCCAGGCAGACGCCACGCTGACCCTCGCCCTGCCGAAAACGGCTTTCAAGGCCAAAGAGACGCTCGAACGTTGCGGCTGTCTCTATCTTGGAGATATCGGCGTGCCTCCAAGTCTCTATCTTGAGCTTGGGATCGAGGTGTATGAGTCACCGTTCGTTACTTCATCGATCGTGCGCCTTCACTAGGGGTCCGAGGTCCGAGGCACGAACGACGAAGCACCGCGCACGCCGCACGCCGCACCGCGCCAAGGCAGCCGCAAGCATCAGGTAAGAAGCGATACTTTCGAGACGAACAGGTCGACTATCCAACCCAATCGAAACCGGCACGTCGGATCCGCATATACAGGCGGCCCCACCGACTCACCGAGGCAAAAAACTACCGTATATGAAATCGAAGCTATTCTGTGCCCTCTTCCTGCTGGCGTTGGGGACTGGCTGTTCGAAAGAGGCGTCCTCGCCGGAATCAAAGGACGGGGGGCAGTCTCTGACCGATCGCCAGGAGCATCTCAAGGCGAACATCGAATTTCAATTACGTGAGGGACTTGGTGGGCGCCCGGTCACGGTCGGACCGATCGAAGACAGCGATTTCGCCGGATTTGACAAGAGCAGTTTCAGCGTCGGTCGCGACCACTTTCCACTACTCGTATCGGAAGACGACAAGCAGATTCTCTTGCTGGCTGCCGAACCTTTCACGGCGCTCTCGAGCGACGAAATTGCCGCGTCGCTAGCGAAGGAGGCGGAGGAGCAAGAGCAGGCGGCAGCGGAGCGGGCTGTAACACTTGCCTCGGAATCGCAGCGGTCACCGGTGAGAGGAAACAAGGATGCGAATGTGACGATCGTCGAATTCTCGGATTTTGAGTGTCCCTACTGCAGAAGAGGTTTCACGACAATGAATCAACTCTTGGAGAAGCACGGAGACGATGTGCGCCTTGTCTACATGCACTTCCCGCTTCCGATGCACGCATGGGCACGCTCATCCGCCATAGCCTCTACCTGCGCGGCGCAGCAGAAGAATGAAGCGTTCTGGGCGCTTCACGACTACTATTTCGAAAACCAGAATGCGGTCAAGGTTGACAACGTACTAAAGAAGAGCAAGGACGCACTTGCTGGAACCGGTATTAGTCTCTCCGACTGGGAGACGTGCGCCGCCGATACTGCCTCTGCCGAGCATGAGGCCGCAGCCGCGCTCGTGGATGCACAGATTCAACTCGGACGCGATTCGGGCGTCAGCGGCACACCCGGCTTCTTTGTTAATGGCGCCTTCATTTCAGGCTCCCAGCCGCTCGAGGTGTTTGAGCAGGCGATCGAGGAGGCAAAGGCGAAGCTCTGAACGGTGCCAGGTGCGAAGTGCCAGGTGCCAGGTTCCAGGTTCCAGGTGCCGGGTTCCAGGGTAGGGTTCGAGGTTCCAAGTTCGGCGTTCGATTCGTCTGAGGACCTGCCGAATTTTGCGTTTTACATTTTGAATTTTCCATTCTTCTCGATTCCCGCCTGCGCGGGAATGACGACGATGGTGCTCTCGCACCTCGCACGCCGCACGCTGCACCCTGCCGTGATCCCTTCAGCGTCTTCGTTTCGCGTATAAGAGTAGACGGAGGCAGGGGGTGCAATTCATGCCGAGTCGGGTCGTCTGATGTGCTATAGGGCGAGGTCCGGGGAAGCCCCGGAGAATTCGCTGGTCCGAGGCAACCAAATCGAGACGAGTCGAAGATGGCGAATGGTCCCGCGTTCGGGCTTCATGCTCACGTAATACGGCTTAAGGAAAACATAATCTCCGTTTTCCTTGATGAGGTGCCTCAGATCGTTAGCTTACAATACCCACCGGGCTAAGTATGAGGCCCCTAACTACAACAAAAGGAGTGAGTTATGAGAGTACCGCATTATCTACTGGCGTCGGCCTTGTGTATGGCCTTGGCGATCGGCGCGTGTAGTGACGGACCCACCAACGTTGCCGAACGAGGCGGCGCTGTCGACCCAGGAAGCAACCACGGCTGCCAAGAAGCAGGCCAAGTATGACATCTGCCATTGGGACGCGACGCTGAACGAAGGCGTAGGCGCCCTGGTGCATCTGAATGTCAACGGCAATGCATGGAATGGAGGCGGCGAGGGATGCGGCGGCAAAGTCAACGGCCACGGGAAGCTGACCGGCCACAACGGGCACGAGCTGGACCGTAATTGGAACGCCGATACGAATTTCGTAGCCACCGAATGTGAGGCATTCTGCTACGAGGACCAGGACGGCGACGGTCTGACAGACGACGTCGACCCGTGCATCTTCGACGCCGACAATGATTCGGACGCGGACGGTGTTTGCCTGTCAGACGGCGACACGTGCTACGCCGATCCAAATGACTCGGACGGCGGAACCGACGCGGACGGTGACGGCATCTGTGAGGTAGATGGCGACGCTGTTGATAATTGCCCCGACGTTGCGAACACGGATCAGGCGAATTCTGATGGAGATACCTTGGGCGATGCCTGCGATAACTGCCCGGCGGTCGACAATGAGGACCAGGCGGATGACGACTCGGACGGTATCGGGACGGCCTGTGAGGCCGACACCGACGCCGACGGCATTCCCGACGACGCCTACGGATCGGTTTGCGTGGACGGTCAGGCCAACGGCAACACGGCTTGCGACGACAACTGCGTTGATGATCCGAACACGGCGCAGTGGGATGACGATGCCGACGGTATCGGAAACGCCTGCGACACGTGCAACGACGTGGACGGAGACGGCTACGGCAACAATCTCTGGGGCAATGACACCTGCCCACTCGACTGTGACGACAGCGACCCGTTGCTCACGGACGTCTGCCCGTAAGTAACAGCCCAGGCTGAAGTAAAGGAACACTCGCGCTCGGAAAGAGCCCGAGTTGGCAGAAACGGCCCGCTTCGAGAGAAGCGGGCCGTTTCTGTTTGATTAGGCTGGCTCCCGATCCGACAATTGGGGAATCCCCTACATCCAGTCCCTCCCCGGCATTCTACTTTCATACACTCACAGTTGGCACTCCCGGGGCGCATCTAAGAACGTTCTGCAATTCTAAATCAACTCGCGAGGAGAACAATGAAGCTCCCATATTTCCTACTTGCAGGGGCCCTGTGTCTCGGCTTGTCGATCGGCGCGTGTAACGACGGGCCGACCGATGTCTCGACTGAGGCATCGCTTTCGACCCCCGCTGCGACCACGGCGACCGCGAAAAAAGAACCGATGGTCGACATCTGTCACTGGGATCCGAATGGTTGGGACAACCTGCCCGACCAGACCGAGCCCGGCGCCTATTTCCATCTGACCGTCAACAATAATTCCTGGATCAGCAGCGACAAGAAGAATCCCAAAGACAAGAACGTGGGCCATGCCGGCCACGAAATGGATCAGTGGTATTGCTCCGACGGCAATGCCGAAACGACGACAAGAGCGGAGTACTTTGATCCGAATGAAGATGATCCGGTGGCGTGTTCAGAACAGAACGACGGGGCGGATAACGCCATGTTCTGTGAGGAAGACAGCGACGGTGACGGCTACAGCGACGACTCGGACAATTGCCCCTACACCTACAACCCGGATCAACTCGATTCGGACGGCGGCGGAGTGGGCGACGCGTGCGACAACTGCCCCTTCACGGCACGTGACAACGAGAATCAAGCGGACAGGGACGATGACACGGTGGGCGATGCGTGCGACAACTGCATCGACACGCCAAACGCGGATCAGTTGGATGACGACAGCGACGGCACCGGCAATGCCTGTGACGAGTGCACGGACGTTGATGAAGACGGATACGGCGTCGGCTATGCCGCCGAAACGTGCGGTCTGGATTGCGACGACACGGATCCTGCAGTCAATCCCGATGCGACGGAAGTCTGCAACGGCATCGACGACAACTGCTCCGGCGTCATCGACGAGGGTGACGTTTGTTCGACCGCCTGCACGTATGAAAACGGTAACGTCGGAGACTGCGATAACTCGGTCTGCGGCTCAGATGTTGCGTCCTGCTACGCCCATGTAGCGACGAGCAACGGTGCCGATAGGGAAGGCATCTGCTTCTATGATCTGACGGTGGGCGATTGCACAGGCCTTACCGATTGCACGGATGTCGGTGACTCGGCATGTGCCGCGGACGAAGTGTGCCTTGGCAGAGCTTGTGGGACAAGCGGATGGTCGTGTGTCCCCGTTAGCCTGCTTTGCCCGACGCAACCCCTCCTCTAACATTCAAACCAAACCCAGCTTCGTTCAGCGAGCGGCCTTCCGAGGGAACCACTCGTTGAGCAGGTGGCAATCAAGACGGCCCGTCCCGGAATCCGGGGTGGGCCGTTTCTTTATGAAGACCTGAAGACCCGAAGACTCAGCGCGCCGCAACCAGTGGGCGACTCGTTAGTATAGAAACCCTGTTGCAGTCGCACGCGGGGCACCCCAACCTGATAATCACCAACAGACGAATATGCTACGAACCGGATTTCTCAGCCTTTTGGCGACCATGATGCTTCTTCTCGGAGCCTGCCACACGGCTCCCGATACCCAGTCGCTTCGTGAGGAGGTGGATTCTCTCAAAGCCGCCGTCGCCGAACTCCAATCGCTCCCGCAAATTCAGCGCTGGATGGCGACGAACAAGCCGCTGGACGTGTCCATTGACGTGTCGAACGCGCCCTCGCTCGGAAGTCCGGACGCTCCGATCACGCTGATCGAATTCTCCGACTATCAGTGTCCGTACTGTGCGCGTCACGTGAACAACACGCTCCCTGCCTTGAAGGAGAAATACGTCAAGACAGGCAAGGTGAAGTATGTGTTCATGGACTTCCCGCTGCGCAGCCACACGCTGGCTCCAAAGGCGTCGGAGGCCGCTCACTGCGCCGGTGAGCAGGACAAATATTGGGCCATGCACGACGAACTCTTCGCCAATCGAACCAAACTCCAAGTACCCGATTTGAAAGCCCATGCCGCGGAAATCGGATTGGATACGAAGGCGTTTAATGAATGTCTGGACAGCGGCAAATATGCCCTCGCGATTCGGAAGAATGAGCAGATAGGGAGCAGCAAGATTCATGTGACGGGCACTCCAAGTTTTGGGATCGGCTACACGACCGATGACGGGAAGTCAGTGCAAGTTGTCAGAAGCATCAAAGGGGCAAAATCACTCGCGGCATTCGAGAAGGAGATCGACGAGCTATTGGCCAACCCGCAGAGCTAGTTGAGAGAGCGCGTGAAGCAGATCTTTCGGGTGAGCCTGATCGCCCTCACGGCCGCGTCATCTTTGTGCTCGGTTTCGCAGGCCCAGGAATCGGCCTCGGCGAGCAGGATTAGCATCGAGGCCTTCAGTCCGGAGTTCAAAGCTAAAGGGTATTCCTTTCCAACCTCGGCGTGGTTTATCACGCTGCACGAGTCGGTCGAAGGCCCCGTCCACGTCGAAATGCAGATTCCGGCCGGCTACGTTGAACAGCATGTTGGTTCAGGAATCCGCCGCGAGATGAGACTGGCCAATCCTTACGTAGGTATTTCCTGGACCAGTCCGGAAAATCCGGCGTCGCTCGGTCTTGGAATGCGCTTTCCGGTTCTCCCAAATGATGCGTACACCCGTGTCATGCGCGTGGCCGACATTCATCGATTCGAGGCCTTCGTCCCGGATCTCTGGGATTTTTCGCTGCATTCGGCTGTCGGGGATGAAACGACGCCGCTTCGAGCCAGAATGCGCGCGCATCTCTGGGTGCCCCTTCACGGATCGGTGGAGGTGGTCGCAGACTACGCGTTTGGCGTACAGCGCCTGGCCGGCATTGTCCTCGTGCGCCTCGAGGTGCTGGGACGCGCCGGAATTACGGGCGATAACCTGATATTCGGTGAGCGGTCGATGCATCAGGCAGGTCTTACGCTCCAAGTGATCACGCCGGGCGTTCGTCCCAGTGTCGTCCTGCGGGCGCCCATCGGTGGAAAGGAGGTTGTGGATTGGGTCGTGGGCGCAGGTATATCCTTTTAAACCTGACAGGTTTTCAAAACCTGTCAGGTTTCTCTGGTTTTCAAACC
This sequence comes from uncultured Bacteroidota bacterium, assembly GCA_963768715.1. Classification (GTDB taxonomy): domain Bacteria; phylum Bacteroidota; class Rhodothermia; order Rhodothermales; family DATKEJ01; genus DATKEJ01. Next base: position 349,479 of record CAVYJC010000008.1, read on the forward strand.
TGTCAGGTTTCTCTGGTTTTCAAACCCCGTCAGGTTTCTATTCCCGCACGACCTCCAGCAAATCAGCGCCTCTGCCGGCAAATAGCCGGCCGTCTTTCGTTTCGGCAAGACTGTCCCAATACCCCTCGTCGACGTCCAGTTCTTCGATCTCCTGCAGGTCAGGCGAAACCCGCAAAAGCCGCTCTTCCGTCATCCCGTAAACCCAACCGTCTCTGCTCGTTACCACCTTCTTGATCTCTTCGGGAGCAACGGTGCGGGTGGCTAGGACGGAGTCGGTTGCGACGTCGTAGATGAACATGACCGAATCAGCCGCCCCGATGAGCTTTCCGGGCTCCAACCAGTCAAGACCCCAGATCTCGTATGCGTTTGGAATAATGGTCCGTTCGAGTGTCTTCCGGCCTTCCTGGACGTCCCACGCAAACAGCTTTGCTTCCGTCGCAGCGGGGCGGGCTCCGAGTCCACCCCGGACCGACGTCGTTCCGTAAAGAAGCCGGTCGTTGTCGGAGACGAGTGCGTACACGGATTGGTCCTTGACGATGTTGCGATGGACGGTGAGGGAATCCGTTGCCGGGTCGAGCATCACGAGTGCGCCGCCGAGCCGTCCATATTCGGCGATGGTCCCGAAGTAGATGTTTCCGTCCGGCCCGACGATTCCATGAGGCACGCGGTCCTGATCCTGATGGATGGACCCGAGAATCTTCGGGTTGCTGTCCACCTCATTTCCCGGATTCCACGCCGTATTGAGGTTGAGTACGCTGAATCGAGCCTTCGTATAGTGGCCGAGATAGGCCTTCCCATTCAGATAAACGATGTCGTCGATCTGACCGGGAAATTCGACCGATCTGCCGGGTGACCACATCCTTTGGGGTTCCGGGAAGTATTGGAAGAACCCCTGATTGATGTAAGTCCCCCCGAGAACACTGCCGTCGGGACCTTCGGACAGTGTGTGGATCAACATACCATCGCCGAGGAAGTCACTCTGACGTTGCAGGCGAATTTCGCTGTTCCGCAAATCGATGATCGAGTACAGTCCCAGTCTCGTTCTTGTTATCAGGAAGTGCTCGCCGGTAAGTCCGATCGGATGGCCTGCACCCGCGGCTACGATCTCGAAGTGATCTGTGTCGTAGCGGTAGCGATACAGATTGTCCTCCTCGATCGTACCGAAATAGATGTCGTCGCCGAAGACCTGAAGCGATTTGTAGCTGTGCGGCCAGACGTGACCGTGGGGCACGTCGGCCTCTCTGACGAGGTCACCGGACGCGGCATCGAAGAAGAGGAGGGTGGACGGCGGTTCGATCAGGGCCACAATCATGTCTCGGAATCGTGCCGAGTGTTCTACCCAGATCCGGTTTCGAAATCGATCGGGGAGGAGATCGCGCGCCGTTCCCGTCGCCAGGTCATACTCCTTGAAGGCCATTTCCGTACCGAATGAGAGATACAGTTTGCCCTCGAATTCCGAATTGATGTGCCGGAGATAGTATTCGCCGGGGGGATCGTCGGTCAACGGTCCGAGATTGTCCATCGCGCCCGTCGCGAGATCGAGTCGCAGGAGGTCTCCCTCGGGCCATGTGCCGATATAGTAGAAACCGTCGCTTCCGCGATCGATGCTGAAGACGAACTCGAGGCGTTCATGGTTAGGGCGGGGCAATGCGTGCTGCTCCGGCTGATCCATCCCAGGTCGCCATCTGAAGACCTGGCCTTTGAGGTAGGTCCCGATGAATACGTCGTCGCCAATCTTGGAGATCGCCCTTGCGCCGTCCGCTTCAGGCATGCGGATGTAGGAAGTCTCACCTGTCGACGGCTGGAATACGACGGCCAGCGCCTCCTTGTCCTGGGCCGTCGTTTGGACGATTCGTGCATTGAGGCCGGCCTCAGGATTGAGGACGACGGCATTGATCAACTCGAGCTGCCTGTTGCCGGGACCGAGATTTCGAAAGGAGATACCTCCAACCTTGGAGGGAATCAAGTCATGCTCGGCGGCGGGTCGGCCGCATCCAAACAGGCAGGTGACTGCAGCCAGGAGGAGGTGTCGGTTCAAGGCAGGGATTCGTTCGGTTTCAGGAGCCTTGGAACCTAATCAATAATCGCCGGAAATCCGTGGTCGGCGTTGCGGTGGATGCGCCGGACCCTATTTCTCTGCGTCTACGGCATACCAGTCGAGCTGACGAACGTCTATCGACGGGTCCTCCGCGACGAGCTTCCGAAATCTTGCCACGTCTGCCATCCCGTCCTGACCTCGATAGTGATACGGATAGACGATCCGAGGTTTAAATTCGAGGACGGCATCGGCTGCCGCGTCGACGTCCATCGTGTAGGGCACGTTCATACAGACGAAGGCAGCGTCGATGTTCTTCAGTGCCCGCATCTCAGGGATGTCTTCGGTGTCGCCGCTGATATAAATGCGCGTCCCTGACAATGTCACGACATACCCGTTCCCACGACCCTTCTCGTGGAATTCGCGATCGGGACTCGTGTTGTACATGGGAATTGCCTCGACACGAATGTCTCCTACGAGAAGCGTATCGCCATTGGCAAGGATCTTGGTCTGAGCCCGTTCCGCAAGCGGCAGTTTGTCGAAAACGGCTTTTGGTGCAACGATCTTCGTGTGTTTTGTCGTGACGGCGCCCAGGAGATCCGCGTTCAAATGGTCTCCGTGGATATCCGTGACCAGGATCAAATCCGGTTCGCCAAAAAAGCCGAACGTCTCGGCGTCGCCGATCGGATCGACAAAAAGCGTCCGTCCACCGGATTGAAGCACCATGGTCGCATGGCCGATGGGGTGGACGAGGATGTCAGCGGAGTCGGTATGGATCGTGTCGGTCTGTGCCGCCGCGATGCGCATGGTCGCCAACAGACACAGGGCGCACAGGGTGATGCGCCGTAGGGGCGAATAATCATTCGCCCTTTCAATGTCCAACCCTGGAGGATTCGCCCTTATGATGCGATGGCAGTTCATGATTCGTCGAGTGTCCTATCCGAAGCAACTGAATGCTCTCACTTAACCCATACCGTTTTTGCATTGACGAACTCCAGTATGCCGTGCCGCCCCAGCTCGCGCCCGTATCCACTTTCCTTGATTCCTCCAAAGGGAAGTCGTGGGTCGGATTTCACAAGGGAATTGACAAAACAAGCCCCTGCCTCAAGTGATTCTTTAGCTATCCGACGGCCACGCTCGACATCCTTGGTGAACACCGCGGCGCCAAGTCCGAACACCGAGTCGTTCGCCACGCGGATGGCTTCCTCCTCGTTTGCGACGGGAATAATTGCGGCGACCGGACCGAACAATTCATCATCGAAAGCGGGCATGCCTTCTCGTACGTCGGTCAGGACGGTGGGCGGATAGTACGCTCCTTTCCTGTCCGGAATTCGTCCGCCCGTCAGGCAACGGGCGCCTCGTTCGACGCTTTCGAGGACCTGGCGGTGCAGATCGTCACGCAGATCAGGCCGAGCCTGAGGGCCGATATGTGAATCTTCGTCGTGTGGATCGCCCATTCGTTTCGCCTCCATGAGTTCCACGAACTTCTTCTCGAACGTTTCTCTGACGGATTCCACGACGACGAATCGCTTTGCCGCGATGCAGCTCTGGCCGGAGTTGATCAATCGGCTGTTGACGCAGGTCTCGGCGGCCGCATCGAGGTCGGCGTCGGCGAGGATCAAATAGGGATCCGACCCTCCGAGCTCGAGGACCGATTTTTTGAGGGCGTGGCCGGCCTCTTTCGCGACAGCTCGCCCAGCCGCCGTGCTCCCCGTAATTGTGACGGCACGTACGAGTGGATGGGCGATGACATCGCTCACTTGATCGCTGCCGATCATGAGCGTCCGGAAGACGTCCTCGGGGAATCCGGCATCCCGGAAGACCTCTTCGATTGCCAGGGCACAGCCCGGGACATTGGAGGCGTGCTTCAGGATGCCGGCGTTTCCAGCCATCAGGTTGGGTGCGGCGAACCGAAAGACTTGCCAGAACGGGAAATTCCAAGGCATGACGGCGAGCACGATGCCCAGCGGCCTGTACGACACGAAGCTTTCCGATGCGTCGGTCTCGATCGTTTCATCGGCAAGAAATCGTTCCGCATTCTCGGCGTAGAAATCACATACCCAGGCGCACTTCTCGGTCTCAGATCTGCCTCCAGCCACGGGTTTACCCATTTCATCAGCCATCAGCGCGGCGTACCGGTCGACTCGCTCTCGGAGCACGCTCGCGGCACGGCGCATGTGATCGGCCCTTTCTGAAATCGCAAGCTTCGCCCAGTAGGTCTGAGAATGATGAACATTGCTCAGAATCAGTTCGACGTCCGCCGCTGAGTGCGCGGCATACTCCTTGATCTTATCGCCGGTGGCTGGATTGATGCTTGTGATCTTCTTCATCGAAGGGTCTCCCGTTTTTGATTCTTTTGAACCCCGGCATGCCGCAACAAGGTCCTTATTAAATGAAGAAGCCCGACCGAAACGTTCCGATCGGGCTTCATCGAAGGCCAGGTCTTTAGACGCCGTCCGGGATTCTGATTTTCTGTCCCGGGTATATCAGATCGGGATCTTTGATCACCTCGCGATTTGCTTCGAAGAGCGCCTTCCATTTCATGGCGTCCCCGTAAACGTGTTTGGCGATCTTGGAGAGCGAGTCGCCAGATTGCACGGTGTAAAAGGTCGGCTCCGGCGGTTTCTGAACCTCAACGGTCAGAAAACGGGCCTCCACTTTCTCGATGCCCTTGACGTTGCCTGCGAGAAGGATGGCCTTTTCGCGCGCCGCGTCGGACTTGCATTTCCCGAGCAAGGTGGCGCGTCCGTCCCCGACCGAGACGGTCAGGTCCTCGACCTGACCGGCCAGCTCTTTTTCGATGGATTCACGGATGTCGGCTGCGGGATCGCCCACGATGGCGCGCCCAATATCTTTGAGAAAATCAAATGCTCCCATTTCTTCGGTGTTTTTGGTTATCTGGTTGCAAAACTTGAGTGACGGTCAAGGTTACTTGCCAAAGAGCTTGCCCAGAAGTCCCGATCCGGCCAGAGCCGTGCCGATCTTGGCGACATCGTCGGAAACGTCTCCGTCACCATCGAAATCGAGAAATGAGGCGAGACTGCCACCGCTCATTCCGGGCGTCTTGCTTTCAATCTTTGCGCGTTCTTCGCCCAGCAGGCCCGCCAGCCCTCCGGCATCAAGATTCTGCTGGCGTTTGACCTTGCCCAGCGCTCCCATCACGAGCGGGGCGAGCAGCGGCAGCAATTTGGCAATCTGGCTCATGTCGAGTCCGCTGGCCTTTGCAACGCCCTGCTCCACGGCCCCCCTCTTCTGGCCGAGAATGTGACCGAGAATCCCGTCTCCGTTGAGTGCCTTTGCGTTCCCTCCACCCAGTAGTCCGCCTGCGAGGTCCATTAACCCTCCCAGGCCCGAACCGCCGCCAAGTAAGCCGCCGAGATTGTCGAGGAGGCTTCCATCGTGATCCTGGTCAAGCGCTTTGGCGAGTGACGCTGCGCCCGTTGGAGACGCATTTGCGTTGCGTGCGAGGCCGCCGATCAGCACCGGCAAGGCGGCGGCGACGGCTTTCTGCGTGGATCCCGCATCGGCGCCGATCTTCTGGCTCAGGCCACTGATCGACTGGTTGCCGAGCTGGTCCGTCAAGAGGTCGAGTATTCCTGACATGATATCTAATACGTGTGTTTTCGGTGGACAACCAAAGCTAAGCCATATGGTCGGCCGATTCGTTCGGATTACGCAAATTTCGGCCTTACGACCCGTAACGAGTATTATCCAAAGGGACGCAACCTCTAATTAACCGCCAAAGCCCTATGTCGCAAAGTATTCTGCCTGCGCTAACCCTGATTCAGGACTCCGTGAAGGTCGCTGTGCCGGATTCATTGGCGGCTGCCGACTCCGTCGGCGCGCTACGTGCAATCGGCAGGCAGGTCAGTGAGACCGGTTCACGTCTCGTTTCGGGCGAGATCGACCAGGTATGGCAGCGCCTGACTGATGGGATGATCAACAATCTCATCGACTTCATCCCGAATCTCATCGGTGCGCTATTCGTCCTGGTCTTCTTCTACGCTGTCTACAGGATCATTCTCTCTGTGCTGGTCAGCGTGCTGACGAGAAGTGCAGCGGTAGATCCCGCGTTGCAGCATCTGCTCACGAGAACTTTCAAGATCTCGGTCTCGGCGTTCATCGGTATTATGGTGCTGTCACAGTTCGGGATCAACGTTACCGCACTGCTGACAGGTCTGGGAATAGCAGGAATCGCCGTCGGCTTCGCAGCCCGAGACTCGCTGGAAAATTTCATCTCGGGCGTCACGATCCTTATCGACAGGCCGTTCAATCTTGGCGATCGGATCGTCATTGAAGACGTGTATGGTGCGGTGGAGGAAATAACACTTCGGTCTACCCGTGTCCGGACGCTGGACAATACCCTGATGGTCATGCCCAACGTGACAATGATCAATCAGAAACTCGTGAACCATTCGAGGCTCGGACTAATACGTGTGGAGATCCCGTTCGGTGTGGCGTACAAGGAGAAGCCGTCCGAGGTCAGAGACGTCTTGACCAAGCTGACCAAGGACGATCATCGCATTCATCCCGACTTTAAGCCGGAGGTCGTCGTCAAGGGGCTCAATGACTCGAGCATCGACATGGCCTTGCGCATATTTATCGACGATCCATCCAAGGAAGTCGCTGTGAAATGGGACTATTTCGAGCGAATTCGGGAGAGTCTGCGAGAGGCAGATATCGAGATCCCGTTCCCGCACATGCAGGTCTTTCTGGAAGAGGAAAAGGCGCTTGCCGACTCGTTCCTGACAAAGCCCAAGATTGCCATCGCAGGCGATTCGAAGGCTGCGTAGATTGCATTAAACCTGAATCCGAACATGCGTCATTCCATTTCCCGAGTCAAAATCGTTGCGCTGGTCGTCGCTCTTGTGGCGGTGACCGGCTGTCAGACGATGAAAGGACTCGAAGGCTTTCTGGGACTCGGCTTCGCGATTGCCGGTGCGACCGATCCCAGCCTGGCAGGTGTAGATATTTCCAGTATTCGCTCTCCTGAGCAGATGTCAACGGCCGATATGCTGCGCCTCGGAAGCGCGCTGCTGCGAAAGGAGATGAACCTCGATGTCATTCTCCACGTGGCGGCCAACAACCCGTCCGGCAATACCGTCGACGCGCGGGTACTCGGTCTCGACTGGGTGCTCCTCCTGGATGACAGGGAGACGATCAGCGGCGTCACGAAGAGTGACATCCTGATTCCGCCTGGAACTACGGGCGACATCCCTGTGGTCGTCTCTGTAAACCTGGCTGAGTTCTTCGACACGGGCGTCACGGACCTTATCGACTTGGCGCTGGCGGTTTCTGACGTCAGTGGAAGTCCGAAACGGGTCAAACTGAAAGCGACGCCCACGATCGATACAGTGCTCGGTCCGATTCGTTACCCGGAACCGATCACGATCGTCAGCGCGACCGTTGGAGAATAGCGACCACCGCTGTCGCTCGTAGTGTCCACCAACGGACAGTCAGATTCGCACGAACGGACACTCGGCCTAAGGACCTCCCTTCCTTGGCGCGGCAATCTCAGGTCACGCCCGGTCGGTGCAACGATCGGCACGTTTCTTGACGCTCGTCCGGTGTCCACCCGCAATGCGCCTACGCTACGATGCTGACAAACTATTTGCGCCTCGCACTGAGAAATCTCTCCAAAGACAAGGTCCGCGCCACTATCGAAGTGTTCGGGCTTTCGGTTGGATTGGCGTGCTGCCTGCTCATCATGCACTTCGTGCGAAACGAGTTCAGTTACGACCGATTCCACTCACGGGCCGGTGACATCTACCGCGCATGGACGAAAGAGGATCACGGACCCGATCGCCAGTTCTTCAATTCGTTTACACCGATCGTGCTGGGTGAGACACTCGGCCGGACAGTTCCCGGCGTTGAGGCCGTCGTCCGTTTGGCGCCGATGAGCGACATCGTTTTCCGCGGCGATACACGTTTCACCAATTCGGTGCTGCTGGCCGATAACGAATTTTTCCAGGTATTTGATTTCAAATTCCTTGTTGGAGATGAGCAGACCGCTCTCGCAGATCCGCACAGTGCCGTGATTACGGAGGACGTGGCGCGTCGTCTTTTTGGCCGAACAGACGTGGTGGGCGAGACATTTTCGATTCGATTCGGCGAGCGCTTTGAAGAGCTGAAGGTGACGGCGGTGACCGCTCGACCACCGGCCAACTCGAGCATCCAGTACGAAATCGTCGTGCCGTTCGCGATGACTCGAAATGTGTACCCTCCAAATGCCTTTTCGAGCTGGTTCGAGGTGTATGTTGAGACCTACGTACTTCTCGATCCCGATGTGTCTCGAACGGATGTGGAGGCCCGTTTCCCGGGGATGCTTTCGCAGGCCATGGGTGACCGTTACGCATCTTCGAAGTATTCGGTTGGACTGCAGCCACTCACCGACATTCACCTGGACACCTCCGTTCCGTCGGCGATTGCCCCTGTGAGCGATCCTGCCTATTCATACATCCTCGGCGGAATCGCCTTGTTGATCCTGACAATTGCCTGCATCAACTACATGACGCTTTCCATCGGCCGATCGACTCAGCGGGCCGTCGAGGTGGGTATTCGAAAGTCGATTGGCGCCGACCGCGCTCGTCTCATGCGCCAATTCTGGGGAGAAGCTGTCGTGACGAGCCTCGTGGCGCTCGTGGTGGGGATCGCGCTCGCGGAGACGTTCCGGCCACTGTTCAATCATTTGGCCGGCACGAAGCTGGATTCGCTTCTCGGTGGAGAGACGCTCGGGCTCAGCCTCGCCCTGTGCCTGACGGTTGGACTGATTGCGGGCAGCTATCCCGCCGTCGTGCTTTCACATTTTCAACCTGCGGAAGTACTGAAGGGTAATGTCAGGATTGCCGGTGACCGGAGCCTGGTCCGAAGAGGTCTCGTTACGATCCAGTTTGCCCTTTCGGTCTTCCTGATCGCGGCGATGCTTGTCATGGCCCGGCAATTTTCATTCATCCGCAACAAGCCGCTCGGGTTCGAACGGCGCAACGTCGTCGCACTGCAGCTATCGGTCCCGCAGGGTGCGGAACGTGGCATCGGCGAGGTGATCGGCGACGGAATGGAGAGCGCGGCGCTGCTCGAGAGCGAGATCAAGGGCCTTCCCGGTGTAATCTCAGCGGCGGCAGCGGGACACACGTTTGGTGAGCCTTGGACGGAGATCGGGTTTAGCGATGCCGGCGGACGGCACTACGACATGCAGATGAACGTCGTGGACGAAGATTATCTGTCAACCATGGGGATGACGATGGTTGCGGGACGAGCCTTTTCGCGAGATGTGCCGTCTGATCGAAATCGAGCGGTGATCGTCAATGAGGCGCTGGTGAGAGCGTTTGGAATTACCGATCCGGTGGGGAGTCGGTTGCCGGGTACCAGATTTCCCGATCACGAGATAATCGGAGTCGTCAAGAATTTCAACAATGAGTCACTTCACGGTCAGGTCAGGCCGGTCGTATTGACGCTGAACCCCGGCCTGATCTTCGCCGGCGCATCGGATGTCAGCATGGGGGCATTTCCAATGCCGAAGGTATTCGTGCGGATCGATCCCGCCAATGTGCCGGTTACCATGCAGAAGATCGAAAAGACGTGGCATGCGGTCGTTCCAGACATGGAGTATGGATTCACGTTCGTGGATGCATCCATCGATGCCCAGTATCGCCAGGAGTACAGGCTCGGCGAGATTGTCCAGATCGCGTCGGGTCTGGCCATTCTGATTGCCTGCCTCGGCCTGTTTGGTCTCGCCGGACTTGCGGTTGTGCGCCGGACCAAGGAAATCGGCGTCCGGAAGGTACTCGGTGCGTCGGGCAGCCGCGTTTTCTGGCTCCTTTCCAGGGATTTTGGCTGGATCGTGCTCGCTTCCGCGCTCGTCGCGACGCCCGTCGCTTTTATCGTGATGGATCGCTGGCTGCGCGACTTTGCCTACAGGATCACGCTCACGCCGGATCTGTTTCTGCTGGCCGGACTCATCGTCATGACCGTAGCGCTTCTTTCGGTGGCGTATCAGGGCATCAGAGCGGTGAAGATGGATCCTGTTGACAGCCTGCGGTACGAGTAATTCACCTTCCGCGGCGACGTTCCTCCCAGTCTTTCCAGACGTTCATCGTTCGCATCTGCTGTTCGAGGTCTGTCGTTGTGACATCCACATACACGCGTACCGCGCACGCGGCTAACGCAACATTGTCAACACCATCTTGAAACGAGATGACGCCTTGACGGCATGAGGCACGTTGGCGGGAAGGAGAATGGCTTCCCCCGCATCCACAGCATGCTCCACACCTGCAGTGGTGAAGTGTCCCGAACCGTCGACTACCTGAACGAGCGCATCGTACGGAGTGGAATGTTCACTGAGTTCCTGGCCCTCGTCGAAGGCGAAGAGAGTAACGCTACCGGTGGGTGACTTGACGAGGATCCGGCTTACGACGGCATCCTCCCCGTATTCGACCATATTGCGAAGATTGAGCACGACGCCGGGGGATATTCTTCCTGAATGCATGATGAGTCCAATGGTTGAGGTGACCGTTACTCACAATGTCACGATTTTTGGGTCCAGACGCTGTAAGACTTTCCCTGCGTTCAGTCGGTTCGTTCCGCTCATGCGGGCCTCCACCGGTACAAGTCGCCGTACAAGCGACGATTCAAAAGCTCCAATGCATTAGTTTCACGCGTCCGTCAAGCATTGCTTCCTCCAGGACTTTATGCAGTATCTCAAACAACTGTTCGAAAACAACCGACGCTGGGTCGAGGATACAACCTCGGGGAATCCATCATTCTTCGAAGATCTCGCCGGCCAGCAGTCACCCAAGTACCTGTGGATCGGATGTGCCGACAGCCGTGTGCCGGCCAATCAAATTGTAGGTTTGTCGCCCGGTGAACTATTCGTCCATCGCAACGTCGCCAATCTGGTGGTTCATACGGACCTCAACTGCCTTTCGGTGCTGCAGTATGCGGTTGACGTTTTGAAAGTGGAGCACATCATTGTCTGTGGACATTATCGGTGCGGAGGCGTGCTCGCCGCTCTCCATGGCCAGCGTTTCGGTCTGATCGACACATGGCTGCAGCACATTGTGGACGTCAAACAGAAGTACGTTGACCTACTTGATGCCAAACCGATTGGTGACCAACGTGCCGACTTGCTCTGTGAGTTGAACGTGCTGGAGCAGGTGGGGAACGTCTGCCAGACGTCGATTGTGCGCGATGCGTGGAGCCGCGAACAGCCGCTATGCGTCCACGGATGGATCTACGACGTGAAGGACGGTCTTTTGCGCGATCTGGGATTCACAGTGACCGGAGAAGAAGACGTCGAGTCGGCCGCCCTTCTTGCGATCGAGAGGTTCAAGATTTCGGGCAACACGCGCTGACGAGCGGCGTAGGATTGCGAGTCCCTGCGACAACCTAGACTCAAATGCTACGACGTACGCCATACCTATCAGCCCTACTTCCACTCATCCTGCTTGGCTGCCAGGCGAAAGACAGGGCTAACCCCGTGCCACCTGTTGCCCGCGTCGAACCAGAGACCCTGAGGGTTAATGGCGACACCCGAATTGACAACTACTACTGGCTGAGAGAACGGGACAATCCAGAGGTCCTCGATTACCTGGACGCGGAAAATGCCTACACAAAGGCCGTATTGGCGCCCACCGATGAACTTCAGGACGAGCTCTTTCAGGAGATAAAGGGACGCATCAAGCAAGACGACTCCACGCCTCCATACCGTGATAGAAACTACTATTATTACACGAGATATAATCAAGGAGACGAGTATCCCATTTATTGTCGAAAGCGGGGATCGCTCGAGGCGCCGGAGGAGATCATCCTGAACGTGAATGAGCTGGCAGCCGGCCACGATTATTTCCATTTGGGTGGGCTGGAAGTCAGTGAGGGGGAGAACATACTGGCGTATGCCTACGACGATGTCGGTCGCCGTATTTACAACATCCGATTCAAGAATCTCGAGACCGGCGAAGTGTTGACTGACGAGATTCCGCAGGTAACGGGTAACATCGCCTGGGCCGCAGACAACGAAACGCTTTTCTATTCCAAGCAGAATCTGGAGACGCTCCGTTGGGATCGCATTTTCAGACACAAGTTGGGTACGCCGGCAGAAGAGGACGTGCTGGTCTACGAGGAGCCGGATGACGAATTCTACACGAGTATCGTTCTGACGAAGTCGCGCAAGTATCTCCTGATCGAATCGGACCAGACCCTGTCAAGCGAGTACCGCTATCTCGCAGCCGACAATCCCGGCGGATCATTCCGCGTCATCCAGCCAAGGGAGCCGAACCATGAGTATTCAGTCGACCACGTGGGCGACCGGTTCATTATCCGTACGAATCTCGATGCGAAGAACTTTCGTTTGATGGAGACCCCCGTAGCCCGGCCGGGGAAAGAGAACTGGAAGGAGTTGATTCCTCACCGGGCGGACGTGTTTCTCCAGGAATTCGAGGTATTCGATGATTATCTCGTTCTTACCGAACGAAGGGATGGACTTGTACACCTGAGAGTTCGTTCGTGGGACGGCTCGCGCGACTACCAGATAGATTTCGGTGAGCCTGCGTATCTGGCCGAAGTCTCGACGAACCTGGAGATGGACAGCAAAGTGCTCCGCTACGTCTACGAGTCCATGACCACGCCGAGCTCGATCTACGATTACGACATGGAGACCCAGGAGCGAACGCTCGTGAAAGAGCAACCGGTTCTGGGCGGATTCGATCGGACGAATTATGTCACTGAGCGTGTGTTCGCTACCGCACGTGACGGAGCGCGGGTGCCTGTTTCGATTGTTTACCGCAAGGGATTCAAGAAGGATGGACACGCGCCGCTGCTGCTCTACGGTTACGGATCGTATGGATATAGCTGGGATCCCTATTTCAGTTCGTCCAGACTGAGTCTATTGGACAGGGGATTCGTCTTTGCCATCGCGCATATCCGCGGCGGGGAGGAGATGGGCAGGCAATGGTACGAGGATGGAAAACTCCTCCACAAGAAGAACACGTTCACAGACTTCATCGACGTGGCCGAATTCCTCTTGGAGGAAGGCTACGGTGATCCATCGCGGCTATTTGCGCAGGGCGGCAGCGCCGGCGGTCTTCTCATAGGTGCTGTGGTGAATATGCGGCCCGACCTGTTTAAGGGTGTCGTCGCCGACGTTCCATTCGTGGACGTTGTTACCACGATGCTGGACGACAGTATCCCGCTCACGACGAACGAGTACGACGAGTGGGGCAACCCGAATGACTCGACATACTATGCCTACATGCTGTCATACTCACCGTACGACAATGTCGAAGCGAAGAACTACCCGAATATTCTGGTGACGGCCGGCCTGCATGACTCACAAGTCCAGTACTGGGAGCCTGCGAAATGGGTGGCGAAGCTCCGTGCGATGAAGACAGGATCGAACCTCGTGCTCCTGAACACCAATATGGATGCCGGACACAGCGGCCAGTCCGGCCGGTTCAGGCAATACAAGGAAGTCGCGATGGAATATGCATTCCTCCTGAAGCTGGCAGGCCTCGATTAATACCAAATACCAAATACCAAATACCAAACAGCAAACAGCAAACGGCAAACAGCAAACGGCAAACAGCAAACAGCAAACAGCAAACGGCAAACTGCAAACGGCAAACGGCAAACGGCAAACATCAGCTTTGGCCGTCTCAAATCACTGGGAGGCGTCTGGTTTTCACCACTAGCCGGGTCGCACGGTTATTCTGAAATCTGGTGCTGACTGTTCGAATCTGATGCGAACCAATCCCTCCTCGGATGCCACCACCGAAATTTGGTGTTTGGTGTTTGGTGTTCGGTGTTGGCCCACGACTCATTCGCCTGTCTGCCCCGAAATTTGGTGTTTGATGTTTGGTATTTGGTGTTAGCCCACGACTTATCCGCCTGTCTGCCCCGAAATTTGGTATTTGATGTTTGGTATTTGGTGTTAGCCCACGACTTATCCGCCTGTCTGCCCCGAAATTTGGTATTTGATGTTTGGTATTTGGTGTTGGCCCACGACTCATTCGCCTGTCTGCCCCGAAATTTGGTGTTTGATGTTTGGTATTTGGTGTTAGCCCACGACTTATCCGCCTGTCTGCCCCGAAATTTGGTATTTGATGTTTGGTATTTGGTGTTAGCCCACGACTTATCCGCCTGTCTGCCCCGAAATTTGGTGTTTGATGTTTGGTGTTTGAAGTTATCCGGTTGACTTCAGATCCACCTCTATCTGTTCCAGCGTCCTGCCCTTGGTTTCTGGCACGACCTTCGCGACAAACCACACGACCGGCAGTGTAATCGCGGCGAACAGCCAGAAGGTGCCCGATGCGCCGAGTGTTTCGAGGAACCAGGGGAAGGTTTGTCCGACAACTGCATTGGAAAGCCAGAGGGTCATCGTCGCGATGGACATGGCGCGCCCGCGTATTCGCACCGGATAGATTTCGGCGAGGATGACCCACACGACCGGTCCATACGAAAACGAAAAGCACGCGCAGAAGAGCAGAATCAGTGCGACGACGAGGGCTCCGGACGGATGGCCGGCCTGAAACAGCAACCCGAGAAGAGCGAGGGAGAGAATCGTGCCTGACATCCCGGTCAGCAAGAGGGGCTTCCGCCCGAGTTGATCGACTTTCCATATCGCTACGAGCGTGAACAGCACAATGGTGACGCCGATCGTCACTTGCGCCCCGAGCGCGTCGCTTATTGTGAATCCGGCCTCGGCGAAGATGCGGGGACCGTAGTAGATGATGACGTTGATGCCGCTGAACTGGGATGCAGCCGCCAGCACCATCCCGATCACCAGCAAAGGGCGCACGCGAGGTTCGAAGACCGCTCTGATGCGTGCGCTTCCGTGTGCGACGACGTCACGAATGGCATTCAGCTCAATGCGCGCTGCGTCCTTACCGCTCACGCGCGAAAGAACTGCCATCGCGTCCCGGTCGCGACCCCGGCTGACCAGCCATCGCGGGCTGCGGGGCACGAGCATAAGCAGCCCGAAGAAGAGAGCCGCCGGCACGGTTTCCGACCCGAACATGACGCGCCATACTTCCTCATGAATAATCCAATTGAGGAAGCCTACGTCGTTCAGGGCCGTGCCTACCGAGAGCGATTGCCAGAAGGCATTGCAGAAGTAGGCGATGAGAATGCCGAGCGTGATGGCGAACTGGTAGAGCGAGACCAGGCGACCGCGGATGCGGGCGGGTGAAAGTTCGGCGATGTAGAGTGGCGACAGCATGGAGGCGATGCCGACACCGATCCCTCCCACGAGCCTTGCAGCAACGAGCAGCGACAAGGAAGGCGGGATCATCGAAAAGACCGCCGAAAGGAAGAACAATGCCGCCGAAAGCATGAGTGTGGGCTTGCGCCCGAATCTGTCACTCGCTGCCCCCGCAAACGAAACGCCGACGACGCAACCGATGAGGGCTGAACTGACAAGCCATCCCTCCATTCCGGCCGTCAGATCGAACTGTAACTTCAAGTATCCGACAGCACCCGAAATGACAGCCGTGTCGAATCCGAAGAGAAAACCGCCGAGTGCGGCAACGAAGGAAACGAGGCCGAGATAGGCGGATGAGTGTTGCGGAGAATCAGAGCTCAAAACTTATCCTGAAGATCCAAGATCCCGAAGGTGATGTCTCCTCCGATCCCGCCATCTACGATCGTCGGGTCATCCGGAACGACCTGCCATCGGCCCCTTCGGTGATGCTGTCACCGAGAAAAACGACACGGCCTCTCACGACCGCGACCGCTGAAAATCCGTACTGGGAGGGGAGAAAGCAAAAAGCGCTAAACGCTAAACCTCGAACCTCGAACCTCGAACGCCGAACAATGCTTTCCGCTTGATCCTCGGCGCCGGCCAATCTACATTCGATTCCAGGAAGGCAACCCACCCGGATGTTCGCGGCGACCGTGGCGGAGGCGACCTGCAACGTGATTGCACGCCCCGGATCGAGAGCGACAGATTCGATCACTCCTTGGACTATAGCTGGGAGCCAGGTGCGAGGCACGTCCCTCGCGTCCGGATGCTCGAAATTGGAGGCACACATGCAGACTGGAATTCGCACCATCGCAATACTCTTAGTGCCGACGTTGACACTTGTCCTGGCAGGTTCTGTACTCGCCCAACAGTCCGTCACGTCGTTTACGCTCGTCAACGCCGATACCGATCTCGATATTGGCCCCCTTGCTGACGGAGACACGCTCAACTATGCGACACTGCCGACGCTCAATCTCAGTGTCCGAGCGAATACGAGTCCCGACCCTGTTGGAAGCGTCCGCTTCGGTTATGACGGGAACGACTCGTATCGAACCGAGAGTATCGCTCCGTACGCGCTGTCAGGGGACACGGACGGTGACTACAATCCGTGGACGCCGGCGCTCGGAGGTCATCTTCTCACTGCCACGCCCTGGACAGGTTCGGGAGCAACCGGGACGGCCGGCACGCCGCTCGCGATCGCCCTTTTCGTCGTAAACGAAGACGGGGGCGGAGATCCGCCGCCTTCCTGCGACCCGGTCACAAACACGTGGAGCGTCACCGGTGAGTTGAAACAATGGCACCCGCTCACCATCAGTTTCGACGGCCTCTGTTCGGGCGAGAATGCGAGCCCAAATCCATTCCTTGATTTCCGGCTCGAGGTCACGTTTTCACACCCTTCGAGTGGGACCTCCTACGAGGTGCCGGGTTATTTCGCAGCCGACGGCGATGCAGCAGAATCGAGCGCAAGCGTTGGCACGATCTGGCGTGTCCATTTCACGCCCGATCGAACCGGCCTTTGGAACTACACCGCTTCATTTCGTTCGGGTGACGGTGTCGCCATCGATCCGGATCCCGCCGCGGGAACGCCCGTCGCGTTCGACGGTGCCGGCGGCTCATTTTCAATCAATGCATCTGACAAAGCGGGCCGCGATCTTCGGGGCAAGGGATTTCTTCGCCATCCGACGGGACACTACCTCCAGTTTGACAACGGTGACTATTTCCTCAAGGGCGGAGCCGACAGTCCCGAGAATTTTCTCGCCTACGCAGACTTCGACAGCACATACAACGCCGGGGGGACGAACTATGTGAAGTCGTACACGGCGCATCTGGCCGACTGGGTGTCCGGCGATCCCACCTGGCAGGGCACGAAGGGCAAAGGGATAATCGGTGCGTTGAACTATCTCGCCTCGAAAGGAATGAACTCGGTCTATTTCCTCACGATGAATGTCAACGGGGATGGACAGGACGTCTGGCCGTGGACCAGCCACATTGAGCGGTATCGCTACGACGTTTCCAAGCTGGACCAGTGGGAAATCGTGTTTTCGCACATGGATCTCAAGGGCATCCTCCTGCATGTCGTGACACAGGAAACAGAGAATGACCAGCTTCTCGATGGGGGAGCGTTGGGACCGGAGCGAAGGCTCTACTATCGAGAGCTCATTGCCCGGTTTGGACATCATCTTGCGATCAATTGGAATCTCGGCGAAGAGAACACAAACAGCGACGCGGAGCGGAAAGCGTTCGTTGACTACTTCCATGGGCTCGATCCTTACGATCACCCCATCGTGGTTCACACGTTTCCTGGGAGTAAGAATGGTGTCTACACGCCGTTGTTGGGCTATCCGAACTTCGATGGGCCGTCTCTCCAGATGGCGGACATGGCGGACACGCATTCCGAGACTCTGAAGTGGGTAGAGAATTCGGCCACCGCAGGTTTGCCGTGGTTTGTCAGTCTCGACGAAATAGGCCCGTCAAACACAGGCGTTGCACCCGACGGCACGGGAGACAACCACGATCAGGTTCGACATCACGCCCTGTGGGGCAATTTGATGGCCGGTGGCGCCGGAGTCGAGTGGTATTTCGGTTACAGCTATCCCAACAGCGATCTGACGGCCGAGGATTGGCGCAGCCGCGATGAGATGTGGGACTATACGCGGTTTGCCCTCCAGTTCTTTCAGGACTACCTGCCGTTTACCGAGATGGCGGCCGCTGATTCATTGAGTGCTGCAGCCGACGACTACGTTTTTGCAAAGTCGGACAGCGTGTACGCGCTCTATCTGCCGAATGGAGGCACCACGGATCTCACGCTTCCGGCCGGCGACTTCGATGTGCGATGGTACAATCCCCGAACGGGTGGCGTCCTGCAACTGGGAAGCGTGGCCAGCGTGACCGGAGGTGCAGCCGTCTCGTTAGGGGATCCGCCCGCCGAGCCCCTTCTGGATTGGGTAGCCCTCGTTACTGCATCGGCGCCGTCTCCTCCCGTGATTGTCGACTACGTGGCGGCTTCGGATCAGTTGGTGTCCGGCTCCGTGTCTGGGGACTACACCGATACGCACGCGGACGATGGGAGCTTCGAGATTCTCACGGAAGAGGAGACGGGCGGCAAGCCGACGAGCAGGACAAGCCTGCTCGAACATAGATGGACCTTCAACCTTCTCGCCGGAACGAGCACGGTATTTTTTGTGTCAGGTTACCGTGATGACAATACCGATGGAGACGACTTCCGATTCGAGTATTCGACCGACGGCACAAATTTCGCAACGCTTCTGACTGTGAGTTCTTCTGTCGACTCCGTCTATCAAGTGCCCCTGCCATCGAGTCCGGGGGGACTGGTCTACGTACGCGCCGTGGACACGAATCGAGGGCGGGGAGCGCGGTCAAAGGACAAGTTGTACGTCGACCACATGTACTTCCAAACGGTCACGGGAATGACGGCGCCGGAGGCTGAATTTTCGGCCGATCCCACCTCGGGAGGCGCACCATTGGCTGTCCAATTCTTGGACCTGTCAATCCACCAACCGACGGCTTGGCTGTGGGACTTCGGGGACGGAAATACCTCGACTGAAGAGAATCCCAACCACGTCTATGAGTCGAGCGGGGATTTCGACGTCGAGTTGACGGTTACCAACGGGGAGGGGTCCGATGCCGTGACCAAACTCGCTTACATCACAGTAACGACGCTGCCACTTGTCCATGTCGCAGACATCACTGTGGATCGATCGGGGTCAAAGTGGGTGCGCGGCACCGCGGTTGTGACGGTGCATGACGCCAGTGGATCGCCGGTTCCGAGCGCCACGGTCGCCGGTGAATTCTCTTCTCCAAATCCGGCTGCGTTCAGTGCGGTTACTGACGGCGCCGGCATAGCGAACTTCCGGTCTGACCGCACCCGAACGCCGCCGTCGAACTGGTGCTTCGAGGTAACAAACGTGTCGCTGACAGGGGCCGTCTATGATGCAGCATCGAACGTCTTCACGGTCCGCTGCGAGGATGGTTCGGGTTCGGCGCCCGAGCGCCTATCAAAGGATTTGGGGCAGCCCACGCTAGGCATGCTGCAGAATCACCCGAATCCGTTCAATCCTTCGACAGTGGTTTCATTCAGTCTGGATCGGCCTCGGAGTGTTCGTCTTGAGATCTTCGATCAGATCGGACGACGAGTCGCTCTACTTGTCAACGGACCGCAGGAAGCGGGCGTGCACGAGATACCGTGGAATGCCTCGGAAAACGCCACCGGGATGTATCTCTATCGACTGATCGCGGATGAATACGTGGAGACAAGGACGATGCTGCTCTTGAGGTGATGGCGCGTGCCGCCTGGCCTACTGCCTGAGTTCGGCCGCTGTCCGGACGAACGTAAGGTCCGGGATCGGTTGCCTCTGGCCCCAGAGGCGCACGAATCCGGTACCTAGCCGGACCGCCATAGTTCTTTGATCCACGAAGCCGCGTAGCCGAATTCATTGTAGGCCAGAACGGTGGTCACCGTGGACGGATCGACGCTCCACGCCCCCGTGCCCCACGGTTCGAGGCCTATTGCCAGTCCGGCCGGTGTCGCGTGTACGCCAAGCCTGTCGAAGTTGCCTGGATCGTGGTCGACCGACAGCAAATCGGTGGGGTGTCGTCGGTCGATCCTGTCGATCGTATAGTCCCCTGATTCCGGATCCTTCGACCAGAGAAGCGGCGGTTCGCCCAGCCAGACTACCTTCCCGCCGGCGGCCATGTATTGTCTGAGCAACGAGTTCGCAGAGCCGTCCGTAATCGCCTGCGGCAGGGTGTCGATAGCAGCGACGACGACCGAAGGTTCTCGATCTGCGACCCGCATCCGCATGAAGTTCGTCAGCGCACTCGCATCGAGAAGTTCATAGTCGTCGAAGTAGTCGCGCACGGCCTCACCGCCGCGGAAAATCGCGCCTTCCGCAAGTTGTTCGTCCCAGTAAACCGCGCGATGGAAGGGCCGGTCTGCTCCGGCTACGACAGCATACACGCCTCCGTCGCCGCCTCCGAACACGATCAGGTCTTTTGTCAGCAGGGCTGATCCGCGGAGGGAGCCGCTGAAACGCTGCTTCCAGACGTATTCACCGGTCGTTCGATTGAGCGCGTGAAGCGTGCCCGCCGCATCGCCGAAATAGACGACTTCCCCGGCTATCACCGGAGAGAACCAAACGGACGAGGTCGGCTTTCGCCACAGCTCCTTTCCGGTGGAAACGTCGACTGCCTGAACGAATCTGCCATCGGAGCTTCCTGCGAAGACGACCCCGTCCGCCACGGCCGGACTGGAAATGACCCAGGACACCTCGTGATTGAATCGCCAATGTTGGGTTCCGTCGGACGCGCTGAGGGCATAGAGATACCCGTCTCTCGCGCCGAACAGCACCGTCCCATCGGCAACCGCGGCCGAGGACTGGATCGTCCGTCGATCAAAGCCAAAGTCACCTGAGAATAGCGTCGCTCCTTCTGTCGCGAATTTCCATTGCTGCGTGCCGGCAGTGAGATCGATTGCATAGAAGTATCCGTCGGCGCTTCCGACATAGACGGTTCCGCCCGAGACGGCGGGCGAAGCGCGAACGCGACCGTCCGTCTGAAAACGCCAGATCAGCCGCCCGGTAGCTGCATCGATTTTGTAGACGCCTCCGTCTCCGGATCCGACAACGACTGTGTTGTCGACGACAGCCGGTGACGACGAATAGATGTCGCCGCTTTCATGTCCCCACGGAAAGGGTAGCGTAGCGGCACTCCGGATTTTCCACCTCACGCTGCCATCCGAGGTATCGAGAGATGAGATGACGCCATCTGACGACTGGAAGATCACTGACGACTTCCATACGGCGGGCGAAGAGTTCACGGATCCCGTCGTTCCACGGCGCCAGATTTCGCGTCCCGTCGCGGCATCGATCGCGTACAAATTGCCGTCCGAGCTTCCAACAAAGATCGTGTCGCCTTTGCAGGCAGGGGTGGAGATGACCGGTCCATGGGTCGGGAATCGCCAGCGGAGGCCCTGATATCCATGAGCGGCGGGGATGTCGTAGACGCCGGTGTGTGACGGACCGCCACGGTACATCGAGGTTGCGGACGCGGCATCCTGCCCGGAAGCCGTCAGGTGCGACGACAGCAGCGCGAGCAGCGAGAGGAGGGTCGGTCGAAGCAACTGAAGCGAAGACGGCGGCGTGTTGTGATTCATGACGGAGTAAACATTTCTGTCTTTCGGTTTCCGTCGTGCCATACCGGGGCGGGGGCGCTTGGGTTGCGCTCCACGCGGTGAGTTGCTCCATTTCCGCGACGAGTTGCTCTCGAGGTGGCGGTCAGGCTAGATCGATCGGCCGAGCGCGGATTCCAGGTTCTTCCGTCGCGACCTCGTGAGACGCACGCGTGCACCACCCTCCATGACGATGAGGAAATCGCCATGCTCCAGGGCATGCAATTCGCGAATACGCGCAACTTGAACGATCGTCGAGCGATGGACACGGACGAACTTGCTGGGATCGAGGAGGCGCTGGACCTTCTTCAGGGGGCGTCTTTCCTTGAGCGCCTTTCCGGTGACGTGATAAATCACATGATCTCCCGAGGCCTCGATCCATTCGATGTCCGCGGTCGGCACGACGAACGATCGGTTCAGTCCTCGTATCGTCATGTGATCCGAGTATCGGCCGCCCTCTGCCGGCGGAGCCCGCTCAACATCAGCAGCCTCGCCGGCAGCGGACGGCTTGTAGACGAGATGACCGATCCCTCCGATGGCGAAATACACGATGAGGGCCAAGGGGAGCCAGTTCGTCAGATTCTCGGCGGTGGTTTGTATCCAAACGTGAAAGGAGAGGGCATCCACCGTCGACGGGTACAGGGCGGGCCACGCCGCATTGATGACGACGATGAAGCCCAATCCGAACAACAGATGAAGCGGCAGCGTCTTCTTCCACGACTTGCTCAGAAACGGCCATCGGCGAACCGACTGAAAGATGAACGGTGTTGCGATCATCCAGATGATCAGGATGGGAAGATCCCGCAGGGCTGCCTCGACGAGGGGGACCGGTTTTCCAGCCAGTCTTGAAGCTACAAAGTTCTGGAGCCCAACGACCAGGGCGACGATCGTCCATGTTCCGACGATCGCCACGGTGAACCTGACCTGTCGCTTTCTGAATACTGCCCTTTTCACGAGGCCTCTGCAGCGGGGGATATTCCCCAGGTCGGCGGATCGGGTTGTGCGCCTAACCGCGGGATGATCCGTTCGCCGATTGCGAACGGTTCCTTTTGATCAAGACTCGCTTTTGCTGCCGCGACCCAGCATCATGGCGATTACACCACCGCCTATGGCAATACGCACAGCGCCAATGATTGGGTCGACTAGCGTCGCTGTGAGATTGTAGGCGTTGGTGGTACCGAACATGGTGAGGTCAAAGGCCAGCGAGACGAGGAGGCCGAATATTGCTCCGGCTTGGGCGCCGGACGCGAACGTATTGATGTTGGCCCATTTCGAGAAGATAATTGTGAGCAGGAATGCTCCACACAGTTCGCCGACAAACACCGCGACGAGACTTACATCGGCGACGTCCTTAGCGTATCCGGTGGCCGATCCTGCATTGGCTTCGAAGAATCCGGCAAACGCGAGCCCGTAGAAAAGGTAACCCAGCACAAAGGTCGTGATGGCGCCTGCGACGGCAGCTACGATAGATTTGCTGTTCATGGTATGCGTGGTTTGGTAGAGGCGGAAAATGTACCTGAATGTAATCGGTGGGCCTGCTCCTGTACAAGTGAGGGGAAGAGGCTATCCCCGCTTCGTTCCGGCCAACAGCGCGAATCCCGGCGCGCGTCGAATCCGGATGGGCCGGCGTGTCTTGAGTTCGGCGCGTCGCATCCAGGACAACATTTCGTCCGCCGACCAGGCGCCACCGCCACTCGTGACGGCGAAATAGAAATTGAGGAGCGCAGTGAACTGGGCGGTCTTTCGCGACGATTCAGGGAGGATGAAGTCAGCGATTACGCAGACGCCGCCGGCACGGAGCGAACGCACAGCCTTCCTCAATAACTCCTGGTTTTGATCTGCATCGAAATGATGGACGAGATTTGCGATGAACACGAGATCGTAAATCGCGTCACCGAGGTCATCCGTCAGGACGTTTCCGGACTCGAACGTCACACGATCACATATTCCTTCGCGATCCACCTGGCCTATCGCCTCGGGAAGATCCATGACGACCGAACTGAGGCCGGCGTGTCGACGGCACATGGCGTCGGAGTAGAGGCCGTGGCTGCCTCCCACATCCAGAATCCGCGCTGCGCCGCGAGGAAGCGGCGTCTTGCTGACAATTTCCGAGATCGCGACGGAGGTGTGTGCCTTTTGGCCTCGGAGATACAGACTCCAGTCTTCCGTCGAAAGGTGACTGTGAAAATCAATCGGCTTGCCGTCACGCAGGTACACTTCGGCTTGATCGATGAGCCTCAGGTCGAGATAGCGATGTAGGATGGCATCGGTCAGGTCATGCTGACTGTCCCGAAGCAGCCATTTTCGGGCGGTCCGCGTCAGTGCGTACCTGCCGTTCTTGAGTCGCACGTAACCTACTCCCTGAAGCGCGTACAGGAGCTTTCGCGTTGCATGCGCATCCGTGCCGCATTTAGTAGCGACCTCGCCGTCGGTCAGGGCGCCGTCCGCAAGGGCTTCGAAAACCCCGAGGCGAACTCCCGCCATGATCGATCGTGACATCAGCAGCGCCACCAAGGTGTGGACGAGCGGATCCGGCACGAGTCCGATGGAATGAAGGAGACGCTCCAGGAGCGATTCCGAGACGAGATCGAGTCTCACCGTAGTAGATCGTGGCAGAGGTTCGAGTAACGAAACAAGGTAATGCAGGTCCCCCGATGTCTTCTCGCCGAAAAAGTGCGTGGCGAGATTCGGTTCTTTTTCGGGGTTCACCCGCGAGAGCCCCGATACGATCTTACGATCTCGAATGCAGACGCGACGCGATTTCCCTCAGAATCTTCGAAGTGGGCGACGAAGCCGTACTCACCAATTCCCGTCTTGCCGTTTAGGACCTTCCCGCCGCCGGCCTTCACTCGCTCGAGCGTCGCATCAATGTCCTCGACGGAGAAATAGACGAGGCTGCCCGCGTGAGACGGCACGTAGGATTCGTGCAATACGAGCGTTCCCGCTGCACCCGGTGCATCTTGCGCCATCGGGAACCAGGCCATCTTCAGGCCTCCAAAATCGTGCACATCGAGCTCGATGCCCAGAATCCGCTGGTAGAAGACCTTCGCTCTGTCGAGATCGGTTACGGGGATTTCAAACCAACTAACGGGATTCATGTGTATTCATGGTTTGGATGGTACCTCCTGGGCGAGGCAGAGAGGTCTGGAAACGTCGGTCCCCCCGGAACACATCGCGGAAACTCTCGCGCGACGCGAGTCCTTGGAGGACACGTGGATAGAATTCGATCAATCGGAGTATTTCAGTCTGGTGCGCTCGCAGCGGGACCAAGTCAACAAATATAGTGAGTGCCTATTGGATCACACGCTCGTTTTGCAAGGCCTTGCGGAGCCGTTCGACTCGAATCCGGACCCACGCGACATCAATAAGGCGGTGCTTTGTAACCATATTCCGGCCCGCGTCGTACTTTCTGCCTCATTGAGTTGGAATAGCGACCTTCTCGTCTGTCAGCAGCGCGATGCAAGGTGATTCACTCTCGCTTGGCTCCGTCAAGCTAGAGCGGAACCTGGAACCTGGAACTTGGAACCTGGAACCTCGAACGTCATGTCATCCATCCTCCACGACTTTCCGATATTTGCGCCTGTCGATCAGGTATATGCCGCCATCACAACGCCCGAAGGGCTAGATGCTTGGTGGACAGATCGCTCCTCCGGCGAGCCCCTTGAGGGCAGCGAGTACGAGCTATGGTTCGGACCCGACTATGATTGGCGCGCCGTGGTTACTAAGGCTAAGCCAAATCAGTCGTTTGAACTGGAGTTGACTACCGCATCAGACGAGTGGGTGGGAACTGCTCGTCGGATTTGAGCTGGAGCCACGCGGCGGCCATACACAAGTCCGCTTCTATCATATCGGCTGGGACGAGTCGAACGAGCACTACAGGATTTCTTCGTTCTGCTGGGCGATGTACTTGCGGATCATGAAACGTTGGATCGAAAAAGGGGAGAAGGTGCCCTATCGAGATCGCTTAGACGTCTAGTGGCACGTTGCAATCAGCTTGAGCCATCAAGTCACGTCCATCTCGGCAGGCGTTCCGTTGAGTTGATAAAACGCCTTGATGAAGCTCGCGGCGCTCCACGCCTGGTAGGCTTTCCCCATGGGTCGACCGGATGTCCCGTGGTGCCATTCATTGAATTCCCAGTCGTTGTGTACGCCCAGGCGACAGAGTTCGGCGAGACGGAACAGCTCCCTGTGGGCGAGATCCTCCATCCCCAATCCGTGAATGAAACGGACCCACAGGCCACCGATAAACGGCCAGATGCCGCCATTATGGTAGTGATTCGGCAGGTTCAGCAGGTTGACGGTGAAATAATCGCGCCACTCGGGGTCGCCGGAATGCACGGGCGGGTATGAATTCACGACAGGACCCGGGTCACTTACACCGACGCCCCACATGTATCTGAACGTCATGCCGGCCTTTTCGCGTCCAATCAGACCGGTTAGAAAGGCGAGTATGTTGCCGTAGACGTCGCATCGCCAACTGTATCCGAAGGGCGACGTTTGCGCCACCAGGTAGCGTGTATCGCCCATCTCGAATTGGACCTCGGCGAATGAAGGACCACCCTCTGTCTTATCTACGGCCGTGGACGGCCAGAAGTGCTTCAGGATCACTTTTTGCACTCGCTCCGCCCAGGCCTCGTAGTCGTCGGCTCGATCTGCCTCGCCGAGCGGTCGCAAAAGGTTCGCGTAGGAACGAAGACAACGGTACCACAGCACCTCGTCGTACAGGACGTGGTAGCTTCGTGCGAACAGGTCGGTCCAGTCACCGGCCTCCGGGATTTCGATGAGTCCGTCGTTGTTCGCGTCGTGTGCGCTCAGCCAGTCCATACAACGCTGGAGGCCATGCCGTAAACTCCTCCACAACCGACCAATCGTCGGTTCGTCGGGTGTAGGCCTCCACGGCTATGATCATCCATAGCACGCCGTCGATTGCCGTAATGCCTCCGATTCCGCCATAGTCGGGCTCGTTCGTGTCGATCCGAACGTATGCGGGCAGCTGCCCGGCCGGCGCCTGATGTTTCAGTATCGTGCGTAAGGTCTCTTTCTGGCATCGACGAATGTCTTCATCCGTCAGGTCGAGGGTCCAAATCAGAGTCTTTGCGCCGTCGCGGGCCCAAACGCTGCGATAGTTCGCATCCGTTCCGTAGACCTCGTTGTCGGCAAGCGAGCAAGGCGAGAATCCGTACTCGGTAATGTTACGTTCGAGTGCTTCAAGCGCCTTTTCGTAGCCGAGGTCGATGAACTCACGCTCGTCTTTGCCGAGCGGCCGTGAGCGCTCACTCAAGGTATCTATTTGCTTCATTCTATATCCAGTTGTCGAGTCCGAAGATAGGTGAGGCGGAATACGAGTGCTTAGGCAAACGAATGCCGGTGCGATTTGGCTCCACTTTCGGTCGCGTCGCGAACTCGGACGATCCATGAGCCGTAGTAATAAGAGCGAGACCCATCGAATCGATCAATCGAACCCCGTGAATGAATGGCTCTTTGTGTCGGATGTTGACGACACCCTTCTCGGCGACGAGGAGGCACTGGGTGAGTTGAAGGCGGCGCTGTTGCCCGAGCGACGGCGCATAGGGCTGGCGCTGAATTCAAGCCGCCCCTGCGCGAGCCTTTATCGTTCGCTTCGTGAGCATAGGTCGCTCCCAAGGCCAGACTTTCTCATAGGAGCGCTTGGAACCGAGATTGAGTACGCCGACGGCAATCCGGTCAAGGCCTATTCGCGGAGGTTTGGGAACCATTGGGATCGAAGTCTGATCGAGGACCTCGTGCCAAGCGGGTCGACCCAGGCGCATGCCGCCGAATTCCAGACGGCTTTCAAGGTCAGCTATGACATATCCGATATGTCCGTGGCCGACAAAGTTCGCGACCGGCTGGCCGATGCAGGAATCGCGGCGACCGTGATCGTGACGCATGGCGTGGCAATGGACATCATTCCGGCTGATGCCGGCAAGGGCGCCGCTATCGTTTTCCTTCGCAACCTATTGCGGGTCGAGATGGGACGCGTCGTCGTCGCCGGGGATTCGGCGAACGATATCGATATGTTCGCGGACGACCATCGTGGCATTGTCGTCGCAAACGCCGATGAGGAGTTGAAGAATCTGGCCGGACCTCACATATATCATGCTCTACGTCCATACGCCGCAGGCGTTTTGGACGGACTAAGGCACTGGAACGTTTTACACTGAGAATATCATGTCATCCAAACGAAAATACTCCGGCTCCATACTGATGCTCTCCCTCCACGGATATGTGGGGGCGGAGCCTGAGCTCGGTAAGCCGGATACAGGAGGGCAGGTCGTCTTCGTACTTGAATTAGCCAAGCGTTTTTCCAGGTTGGGATATCGCGTGGATCTGGTGACGCGCCAGTTTGAAAAGCAGCGACGCATTGAGCGCGTGAACAGAGGATTGCGGGTGGTCCGCGTGCCGTTTGGAGGGAAGGATTTTGTCCGGAAGGAGGACATGCACGACCATCTCGGCGATTTTGTAACGGCATTTCTGCACATGGCGAAGAGCCGGGAGTTTGACTACGACGTTGTTAGCTCCCACTACTGGGACGCCGGCTGGTCAGGACAGAAAATTGCGGAGGAGCTGGGGATTCCACACATCCATACACCTCATTCGCTTGGAGCGTGGAAGCGCAAGCAGATGGCGGGTCCGCCTGAGAAGCTCGAGGCCACCTATCGATTCGAAGAGCGGATACGGAAGGAGTTTCTAGTATACCGGAGCTGCGATCACATCGTGGCGACGACCCGCGAGCAATCGGAGCTTTTGAAAAAGCATTATGATCTCAACGATCGAAACATCACGATCATTCCACCTGGTATCGACGAAAATCGCTTTGTGCCGCTGCCGAGGGATCAGGTTCGCGAGGCGCGGCAACGATTCGGAATGCCGGAAAAGACGATTTACGCAGTCGGTCGAATGGCAAGGAACAAGGGTTACGACCTCCTCATTCGGGCATTTGCCAAGACGCAGTCGATCGTGCCCGAAGCGAAACTCCTTCTTGCGGTAGGCGCAGGGGAGAGCAGCAGGGAGAAGCGCAAGGTGGCACGGCTCCGGAAAGTCGCTGCCGAGGCCGGTGTTACGGATCAGATAATCTGGGAGGGATACGTGCCTGACGAAGACATGGCAGACCGTTACCGCTCGGCGTCCGTATTCGCACTGTCATCCCGCTATGAGCCCTTCGGAATGACGGCGATAGAGGCCATGGCCTGTGGAACGCCCACTGTAGTAACCGTGCATGGGGGATTGCACGAAGTCATCGAGTTCGGTCGAAACTGCCTATTCGCGGATCCTCTATTGCCCGAAGAGTTCGGGGCGGTCATGGCGCTGCCGCTGCGCTATGAAGGGCTGCGGGAAAAGCTGTCGATAGAAGGGTCCCGGTTCGCGCGGCGCACCTTTGGCTGGACAGGGATAGCCAAGCGGACACTCGAGGTGTTCGACCGGTTCAAGGGTAGGTATGCGTCTTCGAATGTGAAGGATTGGGAGACGGCCTGACCGTCCTACGTGTCGATCTCTGACTTGCCGGTTTCGGGCTCCGGCTTTCTGAAGAGTTCTGAACTCGCTACGAAATCGGCAGCCGAGCCGACCAGGATGAGGCGGTCGTCTGGCTCCAACCTGAAATCTCCAGATGGATTCCCGATCGTCCTTGTCCCACGTCGTATAGCCAGAACTGTCAGGTTGTGTCTCTGACGCAACTGCAATTCCTTTAACGTCCGGCGGGCAACCGGCGCTCCCTCTCGAACGGCGACTGCCCGCGTGTGCAGGCCCTCCTCGTCTAATCCTTGAAGAACCATCAGGTGCGCTTCCTGTATGCTCCCGCGGAAGAGTTGATAATCGCCGGATCGGACGAGGCTGACCTGACGGCTGATTTCATCGGGCGGCACCATGTAAGCGTTCAGAACCTGCGTGAACAACCGGATCGACGTCTCGAGTTCTTCTGGAATGACGACGTCCGCACCCGCTTCCTGGAGTCTGGGAATCTGGAACAGGAATCTTGTCCGCGCAATGATCTGAACCGTTGGATTCAGATAGCGGCAAATTCTCACGATGCGGGCGGTGGCTGCTTCGTCGCTGACGACCATCACGGCCAACTTTGCCGTGCTAATGCCGGCACGCTCCAGAATCGGGGCTCGTGTGGCATCACCCTGGATGACATGAAGGCCTTGACTCTCCGCTTCAGAACACAGTACAGGGTTCAGTTCGATGATGGCGAAAGGAAGACCGATGTCCGCCATCACCCTGGTCAGTCGGCGTCCTGCGGGTCCGAATCCTGCGATGACGACGTGATCTTCGAGCGGTGCCTGCTTGGCATCCTGTTCTGAGGGTACCTCAGCGTGTAGCCACGATCCCGGCAGGTTGGCCAGGGTTGTTCCCAGCTTTGGCCCCAGATAGAGCAGCAACGGCGTCAGGGCCATGAGTAGAACGGTAACCGCAATGAAGATCTGTGTTCCCAGCCCGCCGGGGCCGGCTGGGAAGAGTTGCACGGCTTGGCCTGACCGTTGAAGGACGAAGGAGAACTCTCCGATTTGGGCAAGACCCAAACCGGTCGTAACGGCAACCCTGATTGGAAAACGGAGGGCGATCACACTGACGGTAGTGGCAAGGAGTTTCACGGCCAGAACGGCCACAGCAACGCCGAGTACGAGCCAGAGGTTGGCGAGGACGAACCGAAGGTCGAGCAGCATTCCTACGGACACGAAAAACGCGGCGTTGAAGAGGGTTTTAAGGGGCAGGATTTCACTTAGTGCATGTTCACTGTAGCGGCTTTCCGATACGACAAGTCCGGCGACGAAGGCGCCCAATGCCAGACTGATGCCCGCAAGGCTCGAAATCCAGGCAATCCCCAGGCAGATGGTCACCACCGCCGGCAGAAAAAGCTCCAGCCTCTTTGTCGCAGCAATGCGTTCGAGGAGCCAGGGGACGATCTTGCGGGCCGCCACGAGGACAAGTGCAATCAGGACCAGGGCTCGGATGAGTGCCGCGACCAGTTGCAACGGCGTCGATTCCTCACGACCGAATGTTGTAACCAGCAGCACCATGACAATAATGGCCAGATCCTGAAAGATCAGGATCGCAAGAGACAGCCGGCCGGCCGGTGTCTCGGTTTCAGCCCGGTCCGACAGCAGAGTCAGGACGATAGCCGTACTGCTGAGCGCGACCAGGCACCCGGTAAAGACGGCCGTTTCGATCGAAACGCCGGCGACAGCAAGCACTCCGGTGACGATGGCAAGCGTGATAGCTACTTGCAGTCCGCCGCCCACTACGATCAGGCGTCGAATACGGACCAACTTTTCCAGGCTCAACTCGACGCCGATAGTGAAGAGAAGGAGGATTACTCCAATCTCGGCGAGACCGTTGATTAACTCGCCGTCCGAAACGAGCCCGAGGGCCGTCGGACCGATTGCGATGCCGGCCAGGAGAAAGCCGACGATCGGCACAAGTCGGATTCGCTCGCAGAGATACGCGAGCACGACGCCGGCGACAAGAATGGCCACGACTTCGCCGAGGAACGGCAAAGTGAGGCCTGCGAGCAGTGGCGATATCGTAAATCCGGAAGACATATCGGCCTGATCCGTAAAATGATTCGGTCTATCTGATATCCGCTCTCCAGACTCGCCGGCGGGCGGCTTTCCGGACGACGGAGTATACGATGTGCCGAAGGTTGTTCGTAGTGATTCTCGATCCGCCTTAGACGTATACGGATTGTTTGTCGTTGGATCGCGGCTTATGCCACACCTGCGGAATCGACCGTAGGTGACGTTGCGCTTTCATCGGTCTATATTCAACAGCGAATTCCCGACGAACCCCAGTCAATCTTATGGGCTGCGCCCTGATCATTATCGACCTTATCGAGGACTACTTCGACGCCACCATTTGGCCCGCAAGTGCGCTCCCTGCCAGACGCCGTGAACTCGTCACCGCCGGAAACGACCTCGTTCAGATTTGTCGAGAGCAAAATGTACCCGTAATCTGGGTCCGGCAGGAATTCAGCGCCGATTTTTCCGATGCGTTCCCCCATGCGAGAAGGGCCGGTACACGATACGCGATTGCAGGGACACCCGGTGCGGCGCTCGCTGCCGGACTGGAGGTACGACCAGACGAAGCTGTACTTACCAAGAAGCGGTTTTCCGCGTTTTTCGGAACGGGGCTGAACGAGTTGCTGGTTGATCTGCAGGCCACGACCGTCATTCTGGCTGGAATCACGACGGCCTGGTGTGTCCGCTCGACTGCTGTTGACGCGTATCAGCGCGACTTCGAGGTCATCCTCGCCACCGACTGTATGGCGGCGTTCGACGAGGCGTCGCATCGCGCATCGCTGGCGGCGATGGATGGTTACATCGCGACCTGCATGACGAACGCCGAGGTAGCTGACCGCCTGGATTTGCTGCACCGGATGCCGGGTGCGGCAGCTCGCGAAGGCTGACGATCCACCCCAGCAAGCGTTTAGAGGCGTGACCGACGATCCAACATACCGATTCACTGCGCCGGTTCTCATCTACAAAGGCGGCTCGACACAGCATTTCCTGCCGGTCCCCGGCGATGTGGCGGAGGAGGTCAGGGAGCGCGGTACACGCCGCCTCATCCTCGATCTGAACGGTCACAGAGAGCGGCGTGCACTGCACAACATTCGAGAAATGGGTCCCGCCATCATCCTGAGCAAACGACTGCTGAAGGTGCTGGGCGTTTCGTACGGCGATTTTGTCCACGTCGAACTGAGGGTGGATCCCGATCCCGATTTTGTCGAGATCTGCGAGGAACTCCGCGTCGCGCTCGAGCAGGACACGGAAGCGGCCGAGCGGTTTTATGCCATGACGCCCGGCCGACAACGGTCACTCGCCTACTATGCAAACAGCGCCAAGCGAGTCGAGACGCGCATCAAACGAAGTCTTGAACTGGCGGGCAAGTTGAGGACGCATACGTTGGCAGGGGACCAGAAGAAGGAATTGTGAAGCCCAGAGTACAGGTCTTAAGACCTGACAGGTTTTAAAACCTGTCGGGTTTAAAAACCCGTCAGGTTTGTTTGAACACCCCTAAATCGCCCCCACGGCCTCGCTCATTGCCACTACGTTCGCAACGGGGATGTCCGGATTGATCGTGTTGGCCGTGAAAAGCACCAGCGACGCCTGGCCGCGACATGTTTCGATGGCGGACCTAACCCTTTCGACGATTTCTGCAGCCGTCATTAGCGGCAATTCCGTGGTCACCGAAAGCGGACCGAAAATCAGAAGGCGTTCGCCGTCGCGGGTTCGATGGCGGACGAGGTCGTCCAAGACCACGCCGCATTCCGATTGGAAACCTTGAAACCCTTGGACACCCGCCGCGAGCAACGGATCGACGATCCGGCGGATGTCCCCGTCGGAGTGCCACACCGGTTTGCAGCCGACCTCCAGCAACGGTTCCAGCGAGTACTCGAGCTGCGGGAAGAAATGCTGTTCGAGGAACGCTGGAGACAGCATTGGTCCCCGCTGATCGCAGATGTCCTCGCCAAGAAGGACGGCATGCGGGTACAAACCCTCGGAAACCGCCCGAGCCAGGAGACGCGACTGGCACCGACCTCTCGCACCACCCACTCGCATCAACTTCTCGGCATGCTCGGGATGGGCGCCGACAACGTAGAAGAAGTTCTCGTATCCATATCGTCCATACCAGGCAATCTTGGATGCCGCATCCCACTGTGCCGGCATCCAGACCATGTCGCCGGATTGGGCCCTGCCATCGATCAGATCGTTGCGGAAAGTTGCATACTCCACCTCGAAATCGAAATTCGTCTCGGTCTCTTCTGCATCGGGCAGCGACTCGATGTCCTTGAGCGCGTCCTCGAGCGTCATCCGGCCGGCGGAGGTGAAGTAGTTGTCCGTATCAACGCACCGGTAGTCACCATCCTTGGGGACGAATACATCGATCAGTCCATCGATCCCCAATTTTCGATATGCGTCGAGTGATATCCGAACGGGGTCGTCCCAGTACTGCTCTGCAGACGAACCCGTCAGTTCAATGATGAGATTCGGTGCGGCGATCCACCCGCCCAGAATCGGTGTCCGATCCGCCTCGCCGTGCGCGAATACGGTTTCAAGCCGCTCCCAATTTGTCATATCGAACCTGCGAACCTCAGTTAGTCGACTGGACTGGACGATAAGTGTGTTGGCGTAACAGATACGTGCGGCGATTCCCCACGCTTGCTGTCGGGTGGATCGCTAACTGGAGGCGGTCCCGCGTCAAAGACCGATTGCGATGCCCACGGAATATGGCCAGCAGGCCCAGTGCCACGAGACCGAAGTACAGCGGCAGTGTGAATCTCAGCCAATCCTCGAAACGGACGCCGACGATGCCCAGAATGGCCAGGAGCGCGCCGTTGGTCGGCGTGATGAGGTCACAAAGTCCGGCCCCGTACTGATAGGCCAGGACAGCCACTTGGCGCGAGAGGCCGAGCAAGTCTGACAGGGGAACGATGACGGGCATGGTGAGCACCGCCTGCCCGCTCACACTGGGCACCGGGAAATGGATGATCGTTTGGGCGACGACCATCCCGAATGTCGACGCAATGAGCGGAAGGTTTTGGAGTGGCGTAAACAGCCCGTTCACGATCGTGTCTACGATCTTGCCGTCCTCCATCACGACGAAGATGGCCCGCGCGAATCCGATGAGCATCGCGGCATAGGCCATCGACTGAAAGCCCTTGGCGTACGCTTTGGCCGTACCAGTGACACCCAGGCCTCCGACTGCGCCGGCAACGATGCCCATCAGGAAAAAACAGGCAGACAACTCGTTGAAGCCCCAGTCTTGCCAGGTCATTCCCCATACCGCCACCCCGAACGTCAGCGCAAGAAGCGCGAGTACGACCCCGTCGCGTGAGGAGGAAGCGTCCGTATCGGCAACCTCCGACTCCACGCCCGGCAAGCGAGTTCTGGCGGCATAACGCATGGTCCACCCGATCCACAAGGCCAGCGCCAGAACGAGAAACATCAAGCGGAAGAGTCCCCCCGAGCCGAGCGGCAGTTCAGCGATCTTCTGTGCAATCTGTACCTGGAACGGGTTGATCGGACTGAATGCCGAACCTACCGCAGCGGGTCCCACGCTGATCAATGCCGCCACCATTGGAGTGAAACCGACCCGGCGCGTCAAGACGAGAAGGACAGGAACGAGCGCGATGATCTCCTCCTGCATGTTCTCGACAATCCCGCCTGCGGCGAAAAAGAGAGACACGATCGGAATGACGATCAGACCGCCGCCGCCCAGTCGCGAAACGAGCCACGTCATGGCTCTTCGGAGGGTTCCCGTTTCGTCGATCACCGTGAACGCGCCGCCAACCAGGAAAACCAGAAAGATCACGTCTCCGGCCGCAGCCATGCCGCGCGGGAGCGCAACGAGCGCTTCGAACAGATTGACCGGACTTGGGTCTACTTCATGGTAGGTGCCCGAAACGACGACCGTACGGCCGCTCGCTTCGTCGTATCGTCGATCAAATTGACCGGCAGGCAGGACATAGCTCAGCCCGGCGGCGAGAAATACGCATCCTGTGAGAAGGACAATGGGATGGGGGAAGTGGAGTTTAATCGGACTGACTATTCGCCTGGAGATGGGCGAAGATAGGGCGTGGAGGTCAATTGAGTGTCAAAGGTCGAAGGTCGACCGTCGAAGAGCCTGCCCGAACGAGCGAACCAGGTACTTGATGGCGGGGACATCCGGGATCGAGCGAGGAGGGATTGAACGTCACGCCGATGAAAGCCGACTGGAGGGAAAGAACGGCCTTCGCCCGGCTTCACTGCGTTCGCCGAGGCTTCCAGTCTTCGCTCTCGTTCCTTCGAGCTTCGACAGGCGCGCAAGCTAGAAAGACTAGAAGACGAGAAGACTAGAAGACTAGTACCCTAAGTAATTCCTCTTCCTTCAATTCGGATCCAGCCGGCATCCGCCACATGTAGTTCGGATCGATGTAGAGGCTCCTCATGTCTGCGTAACGCTCCATCAACTCGATCTTCTTTCGGAGCAGGATCGGCAGGTTGTTGCCGTACGTATGCGTCGTTTCGCCTTGCTCGGCCAGCACGATGAAGTCGATGTCGGTCGACTCCCAGAGCTCCAGCAATTCCCGTGCATTCTCCAACTCATTCGCCACCATCTCGTCGACGAAGGCGCGACAGCGCGTTCGTTCGGCGTCGGATTCGGCCTGCGAGATATCCGTGCACGCCGGCAATCCAAGCCGAGATGTTTCGTAGCGTCCGGCAGTAAGACCTGTATGCCCGGAGGCGGTCACGCGTCTCCTCGAAGACGGCACTGCCTTGTCCGGCATCCGACGCGGCCTGTGACGCGATTGCGATCGCCCGATCCAGCGGCCCCCAGACTTCTTCGTCGAATTGATGGACGTGCTCCTCGGCCGCTTCTCTCGGGATCAGATCCCAGAGGCAATCCTTCGAAAAATCGACGTTGTGCGGATTGTTGAAGATCGAGAGGATGTACTTCTCGTAGTACGCTCGCTCGGATTCCGGAATCGCCGAGATGTTCGGCACGAACGGGCGCACCCACCAGCGATACCAGGTAAAGCCCTGCCCGCCGTAAAGCGAATGCCACGGCGTGGCTGCGACGGCCTCGTCACTTGCTTTCCAGATCGATACCAGTTTGTCGGCAGGCCCGTCGCCAACTAGTCCAGCCGCGAATGCTCTGACCACGTCATCGACCGGCGTATCTGGAGCAAACTGAAAGGCGCGCAAGACCTCGCGATTGACTTCCGATCCGACCAGAAATGGCGCGTCGATGTAGAGCTCGACGTGGCGAAATCCTGCTTCCTTCAGATGCTCCAGCTTACGGGCAGCCTGCCATGGACTCGGCACACCGATGATCTGCGCCGACCCGCGAAGGATCGCATCGCCGCACATCTCGGATCCCCTCTCGCGGAATCGCTGCATCGTCCCGAACCATTCGTCGTCATAGTCGCTGCGCTGCGAGATCCGATGGAGGTCGATGCCGTCGTCGAGTCCGTCAAGGATGATCTCGGCTTCTTCGGCGATGTTCTTCAGTCCGGTCTGGATACGAAACTCCGGATTGACTTCGTGCGCTGCATCCCGCATCAACCGGTAGTACCGGATCACGTTTTCTGCAGCCAGTTTTGCGATTTCTGCGTCCGGCCGCCATTCGCGTACGAGGTAGGGGCCGCCGTTTCGTCCCGGATACAAGCTGGCCGTGTACTCGAACCCCGACCCGCTATCGTTCAGCAGGGCGATCATGAATCCCAGCTCAGGCACTTCCTTGAGCAGATTCCGCATCAGTTCGGCGTAGTGCCATCGAACGGCCGGATGGGCGAGCGTCAGCGTATATCGCGGTTCGAAGGAACGATACGTGTGGTCGATCCGTGCGCCTCGGAGGAACGGGTATTTTCGCAAGCAGCGATTCGGGTACCGATCGGGGATTTGCTGAGTAAAGTCCCGGCGTCAGTCCATACTTGACAGCCAGTCCGGAAAGTTTCTTCAGCAGGGCAAGGTTGCCGTTCAGCAGCTCAGGCGGATAGGTGCCTTTGTTCAGCTTGGTTTCGACGTACTGGTCGATGTCTAGTGCATAGGCATAGAATCGATAATAGATCTCACCGTCGGGACCGGTCTCATGGGGCGTTCGCTCCGCCGGCTCGTTGACGACGACGTGGGTACAGCCCAGGCGCGCGGCCTCGCGAAACGAAGCCTCGACATCGGCCAGTGTGACCGGGTCCTTTCGCTTCTTAAGATAACCGAGGCGCAGCATGTGCTGGTCTTCGCGGCCGGTGATCCAGTGAAATGGCGGGCGGATTACCAATCCGTCCTCCAGACTTTCGCCTTCACCGGCTACGATCCGTTCCTTAACGATCGCGTAGAGTCCGTAAAGGAATCGCGCGTGGGATGCCAGGATGAGGCCACTTCCACCGGCGTCGATTCTTGCGTACATCCATGGACCGTCGCCGGGAAGCTCTTCAGGAAGGGGCCACGGGCAAGACGGGGCCACGGCCACTCGAAGATCGCCCCCGTCAAACGTCTGGGCCTTGGGCAGGTGATAATTGTACTCCATTGAACAATTCGTCGCGGAGTGCGCGCGCCACTGTTTCGACGACGGGGGGGCTGTCTGTCGGATAGAGAATTCGAGTCGGCTGCTGCATAGATTATTCCGTTATTGCAAGAACTTTTCCATTTCCAACGGTCAAAGAGAAGTTAGAGTGTCCGCCCACCCCGTGCCGGGGCCAGGACCTCTGCGCGGAGGGATCTTGGGAGAAGCTGCAGGTCTTCTGCACCTGGTTTCTTTTAAGACTGAGAGGTGAGGGGTGGAGTTCGCTCCCCAATAACTCAAGGTCCGGCGACTTCGGAATTCGGACCTCGAACTTCGGACCTTAAGTCCGCCGCCCTGTCAAGGATTTCCTCCCTGGTGACCCCGGCCGCCTCATACATCGCAAAGATGTTGTCGAACGGCGTCTCCGGCGGCACCGAGTGCGAGGCCGCCAGGATGTACCCGCCGCCACCCGTAGTCATCCCTTCCACGAGTCGTCTCGTCTCGCGATAGACGTCGTCGGCCGATCCATTCGGAAGGAGTTCCTGCGTGTCGATGCCTCCCATGAAAGCGAGCTCGGCGCCGAACTCGGCCTTGAGGTCCAGCGGATCCATTCCAGGACAGTTAGCCTGGATGGGGTTCAGCACGTCCATCCCGATCTCGATGAGATCCGGAATAATCGGACGCATCGCGCCGCAGCAGTGGTGAGCCATCCAGATATCCCTGGATTTTGCCGTCGTCATGATCCGGGCAAGATGCGGCTTTATCTCCCTGCGCCAGGTAACCGGACTCATCATGAGGTTCTGCTGTCCGGCGACGTCGTCTCCCGACCAGAGCCAGTCGATCGACAGGCGGCTGCAGACGGCCTCCGCAAGGGCGAGCGAGAAAGCCGCCGCTTCTTCTATCATGAAGCGCGAGAGATCTGGCGACTCGACCATATCCAGGAACGCGTCGTCCATACCGCGGACGCGATACACCATCTCGAAAAGGCATGGGGAGATGTCGCATCCGATGAAGTACCGATCACCCTGTTCCAATACAGGATCCATGTTCGAGAGCAGATTCGTCGATGTGCTCGTGGGGATAGCGGTAAGCTCGTACAGCTTCCTCATTCGCGCCCCGAAGGGGATTCTTCCGGATCTGATTGAAGGAGCCGATCCTGACCCAATCGATGCCCCAGACGTCGACGTGTCCTTCGCCCTCGTGCTCATGAACGATGCCCTCCATGGCATGATTGCCGCCGACCCACGTCTGGCGAATGTCATCACCCATCGCTTCGGCAACGAGAGCCTGAGGGATCTCAAGTTCTTCCGCTAAACGTCGAACGGTGTCGGGATGGAACCACATCCAGATCGGGAGGCGGTCGACGGTTTCACGCCGCAACGCCGCATGCACACGTTCTTTTGACGTCATTGTCGTGCCTGTTACTAACCTCCTGCTCAATGTCCCAGGGAAGAAAGGTAAATGACGGAATGATGAATGATGGATGATAAATGGGGCCGTACGGCTCGATGCAACCATCATTCTCGCGAAGCCTGCACCCAAAGGACTTCGGACCCCAGACATGCGACCCAGGTCAGTGCACGACCAGCATCTTCCTTGTCTCGACGACGGATCCGGCATCCATCCGATAGAAGTAGACCCCGGATGCAAGCGTCCTCGAGTCGATCGTCAGGCTGTGCTCGCCGGCGGCGACCTGGGTGTTGAGCAACTCCCTTACCGTCCGGCCCAGCGCGTCGTGGAGTGAAAACCGCACCCGTTGAGTGGTGGGCAGGGTGTAACGGATCGTGGTTCTGGACGAGAGGGGATTCGGATAGTTTTGGCTCAAGCTGAAACCCTCAGGAAGATCGCTGCTTTCCGTCGACACGGGCACCATCCCGACGAACTCGAATACGTCACTGCTTGTGACTGGCTTCCTTGTGACAAGAAGGAACGCGTCTCCGGGAACCGGCGGCACGACTTCTCCGAACCCAGTAAATGAAAGCAACCAGGCGGGAAACGGCTCAGCGTTAGGGTCTTGCTCGACGATGTACAGGGTCTCGCCGACATTCGGGTAACCGTCACCGTTCGGATCGGCAAACAACACGTCGCGCAAACCGCCTTCCGTGACATTTTCGACGGTGAAGCGCATCTCCTTAGCAGGGAAGCCAAACAGTGTGCTGGATGTATCGATAGCGTCGGAGGCAATTGAAAGGGAATAATCGTCAGGCGTCGCGAGCAGGTCTCTCGAACCACCCCCGATGTTGACGCTCGGTGCGGTCACGTTGACCCCGACCGTCACCGACGGATTATTCCACCCGCTCAGCTCACGGTTCACCGTCGCACGAGTTAAGTCGTTTATTAACAGCCTTATGCCATCGAACACCGGACTCTCTGCCCGGCTCACGGGTAGATCGGACAGAATCTTCTGATCGAGGTCGAGATCACGCACGGAATAGGTTTTCGTGCCGTCATCCTGAATGTTGAACGTCACTCGATATCGGTGTCCGCTGAGATCGGGTACGGACACAAAACTGACGACGATCGTTGCGCCCGAAGCTCCCATCGTATGATCGAATTGATCGGTCGAGAACCGAGGAGTCTGCTTCCTGAAGACCGGGCTCTGGTCAAAGGATTTCGAGATATCATCTGCGATCTCCAGTTGGAGGACCGCTGTGGGTGAATTGGGAAGCGCCTCGAGGTTGACATCGACATCTCGAATCGCCGTGCTGGAGGCGAGATCGAACGACTCTATCCTGGCGAAGGAGGCACCTCCGTCCCCACTGTAGAGAAGGGTGGCTGTAAGATTATCCGACTCGACGTCGACGGCGCGATACTGTAGTGTGAGCAGGGTGTCGGCTAGCTCCTCGCCGGATCGAAAGGGGAAATCGAAAAGACGGGCGTACGGGGCGCCGTTTCCTTCGGCGTCGATCGGAAACGTATCCGACTCCGACCGTGCATAAATGAATCCATCGTGGTCGATGAGGAAGAGCCGAACTCTTGCTAGCGGTGAATCCGGAAGCCCATGTGTGTCGAGACCGAAGGCTCCGTCATTTTCCACGTCTGCGTCGATCAACGTCCACTGCTCGTCGGGGCTCCGTTGAAACCAGAGTTCAATAGTATCGTCCGGGTTGGGGGCCGACCAGTGGATAGCGGTGGGGGCTTCGTCCATGGGATCGGCTGCCACCGGCGTCTCGATATCGATCGCGCGTTCGAGAAGGCGATGTTGCGCAAAGAGCCAGTCCTGCAGCTTCACGTCGTTGTACCACTGGTCCCAGGGTCCGTGACCCTGGCCCGGAAACCCTGAGTAGATAAGGCTAGGGTGGGCAGCCAGAGCTGCGTCGAGCTCCGCGTTGGAAAGCTGCACGCACGTGTACGGGCCGCAATTGGTGTACAGGGCATCCGTTCCTAACTGCTCCAACGCGAAAACAATGTCCTTGTCCCATGCGGCCGGAACCACGGGGTCAGACTCCCCGTGCACAATCCAGAAGGGGACGTTGCCCAGGTTTGAAGCGAACATTGGGTCCCAACCACCGCTCATGGGAATAGCGGCTGCGAAGAGGTTGCGATCGCCTGTGCGTGCGACGGCCTCATAGGTTCCGAAGCCACCCAAGGACAGACCCGTTATGTATACGCGATCCGGGTCGATGTTGAATTCGACGCTCAAGCTGTCAAGAATCGCGAACGTTGTCGCCAGTTCGGGACGTATCGGTGCGTCCGGACTACTGGAATTCCACGTACCACCACTCGGCGCTTGCGGCGCGACGACGAACGAGGGATGACGTGCCTGCGTAGCCGGATCGGCCCAGGCGGTGGCCATTCGATGACTCGCGATATGGCGCTCGTTGTCGTCTCCTCTCTCACCGGAACCGTGGAGTGCCAGGACGACTGGATACGGCTGCATCGGATCATATTCCCCCGGTACGAACAAACGATACTTCAGCGTGAATCCGTCCAGCGTGTAGGACCTCCTTTCAAATTGATCGACGAGTTCCTGCGGCTGAGAGAGCGCCACGTCACATGGAGGGAGAAGCAGGAATAGAACAAAGCCAACACTGCGTTGGAGTTTCCCTGAGATCATGGGATGCGTCGGTGTGGTGCGGCAAATTCGAAATGGGACAAACCAAAGTATGCCACCGACAAAAGATTCAAACCTCAAGGCCAAATAGCAATACTCGTCGCGGGTTCAGAAGGAATCGACGTTGCGATGACCACGCTCTCGGACTTCAGACCCCTGACCTTAGACGCTCGACGTTAGACGTCGGACGTTGGACGTTTTTTCCTTAGACTTGCGCGTCCGATTCCAGCAAGAAACCGACAACGTCTGATGAACCCTGCCCTCAAGAATCCAAAAAAGCTATCCGAAAACGAAGAGGCGGCGTGGCATGAGTCACGCGTGAACGACCTCTGGCGCGTCTTTCGCATCATGTCGGAGTTCGTCGAAGGTTTCGACAGGATGTCGAAAGTCGGCCCGTGCGTTTCCATTTTCGGGTCGGCGCGCACCAGGCCTTCCGATCCTGCTTACGGTGTCGCCATCGATGTGGCGCGTGAACTGGTAAAGCGCGAATTTGGCGTCATTACCGGTGGTGGACCTGGCGTGATGGAGGCGGCGAACAAGGGGGCGATGGAGTCGAACGGCATTTCGGTCGGACTTGCCATCGACCTGCCTTTGGAGCAGCACGAGAACAAGTATGTGACCGATCATCTGATGATCGAGTTCGACTACTTTTTCGTGCGCAAGACCATGTTCGTCAAGTACGCCCAGGGATTCATCGTTCTCCCGGGAGGACTGGGCACGCTCGACGAGCTGTTTGAAGCGCTCACCCTCATCCAGACCGAACGTTCGAAGCACTTTCCCGTGATTCTCATGGGGTCGTCGTTCTGGTCGGGACTCTTGGACTGGCTTCGCGACACCGTCCTGGCTGCCGGCAACATTTCTCCTGAGGATTTAGATCTGTTTCGCATCTGCGACGATCCCGTCGAGGCGGTCGATATCATCGAGGAATTTTATCGGGAACGGATGCTGCAGCCGAATTTCTAAAGAAGTCCGGCGTCCGTTGTCCGTCGTCCGGGGTCCGATCCCGACGGTTCGGTAGATTCAGCAGTTTGATCTTCGTTCCTTGACCGTCGCTCCCCGATGAAGTCTTCCCGTACCATGCCCGTCCTCTTCCTGGGGGTGCTCACGACGGCGCTCGATATCGCGCTCGTGGCGACTACGCTCCCGGCTATCAGGAGGGCGTTCGAGCTCGATGAGCGCAGTGCCTCGTGGCTTCTGGGGACGTTCGTCCTCTTCACGCTGCTTGGTCTTCCGCTCATGACCAAGTTGTCTGACCGGCATGGACGGCGAACTGTCTATCTGATCGACTTTGGACTGTTCATACTGGGCGGACTCGTCATGATCTCGTCGAACGAGTTCGTACAGTTGATGGTTGGACGAGCGCTGCAGGGGCTTGGCGCGGCAGGTATTTTTCCGGTTGCCAGTGCCGTTATCGGCGATACGATTGAGCCAGGTCGCCGGGGTCGGGCGCTCGGCATTCTCGGATCGGTGTATGGCCTCGCATTCATGTTCGGTCCGATTCTTGGCGGCATTCTCGTTCAGTTCGGCTGGCGGTGGCCCTTCGTCGCGAATCTCGTTCTTGCAACCATTGTGCTTATCGTCAGCCGGAAGCACGTCCCCGATTTCAAGGC
Source organism: uncultured Bacteroidota bacterium (assembly GCA_963768715.1). GTDB lineage: Bacteria > Bacteroidota > Rhodothermia > Rhodothermales > DATKEJ01 > DATKEJ01. The sequence continues at coordinate 392,595 of CAVYJC010000008.1, forward strand.
GGAGTCCAAAGAGCCCATAGACTGGGCCGGGATTGCTGTGCTTGCTGCACTCCTGGGCGCCGTCTCGATCGGAATGAACCAGATCGACACCGAGGCGATCGCAGAAAGCTTTTTGTCCTTGCGAGTCTGGCCGCTTCTGGTGATCAGTATCCTTCTTGTACCCGTATTCGGGCGACTCGAGAAGAGAGCGGGGGACCCAGTTCTTCGACTCAGTCTGATTGGAAGGCGACAGGTTATGCTCGTCTGTCTCTTTGCGACGGCGGCGGGTCTCGTCGAGGCGGGATTCGTCTTCATGACCGACTTTACGCACAATGCGCTCGAGGTCAGCATGCGTACGGCATCCTTCATGCTTCTTCCGTTGGTGGGCGCCGTTTCGTTTGCGTCGCCGTTGGCAGGGAGGCTTCTCGATCGCATCGGTTCGAGGCGGATTATTGGAGGGGGGCTTTTTCTGATCACCGGTGGCATGGGGATCCTGGGCTGGGTCAGCCCATCTGCAACAGCCTTCTACGCCGGCTCCATTCTCATCGGGATGGGATTGGCGTGTTTGCTTGGTTCTGCACTCAGCTACATCCTACTGACGGAGGCGGAGGTTAGCGAGCGGACGGTTGCTCAGGGAATGAATACCATTTTCATCAGCATCGGCCAGCTGCTCGGCTCAGCTTTGATAGGCGCCATCGCAGCATCGGCACTGACGCCCAGTGCAGGATACCAGAAGGCTTTTTCGTGGATAGCGATCGCGTCGGCAGCGCTCTTCGTCGTGTCTTTCCTTCTGAAAGATCGCCAGACTGAACTCCAAAGCGTTCGGTAAGCGGTTTGAGCGGTTTGAGCGGTTTGAGCGCAGAGCGAATTGAGCGATAGGCGATTCAGACTAGAAGACTAGAAGACTAGAAGACTAGAAGACTGGTATTGACGCATTCTGCACACCGCCAACCCGTTCGCGAATTAAATTTGTTCGCGACTCACTTCCAGAACTACTACGACGCCATGAGATTCCTCTTCGCATTTGCAACCGTCCTCACTGTATCAATCGTCGGTATTTCGCCCGCCAGCGCGCAACATCAGCCGGCCGCAGTTCAGCGGATGACCGACTCGACCTTCGTCGGCCTGGAATTTCGCAGTATTGGACCCGCGTTTATGTCGGGCCGAATTGCCGACATCGCGCTCCAACCCGATGATCCGAACGTCTGGTACGTCGCCGTCGGTTCGGGGGGTGTCTGGAAGACGGTGAATGCCGGCACGACGTGGGATCCTGTTTTTGAAAAGGAGAGCTCGTATTCGATCGGCTGCGTGACGGTGGATCCGAGCAACACGCACACCGTCTGGGTCGGGACCGGTGAGAATGTCGGAGGGCGACACGTCGGATTCGGCGACGGCGTCTACCGGAGCGACGACGGGGGGAAGTCGTGGGAGAACATGGGGCTGAAAGCTTCGGAGCATATCTCGAAGATCATTGTCAACCCGACGAATTCGGACGTCATCTGGGTTGCTGCACAGGGTCCGCTTTGGAAATCCGGGGGAGACCGCGGCCTCTACAAGACGACGGACGGGGGCAAGACCTGGAAGAAGACGCTCGGCGACGACAAATGGGTCGGCGCCACTGACATCGTGATTGATCCACGCACGCCCGATCGACTTTATGCCGCCACCTGGCAGCGCCATCGGACCGTGGCTGCTTACATGGGCGGAGGACCCGGATCGGCGATCTACCGCAGCGAGGACGGAGGTGAGACCTGGACGAAGCTCACAAACGGTATCCCGAAATCGAACCTCGGGAAGATCGGCTTAGCCGTCTCTCCGCAGAAGCCGGACGTGGTCTATGCGGACATCGAGCTCGACCGAAAGACCGGCGGCCTCTTCCGGTCGACGAATCGTGGGGCGTCCTGGACGAAGATGTCAAATGCCGTCTCAGGCGGCACAGGTCCGCATTACTACCAGGAGTTGTACGCCTCGCCACATGCGTTCGATCGGCTCTACCTCATGGATGCCTCGATGCAGATTTCGGATGACGGCGGGAAGACGTTCCGGCGTATGAACGAGAAGTTCAAGCACGGCGACAACCACGCCATGGCTTTCCGGCCGGACGACCCCGATTACCTCATTTTTGGAACGGATGGTGGCGTGTATCAGAGCTTCGACCTTGCGAAGACATGGCAATTCGTGGCGAATCTCCCGGTTACACAGTTTTACAAGGTTGCCCTCGACGACAGCGAGCCGTTCTACAATGTCTATGGCGGCACGCAGGACAACAGCTCCGAGGGAGGTCCGTCGAGGACCGACAACGCGCAGGGCATTCGCAATGCGGACTGGAAGCTCGTCTTGGATTGGGACGGGCACCAGCCGGCCACCGAACCCGGCAATCCTGACATCATGTATGCGGAGCGGCAGGAGGGGACGCTTTCGCGTATCGACCTTACGACCGGTGAAGTCATCGACATCCAACCGCAGCCCGGGCCGGAGGAGGGTTTCGAGCGCTTCAACTGGGACTCCCCGATTCTCGTAAGCCCGCACAAACCGTCGCGGATTTACTACGGGTCGTACCGTGTCTGGAAGTCGGACAATCGAGGCGACGGCTGGACTGCCATTTCGGGCGATCTGACTCGTCATCAGGAACGTCTCGCGCTGCCGATCATGGGCAGGCAGCAGAGCTGGGACAACCCCTGGGATGTCGCCGCAATGTCCACGTTCAATACCATCACCTCACTTGCCGAGTCGCCCGTGAAGGAGGGCGTCATTTACGCGGGCACCGACGACGGGCTGATCCAGGTTACCGAGGATGGTGGCACAACCTGGCGCGCCATTGAAGTGGGATCGCTTCCCGGTGTCCCGAATCGCGCCTTCGTGAACGACATCAAGGCCGATCTTTTCGACGCAAACACCGTCTATGTGGCACTCGACAATCATAAGGAGGGTGACTTCACGCCGTACCTGTTCAAGAGCACCGATCTCGGTCACACTTGGAAATCCATCCGCGCGAATATTCCGGATCGGACGATCGTCTGGCGAACGGTGCAGGATCACGTAAAGCCGGGACTCTTGTTCGCTGCGACGGAGTGGGGCGTGTACTTCACGGTGAACGGCGGCGGGCATTGGGTCAAGCTGACTGGCGGCTTGCCCACGATCGCGTTCAGAGACCTGGCCATCCAGCGTCGCGAGAACGATCTGGTCGGCGCGTCGTTTGGCCGCGGATTTTATGTGCTCGACGATTATTCACCGCTGAGAGAGGTGTCTGAGGATGCCCTTTCGAAGGAAGCGACGTTGTTTAGTCCGAAGGATGCCTGGTGGTACGTCCCGCGGCCCACGATAGATTTCAATTCGGAAAAAGGTGGGCAGGGGGATGCTTATTTCGTTGCCCCTAATCCACCTTTCGGGGCTGTCTTCACGTATTACTTGAGGGATAGTCTTGAGACAGCCGGCGAAATTCGTCGCGAGAAAGAGAAGCCTCTTCAGAAGGCAGGGAAGGACATTCCGTTTCCGGGATGGGAGGCCCTCGAGGCTGAAAAGAGGGAGGATCAGCCGCACGTCTGGCTCACGGTTACCGATGCGGAAGGTACGGTTGTGCGTCGCGTGCAGGGACCGGTCACGGCCGGGTTCCACCGGGTGGCCTGGGATCTTCATTATCCGTCGCCGGACGCGATTACAGCGACGGGTGTCGCGTCCACTGGTGAGCAAGAGGAGCCGGTCGTGGGCATGTTGGCCGCGCCCGGGACGTATACCGTTACCCTGTCGAAGGAGGTTAACGGTGTCGCCACCTCGCTGTCCGAACCTCAGACGTTCCACGTAGTTCCGCTCAGAAAGGGAGCCCTCGAAGGCGCTCCCTATGAAGAGGTCGCGGTATTCTGGCGAGCATTGGAGGATGCGACCCGTCGCAGTTCGGCGGTGGGTGTTGCCCTCAATGATGCGCTGAAGAAGGGCAAGGCGATGCAGGTTGCCCTCACTCGTGCTCGTGCTGTGCCCGGTGACGTGGATGCGCAGTCTACACGAAGTCCGACAGGGACTCCTCGCCCTCGACGCGAGTCTGAACGGATTGGCAGCAAAGCGAGAGGTCGGAGAGAAGACGAAACCGACGATCGGATCACGCCTCGCAGCAATCAGCCGCGGAGTGTATCGGTCGACCTACGGGCCGACTGAAACCGATCGGGACGGCCTCGCCATCGTCAATGCGCAACTGAACGATCGTGAAGGCGCAGCTCGAAAAGCTTCAGGCGGACTTGTCCGCCCTCGGAAAGACGCTGATCGAGGCAGGGGCGCCGTGGGTCGAAGGGGAAGGGTTGCCGGAATAAGCCGTCCGAAGTCCGAAGTCCGTGGTCCATACGTCCTCCGACAGTTAGGCTGCTCCTGTATTTCGAAGGTATTGGCCGAACGTCGTCAATTGAGCGACGAGTTGACGATGCCTCAGTAGCTCCGGATGTATAGTTTCGAGATTCGATATCGACGGGGTCATGAAGGACAGCTGTGTCATTCACCGCGCAGGCGGGCAAGTCCAAGTTCGTCGAATTCTTGGTGGATCCCCAATCCTTCAGCGATGTTAGACCTACAGGACTCCGCCTCGGCGGCTTTGACCGCAAAATGCCAAGGCAGACCTTCCGGGTGCACTGTGGCTGATGTCTGTTGCCAGTTCGGCGTCGACAAGACCTCCAGATCCGGAGACCGCGACTGCCCAAGTTTCGTGTTCGATGTATCGGTGTTTGAAGTTAGTGAGGATTCCTCACCACAGGATCCCCCTCCTGCAAATACCGCGTCTTGTACGTCTTCTTGCTCGCCGCCAGTTTCAGGAACGTGTCCAAAGGCACGATTTCAACGTTGTCGCCAAGCCCGTCCATGATGTCGGCGACCTTCTCGATCGAGCTCGACTGCCGTACGTGGATGAGCAGGAAATAGGGACGTTTCCGGTTCAGCGTCATGAGCTCGTGGATGTCCGCCCGCGCTTCTTCCTTGGTGCGACGGCTTCCGAGATAGTAATCGTACGATATCAACGGTCGCCCGTCACGCAGATCGAAGGTTCTCGCCGCCCCGTACCCATTGGTAAACCCGATCACATCGGGATATCCTTCGTAGATCTTGTCGACGAGTTCCTTTGGCAAGTCGGTGTTCCCGACGTGTCGATTACCCTCAGAGTAATCCATGATGTCCATCACCCGAAGATCGAGCGTCTTCATGTACCGCCGCGTCACTTCCTGCAGCTTCGGATAGGCGCTCAGCGGGACCGGTTTCGGGTACATGTAGCTCGGGTAGGCATAACCGATCAGATAGTCGGCCGGCGTCGCACTCTCATAGAAATATTCCAACGCTGCAGGTGAGAGGTCCACCCAACTGAGAGCGACCGCCCAGGCGTATGGGAGCTTTCCCCGGCCTGGCTCGGTCCATGCCCCGATGCCCATGCCGTCGGTCTGGCTCAGGGCGATGTAGACCTTGTTTTCAGCCTCCAACGTCTCGTCGGGAGCGACGTTATGATGGTTCTTGAACTTGAATCCCTGAGTGAATCCGATGTGCGTGTTGAAGCTCAGATTGGGGAGCGTGTTCAGCCCCTCCATCCGCAGGCCATGCTCGGATACGAGACTCGTCATCTGGCCTTCGGTGTCCTTGGCGTATGAGTGCCAGCCCATGACGAAACTCTGGGGATTCTGCTCGGAATAGATCCGGTTGGCCAGCGCCAGCTCTTCCGGATCTTTCGGATTGTTGGAGAGGTCGCTAAAGAAGGCTTTCCGATAGATGCCCCAGTCCGCCATCCCGGGCTCCATGACTTTGCCCGAGGCCCCGCCCATCCAGATCACCACGTCGCGGCTGCAACGGTCGAAATACCGGTCGTAGGCGATCTGGTAGATTTCATGATCGGGCATGCCGGTGAATTGGCCGCGCAGATCGACCACCTTCTTCAGGCCGTACTGCTCGACGAGCGGAATAAGGTCTTCGTTGACGACGACGAGATCCTCCACACCTGATACTGTGAACGCAACGATTAAGGAGGTGCGGACGTCCTTATCCCATACGACGTATCCCTTGGCGGCACTTCCAAGCGCTTCGAGCGCCTCGGCGGGCGACTTCAACTCCTTGAACACGAAGCCGTGCTTTCGCTCGTAGAAGTCGCGAAGCGGACCGGTAATTCGCCACGTCCATGATGGACCGTATTCCAGGTATAGCTGCGGACCCTGTCGATTGGCCAGTCCCTGCAGGCTGAGGACCAGCGCGTGCTCGGGCAGATCACCGTCGAGATGCCAGTCCTCGGACATTTTCATGAGGTAGGCGTCTCTCGGGGTCCGGAGTCCGGAGTCCGGGGTCCGGGGTTCCGTTGTGTCCTGTGCGGCCGCTGGGACCGTCAGGAGGCTTACCAGCATGGCAACGGCGAGTATCAGGGATGGCAATAGGTTGTGTGCTCTCATGGCGGGATCTCAGATTCGGTTGAAGACGCGGACGATGGGAAGATTGCGACTGGAGCGGATCTGGAGGACCGTAAGCGTCTTTCCATCGTCGGAGAGTCTCATCTCGCGGATGACGCGTACAGGCGCATCGCCCTGCGAAGTCTCGAGGATCAGGTCGACATTCAGTTGGAGGGTTTGCCCCTCGTCGAGCCATTTCGCGGCTACCGTCTCCTTCTTTTCTCCACCCAGGTAGGCGCCGATGTGGCGATTGTCCCACCATCCCTCAACCGTGACTTCCTGAGATGGCAGGGTCATGTCGAGAGCCATCGATTCCGTCGCGACCCTCGATCCGGCGCTGTAGTCGCGGACGATGGACACGGAGTCTCCCTTGACGGTGATGTCGATCTCGAGAGAGCGCCACGGATCGAGCGGCGTGCTTTTTTCAGTGTCGATTTTCCAACGTCCGGTGAAGGCCGGATTCGTCTGTGCGTGCAAGGACTGAAATGCGGGACCACCCACCAGTAAGATCATGGCGGTGATCCCGATCCCTGACCGGATTGAGGTGCGTTTCATAGGAAGCTTCGTTTGATGCAGTCGGTGCGTTCTAGATAAAACGACGGTGTCGAATGATGAATGGTGAATACGGAACGAAAGAGAGGCGCATATTCAGCCCGTCGGAACCGGCTCATCGGAGCAGCCGATTAAGAGGACAATCTTGAGAAGCTGTACGACGACGGCAATCGGAGACGGTTTCACTGCGGTGCCCGATTTCGAAGTGGCTGCCAGGAGGTGATCCGAGGGCGATAATAAGGACCGTGTTTGCGAAAAAACGAGGTGTTCCGGGTCCCTGACAGGGAATTGTGAAGACAGGAGTACAGGTCTTAATACCTGTCAGGTCTTAAGACCTGTCAGATCTTAAGACCCGTCAGGTTTGTCAGATCCTACAGGTTCCCTAATCTTCCACACCTTATTCTCGGATCCCAATCCCATGACTGAAGGCTTTCCATCAAATCGGTCGTCCGAAGGTGACGGCGCCAGGTCGATTGGCTCCAGGCTCTTCGGCCATTGGGTCCGCCACAGAACGCTGTTCTGGACCCTGCATTCGCTATGGGCATTGACGATCGGTATCGTCGTCATATACCTGGCCCGGGAACGATACGGATTCGTTATTTGGATCGTGGTGTTCCTGCTTCTCGCCTGGGCCTCCACGCTGTTCTTTGGCCGACGCTTCATCACCGCCAATCTGTCGGCCGGAGCGAGGACGGCGCCCGGACTGACCGCCGAGGTTGCATCCTACCTGACGCGGACGATGTACCAGGAGACGCTCTTCTTCCTGCTGCCTTTCTACTGGTACTCCACCGTCGTAGAATCGCCAAACGTCGTATTTACGGCACTGCTTGTCGGATTGGCCCTTTTCTCCTGCTGGGATCTCGTGTTCGACCGCTGGCTTCGGACCCGTCCGCTTTTCGGACTCCTGTTCTTTGCGACCGTGGCTTTTGCGGCGATCAATCTTCTGCTCCCGATGTTTCTGTCACTTGATCCCGTTTTTGGAACTCCGCTCGCCGCGGCCATAGCAGTCGGAAGCTCGATCCCATTAGCGATTCGCGGCGCGATTTCCGCCCGAAAGCACAAGATTGGGCTTGCCGTGTTGGGCGTCGTATTTCTGGCGTTGTCGGTGGGTCTGCCTCGACTGGTCGCTCCAGTTCCCCTGCGACTCCAAAGCGCCATTTTCACATCCGAACTCGATCGCGATACGCTGGTCCCGGCAGACACGCTTGGCCGTTCCGTGAAGTCCGACGAACTGCACGGTGTGATTTTCATACTCATCGAGGTGTTTGCGCCATCGAATGTACCTGCCGACGTACATCTCGACTGGAGGCGCGACGGCGTGCTGTTCCACAGTTCCCGAGAGATCGAGATCACGGCGCACGATCTGGGATTTCGAGTCTGGGACGGATTCCGCCCGGATTCAGGCGGGGTGTCGCCGGGAAGCTATGAGGTGGTGCTGCGAACGGAGGGAAGGAGAGTCTTTGGATTGGCTCATATCGACGTTGGTGTCGACTGAGGCCCCGCTCCGGTAAACGGTGCGGCTCGTCGCGATCCTCTCGTGCATCTTCCTGCAATGCTGGGCCCTTCATAGTCTGAAGAATGTGGCGGCGAGGCGCAAATACACGTGCCTGCCGGAAGTCTCAGGTCGTCGAGTAGTCGCTTCGTGATATCCGGGAGATGTACAGATCATCGGCGGCCGTGCCCACGATGCACTGCGCGGCAAACCACGCCGTCGCGATCCGTTTCGGCTGGACATTGTACATTGCAGTGCATCACATCCGACACCCCACGCCTGACGCTGAGCGTGTTCCGCCATGATCGGACAAACCGTATCACACTTCGAGATCTTGGAGCGACTCGGTGGAGGCGGGATGGGCGTCGTGTACCGGGCTCGCGACATCCGGCTGAATCGAGACGTCGCCCTCAAATTTCTCCCTCTTGAACTGAGTCGTGACGAAGAGGCCAAACGTCGCTTCATGCAGGAAGCCCAGGCTGCCTCGAGTCTCGAGCATGCCAACATTTGCACCATTCTGGATATCGGTACGACCACGGAAGATGACGGGGAGAGACTCTTCATCGCGATGCCGGCTTACGAAGGAAAGACCTTGAAGGACCGACTGGCCGATGGTTCCCTCGAGCGGGATGAGGCCATAGACATTGCTGTTCAGGTGGCGCGAGGTCTGGCCGCTGCCCACGAGAAAGGGATCGTGCATCGCGACGTCAAGCCCGCCAACATCATGCTAACGCAGGCCGGCAGGGCAGTCATCCTCGACTTCGGACTCGCCAAGCTGGCCGGCTCACTCGCCATTACGAGAACAGGCAGTACGCTCGGAACAGCCGCCTATATGTCTCCCGAACAGGTGAGGGGAGAGGAGGTGGACAATCGAGCTGATCTTTGGTCACTCGGCGTCGTGCTCTACGAGATGCTCGAAGGGAAACGTCCGTTCGACGGCGACTACGAGCAGGCGATTACGTATGCCATCCTGAACGCCGATCCCGCCTTGCCGCCCGATCCGATTGGCGGTGTGCTCGGCCGCGCCCTGGCGAAGAATCCGGACGATCGGTACGACGTCGCGGGTCAGTTGGTAGATGATCTCGCTTCACTCAAGACGTCAGCCGTCGTCAGCCGAGGAGCCGGAGCGGAGCTCATCCCGTTTCGTCGCGCGCTGAACCTGCGCCTCGTGACGGTGACAATTGCGTTCTTGGCTGTCGTGATCATCGCCGCGGTCCTCGTCTGGCAACGGCATGAGGGTGGCGGCATGATCATGGCCGGCAACACCCGCGCGATCAGTGAGGATGCCGTGATGGAGATCGATCCCGTTATTTCGCCGGACGGAAAATTCGTCGCCTACGCGGCGGGACGACGTTCCCGGATGGACATCTTCGTCCGCCAGCTCGCCGGCGGTCGCGCTATCAACCTGACGGAGGACATCCCCGGGCACAACCGCTGGCCCAAATGGTCGCCGAACGGAACGCAAATCGTGTTTATCTCGACGCGAAATAATGTCTCTATCATCAACATCATCCCGGCGCTCGGAGGCGTGCGGGAAGACGTGGCTGAGCTCGCCGTCGCTTCCGTCGAGTTCAGTCCGGCCGCGCACGGTCGGGCGCAGGGGAGTCCCGCCTGGTCGCCCGACGGTACGCGTATCGCGTATACCCAGGGAAACTCGATCTACATTCACAACATGGATGGCTCGGACCCCATCCACCTTGCCGATTCGTTCCTCCCACACTCGCTCAACTGGTCGCCAGACGGCACCCGGATTGCATTCGTCGCCGGTAACGCCGAGTTCGTATTTGGGACGGTGACGTTTGCCAACATTGCACCGAGCTCGATTCAGATTATTGGGATCGATGGAGGAGAAGCCGTCGAAGTGGTGCCTAACGATGCCACAAACATGAGTCCGGTCTGGATGCCCGACGGCAAGCGGCTGCTCTTTCTCTCGGATCGAGGAGGAGCCCGCGACGTCTACGTTGTTCGTGTCGACGACGCCGGCCATCCGACAGAAACGCCTCGCCGATTAACGACCGGGCTCGGCGCTCACACGATAGACGTATCGTCGGACGGGAAAGAGCTCGCCTACTCACTACTCGTAGCGCAGGCAAACATCTGGTCGATTCCTATCCCGAGCGAGGGGTCTGTTTCCGTTTCCGAGGCCCGTGAGGTAACGACGGGAAACCAGGTGGTCGAGGCAATGACCGTTTCACCTGACGGTAAACGCTTGGCCTTCGATACCGATCGGACGGGGAATGCGGACATCTTCACGATGAACGTTGACGGGACTGATCTGCGTCAAGTCACGACCGATCCGGCCGGCGACTTTACGCCGTCCTGGTCACCGGACGGAAGCGAGATCACGTTTCACTCGTTCCGTAATGGGAATCGCGACGTCTTTGTCGTACCTGCGGAAGGCGGCAAGCCGGAGATTGTTGACGATAACCCGTCGCAGGATCGATTCCAGGACTGGTCGCCCTCAGGGAACGAGATTGTGTTTCACTCCGATCGCGCCGGTGCGCAGCAGCTATTCATAGCCGAGCGCAATCCTGAAACCAAAAAGTGGTCAGAACCGCGCCATCTGACCACTGAGGGCGGCAACTATCCCCGCTGGTCACCCGACGGCCGGTATATAGCCTACATCTCGATCGTAGCGAACAGCCTGCTGCTCATTTCACCCGACGGCGGCGAGCGGAGGGTGCTCGTGCACGTCGAGGACCCCTCGGCTCGGCCCGTTCCTGTTTTCCCGGAGTGGTCGCCGGACAGTCGTACCGTCTACTATCACGCGAAGAACGAGGAGAATCGGTCGAGCATCTGGGCCGTGCCCGTCGAGGGCGGCGAACCAAAGATGCTGGTTGATTTCGACGATTCGTCCCGCCCGGCCTCCCGTGAAGTGATTCGCGACGGACGGCAAGGCGTTCTATTTCACCCTGCCGAAAAGGGAGAGTGATATTTGGTTGATGGAGCTGGTAAGTAATTAAGAATTAAGAATTAATAATTAAGAATTAGTTAGGGGGTGACACCCTCACCACGCCGCGGGTCGCGAGATGGGAAGGCCCCACTTGACGATGCCCGAAAGCTTCGGGCCAAGTGTCGAAGGATGAATCGACTCGTGTTCGTGCAACAAGATAGGGCGCCAAGATTGCATGTCCCTTCCCGATCGCTTAACGTCATCGTCTACGTATCCTCCACTAACCGCGTGCTACGATGAGTAAGACTACACTGCTCTCTGTTGCCATTCTTGCACTCGTGTTCCTCCCTGCCGCTGCCCAGAATTTTGGCGGAACGTTTACGGCCGCCAACGACCAGGGTCAGCAGACGATCCTGAAGCTCGTTCAGTCGGGCGAGAAGGTGACCGGAACGATGCGCGCGCCCGCCAACACGTTTCAGATTGATGGTGTGCTGGAGGAAGGAACCGTCGTCGGCACGATGACTTTGGGCCAACAAGGCGGGTTCTGGTTCGAGGCCGACCTTGAAGCCGACGATTTGTACATCACGCTGGTCGCTCCGGGAGCCAACGGTGAACCGGATTACGAATCGGCTACGACGTTCTTGCTTAACAGGCTCGGATCGGGATCGGATGGCCAAGTCGGCGGCGCGGAAGCGGCGGGCAATGAGACGGCCGTCCAACCGGAACCGGCTCCGGAAACGCAGCCCGAGCAGCCTCAGCGTGCAGCGCCGGCCGGCATCCACGACGGCTCGCCGCAGGCCGTCGAGTGGGCTAATTTTCTGGCCAACAAGAAAGCGACCAAGATGTCGAGCTACTCGAGCGGTGGCTCGGGAGGATACTCGTCACGGACCGACTACCACCTGTGCGCGAATGGAACGTTCCACATGGCGGACGCAAGCTCCGTCAACGTCGACGTCGGGGGAGCCTACGGGTACAACATGGGGTCCGGTTCGAATGCCGGCACCTGGCGCGTACTTTCGCAAGGACAATTGGTCGGAATCGAATTGCACTACCAGAACGGGGAGGTTTCTCAACACCGGCTCGATCACGACCAGCAGAGCGGCGCCACGTATGTCGACGGCGAAAGGTGGTTGATCACACCCACCGATCAGTGCGGCTACTAGGTTTGGTCGAGCGTAATGTGCTTCGACGATCTGCGCGGCATAGCCCCCTTAATTGCGCGCTAGTGCACTCGGCGTCAGCTGGTCGACCTTTTTTTCGAGCTCATGTACGAGTTGCGACATGCGGTCGAGCCTGGACTCGAGCTGGCGAATACGATCATCCTTCTCCGACAACCGGAGCGCCGCTACCGCATCATACATCGGCATCCCGATCAGCGCATTCACCGATTTGACCCCCATTTCGTCGGAGGTCTCCCAGGCGCGGGCGACAATCCTTGAAAGCTGTTCCGACGTCATCCGATCGGATGCCAGCGCCACGCCGACGCCGTCGTCGACGCCGGAGGGGACAATGAAATCTCCTGAGCGGACTGGTCCCAGCACCTTGGTTTCGACCTGACCCACAAAGGCGACGTTCTCATAAAGGGATTCTGTGCCTTCGTCCGGCGCATTGCCGAGAACTGCCGGGCGGCTGGAAATCACCATGAACTGCTGAGCCGATGCGGTCTTCCGCGTGATTTTGCCGTCGACAACGCCCACGATATCGCCTTTCTCGATATGCTCCGATGGATCGAGGCGAGGCAATGCTTCGGCGTAGTCGCCGCCGGTAGTTCCGTAGACGATGCCGCCGGCTCCATTGCCCTCGATGCGTCCAATGGCGGAGTTGTTGCCGTCGAAGAACGAGATCATGTTCGTGTTTGCACCGGGACTCACGGCCGAGGTTTTCAGCGCGAGTACGTCGGGGCCATTGTTAGTGCTGGAGGCGCTGTTCTCGACGATCGCGGCGTGATTAGTCAGCGACGCCGCAGCGTTGATGGCCCGAACAACGTGCAATTGGGTCCCCAACAGCCAGGTGTTGCCTCCGGGCGGAACTGCGGTGGTTTGGGTGGAACCGTCCGGGAACATGAATCCGCCGCTCAGAGAATGAAAGGTCGCGTGCGCCTCCACGACCGACACGGCATCATCGCCCAGGCGAATCTTGTTGCTTGCATCGACGACGGCATTGGCTCCGATGGCCGTTGCGTTGGTGAGGTCATCGGAGTCCAATAATGCGAACGAGCCGATCGCCGTGTTGTTGCTGCCGGATTTCGAAGTGGACATCGCGTAGTTTCCGACGGCCGTATTGCCTGATCCTTCATTGGCATTGCCAAGCGTTCCGGCACCTACCCCAACGTTCGAGTCACCGGTTCTATTGTTTGACAGGCTGCCGACACCGATTGCCACGTTGGCTGTGCCGGTCTCATTGAAGACCAAGGCCGAACTTCCGACCGCCACATTGTCGTTAGCCGTTGTGTTGTTTTGCATCGCGTGCTCGCCGACGGCCACGTTTGAGTTGCCCGACAAATTCTTGACCATCGTTGTGTTTCCAACGGCTACGTTTCCGTTGCCCGTCTCATTGTTCGTCAGTGCGTCGGAGCCGACAGCTGTGTTTCCCTCGCCATCTGTGATCTCTCTGAGTGCCTTCGAGCCAAGGCCTGTATTGTCGCTTCCAGTCGAGAAACCCGTCGAAACGGATAGATTGCCTGCATCCTCGCCTGCGAAGAAGTTGCGGTTGCCCGCATCGTGGATGAATCTTTTTCCCCCCACCGTGATAACGCCTGTAGTGTCGCCTCCTTCAATCGAACTTTCCGTCAGGCCCAGATTTCCTTGAATGTCGAGCCTCTGAGTTGGGTGGGTGGTCCCAATGCCGACCCGGCCGCTTTCGTCGACGAAGAGCGCGTCAACGGGATCGCCATCAACGGCATCGAGGGAGTACCTGTTGGACTGACCGTCGCCGCCGGCAGATGCCGAGATGAACAGCTGTTGTCCCTGAACTGCCAGTGACACATTGTTGCCGGCCGCCAGCTGTACGTCGTCAGTGATGCCGTTGATGCTGCGAACCAGCTGTCTATTGGCAACCTTTCTTTCCGTAACCACGCTGTCCGCCAGCCCGAGGCTATACGGTGTGGCTGGTCAGCGGAAGGAAGGGCTGCTTCGGCGGCCCGTCATCGACGGAGACGGCGAGATAGTACGGCTGATCGAAAGGCAGGTCGAGTGGAACGACACTGCCGAGCATGACGCTGAATACCCCGTCCACGACCGGCACGTCATCGTGCTCCTCATGCCATACCGCAAAGCCGTCGTCCGGGCCAACGTGCAGCTCGAGCATGAACTTGTAGTTTCCATCGGGAAGAACGACACCTCCGTCATCGGTTACTACGCCTTGAAAACTGATCGTTTTGGGCACTTGAGCAACCAGGAAGTCGGCCGCCGTAAAAGACAATGCGATCATCAGGAATAGACACTTCTTCATCTTGGAACTCCTGTTTTATTGGAGTCAGCTGATCTGTTTAGGTGGGGAAAAGGTGCAGCGGGCACCGAGGCAGAACCCCGCCTGAGGGAATGCTTGCGTCTTATTATATACAAATCCGATGTAATAACAGGGGGGAGCGGTCTCGATGAGTTCGCTGGACTCAGAGGCTGGCGAGGGCCACGTCCTCCCGGCCGCGACGGTGAAGCACGGCGGCCTCAAAGAAAACTCCACGGTTCTCACGCTCGTGATCATTCAAACCGAGTAGCGTACATTCGGAGCAGAATTTCCGCCTCTGTAAGACAGGGTCGCCACGCACTCGCGTCTAATGTCCATCGACACCATCTCCCACTATAATATCCTGTCCGAACTTGGGCGCGGCGGCATGGGCGTCGTCTACAAGGCCGCGGATACGAAGCTCGATCGAACTGTGGCCCTCAAAGTCCTGCCCGCGCATGCGCTTGCAAGCGAGGACGATCGCGGCACGATTCTATCGTGAGGCTCGCGCAGCCGCAGCCCTGCATCATCCGAACATCGGGACGATTTTCGAGATCGATGAGCACGACGGGCAGCCGTTCATCGCGATGGAATACGTCGATGGGCGCGGGCTGGACGATCGCATCCGCGAGCGACCCCTTACGCTGAAGGAAGCCGTAGCGATCGCCATCCAGATTGCAGAGGCGCTCAAAGCTGCCCACGCGAAGAACATCGTCCACCGCGATATCAAGTCGGCCAATGTGATGTTGACCGGGAAGCGGCGATGCCAAGGTACTCGATTTCGGATTGGCCAAAACAGCCGCCTCGACCAAGCTGACGCAAATGGGATCCACGCTCGGGACCGTCGCCTACATGAGTCCGCAGCAGGCGCGGGGCGAGGACGTCGATCATCGCAGTGATCTTCTGGTCACTTGGAGCCGTCCTGTACGAGATGATCGCCGGTAAACTTCCATTTCCGGGCGACTTCGAGCAGGCGGTCGTCTATTCGATTCTCAATGAAGAGCCGCAGCCGCTGACTGCCGTACGGACGGGCGTGCCGATGGGTTTGGAGTGGATCGTTTCGAAGCTCCTGGCCAAGAATCCGGAGGAAAGGTACCAGAGCGCAACCGAGCTGCTCGTCGATCTGCGAACCGTCGATTTGACCGCCGCGGGGATGAGCAGAGTGCAGAGTCCGCGAAGCGGGGTGGCCGCGAGTTCTTCAGCCGTTACTTCCGCATCAACAGGAGGCGGTCGAGCTTCGTGGCTGACGCTTGCCGTTGCCGTTCTGACTGGGGTCGCGCTGACGTCGATCGTTTGGCTCCTATGGCCGAAGCAAGAGGCATATGTCGAGCGCTCCGTAAAACGATTTGACGTATCGCTCCCAACAAAGGGCGGCCTCAACTGTGTCGACATCAGCCCTGACGGTGGCAAGATCGTCTACGCCGATCTGGACAACACGGTAGACAACGTGCATGTTCTGGATCTCTCGACGGGCGTCGTGCGGACGATCGAAGGTTCTGCAGGCACCCTTGTCGTGTCCGTTTCACCAGACGGCAATTGGGTCCTCCTGACGAAAGATCTATCCATCGACCGCGTGTCACTCAAAGGTGGGGCGCCTCTGCCTGTTGCGACGTCTCGGGAGGGAACCCCCCGCGCATCGTGGGGACCAGGTGACTGGATCATGTTCGAGAATGACCAGGACAATATGGAAAGCTTCTACATCCGGCGGCGGGGCTGTCCCTCTGACGATTACCGATACCCTGGCAGGGGAAGTTGATCAAGACTGGCCCGAGATGCTTCCGGACGGCCGAACGCTCATGGCGACGATCGAATACATTAACAGCCCTTCCACCATTGGATTCTGGGATTTTGAGACCGGCGAGAAGAAAGGCGAGATCCCGTTTGGAGGCTACAGAGCCCAGTATGTATCAACGGGTCATTTACTATTTGTCCTTGGGAGCACAGTCGGGAAGTCTCGTCGCCGTACCGTTCGATGCACGAACACTGACCGCCACGGGATCTCCAGTTCCCGTAGAATCCGGCGTCCGCCCGAACGCTGTGAGCATTTCAGACGGGGGAACCCGGGTGACTGGCAGGGCACCGGGGGGTGGGGGGCGAGCGAGCAGAGCCAGCACCTTGTATCTCCAGACTTTTCCAAGAAGCGGGAGTGCGCTTCCCTTCGAACCGGCTGTATACCAAAGCTTCGAACTCAGTCCAGATGGCAAGAAACTGGTCGCGCAGATGAGTACGATCGGTGCGGTCAACGGTGGTCTCGCCGGCGACGACGTTTGGGTGCTCGATCTGGAGGAGGGCTCGCGCTTGCAACTTACGTCCGGGAACTCGGGGCACGATCCGACCTGGATCGCCGGCGGAGATTCGGTCGCCTACATCGATGGGTCTGGAACCATGTCGAAACTCGTCGTTCGTGCAGCCGACGGATCCGGCAATCCCCGAGAATTGTTTGTCGTCAATGAATCGATGAACGATCTGGACATTTCGCCCGATGGCGACAAGGCAGTCTACGTTATCGGGAACACAGTCACGGGAGTGACAAGGTTGCTCGTTCGGAATCTCCGAACGGGAGCGGTCGTTGACCTTACGGGCGACGAAAATGTCGATATTCGCAACCCCCGGTTTTCGCCGGACGGAAAGTACGTCGCATACGAAATCGGTCCTTTCGTCCAGGCGAAGGCAGTCGACGGTACCGGCGTACCCATCCACATCGGTCAGGAAGTGTTGCCCCGATGGTCAAAGGATGGCACGAAACTCTTTGGTGCGGGCGCGGAAGGGAACCTGTACAGTCATTCTGTCTCTCTCGATCCGCGATTGACCCTGGGGCAATATGTTCCGGTAGCCTACGGGTTTGGACGCACCGATTTGTACGACGTATTTGAAGACGGTCGGTCCGGGATTTTCAACACGTCGGACTTTGGGCCAGTGTCGACTGGCGCGGATATTGCGTCACGCTCCGATACGACAGCGACCGTGACGGTAACGGTCAACTGGATCGAGACGTTGAAGGAGAGTGATTCGAGTGAACGATAGGTCGGAGCTCGACCGCTTTCGTTAAGTCTACAACGGTATTCGTTCACGCCACATGACGTACCTTTGCGGGCACATTTTCTGTTGCCTGCCGAAAGGTTGTCACGTATTCACCTCCTATGTCGACCGAAACGATCTCACACTATAACATCCTGTCCGAACTCGGGCGTGGAGGTATGGGCGTTGTCTACAAGGCCGCGGATACGAAGCTCGATCGGACTGTAGCCCTGAAAGTCCTTCCTCCTCATTCGATAGGGAGTCAGGACGATCGCGCCAGATTCTATCGGGAGGCACGCGCCGCCGCTGCGTTGCACCATCCGCATATCGCCACGATCTTCGAAATCGACGAGGATGATGGCCAGCCGTTCATCGCGATGGAGTACGTGGACGGTCAGGCTTTGGACGATCGGATCGCCGAGCGTCCGCTTCCACTGAAGCAGGCCGTCGGCATGGCGATCCAGATTGCGGAAGCGCTGAAGGCCGCGCACGCCAAAAACATTGTCCATCGCGACATCAAGTCGGCCAACGTCATGCTGACCAGTAGCGGGGATGCGAAAGTGCTCGACTTCGGACTGGCCAAAACGGCGGCCTCGACCAAGCTGACGCAAATGGGCTCCACGCTCGGGACGGTGGCCTATATGAGCCCGCAGCAGGCGAGGGGAGAGGATGTGGACCACCGGACAGATTTATGGTCGCTTGGCGCCGTCATGTACCAGATGATTGCCGGAAAACTTCCATTCCCAGGCGACTTCGAGCAGGCCGTCGTCTATTCGATTCTCAATGAAGAGCCGCAGCCACTGACCGCCGTACGGACGGGCGTGCCGATGGGTTTGGAGTGGATCGTTTCGAAGCTACTGGCGAAGGATCCCGACGAACGATACCAAACCGCCACCGATTTACTGGTGGACCTCCGCACGGTTGATCTGACGGCCGCGGGAATGAGCAGGAGTCGGGTTGCTGCCGCCGACCCCGCCGCCTTGCAATCTGCAGAATCGAAGAGCACGAGGAAGCGATCAGTCGCCTCAGTCTGGGTCATGGCCGGCTTTCTGGTTGGCTTGGCCGTAATGGGACTGATTTGGGCGTTCGTTCCGAAATCTACGGTTACCGAAACCGTCGTCGAGACGTCCGTCAAGCGGTTCCAGGTGCCGCTTCGAGCATCCGGGGGCCTCTCGGGCGTGGACATATCTCCAGACGGAAGCAAGATCGTCTACGCCGATGTCGACAATACCGTCGACAATGTGCACGTACTCGATCTGGCGACGGGGAGTAACTCGAACCATTGAGGGCTCCGCCGGGACCGTTCTGGTCTCGGTTTCGCCGGACGGGCAGTGGGTCCTCCTAACGAGAAGCGTGTCGATCGAGAGAGTATCCATGTTCGCCGGTACACCGCTTCCTGTCGTAAACACGGAAGAAGGGACTCCACGGGCGGATTGGGGACCGGGCAACTGGATCGTGTACGAGAACCTGCAGGCGATTTGGAAGGCATCCACCGAGACCAATGAGGCCATGCCCTTTACAGTCAAAGACATGACGGCAGGAGAGGTCGATCACGATTGGCCGCGGCTTCTTCCCGACGGCCGAACGGTCATGGCAACGATTGAGTATGGCAATAAACCGTCCGTCATCGGATTTTGGGATTTCGATACGGGCGAGCGAAAGGGTCAGGTTCCCCTTCCAGGTTACCGGGCCAGGTACGTTTCGAGCGGGCACCTCATGCTGGTACTGGGTGCGGCTTCCGGCAACCTGGTCGCGCTGCCCTTCGACCTGAGAACGCTTTCTCCAACAGGTCCTCCCGTACCGGTGCTGGCCAACGTAAGTACGCTGATTGCGACATCCTCGGATGGCGGAACGCTCGTGACCGGCGGCGAACAGGGAACCGAACTCCGTTCGGCTCGCGAGACGCCCCTGGCTGTTGGTCACGTTCCCTTCCGGTGCACGTCTTCTGGACTTCGAACCCGCTATCTACGGGGGTTTCGAGATCAGTCCCGACGGGAAGAAGGTCGCCGCCGAAATCTTGACCGTCGACACTCGCCTATTCGGGAGAAGGCGGCGTTGCCCGGAATATGGATGTCTGGGTGCTGGATTTGGAGCGCGGGACCAAAATCCAGTTGAGTTCGGGTGGATTGGGAAGGGGGCCAACTTGGTCTGCGGACGGAGATTCGGTCATATACATCCTTGATATGAAAGACGAACACCTCGTCGGTAGGCTCGCTATTCAAGCGGCTGACGGTTCGGGAAGCGCCAGTAGCCTTGGATTCAATGTTGGTGCGCAGATTATCGACATCGACGTTTCGCCAGACGGTAACACGCCGCTTATGTACTGGGTGAAAGCGAAACCGGTGTTACGAGACTGATCGTTCGGGATCTTCGATCAGGCGGGACGGTCGATTTGTCCGGCCGGATGGACGCCAACATTCGCCGGCCCCGTTTTTCTCCGGACGGGAGGTACGTAGCTTACCAAACTGGCGCACGTGTTCTCGTTCGATCAGCTGATGGAGGCGATGTGCCCGTTGAAATCGGACAGGCAGGCATACCCAGGTGGTCTTCCGATGGGACCGCCCTTTACACATCAGACGGCGGCGTGGTGTTCAAGAGGGATATTTCGCTCGCTCCGCGATTTTCTTACCGTCCACCGAGCAGGCCCGTTGCTTACGGGTTTGGCGCATTCACGTACTATGATGTCTTCAAAGACGGTCGGGCTGGACTATTCAATCTTTCGGACCGTGGCAGCGGCTCGGCCGGATCTGCTCCTGCAGACACCACCATTTCCGTCACGGTGACTGTCAATTGGTTTGAGACGCTGAAGAGGAACCGTCAGCTCTAACAAGTGGCGGCTTACCCCAGTCGCAGCATGACCTCGACCGCCTGCTCATCGGTGAGTCCTTGTTCCCGGATGAGTGACCGCCAGGTCGTAAAAGAGAGTGCGTGTCCTATTGCCGCGCGCAATAGCGTGTAATCCTGTCCCGCGAAATTCCAGGCGGAAGCGACGACGTCGGCTGCACCGTTCCAATGGTCGAGGTAGGGCTGGAAGACAGGCGAATCGGCGACGTCGGCCAGCGCCTTCGTCATCATGACCTCCGTCAACCGGTGGTAGGCATAACTGTCCTGCAATGCGCGTTTCATACGCTCTCGTGGATCGTCGATCGACTGCCACGGCCCCGTGTCTGGAAACGGATGGTTCTCCCAATAATGTCCGCTGCAGGCAGCGAGCAACGCCGACTCGTCAGGAAAGTGGCGGTAGACGGTCACGCGCCCAACGCCCGCACGCTCGGCGACATCGGTTATGGTCGTCCGCGCCGGCCCTAGCGTCTCGTGGAGTGCCACCGCGGCTTCGACAATTCTCTGCCGCGTCTCCTCCTGGAGTTTCGCCCGTTTCTTCTGTGTGTATTTCCTCGCCATATTTTCATGATACATGATGTTGCGGCAATTTGACAAGTTCAATCTCAACTCGTATCGTCTAATTCGCGAAACAAGGTGTTCCATTAAAACGAACGATCATGAGTGTACTGCAAAAATCCACCGCACTGTTATTCGCCACATTCTTCCTGGCCATCGTCTGTGCCGGCCAGACGATGAACAAGAGGCATGATTCCGGAAGTGAACAGCCTGCCTACTTCGGCCGCGTTCAAGGGGACATCCAGTACTACGGCTTGAACTCGTCTGTCGAAACGTTTACAGATTTCGACAAAGCAGGCAAACCGACCCGCATAGGGATAACGATTTCGGAGTCATTCGCCGATCACGATTCAGAAACGCTCGTGGCAAAACTGAACGAGGATCATCGCAATATGAATGTGGGGACCTACTTCGACCTCGAATTACCCCAGACGGATGAGATTCCTTTCAAACATGCCTACTTCTCGTTTCATCCCAAGGGCCACGTTCCACCGGGGATCTACGACATGCCGCACTTTGACTTCCATTTCTACCTCGTGTCTGACAAGGTTCGAAAAGCAATGGCGCCGGAGGCGGTTGCGAAGGCGATGGAGCCGGTAGCAGAGGGATATCTCCCATCCACGTATCGGGCGGCATCGAAGTACAACAACTTCTACTGGCCCTACATGGGGACGCACTTCCTCAGCGACAACACGGACGAAATTAAGATCACGGAGACGGGCGACATCCAGCCGGGTCCCGGCCGATTCGACCAGACGTTCATCTATGGCGCCTTCGGCGGCGACGTCGTCTTTCTCGAACCCATGGTGGCTTCGTGGTACCTCGACTCAATCAAGGCATCAGAAGACCATTCACGGACATTCGACATAGAGCTCCCCAGTCGCTACAACCGCGCCGGATACTATCCTACGAAATACAGCATCGCGTATGCCAAAGACCCGATGACGGGGATGGGATACTACACCGTCTCCCTTGAGGATCTCGTGTGGCGGGACGCGTCGTGATTGGTAAGGAAAGTGGCTGCCCTGCATGGTTCTGAGGCGGTGCAGTCTCTCTGGTAGCCCTATGACTCGGGGCGGAGTCATTGGACCCTGGATGGGGAAGACGCCGTCAGTTTGCTGAGCAACTCAAGGCAGGGATGACCGCCCGCCCATTGTGATACGGGCGTTTTCCACTTGTTGTTGGAATCGGAAGCTTTGCCTCCGAATAGAGCGCCGGACTGTTCGATCACTCGCGTACCACTCACCATCGATCCAGTCGATCTGCTGTCGGTCGATCCAGCCCAACTCCTGCTCGAAGATCTGAAAATACATGGCCCGGCCTGTGAGCGCGTACATGTGCAGAGCACACACCAGCGCTTCCGCCTGTACCCACCATGACTTGCTTCTGCGGTGCGCTCTCTTCAGCGGCCTTCCCGCGAAATAAACGCCACCACGCGTGAACGTCCCACCCGCAGCGGAGGGCATTCAGAAAGAGGGTCTCGTACAGATTGAGGAGCGGAGCGTTCGAGACTGCCGAGCACCCGATGCGCCTCGATCAGCAGCCACACGTTTTCCAGATCGTGGCCGTACTGCACCCGCATGGACCTGCCGTCGACATTTCGCCGCCAGTCCGTGGAATAGACGTCGGTGCAGTAATTCCCCGACTCACTGACGACTGTACTGCGTTGAATCTGAATCAGCTCGTTCAGACGCTCTCTATCGGCCTTTTCATCATCTCCGAGGTTGGCGTACCGCGTGAATGCCTCCATCAGGTGAAGATGCGTGTTGAGTTGTTTTGACGTCATGGAGGGTATCCCATGTAGGAAGGCTCGCTCGGATCCGCCGCCGTCCAGTCGCTCCTGAAGAACTCGTGGAAGCCTCCGTGTGTGCCGTCGTGTGTATGCTCGTCGAGGACCTCAAACAATTGGCGGGCCATCGTTCGGGCATAGAAGTCTCCCGTGGCAAGCGCGAATTCACTCAGCGCGTAAAGCGCGAATGCCTGTCCGTAGAGGTGCTTGTCAGGCATCGTGGGCCGGCCGTTTGTGCCGTCGATCTCCCAGAAGAAGCCGCCGTGCTTCTTGTCCAACAGGTGGTCCTTAAGAAACCGGAAGCCATGTTCAGCCCAGCGGAGGTTGTCCTCCGACCTCCGTCCGATGTTGATCAGTCGTGACGCAAACCAGAGGATGCGCGACTGGCTGACGAGATTCTTATTACGGCCTGTCTGCCACTCGCCCGATAGGCTGCAGTCTGCGAGATAGCCGCCGTGCTTCTCGTCAATGCAGTCGGGAAACCAGAAGGGCACGATGTTTTCGTCGAGGATGGCCTCGAGTTTCCCGCGGAGCCCCTCTCGGACGTCATCCGGCACCGAGTAGGGGGTCCGATCGAGGGAAGCGACGAATCGGCGCGCCCGCTCACGTTCGATAAGGTCCCTGACCCTGTGATATCCTCTTATCCGCATCGCAGACGATACGGCTTTTCAGCGATTTGGCAGCCAATTGACACACAAAACCCGCAGGCGTAAGGTGAAATTCTTTCGCGATTGGTCTCCGTCAATCACGGCGACGTCGAGTCGACGAGCACTGTATATTCTTCGCCAAATGTCATTCCGATTGAATGCAGGTTCGGAAGCTCGTATCGGATCTGA
This sequence comes from uncultured Bacteroidota bacterium, assembly GCA_963768715.1. GTDB lineage: Bacteria > Bacteroidota > Rhodothermia > Rhodothermales > DATKEJ01 > DATKEJ01. The sequence continues at coordinate 416,392 of CAVYJC010000008.1, forward strand.
TGACAGTCTCAGCAGCCCAATAGAGATTACGGAGACATCGAGGAAGTGATGGAGTGTCCCCTGACCCCCCTTCAGCAGGCCTACTGGGTCGGTCGTAAACCGGGCGTTACGCTTGGCGGAGTTGCGATCTATTTCTACTCCGAGTTTGACTTGAAGGACCACGCCGTTGAGCGGGTAATCCAGGCCTGGTCCCGGGTCGAGGCAGCCCACGAGATGTTGAGGGCTCGGGTTACCGAGTGACGGGAAGCGACTTGTAAGCTCCCCCAGTTGGCGAGGGGACGTACCTATACTCGACCTTCGAGACCTCCCTCAATCGATTGCGGATCGGCAACTTGCGTTCCTGCGCGATACCCTGTCTCATCGGAACAAAAGTGATGAGGTGTGGCCCCTCCACGACATTCGTTTGACTCAGCTCGGCGATCGAACCCGTCTCCACGTCGGTTTCGATGGTTTGCTGACAGACTTTCGCAGCCAAGCCACGATTTTTTCCGACTGGAAAGCGGCCTATGAAGGAACGCTCGTCGCGTCGGGCCCTTCGCGGTCCAGCTTCAGCGATTTTGTCGCTGAAACGATGGCTCGAAGCTCGACCGACGCTTATGCTCAGGACCGGGCCTACTGGTTGGGAAGGCTTCCCGACATCCATCCCGCACCCGATCTGCCGCTCCGCCGTCCGATCAACGGACCTGCCGTAAGTCGGTTTGAGCGCGTCGAGGTCGAGCTGGACGCGGATTACTGGCGCCGTGTCAAGGAAACGGCTGCCGGACATGGACTGCGGTCCTCAGATGTGATCGCGGCGGCGTATGCACTGGCGCTTGAGGGCTACGCGCGCGAGCCCCGCTTCACGATCAATCTGAGTGTTATTGATCAAATCGGACGTCAGTCGCGGTTCGCATCGACCATCGGCGAGTTCGGAAGCAATATTTTTGTTGCGGTTGATCTCGAGGAGAAAGGGAGCTTTTTGGATGTCGCCCTGTGCATGCGATCTCGAACAAGAGAGGATCTCAAGCACAGCTCCTTTTCGGGTGTGGAGCTACTCAGGGAGTCCGCGGCCTCTTTGCTCGGAGGCGTTCCCGTGCCCATGCACGTTGTGCTGACGTACCTGGTATCGTCAGATGAGGCACGGGGACCTGAGCCGGCATCGGCTTGGCTTGGTGAGCAAGTATTCAGTGTAACGCAGACCCCACAGGTTAGCCTCGATCTGCAGGCCCGACAGTTTGGAGGACGGCTCGTGCTCCACTTCGATCACGTCCGTGATCTTTTTCCCGAAGGCATGGTCGAAGCCTTGGCTTCGTCGATGCGGAACATACTCAAAGCGCTCGCAGACGTCGAAGCAAATTGGACATGCGACTGGAGTCGAGCTCCGGCGATCAGCCCTGAGCCTGGATATTCCGACGCCTGGTCGCCCCACTGCAAGTGAATCGGAACAGCCGGAGCTGCTGCACGAACCCTTTCTCCGACAGGCCGCGCAACGACCCAATGCAGCGGCCCTTGAAGGATCGTGGGGCTCGATCACCTACCACGACCTTCACCTTAAGGCGAGAGCGATCGCAGTCTGGCTTCAGCAGAGGAGCATCGAACCTGATTCGCTCGTCGGCATCCTTATGCATAAGGGACCCGAACAGATCGTCGCGGCGCTCGGTGTGTCGATGGCGGGCGCCGCGTACCTCCCGATCGACGCCGATCTGCCGGCCGAGCGGCGGCGCTATATGCTGGATCACGGTCGCGTTGAGACGGTACTGATCCAGCCGGGTTTGAGGCTCGATGTCGATGGGATCCAGGTCCGCGAGGTTTCTATCGAGGACCCCGGCGAGGACGACACGGCACTCGGAGAACTGGCCACGACGCCTTCCAATCTGGCCTACGTGATCTACACGTCTGGCTCCACGGGGCGTCCCAAAGGCGTGATGATTGAACATCGGTCGGCAGTAAACACGATTCGGGATGTCAACCGTCGATTCGACATCGGACCGTCAGATCGCGTGCTTGCACTTTCGTCCCTGAGTTTCGACTTGTCCGTATACGACGTCTTCGGCACGCTTGCCGCCGGAGGGAGTATCATTCTGCCTGATCGTGGGGAAGCAAAAGACCCTCGCAGTTGGCTGACATTGGCCGTGGCGCATGGTGCGACTATTTGGAATTCCGTTCCGTCGCTTCTGAGCCTTGCGGTCGAGGATGTCGAGGGTCGAAAGACCGGACTTCCCAGCTCGCTCCGACTGTTCCTGCTAAGCGGCGATTGGATCCCGGTCGACCTGCCCGAACGGGTTTGGCAGAAGGCGCCTAGAGCCGATGTTGCGAGCTTGGGTGGGGCGACGGAGGCGTCGATCTGGTCGATCGTGTATCCGATCGAAACCATTGATCGCAAGAGTCGCAGCATTCCCTATGGCTATCCGATGGACGGCCAGGATTGGGTTGTCGTCGGGTCCGACCTCGAACGCCGGCCCGATTGGTCCTACGGAGAGCTTTGTATCTCGGGTGAGGGCCTTGCGCGTGGCTATTGGAGAGACGAAGAACTGACGAGCAAGCGGTTCGTCCGCGACCGCGCGACAGGTGTTCGACTGTACCGGACCGGCGACATTGGCCGTCGACTGCCTGACGGACGATTCGAGATCGTGGGTCGGGAGGACACTCAGGTCAAGATCCGTGGGTTCAGGGTTGAGCTTGGTGAAATAGAGGCTGTCTTGTCGGGACACCCGAATGTCGAGTCGGTTGCCGTGACGGCGAACGGTTTGCCGCATGGTCAGAAATCCTTGGTCGCCCATGTCGTGCCTCCCCAGGATGCCCGGGCATCGGTGATCGACTATCGGAGATACCTGAGCGATCGGCTGCCTGACTATATGCTACCGGACCGGATACGGCTCCTTGACCGGTTTCCGCTTACGGCCAACGGCAAGATAGATCGTGGAATGCTTGCGCAGGCGGACGACACGCCCTCCGATATGCCAGGGCGCGGGCCGGGCTTGCCGCTTGAGGCGGCGGGAGGTGGGTCACATCGAAGCATCGTGTCCGGCGCGGTCCGAGATCAACTCGGCATGCTCGATCTCGGTGACGACGATAATTTCCTGCAACTCGGCGCGAATTCCATCGACATCCTGCAAATCGTGAGTCGAATCGAAGAAGTGACCGGTATTCGTCTCGAGCTGGATGCTGTATTCAATCATGCCTCTATTTCCGGTCTTGCGGATCTCGTGCGTCTGGCCTCGGTCGCGTCTGGTGACGGGGCCCGGAAGCTCGAGGACGAATCCGTAGGATTCTCCGTCCCACTGGTCATTGACCCGGCCGAGCGCGAGCGTTTCAAAAGCATGCAGCACGGAGTGTTGAGGCCTGAGAATCCACATGAGGAGATTGTTCTCGGCTCTGCGGAACCGTTGAATGGCCTCTTGGAGCAAGTTGGCCAACGCCGCAGTCGACGACGCTTCGATTCTCGCCCGATCGGAATCCAGCAAATGGAAGCGATACTGGCTCCGCTTCGTCAAGTCGAGATCGAAGGCGAAGTTCGTCGCCTATACGCGTCTGCCGGTGGGCTCTATCCGGTCCAAGTCTTCATCTACGCCAAACCGGGACGGTGCGAGGGGATTGAAGGCGTCTGGTATCATGATCCCGCCGGGTCACGACTTTTGAAGCTCGGCCCCGGACTTTCATCGCTGGACAGGTGTTTCGATCGGTTGATCAATCGGCCGATCTTCGATTCTTCCGCTCTTGCCATCTTCCTGGTTCTGGATCGCCGTGCGATCGTGCCGCTCTACGGCGATCGGAGTGACGACTACGCACGCATTGAGGCAGGGGCGATGTGCCAGATCCTCGAATCAACGGCACCGCGCTACGGAGTCGGCCTCTGCCAGATCGGAGAATTCGACACCCCGCGTGTGCACAGCCTCCTCAATCTCGATCCCGAGCAAGAGCCAATCCATTGTCTATTCGGTGGGCTGATGCTCGAACAGGAGGAGCCCGTCGCAGATTCCAGGGTCTTGGCGCTGACTCCATCGCAGGAATTCATTGCCGGCCAAGCGATTGACGGCGCGGCCCCGGTTGAGCAGAGCGTCTCAATCGTGAAATGGCTTGATGGTGAAGTCGACCCTGCATTGCTCCAAAGCGCTCTTGATCAACTTGTGGCATCCGAACCTGCACTCCGTGGCCGGCTCGATGCTTCGAGCGAAACGCTTCGCCAGGTGATATTGGACAACATCAGCGTCGAAATCGACCAGCCAGATCTCCTCTCCACTGCCGCAACGGATCCGGAACACGCTGCGCTCGCGTACGCTCGGGACATGGCGGCAGCGCCGTTCAACCTTCTTCGAGAACCGCTCGTGAGAGTCGGTCTCGCAAAGGTCTCGTCCAGGCGTTCGTTGCTGATTCTCGTCTGCAGTGCGTTTGTCGTCGACTGCTTCTCCATTCGCATTGCGCTTCGACGTCTCTTCGAACTGGCGCACTCGATCGCAAAAGGAAATCGAATCGAACCGCAGGCTAACCGATCGACTCTCGAGGTACTGGTGTCCGCCTGGCGTCAGCAAATAGAGGACGAAGGAAACGAAGAGCGAGTTCAGATTCTGACCGACTGGCTGGCGGGATCCTCGCGTCTCTCCCCTGATAACTCGGAGGACGGGCAGAAAGTGCGTCCGACTGGGGCTACCGGAGAAATCGAGCTGACTATCCCGCTACAGGATGTCGCTGCTCTTCGAGAGGTCGTCGCGGCGGAGGGCGCTACCCTATTCATGGCTCTGATGGCTGGATTGGCGCGCTGCATTTCGGATGAAACCGGGAAACGTGACTTAGTGCTCGGGACTATCGCGTCAGTCCGTCCCGTCTCGGGAGGCGCTGACGTCGTCGGGCCTTTCTCGAATCCTGTAGCCATTCGGGTTTCTGGCGTGGGGGAAGGTTCTCCAGCCGACGATCTCAAGCGCGTGAAGGAAGCAATCATTTTCGCCTTCAACCACCAGACCGTTCCACGGGCCCTTGTCGAGGAGCGCATGAAGGGCAACGGAGCACCGATCGAGGTCAGTACCGTTTATCGCGCCAGGACCGGAGAGTTGAACCTCCCTGGAGTCCGCATCAGTTCGGAAAAGTCGCCTGCGGTGGGTACCCAATATCCGATTGAGATCACGCTGCAGGAGAGTCCGCAAGGTGTTCATTGCAAGATTCGCTTTCCCCTTAACGGTTGGGAAGAGCGGCTTGCCCGCGTAATTGGTCAAGATCTGCCGCGAGCAATTCGAGGGCTCGTAGGGTTGAGTGTGTCAGACTCCGTGCTCACGAACCTCCCGCAAGGCCCATCCATCGAAGCCGTCAGGGCGGCTACAGACTTCCGGTTGATTCATGGGATCGTTCGGGAAACCTGGGAAGCCGAGCTGAAAGCTCCCGTGGACCCTGAGACTCCTTTCTTCGCTTTGGGCGGCGAATCGATGTCGGCCGTTGCAATCTGCAGTGAGATGGAGCGGAGGCTGGGGTACGAAGTCGAGCTTGCTCGGATGTTTGAAAATCCCTCCGTCCACAGCCTTGCAAGCAAATTGCAGAGGGAGGGGAGACTTAAGAGTCACGGTTCCCTGGTGCAGCTTCGCGCCGGGCGGGGGTATCCCATTCTTGTGATTCCCGGACGGTTTCCGTCACCCTACGAGTTAATCGGTCTTGCCCGTGCGCTTCCGGGCCATCGGCCTGTCTTCTTCTCCAACGTGCTGGAGCTACCCTCTTTCAAAAAGGAAGAACCAACAGTCGAGGAGCTGGCAGCAGACCTTCTGAACGACCTGAAGGTGCTCACGGACTGGGAAAGAACCTCAATCATCGGAATCTCTATGGGTGGCATCATAGGGTATGAACTCCTCTCCAGGATGCCGGACGTGCCGTCTTCTTGCAGCCGCCTCGTCATGACCGACACTGATTCACCGGCGAGTTTGCGAGACCGGACTAGCGTCTCCGAGATATCGCGCATATTGCTAACGGGCCCGACCCAATTTTGGTGGGTACAAAAGCTTCGGCGAAGATTTCGGAAGAAGTGGATGTCGAGAGCGCAACGGAAGCTGGCGCGCATCGCAAGATCGGCCCTAAACAGGCTTCCTCTCATTCATCTGGAACACTCCGATCCCGCATATGAGTATTGGAAGCAAGAAAGGCTGTTCACCCGGAAGTTCGATCGGATTCTCGGTCGATACACCATTCGTCCGGCTCGATCCCGCGTCACGATGCTGCTCGCGAAGAACGAGGTGACGCGTCCGGCGTCACTCGTCGACAGCTGGCGCGATGCCAGTGGCGACAAGATTGACCTTTTGTGGTACCCGGGACGCAAAAACGTAAATACTCGCAACGAGCCGGCTCGCAGTGTCATCCTGGCTCATCTTGGCAGTGCCCTGGCTCTCAAGGAGGGGTTTGAAGGGTAGAGACATCTGGAAGTGCGATCAAAGAAGGGAGGACATGATGAGTAAAAAACGCCAGCGTCCAGAGAGCCAGGCACGCTGGGATCAACGCTACGTCGACGGCGATCTGCCGTGGGACAGCGGCAAACCCGACATCCATCTGCGCAGCGTGATTGACGAGCTTGGCATCAAGCCCGGGAAAGGCCTGGAGATTGGATGCGGCACCGGGACGAACTCGATCTGGCTTGCGGAGGAGGGCTTTGAGATGACCGGACTGGATGTCTCGAAAACCGCGATAGCTAAGGCAGAGGCGAAGGCCGCCGCTGCCGGTGTCGAGTGCCGGTTTCTGGTCCGCGATTTTCTTGTCGATGAGGTCCCCGGCGCCCCATTCGACTTCGTCTACGACCGTGGTTGTTTTCACGTCTTCGACGGTGACGACGAGCGCTCACGTTTCGCCTCTCGGGTCGCGGAGCTGGTTGCGCCTGAAGCGAGGTGGCACAGTCTCATCGGCTCCACCGATGGTCCGCCCAGGGATAGCGGTCCTCCGCGGCGCAGCGCGGCCGAGATCATCGCGGCCGTGGAGCCTCACTTCGAAATCCTCCAGTTGAGGTCGACCGTCTTTGATCAAGGAGATCACCGCGAGGCCAGAGCGTGGGTGCTCGTAGCGCGGCGGCGCACTGCTCTTCGACTTGAGGAGGTTCGAACTACTTGAGTCGTTTCAGGTATCCGACGAGCGCTCGGATCGCAGCCGGGTCGGCGATAGAAGGATCGGGCATGAACGAGCCAGGTGCGAACTCGGAAGGACTCGCCAGGAACGACTCCAGATCCTCCGCCGTCCAGCGTCCCCCTTTCGACTTGAGGACAGAAGAGTATCCCGGATAGCCAGTCTCAGCAATCGCCCGGTCATAAATCCCCCAGAGTGATATCTCGTCTTGACTGTTCGTTTGGGGGCGCATGCCGTGGCAGGCCTGGCACTGCTGGATAATCTGATCCAGCCCCAAATCGATTTCGGAAGACGTCAGCTCGACTGGGAGTCGGCTCGATGCAGCCATTCCTTCCGCGTCGACGGTCACCTCGACGAAATGAGCTGCGTCGGTCCATAGTAGAATGGTTCCATCCTGCATCTGAATGAGATCACGGATCCGCTCTCCGATCAAAACGGGTTCGACCAGACGCACCTGCTCTCCATCGACCCTTATTCTGAACAACCTCATGGAGCGAAGTCCCGACACGAGGAGATCGCCGTCCCATTGGCTGGGCGTATCGTGTATCTGGATGAGATTCGACGTCGCAATCGACGGAGCCCAGGCAAAAACGGGCTTCTCGTAGCCGTCATGCCGGCCCTGATTCGCATTCAGCGGCCACGAATAGGAGCCATAATCCACACCGTAGGTGACCGCCGGCCAGCCATAGTCAACGCCCTGGCGAAGCAGATTCAGCTCATCGCCCCCTTTTGGCCCGTGTTCCGTCTCCCAAACGTTCCCGCCGGCGTCGATCGTAAGTCCCTGGGGATTGCGATTGCCCATCGTGAATATCTCCGACTGCAGTGAGGCGAGATTAATTCGTATTACCTTGCCATAGCTGCTCGTCGTATCACTAGGAGCGTTTGGATATCGGAAGCCGTCGAGAAGATGGTCTCCGATGGTCACGAGGAGACTGCCGTCGCCGTCGACCACCATGCGCCCACCCGAGCGATTGATGTTGAAAGGTGATCTGACGACAAGAGAGAACGGTAGCAGGGGGTGCGATTCATAAATGATCTCCCATGCGTCTCCCCTGATAGTTTGCGCATCGTCAAGGTGTTGAAGGCCTCCGTTCAATACGAGCCGTGCCACACGAACGGTCTTTCCAGGCTCATCGGTGTGCCAATAATCGTAAGAGACATAGAGGGTGACCGTGCTGTCCGAAACCGCCGCTTCAAGATCGAGCACTCTGAAGCGTGGATCTATCTCAGATCGCAGCCTCGAGTCAGGTTGAACCGATGTCAGGTAACGTCGGTAGGCGTCTTCGTTCATATCGAGCGTGATCGGCAGGCTGTCGAAGTGACCCTTGCCCTCGTAACGAAAGAAGCTGCCCCTCCTGTCAACTCCGATGATCGTGTTTCCTACTGCTCCGAATCCGCCCCCCCAACCCGCGAGCTTGACGGGACCCAGATTGTCGAACGTCGATACCTTGAGCGGCACCAGAACGGTCCGGATGTACTGCACTTTACCGGCCTTCGAGTCGGCAGCACCTGTGAGAAAATTCTTCGCTGAAATGATATATCGGAGGGGAAATCCGCCGTGCCTGCCCACAAAGACACCGTTCAGCCAGACGACCGAAAGCAGTAGCACCGTAAATGCGGTGAGGAGCGCAATGCGGACCCTGGAGCGCTTAGTCTTCATGCAATAAAGCCTTCGGTATGGAGCGTGTCGCCCTTGAATGAAGTCCGTTCTAGATACTCTGGGCGATCTGCTTTACTTGCTTCAAGGCCCTGTACGTTGCCGGCATGTGCCTTCGCAACCTGACCTTTGGATGACGGTAGATCAGGAAGTCGAGTTACAAGGAACGTCGATTTAGTTCAACATGATCCAGGCGTTGATTGTCCGTGCGGATCCGCCTTCGCCCACCTTGGTTTCGCGGCCAACCGCGCGGATTCTTCCTTCAGTCCAAGCGAGACGCTGCCGCACGCACGAATCGTCGCTCAAAGAAGATCCTTCGATCCCCTTCCCACAACCGTGTAGCATACCTTACGGTTGCTAGCTCAGATCTAACCCCTTTGATATCCCAGTGGCGCGTTCCGACGAAACAAGAATCATGGCCCTCTTCTGCGATTTTGAGAACATCGCTTTGGGCGTGCGTGATACCGATGCATCCACCTTCGAAGTTGAGAAGGTGCTGGAGCGACTGCTGCTCAAAGGCAATATCGTCGTGAAGAAGGCATACTGCGATTGGGAACGCTACAAATCGTATCGGTCGGCCATGCACGAAGCGTCGTTCGAGCTCATCGAGATCCCGCACGTACGTCAATCGGGAAAGAACTCTGCCGACATCCGAATGGTTGTGGATGCACTGGACCTCTGCTATACAAAGGAACATGTCGACACATTCGTCATCATCAGCGGCGATTCCGATTTCTCACCTCTCGTGAGCAAACTCCGGGAGAACAACAAGATTGTGATCGGAGTCGGCGTGAAGAATTCGACATCGGATCTCTTGATCGCAAACTGCGACGAGTTCATCTACTACGATGATCTCGTCAAGCGCTCTCGGCCAAAGAGAAAGACGACCCGCACCACAGCATCAAAGTCGACCAAGGCAACTACGAGCAAGACTGCGCAACCTCCGGAGGACAAAAAGCAGGAAGCGTTCGATTTGATCGTCGAAACGTACGAGGCACTCGTCGACGAGCGGGGAGAGGAGGAGGTCATCTGGGGCTCGATGGTCAAGCAGACGCTGAAACGCCGCAAGCCCGGGTTTAGTGAGTCCTATTACGGTTTCAGGTCGTTTGGACAACTGCTCTCAGAGGCCGAGAAGGCCGGCGTTCTGAAACTGCAGCAGGATCAGAAGTCAGGCGGCTACATAATCAAGGCCTCCCTTGTCCATTTGTAGGGACATGCCGCCCAGGCATGTCCGTTCGCCTCACCGCCCAGGCATGTCCGTTCGCCTCACCGCCCAGGCATGTCCGTTCGCCTCACCGCCAGGCATGTCCGTTCACCGCCAGGCATGTCCGTTCACCTTTCCACAGTCGGCGCCTACATCAATGTGAAGAGGAACCAGAGTGTCATTACGCTCCCGAGCAGGATGGTCGTCATGCCCACGACACGCGCGATGCCGCTGCCTCCCGTCATAGGTTTCCAGGCAACGACTACGGCAGCAACGGAAAACACGATCGCGACCGAGGTCAGCATCGTTGCGTCTTGAAGCGCCGTCGGGAAAATGGATAGAAACTCAGCGACCAGTTCAGTCTGGGTTTTTCGGACGTTGCTCAACAGGACGATCCATCTGGTCATGAAACAGACCGGTGGAACCAGCAGAGCCACACCCAGCACGGCCCAGGCGGGAGATTGACGGGCTCGATCCTCGGACATGGCAGATGCGGCTGGTTTTTCTGTGGCCGTATGGTACGTTTTGGGTCCAGAATTGGCAATCACCGGTGATGTTGCCGCCGGACTCGGCAAGGATTCCGGGATCGCACCAATCTTGTCCGGAACAGCGAACTTCTCGTGCGGTTCACTTGTTTTGATAAGCCGTGAGAGTGTATTTTTGCCGCTCCATTTTCCTCGGTAGCTCAATGGTAGAGCATTCGGCTGTTAACCGAACGAGTTCGGGGGTAAGTTCGAATCCTGCCGGATCCATCGAGGTTATTGACATACTGACAACTACCATTCCTCGGTAGCTCAATGGTAGAGCATTCGGCTGTTAACCGAAGGGTTGTAGGTTCGAATCCTACCCGGGGAGCGAGATAGGACCGATCGTCGTCATCGTCGATCGGTCCTTTTCCTTTTGGCCTGTTTCTCTCTAGAAGCAGCTCAAAGACGGGCTTAACTTTCACGGTTCGATACTTTCCTCCGTCAAATATGAGTTTGTCGTCGAGTATCAAACCGAGTAACTGTTGCTTCAACTCTACCGACACGCTTGAATAGTATTTCGCGATATCAGAGAGGAGCGTGAACATGAACTCTGCGTAGGAGCGAATCCCAGGTTGAGGCTTGCGCTGCTCGTATATCTTTGCCTGAGCTTTGGCTCGCTGACCCTCATATTTTCGTTTGACTAGCTCGTAGTCATTCCGCTCTAGTGCTCCCTGCACGAACTTGTCTGCTGCGGCCTCTATCAACTCTGTCGCTCTGGCCAACTGTCGTTCAGCCGACGACCTCTGTTGGCTCCGGTCTGTCTCCATCCTGGCCAGCATGTCGTCAACGATCTCCATATACAGATCGATCATCGACGGGTCTCTCTTGATCGAGTCCAGGTACTTGATGAATTGAGTGTTCGCCAACTTTGCAGGGAACCGCTCGGCACGGTCTTTCTGACAATGGTAGTAGTAGTACTGTCCACCGTTTCCCTTGGCAGCACTGCCCGTTAGGTTTCCACCGCAGATTCGGCACTTGAGGAACCCTCGTAGTGGCAGCTTTTGCACAACCCTGCGCCTTTTAGTCTCAGGTCGTTTCCGGCCATCAAGAACCTCCTGGACTCGAAAGAAGATAGCAGCATCAACAATCGCGGGATGGTTGCCCTGAACGAGCTCAGCCGGCTCCTCACGCCATTCCTCTATGGCGAGATAGCCGGCCCAGAAGTGGTTCCGCAGAATGAGGCCGAACTGGTTCTTGCTGCATCTGAAACCATTGCTGCGGAGTCTTTCCAGAACTTCCTGCTTGGTGAATCTTCCACTCGCGATAAGCTCGAACCCCCGCCGCACTAGGTCTGCTTCGGGACTAAGCTCCGTCGAGGGCCGGCCGTCACTATCTCGCGAGGCCGTATACCCCTTCGGCGGTGGCCCAACCCGTCGACCCTCACGCATCGCCCTTCGCATTCCCATCATAGTGTTTTGCGATCGCCGATCGTTCTCGACCTCCGGCGCAGCTAGGTAGAAGGGAAGCATCAGCTTGTTTTCGGAGATGCTGAGATCGACTGGTTGCTCAATGGCCTCCACCTCGACGCCAAGATCTGCCAGCCGCCTAATCATAGCATACGCAAGCTCGCTGTTTCGAGAGAATCGATCCCACTTGACTACAAGCAAGCGGTCACATCGGTGGCGATGCTCACCGACCTAGTCAAGGAGTGCGTTGATGGCCGGCCGATCGAAGGTCTTGGCTGAGTGGTCGTCTTGGAAGTGCGTCAGGACCTCGATCTTGTTGATTTCCGCCCACTGACAGATCCGCGCCTCTTGGGCCCTCAGACTGTATCCGGTTCGCGCCTGTTCGTCGGTGGAGACTCGAGTGTATATGACCGCTCGCTTTTTCGAGCCTTGATGCAATCGATTCATGCTCTAGCTCCCCCAAACTGTAGAGGAATTTTCGTAGGGCTTCGAGTTCATGCCTCGGCGGTCTACAATCACCTGCTTCAGACAGGATCGAGAGACAACGGTCAATCGATAGCATGCTTCTTTGACGTTTGGTGAGGTTGTGCAATGTCTATGAGGTTGCGTAACCTTATGGGACGGGACTTCTGCTGAAACCTGTAGCTGTCGGCAATTTGGTTTCTCTCTGGCATCGTTCGGCAGATCTACTCGGCATGTGACCCCAATCGCTCGGCATTAAGTGAGGTAACAGTGACCCGGCTCGACATTGGAATCGATTGGAGACGTATTCGACCGATAAGGGGAAATCGGTCTGACGGATTTGAAGAGCTTTGCTGTCAACTTGCCCGGCTGGAGATTCCGCCGGGCTCATACTTCGAGCGGAAGGGTGTACCTGACGGCGGTGTAGAGTGTTTCTCTGAAGTGGCAGATGGGCAAGAGTGGGGCTGGCAGGCTAAATACGTTTTCGAATTTGGTAACAGTCAGATCAGCGAGCTCGACAGATCGATTCGGCGAGCCCTGACTACTCACCCCCAGCTAACGAAGTACTTCGTTTGTTTGCCTATCGACTTGGCGGATCCTCGACTTCAAGGAAAGGAGTTCGCAACAGATCGCTGGAAGAAGTGGGTTGCAAAGTGGAAGGCAGAAGCCAAGAAAGAAGGTCGTGACCTGGAGATCATTAGGTGGGGTAGTTTCGAGCTCAATGACAAGCTCGTCGACGAATCGAATCGAGGTCGTCTCAGGTACTTCTTCGACACCAATATCTTTGACGAAGATTGGTTCTTGTCCCAGGTTCGAGGAGCTCTCGGAACCGCTGGCCCGCGCTACACACCTGAGCTGAATGTTGAGTTGCCTCTCGGACGAAAGCTTGAGGCGATCGCCCGCACTCAAGCCTTCGTCGACAGCATCAAGAGCGACTTCCGCCCAGCAAAGAAATCAATCGCGAGGCTGAAGGTTCCTAAACGTTCGAGCGAGGAAGAGAATGAAACCCGTAGATCCCTAACTGAACTCCATGGAAAGATTCTTTCGTCATTTCAAGATCTACTTGATGACGCAAGAGACCTCGAGTCTCATCCCTCGCACGATTTGGGGGTCTCCGACCTCGCGGACCTGTCGTCGGTTGTCTATGGCAAAGTCGACAGATTCGAGCAGTTGATTCTCCAGGCGGCCCGCGTGGATGATCAATCTAGCGAAGGTGCTTCTAAGCAAGGTGGGACGAATCCATACCATGACGCGCTGAGCTACGTCTACGCAGCTCAAAGAGAGCTGATCTCCCTCGAGGAGAAACTCCGCAATGCACACGAATTGTGCTCGACTCATGAGGTTATTCTGAGGGGAAACGCAGGTACGGGCAAGACACATCTGCTCTGTGACTTTGCGAGCGAGTGCGCTAAGTCCGGTCGCCCTACGATTCTCTTGATGGGTCAACAGTTTACCGTCGCGGCAAACCCATGGTCACAAGCGACCGAAATGCTGCAACTCCGAGGCATGAGTCCTGATGAGTTCGTCGGCGCGATGGAAGCTGCTGCTGAGGCCGCAAACTCCAGAGCTTTGTTCATAGTCGACGCATTGAACGAGGGCGCAGGGAGAGACATTTGGCCTAACCACATCGTCTCGTTTCTTGACCGAATCAGACGTTCTCAGTGGATCGTCACGATCATGTCAATCCGAACGACATTTGAGGATGCGCTGTTGCCAGACGTAGTGCGTGCTCGTGCCGTTCAAATCACGCACATGGTTTCGCTGGTGTGGAGTACGAAGCTGCGAGCGCTTACTTCGCTTATTATGGATTGGAGTGGTCATCGGCGCCTGCCTTGAATGCGGAGTTGTCGAATCCGCTGTTCTTGAAGATTCTCTGTCAAGGACTTTCATCCAGTGGACACACACGAGTCCCAAGAGGGGCGTACGGGCTAGCATCGATCTTCGATCATTTCCTTGAGGCAATCAACGCCCGTCTCTCTCAGGTTATTGGTTGCGGAAGAGGTCGCAAACTCGCCCAGGATGTATCTCAGTGGCTTGCTGCCGAGCTGTCGAAATCGAACTCAACGACGATCCGTCGTGACTCCGCAGAGACTCAACTCGCCGACCACTTGGCAGGACAATGGGAAAGTGGGCCCATCCTCGAGGTTCTATTAGAGGAAGGCCTGCTAATTGACTACATGGTTCGTACTGATCGAGGGACGCATCAGCAAGTGCTTTCCTTTTCCTACGAACGACTTGGCGATTATTTGATCGCCGAATCACTTGTAGATGGTGCCGACTTCTTCACCAGGATGCGCGCAGGGGCATTGAATTGGACCGAATTCTTCATCCGCAGGCTCAAGGCACGAACCTTCAGAATTCTCAAGAGGCCGATCTCGCATAACTACCGCGGGCTTTCGGTTCGGCTAGCCGGCAACGTTCAGCGAACGAACATTAGTCCAGGGGTCTTAGAAGCACTCTGCATTGTGGTCCCAGAGAGACTGAAACGCGAACTCCACGAGGTTGACCCAAATGTTCGCGGCAACGTCAGATATACCAGCGCGTTTGTGTCCAGTCTAAGGTGGCGAAGTGCTGAGGCAATACTTGAGCCTACGTTACGCATCGTCAGAGAATTCTTCGCGACAAGGGTCATGCCCACCTGGTTTTGGAAGAATTGTTGACAGTCTCATCTATTCCCGGTCACGGCCTCAACGCGAATTTCCTCGACGCGATTCTTTCAACGGAGTCGATCTCGGCCCGCGATTCCTGGTGGAGTGTGTTCCTACACCGCTCTTGGCACGAGGACAGCTCACTGTACCGAGTTATAGACTGGTCGTGGACGCCGCTCCCAAGATTCAAGTAGAGCGTGAGACGGTCTTACTGACTGCCACTACGCTAGCTTGGATGCTTACAGCATCAAACCGTTTTGTTCGTGACCGCGCGACAAAGGCGCTCGTCTCTCTGCTTTCGGAAAACATTAATGTGTTGATAGAGGTACTGAGCAAGTTCGACTCCGTGAATGACCCTTACGTCAGTCAGCGCCTTTATGCGGTTGCGTACGGCTGCTCTCTCCGAAACGGTAAGATCGACGAACTGTCAGATTTGGCAGGCAGTGTCTTCAAATCCATCTTTGCTGAAGGCTCACCACCCCCCGACATCCTCTTAAGGGACTACGCTCGGGGAGTCGTCGAGTACGCGCTTCACCTTGGGTGGGAGTCTGAGATAGATAGCGATTCAATCGCTCCGCCTTATTCAAGCCCGGAGCCCATCTTTCCGACGAATCGTGACATTGACGAGCTGCGCCCATCCGAAGCGGTCGTGCCCTATGATCACGAAGACTGGGCGCATCATAGGATTATCTGGTCCACTGAAATGGACGACTTTGCCTCATACGTAATTGGTTCCGCGGGCAGTTGGTTGTCAGCTCGGCTGGACCAGCCTCCTTGGATCTCAACTCAGGGACGACAAGAGGCTATCCTCGAGAATCTGGCCCCCGAGGAGCGAGAAGCATGGGATGCCGTTGTCGCGGCCGAAAGGAATCTGCTGATCTACGACCGGACTAGCTGGCCGAGGGAGAAGCGCTCCAAAAAGGACCAAGAGGAACAAACTAATGAGACGGAGGACGGTGACGCCGATGCCTCCTCAACATTGGTTGAAGGATTGGACGAAGACGTCGAAAATCAACTCAGCGAATCAGTAGAAAAGGCGAGAGCCCAACTCGAAGCCACGGTCCCACACGAAGTGCTCGATGCCCTCGAAAGGCTCTCATGGCCAAATCGGGTCAATGACGCCGAACCAGAATTCGACCGAGCTAAGATCCAGCGCTACGTCATTTGGCGAGTGTTTGATCTCGGCGGGACGACAGAGAAGTTCGGGTCATTTGACAAAGACGAGCTCGGATATAGTGGTCGGGTAGCTAACAAAGCTGAGAGGATCGGCAAGAAGTACCAATGGATTGCGTATCACGAAGTGCTGGCCTTGATTGCTGATCACTTTCAGTTTCGCGAAAGACTGAGTTCCGATTCGTCCGCAAAGACCTATCGCGGACCTTGGCAACTCTATCGACGCGACATCGATCCAAGTTGCCTATTGCTGTCTGGCAGTGAACTAGATGACAGAGAAGAGTGGATGGGATGGCTCCAGACGCCTCGACCCCGTCTCTGGACAGACGCCAACGGTCGGGCCGAATCCACGGAAGACCTTGTGGATGTGCCCGACCTGCTTGTATCCACCGGACCACGCACAAACGAGACTTGGCTCAACGTCTATTGCCACGCCGATTGGACGGGCCGGCCCCTTTGGACTCTGAAACGTACGAAGTCGACCGCAAGAATATTTGGCTACTGGCTCAAGCATACCTGGTGAACTCGAAGTCGCCAGAACCGTTCTTGCGATGGGCCGAATCAGTCAACTTCATGGGCCGATGGATGCCAGAGCCAGGAGAGTTCTATGAATACTTCTTGCTAGAGCACGGCTGGTCACTGGCGTCGAACACCTACTGGAAGGACTCGTTCGATTGGTTCACCCCGCGGCACGGCTGCCCAGTCGAACTGCAATACCTTTGGTCTACCTACCTGAAGGAGTCGTCGACATTCGACTGCTCCATTGACGAGGGGTACTCAATTAACCTTCCGTCTGCCGTGGAAATCGAAGCGATGGATCTTCGGCACACAGCGAATCCCTCGGAATTCGT
>CAVYJC010000009.1:0-230287 GCA_963768715.1 uncultured Bacteroidota bacterium
TGAAAAAGCCTTCGTTCGCCTGGCGGTTTTGGCCCGATGACTTCGGCGTCTTCTTGAGCGACCAAGAGGGTCTACCACGTTGGCTGTCTTACACCACAATGCCCTGATTCCAGCAGAACGAACGGTGCAAACTATTGTTAAGCACCAGTTCGCAAGATGTTTGCTAAGCAGGATTTCTACAGGGTGTCTTCATCTTGCGCCGGGATGTCCGGGATCTTGCCAAGCGCGGCGTCAAACGACTCTTTCGACCCACGGGCAGCCCGACCTTCGAGATACTCACTCGTCATGAGCGCCGACAGTTTTTCGGCTACTGCCGTCGAAATGAACTGATTGATCGACACGCCTTCGGCTTCAGCGAGCTTTCGGACGCGGTCATGAAGCGAGTTCGGGAGTCTCAAAGAAAGCGTACTCATAGCAAATCCTCTTCGTTAAGAAACTCGTGGGGAGTCCAAATTGAAAGACCGAAACGTCTCGCGTTTTCGAAGTCTCTTTTGTTGAAAGTCACGATACCGTCTGCAGGCGAAGCGACAGCCGCTTCCAAGATCATGTCATCGTTCGGATCACGTAGAATCGGTCGCCACAGGAAGAAGATATCCTGGTGCACACTGACCTTGCAGACATAGTCAAGAATCGTACCGACAACCTGCCGATCGAGTCCGATTTCAGCCGATGTCTTTGACGCGGCATACTCGTACTCGAGAACGAGCGGTACAGAAACAACCGTGTTGAATCGGCCCGTCCCGATCATTGACAACAGCTTGAATGAGGCGCCGTTTCTGGATCGGAGTGCAGCTACTAGCACGTTCGTGTCAATAGCGACAGTTTTCATCACTATGTGGTATTACGGATAATACCAAATAGAGATGGAAGGTGTTCCCATCGCCACGACAATGCCACAATGGAGTCGGCGGTTTCGTCCTTTGACATGCGCGACGAACCTCGGTCCACTGCCACCGAACAGGAGGTTTATCCTGCGATCAGGCGAGGTCGAACCGGTCAAGGTTCATGACCTTATCCCACACCGCCACAAAGTCGTGCAGAAACTTCTCCTGAGAGTCCTCACATCCATAGACTTCCGCCACGGCCCGGAGTTGGGAGTTCGAACCGAAGATCAGATCGACGCGGGTGCCGGTCCACTTGAGTTCGCCCGTAGCGCGATCACGGCCCTCGAAAACGCCATCGTCCTCTGGGATCGGCTTCCAAGTCGTGCCCATGTCGAGCAGATTCACGAAGAAGTCGTTGGTCAGCGTTTCCGGTCGCTCGGTAAAGACTCCGTGCCGGGATTGTCCAAAGTTGGCATTCAAGACCCGCATGCCCCCAACAAGAACCGTCATTTCAGGGGCGGTCAGCGTCAGCAATTGCGCGCGATCAACCAGCAATTCCTCTGCAGATACTGCGTATTTCGTTTTGACGTAGTTGCGAAATCCATCTGCGGCCGGCTCGAGCGGAGCGAATGATTCCACGTCGGTTTGGTCCTGCGTCGCATCCGTGCGTCCGGGCGTGAAGGGGACAGTCACATCGTGTCCGGCATTCTTAGCAGCCTGCTCGACACCGGCGCATCCAGCCAGCACGATCACGTCAGCCAGCGAAACCTTTTTGCCTCCAGATTGCGAGGTGTTGAACTCTTTCCGGATACCTTCAAGCTTCTTCAGAACGGTCTGCAGTTGAGCCGGCTGGTTGACTTCCCAGTCCTTCTGCGGCGCGAGTCGGAGGCGCGCTCCGTTGGCGCCACCGCGCTTGTCGGAGCCGCGGAACGTAGACGCCGATGCCCAAGCCGTCGAGACAAGTTGGGAGACAGACAGACCTGATGCGAGGATCTTGGCCTTAAGTGCGGCAATATCCTGGGCGTCGATTAGCTCATGATCGACTTCAGGAACCGGATCCATCCAAATCAGCTCCTCATCCGGGACTTCCGGACCTAGAAAGCGTGAGCGCGGACCCATGTCACGGTGCGTCAACTTGAACCATGCCCGTGCGAAGGCGTCTGCAAGCTCCTCGGGATTCTCATGGAAGTGTCGTGCAATCGGCTCGTAGATCGGGTCCATCCGCATGGCCATGTCGGCAGTGGTCATGATGATCGGAACCCGCTTCGACGGATCGTCAGCTGCCGGGGCGAGATTGTCCTCAGTCGCCTCCTTGGGCGTCCACTGTGAGGCGCCGGCAGGACTCTTGGTCAGTTCCCACTCGTTGCCGAAAAGCATGTCCAAATAGCTGTTGTCCCACTGCGTCGGCGTTGGCGTCCATGAGCCTTCCAAACCGCTGCCAATCTGATCTCCACCTATGCCGCTGCCATAGCCGCCCTTCCAACCGAGACCCTGCTCTTCGATACCCGCAGCCTCGGGCTCGGGTCCGACCAGCGCCGCATCGCCGGCGCCGTGGCACTTGCCAAACGTGTGTCCGCCAATGGTGAGCGCGGCGGTCTCGTAGTCGTTCATGGCCATCCGCGCGAAAGTCTCCCGGACATCCCGTCCGGAGGCGATTGGATCCGGGTTCCCGTCCGGACCCTCGGGATTCACGTAGATCAGGCCCATCTGCACAGCTGCCAGCGGGTTTTCCAAGTCGCGGTCACCGGTGTAGCGGCTCTCGGGCTTGTCGCTCGTAAGCAGCCATTCATCTTCGCCACCCCAGTAGATATCTTCTTCCGGTTCCCAAACGTCCTCGCGGCCGCCGGCGAAGCCGAACGTCGGCAGCCCCATCGATTCGATGGCACAGTTGCCGGCGAGGACCATGAGGTCGGCCCAGGAAATCTTCTTGCCGTACTTCTGCTTGATCGGCCAAAGCAGCCGGCGCGCCTTGTCAAGATTCACGTTGTCTGGCCAGCTGTTGAGGGGTGCAAAACGCTGGGTGCCCGACCCTGCTCCCCCGCGGCCGTCGCCAATGCGGTAGGTGCCTGCGCTGTGCCACGCCATCCGAATGAAGAGCCCTCCGTAATGACCGTAATCGGCCGGCCACCAGTCCTGCGAGTCAGTCATCAGGGCATAGAGGTCCTTCTTCAAGGCCTCCAGGTCGAGTTTCTTGAATTCCTCAGCGTAGTTGAACTCCGCGTCCATCGGGTTGCTCGCGGGGGTGTGCTGATGAAGAATCTTGAGATTCAACTGGTTCGGCCACCAGTCTCTATTCGTCGTTGCTTCGCCTGAGGCGCCTGTTACGGGGCACTTGCTATCCTTATTCATTTCTGCTCTCTTCTAGGTTTCGGTTTGCATAACTGGCGGTCGAGTTGAAGCGCAGGAAACCGGGCCTACCTTCAGGCCTGCTTCGGTGACGCTGATGTACAGCCAAGTGCAAACCCGTCGCGCATATTGTCGACTGGAATGATGTCTTGTGTGGGGTATTTGTTCTGGCCAAAGGTTTGATTCACTCTGTTTTCAACAGAACGGATACCCAAGTCGGACCTCGCTGAATTAGTCAATTCAGCATAAGCCTCGTCCAATCGAGACTCAACCGCAGTCGGATGAATCTCTGGCGATCTTCTGGGCTCGTCAACTGGATGCCGAGCCTTTCGAAAGGTTGCGAGCGACTTGGAGGGGAAAGGAAGTGGACATCGGCAGCTACGACTCTGATAGACTTCACGTTGAGTGTGAGGTGTGGCTCGGCCCGGCCACGCCGCACCAACGATGCCCGTGAGTCACGTTGAATATCCAACGGCCCCACCTTGACCGGAGAACCAAGTCAAGCTTGCGGAAGGTCGGTTGGACGGGATGGCTACGGCTTCTTTCTGCCGATGAACTGCACTACTGACGCGAGACCCGTATGGTATTTCCCTTCGTGGACCTCCCGGTCAAGCTCTTGCAACAGGATCGGCTCAAAGTCGGGAAACTCCCGCTCGATCTTGGCCCGCGTCATCAACCTGTCGAGATCTTTCGGTCCCCCGGTGTCGCGACCAAGTTGGTCTTCCGAATATGCTTCGAGGAGGATGAGGCCGCCGGACTTCACAGAGCGCGCCACCAACGGGTAGAGCCTGTTTCGGATCGCACTGGGCAGATGGGCGGAAATCGAGATGACCGATCCGTAGGCGTTCGCTTCCGGTTCAAACATCCCGAGGTCGGCAACCTCTGTTCGGATTTCCACGCCCCTCGAACGTGCCAAGGCCTGGGCTTTGACCAGACCGACTTTCGATCCGTCAACGCCATGGACTTCCAATCCCATCGAAGCGAGAAACACGGCATTCCTGCCCTCGCCCTCGGCCAGTGATAGTACGGGCCCGATGAGTTTCTCTGCGTGTTCAGCAAGAAATACGTTCGGCTCGGTCCCGTAGACGTACTCATCTGCCGCGTATCGTTCGTCCCACATGTATTCTCTGAATGCCTGGAAGCCGCTACATGGCTGCCGGGTGGTCCTGCCCCCACGCATCACGTGCGACGCGCCACATGCCGTCACCGTCGTGGTGGTAGACGAGAAAGCCCCACCCTGTGTCTTGAATAGCAGCGCCACCATCCAAAGGTGTATCGGTCGACTTGTACGAATACCGCTCAAATGCCCACTCACCGACAACGACAAATTCTTCGACTGTCTTGTCCCAGTGCGTTTTGTATGCGGCGAGATATCCTTCCAGCCATGGGCGTATGGCCTCCTTGCCGACGTACGGCTTGTCGTTCGGCGCCATAAACACGGCATCCTCAGTGAGTATGTCCAGCAGCGTATCGAGATCGTTCGAGTTGATTGCGGCCTGGTACGCGGCGTGCGCCTCATGGGCCGAGGACGCAGTCGTGCCTGCAGACTCGTCCTGGGCATTGGAAGGACGAACAAGGAAAGTGCAAATCGTCGCGGAGACGATTAGGATGGAAATTGTACGCATGCGCAGATGTGCTCGTAGTGGAGAACTGCGCTAACGATAACAGCTAATCGTCTTGGTTGCAAGCGGAAAAGCTCGTGGTGAGGAACGTGTTCAGGACAGCACCACCTCGGCCAATGCGTCGGTGAGTCACGAGCTTGTGCACGAACGAGCCTGTCAGACTTGGCATATGCTTACCCCCTTAGTATATTTGTACCCATGGAAATGCCACGATCGGTGCGGGAGCGCTTTCGCGCCTACGGCCGCGCGGGCGGCCGCGCGCGGGCGGCGCGCATGAACTCAGAGGAGCGGAGTGCGGTTGCTTGCGAGGCAGCCGTGCGCCGGTGGGTGCGCGAACGATTCGGCGCACCCAATTTCAAATTGCTGGGCCTCCCGGGGGGGGAGATGGTTGACACCGGGCTTTCCGCCCTGGCGGCCGGGGAGGTGACCGTCGAGAGTTTGCTGGTTTCACTCGCCTCGCCGCGACTGGCTCGAGAAGGCGTGCCGATTCCGCATCGGACGTTTCCCGATGCGGAAAGTCGTCTCTACCGACTGCTTCAGAAAGCCGATGAAGATCTGGCCCACGCCCGCTATCTCGCCCTGGAGCGCCAGATGGCATCATTCGCGGATGCATGCGCCGCCGCCCGGACAATCAAGGAGTGAGCATGCGCAGGGAAGCCACCAGGGAGAGGATCACCGCCTTCATGAAGGAGATCGCCAACAGGGCGCCGCGAACCGGGTCGTACAACGTCTACTTCGTGGGAGGAGGGACGGCGGTCTACCTGGGTTGGCGGCAATCGTCGATCGACGTGGATGTGTATTCGGACAAGGATGCCGTTTTCCGGGATGTCCAGAAGATCAAGGAGGACCTCGAAATCAACATTGAGTTCGCACGTCCGGAACACTTCGTTCCTCCTTTGAAAGGCAGTACCGGGCGCCATGTGCTCATCGATACGATGGGTCCAGTGACGTTCTTCCACTACGACCCGTACGCGCAGGTTCTTTCCAAGGTAGTCCGTGGATTCAAACGTGACCTCGACGATGCACGGCAGTTTATCCAAACCGGGATGGTAGATCCCGCCAAGCTGCGATCATTGACGGCAAAGATCCCGGATTCCGCGTTTGCCAAATATCCAGCGCTTTCGAGGTCTGCGATCGAAAATGCCGTTGAAGGATTCCTCGGCAGTCTTTGAAGGAGATACTAGCCCTCGTCGGAGACGCAACGGCCTTACCGTGAACCGCCTCCGCCAAAGTGCTCCTCGAATGCCTCGCCAGCCTCTCCAATGAACACCAGCAACCGATCCTCCGGCACACGTTCGACGGTTATCCCTTGGCGCTCCGCTTCCGCCGGAAAACGGTTAGTGAATAGACCGTTTGGAATGAGTAGCGTTGGGGCGGGTTTGCCCGTGGTGTGCGCTCGCTTCCGCGGTCAAGCGTTGGATCGCCAGCCGCTCTAGTTTAGGCGAATAGATCCACACCGATCAGTCGCCGCGATGGTACACATCCTGCGCTCCCGGCTCTGAACCTTCGAGGATCAGGCGACCACTGTCAATCCGCCACTTATACGTCTGTTGCGGTGTTCTTTCCCCCAAGTCGAAAGGCTCTCCGTTCATCTCTGCAGACTCGACCGTCGCCAGAATCTCATCGCCCACAACCCGGTAGGTCAGCACCATCGCCAAAGACTGCCCGCCGGTCGACTGAATGTTCGTCATGCGGCCGCTACCATCGAAAGTCAGGACCTGGTTAACATCGAGGGGATGATTGATGCCGTAGCCGCGCTGATCGACAAGAGACCATATGCCTATGAGATCACTTGCCCCGGCACGAGGTTTGAGGGTCTCGGTGGAATCCGCCGGGTTCTCGCTGTTAGATGGGGCATCGTTATTAGCGCATCCGGCCAAAACCACGGGGATCAGGAACAGTAAGAAACGCCTCATAAGCTCACGTTCTTTTGCATGAAACGGCGGACAAAGGAGCACTTCGGGTGAAACCGACGGGCATCGCTGTGACGCACGATAGCAGATTGCTGTCACCGATGCAAAAAGGCAGGGTGGATTATTTCTTGGTTCACGTCCAGCAAACAATCTGACCTAACAGAGTATAGGTCCACGGACTGTCGATAGGTCATCGGACAATGTCCGTTGCCATTCGCCATTTCCGAGATTCACACAGACCGGATCATTCGCCTGTTTCTTTAGAGCCGGGTCAACGTTAGTTTCGCCCCCTCTCAACTCATTGAAAAACACCGAAGTAGTAAATAGGCATGCGATTTTCATCCGTTCCCTCCGTCACAAGAGTCTACTACCCTCAGGATGCGCCGCCGGTCTGCGAGACCGTCGCAACGGCGATTGCAGCCGCGTATCGAGCCTCCGTCCAGGCGACAGACACAGACCCGGGCACGGGATTGCGAATCAGCGTCGCCGAAGCAGCCTGGCACAATGCCCCCGACAACATCCGTGCGGATGCATGGATGGCGGCGCGCATCGATGGCAGCGGCAATGGCACCCTCTCCTCCTCGACGCCGGCGTTCCTGTACGCCCTCGCATCGTGGATGGCGACGACCGATGTCGCTCCGGAGAAGCTTGCAGCGGGACTCGTCATCGAGCCGGCTTTCAGTTTTCACCGCCCGGTTTTTGACTATGTCATTTCGCAGTCGGCACGGCATACACGACGGTTCGATCCGGATGCATACGCGCGTCGCCTCGCCGAATCCGGATTCACGCACTTTGAAGTAAACGGACTCTCCACGCCGTTCGCCGTCGAGCCCCAGATCCCTCACGAATACTACGCCCAGTTTTACACCTACTGCGCCGGACTGCACCACTTCGTCGACAGCGAGCTCCTGCGCGGCTATTATCCTCATGAATACCTCGCGGCCAACCTCAATCGCTTGAAGAAGATGGCGGCGATTGGAAGGAAGTACGGTCTCAAGCCCGGCATTCTGTGCTTCGAGCCGAGATCCTTGCCCGAGCGGGTCTTCGACCATTATCCAACGCTCCGCGGAGCCCGCGTCGACCATCCGTTCCGATCGCATCTGCCGCGGTACTGCCTGGCGCAGGATCATCCCGTCACGAAAAAGCACTACCAGGAACTGATCGGAAACATGATGGAGGCCGTGCCCGACCTCGCCTACATGTCGGTCTACACCAATGACTCTGGGGCTGGATTCGAGCACACGGCATCCTTGTACGTCGGCCGCAATGGCGGCCCATACCTCATCCGCGAGTGGCGCAGCCATGACAAGATCGCCCAGGCGGCCGCATACAGCGCAACAAGACTGCTACGGACGTGGCAGCAGGCCGCTGCTGCGGTGAACCCCAATTTCGAGGTCATCCTGCGGATCGAGCCGTTCAAAGTCGAGCACGACTACCTGCTGGAAGGCTTCGGCGACGGAATTACCGTCGAAGCACCATCGATGTTGGTCAGGGGATACCACCTTCCGTATACCCATCCGCGGTATCCGGAAATCGAGAGTGCGGCCGGGACGATCTATCACACGGAGATGGACGAGACGGAAGTCGAGAAACTGGAGAACTTCCGTGCCCACGGCTTCGAGCCCAAGCTGACTTATTCGGCCAGTCCGGGCTTCAACATTGAGCCGCTGCTCGGCATCCCGTTCCCGCGGATGCTGCACGCCAAAATGGCTTCCATGAAGGACAAAGGATTTCGGCACATCAGTGTACTGGGCGGAATGCTCAACACGGAAAAGACCCCGTACTGGCCAAATCCGGAGGTGCAACGCGCCGTCCAGGTGAATCCCGAAGCATCCATCGACGAAACGTTGAAAGCAGCAGCCACGCGCTGGGTCGGCGCTGAAAACGCCGACAAACTCGTTGCATGTTGGGATGCGGTCGAGGAGGGTGTCTCCTACTTCCCCCTCGTGCCCCTGTACAGCGGTTTTGGCTATTGCTGGCTACGCCTCTGGGTTCGCCCGTTTGTGCCAAACCTGGAGGCCGTACCCCAGGAGGATCGCCTACCGTTCGAACGTTTCATGGTGAGCACGCCCAACAATCCCTCAATCAATGATCTGGGGTCGGACGTTCTCTTCAAGCTCATTACTTCTGAGTCGGGCCGCAGCCAGATGGAGGCCTTTGATAAGAATGCATTACCCCGTCTTGAAGAAGCGCTGGCGCTGACACTGAAGAGTGCTGAAGGTACTTCCGGCAAGGCCCACGACGTGTTCATCGATCTGTCGCAACGGATTCGCGCGCTTCAGGTTTGGGCGACGTGCCTGCGCAACGTCTGCGCCTGGGTCGCGTGCGTCCATGGATACCTCGAATCAGACGAAGCCGCGGAGAAAGCGGAGCTCAAAGCAGAGCTTCAGGAAATGATCGACCTGGACCTCGAGAATACGCAGGCCCTGATCGACCTGTGGAACTCGGCGACCTGTGAGTTCATGCTGGTATCCGACATCGTCGAGACCTCGACGCTGTACGGCGAGAACCTTCCGGAATTGCTCGCCCGCAAGATCGAACTGACGAAGCAGTACCGGAACGTCGAGCCGTATATCGATCAGGATATCCTTTGGAGGCTCCCATAACAGCAAACATCAAATACCAAATACCAAATACCAAACATGAGTTGCGTCGACAACTGAGGCGCCAGGCAGCCACCAATCGTCACTTCAACGATCTGATTTTAGAGCGTGGACTCCAGTCTGGTATTTGATGTTTGGTATTTGGTATCGCTAGATCCCCAAGAGGTTCGGTACATCCGCAATCGACGGCACCACCGCGTCGGGCCTGACGGACGACGCCGCCGCCAGGTGCGACCTGTACATCCCGGTCTTGACGAGGATGCCGGCCAAGCCGGCCTTCTGAGCGCCGCCCACGTCTGACTCGATATCGTCGCCGACCATGGCCGTTCGGCTCGGGGTCAATCCCATGTCGGCCGCCGCGGCGTGGAAGAAGGGAGCGGATGGCTTTCCGACCGGATCATTCGCCTGTTTCTTTAGAGCCGGGTCAACGTTAGTTTCGCCCCCTCTCAACTCATTGAAAAACACCGAAGTAGTAAATAGGCATGCGATTTTCATCCGTTCCCTCCGTCACAAAAGTCTACTACCCTCAGGATGCGCCGCCGGTCTGCGAGACCGTCGCAACGGCGATTGCAGCCGCGTATCGAGCCTCCGTCCAGGCGACAGACACCGACCCGGGCACGGGATTGCGAATCAGCGTCGCCGAAGCAGGTTGGCACAATGCCCCCGACAACATCCGTGCGGATGCATGGATGGCGGCGCGCATCGATGGCAGCGGCAATGGCACCCTCTCCTCCTCGACGCCGGCCTTCCTGTACGCTCTCGCATCGTGGATGGCGACGACCGATGTCGCTTCGGAGAAGCTTGCAGCGGGACTCGTCATCGAGCCGGCTTTCAGTTTTCACCGCCCGGTCTTTGACTATGTCATTTCGCAGTCGGCACGGCATACACGACGGTTCGATCCGGATGCATACGCGCGTCGCCTCGCCGAATCCGGATTCACGCACTTTGAAGTAAACGGACTCTCCACGCCGTTCGCCGTCGAGCCCCAGATCCCTCACGAATACTACGCCCAGTTTTACACCTACTGCGCCGGACTGCACCACTTCGTCGACAGCGAGCTCCTGCGTGGCTATTATCCTCATGAATACCTCGCGGCCAACCTCAATCGCTTGAAGAAGATGGCGGCGATCGGAAGGAAGTACGGTCTCAAGCCCGGCATTCTGTGCTTCGAGCCGAGATCCTTGCCCGAGCGGGTCTTCGACCATTATCCAACGCTCCGCGGAGCCCGCGTCGACCATCCGTTCCGATCGCATCTGCCGCGGTACTGCCTGGCGCAGGATCATCCCGTCACGAAAAAGCACTACCAGGAACTGATCGGAAACATGATGGAGGCCGTGCCCGACCTCGCCTACATGTCGGTCTACACCAATGACTCTGGGGCTGGATTCGAGCACACGGCATCCTTGTACGTCGGCCGCAATGGCGGCCCATACCTCATCCGCGAGTGGCGCAGCCATGACAAGATCGCCCAGGCGGCCGCATACAGCGCAACAAGGCTCCTACGGACGTGGCAGCAGGCCGCTGCAGAGGTGAATCCCAATTTCGAGGTCATCCTGCGGATCGAGCCGTTCAAAGTCGAGCACGACTACCTGCTGGAAGGCTTCGGCGACGGAATTACCGTCGAAGCACCATCGATGTTGGTCAGGGGATACCACCTTCCGTATACCCATCCGCGGTATCCGGAAATCGAGAGTGCGGCCGGGACGATCTATCACACGGAGATGGACGAGACGGAAGTTGAGAAACTTGAGAACTTCCGTGCCCACGGCTTCGAGCCCAAGCTGACTTATTCGGCCAGTCCGGGCTTCAACATTGAGCCGCTGCTCGGCATCCCGTTCCCGCGGATGCTGCACGCCAAAATGGCTTCCATGAAGGACAAAGGATTTCGGCACATCAGTGTACTGGGCGGAATGCTCAACACGGAAAAGACCCCTTACTGGCCGAATCCGGAAGTGCAACGCGCCATTCAGGTGAATCCCGAAGCATCCATCGACGAAACGTTGAAAACGGCAGCCACGCGCTGGGTCGGCGCTGAAAACGCCGACAAGCTCGTCGCATGTTGGGATGCGGTCGAGGAGGGTGTCTCCTACTTCCCCCTCGTGCCTCTGTACAGTGGTTTTGGCTATTGCTGGCTACGCCTCTGGGTTCGCCCGTTCGTGCCAAACCTGGAGGCGGTACCCCAGGAGGATCGCCTACCGTTCGAACGTTTCATGGTGAGCACGCCCAACAATCCCTCAATCAATGATCTGGGGTCGGACGTTCTCTTCAAGCTCATTACTTCTGAGTCGGGCCGCAGCCAAATGGAGGCCTTTGACAAGAATGCATTACCCCGTCTTGAAGAAGCGCTGGCGCTGACACTGAAGAGTGCTGAAGGTACTTCCGGTAAGGCACACGACGTGTTCATCGATCTGTCGCAACGGATTCGCGCGCTTCAGATTTGGGCGACGTGCCTGCGCAACGTCTGCGCCTGGGTCGCGTGCGTCCATGGATGCCTCGAATCAAACGACGCCGCGGAGAAAGCGGAGCTCAAGGCAGAGCTTCAGGAAATGATCGACCTGGACCTCGAGAATACGCAGGCTCTGATCGACCTGTGGAACTCGGCGACCTGTGAGTTCATGCTGGTATCCGACGTCGTCGAGACCTCGACGCTGTACGGCGAGAACCTCCCGGAATTGCTCGCCCGCAAGATCGAGCTGACGAAGAAGTACCGGAACGTCGAGCCGTATATCGATCAGGATATCCTTTGGAGGCTCCCATAACAGCAAACATCAAATACCAAATACCAAATACCAAACATGAGTTGCGTCGACGACTGAGGCGCCAGGCGGCCACCAATCGTCACTTCAACGATCTGATTTTAGAGCGTGGACTCCAGTCTGGTATTTGATGTTTGGTATTTGGTATCGCTAGATCCCCAAGAGGTTCGGCACGTCCGCAATCGACGGCACCACCGCGTCGGGCCTGACGGACGACGCCGCCGCCAGGTGCGACCTGTACTTCCCGGTCTTGACGAGGATGCCGGCCAAGCCGGCCTTCTGAGCTCCGCCCACGTCTGACTCGATATCGTCGCCGACCATGGCCGCTCGGCTCGGGGTCAAACTCATGTCGGCCGCCGCGGCGTGGAAGAAGGGAGCGGATGGCTTTCCGATCACGGTTGCGACGGTGCCTGTAGCATATTCGAGTGCGGCAACGAAGCCGCCGATGTCCAGAATCAGTCCCTCGGGTCCCTGGTAGTACCGTCCCTTGTGAAGCGCCACCAACTTGGCGCCGTCGACAATTGCCGCGAAGAGCTCGCTCAGGAGTTCGTAGTCCCAACGGTCGCCTATATCCCCGATCACGATGATTTCGGGATGCGAATCGTCCTGGGGAATCCCCTCGAACTCTTCGAGTACGTCTTCAGACACGACGAATCGGCACCGCGGATTTCCGATGGATCGCAGGTATCCGGCCGCCGCACGGGGTGCATTGATGATTTCATGCACTTCGATCGGGAGTCCGAGACGTTCAGCCCACTCGTGTAGTATCGGCCGGGAGCGCGTCGTCGTATTCGTGACGAAACGAATCGGGATGCCGGCTTCCTTGATCCTCGCTACGGCTTTCGGAGCGCCGTCGATCACCTCTTCGCCCACGTAGAGCACGCCGTCGAGGTCGATCAACAGTCCTTCGATCCGGCGGAGCCGTTTGCGATCTGAAGGTCGTTCGAGCATAACAAATTGTCCGTGATTCCCGTAGACAATGTACTCCCGCCGGCGGATTCGAGGTCTTAACCTTAGACAGGTAGTTTATGGAACGCGAACAACAGCTTACAAAGCTCGTCAACCTGCTGCGCCGAACGGCCCGGTCGGTCCGTGACGGAAACGACGAAGTCATCGAACGCGCGCGGCAGCAGTTCAACCGAGTGCTCGAGACGCTCGGCACGCTCGACGAGTCGGTCACGGCCGTCTTCAGACCCCTCGAAGAGGGCGTCTCCGGCCCCGTGGTCGCGGCCGCCTGCCGTGATCTGGCCGCCTATTTCCAGGATGAAGTCGAGTTCCCGGAGGTCCCCTTCGATGCCGACTCGCTCAAGGATTTCTGGCGTCAGTCAGCCAAGGACCTGGAGGATGTCGGCGATTTCATCCGCGAAAGCCTCGGGCAATTCAAACGTGAGCGGAAGGAGGAAGAGGCGGCGCAAAGCAACGGGGAGCATGACGGCGAAACGTCCTAAGTCCGACGTGCTAGGTCCGACGTCGTATCGGAGCGGTTGACGCCGGACTCCATCAGATAAGCCTCTCCCTTCTGCCCAATCGTTGCAGCGGAAGAGAATAGAAATAGGCCGCGCCTCCACTGATGCGCGGCCAGCAACTGCTCGGTGCCTAAACGAACGGGAATTTTGGCGTTAATGTCAAGAGGAACAAGGAATTAGACGTCCGAAGTGCGGAGTGCTGAGTGCTGAAGCCGGCTGAGGTTCTTGAAATCGAATCGGGGGTTGAAGTCCTCAAAATCGCACTGCCATGCATCGATTCACTGTCGCGCTGATTGCGATGGCACTGGCCCCGGCGCTGCTGTCTGCGCAATCGAAGGCTTCGGGACTCGTGTTTTCACTTGAGACCGGTGAACCTGTGCCCGGAGCCACTGTTGAGCTCAAGGACGGTTCCGGGCTTGCGGTCCCAGGACTCCTCCCCATTCACACGGATCAACTCGGGTCATACGAATTCCGTGATCTGGCGCCCGGCAACTATCAGCTCCGAGTTGGTTCGCTCTATCGGGCCGATGATGAACCGTTGCTGAATGTCCTGGTGTCCTCAGTGTTCAGAGTGGACGACTCGGCACATGTCTACGTCGCCCTCTCGGAACTGGCTTTCAGGTCGGAGCTCTCGCTGACGAAGCAACTGGCGGATCGAGATCTCGACTTCAGGCAGACCGACAGGGTCAGACGCATGTTCTACAGATCGAGCATGAAGGATGATTCGGGAAGAGAGCTGCTGACGGCCTCATGGGCCGAGGATCTGACGGGTGCCACGGTCCAACTTTGACAGGCCCGCGGGAAGGCTCTCGGACACGCCGCCTGCAGAACTGGATCCCCGCCTCCGCGGGGATGACGCGCGACCGAAAGCCGGCGCAGCCGGCTGTGACCGCGGACTTCGGACACGCCGACGCTGGCGCTCTGGCGTGTCCCTACCTAGAGGCAGGACCTCGGACCTCGGACCTCGGACTTCGGACCTCGGACCTGATCATCGCTCATCGCTCATCGCTTCAAGACCATCCCCAACCCGTCCGCAATCGGAATCACAGCAAAATCCACCCGCGGATCGTCGGTCAGCTTTTGTGTGAGCGCGCGGATAGCGCGGACGCCATCCTCCTTGTTGCTCTCATCCGCCACGCGCCCATCCATGAACATGTTGTCGAGAAGGATGACGCCGCCGGGTCGGAGAAGGGCCATACATGACTCGTAGTACGTGTTATAACTCACCTTGTCGGCATCGATAAACGCGAAGTCGAACGTGCCGCCGCCCCGCTCGTCGAGTAGCTTCTTCAGCGTGTCGGCTGCGGGGCCGATCCGCAGATCGATACGATCGGCGACGCCGGCTTCCTTCCAGTAGCGCCGCGCAACGGACGTATACTCCTCACTTACATCGCACGCGACCAGCTCGCCATCCTTGGGCAGGTTCATCGCCACAGAGATGGAGCTGTACCCGGTGAACGTGCCGACCTCGATCGCCAGCCTGACGCCCAGCGCCTTCACCAGCACCGCCATGAACTGCCCCTGGTCGGGGGAGATCTGCATCTCCGACATCGGGTGTTTCGCCGTTTCGTCCCGAAGGCGGCGCAGGACGTCGGTCTCGCGGATCACATGCTCGTGAACGTATTCGAGAAGGTTTTGAGTGTACTCGGTAGGGGTTGCTGACATCGTAGTGAGAGGGTGAGATTCAACGGTTTGGATGCTCGATTCCGGCCTTACTGGTGACCTCGGACCAAAGCGATCTGAACGCCTCAGCGGCCGGTCCGTTCGGATCAAAGACCCCAACCGGCGCCCGTTCCACGCCCATCTGCTCGATTACGCTGGCGTAGGGAATCGTCGACTGGAGGAACTCGTACTCCGAAGGCACTGCATCGACGAGATCCCGATGCATTCGCTTGCGCCGATCGACCATTGAGAAGAACGGCAGGATGAGCGAACCCCGGCTGACATTCGCCTCCAGATGCTTCCGAATGCGCGCGAGCGTCTCGAGCGACAGTGGCGTTGGGATGGATGGGATCAGCACGATATCCGATGCGGCGAGCACGCCTTCAGTCATCTTCGAAAAACTGGGCGGGCAATCGATAAACAAGTGATCGTAATGCGCACGGAGCGGCTTCAACTGCTTGGCGATCCGCTTCTCGGGCCTCTTCAGCTTGGACAACAGGCGGTCTAGTTTGCGGTAACTGAAATCGGCCGGAATGAGGTCGAGCATCTCGAAATCGGTGCCGCGACGTGTCTTGAGCATCGATTTCTTGCGTTCGAGCATCCGGCTCCCGCCTCCTTTCACCTTCGCTTTGATCCGGAAGTAAAAACTGGCGGAGCCCTGCGGATCGAGATCCCATACCACGGTGCGATGGCCGTCCTGTGCGGACAAATACGCCAGATTGACCGCCGAAGTCGTCTTGCCAACGCCTCCTTTGAGATGGTATACCGTGATCACTTTCATGCAGAGACTCAGCGCTGGTCCTTGAATAGCTTGCGGAATGTACGCCGGTTCTTCTTGCGTGCGAATCGGGCGAACCGGCCGGCAAACTCCGCGCGCGCCTTATGCTGGCGTTCTTCGAGACTTGCGGCGAGCCTGCCCATCGCCATGACCGTTCCGGACGCGACGGGCCCCTCCTCCAGCATTTCCTGGGCGAATGCATCGAGGGCGTGGCGCTGAACTTCCAGGTCCTGGACATCGCCGAGGTTATTCTGAAGCACCTTCAATTCCGATATGAGCAGATCGATGGCGTCGGCCGGATACAGGCTCCTGAATATCTCCAAAAGGTACCGAAGGTTCTTACTGACCAGTCGCAAATTGTGCAAGGCCGTCGCCGGAGTCGTCGGCGTGATGGCGCTGCCCTGCTTAATGATGGTGCCATAGACCTTCCAGATCCGTGCGGAAACGGCTGGCACGACCGACGCTCCCTTGTGCAGTGGCGCCGCCCCATGCACGTCGGTCCCGAACAGGAGTGATTCCCAGTTTGCGAGGAGTTGCTGGTAGCGCTCTCGTCTTCATCGAGCGCGCCATGATCTTGAATTCTCGCGCCCGCTTCCGCTCGAGAAAATCTCTCAGGGGAAGGAGCTGCTCCCCCACCTCATCGGGCAGCACCGCGCGATATCCGTCGACGTTCTCCAGGTAGACGTCGGCATCCCGCGTCGGTCCCGTGACTTTTCCGAGCCATTTGAATCCCGGCCGAAACGTCTTCAAAACCTTTGACGAGATCCCCTTCTTGAACTGGCTGATAACAGATCGCGTCCGGCGCGTCGCGACGCGAAAATCGTGGAGAAACTCGATATCGAGGTCCTCCAGGATGCCGTTCTCGTTCGCACGAACCGTGCGCGTCAGGTTGATGAGGATGGTCCGAAGCGCCTCATCCATCGACATGCCGCGATCGAGGATGATACGGGGTCGCGACGAGTAGTCGAGCGGCTCTCGCCCGATCGCAGCGAGCGAAAGTTCCAGAAGATTGTCGCCAACCTCTTTGAGACCGGCGTCCGCCAGCGCGGCGGATATGTCGCTCGCATCGTTGTCGTATCCGAGAACGGCGGCCACCTCGATGACCTCGGGAAGACGGTGGGTGGAAGCATCGTCTTCGTTAGTCGCCCTGGCGGCTGAGAGCACCCAGAGTCTGACGACGGTCTTCTTGTCGACGTTCAGTACACGGACGAGGCGCTGGCGGTACGAAACCCGGACGATAGGCAGGAGAGCGCGCAAACCCGTAATAGAGGTCAGTCCATCCCGCGCAGGACCTTTGGGGAGGTCGGATGCGAACCGTGGAGGACGCACCAGGCGTGTCTGAAACAATTCCTGCCGGCGCCCCTGTTCGCGGATGAAGAGCGTGGAGTGCTGTCCTCCAGACTCGACAAACATCTCCCGATCGGCCTCATAGAGGCGCCAGTCGAAGGTGTCGTAGAAGCGTGCGACGTGACGGGTGACAGGCTCAAACTCCAGATCGAATCCGCGAAGGATCTTACCAAGTTCGGATCCCGTCGAACTCTTTCCGACTATTATGTATCTCTTTGCCGAAGCGCGCATTGAGTTTTTGTACGGCCGTGTCCTACGTTCACCAAAACCGGCTCTCGGCGGACCCGACTGAAACTACCGATGAAAACTGTCCTTTTCCTCCGACACGGAAAATCCGATTGGGATGCCCCGTTCGATCACGATCACGAGCGCCCGCTCGCCAAACGTGGCCGCAAAGCCGCGAAGGAGGTCGGCCGGTATTTGACCCATGTCGGACAAATTCCGGACGGCATCATTTCTTCGACGGCACTTCGCGCTCGTGACACGGTTGCCATCGCTTCTGAAGCCGGCTCGTGGAGTACTCCGATTCGCGAGACCCAGGCGCTTTACGGCACTTCTCCTGAAAACCTGATAAAGGTGATCCACTCAGAGTCCGACAAAAACGAGCGACTCCTGCTCGTTGGCCACGAACCAACCTGGTCGGAGACCATCGGTCTTATGATTGGCCAGGCCAATATACGATTCCCCACTGCGGCGGTCGCCCGCATCGATTTCGACGTGAAGACGTGGTCGATGATTCGCTTCGGTCACGGCGAATTGATCTGGCTGCTGCCGCCAAAGGCGTTGCCTGAACCCGAGTAAGGAACACAACTCGGGCAGGCCGCCCTCCGTCTTCGCTTTTACTTCGTTCGGCAATGACGGACAAGTCCGGTTGGCCTGCCCCTACGAACTTGGTACTTGGTACTTGGTAATTAGTACTTAGTACTTGGTACTTGGTACTTAGTACTTAGTGCTTAGTAGCACCTGGCGGCCACGATCTCGGCAACCTCGTCGGCACAGCCCCAGGCGAGTGTGAAACCCGAACCGCCGTGTCCATAGTTGTGGACAGCAATACGGCCGTCGTCCAGCGATTCGGACGCCAGACGCACTTCGGGACGCCCGGGCCGCAAGCCTGCAAAAGCGCCGAGGATCGTTCCCTGCCGGACACGTCCGTCGAGACGTGCACATCGGGCTACAACATCTTCCGCCTCGGCTTGCGAAACCGACACGTCCCATCGATCGAACTGAGCTGATCCGCCGAGCACGCAGAAATCGCGGTTCGGGATGATGTATGTCGGTTGATCGGGATTCGTCTCGTCAGTCACGCATTCGTCGATCCCGGAGCCTGCGAGGCGGACGACAACTCCTCGGATAGGCATAACGGATCCGTCATGGCACAAATGCCTCGCGCCCAGTCCCGTGCAGTTGATGACGAATCTCGCGGGCAGCTCGGAGAGATCGCCAACCGGGCTTTCGAGCGTTCTGACAAATCCGCCAAGCGTCTCGATCCGCGCCTCAAGCCACGGCAGAAACGTGGAAGGCTCCGCGACCGGAAGCGTTGCCTCGAACGCCCTCGCAGCGGCATCTGAATCGGACCCCGACCTGGAAGACTCCCGAAAATCGACATCCTCGTCGGCCCAGAAGGGACGCTTTTCATCCGAACGAACGAGCGAGGTACACTTCACGAGCCGAACCCCGGCTGCGGGAATTTCCGCCAGTCGTTTGAGGGTGGCGAGCGATGCCAGGGCCCATCGAGCGACGCGGTCACCGCCCACTTTGTACGGATACCACAATCCAGCCGCCAGATTGCCTGTAGTTCCCGGATGACGCCGGTCGGCTACCACCTCAACGGAGAAGCCTCGCTCCAACAGCCGGATCGCAGTCGTCAGGCCGACAACGCCGGCCCCAACGACGATTACCCGAACATGTGCCGTCATAAGGGCCCCGATTCGTTTGGGCTACTCGGCGAACCGATAGCCGACGCCCTTCACTGTTTCGATGTAGTGCTCACCAATCTTGTCACGGATCTTACGAACGTGGACGTCGACCGTTCTCGGCGTGACGTACACGTCTTCGCCCCAGATCGCATCCAGCAGCTCTTCTCTCGATTGCACGACACCCGGTTTTGACGCCAGCATGAAGAGCAGCTCAAACTGCTTTCGAGGGAGATGATACTTGTGCTCCTTTCCGTCGATCTGGCGCCGGACGACGTACTTTTCGCGGTCTATTTCGATGTCACCTCGTTCGAGCAGGGGCTGCTGCTCGTCCTCGGGATAGACGCGTCTGAGGAGCGTCTGCACGCGCGCGCTCAGTTTTCGAGAGGAGACCGGTTTAGTGAGGTAATCGTCAGCCCCCGCATCCAGCCCCTTCAGCTCGTCGATTTCCTGAGACAGCGCCGTGAGCATGATCACCGGCAGGTGGGCCGTGTCGGAATTGGCGCGAAGCCGCCGGCACGTTTCGATGCCGTCCAAAACCGGCATCCGGACATCCAGCACGACGAGATGCGGCTTGACGTCTTCGGCAACGGCGAGTGCCCGCTCTCCGTTTTCGGCCGTGAAAACCCTGTAACCGTCTCGCACCAGGTTGTACTTCACCAACTCGACCAGGTCGGGTTCGTCGTCAACCAGCAAGATTCTAAAATCACCCAAAGCGGCTAATCCGTCTGGTGAATCGTTCTCATTGTGCCGTGATTTCGAGAACGAAGCGATCGGCAAGCGCCTCGGCAGCCTGTACCGTCGCGGCTTCGGCATATACGCGAATGATCGGCTCGGTGTTGGACTTTCTGAGGTGCACCCAACTGTTCTCGAAATCGATTTTCACACCGTCAATGTCGGTGACGCGTTCGTTGGCGTATTCCACGGCAATACGCTCGAGGACACTGTCGGGGTCCACTGAGTCGAGCGCCACTTTCTGTTTGGCCATGCCGTAGCGAGGCCATTCACTACGCCATTCCGAGAGGCTGACTCCGCGCTCCGCAAGCGTTTGGAGCGCAATGGCGATGCCTACGAGAGCGTCCCTCCCGTGGTGAAGCGACGGTACAATGACGCCGCCGTTGCCTTCTCCCCCGATGAGCGCACCCACCTCCTTCATTTTTGCTACGACGTTCGCCTCGCCTACGGCAGACCGGTAAACATCCTGCCCGTATTTCGCAGCGACGTGTTCAACCGTTCGAGACGACGAGAGATTCGTGACGAACGGCCCGTCTCCGTGACTCCACATGAAATCCGCCGCGAGGACCTGGCTCAGCTCTTCACCCAGAAAACGACCTCCGTCTTCGACGAGCGCGAGGCGATCGGCATCCGGGTCGACGGCGACTCCGATGTCTGCTCCTGTCGAGCTCACGGTTTCCATCAACTCTTCGAGGTGGCCGGGTAGCGGCTCGGGATCGTGAGCAAAAAGGCCGGTCGGCTCGCAATGAATCTCCACGATCCGCTCGGACTCGACGCCGAGTCTTCGCAACAGAGCAGGCACGGCAATCCCTCCTACTGAGTTGACGCCATCCACCACGACCTTGTAGTCCGCCTCGGCGATGAGATCGGCATCGATAAACGAAAGCTGCAGAATCGCCTGGATGTGGATATCGAGGAAGTCTTTGCTCAGAAACCGAGCCGATGCGGTCGTAGCGCATCACATCGGCATTACCCGCCTCAGCCATTGCCAGGACTTCGCTGCCCTGCTCGGGCGTCAGGAACTCACCTTCCTCGTTGAAGAACTTCAGTGCGTTCCACTGGGCCGGGTTGTGGGAGGCCGAGAGAATGATTCCGCCCCGAGCTCGCTCATGGAGTACGGCCATCTCTACTGTAGGCGTTGTCGCGAGTCCGGCGTCGATTACGTTGCAGCCGGTGCTCTGCAATGCGCCTATGACAATCCTGGCACACAGCTCACCCGTCACCCGGGCGTCACGGCCGACAACGATCGTGGGAGCGCCGTCAAATCGATGCCGGCACCAGGTGCCGTAGGCGGATGCGAAACGAACGAGCGTCGCCGGATCGAGTCCGTCCCCAAAAACTCCCCTAACCCCGGAAATCGATGCAATGAGCGGCATATCTGGTCGTTGCGTGCGCTGCGCGAACGCTACGTCCGCGCCTTTGGTGTCGCGCATAAACTAACCCGCTCGGCGGTAATCCCCGCCCCTCGTCGACAAAAGATTGATTCATTTTTCAAGCGCTTGTGCTGGTTCTGAGGAACCGTGCCGCCGGGTATCGGTTCTCCAGCGATCCCCAAGACTGTCATATCTGTAGACATGTCCATCGCACCAGACTTCGATCGAACGGCGGAACGCATTCGCTACATCCATCGGTTCATCTTCGCTGTAATCGGCGTAGCAATTTGCCTGATTGCATGGGGCGGCTTCGTCACCAGCATCGACGCAGGGCTCGCCGTACCTGACTGGCCGACGTCGTTCGATTCGTGGGACGCTTTGAATCCTTGGCCCGACTTGGTGGACGATCACGCCCGTTCTGGCCGAACACGGCCATCGCCTGCTTGGTGCACTCGTCGGCATACTCACAGTTATCATGGCGATTTCGATATGGCGCGTCGATCCACGTCCGGGCGTCCGCGGTCTGGCGCTCGGCGCACTGGCCGTTGTAGTACTCCAGGGTGTCCTGGGTGGATTACGCGTCGTCCTGATTTCGCTGGATCTGGCCATCGTGCATGCTTTGACCGCCCAGATATTCTTCGCCCTGCTCGTTACGCTCGCGGTCATGACGTCTCGGTCCTGGCTTCACCGCAGGGCAACCGATGAGCGAGACGAGGCACGGAGTTCCCTTGCCCGGCTGGCGGCGATCACGGCGTTGATGATCCTCGTCCAGATCGGTCTCGGCGCTCTGCTTCGCCACCCCGGCCGCGGCATCAGCGTATCGTTGGCGGTTGCGCACATGATTGGCGCCACGGTCGTGTTCGCCCTCGTGTTCGCCTTGATAATGAAAACAGTGCGGCATCACGGAGCTGACAAGACACTGGTGAAGGCGGTCCACACGTTGTCGGGTATACTCTTCGTACAGATTGTTCTGGGTTTCACTGCATATTTTGTACTTTTGAATGAGTCAGGGATGCTGGTTCCGAGCAATTTCCAAGTCGTTGCGAACACGCTGCATCTCGTGATCGGAACGTTGTTATGGGGTACGGCCGTGGGAATTGCTGTCTGGGCGCGCGGGATGCCCGCCCCGGCGGAATCTTCTGCCACACCACAAGAAAGCCAGATAGCGGCCGGCGCCGCGGGGTAATCCATCTTAATGCCCACCAAACAGACCGAACAGACAGTCACGATCGCACGGGCTAACGGCATATCGGAATCAGTCGTCCGCGACACATCCTCCGTTCCGCCGACCTATCTCAACAAGCGACGACATTTCGCTCGCGTCGAGCGGGCCAGTCGTGCGCGCATTGTGGACGTATGGGACCTGATCAAGCCCGAGATCACTTTTCTGGTAGCAATCTCTTCGCTGGCCGGATTCTTTCTGGCAAGCCGCGGCGAAGTCGACGTAACGCTTCTTCTGAACGCGCTGATCGGCGTCACCTTGAGTTCCGCGGGCGGCGGCATGCTCAATCACTACTTGGAGCGCAACTTGGACGGGCTGATGCGCCGGACCTCCACACGTCCGCTGCCTGACGGCCGCATTCCGATCGAGTTCGCGCTATTCGGAGGCATCCTGCTCACGCTCGTGGGCATTTTTGACCTCATCGTTCAGGTCAATTTGCTGACGGCCGTCCTGGCGGGAGTTACAGTATTCGGCTACCTGTTCGTGTACACGCCGCTCAAGCGACGAACAAAGTACAACACCATCGTCGGGTGTATTCCCGGCGCCCTGCCGGCACTCGGCGGATGGACCGCAGCGACGGGGTCGATCGATGCCGGTGGGCTGGCCTTGTTTGCCATCCTCTTCGTCTGGCAAATGCCGCACTTTCTCTCGCTGGCATGGATGTACAGGCGTGACTACGCCCGTGCGGGGTTCGCCATGCTCCCTGTCGTCGAACCCGACGGTAGATCGACGGGATTCCAAACCCTCTTGTTTACGGTCCTCCTGGTGCTGTTCAGCATCGTACCGTTCGGACTGAACCTGACCGGCCTTGTCTACCTGGTCGGAATCCTCGCCACAGGCTTGTTCTTCGTCGTAACGTCTTACCGGTTCTATCGAACCCGCGGCAACGGGGATGCACGTAAGGTGCTCCTCGCGTCCGTCGTTTATGTACCGATTCTGGTCGGTCTCATTCTTGTTGACCAGTTCGTTGCCTGATTTCGCCCCCACCCGCAGGCAACATGACGACCTGGATGGTCGTAGATCGGGATGTCTTACTCAATAAAACCGTTCTCATGAAGCGCTCGTTTCTCGTCGCCATTTTTGCCGTGGCGTTGGTCCTGCCCTTGGGGTGCGCGTCCGTTCCACAGCATACGGCTCCGATCACGCGGTCCACGGTCCAACCGGAATCCGCACTTGACACCGTCGCCATTTCGATCGAAGGTGAAGACTGGCGGCTCGATGATCGCCTGCCGTTCGATCCGAGCATCAAGGTTGATACGCTCAACAACGGCTTGCGAATTTATGTCCGCAAGAACGAGCGCCCTGAAACGCGCGCCGAACTCCGACTTGTCGTCAACGCCGGCTCCGTGCTCGAGGATGATGATCAGCGCGGCCTGGCACACCTCGTTGAACACATGGCTTTCAACGGCACCGCGCGGTTCAAGAAGCATGCGCTGATCGACTATCTCGAAAAGCACGGCATGCGCTTCGGCGCCGATCTGAATGCCTATACCAGTTTCGATGAGACGGTGTACATGCTGACGATCCCGACCGACACGCTGAATGTTCTCGATGAAGGCATCAAGATCCTTCGCGACTGGGCGGGTAGCGTCAGTTTTGAGAACGATGAGATCGACAAGGAGCGCGGTGTCGTCATGGAGGAGTGGCGGCTCGGGCGGGGGGCGAATGCGCGGATGCTCGACAAGCAGCTGCCGATCCTTCTCAAAGGCTCGCGTTACGCCAAGCGACTTCCGATCGGGGATCCGGATATCATCCAGCACGCCGACTACGACGTAATCAAACGGTTCTATCGAGACTGGTATCGTCCTGATCTCATGGCCGTGATCGCCATCGGCGACTTCGATCCCGACACGGTGATGTCGATGATACACCAGGAGTTCGAGAACCTGCCAGTGAGGACGTCGCCGCGTTTGAGGAAACACTTTGCCGTGCCCGGTCATCCCGAAACGCTGATCGCCCCGGCGAAGGATCCTGAAGCTCCTTATGGCACCGTCAGCGTCGTGTTCAAACGGAAGCCCTCACCCAATGGCACCGTAGACTCGTACCGGGATGACCTCGTCGAGGGGCTGTATCACAGCATGTTCAACGACCGGCTGGGTGAGCTGACCCAGAGCAACGATCCACCCTTCGCGTTTGCGAGTTCGGGCGAAAGCGCCTTCGTTCGAGATGCCGACTTCTACACACTCCAGGCACTCGTCAGAGAGGGAGGCGCCACCCGAGCACTCGAGGCACTCCTTACGGAAGCGGAACGGGTGCGCCGTTTTGGATTCACCGGGAGTGAGCTGGCCCGGCAGAAGGACAACTTCCTTCGCTATTATGAGCGCGCCTACGCAGAGCGGGACAAGTCGGAGTCTTCGCGTTTCGCCTCCGAATACGCGCGCAACTATCTCGAAGACGAACCGGTCCCGGGCATCTCCTTCGAATATGACCTGGTCAAGCTGCTGCTTCCGACCATCGCAGTCGACGAGATCAACGAACTCTCGACCCACCTGATTACCCGCGAAAATCGAGTTGTTCTACTCGATGGACCCGAAGACGCCGCGCTACCCGACAGTGCGAGCATCATGGACATGTTCCATGAGGTGCGCGACAAAGAGCTGACGCCATACGAAGACGTCGTCAGCGATCAGCCCCTTGTGTCGAATCCGCCGAAGGGCGGCTCCGTCGTGAGTGAAACCCATGACGACTCACTCGACGTGTATCGCTGGCGTCTTTCGAATGGCGCGGAGGTCGTGCTGAAACCCACCACATTCAAGAACGATGAAATCCTCTTCCGGGCCACAAGCATCGGAGGAAGCTCGATCTATCCCGACTCCCTGTTCCTCAAGACCTCGATGGCGTCGACGGTAATCGGACAGAGCGGGCTGGGCGAGTTCGGCCCCATCCAGCTTCAGAAAAGGCTGTCCGGCAAGATCGCGTCCGTTTCGGCGGACATCGGGTCGACGCGTGAAGGAGCTCTCCGGCTCGGCCTCGACCAAAGATCTCGAGACGCTCTTCCAACTGATCTACCTGAACTTTACGGGTGCGAGAGCCGACTCCGTGGCATTCGAATCCTACAAAGTGAGGATGAAGGAGCTGCTCAAATCGAGTCGTGCGGCGCCGGAGCGCGCTTTTCGCGACACGATCGTCGTTACCATGTCGCAGGGCCATCCTCGCGCGAAGCCGATGGACGACGAGGCGATCGATAAGCAGGACCTCCAGGCCTCTCTGAAGGTTTTCGAGGACCGGTTCTCCGACGCAAGCGACTTCACATTCTATTTTGTGGGCGCGTTCACCATTGATCAGATTCGACCATACGTCGACGAATACATTGCCTCCATTCCCGAGTTGGATCGGAAGGAACACTGGCGTGACATCGGGCTCGTCGCACCCGACGGCATCATCAAGAAGACAGTCAGGAAGGGCATCGAGCCCAAAGCCCGCGTCCACATCGAGTTCACGGGCCCCTTCGACTGGACACGCAGGAATCGCCAGCTGCTCAATGCGGTCGTCAACGTCACGAAGCTCAAGCTTCGGGAGAACCTGCGTGAAGACTTGTCCGGAACCTATGGCGTCTCGGTCCGCGGCCCTGTGACATTCGAGCCGAAAAACAGATACAGATTCGTCATCAGCTTCGGCTGCGATCCGGCACGCGTCGACGAGTTGATCGGCCGAACCTTCGTCCAAATCGACAGCTTGCAGTCGTACGGAGTGGATGAGTCGTACCTCGAGAAACTGCGGGAAACCGACAGTCGCACACGGGAAGAAAGCCTGAAAGAGAACAGCTTCTGGTTGAGCTCGCTCATGTACACGGACATTTACGGAGAGGACCCGATGAACATCCTGCACGGGTCTAAAGCCTTCATGGCGCAATTGTCAGCGGACGAGATCAAGCAGGCGGCGCGAACCTATCTGAACACGGAGAACTACGCGCTGTTTGTTCTGCAGCCGGAGAACAAGACGGAATAAGCATGAGATCGGATTCCGGACCGGACGCGATGTCTCGCGATGAGACGGGTCGCGTCCGTGCCGCCGCGCTTGACGTCACGGAACTGGAGCGATTTGCCGAATCCCTGGGCCTCCCATCATTTCGAGGCAGACAGCTGTTTGGATGGGTCCACGGCAAGGGCGTTACGTCCTTCGATGAAATGACCGACCTGCCGGCTGACCTGCGCCATCGTCTCGCAGAGTTGGCCGTAATAGAGCGCGCAACAGAAGTTCGTCGCGCCACATCGAGTGACGGCACGGTGAAATCCCTCATGCGGTTGTCGTCGGGCGCGCATGTCGAGTCTGTCCTGATCCCCGAATTCAAGGAAGGGCAACCCTCGCGAATGACGGTTTGCGTGTCAAGCCAAGTAGGATGCGCCATGGGCTGCACGTTCTGCGCTACGGGGCTCATGGGATTCTCTCAAAACTTGATCGCGGGCGAAATCGTCGACCAGGTCCGTTTCATGGACCAACTGGCACACAGCCTGTACAACCACCCCGTCACGAACATCGTCTACATGGGCATGGGAGAGCCGCTGATGAATTACGAGGAGGTCCTCAAGAGCGTTTCGATCATCGGACACAAGGACGTACGCGCTATGTCGCCCAGGCGCATCACCGTATCCACCGTCGGTCTCGCCAAACGAATTGAGCAACTCGGCGACGATGGAGCGCCATTCAATCTCGCCATTTCGCTTCACGCCGCCATCAATGCGAAACGGAGCCGGATCATGCCGGTCAACCGCTCCGTTCGGACTGACATCGCGGCCCTTCGCCGAGCGATCATTCACTACCATCGAAAGACGCGCCGCAAGGTGACGTATGAATACTGCATGCTGAAGGACTTCAATGACGGAGAGGAGGACGCGCTTGCCCTCGCGAAAGCTGCCCATTGGTCTCCGTCAAAAGTCAATCTAATCATGTACAATGCCGTACCCGA
Organism: uncultured Bacteroidota bacterium; assembly: GCA_963768715.1. Taxonomy (GTDB): domain Bacteria; phylum Bacteroidota; class Rhodothermia; order Rhodothermales; family DATKEJ01; genus DATKEJ01. Next base: position 27,467 of record CAVYJC010000009.1, read on the forward strand.
AAGCGGATTTGAACCAACTCCGGAGGGCCGCCTCGACGACTTCGTTCGGATCCTGCTGAAGAAGAACGTGAATGTTACTGTGCGTCGGAGCCGAGGGCAGGACATCGCCGCCGCGTGCGGCCAGTTGGTCGTGCGCGAAACGGAGACGACGACTTAATTTGTTTCATTTGTCCAGAACCTCATGCTGATTCCGAGGATTCCCCGCTACACCGTTGCCTATCCCGTCGTTCTCGTCCTTTCACTCGGGGTCGCATGCAGCAGTCAGTCGATTCGAAGGCCGTCGCAAACGGACGGCACGGCGTGGGTCGACTCGGTCCTCGCCGGCATGTCGCTCGAGCAGAAGGTCAGCCAGCTGTTCGTGGTACAAGCTCAGGGAGTCTTGTACAACGAGGACGATCCGGACTATCGTCGCCTCGTCGAGCTCGTCGAGCGTTTCGAGATCGGCGGCTTCGCCTTTTCCAGCGGCACCCCGATCGCTCAGGCGCTCCTGACAAATGATCTGCAGGCCAGATCCCGCGTGCCACTCCTCATTGCGCAGGACATGGAGTGGGGCGCCGGCATGCGTTTATCTGAAACAACGACGTTCCCCCGGGCGATGTCGCTGGGGGCGACGCGACGTCCCGATCTCGCTCGAGCCATGGGCCGCGCGGTGGCTCGCGAGGCCCGCGCAATCGGCGTGCACATGAACTACGCCCCGGTAGCGGACATCAACAATAATCCGAACAACCCGGTAATCAACGTACGATCTTTTGGAGAACGCGCCGACCTCGTGGGCGACATGGATGCCGCCTACATCCTCGGGATGAAGGAAGGCGGGCTCCTTTCAACCGTGAAGCATTTCCCAGGCCACGGCGATACAGACGTCGACTCTCACTCAGGACTGCCGATCCTCCGCCTCGATCGTAAGCGACTCGATAGCCTCGAACTGAAACCGTTCGAACGTGCCATCGAGGCGGGCGCTGAGGCCGTCATGGTTGCGCACGTGGCGCTTCCGATGGTCGAAAACGGCGACTCCGTGGCGGCGACACTGTCGAAACCGATCATTACCGGCATCCTTCGCCATGACTTGCGATTCGACGGCCTGGTAGTAACAGACGCTATGCGCATGCAGGCCATCGTCGACGAGTTTGGCGCCGCAGAGGCGGCAGTCCGAAGCATCGAAGCCGGCGTCGATCTCATATTGATGTCGAGCGACTTCTATGCGGCGCGAAGGGCCGTGCTGCAGGCTGTGGGCTCCGGCAGGATTTCGGCAGGCGCCATCGATAAAGCCGTTCGTCACGTTCTGCGGGCCAAGGTGCAGGCCGGACTGCAGCATTATCGCCCGGCTGATCTGGATAAGCTGAACCGCAACGTCGCCAAACCGGTCTTCGAGGCCCTCGCCGAAGAAATCGCACGCGACGGCGTGACGCTGCTTAGAAATGAGGGTTCGCTCGTTCCGATTCACGACCGGCGGCAGCGCATCCTCGAAGTGACCGTTAGCGATGGATCGGACGTCACCCGTGGCATGGCGTTCAAGCGCAGACTGACTTCACAGACACCGGAGGCCTACGTGACGCACCGGCTGGTCGATCGGAGATCGAGCCGAGACGACCTAGCCGACATATTGGACATTGCCAAATCTTTCGACATGATTCTGGTACAGGCATACGTGTCCGTACATACCGGCTCCGGTCAAATCGGCCTCCTCGAGCGCGAACAACATTTCCTCGACGATCTCATCGGGGAGGATCCCCCATCGATCCTTGTGTCGTTCGGGAATCCCTACATCGCCATGGGGCTCGACGCCCCCGACGTCTACATCGCAGCGTATGACGGTTCGTCGGCGGCCATACGTGCAGTGCTCGACGGGCTGTTCGGTCGGGCGGGCTTTGTCGGAAAGCTGCCCGTAACGATTCCAGGCCTGTACGCCTACGGCGATGGAATCACTACGACGGCTGACGTGCTCCGATTCGGGAGGCCGGAGGACGTCGGAATGTCTTCCTCGCTGCTCAATCGTCTCGACACACTCGTGTGGCACGCCATCGAGGACACGGCATTCCCCGGTGCCGCTGTGGTTGCGGGACGCGCGGGCGTCGTCGTTAAGGATCAGGGCTACGGCTACTTCACCTACGACTCCGACACGCCGACGACGACCAGGTCCCTGTTCGATCTGGCGTCGCTCACGAAGGTCGTTGCCACGACGCCGGCCATCATGACGCTCTACGAAAGAGGGCAGATCGATCTGAATGCTCCGCTGGCGAAATATCTGCCCGAGTTCGGACAGGCCGGGAAAGAGTCGGTGACGGTGCGTCAAATTCTCACCCACACGTCCGGTCTCAAACCGTTCTATTCATTCGAACAGATGGGCGTGACGACCCGCGAGGAGATACTCGATTTCATCGAACGCGACTCCCTGGTCTATCCGCCCGACACCGAGTACCGCTACAGCGACCTCGGTATGATCATGCTCGCCGTCACGGTCGAGCGCATTACGGGACAACCGTTCGGCGACTTTCTCAGGGAGAACATCTACGAGCCGATGGGCATGTTCGACACGGGATTCAGACCCGCAGGAGGTCTCGGCACGAGTCCCGACGTCGTGCCCACCGAGATCGACACGGCGTTTCGTGGCGGATTGGTGCAGGGTGAGGTGCACGACGAACGCGCCTGGATGCTGGGCGGGACGGCCGGCCACGCCGGGCTCTTCTCGACGGCAGAGGACCTCGCTCGATATGCAGCCATGTATCTGAATGGAGGCGAGTATAACGGACATCGGTTCTTTCGACCCGAAACCATCGCGCTGTTTACGACAAGATTTCCGAGCACGCTGGAATCCACCCGGGCGCTCGGTTGGGATACGAGAAGCCTGACAGGATATTCGTCCGCCGGACGGCTGTTCGGACCGAGGTCGTTTGGCCACACGGGATTTACGGGCACATCCCTCTGGATCGATCCTGATGCGAAGCTCTTCGTGATCCTGTTGACAAATCGCGTCTACCCGACGCGCTCGAATCGAAAGATCGGCGCCGTCCGGCCGCGCGTAGCAGACGTCGTGTTTCAGTCGATTACCGGGCCGCCGACACTCGACCTCAGCGCGATACGTTAGCCGCAAATGGAACCTTCGGGGGCCGGCAAGGTTTTTTAGCCGCGACGAAATTGTAGCTCCATCATGCCAACCTACGTCTACAAGAGAGAAGACGGGACGACTTTCGAAGTGATGCAACGCATTACGGACGAGCCGCTCGAAGTTTGTCCGACCACGGGACAAAAGGTGAAGCGCGTTATCGGAGGCGGCGCCGGGCTCATTTTCAAAGGATCCGGTTTCTATCTGACGGACTACGCCAGGAAGAACGGTTCCGGATCCCCTATCTCGTCAGGCAGCACGTCCACCGATACCAAGCCGAGTGCGGGTGCTGAAACGCCGAAAGAGGAAAGCACTCCGACGCCGAAGAGCGACTCGAAGTAGTCGAGCTCAGAGCATGCTGCCACTCCGCCAGCGCTCAATCGCCCGGGTCCAGGCGCGCTCGTAGAACGGCCTGCGCAAGAGAATGTAGTTCTCGAAATCGGCTGTATTACCGAACGGCCGCACTCGTCGGAAGTCGAAAGAATTCAGGGCGTCGCGATCTGAGTAGCTGTAATGCCAGATCTGCATGTCGTACGAGTACTCGACGAACACCGGGGCGCCCAGGATGATGTAGACCATGCCCCGATCGGTCTTCCAGCCCTCCTTTTGTCCGGTAAAGAACAGATTCGCTTCCTCCACGCGCCCGTAGTACTGCTTGATCAGATTGCGAGCAGCTTCCCTGTTGTTCACCAATTTGCCCCAGAAAGCGTCGAAACGCGCACGCCGTTCCTCCACCGTAGCGCCCGCACGGATTTCCTTCAACTCCCGCTCGTAGGCGATATACGAAAGTGCATCGATCAACTGATTGAGCGTCGATACGTGAGGAAAATCTTCGCTCTTGATGCTCAAATTCCGCTGCCTCTTGAGGATTTCCGCCTCCTCGGGCGGCGCATCTTCAGAGCGCGCCTCGATCGTCATGCGGTAGGTTCCGTGTGTCAGCGACGGGAAGGTAAACTCGATCGTCACGTCTTCCTGCACGTCGCCCAGAACCCGTCGCGTCACCTGTACGGTGTCGGGTTTGGAGAAGTCGACGCCCTGATACGTGAGCGACCCGATGTTGGGCGTAAGCCAGTAGGGTGGGTTTGCAACGGAGGTGTCGCTCGGAAACGATACGAGAGACATTTCGACGAGGACTTTTTCACCCGGCGGTACGTTGTACAGCTCCACCACGGATCTGAGGGAATCCAGACTCGACGGAAGGTGATACGAGACGATAGGCTTAAACGGCTCGGCGCCTTCCCGGGCTTCCACACGAATCCGACTGAGTGCAAAACCCGTGGTCGCCCGACTGAATACCTCCAGACGCAGACGACGCTCGGCGATCTGCTCTGAATTATTGTCCGTGATGGTGGCGTCGACAATGTAGCGACCCTCTTCCGTATTGAAGCGTCGCTGGATGATCATCTGATCATACTGCTGCGTCTCCTCATAGTCGGCGACGCGGACCGTGTCGCTCCACGTGAGGTCGTCGAGTGTGTATTTGTCATCCTCGTCTCGGAGCTCGATTGAAACTTCGTAGCGGGCGACATATTCATCACCGCGCTTCAGAAAGATGAGTGACGCTTTCGGAAGTCCGATATAGAGATCGATACCTGACTGGTCGCCTCGCAGGGTCGCGATGGCTTCCAGGTCGAAATTGGGTACACCCGGGCTGTAGACCAGCGTTCTCCCCGACAACTGCGAGTCGAGTGCCGATGACGAGCCACAACTTGACGTTAATAGAGCGAGAACGACAAGAGAGAGTATGGTGTTGGCGGCCCGCAGCATGGCGGTACTATACAACCTCCGTACCTGATTGGACAATAGACAGGAAGGACGCTGCATCGAGACTCGCCCCTCCGATGAGTCCGCCGTCGATATCCGGACTGGCGAGCAGTTCTTTGGCGTTGTCCGGTTTCATGCTCCCACCGTACAGAATTCGGGTTTCCGATGCAGATTTCTCTCCCCACAGCTCGGTGAGACGATCCCGAATGAACCGATGCATCGTCTGCGCCTGCTCGGGTGTAGCGGTACGTCCCGTTCCGATGGCCCACACGGGCTCATAGGCCACGACCGGCGCGGTCGGCCCCGTCGGATTCAAATCACGAAGACTGCCTGTCAACTGCGCTGCAACCACGGCTTCCTCCCTTCCAGCTTCACGCTCGTCCAAATGCTCACCGACGCACACGATCGGCTGAAGGCCGGCGTCCTGTGCCGCACGACACTTTGCATTCACCGACTCATCGGTCTCTCCGAAGTATTGCCGCCTCTCGGAGTGCCCAAGTATCACGAGGCGGCAACCGGCCGAAACGAGCATCGCAGCGGATATCTCACCCGTCAACGCTCCGGAGGGCTTATCGCTCATGTTCTGACCGCCGACGAGAATCGAGGTGCCGTCAACCGCATTCACCACACCTGCCAGGCTGACGAAGGGTGGGCATACGGCAACATCGACACCTTCAGCCGGCGGTCTTTCACCAACACCCACGGCAATGGCGGCGGCAAGCTTCTGCGCCGACTCCAAATCGGTGTTCATCTTCCAGTTACCGGCGATCAACAAGCCTCGCATGTTCTCCTCACTCGTCGTTGTTTCCTATTTCCTGTAGATCAGCTGCGATGTTACTCAAAGACGATCCCAAATATTTGTCGTAAATCCGTCCGTCGGCGTCGATGAGATACCGGGTCGGTACCGTCTCGACATTGTAGCGTACGATCAGGTCCTCCATCAGCGAATCAGCGTCGTGTACCTGAATGCCCGGAACGTCCCGTCCCTCGAAAAAGGCATTGTATAGATCCTCGTCTGATTCGAGTCCGAAAGAAATCCACTGCACGCCTGTCTGGTCGTTTGCCAGAAGCGAATCGATCATCGGAATCTCAGCTGCATACTGACGATCGCGGGGAGCCCAGAATTCGAGCACAACCGGACGACCCTTCAAATCGTCGAGATCGACGTCGCCGCCCAGTCGGGTTGCCAGGTGGAAGCTCGGCGCTTGGCGTCCCCGGAGTAGATGTTCGATCTGGTACTTTGCTCGATCCGCCCAGTCTGACCATTCTTTGCCCTGATGCTCTTCGACGAGCTTATCGATGGCGGCAACGGCCTTCGTACTGTCATTCGCGTCGAGGTACGCCTGCGCAATTTCTCTCTGGATGCCTGCTTTGGCCTCTTCCTTTCCGGCGAGCGAACCCATTGAACGCAACAGGGCGACGCCGGCCTCAATGCCGTTCCGGCGCGTCTCTGCCCGGCCGCCGGCCTGTACACCTTCGAGGAACCCCGGCTGGTTCGGGTCGAGCTCATGTAATCTGGCGACGAGCAACGAGTCATTCCATCCATCCAGCATGACGACCGATTTGGCTGACGCGACGCTGGCTCCGATCGTTCCGGGAAAGGACGTCCTGACGCTCCAAAGCACCTCGGCGCCGAGTTCAATGGCCCTCTTCAACGATTCCTGCGACCGATCATCGCTTTTCAGGATCTGCATCACGCGATCGCTGTGCTGCGCTTCTGCATTCTTGAAGGCAAGCCATGCCGAATTTTCGGGAGATCGGATGTTGGGAAGCCGCTTGCCCATTGGCAGTTGAGCCCGAAGGGAAGCCGAATCGCCATTCACCACAACGAACTCGCTCACGCTGAGAACCGAGCCGCCGCGCTTGAGGATGAGCGGGTAGACACCCTTTTCGGGGGCAGTAATACCCGTAGAAAAGGATCCGTCTGCAGAAGTCACGGCATACCCGAGCGTGTCCGTTCCAGCCTGAACGCCATCTGTTACGATAACTTCAATCCCGGAGTAGTCGCCGGTCGAATCGACCTTGGCACTGACGGTCACGACTCCGCTGAGGTAACTGTTGATGGGCGGCGGGGCTCCCTGCGTGCAGGCTATAGAGGGTGCCAGCAGCAGAATCACTGCCGGGATAATCATTCCTGATCCAAGTTTCATCGACTCTTGTGTTTTTGGCTGCATCAGTCGGAATCCGAACGGATTCTCTCGAGAAGCATCGATCTCACAAGCTGCGGATCAGGCGAACCCTCGAAAGAGCGCATGACCTGTCCTATGAAGAAGCCGATGAGACCCTCCTTACCAGACCGGTACGCCTGAACCTTTTCGGGGTTCGAACGCAGGACCTCATCGACCACCGGCTCGAGCGCGCTCTCATCCGAGACCTGCAGCAGGTTCTCAGCGGCAGCGATCCGCTCCGCTTCCTCGTCCGTTACGAGCAGCTTTTCAAAAATCTCCTGCGCGCCCGTCGAGCTGACCTTGCTGTCCAGACGGAGTCGGATCAAGCCGGCAAGGCGGGACGGCGATACAGGAAAGGCATCGATTGCAATAGAGCGGTCGTTCAGAACCCGGAGCACGTCCGTCATTACAAAGTTGGAGGCGGCTTTTGCCGCACCTTCCTCCCCATCGAGCTTATCGAGAACGTCTTCGTAATAGTCGGCGATCGCGCGATCCTCGGTGAGGATAGCGGCGTCGTAATCCGGAAGACCGAGCTGTGAAACAAAGCGCTCGGCACGGACGGCCGGCATTTCGGGAAAATCCTCTTTGACGACGGCAATGAGCTCGTCGGTGACCTCCACCTGAACAAGATCCGGATCCGGAAAGTAGCGATAGTCATGCGACTCCTCCTTCACACGCATCGTCCGCGTCTCCAGACGGTTCGGATCCCAAAGCATGGTTTGCTGTACGACCTCGCCGCCCGCCTCAATCAGGGCGATCTGGCGATCGACCTCGTATGTGAGGGCCCGTTCCACATTGCGGAACGAGTTCATGTTCTTGACCTCGGTCTTCGTCCCGAATGCCTCCTGACCTCGCGGTCGGACAGACACGTTCGCATCGCAGCGCAGCGAGCCCTCCTCCATATTTCCATCACAGATCCCCAGGTAGCGGACGATCTGACGGATCTTCTGGAGATACAAATAGGCCTGGCGCGGCGTACGGATGTCGGGCTCCGACACGATCTCGATAAGAGGAACGCCGCAACGATTGAGATCAACGAGGGAGCTGTAGGGGTCCTGGTCGTGCATGGACTTCCCAGCGTCCTCTTCCATGTGGATTCGCGTGATCCCGATCCGCAGCTCGTGCCCCTCGTCGTCGAGATCGACATGACCGCCGTAACAGATCGGGTCCTCGAACTGGGAGATCTGATAGCCTTTCGGCAAATCGGGATAGAAATAGTGTTTCCTCGCGAAGGTCGATCGTCGTCTTATCCGGCAGTTGGTGGCGAGGCCCATCTTGACTGTCAGTTCGACCACGCGTTTGTTAAGGACCGGGAGCGTGCCGGGATGAGCGAGACTGACCACATCGACATTCGTATTGGGATCGGCGCCGAACTCCGACGATTCCGGGCTGAACGCCTTGGAGTGCGTCAGCAACTGTGCGTGCACTTCGAGGCCGATGACGACCTCGTAGCGATCTCTCACTTCGTCAGCGATCATGTTCATCGTTCGTATGGCTGAGAATCCGGCCGGCGTCGTTGGTCCATCTGTCTTGCCGGACGACGCCCAAGGCACATCTCACAAAAAGAAGCGTGCACGGGATCTGCCGTCTAACTCGGATTGCGGTCAGGGGTTCGAGTGGCGGTCTGAGATTCGCGAGACATCCATCCGCGTGCCCGCTGCAGCCAGTCAATCGAGTCGCCAATCCCACTTCGCGAGGGTCTTAAGATACTCGTGGGCCGTCAAATCGAGATGAAGCGGCGTCACGGATACGTATCCCCGTTCGATCGCAGCAAGATCGCTGTCTCCGCCGTCATCGAGATTGACGAATCGGCCCGTCAACCAGTAGTAGGTCCGATTGAAGGGATCGACTCTCGGACTGAACTCTTCCTCCCAGCGCGCATTTGCCTGGCGCGTGATCTCTATGCCGCGCAGGTCCGATAGGTTGCCCGAAGGAACGTTCACGTTGAGCAGCACCCCTTCGTTGAGGCCATGTTCGAGGACGCGCTCGGAAATACGCCTGGCGACATGACCCGCCGCTTCGAAATCAGCTTCGGGATCCCATGAACAGAGCGAGACGGCAATGGCTGGAAGCCCCAGAATGCACGCCTCGGAAGCGGCCGATACGGTGCCCGAATAGAGCACGTTGACAGCCGTGTTGGGTCCCTGGTTTATGCCGCTGATGACCAGATCGGGGAAGCGGTCGAGAAGGCGATTGCAGCCCAGCTTGATGCAGTCGGCCGGCGTGCCCGTAACCGCCCAGGCGCTGACCGGTCCGGAGGGGATCTCGAACGCGTAGCTGAATGCGCGAACAGGATCCCGCATCGTGATCGAGTGACCGACGGCGCTCTGCTCACGTTCGGGTGCAACCACAACGATGTCGCCTAGCCCGTCGACGGCGCACGCGAGCGCATGGATTCCTCGGGCGTCTATCCCGTCGTCGTTACAGATCAGGATGAGCGGACGGTGGTCGGACATTCAGTCGTACGACTCCTGCTGCTTCGGGAACGAGTGCTCCTTCACATCGGAGACGTAATGCTCCACAGCCGACCGGATGTTGTCGCCGAGCGATGCGTAGTGCCTCACGAACCGCGGATTGAACTCGGTCGTCAGGCCGAGCATGTCGTGCGTGACGAGGATCTGTCCGTCGCACGACGGCCCCGCACCGATTCCAATCGTGGGAATTTTGAGCTCCTTCGTCACCGTCTTGGCAAGCTTTCTCGGGATCTTCTCGAGTACGATGCCGAAGCACCCGGCATCTTCTATCGCTGCGGCATCCAGAACGAGCTGCCTGGCCTCTTCTTCCTCGCGGGCACGGACTTTGTACGTGCCGAAACGGTATATGCTCTGGGGTGTCAGGCCGAGATGGCCCATGACCGGTATCCCGGCTGAGACAATGCGTCTGATCGTCTCGACGACGTCCTCACCGCCTTCCAGTTTGACACCGTGCGCACCCGTTTCCTTCATGATGCGGATGGCCGACGCGAGGGCTTCCCTCGAGTTTCCCTGGAAGGAGCCGAAGGGCAGATCGACTATGACGAGGGCTCTCTCCACGCCGCGCACGACACACTGGGCATGGTAGATCATGTGGTCGAGCGTGATGGGAAGCGTCGTCTCGTGACCTGCCATGACATTCGACGCCGAGTCTCCGACGAGAATGCCATCCACACCCCCTTGATCCAGAATCCTGGCCGAGGTGTAGTCGTAGGCGGTAAGCATCGAGATCGGAATGCCCGATTCCTTCATTTCCTGAAAGGTGTGGGTCGTTACCCTGCGCACCGAGGAAAGGCGACGCCCGTTCGAGCCGTTCGATACGGTTTTTGTGCCCATTCAAGCAGTGGTTAGACGGGACGAGAATTCAAAAAGGTACAAAAACGAAAAGGCATCCGCCCTTTTGCGAATGCCTCTTCGTGCGATCCGTTGAACCCTATTCTTCCGTCGGAGGAGCCGGTTTGGGAATTCCCAGCTTCGTCATGACCAACTCCGTGACGTCCAGGGTCGAGTCCGCGTAAAGCAGCACGGGTGATCCCGAAGCCTGGGCGTTGATGACGAGCGTCAGGCCCTTTTCACCGGCCACCTCATTGATGGCGTTCTGAACCTTCTCGAGGAGCGGATTCATGAGCTCCCCTTCTCGCTTCTGGAGCTCCTGCTCCTTGTTCTGGAGAAACTGCTGGATCTCCCCCTGCATCTGTGCCAGTTCCTGCTCGCGGGTCTTTCTCGCCGTCTCCGAAAGCAAAGCCTGCTTCTTCTGATAGTCATCCATCTTCTCTTGATACGTCTGGACGAGTTTCTGATAGTCGGCCTGGCCCGCATCGGCCATTCCCTGGAGTCGGCTTAGGATGTCGCGGTACTCGCTCATCTGTGAAACGACGAGCTGCGCGTCTGTGTATCCGATTTTGATGGTCTGTCCGAGGACGGGACCGCTAGTGAAAAACAAGGTCGCGGCCGCCGCGACAAGTCCGAACCAGTTTATGCGCATTTTGCCTGTTTTTGGTGATTTCTCATCTACCGGGTGACGGCCCGGATGCTAGTTCTTCGTCGTTCCCACGCGAAGGTTTTCGGTATCTATCCCCATTTCTTCGAGAACACGAACGCTGAGATCGTACTGATCCCGATAGAACAGGAAGAGCGTCGAGCCGCTCTTGTCGAGAACATAATCATATCCGTCGTTCGTGGCGACTTCCTCGACGGCTTCGAGGATTCGCTCTTGAATAGGACGCATGAGCTGCTCTTGTTGCTTGAAGAGCTCTCCTTCCGGCCCGAAGTGCCTTACGCGATACTGCTCGAGTTCCTCTTCCTTCTGGATGATGTCCTCCTGCTTGTCCTTGCGTTCGTCTGCCGTGTACAGCAGTTCACGGCTCTGGTACTCCTGGAACGCATCATCGATCTCACGTTGGAGTCGCGTCATTTCTGCATTCCAGTCGGCCGCCAGCCGATCCAGGTTCTGCTGCACCGTGGCATACTCCGGTACCTGCTTCAAAATGTAGTCTGAGTCGACGTATCCGACTTTCTGTTGAGCTTGCGCCGTGGCGCCGGTCAACAGGGCGAAGAAGATAAGGCTTAGTCGTTTCATTGGTGATCGAGGGTTCGATACGAGTATCGAGATGCTTGCAGCAAGAACCCTGCCAAGCATTCAGGTTACATCAGAAAGGCTGCCCGAGCGAGAATTGGAAACGCCATCTCTTGTTGCCCTGATCGTCGCCCGGTATGGCAGGAAATCTATCGAAGTTGTAACCGTAGTTGAGGCTCATCATGCCAAGGATTGGCAGGAAAATACGCACGCCGAAGCCTCCGGAGCGATAGAGATTGTTAGGATTGTAGTTATTCCAGCCATCCCAGGTGTTCACAGCGTCCAGAAAACCGAACAGCTGCAGGGCGAGCTGTGGATTCCTTACTGCGTGCCAGCGCATCTCAGAAACGTACTTGTTGAGAATCGTTCCACCGTTGGAAACGTTGTTCTGGTCGCGCAGCCCGATGGCGCCCGCCGGATAGCCGCGTGTATACACGATATCCTTGCCGAAGCCTACGCGGCCGTATTGGGCGTCGAACGGCGTCCCACCGACCAGGTACCGCTCAAACTGGACCGGCTTGCTGTTCTGGAGCGAGCCGATGTAACCGTACTTCGCCCCGACCCCGAGCGAAAACTTGTGCGACAAAGGCAAATTCCAGGACGTGTCGAACGTCCACTTGTGATACTGTATAAAGCCTGGGAACGGCGGCGCGACCTCGACCGAAGCCATAGCCGACGAACCGGACGTAGGGAAAGTCGGATCGTCGAGGGAGTTTCGCGCCAGGCGTTGTGTGAACGTGAGCGCCTGATTTGTGCCCGGGGGAAGTCCGAAGGTCGTCGTTACGCTGCCACCCCTGTAAAGGCGATACCCCACACTCGAAGACGTCTGGAAGTAGTCGTCGGGCCACTTCAGCTGCCTGCCGTAGGAAACGGATGCCGAGGTGATGCTCAGGTTGTTGTTCGGATCGGTCACGGCGCCCGACCCAATCAATCGGTTCGACAGATTGTACCGTGTATGCGACAATGAGACGCCGACGGGATGCGGTTTACCCCGGAACCACGGCTCCTGGAACGACAGTCCGTAGGACTGATAATAGGCACCCTGAACCTGCACGCTCAACGACAATTTCTGGCCGTCACCGGAGGGCAGCGGCCTCCAGGCGGATCCCTTGAAGAGATTCTGAATGGAGAAGTTGTTGAACGTCACGCCGGCCTGAAGCAGCACGCCGCCGTATCCGCCCCATCCACCCGAAAGCTCGAGCTGGTCACCGCCCGTCTCCTCCACCTTGTACGTCACGTCGACCACCTTGCGCTCCGGATCAATGCGCGTCTCCGGGACCAGCGACTCGGGATTAAAGTAGCCCAACTGGGCCAGCTCTCTGAGGGAGCGCTGAATGGCGTCACGCGAGAACGTGCTTCCCGGAATCGTCCGGAGCTGCCGCAGAATCACGTGATCCTTCGTCTTCGTGTTTCCAGAGACCTTGATGTCGCCGAAATCGTAAATGTCGCCTTCGAATATCTCGAAAGCGAGGTCGAGAGAATCCCCTCCGACGTCGGTAACCGTCGGCACCACGTTGAAGCGAACGTATCCGATGTTGTAGTAGAGACTTGCGACGTCGGTGCTCTGCTTGTTCGCGTAGAGGTTGGTCTCGTATCGTTTCGTGTTGAAGATGTCTCCCGATTTCAATCCGAGCGCCGTGCTCAGCTGCTCGTCGGAGAACGCCGAATTGCCTTCCCACGAAATGTTGCGAATGTAGTACTGTGGCCCTTCACGGAGGTCGATCTCGACGCGGACGCCCGGCGATCCACCCTTGTCGAAGAAGACGTAGGAGGTGTCGTCGAGGATGCGCGCATCGTAATAACCCTTCTCGTTGTAGTAGCTGATCACGTTTTGCAAATCCTCATCGAACTTGTCGCGATCGAACTTCTCTCCACGCCAGAATCGCCACCACCGGTCTTCCTTGGTGTTCTTCAGCTTACTCTTGACCTTACCGGCGCTCAGGGAAGAGTTGCCCCGAACGACGATGTCTTTGACCTCGACTTTCGGTCCGCGATCTACATCAAACTCAAGAAGGAGGCGATTGTCATCCGTCACTTCCCGCTTCACATCGACCTTTGCCAGCGGTCGACCTTTCTTGGAATAGAACTCCTTGATCGAACTGACGGATCGTTCGACGTCGCCAGAGCGAACTGCCTGGCCCCTCAACAGAGGTATGGTTTTCTTTAGATCGTCACGATCTCCGCCCTTGATGCCTTTAAAGCTGTAATCGCGCAGACGCGCTTCCTCCTTGACGCGAATGAGCAGGTAGACTTCGTCTCCCACGTACCGCTCGACAAGGATCTTTACATCGGAGAACAGTCCGAACCGGTAAAGCTGGCGAATTGCCTTGCTGAACGCCTCATCGTGCGGGATCGTAACCTCCTGACCGACTTCGAGACCGGATTGTCGAACGACGAGGTACTGCGTGTTCTGATCGGCCACGCCCTCGACGTTGATACTGAGTATTCGGTAGGTCTTGGGCTGCCGAGTGAGGTAGTCACCCTGGGCAATCCCGGTGGATCCAATCTGGCCGTACGCACTCTGACCTGCCGCAGCAAAGGCGGTCAAGACAAGCGCTATCTGAAAAAAGTGTCGCGTCACGTAGGAGAATCGTTCACCCGCAAATGTCGGGCGCCGGTCTGAACCGGTGAGAAGCAAGATGGTTTCGAAAGTCATGGTCAAATGCGCGTGCATTGCGCATTGACCCCTTCAACCCCGTTCGCAGAACGATCCTCATGGGTCGATTATTGCCGACGGGGTCAAACACGCAGCTTTTCGCCAGACGCCTTTAGACGACCGAAGCGGCGATCTCGATCCTGGAATTGTTTGAGGATTTTGTAGAGATGACGTCGCCGGAACTCGGGCCACGACGACTCGGTGACGAATATCTCTGAGTAAGCCACCTGCCAAAGCAGGAAGTTGGACACGCGCAAATCACCCCCTGTGCGTATCAGCAAATCGGGATCGGGCATGCCGGCAGTCTCGAGATGCCCATGGATGACGCTTTCGTCGATGTCGTCTGGATCGAGGCTTCCAAGCCTGACCTCCTCCGCAATGCGCCGCATCGCCTCGGTAAGCTCCCAGCGCCCACTGTAAGAAATCGCGAGTGTCAGGGTGAGTCCGTCGCAATGCGACGTCGCATCAAGGCCCGTCTGAAGCTCCATCCGGCAGAGCTCAGGCAGCCGCTCCATCTCGCCGATTACTTTGAGGCGGACGTTGTTGTCGAGCAATGTTTTCGTTTCGGACCGAACCGTCTTCACCAGGAGGTCCATGATGGCGTTTACCTCCGACTCGGGCCGATACCAGTTTTCGGTGGAGAACGTGTAGAGGGTCAGGAATCCGATCCCGAGCTCCGCACATGTCTCTGTCACATCGCGAACCGACTCGATGCCGATCGCATGTCCGTAGGCGCGCTGCCGACCGTGTCGCGTAGCCCAACGACCGTTTCCGTCCATTATGATAGCGATGTGCCGGGGTAGATTTCCCTTTCGCTTGAGCGCGTCCTGGACGCGGCTATCTGAGGTATCACCTCGTTTCTTGAAAAAGCCCATGGTTCGACGGGGGATGGCCGAGGCGGGCCGGTTAGGTCACAGCCGCATAATATCGTTTACAATCAGAAACGCCATGAGACTCAGAATCAGCACCATGCCGATCTGCTGGACGGCCAATCTCAGGCGAAGAGGCGGTTCCTTGCGCGTCACGCCCTCGTACAACAAGAAGACAAGGTGACCTCCGTCGAGGGCGGGAATCGGCAGGATATTGATAAACGCGAGCGTAATGGAGAGCATGGCAACGATGAACCAGAACTGCTCCCATCCCCGGTCGAGCGCCTCTTTGGTCACCTTGCCGATTACGACCGGCCCCCCCAGGTTTTCCCTGAGACTTTCCTTCCCTGTCGCCAGCTTCTTAAAACTTTGAACTGTCGCTACGGTCGATTCCCATGCCGACTTGAAGCCTGCGACGATGGCCCCGCCAACCCCGTAAGGTTTGTGCTCGTAAATCTTCGGATTGTCGAAAGTAAGGTCCCGCGTGACCACGCCGATCCCAAGGCGATATTCGCCGTCTGTCATTTCCGGCTGGGCGCTCAGCACGATCCTCTCCGTACCGTCTTCCGCTGGGCGGGAAACGGTCAACTCGAGCGTCTTGCCATCAGAACCCTGGATCGCGTTGATTAGCTCCGAGGAAATCCGCACCGGATAACCGTCCACCAGGAGTACCTTGTCGCCTCGTTTGAGTCCGGCTTGCTCAGCGGCGCTCCCTTGGTTGACGCTCAGCACCTGGACATACGGTTCGCCGTAAATACCGGCACCGAAGATGCCGCTTCCGCGGTCCCGGGTCAACTGTGTGACGAGATCCTCCGGAGCCGTCAGGACGTGCACTTCTCCATGGCGCTCGACGGTAAACGTTGCCTGATCGGCGGCGAGTGAGCGCAGGCCCAGAATCTCGTCGAAACGCTCGATGTTCTTTCCGTTCACGGCCCACACGCGGTCACCTGTCCGGAAGCCGATGCGATAGGCTACGCTACCTTGCTCCACATAGATGGCCGGAACGCGATCGGCCGGGACGTAGTCCTCGCCATACGCATATTTCAAACCGATGAAGATCAGCGCAGCGAGCAGCAAGTTGAAGATGACGCCGGCCGAGATCACGATCATGCGCTGCCACACGGGCTTCGAGCGGAACTCCCACGGCTCCGGCGCACGCGTGGCGAAATCGGCGTCCATGCTCTCGTCGACCATTCCCGAGATCTTGACGTAGCCGCCGAGTGGCGTCGCGCCGATCCGGTACTCGGTCTCCCCTATCACTTTGCTCGCGATCTTCGGCGGAAAGCCGATCGAGAACTGTTCAACCCTCATCTTGAACAATTTCGCGGTCAGAAAATGGCCGAGCTCGTGCACGAACACGAGGATACCCAGGGCCAGTACGACCGGTAGGATGTAGCTGAGGGCGTTGAGGATGGTATGCATAGAGGCTAAAGCTTCGGACGGCCGGGCCGCCAAGTGAGGCAAGATTCAATTCGCGGGCGCGCGTTTCAGTTCCGCGACGTATCTGCGGGTGCGTTCGTCAATCTCCCGGAGACCTTCCAGTGAATCGGATGCCCCCCTTTCCACGTGGGTCATGGCATCCTCAATGAGTAACGGAATCGTAGTAAAAGAGATGCGTCCTTCAAGAAAAAGTGACACAGCCACTTCGTTGGCTGCATTCAGGATAGCGGGCGTCGTCCCACCAAGCCGTACTGCTTCGTAAGCAAGATCGATGCACGGAAATTTTGCCCTGTCAGGCGGCTCAAAATCGAGACGAAGAACCTCGGTCCAGTCGATACGGCCGATGTCACCAGGCAGTCTCGCGGGATAGCTTAGAGCAAACTGTATAGGAAGCTGCATGTTGGGGCGGCTGAGTTGAGCCTTAACCGCCCCGTCCACGAACTCGACCATCGAGTGCACGACCGATTGCGGATGAACCACGATTTGAATCCGCTCGGCGCTCAAACCGAAGAGCCACTTGGCTTCGATCAACTCCAGGCCCTTGTTCATCATGGTCGCGGAATCGATCGTGATCTTTCGGCCCATCGACCAGTTTGGATGCGCGAGCGCTTCCTCTCTTGTGATCCCATCGAAGGTCGCCACGGGCCGGTCGCGGAATGGACCACCGGAGGCTGTCAGCAGGAGGCGCTCAACGGCGTCAGGAGACTCCCCCTGAAGACACTGGAATATTGCCGAGTGCTCCGAGTCGACGGGCACGATCGTCGCGCCGTTCTCGCTGGCAACGCTGCGAACGAGTTCACCTGCCACAACCAGCGCTTCCTTGTTCGCTAGTGCAATGGTCATCCCCAACTCGGCGGCGCGAAGAACCGGGGCCAGGCCCGAAAAACCGACCATCGCCGCCAGCACCACGTCAATGTCCTCGATCTCCAGCACAACGGGAATGGCCGACACACCGCCATGCACCTGAATGTCGAGACCCGACAGCGCCGAACGCACTGAATCCACCTGCTCCGTATCACCGACCACGACATGGCGTGGTCGAAAAGTTCGGGCCTGCTCGATGAGGAGCCGTGCATTGCGGCCGCAGGTAAGTACCCTGACGTCCAGCAACTCCGGATTTCTGCTGACGACTTCGAGCGTCTGTCGGCCGATGGAGCCGGTCGATCCCAGAATGGCTAGTCCGCGACGCAAACGCTCGGAGGTATCAGGTAGAAGTGACATCGAATACTTAGTCTCCCGTCGACCCGAAACCAGAAGCGGATTTCTCGGAGCGGAAACATACCGGTTCGCTCTTTGATAATAAAGGCGCGAGTAGGCAGGCCTCACACCGATCGACCTTTTTCATGTGAAATCACCTATTTAATTTCGTGCATAAGTACCTGATAAATTTATTCTTAGTACTTGCATTGATCGTTTTGTCGGGCACGTACTCCAGCGTCGGCGCGCAGACGCCTGTGGATGCGAATGCACGCAAGTTCCTCCTGGCATCGACCTACATGAAGTCGGGCCAGTTCGATCGCGCCATTCCCCTGCTCGAAGATCTTTACGCCGCCGATCCTCAGACCAATGCGTACTTCCTGAGGCTCAAGGAGGCCTACTCGGAGATGAAGCGCTACGATGATGCGATTCGTCTGGTGGACGAGCGCATGTCGCAAGGTCGAACGCCCTACCTGCTCGCCGAACGTGGCGCACTGCTCGTTCGAAAGGAGGAGGTCGACGACGCGTTCAAGGCATGGGATGAGGCCATCGCCATGGCGCCCAAACGGTCGCTCCCGTACCGCGAGGTCTATCGGGCCATGGTCTCCGTAAGAATGTACGACGAGGCCATTGACGTCCTCTTGAAGGCAAGAGAGGCACTCGACTTTCCGTCTGCCTTCCGAAGTGAGCTGGCTGAGCTCTTCTCCCTCACCGGTCGGAATGCGGAAGCGATGTCCGAGTACCTCGAATTGATCCGTGAGTCACCCGATCAGCAGGCCTACGTACGCTCCCGCTTGATTCGCATGAGCCAGAACGAGGACATGTACGCCGAGATGATTCCGGTCATCGAAGAGGCGGTTCGAAAGGATCCGACGAACCGGCCCATTCGTGAACTGTCAGCCTGGATGTATCGCGAAGCGGGCCGTTACGACCGCGCGCTCGATGCCAACCGCGCTATCGATCGGCTGGACAATGAAGACGGGCGCGTGCTGTTCATGTTCTCCCTGAACGCAGCCGACGCAGGTGCTTTCGACTATGCGTTTCAGGCGCTCGACGACATACTGAAGTGGTATCCCAAGAGTGAGTCCGCCGTGAGCGCGGGGCTGTCTCGAGCCGATCTGCACCAGCGAATCGCGGACGCAAACGGCGAGTCTCCGTTCGACGACGCCGGCAATCGCGTGCCTGCCGAACATTACGACGCGGCGCTCGCGGGATACCGGGCGTTCATGCAGCAGTTTCCGGCCGATCCACGAATTCCGGACGTCCTCTGGCGGATGGCGAACCTCCAGCTCAACACGTTTCACGAGCTCGGGGAGGCAGAGTCGCTGCTCAACGAGATCGTCACGCGGTACCCTCAGTCTGTCATGATGAACCAGGCGCGCTTCGATCTCTCTGTCATCCAGCTCTTGCGTGGAGACCTCCAGGGGGCGCGCCTCTCCTTCAGCAGGCTGGAGAATGACCTGCGAACAGGTGAACTGGCGGAACGAGCCCGATTTGAGCTTGCACGCATTGCCTATTACGAGGGACAGTTCGAGTCGGCGCAGACGCTCGCCGATGCGCTCGACCAGAACACCTCCACCGACATCGCAAACGACGCCATCGAGTTGAAGGTGCTGCTCCATGAGAATCGCGGTCCCGACTCGCTCGACACGGCGCTCCGGGGCTACGCGAAGTCGGAACTCGCTTTTCGCCAACGCCGGTTCAGCGAAGCTCTCGACATACTGAACCAGCTGCGTCTCGCCTATCCCGACCATCCGTTGACGGACGAGATTCTCTACAAGCGCGCCATGGTACTCGAAAATCTCGGACGGTTCGAGGAGGCGCAGGCCGCTTTTGACGAGGTCGCGACCAAATTCGCGGACGGATACCTGGCCGACCGGAGTCTTTTTGCCGCCGCACGCATTTACGAAGAGCGACTGGGCGATCCGGCCGCAGCGATCGAGGCGTACTCGGATCTGCTGCTGCGTTATCCGGGTAGTCTACTGGCGCCGCAGATTCGCGCCCGCATTAGAAAGCTGAGGGGAGATCATGCATGAGATCACGGTGAGGATGAGAAACTGGATTTGCAGGCTCCTGCCGGTCGTCGTCGTTACGCTTCTCGTGACGGCGAACGCCCTCGCGCAGGATATTCTGATCCCAATGGATACGCGGCAGACGGATCACCTCAAGGCCTACGGCGTGGCGTTCTGGGTTCTGCAGCGGGGCCAGGACGTGGACTGGCTCCTGAACTACCGCGGCGGCTCGTTCCTGACGCCGTCCTTTCCCGAGTTGGAGCGGGAGTTGACGATCCGAAATGTGTTCTTTGAACGGCTCAGCGGCAGCCAGACGAACGTCATCCTCGCCAAGATTGCCGACGAATCTTCGAACATGGACGTCGTGAAACTGGAGAAAGCCCCCCGAATCGCCGTCTACGCCCCCGATCAAACGCTGCCCTGGGACGACGCCGTGCTCCTCGCGCTCACATACGCGGAAGTCCCCTACACGATGATCTACGACGATGAAATCCTCGACGGCAAGCTGTCGGAGTACGATTGGCTTCACCTCCACCACGAGGACTTCACCGGGCAGCTCGGGAAGTTCTACGCCATGTATCGCAACCAGCCCTGGTACCAGGAACAGCAGCGGCGGGCACAGGCCATGGCCAAGCGTCATGGGTTCAAGAAAGTGAGCCAGTTGAAACTTGCGGTCGCGCAAACGATCCGGACGTACGTCTTTGATGGCGGCTTCCTGTTTGCCATGTGTTCGGGCGCCGACACGTTCGACATCGCGCTGGCGGCCTCTAATACCGACATCGTACCCAGTGAGTTGGACGGCGATCCGGTCGACCCCGACGCCATGAGCCGGCTCGACTATTCGCAGTCACTGGTTTTCGAAAACTTCCGACCAAACTTCAACGCGCTGGAATACGAACACTCCGATATCGACGTCACGCCGCCTGCGGCAATGCAGAATCCCCTCGTCGACTATTTCACCCTGTTCGAGTTTTCGGCCAAATGGGATCCGGTCCCGACCATGCTCACGCAGAACCACGTCTCGACCATCAAGGGATTCATGGGTCAGACGACCGGTTTCAAGAAGTCGTTGATCAAGCCGAACATCGTCATCCTGGGAGAATCGCCGGGCCGCGACGTCGTCCGATATCTGAACGGATCGTACGGGATGGGAACGGTGACGTTCTACGCCGGTCACGACCCGGAAGACTACAAACATCTCGTAGGTGATCCCCCGACCGATCTCTCCCTGCACAAGAACTCTCCGGGCTACCGGCTGATTCTGAACAACATCCTCTTCCCCGCAGCCAGGAAGAAGAAGCAGAAGACCTGATCGTTACCGCCCAGACTCGATCAAGGACGGCACGATAAAGGCGCCCGCAAATACGCGTGACAGGGAACCGGCCATCTTGGAAGCAGCCGCTTTCGATTTGAAATTACCCGCCCGCACCTTGTAGTAGGGCTGCTCGTATTCCATGTAAATCGGCGGGCGCGCCTCCTTGCGATCTGTCCGATCTTCCCACCAGGTGATCGCTTTCTGCATCGCATCGTTTGCCTCAGACCGGCTGAGACTCGAGAAGAGTTGCACCCGAAATCCGCGGATCAAGCTCGCCGCCACGCCGGCCCGAGCCTGCAGTTTGGCGGGAATATCGTGCTCGGTTTTTACGGTGTCGACCGGCGGGGTCACGTCTTCATACTTGTCGGCGTCAAAGTCCTCGAATGCGCCGAGGTAATACGGCGCTTCTTTCTCGGAAGTCTTCTTCGATGAAGAACACCCCGCAGCGAAGAACGCCAGGGCGACCACAAGGAGATAGAATCGATTCATGTTTCAGACTGTGACGGACGCTTGGAGATACCCTTTCCGATCTCAGATTGTTTCTTTTCCGGATGTCTGTGCAGGCACAAGAATACGGATCTGACCCGAGGATACCGTGAAGCGGGCATGGGTGGCATCCTCGGTGCACGGCTCCCCGTCGAGATGAATCGGTGACGGAAGTGAGACGGCGACAGACATTTCTTGAAATGGCCTGGCCTCCACCTCCGGCAGTCCCGTGTGCCGTCCCTTCACAGCCTTCCGGGAGGATAACAAGACGCCCGCAGGGGACTGGTCGGCTCGCACAAGGCAAAGATCGAGGTGGCGATCGTCGAGCAAAGCCTCGAGGGGAGATCGTGATTCCGCCGCCCACCCATTTTCCGTTCGCTACCGAGGCAAGCAGGAATCTTCCCTTCCATCGAAAGACGCTCCCTTCGCCGTCAATCGTCTCTATGGTGGCTTCGGGGCTGTTCCACGTCCATACCGATATCGCTGGGGATACGGTATAACAGAGATTTCCGAGGTACGGTTTGAGCTTCGGGGCGAGCAGCGCCGCCTTGGCGTCGAGCCCGATGCCCGCCACATTTATGAACGGTCGAACGCCCGCGCCGGAGGCTCCCTCCCAGGCAACCGTGCCGTAGTCGATCTCTCTGGCCCCGCCCCGGGTAAGGATGGCAAGGGCGTCCTCCATACGATCAGGCAGACCAAGCATCCGCGCAAGATCGTTTCCGGTACCCACGGGAAGGATCCCGAACGTGGGCGCCGCAGCGCCGCTGTCGATCGCATCCACAATCCCGCTGAAAGCGTGATGGATCGACCCGTCACCCCCAACCGCCACGACGACATCTCCTTCACCGGCAGCATCTCGCGCCAGGGTGGTCGCCTCCTCCGGTGTACGCGTTTCATGGATACGGAAGGCGGCATTCGCGGCCGTCATGAAACGTTCGATGGTGGGACGTACCTTGGCGGCACGTCCACCTCCCGCGGCGGCGTTGATGATGAATGCGTACACCCGAGATGATCTCAGATCCGGTGCGGAAAAGCAGCAACAGGTCAATGTACAAAAGCGGTCATCCTTCTCTCGCTTCTGCGACGTTGGCGTTGATCGTGCTGACCCTCGCCGGCTGCGGAAATCCGCCGCGTGCTGCGTCTCCGAGCCGGACCGTAACCGACGACATTGGACGCGAGGTGCGCGTACCGATAGCCCCCAAACGCGTGATATCTCTCGCTCCCAGCGTCACCGAGGTCGTTTTCGCGGCCGGAGCAGGCGACCGATTGACAGCCGTGACGACGGCGGACAACTACCCACCCGCCGTTTCACAGATGGACCAGATTACGGCCTTCCCTCTCGATCAAGAGGGCATCGTCGCTCGCAATCCCGATCTGATACTGGCGACCGATCAGATCAATTCGGTACGCGACCTGGATGCGCTTACCGAGCTTGGCATCCCCTCTTATTTTCTCCGGTTCACTACGGTTGCGGACGTATTCCTCGCCGTGCGAAACGTCGGTCAGCTTCTCGACGCGGAGACGACGGCCAACCGAGCTGCCGATTCGCTAGAGTCGGCCTGGGTATATCAACTAAGCTTAGTAGATACAAAATATTACAAGCCATCCGTTCTTCTCTTGGCCGGATATGACGTGCTGTACGCTTTCGGGCGGGACAGCTACACGAACGAGATCATCGAAGCGTCGGGAGGCCGTTCGATAACGGATCAACTCGAGGGGCAGGCCGCCACGCTCAGCGATGAGTTCGTGCTCGCGGAGCAGCCGGAGCTCATCGTCGGAACGTTTGGCGACGATTTCGACGCGGGGAGGATCGTCTCGGGTCATCCCACATGGGATAGTGTGCCGGCGGTCGCAACCGGGAATGTCTATTCCATCAATCCGGATCTGATATCCAGGCCCGGGCCGCGCGTCATCGAAGGGGCGCAGAGGCTCGCGGTTTGGATAGACCGATTCAAAGAGAACCGGATGCAGCCGTGACCAGATTCTTCTATGCGGTTCTGCTGCTTGTCGCACTGGCGGTGACGTTCGCCTTCGGCGTTTCGTTTGGATCGGAGCCGGTTGCTTTCAGCGACGTCGTGTCGGTGCTGGGCGGACGTCTGGGGCTCTCGCACGGCGCCTCGCTGGCTCCGGGCATCAACGAGATCGTATGGGATCTGAGGCTGCCTCGCGTGCTGCTCGCTGCGCTGGTGGGCGGCGGGCTCGCGGTCATCGGAGTTGCCATGCAGGCGCTCGTTCGCAACCCACTGGCCGAACCGTACATCCTCGGCGTGAGCGCCGGCGCTTCGACCGGGGCCTCCCTTTTCTACCTCGGCTTTCTCCCCCCGCTGATTTCCAAGGCGCTGTCGATGCCTCTGGCGGCATTTGCCGGTGCGCTCCTGGCAATGACCATTGTCTACATGGTCGCCCGCTCGGGGTCGACGATGCATACAGGCCGGCTCCTTCTTGCCGGCGTCGCGGTCTCGGCGCTCCTCGCGGCGGTGACCTCGTTTATCACCTACGCTTCGCCGGATCCCCATCGCGTGCGGGCCGTCCTTTTCTGGATGCTCGGTTCGTTCTCCGCGGCACGGTGGGATGCGCTGGTGCTCCCGGCGATCGCGTCGATAGGCGGATGTTTGATCCTGATCGCGCTTGCGCGTTCGCTGGATGCGTTGCTTCTCGGTGATGAGCCGGCGCTGGGGCTGGGCATCTCCGTCGAATCGACGAAGAAGCTCTTGATCCTCATCACGGCATTCACGACGGGAACGCTCGTCTCCGTCTCCGGAATTATCGGGTTTGTCGGACTCATCATTCCACACGCGGTCCGGCTCGTCTCAGGCGTCACCCACCGGCGGCTCCTGCCCGTTTCGTACCTTGTTGGAGCTGTTTTTCTCGTATGGGCCGATCTGGCTGCCCGCGCATTGATTCCGCATGAAGAACTTCCCGTCGGAATCTTAACCGCCATCTGCGGCGTTCCGTTTTTTCTCGTATTGCTGCGCAACTCCAAGCGCGTTTTTGCTTGACTTGCGGGTACAGTCTATTTTTCTAACGAGTGGGTCAATCTCATTTATTCCACCGGCAATAGCCTTGCGCTCTGCACACTCCGAGCGAACTAACATGTACGCTACATGACCGAGGTACTTGCCGGTCCGACGGTTCAGAAGATCCAGGGAAGTGCTGCATCTCTCGAGGAGATTCGGCGTCCCATAGAGCAGGATCTCGAGGCTTTCCGCGAGTATTTCCGGGAGGCCATGAAGTCGCACGTGCGCGTTCTCGATCTCGTGACGCGCTACATGCTCCGCAAGAAGGGGAAGCAGATTCGGCCCATTCTGGTTCTGCTTTCGGCCGCGACGGCGGGTCGCGTTTCCCACACGGGCTATGTTGCGGCCGCGCTCGTCGAGTTGCTTCACACGGCCACCCTCGTACACGACGACGTCGTCGACGGCGCCGAGAGACGGAGGGGCATCTTTTCGATAAACGCCGTCTGGAAGAACCGCGTCGCCGTTCTCTTTGGAGATTTTCTCCTGAGTCGCGGTCTGCTGCTGGCACTCGAGCACAAGGCGTACGGCCTTCTGCACGTCGTCTCCGACGCCGTCAAGCGGATGAGCGAAGGCGAACTACTGCAGATGGACATGGCGCGCCGGCTCGACATAACGGAAGAAACCTACTACCGCATCATTTCCGACAAGACGGCCTCACTCTTCGCCGCCTGCGCGGCCTGCGGCGCGATCAGCACGTCAGAAGACGAGGAGGTAATCGGCCGTATGACGGAGCTGGGCGAGAAGCTTGGGCTGGCCTTCCAGATCCGTGACGATCTCTTCGATCTGGGCGGCGAAGACGTTGGAAAACCGATCGGAAACGACCTGAGGGAGCGAAAGATTACGCTCCCGTTGATCCACGCGCTTCGCGAGGGAACAGCGTCGGAGCGGCGCAAGGTGCTCCGCATCGTTCGCCAGAAGAAGAAGTCAGGTGAGGACATCCGTTTCATATCGCAATTCGTTGAACGAATGGGAGGGATTTCCTATGCTCGGAAGGCTATGCTTTCACTTGCCGACGAGGCGAGAGACGTCGCGCTGACGTTTCCTCCCAGCGAGGCTCGTAATTCACTGATGCAACTAATTGACTTCGTGGTGGACCGGCGCCGTTAGCCGTCAAACCAATCGCAAACGAGATGGCAACGCTTCATCTTCTGGGAACAGGCGCACCGGCAAGCGATCCACATCGGACCACCACAATGCTCGCGTTCGAGACGAACGATCGCGCGGTGCTCATCGACTGCGGCGCAGACGTCATCCATAGGGCGCTTCGTGCCGGCTTGCGAGTCGATCAGATTGCTGCCCTGATACTGACGCACGAACATCCGGATCACGTGGGCGGCTTCTCCCTTTTCGTGGAGAAGATGTGGCTGTTTGGAAGATCGGAGCCCATCCCCATTTACGGACCGCAAGCCGCTCTGGATCAGGCCCGGGGAAACTTCGAGTCGTACAACACAGAACGCTGGGAGGCTGTCCCCGACCTCGAGTGGCACCCGATTTCCCTCGATGAGGGTGCGGCGTTTCTCGAAATGGATGAGCTGGCTTTTTCGAGCTCGCCGACAGAACACGGTGTTCCGTGCGTGGCGGTCAGGGTCGACAACCGGCGGACCGGCGCGAGCATTTGCTACTCATCCGACACGCGCCCCTGTGAATCGGTCATTCGGCTCAGCACCGGATGCGACATTCTGGTCCACGAAGCGGGCGGTGACAATCCCGTGCACACCACCATCGATCAAGCCGCGGAAGTCGCGCACCGCGCGGGTTGTCCGAGACTGATTCTCGTGCACCTTCCCGAAGGACATACCGAAGCCGATCTCGTGAACGCGAGAAGACTGGTTGGGGATGTGTCGCTGGGTGAGGAGATGGGGTCGGTCGGGTTCTGATTGGGGCGGACTCTCGGCGATTGCCATGGACATGCGGTTCGGTCACGCCGTTTGACGTGTCGCTACCCATCATCATACAACATCCACTTCGGACACGCCGTTTGGCGTGTCCCTACCCATCATCATAAAACATCCTTTCGGACACGCCGTTTGGCGTGTCCCTACTAATCATCATAAAGATGCGCCAGCGGCACGTGGCGCGCTCCGTCAGCGTCGCACACGGACATCTTCCCATTGTTGTTGCGCAACTCGGCCCCCCCGAACACGCCGGCCTTGTTCACGGCATAGAAACGGACATTGAAATTCGGTTTCCCGTCGGCTTCCTGGAGCCGTCGCAGGATCGTATGCGATGCGATCCGCTCGCAGGCAAACAGACAGGCGTCTTCGGGACTGTCCCCCATGCGCATCCTTTCGACGATCAGAAAGCTGCACAGATTCTCGATGTTGGCCTCGCCGCGGCCCGTCGATCCGGCCGATCCAACCTCGTTGTCGGTGTAGAGACCAGCACCGACAATTGGCGAATCGCCGACACGGCCGGGAATCTTGAAGAAGAGTCCGCACGTCGTCGTGACCGAGCTGATGTCGCCGTCGGTATTGACTCCGGAACAGTGAATGGTGCCGTAATGCCGTTCTTCTTCGAATGCTTCAAGACCTACGTCGAGTTGATCCGGTGCCAGCGGCGGCAGATAGTCGTCCTGTGTTGAGAGCTTCTCTCGCCAATCCATCCAGATCTCACGCGCTCTGTCCGTCAGCAGGTTTTCGACCTTGAAACCATGCATCAGGGCAAACTTCTGGGCGCCCTCACCAACGATCAGGCAATGGTCCGTTCGTTCAAGCACGAGCTTGGCGACGTTCGATGGATGCATGATACCTTGAATCGCACCGACCGCGCCCGACCGACCGGTGGGTCCGTGCATACACGCCGAATCGAGCTCGACGACCCCGTCAAAGTTTGGAACGCCCCCGTATCCGACGGAGATATCATTGGGATCGGCCTCGACAATATTGACGCCCGCAACGACCGCCGAGAGCGGATCGCCACCCTGCTTCATGATTTCAACGGCTTTCTTGACAGCTTCCAGGCCGTTCGCACTGGAAACGGCGATCGGGTGTGCGGGCGGAGTCAATCCGGGCGACCATGCGCGGCTGAGCTGGGGTGCAACGGCAATGCCGGCTCCAGCGAGGGCGCCTTGTTTCAAAAATGAGCGACGAGACTGATTTGTTTGAGTCTTGGACATGACGAGCTTGTGTGTCGGGAAACAAAAAAATATCTTGACGCAAAGGGTACATAACATTTGAGGAAACAATCCACCTTCGTGATTGAATCCAGAGCTCATCGCATAGGACGGCTTCACGCCGTCACCGACTTCCACTACCAGCAGCGTTTCGGCGCCGATCGACTCGCAGAACTCGCCATACGCGGCGGCGCAGACACCATCCAGTTTCGCCAGAAGAAAGGGCCTATCCGCCACAAGATTGCTGAGGCGGAGCGCGTGGCCCGGATCTGCAGGGAAACCGGCACGACGCTGATCATTGACGACCACATCGACGTTTGCCTTGCTGTCGGAGCGGACGGCGTGCATCTCGGCCAGGAAGATTTTCCTGTGGACCTGGCGCGGCGCGTACTCGGCGACGATTACATCATCGGCGCCACGGCTACGACGCTCGACCAGGCTCGTCGGGCGTGGAACGAGGGCTGCCGACTACATAGGTTTCGGTCCCGTCTTTCCGACCGACAGCAAAGACAAGCTCGCCGCCGTGAAAGGCACCGAAGCTCTCGCCTCCGTCTGTGAGGCATTGGAAATTCCCGTGATCGCCATCGCCGGCATAACCGTTGAGCGAATCGAGCAGGTCATGCGAGTCGGCGCATACGGCGTAGCCGTCCTCAGTGCAATTTCTGCCAGTCGCGATCCATCGACGGCCGCCTCGGAGCTCAAGGCCGAACTCAGCCGCTGGATTCCCGCGACCACAGCCGCCGCCTCGTGACGGAAGACGAATCGGGGACGAGACTCCCCTACCGTGGTGAGATCTGGCGGAAGGCGTTGCATCTCCTGTCTCTGTCAATACCGATCGGACTGCTTCTTTTCGGTCGCCAGACGGCCCTGGTCATTCTCGTGCCCCTCGCGGCGGCCTTCGTCGCGTCGGAAATCCTCCGAAGCCGATTCGCGGTCGTCAGAAACTTCATAAGCAACGTCTTCGGTTTCATGATGCGGCCGGAGGAAAATCCCTCCGTCCCCTCCTCTATCCACTTCAACGGGGCAACCTGGGTCCTGCTGAGCGCGTGCGTCGTGATCGCCCTCTTCGAGCCGCGCATCGCCGCCGCGGCCCTGATTATCGGACTCATCGGAGACGCCGCCGCGGCCCTGATCGGACGTCGATTCGGGCGCCATCGCATTGGCAAGCGCGGGAAATCGATCGAAGGCTCGCTGGCCTTTGCCGTCGCCGCACTTCTGGCCGTGTATCCTGTACCCGGAATCGCGCTCCCATCAGCAGCGGCGGCCGTTGTGGTCGCCGCAATCGTCGAGGGCATTGGCGGTCCGGTCAACGACAACCTGTCCGTCCCGCTCGCAGCCGGCATCGTACTCACATTCATTTAGCGGTGGCCTGCCGTTGACTCGGGGCCTTCGGGGGAGTATGATGTATCCATAATCTCGAAGCAAATCGTCTGATGGAACCGACCATTTATCATAACCCGCGCTGCGCCAAGAGCCGTGAGACACTCCGGTTGATCGAGCAGGCCGGTCGGTCGCCTCGGATCATCGAATATCTCAAGGATGCGCCTTCTACTGAGGAGCTCGATCAAATCTGTCAGATGCTCGGCGTCGAGCCGGTCGAGTTGATCCGCGCAAAAGAGAAGCGCCTCGGGGAGATCGGCGTGTCGGTGAAGGACAAGCGCTCTCGCGAGGAGTGGCTTGCGATCCTTTCCGAAAACCCGATTCTGATCGAGCGCCCCATCGTCGTTTTTGGCGAGCGGGCCGTTCTCGGCCGGCCGCCGGAAAACGTCAAGGCGATCCTGTAACAGCCGCCGCACATAAGGATGGCAAAACAACCCAACGCATTCCGCGACGAGTCCTTTGCGCACATCGCGCGTCTCGGAGACGAGCCGCCGGTCCACGCCGAGGTCGTCATGTCCCGTGGCGCGCCACGCCTGCACGTCAACGGAGCGGACGTATTTCCGCTGGCTGCATGGAGCTGGGGATTGGAGGCAAGCGCCTACTATTTCAAGCGGGCGGGGGTGCACATTCTGCATCCGCTTCTTGGATTGAACGCCGCATGGCCGGAACGGGATCGATTTGACTGGACGATGTTCGCCCATCATTTCGATCAGTTGCTGTCGAAACACCCCGATGCCTACTTCCTGCCGCGCGTCCATCTCGATCCTCCCGGATGGTGGATCGATGCAAATCCGGACGAGCTGGTCAAAACGGCGATCCCTCCCATCCCGAAGAATCCAAGGCAGTATCGGGACGTGCTCATGAATCCGGAAGGCGGCTTCGAGTGGGGCATCCCGCTCAAGGCGCCGTCGCCCGCGTCGCAGGTCTGGCGCGACGACCTGTCACACGTTTTGACAGCGTTTCTCGAGGCGATAAAGGAGTCGCCGCTGAAGAGTCGCATCATTGGATATCAGATCGGGGCGGGGATCTACGGCGAGTGGCATTATCCCCTCGCGGAGTTTATGCCGGATGCGAGCCGGCCGGCAGCAGCGAAATACGGGAGCCCACCGGATGCCGAGCACAGGCTGGAGGCGGCGTTCGATCTGTTCCGGGATCCCGTCAAAGCGCGATCGACGATTGCCTACTACAAGAAGATGCATGAAGAAGGCATGTCGAACACGCTCATCCATTTTGCATCGCTGGTTAAGGAGGTGACAGACCGGAAGGTGCTTGCGGGGGCATTCTTCGGATATCTCCTCGAGAATCCGTGGATTCAGGATGGCGGGCATCTGGCGCCGAAGCCGGTTCTGGACTGCGAGGACGTCGATTTTCTGGCCTGCCCTTACTCCTACCAGACTACGAACCTGCCTGATCGACCCTGGTGGGAACACGACGTGGTGGACGACTCGGGCAATTTTCTGGGACGAGCGAGAGGGGTGGGCGGCGACGGCGGGTATCGCGTGCTGCTTGAATCGCTGCGACGGCATGGGAAGCTCTACTTCGTCGAGATCGATCCCAGCACCTACCTCGAGCCGCCGCCTGTGCCCGGGGGGAATTCAGATATCGAGCGCGAGCTTCCGCTTATGGGCGGCGTGGGAAGTACGACCCCGACGGGTACGCGCAACATTCTGCGGCACGATCTCGGACGCATGACGGCGGCGGGATGCGGGGGATGGCTCTTCGATTTTGGGCCTGTCATGGCCACGGGCTATAGCTGGTACGCGGACGAACCGATCATCGAAACGGTGCGGCCGTTCGGGATTCTCGGGGCGGCGCGCGCGGAAATGGATATGTCGCCGGTCGCCGACATCGCAGCCGTGTACCAACCCGAGGCGTTCTTCTACACGCGCCACTGGCTGGCGGAGCAGCCGTTCCGAAAAGGCATCGCGAACCTGGATTTCTTTTCAGCCTGGTTTCTCGACTCGCAGGCCCGGTCACTGCACCGACTCGGCGCACCGATCGACTTTCTCTACGAATCCGACCTTGTGCAGGAGGATTTTACCCGATACAAGGTCATTCTCGCGTTCAACTCTTTCGTGTGGACCGATGAAAAGGTAGCGGCGTTTCGGTCCGCCGTGGCAGGAAGCGGAGCCACCGTCGTCTGGTTCTATGCGCCGGGTCTCGTATCGGACGATGGACTCCAAGTCGAACGCATGCGCTCCCTCTGCGGGTTCGATCTCGAGATGCAGCGCGAACCGGGTCGGTTCCTGATCAGCGTCGAGCCGGCTCTTCGCGACGCGGTGGAATATCGTTTCGGCGTCGACGAAGAGCGGGCGCCGCGATTTGCCGTGAACGACTTGCAGGCGGAGATCCTCGGACGCTGGACTGATTCAGGAGGAGCCGCCCTCGCTTGGAAAGAAATGGACGGCTGGACGTCCGTCTACTCAGGCGCAGCGCCCATGCCCGTTCGACTTTTGCGGCATCTCGTGCGGAAGGCCGGTTGTCAGCTCTGGAGCTCGGAGCCGGATCAGGTCGTCGCCTCGCGCGACCTCGTCATGGTGACCGCCTCATCGCCGGGGCATCGCACGATCACGCTGCCGAGGACGATGTACTCGCTCGAAACGGGCAACCGGGCGGCGCGATTCCATCTCAATCTGGACGAGGGCGAGGTGAGGTTTTTCGGCGCCGAGCAGGTCGAAGGGTATGTGCTTTGAGCGCCACGACGCGGTCCCCCTCCGGGGGGCAACTGAAAGCCGGGGAGGTCGTCTTCCGACGTGCCACGACACGGTGCCCACGCGCGCAAACGTGCCAAGGTTTTGCTGTCTCTCTTTTCTTCGATCAGCCGGCCGTAAACGACCGGCCTTAAAGCAGCGGCCGCTAAACCGGCCTTCTGTTGCGTCGGCGACCGCCAAGCCCCGTTTACGGGGCGCAACTTCAAGCCCGGGGATTCATCCCTGGGTCTAATGACGAGGCGTTGTCCACCGACATCTTGATCAGATCCATTTTCCAAACGTACGTCTGAGGTTTCTCAGTCGCTTCGCTCCTTCGAAATGACAAGGGGTCTGTATGATTTTCAATCCACGCCTTCGCTTTCGCTACGGCTCGCTTTGGCCCGTTCGAGATGACACTGGCGGTTATCTTCCTGCGACTCCCAATCCTTACACACATGCAAACCGTACTCACCTCCTTGTCCCTCGCCCTCCTGCTCCTGATCCCGTCGGCAGGACGCGCCCAGGACGCCTTCGCCCCGGAAACCGCCGTCCGACAAATACTCGCCGATCAGCAGGATGCCTGGAATCACGGCGACATCGATGCCTTCATGGCCGGCTACTGGCGTTCCGACTCCCTCCGATTCGCTTCAGGGCGGCTCGGTGCAGCACGGCTGGCAGCAGACGCTCGAACGGTATCACAAGAGCTATCCTGATCGAGACGCGATGGGCACGCTCACGTTCACGCTCTACAGCGTCGATTTGCTGTCGGACGACTATGCGTTCGTCTTCGGTCGCTACGAGCTCGAGCGTTCGAAGGATCGTCCGACTGGACTCTTCACGCTCCTGTTTCGGCGTTTCGACGAAGGATGGCGGATCGTTTTCGATCACACCTCGTCGGATGCATCCGGAGTCGAGGAGTAAATCATGGCATGGATCGAGACGATTGCTTTCGAGGACGCCACGGGCAAACTTCGCGCACTGTATGATCGCATTGCGGGTCGCAAGGAGTCGATCGACAACATCCTGATCGTTCATGGCCTGAGGCCGCACACGTTGTCGGGCCACCTTGCCCTGTACAAGAGTGTTCTTCACCACACGTCGAATCAACTCCCGGTCTGGTTCCTCGAAGCAGTGGGCGTCCTCGTCAGCCGCATCAACGGATGTACCTACTGCGAGACCCACCACGCCGAGGGACTCCGCCGCGGCCTGAACGACGACGTACGAACGCTTCGGATTATCGAAGCCTTGCGAAACCAACGATTCGAAGATGCCTTCGACGAGCGGGAAGCTGCCGCGCTGAGGTACGCCGCCAGACTCACCAGCGAGCCGGCATCGGTCTCCATCGACGACATCGAGGCCATGCGATCGGCAGGCATGACGGATGGCGAAATTCTGGAAGTCAATCAAGTGGCGGCCTACTTCGCGTACGCCAACCGGACGGTTAGCGGACTCGGTGTCACACTGGATGGCGATCAACTGGGATTATCACCGCCGAACTCGGACGACTTGACCGACTGGACGCACCGCTAATCAACGCATGCCGACTTCTTTCACGCATGCCGCCTTTTCGTTCGTGGCGGGTCGAGCACTGGACCGGAAATTCAGCGCAACGGCGCTCGTCGCCGGGATGGCGATCTCGGCGCTTCCGGATGTCGATGTCGTCGGCCTCCTCTTCGGTATCCCCTACGGACACCCGCTCGGTCACAGGGGTCTCACCCACTCCATCGCCTTCGCACTCCTGTCGGCGACAGTTTGCTGGATGCTGCTGCGGAATTCAAACTCATCGCCAGACCTGCTGTGGACATTCCTATTCGTTTCGGCCGTGAGCCACCCGCTGCTGGATGCCATGACGAATGGTGGACTGGGCGTCGCCTTCTTCGCTCCTTTTACCAATACGAGATATTTCTTCCCTTTTCGTCCGATTGAGGTCTCGCCGATCGGAGCCGGATTCTTTTCGATTCGGGGACTGCGAGTACTTGCCAGTGAGTTCGTTTGGGTATGGATTCCGGCGGCTATATTGGCCGGTTTCGTCGATCTTCCTGCGACGGAAGAACGATCCATCTAGGAACGTTGACACTCAAGACCCTAAATGCTGACATTGATGATGCATTGTCCGAAAAGCCATTTTTCCCATTCACGCCTGTTTCTTGTCATCCTGGTCATTGTTGCGGCTTCGGCGTGCAGACAGCATCATGAGGTCTGGCAGACGTCTGATGATTTCGCCGCCGCTTTCGATACGGCAGGGGTCGAAGGTACGTTCGTGCTGCACGGCTCGGTACTAATGAGTTCCAGACAAACGACCGCAAGCGAGCCGGAGACGCGGTTCCTGCCTGCATCGACGTTCAAGATCTTCAACGCTCTGGTCGCGCTGGAGACAGGTGTGATTCCCGACGAACACGCGACATTCAAGTGGGACGGGGTGGAGCGATCGGTCCCGGCTTGGAATCAGGACCACGACCTCGCCTCCGCAATCAGCGTATCGGCCGTGTGGTACTTCCAGGAGCTGGCGCGTCGTATCGGTCGCGAGCGAATGCAGGAGTGGATCGACCGGGCGAAATATGGAAATCAGAACATCGGCGGCGAAATCGACTCGTTCTGGCTCAACGGGCGACATCCGGATCTCGCCCGCTGGAGCAGGTTCGCTTCCTCGAGCGCCTCTACAAAGAGGATCTCCCTTTCTCCCATCGCAGCATGGAGATCGTCAAGCGGATCCTCATACGGAGGCAGACGGGTGACTGGACGGAGCACGGCAAGACCGGCTGGGCCGGAGAGGGCGACAATCAGGTAGGTTGGTACGTCGGCTACGTTGAGCGAGCGCGAAGGGCGTGTGGTTCTTCGCCGACAATATCCACATCGTGAAGGACGAAGATGCCTGGGCGAGAATCCCGTTGACGAGGGCGATTTTGGCGAGGGAATTGGGAATTGGAAAAGAGGAGTGAGGAATGCCTTTTGCGAAAGCTAACGCCCCCGCGTCGGTCCTCGTTCTACGACGTCTCGTCTGCGAAGCAATTGTGCGAAGACGATAATCCCTCCCATGCCAAACAGCCAAAACTCCCAAACGCCGATGTAAATGAACACCGACGCCTCCAGATCACTGCTGAATACTGTCGGAATGTGCGCACAGGCCGGAAGGCCCAGACAGGCGAGGCCGATCGACCAAACGATGGGAATGTTCGTTGCTACTAAAAACGCCTTACCGCCCCTGCGTACCTCGCCCTCCTTGAGCTTTCGAAGAGCGAGGTAGAATGGAAGGACGAACGGAGCTCCGAGAAATGTACCGATCGTCCAAAGTTTCCATTTCTCCTCCAGTCGCCTTCTCGAATCGACCAGCACAAAGAGTGCAGCAACACCGAAAGTGAGTGGGATAATGATTGCTCGCATTGGGATCCTCGATTGGCGTCCCGGACTCATCCGTCTGCTCGGGACAATATAGAGCGTGCTGCCGATCTCGGACTTCGGACCCCGAACCCGGACTTCGGACTTCGGACTTCGGACCCCTTCTGTTAAGATCTCATAAGATCGAGGCATACAAGCGCCAAATCACGTCCAATTCATATGCTTCGCAGTACTTTTCGACGCCTGACAGGGGAAACCAACGAGCCTCCAGGCAGCGGCAAATTCACATGGCTATACTGCATCCCTTTCGCGCTCTCCGGCCGAAGCCCGACTTCGTCGAGCAGGTCGCCTGCGTTCCCTACGACGTGATCAGCGCCGAGGAGGCACGCACCATGGCCGCCGGCAAGCCACACTCGTTCTTGCGCGTCATCCGGCCCGAGGTTGACCTGGGGGAAGACGTCGACGAACACGATGACGCCGTCTACGAACGAGGCGCATCAAACCTGCGCGAATTCGCAAACGGCCCCTTGTTCGTGCAGGAGGAAGAGCCGTCTGTTTACGTCTATCGCCTCGTGATGAACGGCCGTCCGCAAACCGGCATCTTCGGATGCGTGTCCGTGGCGGACTACGACGCGGACGTCATCCTGAAACATGAGAAGACGCGTCTCGACAAAGAGGACGATCGGACCCGTCACATCCTCACGCAGCAAGCCCACGCCGAGCCCGTGATGCTCACGTTCCGATCGACCGGCGACATCAACGCGGCTATCGATGAGGTAACGCAGGCTGCGCCGCTTTACGATTTCACAGCCTCCGATGGCGTACGACACGTGGTGTGGCGCGCTCCGGCGACGAATCCATTCGTCACGGCGTTTCAGTCCGTCCCGCACTTGTATGTGGCGGACGGCCATCATCGCTGCAAGGCCGCGAGCCGAGCTGCCGAGACCATCCGGTCGTCTCAGAACGGCTCGGCAACGGGGGGTGCCGAGTACGAGTTCTTTCCGGCCGTGCTGTTTCCGATGGACCAGATGAGGATCCTCGCGTACAACCGCGTCATCTATCGGCTTCCCGAGGGGCCCGACGCTTTCGAGGCGCAGCTCCGCGAGCGATTCGATATCCAGGAGGCGACTGATCCCAAACCCGACCACGCCGGCGAGATCCGTCTGTATCTTAACGGCCGTTGGCTCGGTCTTGCCCTCCCGGCCCCCGCAAGCGATGCAGTGGATGCCCGACTTGACGTTGCGCGTCTGGGAGAGCACCTTTTAGAGCCAATGCTCGGCATCAGCGACCCGCGTCGGGACGCTAATATCGGGTTCGTTGGTGGAATACGAGGGGCCACCGAACTGGAGCGTCTCGTAAACTCCAGTAAGGCCGCCATGGCAATTTCGATGTATCCGACGTCCATCGAGGAGCTCGTTGCAGTCTCCGATGCGGGACTCCTGATGCCTCCGAAATCGACCTGGTTCGAGCCGAAGCTGCGTAGCGGGCTCCTGGTTCACCTATTGTAGTAGAAGGACCCATGAAAGTACTGGTGGCAGACAAGTTTTCGGAAGACGGTATCGCTTCCATGCAGGCCGCCGGTCACAAGGTCGTCGCCGACCCGTCACTGAACGGCGATGATCTGAAAACGGCACTGCAAAACGAAAAGCCGAACGTACTGGTCGTTCGGTCGACGAAGGTATCGTCCGACATGATGGACGCGAATCCGTCCCTCGAGCTCATCGTACGCGCCGGCGCCGGATACGACACGATCGACGTCCGCGGAGCATCCGATCGCGGAATATTCGTCGCCAACTGTCCCGGCAAGAATGCCGTCGCCGTGGCGGAGCTGGCGTTCGGACTGATCCTAGCTATCGACCGCCGGATCGCCGACAACGTTGCGGAAGCGCGCGCCGGACACTGGAATAAGGCGGGGTTTTCGAAGGCGGCCGGACTCAAGGAGCGCACTCTCGGCTTGATCGGGTTGGGAAACATCGGTATGGAGATGGTGCGTCGGGCCGAGGCGTTCGGCATGAACGTTATTGCCTGGAGTCGATCGCTGACCGACGAGCGTGCCGAGGAGCTGGAGATCGAGCGCGCAGCGACGCCGATCGACGTTGCCTCGAAGGCCGACATCGTGAGCATCCACGTGGCCTCCACGCCGGATACCAGGCACCTTGTCGACGCGGCATTCCTCGATGCGATGAAACCCGGCAGCGTGTTGATCAACACTGCGCGTGGAGCGGTGGTCGACGAAACGGCCCTAACTGAGGCGCTCGAAGCGAAGAACCTCTGGCTCGGACTCGACGTCTTCGAGGGTGAGCCTGCAGCCAAGGAAGGCGAATTCTCGCATCCGCTGGCCGGGCACCCGCGCGTCTACCTCACGCACCATATCGGGGCCTCTACCGAACAGGCGACGACCGCAATCGGGAACGAGGCGGTTCGTATCGTGAACACGTATGCGTCTACCGGGGTCGTCCCGAACTGCGTGAACCTCGCTTCCCACACGGGGGCGACACACATGATGACGGTTCGGCATCTCGACAAAGTGGGCGTTCTGGCAAGCGTTCTCGACGAGATACGCAAGTCGAATTGGAACGTCCAGGAAATGGAGAATCTCGTTTTTGACGGTGAACGGGCCGCCTGCGCACGCATCCGCTTCGTCGGAGACATGCAGCAGGCCACGATGGATCAAATTCAGAGCAATCCAGACGTGCTGGCCGTTTCCGTGATATCGTTAACAGAATTCAACGAAAACGACAATGGCTGAGCGCCAGTTTAATTTTTCCGCGGGTCCGGGTGTTTTGCCCGAGTCGGTTCTTCGCGAAATCGCCGCCGAATTGCCCGTTTACCGCAACATCGGCACGTCGATTCTCGAAATAAGCCATCGATCCGCCCCCTACACAGAGATTGCCGATTCGGCCCGAGCGAATCTGCGACAACTGCTCTCCCTCGGGGACGACTGGCATATCCTGTTTCTGCAAGGCGGTGCATCGATGCAATTCTACCAGGTACCCCTGAACTTCCTGCCGAAAGACGGGAGCGCTGACTACGTCGTGACGGGCTCCTGGGCGAAGAAGGCACACAAAGAGGCGACGCTTGTTGGCGACGCCCGCGTGGCCGCATCGAGCGAGTCGGACTCGTTCTCCAGCATTCCCGAACGATCGGCGTGGCAGTTGAATCCGCAGGCCTCCTACCTGCACTACACATCCAACAACACGATTTACGGAACGGAATTCCACGACGTGCCCGACGTTAGCGTGCCGTTGGTCTGCGACGCTTCCAGTGATTTTCTCAGTGGACCGGTCGACGTGAGCCCGTTCGGACTGATTTATGCCGGAGCGCAGAAAAACGTCGGACCCGCCGGCGTCACGATCGTGCTCATCCACAAGGCGTTTCTTTCACGGCGCAATACGGGTTTGCCGACGATGCTCGATTACGGCACGCACACGGAGAAGCTATTCAACACACCGCCCGTCTTTGCCGTCTATGCTGTCGAAAAGGTGCTGCGCTGGCTGAGTGATCTGGGCGGCCTGACGGCCATTCAGGAAATCAACGCGCGCAAGGCGGCCAAGCTGTACCATGCAATCGATGCGAGTTCGTTCTATCGCGGAACGGCGCGACCCCAATCGCGCTCGCAGATGAATGTTTGCTTCCGTCTTCCCGACGAGGACCTTGAAAAGCGCTTCATCGCCGAGGCGGCCGGGGCAGGTCTGCAATCGTTGAAAGGGCACCGCTCCGTCGGCGGAATCCGGGCTTCGCTCTACAACGCCTGCCCAGAGGAGGCCATCGATACCCTGGTTTCGTTCATGAGGGAATTCGAGAGGGTGAATGGATAGGCAGATCATAGCACGACCCTCTCTTCAAATGTTAACAATCGACCATCCGTCAAACGTGCGACGGACGTCTTCACACAGATAATTATGGCATTTTCAATCGGTGTACTTAAAGAGACCGCCGAAGACGAACATCGGGTATCCATGACGCCCGAAGTGACCGGCCGTCTAGTAAAACAGGGATTTGCAGTCGTGGTCGAAACCGGGGCCGGCGAGCGCGCCTTCTCCTCGGACGAAGAATATGTCGCGGCAGGCGCCACGACGGGAGACCGTTCGGCTGTACTGGCCTGTGACCTTCTGACCTGCGTGCAGCCCCCGACGGCCGACGAGGTCAAAGGCATGCGCCGCGGTTCCGCACTGATCGGATTCCTGAAGCCGCTCGATGAGCCGGAAGGCATTCGGATGCTGGCCGAGCAGGGCGTTACGTCGTTCTCTGTCGAGCTGATGCCGCGCATCACGCGGGCACAGGCAATGGACGCGCTTTCGGCCATGGGGGCCATTGGTGGGTACCGGGCCGTCCTGATTGCGGCTGAGATGCTTCCCAAGTTCTTTCCCCTGCTGACCACGGCGGCCGGCACGATGCGACCCGCGAAGGTCCTGGTGCTCGGTGCGGGTGTAGCGGGACTTCAGGCGATTGCCACTGCGCGGCGTCTCGGAGCGGTCGTTTCGGCCTACGACGTGCGTCCGGCGGTGAAGGAGGAGGTTAAGAGCCTCGGCGCCAAGTTCGTCGAACTGGAACTCGAGACCGAGGAAGCGCTCGGCGAGGGAGGCTACGCAAAGGCCCTCGATGAGCAGAAGCAGGAGCGGCAGGTCGAGATGCTGATCCCGCACGTCGCAAACTCGGACGTCGTGATCACGACCGCGCTGATTCCGGGCCGGGCGGCCCCTGTCCTGATTCTAGACGAGGCCGTGAAGCAGATGGCCGACGGTTCGGTCATCATCGATATGGCCGCGGCAAACGGCGGCAACTGCGCGCTGACCGAAGCCGGGAAAACCGTTCAGAAGCACGGTGTGAACATATTCGGTCCGACCAATTTGCCCTCGGGCATGTCGGTTCACGCCAGCCAGATGTATGCACGGACCCTCTCGGCATTCATCATCGAATTCGCCAAAGAGGATCAACTTTCCGTCGATTTCGATGACGAGATCATAAAAGGCGCCTGTGTGACGCACGACGGCAAGATCCTCAACGAACGAGTCGCTTCGGCGCTCAACGTTCCTTCCAACTGAAATAAACGCTTTCGAGCATGTTGCAACTCTTTATCGTATTCGTTCTGGCTTCGTTCGTGGGATTCGAAGTCATAAGCCGCGTCCCGCAGACGCTCCACACGCCGCTCATGTCGGGCAGCAACGCCATCAGCGGCATTACCATCCTGGGCTCGCTCGTGGTTGCCGGTATGATCGGGGGCGTGACGGCCAAATGGATCGGCGTCGTGGCGCTCGCCATGGCGACGATCAACGTGGTCGGGGGCTATCTCGTCACCGATCGCATGCTCCAGATGTTCCATAAGCGAGAGCGTCCGAGCAAGTCGTAAGCCGGATCCACACCAAACACTTTTTACAGCATAGATTGGAGATCCCTAATGGACGATCTGATTACACTGACCTATCTGCTGGCGGCGTCCCTTTTCATTATTGGAATGAAGAAGCTGGCATCACCAGCCACGGCTCGCGGCGGGAACCAGCTTTCGGCGGTCGGCATGTTGCTCGCCGTCATCGCAACGCTATTTGTTTCAAAGCTTGTCACGATTCCGGAGATGATTCTCGGGCTCGTCGTCGGAGCAGCCATCGGCGCCTATCTCGCCAAGCGCGTCGAAATGACGGCCATGCCTGAGCTCGTGGCCGCCTTCAACGGATTCGGCGGCGGTGCATCCGCACTCGTTGCCGCTTCGGAGACGGTAAAGAACCTGCATCCTGAAACAGTGGCCGCTGCGGCCACGCACGCCGCTGCGGTCCAGACCATGGACGGCGGGCTGCTACTCACGATCGGACTGAGCGTGCTCATCGGATGCGTGACCTTCTCGGGCAGCTTCATCGCTTACGGCAAACTGGGGGGCTCGATCTCGGGCAATCCGGTGAGTTTCCCAGGGATGCGCTTGCTAACGATGCTCCTGGGCATCGGCGTCATCGTCGGGATCGGAGCAGGCATCGCTGGGAGCGTATCGTTCGCAGAGACGGTTAATGGAGACCTGATCATCTGGAGCCTGATCGGTGTAGCCATCGTTTCGCTGATCCTCGGCGTCCTGCTCGTGATACCCATCGGAGGGGCCGACATGCCGGTCGTTGTGGCACTCCTGAACTCGTATTCAGGACTCGCCGCCGCCGCAACCGGATTCGTTCTACAAAACGAGGCTCTTATCGTCTCAGGCGCCCTGGTCGGCGCCTCCGGCATCATCCTCACAAAGATCATGTGCGAGGCCATGAACCGGAGCCTGTTTAACGTGCTGCTCGGCGGCTTCGGACAGGAAGCTGACCTGACGAGCTCCGGACCCGCCGACGCCGGAGACAAGACATATAAGCAGATCACCCCGGACGATGCTGCGATTCTGCTCAGCTACGCCGACAAGGTCGTCATCGTGCCGGGATACGGCATGGCGGTCGCCCAGGCACAACACGTAGTGCGCGAGCTCGGCGATCTGCTGCAGGACAAAGGCGTCGACATCAAGTACGCCGTTCACCCTGTTGCCGGACGGATGCCGGGACACATGAACGTCCTGCTGGCCGAGGCGAACGTGCCGTACGATCAACTGTTCGACATGGACGACATCAATCCCGACTTCGAAACAACCGACGTCGTTCTCGTGATCGGGGCGAATGATGTGGTCAACCCGGCGGCCCGAACGGACAAATCGAGCCCCATCTACGGCATGCCGATTCTCGATGTCGATCACGCCCACAACGTGATCATCCTCAAGAGGAGTATGAGGCCCGGTTACGCCGGCGTCGACAACGAGCTTTTCTACAATGCTCGAACCTCGATGCTCTTCGGGGATGCCAAGGATTCTATCTCGACCCTGGTATCCGAAGTCAAATCTCTCTAACCTCTGAGTCATCACGCGACGTGGCCAGACTTTGCGTTTGGCCACGCGTGAGTTAGGGAATATGAGGAACGTGAGCAGACTAACCGCGTTGTCTGCGTCGTCGAAGTACGTACCGTCCACCAAGATTTATGAAGCGTTTAGTCGTCGTCGAGTCACCAACGAAAGCCCGCACGATTCGCCGGTTTCTGCCGGCGGACCTGTATCAGGTGGAAGCTTGTATGGGCCACGTGAGGGACTTGCCGTCCAGCGCTGCCGAGATTCCTGCCAAGGAGAAGGGTAAATCCTGGAGCCGGCTCGGCGTCGATGTCGACAACAACTTCGAACCACTCTACGTCATACCGAAAGGCAAGAAGAAGGTCGTCGGTGAGTTGAAGCGCGCGCTAAAGACGGCCGACGAGCTGTACATCGCGACTGACGAGGACCGCGAAGGCGAGTCGATCGGGTGGCACCTCCTGCAGGTTCTCGCGCCTGACGTTCCTGTTCGACGCATGGTGTTCCACGAGATCACGCGCGCGGCGATCGAAGAAGCACTCGAAAACACGCGACAGATCGACGAGCGCCTTGTCGAGTCACAAGAGACGCGCCGGATTCTCGACCGGCTTGTTGGATATGAGATCTCCCCGCTGCTCTGGAGAAAGATCGCTCCGCGCCTTTCGGCCGGACGTGTCCAGAGCGCGGCGGTCAGAATGCTCGTCATTCGCGAAAAGGACCGAATCGCCTTTACAACAGCCTCTTTCTGGGGTCTCGACGCCGAGCTACGGCACGATGGCGTAGCGTTTCATGCCAAGGCCACGCACTTGAACGACGAGCGCCTGGCGATCGGGAAGGATTTTTTGGATGAAACGGGCAGGCTCAATCCGGATGCCGACGCCCGCATTCTCGACGAACAGTCTGCACGCTCGGCGGCCGAAGCCTTCGCAAACGGCTCCTGGACCGTGACCTCCGTCGAGGAGCAACCGAGCGTTCGTCGCCCATACCCGCCGTTTATCACCTCGACGCTTCAGCAGGAAGCGAACCGAAAGCTCGGCTGGTCGGCCCGCGATACGATGCGCGTCGCGCAGAATCTGTACGAGCGCGGGCACATAACGTACATGCGTACCGACTCGACGCAGCTCTCGAACGAGGCGCTCACAGCGACACGCGGTGCGATCCAGTCGCGATACGGAGACACCTACTTGAGCCCGTCTCCAAGGCAGTTCAGCGGTCGGCCCCGAAATGCCCAGGAAGCGCACGAAGCGATTCGACCGGCCGGCACCGACATGCGAACCGCCGATGAGCTTAGCCTTTCGGGGCGAGAGGGGGCCTTGTACGACCTCGTTTGGAAACGGACGCTCGCCAGCCAGATGGCGGATGCGCGGCTGCGATTCACTACGGTGCAAATTCGCGCCGAAGGCGCCGACGGTTCCATCGGGCAGTTCAGGGCCAGTGGAAAGCAAGTGGTATTCCCAGGGTTCTTCCGGGCCTACGTCGAGGGCAGCGACGATCCGGATGCCGCGCTGGAGAACCAGGAGAGCCCGCTGCCGGAC
This sequence comes from uncultured Bacteroidota bacterium, assembly GCA_963768715.1. GTDB lineage: Bacteria > Bacteroidota > Rhodothermia > Rhodothermales > DATKEJ01 > DATKEJ01. Next base: position 70,942 of record CAVYJC010000009.1, read on the forward strand.
ATGGCGGACGGCGACCGACCGGACTGCCAGCGCGTCGATCCCGAATCGCACGAAACGAAGCCGCCCGCCCGATTCACGGACGCCTCGCTCGTGCGAGAGCTCGAGAAACTGGGCATCGGCCGTCCCAGCACGTACGCGTCGATCATTGGAACGATCATCGAGCGGGGCTATGCACGCAGAAAGGGAAAGCAGCTCGTGCCGACATTTACGGCCTTCGCAACCAACAACCTGCTGGAGACACAGTTCGAGCACTTGGTCGATTTCGATTTTACTGCCCGCATGGAGCAGGCGCTCGATGACATTGCGGAAGGAAAGACCGACGCTCGTCCCTATCTCCGTTCATTCTACTCCGACGACGACGGCCTCAAGAAACTGGTCGAGGCGGGACTCGACTCAATCGATCCACGAACCGTCTCGACAGTCGCATTCCCGGCCTGGAAGCCTTACATCGTTCGGGTTGGGAAATTCGGCCCCTACACGGAGTTGGAATCCAACGGCGAGAAAGCGACCGCCTCGCTGCCGGAAGACGTCGCCCCCGACGAGCTGTCCCCTGAGTATCTGAATCGATTGCTGGAGAGTAAGCAGGCGGAAGATACCGTGGTGGCGGTAGATCCCGAGACGGGTCTGCCGATCTACATCAAAGACGGTCGATTCGGTCCCTACCTTCAGCTCGGCGAGGTTGTAGAAGGGGAGGAAACGCCGAAGCGCGTATCGATTCCGAAGGGCATGGATCCCTCCAACATCGACGCCGAAACGGCCATCGCGCTGATATCACTTCCGCGCAGAATCGGCGTTCACCCGGATTCAGGCGAGCCCATCGAAGCGGGCATCGGGCGCTACGGCCCCTACGTGAAGCACGGGCGCACATTCGCCTCGCTCCCGAAAACCCTGGATGTACTCAAGGTCACACTGGCCGACGCACTGCCGCTTCTGGCGGCAAAGGCCGACCGGAAGGCGCCTGGCAAAGAGATAGGCAAGCATCCGGATTCGGGCGAGCCCATCATGCTTCTTTCGGGGAGGTACGGACCTTACCTGAAACATCAGAAGGTCAACGCTTCGCTTCCGAAAGACCTTTCACCGGACGACGTCACGCTCGAGAGAGCCGTCGAGTTGGTAGACGCGAAAGCAGCGGCGCCTAAGAGAGGGCGGCGTCGGAAGTAGGCAAGCCTCGCGGGGCTGAAGCCCCGCTCGGGACGTTGAACGGCGACCCGCATCCCCCGACCCCACGGCGTCCGTGATGTCGCAGAACGACAGGAAGACACCTCGCCGTGACCGTCACCGCCCGACGTCGTACCGCCCCGCCCGCAGTGAATCCAGCATATTGAGGTAGCTCCGATAGCGAATTTCGGAGATGGCGCCGGTCTCCACGGCATGCATCACGGCGCAGTCCGGCTCATGATCATGCGTGCAGTCGGGGAAATGACACGAATCCTGCAACTCCCGGATCTCCGGCAAGTACGCCCCGAGCTCTTCCGGTGCGATATCCAGCAATCCAATCTCACGGACACCCGGCGTATCGATCACCGAGGTATCGGGCCCAAGTTCGTGCATGGCGGCAACAGCCGTGGTGTGTCGTCCTTTGCGCGTCTTCTGACTTACGGCGCCCGTTCGTATCTCGAGATCCGCATTCAGCTTGTTCAGCAGCGACGACTTACCGACGCCGGACGGACCGCAGATGACGCTGCACTTCCCTTCCAGCCGCGCCCGAAATCCGTCGAGTCCGTCGCCCGTTTCCGCCGACGTCAGCAGCACGGGGTAGTCCAATTCCTGATAGATCGCAGCCAGTTCCACGATGGTGTCCTTCGTTTCGGCGTCGTCGGCGCGATCAATCTTGTTGATGACCAGGCCCGCGGGAATGTCGCCGACGGCCGACATGACAAGGAGCCTGTCAATGAAACCGGGATTCGGCTTCGGGAACTCGACGGACTGGACGACCCAGACGTGATCGACATTGGCGGCGAACGCGTGCTCCAGGCCCGATCGCCGGCCGGCAGCCCGCCGGCTTAGCTGGTTGCGACGCGCCTCAATGTCCACGATCTGCCCCGTTCCATCATCCAGCAATCGAATCCGTACGTGATCACCGACGGCGACGGGATTTGTTCGACGCTGATCGATCGAGCCGGCTCTTTCCCGGAACTCTCGAAGGAATCACTTCCCCGTCGACACGCACGTCGTGCCAACTTCCCGTAGAACGAACGACCGTGCCATCCCGGAGGGATTTCCCGTTACCAACCGTTCGTTCTTTGTGCGTACTCACTGTGAAAACTTTTGAAACCTCGTCCCCAAAGGCACCGTCTAACGGCGTGTCCACGCAAACTCAGGACCCGGATGACCATGGCCAAGAATGAGGCATCGAACGCCGTTAGGAAGGAATTTAGCAAGTTGAGTCTTGACGGAAAGACCTCCTTTCTCGTCGAGGCCGTTTTCTCCACGGCCGGTGCTGCAATCCATGAAATCGGTGAGCGCGTGACCAGCCTGGTAGAACTCGTCACCGGAGCGGGCTCCGGATCGGATGAACCGGCTGAGCCCGAAACCGCCGAGGAATCCGCCGCCGCCGAAGAAAAAGCAGAGGATGCCGGGAAGGCGTCCGAGTAGGTCCACAGTATGGCCCAGCCGAATGAAGACGAGCGTCGTATCGCGGACCTCAACTTACTCGGTCACATTGTTTACTTCGCGGGCCAGACGGTGCGCGTAACGGCCGACCTGCTCGACTCCGTAATTGAGCTCGCTGCCAACACTTACCGTGACGCTGAACAGGCATTCAGGCAGGGTCTCGATCCGAATGTCGATGACGCCAACATCATCGAAGAGAAGGACAAGATGCCCACCCAACAGACGCGTCTGAAGGAAACTCACTCGGGATCGAATTCCGAGGCTTGAGGGCCGTCCAGGAAGCAGTCATTCACAAGACTATTCGACAGTCTCGGTACTGATCTCGCTAACGACTTCCGTCGCTCCATTTCGCCGCGAGCCCTCCTCACGAGAACGCTCGACCTTGAATTTCGCTTGCGGGTCCTCCTGCTTCTTCTTCATGAGCACCTGCTTGATCACGTCGTCCATGCGCGACACGTACTTGATCTCCAGGCCCTCGAGCGCCTCAGCCTTCATCTCCGAGACATCCTTACGATTCTTGTCGGGAAGAATGACTGTCTTGATTCCCGCACGCTTGGCGGCAAGCACCTTCTCCTTGATTCCACCCACCGGAAGTACCATACCGCGAAGCGTAATCTCGCCCGTCAGCGCGACCGTGTGACGGACCCGACGCTGCGTGTAGATCGAAACGAGAGCAGCGAGAAGCGAAACACCGGCCGAAGGACCGTCTTTGGGAATCGATCCCGCCGGGACGTGGACGTGGACATCCCACTGCTGGAAAGCATCCAGTGGGATGCCAAGCTCATCGGCGTGGGCCCGCACATACGATCTGGCAGCCTGAGCGCTCTCCTTCATGACGCCGCCCAACTGTCCGGTCAGAACCATGCGACCTGAACCGCGCGACACAGACGCCTCGATGAACAGGATGTCTCCGCCGGCCGGCGTCCATGCCAGACCGGTCGCGACGCCCGGCACCTCCGTTCGCTCCGCAATTTCGGAGAAGAACTTTCTCGCGCCAAGATATTCCTCAATGTCGCCCGCCTTCACGGATTCACCTTTCGACTCTCCCGCTGCGACCTTTCGGGCCACACCGCGCGCAACGGCCCCCAGCGTACGCTCCAACTGCCGGACGCCCGATTCACGCGTGTAGCCGTCGATGATGAGATTGATTGCCCCCTTGTCGATTGAAAACTGCTTCGGCTTCAGGCCGTTATGCTCGACGCGGCGGGGAACCAGGTACTGTTCGGCAATAGCGAGTTTTTCGTCCTGCGTATATCCTGTTATTTCAATTATTTCCATCCTGTCGCGCAAAGGAGACGGGATGGTTTCCAGATAATTCGCCGTAGCGATAAACAGCACCTTCGAGAGATCATAGTCGATCTCGAGATAGTGATCACTGAAGGAGTTGTTCTGCTCCGGATCCAATACCTCGAGCAGCGCACTCGAAGGGTCTCCCCGGAAGTCGTTGCCGAGTTTATCGATCTCGTCGAGCATGAAGACGGGATTCCCCGTACCGGCTTTCTTGAGACCCTTGTAGAATTCGACCTGGCAGTGCGCCGATGTACGTACGGCGGTGGCCCCTGATCTCCGCCTCGTCACGGACTCCTCCGAGGCTGTTGCGGACGAATTCACGTCCCAAAGCGCGTGCGATCGATTTTCCGAGACTTGTCTTTCCAACGCCGGGCGGTCCGTAGAAACACAAGATGGGCGCCTTCATATCGCCCTTGAGCTTCAGCACAGCGAGGTATTCCAGGATACGCTTCTTGACTTTCTCGAGGCCGTAGTGGTCCTCGTTGAGGATTGCCTCCGCTTTCGTAATGTCGAGCGAGTCCTCCGAGAAATGCTCCCACGGGAGGTCGAGAATCCAATCGAGATAGTTGCGGATCACACCGTAGTCGGGTGCGGCGGGATTGGTCCGACCGAGTTTTTCGAGCTCTTTCTCGGCTGTCTTCCGGGCCGCTTCGGGCAGTTCTTTCTCATCGAGCCTCTTTCTGAGCTCCTCGATCTCCGCCGAGTGGGCATCGCTCTCGCCGAGCTCTTCCTGAATCGCTTTGAGCTGCTGGCGGAGCAGAAACTCACGCTGCTGCTTGTCGACGTCGGTGCGGACGCGCGACCTGATCTCTTCGGAAAGCTGCAGAACCTGCAGCTCCTGATTGAGATGATCGAGCACCAGCTCCGCACGCTTCAGCGGAGATAGCGCCTCCAGCAACTGCTGTTTGTCCTGCAGCTCGATCGGAAGGTTCGACGCAATGAAGTGGACGAGAAATGACGGCGACTCGATGTTCTGGATAGCGTAGGCCGCTTCGCTCGGCAGGTTGGGCGAGAGATTGATGATCTGGACCGCCAGTTCCTTGATCGAGCGAATGCGCGCGGCGATCTCGATCTCGTCTCCTTCCTGGATGTCGTCGTGGGCCACGACGCGAGCGACAAAATAGGGATCTTCCTGGGTATACTCGAGCACGCGGAAACGACGCTTGCCCTGAATGACGATGGACTGAGACCCGTCGGGCATCCTGATCAGCTTCAGGATCGTAGCGACGGTCCCGATGTTGAAGAGATCCTCACCCGTCGGACTCTCAACTTCGGGATTTCGCTGCGCTACGACGCCAATCTCCTCCCCTTCGCCGGCCGCGTCTTTCACAAGCTTCAATGACGCATCTCGGCCAACGGTGATCGGCAGCACCACGCCGGGAAACAGCACGGTGTTGCGGAGGGTAAGGATCGGCAGCGTTTCGGGGACATCGCTGATGCGCATCTCCTCTTCTTCGTCCGCCGTCAACAAGGGAATTGACTGTTCTGCAGACGAAACTTCAGATGCACGTATGCCTCGAGAACCGCTCAAGCGTTCAAACATCAAGCTAAATTAGATTCGTGGGGTTCAAGAATTCGTACTCCATGGTATTCAAAAACCGGACCAAAAGTTTTCCATGACAGTGCTGACAGTAGCCGAAATCAGGCAACCAACTGCATTTCAAAGGGTAAAACTTGATTCGATCGTTTTGCTTTGACGACACGGTTCCCTTGGCGGAAGGTACGCCAAGTCCATCGGCATATAGTCATCACCTGTTAAGTCAAGTTTTCACCTGATGTGGCACGATAATATTCTTGGAACGATTGGCAGCACGCCACTCGTCAAGCTGAACAAAGTTTCGGGCGACATACCCGGCACCGTGCTGGCGAAGGTCGAATACTTCAACCCGGGCGCGTCGGTCAAGGACCGTATCGGCATCGCGATGATTGAGGAGGCGGAACGCAGCGGAAAGCTGAAGCCGGGCGGCACCATCATCGAATGCACAAGCGGAAATACCGGAACCGGCCTCGCCCTGGCCGCCATCGCGAAGGGCTACCGCTGCATCTTCACGACAACCGATAAGCAGAGCCGGGAAAAAGTCGACGTGCTCAGGGCGCTCGGCGCAGAAGTGATCGTGTGCCCCACCAATGTTGCTGCGGAAGACCCGAAATCCTACTACTCGGTCGCCGCTCGCCTGCACGACGAGATCGAGAACTCCTTTCACTCGAATCAGTACGAAAATCCGTCCAACACGGAGGCGCACTATCGCTCGACGGGGCCGGAGTTGTGGGAGCAGACGGACGGTCGCATCACACATTTCTTCGTCGGCGCTGGAACGGGTGGTACGATTTCCGGCACGTCCCGCTATCTAAAGGAGCAGAACGAGAAGGTGAGGGTCGTCGGCATCGACCCGTACGGATCCGTGTACTACAAGTTCTTCCACACACGGGAGTTCGATGACGGCGAGATCTATCCGTATATCACCGAAGGCGTAGGGGAAGACATCCTCGCCGGAAACATGGATTTTGACCTCATCGACGACTACGTCCGCGTGACCGATCGCGAGGCGATGCTCATGACGCGCAGGCTTGCGGCAGAAGAGGGACTTTTCGTCGGAGGATCGAGCGGGATGGCTGTCGCCGGAGCGCTCCAATGGATGCGGGCTCATAAGGACGAAATCAGCGAGTCGGACGTGATGGTCATCCTTCTTCCGGATTCCGGATTCCGCTATCTCTCAAAAATTTTCAATGATGCCTGGATGCGTGATCACGGCTTTGCCCCGTCACGCGCCGGACTGACTGCTCAGGACATAATCGAAGCCCGAAGCCGCCCGAATCGTGAAGTCGTTTCGGTGGACGTCGGTGAACCCATGAGCACGGCAATCGAGAAAATGACTGCCAGCGGCGTCTCGCAAATTCCGGTTCGTGACGACGGACTCTTTGTTGGCAGTCTTACGGAGTCGCGCATTCTGGCGCGATTGATCGAAGAACCGGAGACGCGACACCGCCCCGTAGGCGAACTGATGTCGGAACCATTCCCGATCGTCCCGAAGAGTATGCACATAGACGAACTTTCCGGATACCTCGAACATGATGCGGGCGCCGTGCTCGTCGAGGGAGAGGATCCGACCGAGTTTTACATAATCACTAAGAGCGACTTGATCAACGGCCTGTTCAAGCTGGGTCGCAGCAATAGGAATTGAGGAAATGAGCGAATTGAGAGAAAAAAAGGAAGGTGGCAACTCACACCTCAACATTGAACTGTCGGAGAAAGTGGCCGAAGGCGTGTATTCGAATCTCGTCATGATCGCCCACTCGCCCGAAGAATTCATCTTCGATTTCATCCGGGTGATGCCGGGCGTTCCGAAGGCGAGGGTCAAGAGTCGCATCATCGTCACGCCCCAGCATGCGCGACGCCTTCTGAACGCACTGACCGACAATATCGATCGTTACGAAGCGGAATACGGGCCGATCGGCGAAACACCGTCGCAGCAGCCGATCATTCAGTTTCAGATTCCGGGCGGGGAAGCGTAGCCACTCCACATCACGTCCGCACGCGGTAGAGCAGGACGCAGCAGACGATCGCAAAGACGACGTGCGGCAACAGCGTAGCCACGAGGGGTGAAATATCCCCCGCATATCCGAATGGTTCGCTAAGCTTCTGGAGTGCGAGGTATACGAAGGCAATTCCCAGACCGATACCGAGTTGCACGGCCTGTCCCCCCTGCCTCCTTACGGCTGCCAGAGGGAGACTTATGAGAATGAGGATGAGATTCGCAAAGGGATAGGCAAACTTGGAGTAATACTCCACCATGGGACGCCCTATGTCCCCGACGCCCGAACGCTTCAGGGCATCCACAAACGAGCTGGCCTCCGAAACAGTCAGGAACTCGACGTCACGCTCCCGCCGACGGAGGTCACGAGGAAGCACGTTCAAGACCGTATCCAGCTCCATCACAAACTCGCGTCTCTCCTTGCCATCGGGTGAGAACCGTCGGCGCGTCGCCTCGATCAGGCGCCATACATGCGTCGAGTCGGCCCATCGCATCTCCCGTGCGTCGATCCGCTGGCGGATCCGATTCGGCCCGTCAAAGCTTTGAAGGGAAACGAGATGCGCGGTGTCGGTCCTTCGATCGAAATACTCAGCGGCAAGAATGCTCGATGGACTGTTCTGGAGGTGAATGTCCGTTGTTTTCAGACGGCTCCGTTCATCCTTGAAATACCGATATTCATAGTCGATTCTCGTCTGATTCGCCTTCGGCACGACCCAGCCGTTGAACCACCACATACCCGACGTCACGACGATGCCCACGAGGGCATACGGTACGAGCAAACGGTAGAGCGAGACGCCGCTCGTCGTCAGTGCGGCCAACTGAAGCTCCTGCGCCAGGCGGCTCGTTATGAAAATGGAGGAGAGGAAGAGCGCCAGCGGAGACGTCAGCTTGACGATTTCAGGAATATAGCTGGGATAATAGATGAGGAAGACTTCGCGCATCGTCGCGCCACGGTCGAAGAAATCGTCCATGTATTCGACGTAGTGCAGGGCGATGAAGAAAACGATAAGGAGCGCTACGAGCGTGACGAATCCCAGCAGCAGGCGACGGATTATATAGCGATCGAACGTTGTCACAAAAAGGATGCCCCCTTACGCGGCCTGACACTATGAGTTTTGGGCGAAAACACCTGCCTCCGTTGGGCGTTAAGAGGTAACCCGCTAAGTTTTTTCCGTTATCCGCTGATCACTGGTTGGCTGCGCGCCCCATTGGCGAGCCGTTTTCTTACTCAATATGAAGATACACGAATATCAGGCAAAGGATGTTCTTCGACGCTTCGGCGTTCCCGTTCCACCGGGCGAACTGGCCACGACGGTCGACGAGGCCGTCTCGGCGGCTAAACGCCTGCAGGATAACGGAGCATCCCTCTTCGTCGTCAAGGCGCAAATCCATGCCGGAGGCCGCGGCAAGGGCGGCGGCGTAAAGCTGGCTCGGTCAATCGACGAGGTGCGAGAACTGGCCGGCAATATGCTGGGCATGAGGTTGGTCACGCACCAGACAGGGCCCGAAGGCCAAACCGTCCGACGACTTCTGATCACGTCGGGCGTGGACATCGAGCGCGAATACTACGTCGGCATCACACTCGATCGCGGTCGCAATCTGGACGTGATCATGGTCTCGACAGAAGGCGGCGTCGAGATTGAGCAGGTGGCATCGAAAACCCCGGAGAAGATTCACAAAGTGTGGATCGATCCCCTCACCGGCCTCCAGGCAAATCAGGCGCGCTGGCTCGCCTTTGCACTCGGATTCGAAGGGGCCCAATTAAAGCACGCTGTGCGATTCATCGGGGCGCTGTACAAGGCATACAAAGAGTCAGACGCTTCCCTCGCTGAAATCAATCCCCTCACGCTGACGACGTCCGGCGAAGTCGTCGCCCTGGATGCGAAGATCAACATTGACGACAACGCACTCTACCGGCATTCCGACATCGCGGAGATGCGCGATCTCGATGAAGAGGATCCTTTCGAGGTCGAGGCGGGCTCACACGGACTGAATTACATCAAACTCGACGGCAACGTGGGCTGCATGGTCAACGGCGCCGGACTTGCGATGGCGACCATGGACATCATCAAGATTGCCGGCGGCGAGCCTGCGAACTTCCTCGATGTAGGCGGAACCGCCAGCGTCGAGACTGTCGAAGCGGGATTTCGGATCATCTTAAAGGACCCGAATGTGGAGGCCATCCTCGTGAACATATTCGGCGGGATCGTGCGCTGCGACCGCGTGGCCGGCGGCATCGTCGAAGCAGCTTCCAAGGTCGATATCTCCGTTCCCCTGATCGTTCGTCTCCAGGGGACCAACGCCAGTGAGGGCCTGGAGATCATGCGGGATAGCGGTCTGAAGGTTGAAACGGCTATCCTTCTCGAAGAAGCGGCAGACAAAGTCACCAAGGCGCTCGACCGGAGAAACTGAGGCGGTTTCGCCACACCCGTGCGCATGATGGACTCTAAACCCGTGGCCAACGGCGTCCTGATCGACGGGGTCCTCAAACGGTTCGGGGACCTGGAGGCGGTTCGCGGTATTACGCTCGAAGTCGCCCGGGGTGAGTTCTTCTCACTCTTGGGCCCGAGCGGCTGCGGCAAGACCACGCTCCTCCGAATCGTAGCAGGCTTCGAACAGCCGGATGAAGGTCGGATCGAGATCGCGGGACGGGACGTCACCGCCATCCCGCCGCAGAAGCGGCCGACCGCCATGGTTTTTCAGAACTACGCGCTCTTCCCCAACATGTCCGTCGGCGAAAACGTCGCTTACGGGCTCCGCGTTCGCAAGGTGGCCGTCGAGGAAAGAAGGCGTCGCGTCGACCAGGCACTCCGTCGCGTACACCTCGAAGAACTCTTGGGTAAGCCCGTGGATCAGCTGTCGGGTGGACAGCAGCAGCGCGTGGCGGTTGCCAGGGCAATCGCGGTAGAGCCGGCCGTTCTGCTCTTCGACGAGCCCCTCAGCAACCTGGATGTTGCGCTCCGCGAGCAAACGCGGAATGAACTAAAATCCATCCAGCAGCAACTCGGGATAACCAGCATTTACGTGACGCACGATCAGCAGGAAGCCCTCGTGCTTTCCGACAGGATCGGCGTGATGCGGGACGGCAGGCTCATCGAAGTGGGCACGCCCGAGGATCTCTTCGCCAACCCGCGAACGAGTTTCGTCGCGTCGTTCCTCGCCGGCTGCAATCTCATCGAAGACGCTACGCTTGCAGAGCGATTGGCCGGAATCAAGATCCCGAACGGTCGAGTGCTCGCGGTTCGGCCCGACGAGCTTTCGATCAGCATGAATGCCAAAAACGGCATCCCGGCCCGAGCCGTCAGCAAGAGCTTCCTCGGCCTGCAATCAGAATGGATCGTCCACGTCGACGAAACATCGCTGCGTATCGTGTCACCCCCGGATGTGCCGTTCGCGGAAAAGGTGTTCGTTTCGGTGCGGGGGTACAGGCTCGTCGAATTAGTATAGGGTACGCTCGCAACGATCCGTCCTGCCACCCGTAAAACATTATTGCGGGTCATTCCAAAACAGGACTACCCGAGATTGAGAACAGTGAAATGCAAGATCCGAACACTACGATAGAGGAAATGAAGGTTGCGGCGAATCAGCTGGTCGACCGCGTGAAGGAACTCATTAGGGAGGGCCGGACGCGACGCGTTACCATCAAGAAGGGGGAGCACATTTACATGGAGATCCCGCTTACGGTGGGCATCGGCGGCGCCATGGCGACGGTCTGGCTCGCGCCGGTTCTCGCTGCCGTGGGGGCAATCGCTGCCCTCGTATCGGACGTCGAACTGGTCATCGAACGCGCCGAAGAGGCCGAGCCGACCGAAGTCTGATCAGAGGTTGCAATCCTGCCGGTCGCATTGTATCTACGCCCGACAGGCGCCCAAACCTTGACATTCTTGCCCGATCTTCCCGTTTCCTTTCAGGACGTCCAGGCGGCAGCCGCTCGCATAGACGGCGTTGCGACCAAGACGCCCGCCCTGACTTCTCGAACGCTCAACGATCGATTCAACTGCAGGGCCTGGTTCAAGTGCGAGAACTTCCAACGCACCGGAGCCTTCAAATTTCGAGGGGCATATAACGCCCTGCTCCAGCTTTCCGACTCGCAGAAAGAGGCCGGCGTTATCACCTATTCGTCCGGCAACCACGCTCAGGCCATTGCGCTCGCCGGCCGGCTCCTCGACATCCATACGACCATCGTGATGCCGTCTGATGCACCGGCGGTCAAACTCGCCGCCACGCGCTCCTACGGAGCCGAAATTATCCTGTACGATCGGACGGTAACATCGCGCGAAACCCTCGGCAGGCAAATCGCCGCCGAACGAGGACTCACACTGATCCCGCCCTACGATCACGCCCATGTAATTGCAGGGCAGGGAACGGTCGCGCTCGAGCTCTTCGATCAGGCCGGAGATCTGGACGTGCTGCTCGTTCCCTGCGGCGGCGCGGGACTCTTGTCGGGATGTGCCGTTACAACCCGAGACAGGAATCCGGACTGTCGTGTCGTAGGTGTAGAGCCAGAAGCAGGAGACGATGCCGCACGGTCGTTTCGATCGGGCACATTGCAGACCGTCGAAAATCCAGACACAATCGCAGACGGCGCGCGCACTCCGTATCTGGGCAAGCTGACCTTTCCGATTGTGATGGCTTCGGTCGACGACATAGTGACCGTGTCGGACGCTGCGATAGTAGACGCGATGCGATTCCTGTGGACGAGAATGAAGCTCGTCGTCGAGCCAACGGGGGCATTGGCGCTGGCGGTGCTTTTCGAGTCTCGGGTCGACGTCGCGACAAAACGCGTGGGCATAGTCATTAGCGGAGGAAATATCGATCTCGTGCAGGCCTGCAGGCTCTTTACGACGGGTCCGGAGGGGTGACGAATCGACGCACTGCGCTAGCCGCCTATCTCGACGTCCTCGTAGCGAAGTACGAGACGGAGGCCTTCATCGCGAGCGATCCCATATCCGTTCCGCATGGCTTCGAGGATCCGCGAGATCGCGAGGTGATCGGTTTCTATTCGGCCATTCTGGCATGGGGCCGACGCGAAACCCTTCTCGCCAAACTCGAGTCGCTGTGTGAGAGGATGGACTACCGACCCTACGACTTCGTGCTCGGGTTCGATATCGAGCGGGACAGCCCCCGGTTGGATGGCTTCGTCCACCGAACGTTTCAGCAGACGGACGCCGTCTGGCTGACTCACATGTTGTCGATGACGCTGCGACGACACGGCTCCCTGAATGCGGCTTTTGTACACCACCTCCCCCCTGACGCGCTGCACGTCGGACCGGCCATTGACGGATTTGTCGACGAATTGGTGGCAATGGACCGTCGCGCCCCTCACCGCGTGAGGAAGCATCTGGCCCGGCCCGCGGCGGGGAGCGCGTGCAAACGGCTTGCGATGTACCTGCGCTGGATGGTCCGAAGCGGACCGGTCGATCTGGGGCTCTGGGTCGGTGTTTCGCCTTCCCAACTCGTTCTCCCACTCGACGTCCATTCTCGACGCATGATGGATCGGTTAGGATTAACGACCCGGCGAGCTAACGACTGGCGAACTGTAGAAGAGGTAACTGCGCACTGTCGCGCACTGTGTCCGGAAGATCCGGTCCGATACGACTTCGCCTTTTACGGGCCGGGTGCGGCGGGCGATGATGCGCCTCCTTATTCCTCAGACGGCACGTCGACAATTTGAGAGTCCATCACGTCGCCTCCTAATCTCCTGTAGCCGCGGTCGAAATAGATCAGTGGAAGGCCGTCTCGCTGTTGGATGATCTCTTCCACCCGTCCGATCATCAGGCAATGATCACCGGCGTCATAAACGACGATCTTCTCGCATCGGATGAAGGCGAGCGTGTCCTCTAGAATTGGGGCTCCATCGGGGGCCAGAAAGTGCGCGACGTGTTCGAATTGCTTGTCTGGTGCGAGATCAGGCTGTGCGAAGAGATTCGAGAGTTCCGACTGCTCCTCCGAGAGCAGGTGTACGTAAAAATAGTCGGCGCCGAGCAGCACGCCATACATACTCGAGGCCTTTCCCACGTTGAACGAGACCAGGAGCGGGTTCAGGGAGACGCTCGAAAACGAGCCGACAGTCATACCGCGCATTTCAGCGCCGTCAAACGCCGTGACGACAGTCACTGCCGCCGGTACGCGCCGCATCACGGATCTCAGGTCGTCCTCAGTAACGGAAGGCAATGGTATGTGGTTTGGGGACGTATCAACTTGTAAATACGTCTTTTACACGACTAAAGAAGGATTTACCTCCCGCTTCCTTTTCCGGCTTCGGAACAAACGAGTCAGAACTCCGGAGGGTTTCTAGCACGGCGCGCTCATCGTCCGTCAGACGCTGAGGCGTCCACACGTGGACGCGCACCATCTGGTCTCCTTTCGAACCTCCATCAAGATCCGGAATGCCGCGCCCACGCATCCGCAGGATCTTTCCGCCCTGAATGCCCTCGTCGATGCGAACCCGTGCCGAACCGTGGAGCGTCGGAACGTCTACTTCGGTACCCAGCGCAGCATCGGGGAAGGCGAGATACAAATCGTAGTAGACGTCGTTGCCTTCTCGGATGAAGAGATCGTGCTTCATCTCCTTCACCTCAACGAGTAGATCGCCCGGACCTCCGCCGCGGACGCCCACGTTGCCGGCGCCGCGGATGCGAAAGTAATTTCCCTCAGAAACGCCGGAGGGCACCGTGACCGGAATCACCTCCTCGCCGTTCGTTCGCCCCTCTCCGCCGCACGTTTTGCACAGGTTTCGCAGCTTGCGTCCTTCTCCGCGGCAGGCCGGGCACGTCCGCACGTTTACGAATTGGCCGAAGACGGATCGACTTACCTGTCGCAGTTCGCCGGCGCCGTTGCAGGTCGGACAGTCATCGTAGTCGGGGTTGCCATTCTCGGCGCCGGTCCCGCTGCAGTCTACGCACGGCACCAGCTTCTTCACCTTGATCTTCTTCTCGACGCCGTCGGCAATCTCTTCGAGGGTCAGTGGCAGCTTGATGCGCAAATCGCTTCCCGGCTGCCCGCCGCGTCTGCTTCGCCTTCCACGGCCCTGGCCTCCAAACACGTCGTCAAAAGCGCCACCGCCGAAAATGTCGGAGAAGGCTTCGAAAATATCATTGATGTCCGTGAATCCATGGGCACCGAACCCATTGGCACCGCCACGAAGCCCTTCACGTCCGAAACGATCGTAGCGTTGCCGCTTGTCGGGGTCGGACAGCACTTCATAAGCCTCGGCAGCTTCCTTGAAGCGCGTTTCCGCCTCGTGATCGCCCGGATTCTTATCCGGGTGACTCTGCATAGCCATCCTGCGATAGGCCTTCTTGATCTCGTCGGCGGCGGCATCTCGACCAACGCCGAGGATTTCGTAGTAATCCCTCATTGACGTTTGATTGGCTTGTCAGGACGCGACGATGACGCGTGCGTGTCGGAGAACGCGGTCTCCGATGGTGTATCCCTTCTGAATTTCCCCGAGAACAGTCCCAGGCTCGACGCCTTCGGGCGCCGGCTGCTGCAGGATCGCCTCTTGACGCTCCTCATCGAAGGGCTTGCCGACGACTTCCATCGGACGGATGCCCAGCTTATCGAGCTCGGTGACGAACTTCTCATACACGAGCCTCACACCGTTGTGCAGCGACTCGAACGCCTTCGTCTCACCCTCCTGCCCCAGAGCGATCTCGGCGGCTTCGAGGGATCTGCGCAAGTCGTCCAGCACGTCGAGTACCGGCTGCGCAATCTGATTTCGGCCGATCTCGAGCGACAGCGCACGATCATCCAGCGATCGACGCCTGAAATTCTGGAAATCGGCGACCTGGCGCAAAAACCGATCCTCCAGTGCCAAGTACTCCTCGCGGATCCGCTCCAGCTCGGAAACCTCGTCCTGCTCTCCTTCCGTCGCTTCGTCTTCGTTACGAAACTCCTCCTCAGCGACCGACGCAGATTCGTGGTCGAGAGGCGAGCGATGTGTGGATTTGGTGGACATTCTATCTGCTATGATAATTCTCTTACTTAGACGATCGTGTGATTCAAGGTTCGCGCAACGTCGTTTACGAGCCCGACGACACGCGAATAATTCATTCGGGTCGGTCCGATCACACCTACAGAGCCGGAAACGTTGCCAACCTTGTACTGCATGGTGACAACCGAGTAGTCGGACAAGTCCTTCGCCGGATTCTCGTGACCGATACGTACCGCTACCTCGTTCGGGTAATCCGAATCCGGCATTTCCTCGAGGACGCTGACGACGGCATCCCCGTTTTCCAGAACCGAGATCATGTGGCGAACCGCCTCGGGCGCGCTGAACTCCGGTTGGAGCACAATGTACTCGGCGCCGGAGTAGCGGAGCCGCTTATGGTGCGGCAAATCACTAAAGATCAGACCGGCTCGCTCGAGGACGAAGTTGATGAGGTCCGCATCCGTCTCCGCGATGTCGACGACGCGGGTGCCGAACGACGACCTGATCTCCTCAAAAGTGAGTCCCGCCAAACGTTCGTTGAGGAGCGTGGCTACGGCAGCGACGTTCTCCTCCTTCAATTCTGTTTCAACCTCCAGGACCAGCGTCTTCACGAGGCCGCTCTCAACGGTCACGACAAACATTGCCTTGTTGGATGCGACAGGAAGAATGTCGAGGCGCCGAAGCACCGCCGAGGCAAATCGCGGACTCAGGACGACCCCGAGAAGGTTCGAAAGCTGACCCAGCAGCCGAGCACTCTCGCGGATCAGGTCCTCGATATCCGATCGCGACTCCGCAACTCGCTCGGCGAGAAGGCGGCGCTCGCGACGATTCAGCGGCTGTACGTGCATCAACTCGTCGACGTACACCCGATAACCGTAATCGGTGGGAACGCGCCCCGCCGACGTATGAGGATGGCCGAGGCATCCAAGTTCCTCGAGATCACTCATGGTGCTGCGAATCGAGGCAGGACTCAGTCCCAAATCGTACGATTTCGAAAGCGCGCTCGACCCGACGGGCTCCCCAGTACTGACAAATCGATCGACGAGGAGCCTCAGGATGGTCCTCTCCCGCTCAGTAAAGAAATGCTCACTGATTGCTTGTCCCCGACTTGACGATCGTTCTTCCCGCTTCATCGAATCTCCGTAACTGTCCGGCTAATAGCTACAACCGTGCCACGCCTCTTGACCGTCATTTTTGACGACATCAGGCGAAACGACCTCTCATTGTCTGCCACAACGGCAGCCTCGCCCGCCTCGATGTGTAAAGAGACGGCACTGTTTCACTCCCTTTGCCACCCTCGGTTTCGCGTGATTGTGTCGAGATTATAGGAAAAACGGAGAGCGATTCCGCAAACGCCCTCCGTTAGTTTTCCCAATCCAGTCGGCGCGGATCAGTCGCGATCAGTTGCCGAGGTATCGAATTTCGGCCCGCTGCTGTAACGCAAGCGTTTGACCACTCTTACTCTGATACGTTACAGCAGATTCGTGGGCGAATGCCGATGTGCCAGACGAAAAGCGTGGATCAACCGGGCCGCGGCCGTCTGACACGAACCCGGATACATGCGTCCCGTCAGAAAGACGGTACGCCGTACCGTCGCGGTCAAAACTGTTCAGCGACGAGTAGTCGAACGACCCCGAGTAGTAGGCATCGGATGCATGATCATAGCCGACCACGTACTGAAAACCCAGGTACTCCTCATCCGGAACGAGCGCCACGGGCACGACGTCGCCCAACTGCACCGGGTCGAGCAGTCTGCTGTATCGCGTCGAGTTGACACGCTCCCGATAGAAATCCAACTCTCCGGATCTCGGGTCGAGGCAGCCGTACGAAGCTCCGATGATGTCGCCACCACAGTATCTCGTCGACAGCAGCTCGAATCCAGTCAGGCGATTCCCGACCACATACAACATACGATCGAATTCAACGAACCCGTCGGAGTAGATCTTCGCCCTGACGCGTCGGAGGTCGCCCGGGAACCGGTCCACCCGGCCGATGAATCGCCCTGCCGACGTGACTGCGATGCGATCGAGCTCGAACTCGACTTCGACGTAGTCGTCGTGGACGCTTCGGATCTTACGTCGAAACGTGGACTGGACTTCGACGGCCCCGGTCGGATGCCCCGTCACCACCTGGCGATATACAAACCGTCTGGTATGACCGACATGCCACCTGATCGCCGGGATGCGAATGTAGAAGCCGATCGACAGTCCGCCGCGATGGTGCGATGGTATCGTCGGTCTCGGTAGACGTAGCGTCTGACGGGACGTCTGTCGAATCGATGAATCGCGCGAGCGATTTTCTGGAGCGGGCCCGCCTTGTGACGAACCACTTTCGGCGGCGAGGGTCGCCTGGCCGGCGCATGCTTGACCTTTTTGTTTCGGGCGGGCGCGCGGTTGACGCGGTTCGAACGGTCGTTCCTCGTCACATTCTTGTTCGGCTTGCGTTCCGAGCGATTGACGGAAGGTGCATCCGATCGCCCTTTGCGCCCACCGTCCCGATTACTCGATCGAGCCTTGGCCTTCGTACTCGGCTTACTTGGACTAACTTTGTCCTCACGAACTCGCTCAGGTTTTTTTGCCTTCGGGGCCTTCTTTTCGACGGCCCGGGGTCGACTTGCCCGGTCGACTTGTCCGGTTCGGCTCGCCTCGCCTCTCGAGCGACTGCGGTCTACCGTCCCTCTTTGCGCGGAGGCGGCTGCCGGTAACAGCAGCAGTAACAGCCACGCCATGCTTAGATTGATGCGTCTCATCACGCCCTCCCGAGATCGGTTTCTTCGTAACACGTCATCAGGAAGTCCAAGACCGTGCCACCCTTTGCCGCAACACTGACTCCTGGCCTGCAAGGCATCACGCCGGCCGATTTCTCCATCGGGACGTCTATTTTTATAGACAGTTATCGTTCATTTCCCTCAATACTGATATGAGATCGCTTCACCATAGTCGGATACTGATAACCGGCGCTTCATCCGGCATTGGCCGGGCGCTTGCCGTTCGACTGGCGGAAGAGGGGGCGCGCCTGTTCCTTACCGCCAGGCGTCCCGACGCACTGGACGACACGGCGCATGCGTGCCGCAAGGCGGCCTCGACATCCTGGTCTGCAACGCCGGCGTCAGCATGTGGTCGCGAGTCGAAGAAGTAGCAGACGCGGACTAGGGGCATACGGCACGAGCGACGCGACGTCGTCATGACCCTTCAGGCGAAAATCGGTCTCTGGCTCAAGATTGTCGCGCCCCGACTCGTTGATGCGATGGCGAAACGATCTGTGATGGACGCGCCGAAGGAGCTATCGGGGGACACCCCAGACCATTAAGCCTCCAAGGTGGCTGGTAAAGGCGACCAGAATCGCCGCCGTTATAGCGAGCGCGCCAATGGCGAAACGGACGGCCTTGGCAGGGGGAGGATCGTCGGTTGAGCCGGAAAGCAGCCGCGGTTGAGTCAACACCAACGCAAGAAGCGTAATGAGGGTGGCTGCAAGCGTGAAGATTGCCATGCGCTCGTGTAAACCAACGATCTCGTCCACGATCGGGACATTCTCGGCGGCCTCTTCGGCAGCCTCACCCGTGAAGTAGGCAGCCGTTGCCGCCAAGGCGCCAACCAGGAATGCGAGTGTCGCGCACCGGTACCAGAATGCCGACGGCTTCGAGACCCAAATGAGAACCGCTACGGTACCGACCAGGACCATAGCAATCGGAAAATGCACCACCAGTGGGTGCAGCAGCGGAATTTCGTACGTCCTCAGTGGTTCCATGAGGGTCCTGCAGATTTCGAGGGAAGATAAAACCTGACCAGACTCCGCGTCGTATCAATGCGATTCACGGGTACAAACCATACCGGTCGCCTCCAACATAGATTCCATGCGCTTCATTTCCACAGTCATTGCGAGCATCATCGGGGGGCTCATTGCGATTACCCTGTTCGTCATGTTCGCGCTGACCATCCTCGCGGGGCTCGCCGCTACCGATACCGGTGCGCCCGTAATCAAGAACGGTTCGGTGCTTACCGTGCGGATAAGGGGTCAAATCCCGGAACTGTCGGAGACCGCTCCAATCCAGTTCATCGTCCGTGACAGATCCTCGGTCACGCTGAGGCAGGTAACTCGGGCCATCCGCTACGCCGCTGACGATGATCGGATCGAGGGTCTGTGGATCATCCCGGAGCACCTTTCGGGATCGTGGGCGGCACTTGAGGAAATCCGAGCCTCCGTCGTGGCCTTCCGTGCGAGTGGGAAACCGACGATAGCATCGTCGACGGCGGACGGATTCTCAGAAAAGGATTACTTCGTGGCCAGTGCCGCAGAGAACGTCTTTTCCCCGTCACAGGCTGCCTTCGAATTCAACGGTTTCGTAATCGTCGCCCAGTTCATGAAGCACCTCCTCGACAAAATCGGCGTCGAGGTCGAATCTGTCAGAGCGGGACGATTCAAGAGTGCTGTCGAGCCGTTCACGAGGGATAACGCCTCCGATGAGAACAGGGAGGAATTGCAGGCGCTGGTCGATTCGCAGGCCGAAACGTTCCTCTCCGCAATCGCCGATAGCCGCGGCCTGCCTTTTGAGACGCTCGACGGCATGGTGCAGTCGGCTTCGATCATCGACGCGGAGGGAGCTTTCGACGCCCGCCTCCTGGACCGTCTTCTGACCGAAGACGAGGTTCGCGATCTCGTCCTCGACTCCCTCGTAGTAACCGAGAACGAACCGGAGCTGGTTAATCTCACCGACTATGCGGCGACGGTCCCTGCCGTCGTCTCGGGCGCTTCGCCAAAGGGAACGATCGCCGTTCTCTACGCAGTCGGGACAATTGTCGAAGGTTCTGGAGGATACGATCCGGAACCGTTTTTTGGCGGCAAGCAGGTCGGCTCGACCGATCTGGTCAACGCACTTCGCGACCTCCGGGAGGATGATCGTGTGAAAGCGGTAGTCCTGCGTGTGGATTCTCCAGGAGGTTCCGGCCTGGCCAGCGACGTCGTCTGGCAGGCCGTCCGGCAAACGGCCGACGTGAAACCTGTCGTCGCCTCCATGGGTGGTCTGGCCGCTTCGGGAGGCTACTATATCGCAGTAGGAGCCGATTCAATCGTTGCCGACGCCTCCACCATTACGGGATCAATCGGAGTCTTCAGCCTGCTGATCAACTCATCCGGCCTCCTCGAAGACAAGCTTGGGATTACGTCGGAAGCCATGAAGACGGCGCCGACGGCTGACATGTACTCAGGGCTGCGAAAGTTGACAAGCTTCGAACGGCAGATTCTCGAACGGGGCGTCGACAGGACGTACGACCGGTTCACACAGGTCGTTGCCGAAAGTAGAGGTCTCCAGATCAACGACGTACTGTCTTTGGCGCAGGGACGTGTGTGGACGGGAAGCCAGGCCGCTTTGAACGGATTGGTCGACGAAGTCGGTACGCTCGACAGTGCCATCGAGATGGCGGCGTCGATCGCCGATCTGGACTCAACCGGATACCGAATAGCGGTGTATCCGAAAGAAAAGTCGCTGTTCGAACGTCTCTGGCAAATGGCTTCATCCGCCGAGGCTCAGATATCTACCAATCTCTTCGAAAACAGCCTCTCGGGCGCGGCCGTGAGACAGATTCGACTGCTTCACGAGATCGAGCACTTGCACGGCACCGTGCAGGCGAGAATGCCCGTCTATTTCTCTATAGACTGAAAGGCTCCGTGCTTGGTTATCACTTAGAATTCACCGCTTCGCGGGCACAAAATGATCACTAAATCGTGAGCGTTTTGTGTGCACACGGAGCAGTTAAATTTCCAACGGAAACAACATGGCCATTAAAGTAGGAATCAACGGATTCGGCCGAATCGGCCGGCTTGCCTTCAGGTCCATTCTGGAGCGCGAAAAAGGACTCTATGACGTGGTAGCCGTCAATGATCTCACGAGCGCTGAGACGCTGGCCTACCTTTTCAAATATGACTCCGTCCACGGCGTCTTCCCGGGTGAAGTCTCCGTCGATGGACAAGACCTTATCATCAACGGCGATCGTCTACGCGTGCTCTCTGAACGCGACCCGGCCAAACTGCCATGGGGCGATTTGGACACCGACATAGTGATCGAGTCAACCGGCATTTTCAGAAGCCGCGAGCAGGCGGCGCTTCACCTCTCCGCCGGAGCTCGTAAAGTCATCATCTCGGCTCCGGCTAAAGGAGCGGTCGATGCGACCATCGTGATTGGTGTTAACGATGACGTTCTCACCGGGAGTGAGGAAGTCGTTTCGAACGCGAGCTGTACGACGAACTGCCTGGCGCCCATGGTCAAGGTGCTCAATGACAGCTTCGGCGTGGAACGCGGCTTCATGACCACTGTGCACGCCTATACGGCCGACCAGAATCTGCAGGACGCCCCGCATAAAGACCTCCGTCGCGCACGCGCCGCGGCGGTCAGCATCGTCCCGACGACAACAGGCGCCGCGAAAGCGGTTGGACTCGTCCTCCCGCAGCTTGCCGGCAAACTGGACGGCTTCGCGCTCCGCGTTCCGACGCCCGATGGCTCTCTCACGGACTTGACCGCCATCCTGTCCCGTGACGTGACGGCCGATGAGATCAATGCCGCCGTAAAGGCCGCAGCCGACGGACCGCTCAAGGGAATCCTCGAATACACGGAAGATCCCATCGTGTCGATCGATATCGTGCACAATCCGCATTCGTGCATTTTCGATTCGCTGTCGACGATGGCCACCGGCAATCTCGTCAAAGTGGTGGGCTGGTACGACAACGAGTGGGGATACTCGAATCGTACCGTCGATCTGATCGAGAAACTGGTGGCAGTCGCCGAGCCGGTGATATAACCGAGCGTCTTCAGCTGACGTCTTGAAGAAAACCTGACAGGTTTTCAAAACCTGTCAGGTTTCTCATTCTCCGAAAATCTCCATGCCTATTCAAAGCATCGACAACGTCGACATTCGAGGGAAAACCGTTCTGGTGCGTGTCGACTTCAACGTTCCTCTCAAAGGCACGCCCCCGGATGATCTGGAGGTTGCTGATGACACCCGAATTCGGGCCGCTCTCCCGACCATTCGCCGGATCATCGGCGCCGGATCCAAGGCCGTTCTGATGTCCCATCTCGGACGACCAAAAGATGCGCCCGACCCGGCATATAGCCTCGAGCCCGTGGCTCGACATCTCGCAACGCTCGTGGACGCTCCGGTTCAGTTCGTCCCGGTTACTGTGGGACCGGTCGCGGAAGAGGCCATCGAGCAGATGGAGGACGGCGGCATCATCGTATTGGAAAACACGCGATTCCTTCCCGGCGAGAAAAAGAATGATGAAGACCTCTCACGGCAGTTGGCTTCGCTCGGAGATCTTTACGTGAACGATGCCTTCGGTTCAGCCCACCGGGCACATGCATCGACTGTCGGCATCACTGAGTTCATGGAGCACAAGGCCATGGGCTACCTGCTCGCAACGGAGGTGGCATACCTTTCTCAGCTCGACGACGCGGCAAAGAGGCCTTTCGTTGCAGTACTCGGCGGGGCCAAAGTCTCAGATAAGATCGGCGTCCTCAAGGCGCTCCTTCTGAAAGTCGACAGGCTTCTGATCGGCGGCGCAATGAGCTACACGCTGCTCAAGGCCCAGGGTCACGAGATCGGAAAATCGCTCGTTGAGGACGATAAGCTGGAAATGGCCGCCGCCCTGCTCAAGCAGGCTGGAGACCGGATTGTGCTCCCGTCGGATCATATGGCCGCAGTGGCCCTCGATAATGATGCCGAACATGCAACATGCGGCCTCGACATTCCTTCCGATCGTATGGGCGTCGACATCGGGCCGGCAACGATCGCCCGCTTCACGACTATTCTCTCGGAAGCACAAACAATCGTGTGGAATGGCCCGATGGGCGTCTTCGAAAAGCCGAATTTCGCGACCGGAACCAATGCAATTGCCGAGGCAATGGCGAAAGCCACGCGCCGCGGTGCATTGACGGTAGTCGGCGGTGGAGACTCTGTCGCCGCTATCACACAGGCCGGACTGGCAGCATCGGTCAGCCATGTCTCGACAGGGGGCGGCGCTATGCTCGACTTCCTCGAAGGGAAGGATCTGCCCGGCATCGTGGCCCTGCAATGACAGCGTCGGCAGCCCGCGTCTATCGCCAGACCTCCGAGGTGGATTTCACCATCGGAGAGTTGCCGCGATTTCCACTGCCGAATGCCGTACTGCTCGTCGAACCGACGTTTTACGAGGTTGCGTACGCCATCAATCCACACATGGAGGGCCGTATCGGTTCCGTCGACTCGGCGGCTGCGCAGTCACAATGGTCCGCCCTCGTCGAGATCTACCGGTCTCTGGGACTGGAGGTCTATCTCGTCGAAGGTCGGCCGGGATTCCCCGACATGGTGTTTTGCGCCAATCAGACCCTGCCGTCTTTGGATCTCGCGTCGAATCGCAGCATCATTGCAAGCAGGATGGCGACTAGCGAGCGGACGGGCGAAGTCGCCTACTTCGAGCGATTCTTTGCCAATCATGGATACCGAATCCATCCCGCCCCGGAAGGGTCTTTCGAAGGCATGGGCGATGCCTGCTGGCACTACGATCGGAGGCTCCTCTGGGTTGGAACAGGCCCACGCTCATCTTTGGAGGCGGCAGAGGAAGTGTGTCGAGTACTCGACGTGCGGGCTGTAGGACTGAATCTCGTCGATCCGTTTTTTTATCACTTGGATACGTGCCTGAGCATTCTCGATGCGGACACTGCTCTGTGGGTCCCGTCGGCTTTCGACGCCGAAGGTCGCACCATCCTGGAGCGACTGATTCCGCGTCTCATCACCGTACCGTACGACGAGGCCGTTTCCTCTCTGGCCTGTAACGCCCACTGCCCCGATGGACACCACGTAGTAATTCAGTCCGGCTGTCGTAACACGGTCGGACTCATCCGCAGCCATGGTTTCGAGGTCATCGAGTGCGAGACACGGGAGTTTCTGAAGGCCGGAGGGTCGGTCTTCTGCATGAAGCAGATGTTCTGGACGACTCCCGATCAGAACTGATTTCCGTCGTTATTCCAACGCTGAACGAGTCGGCCTACATCGGCCGTTGTCTGTCCAGTATCGAGTCACAGCGCGGCCCTCGGGAAATCGTCGTCTGTGACGGAGGTTCGACCGACGAAACCATCGACATAGCGCAATGCCGGGCCAGAATCGTCAGCACATCGTCCGGTCGAGCCCATCAGATGAACACGGGAGCTCACAACGCCACGGGCGAAATCCTGGTGTTCCTTCACGCCGATACTGCACTCCCTGACGGCGGCTTCGAGTCGATCCGAGAAGCGTTGAAGAGTCCACGGGTCGCCGGCGGATGCTTTCGTCTCTGCTTCGACGAAGAAAACGTTCTGCTCACGTTCTACTCCTGGGGTACCAGTGTCATCAAGTGGTCTCGCCTGGTATTTGGAGACCGCACAATATTCGTCCGACGGAGCGTATTCGAGCAAGTTGGCGGATTTCCTGACCAGCCGTTGTTCGAAGACATGGAGTTCTTTCGTGCAGTCAGGAAGACTGGCCGCGTAGCCTATCTCAGTCCCGGCGTCGTCACATCCTCGCGACGTTTCTCGCAGCATGGATATTTCCGCCAGCAGTTGAGGAATCTGGGCCTGTGGCTTTTATACCTTTTGGGCATTCCGGCCGGCAGGCTCCAACGTTTCTATCCCAAGGCAAATGCCCTGCAAACGAGGAAACAGACGCCCACGTGACCCGTCCAATCAAGAACGTAACGCTCGTTCGATGGCTAACATCATCCTTCCGCCGGATTGGCAACTGAAGCCCCGAGACACAACGGATCTCTCCGTCTACTCGGAACGTCGCAATTTCATCAAGAAACTCGGGTTGGGCACGATCGGCCTTGCGCTCGGACCTAGCGTCCTGAACGCATGCACGACAGGCGGCGCCAAGCCGACGCTCGCTAAGGGACCGCTCGACACGATCCCTGCGAACGCTCCTCGTGACGGACTCCCCGCCGCTCGCAACGCCGAGTTTGGGGTGCCCGAGCGACCGATGACAGATCGGGTCGCCGCCGCCAGTTATAACAATTTCTACGAGTTCGACGGCTCGTCGAAGGTAGTCTGGCAACTGACGGACAAGTACGATCCTTTCCCCTGGACGATAGAAGTCGACGGGATGGTCGAGAAGCCGTTTCGAATCGACGTGACAGAGCTTATTCGCGTGCTCGGACTTGAGGAGCGCGATTTATCGCTTCAGGTGCGTAGAAGCGTGGTCGATGACTCTGCCTTGGACCGGATTCGCGCTGAAGAAGCTCATTGAGCACTGTAAACCCCTGTCGAAGGCAACGTACGTGGCATTCGAGTGCGTCAATCGACCCGACCAGATGCCGGGCATCAAGGCGCAACCGTGGTATACCTGGCCGTACTACGAAGGTCTGCGCATGGACGAGGCGACGAATGATATCGCCTTCGTTGCGACGGGGATTTACGGAGAACCCCTTCCGAAACAGCATGGCTCGCCGCTGAGACTCGTGCTGCCATGGAAATACGGTTACAAAGGGCCGAAGGCTATCCGGAAGATCACTTTCGTCGACAAGCAGCCGAAGACATTCTGGAATGACCTCCAGCCGAAGGAGTACTCGTTCCTTTCGAATGTCAATCCGCGCGTTCCGCATCCGCGCTGGAGCCAGGCAACCGAACGGTTCATCCAGTCAGAGAAAGACGTGAAGCGTATCCCCACGCAGTATCTGAATGGGTATGCTTCGTGGGTGGGGCATCTGTATCAGGAGTCCTAGGTCCGTGGTCCGTGGTCCGTCGTCCGTGGTCCGTGGTCCGTGGTCAGGGTCGTTCGAAGTTCGGGGTTCGTGGTTCGGAGTCGAGACGCACGTCGCGCTGCCGGCTTTGAGTGCTCAATCCGCTCAATCGCGCTCAATCCGCTCTACGCTCAATCCGCTCTGCGCTCAGCCCGCTCAAACCGCTCAAACCGCTCAACCCGCTCTTTCCGCGGGATCACCCTCTCGATTCAGATACCGATTCCAGGCCGCCACAGCGATAATGAGCAGAATCGCTCCGACTGCCGACATGGCCGACTGGATGAGCGCCATGCGCCACTGGGCTCTCGCAATCTCTTCGATGACGACGTCTTTCGAGGTGCCGGGCAAAACTCTGACGGTGACTTCCTTCCGATCCCGAAGTGGAGTGAGCAGTGAGAGAGGAAGCGGGAGGCGGCGCTCCAACACTTCGGTGTCCGACACGCGGATGCGCAGATCAATGTCACCGTACGTCACGTCCGCCCGATTTCTAAACTCCACGTGGACGACCTGCGCCGTCATGGTCGTGCCGCCATCCAGCGTTTGCCGTTCGGCCAGACCCGCGCGGAACAGCGCCACCGAAATCACGCACAGCAGTGCGGGCAGCGCCCACATGAGCCGTGCGACGAACTTTACCTTCGATCCGATCTTGAACAGGCTCATGAAAGGAACAGATACGGTTTCCATGTATCCTCCAGCGTTCCTACGTAGTCTCGAATAAACATCACATGACTGGGGCGGAACGGGGTTCGAAGTAGCGGCATTGTCGCCTCGTCAGGCGTTCGATCACCCTTTCGATTGTTACATGGAACACACGCTGAAACGAGATTCTCCCAGGTATCCCTCCCGCCGCGCGATTTCGGCACCACGTGGTCGATGGTCAGCCGCTCGCGCTTGCCACAGTACTGGCATCGATGGCCGTCACGCCTGTGTACGTTTGCACGAGACAGCATGACCTTGCGGTACGGGAAAGGCACAAAACGCTTCAATCGGATAATGCTCGGCCAGTCATATTCATGGCTTGGCGAACGAAGCATACGAGCCCGGTCAGCAGCCACGAGTTCCGCCTTTTGGAGCAGGACCAGCACGAACGCGCGACGAACACTGCAGACGGTTACCGCGCCGTAGTCCTGGTTCAGGACAAGCACATGGCCGCTCATGGGTCCCACCTCCACCAGAGATGAATCCCAACACGGGCGCGCGCGCTCAGGCGCCCGGAACGATACTTCGGAGCGAACGCAGGTTCAGGGAAAGCTTCCTCCTTTCCTTATTTCTCGCCGCCCAATTTACGATCGCGCATGGAACGTCGGCAATGCCCTATTGATCCTCCTTTTTACCCGGGTTACCCGAAATCTCAGGAGAACCGTCTCGGTGGTCAACGGTGTAACGCAAAATTCTTTTGACCAACACCGCACCGACCTTGGACTGGATTTTCGATCCCAACTCCCTTCTCGCTTTCGGCACGCTGACCGTCCTCGAAATCGTCCTGGGAGTCGACAACATCATCTTCATTACCATTCTCGCCGGCAAGTTGCCGGTGGAGCAGCAAGCCCGTGCACGAACGCTCGGCCTCGGGCTGGCCATGGGAACGCGCCTGCTTCTGCTCTTCTCGCTGACGTGGCTCATGACGCTGACCGAACCGATCTTTACGGTCCTGTCCCACGGCATCAGTGGACGCGATCTCATCCTCCTCATCGGCGGCCTGTTTCTGCTCGGAAAGAGCACTGTCGAAATCCATGACAAGCTCGAAGGTGAAGAAGGACACCGTTCGATCAAAGGCCACGTGTCCTTCGTCGGCGTACTCGTCCAGATCGCACTGCTGGACGTCGTTTTCTCACTCGACTCTGTGATCACAGCCATTGGTCTGGCCGAGAAACTGATCATCATGGCTTCGGCCGTCGTCGTCGCCGTCATCTTCATGATGGTCTTCGTCGGTCCGGTGGCGCGCTTCATCGACGAACACCCGGCATTCAAGATGCTGGCCCTCAGCTTCCTCCTGCTTATCGGCGTAGCCCTTATCGGTGAAGGTCTTTCCTTCCATGTGCCCAAGGGATATCTCTATTTCGCGATGGGCTTCTCCGCCTTCGTCGAACTCCTTAACATTCGGATTCGAAGGCGACCGGAACGCCCTGTCCAGCTGCGGAGTCCCATAACCGAATGATGCAGAGCGTGTCTGAGCGCCATGTCCAATCCTGACCCCTCACCAGAGAAACCGCGATTTTCTTCGTGGCTGCTCGTTGGAGTGATCCGGTTTTATCAGCAGGCGATATCGCCCTATTTCGGGCGTGGAAGTTGCCGCTTCGACCCAACCTGTTCGGAGTACACGATACAGGCCATCCGGAAATACGGGGCCGTCAAGGGATCGATCCTCAGCGTATGGCGGATTCTCCGCTGCAATCCCTGGGGGGGATTCGGATACGACCCTCCACGATGGTTCGGAGAGCGAGACGAGACAGAAAATCCCTAACTTTTATGGGCTACACCGAACACAAGGCACTCTCGAAAGACCAGCCAATCACGTGCGCAGTCGTCACCGTTAGCGACACGCGGACCGAGGACGACGACAAGAGCGGCGCCCTCATGGTCCAGCGTCTTAAGGACAATGGGCACCCGGTAAATGGATATCGGATCGTGCCGGATGACTTGCTCCAGATCCAGGAAGCTGTGTCGACTTTCGCGGAGACTGTCGACGTGATACTTCTCAACGGCGGAACCGGTATCACACGTCGAGACGGCACCTTTGAGGCGCTCTCGGCCCTGATCGAGAAGCCGATGCCCGGATTTGGAGAACTGTTCCGGATGCTCTCGTTCGAAGAAATCGGTGGCGCCGCCATGCTGTCGCGCGCCTCAGCCGGTGTTTACCGAAACACGATCGTCTTCTCTACACCAGGATCGACGGCGGCGGTCAGGCTGGCTATGGACCGACTCATCGTCCCAGAGCTTCGACATCTGGTCTGGGAGTTGGTTAGGCAGTAGTTTTCAAGACTCGGAAGCGCCGCCTGACAGCGGCATCATCGCAATCTCAAACATGCCCAAGCAGGAAAAGTCATTCCGATTATTCAACACGCTCACCGGTAAGGTGGAGCCGCTGCAGTTGAACGACCCGGGCCACCTTCGCATGTACTCCTGCGGGCCGACGGTGTACGCATTTGCGCACATCGGCAACTTCCGCACGTTTCTTACGGCCGACCTGATTGTACGTACTGCTCGTGCCATCGGCCTGAAAACGACGTACGTCTCGAATATCACCGACGTCGGTCACCTGACAGAAGACGACATGGCCGACGCCGGAGGCGAGGATCGAATGAAGAAGGCGCTGCTTTCAGCCGAGGGACAACGCTTCCCCAACGTCTGGGCACTCGCCGATTTCTACACCGACGTCCTCCGCGAGAACTGGCATCAGCTCAATCTGATCGAGCCCGATGTTCGTCCCCGTGCATCCCAGCACATGCGCGAGCAGATTCTAACGATCGAGAAACTCCTCGATACGGGACACGCCTACGAAACCGAAAACGCGATTTACTTCTCCGTTCCGAGCTTTCCGGACTACGGGAAGCTCTCTGGAAACGTGAATGCGGATCAACTCGAAGCAGGCGTCCGTGACGTGGTCATCGACGAGGAGAAGCGCGATCGCCGGGATTTCGCGCTATGGAAGAAGGATGACAAGCACCTGATGCAATGGTACAGTCCCTGGGGATGGGGTTTCCCTGGCTGGCACCTCGAATGCTCGGTAATGGCGATGCAGTATCTCGGGGATTCGTTCGATCTGCATGCCGGCGGGGAGGATCTGATTTTCCCCCATCACGAATGCGAGATCGCGCAGGCCGAAAGCCTGACGCACAAGCCCTTCGCGAAGCACTGGGTTCATACCCGATTTCTGCAGGTTGAGGGCAAGAAGATGTCGAAAAGCGAAGGCAACTACTTAGTCCCCGAGCGCCTCATGGCGCCCGTCGACGAGGGCGGAGAAGGGATTGATCCGGCCGCCCTGAGGCTTGCCCTCATCTCAGGCTACTACCGGAAGCCCTACAACTTCACCATGAAGCATCTTCGCGACAGCGCGGGCATCGTGACCCGATATCGAAGACTGGCCGAGCGGGCCAGAGAAGCGGCCGATGGAGGGACGAACGGGGCCGATCAGGTAGGAAAAGCGTTGGATGAAAGCTACGAGGCATCCCTCGAAGCAATGATGGATAACCTGAACACCCCCAAAGCGCTCGCGGCTGCACTCGACGGTGTGAAGGCTGTCGAAAAGACGAAATCTCTATCAGGCGCCGATGCGACGCGAATCCTGGACTGGCTCGAAAAGATCGATCGGCTTCTCGGCTTCGCCGACGCCTCGACGGCGACATCCGAAACCGACGGCGATTCGAGCGAGGACGGGGCGCTTGCCGAAAGGGTCGAGTCATTAATCCAGGAGCGTACTGCTGCACGCGCGGGAAAAGACTGGGCACGCGCAGACGAGATTCGCGCCGAACTCGACGCCATGGGGGTCGAATTGCAGGACTCGGCGGAAGGGACGACGTGGAAACGGAAGACGTGAGCGAGTCTTCTAGTCTTCTAGTCGGGTGGGTCAAATACTGTGGTCGGCTACCCGAGGGATTCACAGAAGTTCAAATTGACATGTGGTCGGCCAGGGTGGTACATTAGCCGCCCTGTCAATCGCGGGCGTAGCTCAGTTGGTAGAGCATCACGTTGCCAACGTGAAGGTCGTGAGTTCGAGTCTCATCGCCCGCTCCCTGAAAGCCTGTTTCCTAAGCGGAGCAGGCTTTCTTTTTGGGGTCCAGGGTCCGGGGTCCGGCGTCCTGGGTCGCCCAGACGGCCCGCCTCTCCGTGATAATCCTCGCACTCTTTCCGGTACCCCTCGGTGTCAGGGGGGCAATTCGTGTGTCCCAGGGCGTCAGCCCGGACTCCGGACTCCGGACGTTCATATATCGATAAGCAGCGTCTGAAAGAAAGGACGTGCCCCGGATTTGTCCCAGAAGGTGAGTCCCGTCTCATTTGCCGCCAGGACACCGAGGCGAATGCGTTGGGCATTCCTGGCTTCGGCCCATTCGCGGACCGCCTCGAGCAGCGCTGTGGCCACGCCCTTCCTTCGCCACGCCGGGGCAACGTAAATCTCGTTGAGGTAGGCTTCCAGCTCGGGCCGGTAAATCGGGGCCGGATACCAGAGGTGAACCGAGGCAAAGCCGATCGGCCCCTCATCTTCCGAAACGGCGACGAACAGTCCGTGTACCCTGGCCGCAATCCACTCCGAAAAGTCGTTACTCCAGCGCTGTGCGGCGTCGTCCGCTACGACGAACCGCCCATCCAGTCGAGCCTGTTCTTCGAGAAATTGCGTCCACAGAGAGGCCAACCGCTCCCGGTCTGCCCCGCGGGCGCTCCTAACATGATAATCTCCTGCGCGTTTCATGGTGATCCGCGGTTTCTTCTAAGAACGCCTTTCATTGGCCCCGTAATTTAACGTACCGTGAACCGACGAAACGAGGAGTTTCCCCAAGTGCAGCAACAGGACACAGAAACCACAGCCCAAATTATCGACGGAAAGAAGATCGCCGGTCAAGTTCGGGCGGAGACAGGCGAGGCAGTCGCCAGATGGCGTCAGGAAGGGCATCGCGCACCCTTTTTGTCCGTCGTACTCGTAGGCGACAATCCGGCATCCGCGTCCTACGTCCGGGGCAAGACCCGCGCCTGCGGCGAAGCCGGGATTGAGTCCGATACGCTAACCTATCCCGACACCATCACGGAGGCCGAGCTCCTCGCGATAGTTGACAGGCTGAACGCGGACGAAGGCGTAGACGGGATTCTCGTCCAGCTTCCACTCCCCGATCAGATCAATGAGCGCCACGTCATCGATCGCATCGACCCGAACAAGGACGTCGATGGGTTCCACCCGGTTAACGTCGGGCGCCTCGTCCTCGGGCACCCGGGCTTCCTTCCGGCTACGCCTGCCGGCATTATCGAATTGCTCCGCCGATCGGACATTCAAATCGCCGGCCGCACCGCAACGATCGTTGGTCGCTCGAATATCGTGGGCAAACCGCTCGCGAATCTCCTGATCCAGAAGGGCTGCGATGCAACCGTCACCGTCTGCCATAGCCGGACCCCTGATCTGCCGGCGGTTACACGGCAGGCGGACATTCTGGTCGCGGCGATTGGGCGCGCCGAATTCATTACCGCCGATATGGTCAAAGACGGCGCGGCGGTCATCGACGTGGGCATCAATAGAGTGGATGATCCAACCAGAGAGCGCGGCTACCGTTTGACCGGTGACGTCGCTTTCGAAGAGGTCGCCCGCAAGGCCGGATGGATTACACCCGTGCCCAGAGGGGTCGGTCCCATGACCATCGCCATGGTGCTGAGAAATACCTGGCTGGCAGCCAGTGGCGCCATCACCGACTAACACCGAATAGCAAACACCAAACACCGAACAGCAAACATCAAACTTGAGTTCGGGCGTTCAGGCAAGAGATCTCTCACTCCATCCTCCATCCTCCATCCTCCATCCTCCATTTCTCGAATGTCGCTTCCCGAAATCACCACGGCTACTGTTGACGACCTCGAGACCAAGACGGGCCAAGTCAACGACCGGTCTATGCGGAGTCCACTAAGCACAATTCCAGCGATCTGAAACTCGAAGTGATCTGCGCTGAGCCTAGAACGGTCGGTGCATCCTGGCCAGCGATGCCGGAATCGGTGACGGCACGGATTCTCTTACGGCAGCGCGAACTGCGTCCCATAGACGGCCAACAGAATGGCGGCGATGGCAACGCCATAGACCAGACGGAAGGCGGCGCGCTGGCCCAGGCTGAGCGGGGGCGAGGTCACGACGGCCGAGTATTGGCCTGTGACGTTGAACAGTAGCAGATTAGCGCTATCGGTCGCGAAGTGAAGGATGATCGGCACCCAGAGCGAGCCGCTCAGCAGGTAGGAGACGATGAGGACCAGCCCGCCAACTACCCAGCTGACGACCTGATACACCCCGCCGCGATTGGTTAGAAAGTGGATCAGTGTGAAAAGCGTCGTTGAGATCAGGATGATTGCCAGTAAACTGTACGACCGCAGGTTCAGGGTAACATAGCCGCGATTCAGGACCTCTTCCTGCATTGCGACGGCGACGAGCATCCCCAACCCGAGCGCGAGCAGCCGCACCTCACGGTTCGACCGTGTCGGGCGGACGAAGCTCACCGATTCGATACGCCGTGTTCGACGCATCACGCCAATGAACCCGAGAGCTACCAGGAAGATGACCAGCGCTCCACCAAACGAGGCGAGCGCGTCGGCGCCATTGAATTGCAGCCCGAGCGAAACGATCGACTCGCCATCCATGAAGACGAGGAGCAATCCGATCAAGACCATGATGATCAGGTTCACCATGAAACCGAGCAGCGTGACGCGGGGTGAGTTGCGGGTCGACATCTCTCGCAGGTCACCGGCGATCTTAGCGATGACGACGGAGGACACGAGGGCAAACAGGATGTAGACGGCGTAAGCGATAAGGATATGAATCCAGGGCCTGATCATCGGTAATCCTCGTGAATCTAATCGATCCGTTTGCCGCTCGTACTCGTCTCAGTGCCTCGGACGTTCAGCGACGCCACGTAGTGTTGGATGAGCCAGTTGAAGCTCTCATCGATCCCGATCGGCATTCCGAAATGGCCGGCCTGTTCCAGCATGATGAACCCGTGTATGGTGGCGAAGAGCCCGCGCACCGCGTGAACCGCCTCGATCCCTTCGAATCCGTATTGCCGCACCGTGTCGAAGAAGATGCTGACAAACTGTTCTGCCGCCGCCTCGAGCTCCGGATTCTCCTCGGACTGCACTGCGGGCCGGGTCGTCAGGTAGACCCCGGGGAATTCCTGTGCGTATTCGCGCGCTGCCATCGCCGCTGCAATCACCGCGTCGCCCCCCGCCCGACCGACACAGGCCAGGGCAATCTTGGTCGCCATCTCGCGCAAGCCGCGGATCTGGAGCCTGCGTCGAAGGTCGGCCAGCCCGGCAATGTGGTTGAAGAGGGAGGAGGGCCTGACTCCGAGTTCCTTAGCGAGTTTCTGTAATGTCAGATTCTCCAACCCATCGGCATCTGCCAGCCGCGCTGCCGCATCGACGACAATCTCAGTCGTCAGCCCTCTACGAGGCATGGCCCATGCTCGCGTCCGACAGGAAACCAACGATCACGGGCCCGGCCTGATCGGGCATCTCGGCATGTGGATAGTGCCCAGCCCCGTCGATCGAGACCGACGAGCCACCGATTTCACGGGCGATCCATGCCCCCTCATCGGCCGGATTCTTGAAATCAGGGTCCTTGCCGCCCATCACCACCAGGGCAGGAGACGATACTTTGCCAAGCTCCTTCGAAACATCGCCA
Organism: uncultured Bacteroidota bacterium; assembly: GCA_963768715.1. Classification (GTDB taxonomy): domain Bacteria; phylum Bacteroidota; class Rhodothermia; order Rhodothermales; family DATKEJ01; genus DATKEJ01. Next base: position 105,410 of record CAVYJC010000009.1, read on the forward strand.
GAGCTGACGACCATTGCCCGGAGTGCCTGGAGTCGACCAGGCTCTTGCAGGTTGGCCTTGAGATCTGCACGGTACGAGTCGAAATCAGTCGGCTTGCGGCTCGGATAAAAGTTCGGGAAGTACATTGCCCAGACAGCGGCGCCCCACGGACGGGCGAGCAGTATCTTCATCATGCGGCGCATCATGGCGTCGTTGCCGTGGGTGCGAACGAAGGGGGAGATCAGCACGATCCGTCCAATGATCTCCGGGGCTACGGCCGCCGCCCAGACCGCCGACCCACCCGCCTTTGACGTGCCGATGACCGTGACTGGTCCGGTCTGAAGTTCACGCGCCAAGGCGATGATGTCGGCGCCGATCGCTTGTGTTGAGTAGTCGCTGAATCCGACGCTCGACTCGCCGTGACCGCGCAGGTCCATCGTCACCACCCGGAAGCCGGCCGCAACGAGCTGCGGTCGAAGGAACCGATATTCGGCACGTACGTCTCCGATCGACGGTACGCAAATGACGCTCGGACCAGAACCGGCAACGTCATAAGCTATCGTACCCTCAGGAACTGAGAAATACTGGGTGGGCGACGTAGCGGACTCGAGATGCCGGGTGTCGTCGTGGTGAACTGCCGTCATCATGGTGAAACCTCTCTATACGAATCGTGATGTCCCAAAAACGAATGCCATTCGTATATTAACGACATGGCTTCACTTCTTCAAGTGGGTTTGCCACTCCGAGCGTCTGGTCCAGTGGCGATCTCCTTGTTTCAAGCGCGGGAACATTGAGCTTGCGTGGCCAACATCAGCGCCGACGTATCCCATTCGATCACGCGGCGCTATGACGTTGGCAGTGAGGTTTCTCTAATTGCTTGGGGCTTCCCTCTGGCACCGAATTGTGCAGGATCGTACAATTCAATGCGCCTTCGAGCCATTGTACCCCGAGGAGAGGCTGATGCGTGACCCCGAAGACCACACAACTGCTTCATGTCGCTTCCCGAAATCACCACGGCCACCGTTGACGATCTCGACGCACTGACTCCACTCTTCGACGGATACCGGATTTTCTACGACCAGCAGAGCGACCTCGAACGTGCCCGGGCGTTCCTGCTCGATCGTCTGCAGAGGGATGAGTCCGTCATCTTCATCGCCCGGACCGAGGGGGAGCCGACCGGCTTTATCCAGATGTATCCTTCCTTCTCCTCTGTGTCAACCACTCGCATATGGGTGCTCAACGACCTCTACGTCGCCGCCGGCAAACGAGGTCTCGGCATCGGCAGTGCCCTCATGCAGCACGCAGCAGACTGGGCGAAGAACCGAAACGCCGTGCGCTTGATCCTGGAAACGGCACATGACAACCATCCCGCCAAATCGCTCTACGAGGCCCTCGGGTGGCAAAAGGACACGGAATTCGATCGCTATTCCATTGAGTTGGACGTTGCCTGACTGACCGCTGAAAACTCGGTCGCAGGACGCTCCAGCGTCGGATCGAACAAATCTCGATACAGCCCCGTCAATCGCGGCTCCATAGCCGACCACAAATACCGGTCCCGCGCCGAACGCGTCGCAACTGCCAAACGTTCGTAGCCTTCACCATCCACCAATCCATTTATCAGGGCGAGAACCCTCCCCGCATCGTTCGGACGAACCGTCATTCCGCAGCCATTCGCCTCGAAGAACGCGCGCCACAGACTAAAATCCGAACATACAACCGGTATACTGAAGTATATATATTCATAGAATTTAGACAAAACGGAACCGGTGTGGTTGGGCAGCGGCTCGAAAAGGGCGAGTCCCACATCGGCGTGCGCATAATGCTCCACGAGGGTGCCCCACGGCACGTAGGTGTCCCACCCCACCCTTTCGAGCACAGATCCAAGTTCTTCCTCCCGGATACGTCTCTCGGCCTCCATTCTCTCGACCGGAAGGTGGCTGACGCCGACGATCTTGATGCGCCAGGGAAGGCCCGCGCGTTTGATTTCGCCCGCGAGATCGAGCATGTGACCCAGACCGCGACAATTCGAGATCGTACCCGTGTAGATCAGCGTGAACCGCGTATCGCCATCCTTCTCAGGTGCGCTTGCAGGGGGCAGGATGTAGTTGAGAATCGCCGTAGACGGCGTCGACCGGCCTTTCAGGATGCTTTCGTACGAAGATTCCGCCAGAACGACGTGATCGACCCATCGAAAGCACCAACTCTCCAGCATGCGGAGTATTCGCCCACCCCGTTTCTTCCGGCCAGTGTAATTCTCGTGCATGTCGTAGATGACCTTGCACCCAATAGCTCGCCGGCCGAGATACGACACCGGAATCAATTCCGGGTCGTGAATATGAACGATTGCCGGCTTGAGCTTCCGTAAGTGGCGGTAGGATTGCGCGTGCCGTCGAAGCCTGTTGAACGGCCCCTTACCGTCGCTAAGTCCGAGAAACTGATCGATTCTCTCACTGCCGGACGCTTCTCGAGCGATCAGCCACGTTTCGATCGATGCCTGACGGAGGGTGGCCACCTCTTTCAAATAGATGCGCGGGTCCAGTGGATGATGGACAGTCGTAACGTGTGCGACGCGCTGATTCTCAATCATTGTCTAGCTTTTGGCACGGAACAACCCTGTTGGCTATGTTCGGTCGCTCAGTTCCAGAATATAGCCTAGCGGTTCACGACGATACCCAACTCTTCGGATCACTTCCAGGAGGCCGTTCACCGATGGTGAACCTTTTTCGACGCGGCACAATGTTAGACCGAGCGCTGAGCAGAGGCGCCGGCGTGGCATTCATCACGCAGGTGTCTGCTGTCGGGCTCGGATATCTCACACACGTTTTACTTGCACGCTGGATGGGCGTGACCGAGTACGGCGTCTACGTCTACGCTCTGGCCTGGGCCGCTCCTCTCGCTGCACTCGGCGGACTCGGCGTCCACATGGTGGCACTTCGGTTCGTGCCGGCATACGCCACGAGCAAGGCGTACGGGCTGATTCGGGGATCCTATCGAGCGGGCGCCAACGTGGCCTTCACGGGCGGCCTGGCGGTCTCGGTCATGGCACTCGGCGTTCTCGGATTCATCCAGAATGACGTTCGCCCTCTCGTCTTCTGGTCACTTGCGATCGCTTTCCCCCTGATCCCGCTGCTGTCGCTGACATATTTCAATACGAACTTCCTGAAGGCGTTGAAGCGTGTAGGTTGGGCCGGCCTCTCCGACGTGATACGTCCCCCGCTGCTTGCCGGCGGAGCGACGATTATCCTGCTGTATGCGGGGACTGTTACGTCGGAACGCATTCTCGTCGTTCTCGGTGGGATTCTCCTCCTGACCACCATCCTGCAGTTTCTGCTCGCTCGCCGGGCCATGCCCGCCCCGGCGCGCAAGGCTCAGCCGGTGACCGATTTCCCGGCCTGGAAACAGGCGATCACCGCCATGCTGCTGATTGAGGTATTCCAGGCACTCATGACGAAAGCCGACGTGCTGCTACTCGGCGCGATGATCGACGTAAATGCTGTAGCGGTCTTCGGCGTTGCGGGACGGGTCGCCGGACTCGTAGGCTTCGTCGTGACGGCCGTCAGCACCATGGCAGGTCCGATGTTCACCGAACTCCACAGTGAGGGAAGGCAGGACGAGCTCCGTCAACTCGTCCGAACAGCGGGCCAGTGGATGCTCTGGCCGTCCCTGGCGTTGACCGCGATCCTTGCCATTTCTTCGCCGATCGTTCTCGGCCTGTTTGGCAGGGACTTCGTTGCCGGCACTTCCGTATTGTGGATTCTGCTCACGGCACAATTGGTCAACGCCTGCGTGGGACCCGTCTTCGTCCTGATTACATTTACGGGATTTCACCAGCACAGTGCCCGGATCTTCGGATACATGCTCTTTTTGAACGTCATTCTGAATATCATCGGTATCCGATTTCTTGGAATCCACGGCGCGGCGGTCGCTGCGCTTGCAACGGCAATTACCTGGGGTGTTCTTCTTCATCGGGCGGTTTCGAAGAATCTGAATGTCACCGCGTCGCCGTTGATTCACGCCTTCCTGCATTCGGATAGAGATAGTCATTCAATGGAGTCCTGAGAATGGAGTCCGCCCAAGACCCGGACAGGTTTCACCACGCCGTAGTGGTCTGCACCCGGAACCGTCCCGACGACGTAAGACGGCTGATGGAGAGCCTCAGCGGCCAGGATTGCAGCCGCGATTTCCTGGTTGCTGTCATCGACGCCTCTGATCCGGATCAGGCCCGGCTGGTTCGCGAGGCGGTCGAATCTTGTCTCGGATCTCGAGACGAAGTATGTCGCCTATCCGCATGCGCCGTCGTTGGCGCGCCAGCGCAACTTCGGGACCGACCTTCTCCCGGCCGGGGTCGAGATCGTACACTTCATGGACGATGACGTGACCCTGGAGCCGGGATACCTGGAAATACTGACGTCGATTCTCGACACGGAGCCGGAGACAGGGGGTGTTGGGGGGCGGGTCATCCTTCCTGCCGCGCCGCGGCCCAGAAGTGGATTGAGGCGATTGGTCGCACGGTTCTTTCTACTCGAATCGGCAACGCCGGGGAAGGTCCTTGCCTCGGGCGGGGTGACGGGAGCCCAATCGATGCCGTTGGCGGGTCGCGTGGAGGTCCAATGCCTCGCTGGCTGCTCCGCCTCGTATAGACGCGAGCTGATAGTGCGGCTGCGTTTCGACGACCGCCTCGAAGGGTACTCGATGGACGAAGACTTCGACTTTTCCTACAGGGTCGGACGTATCGCGAAACTGTTCATCGAACCGAGCGCCCGCCTGATCCACTATGTTTCTCCAACCAATCGCCACTCGATTCGTGCATCGAGAAGGGATCTTGTGGTCTACCGATACTGGTTCATCGAGAAGAACATCAAGCACCCGCTCAAGAAGCCGGCATTCTGGTGGAAAGTGTTCGGTTCCTTTCTCATGACGACGCTTTCTCGGAATCCCGACGCTCGGGAAGCCAGGAAGGGAATCGTCGACGGTGTCTCGATCGTACTGCGGAGGGCGCATCCCTTGCTTGGGGCCATTCAGCCATCCCCTACGAGACAAGGGAGGCCAACCGCTTCTTGATCGTTGATACTTATGGCCTTATAATCAACGTGGGTTTCGATTCTGTGCAGAGAGCGGCTTACTCTTCCTTCGCTCGGTTCATGGCTCAAATTTACTCAAGGCGTTTCCTTCGCGAGACGATGTTTTCGTTGCGGAGTCTTCTGACGGCATGGTGTCTCTTTGTCATGCTCAGTGGAACGGCGCTGGCCCAGCATGATCCGGAATTGGCCGAGGTCTATCGACGCATCACAAGACAGGGTTCGGATTACGTTGTCGCCGACTCCACCGTTCTCTATGAAACCATGCGAGCCGGCACGCCAGTGGTGATCCTCCAGCGAGGCGAGCCCGTTCATCGCCTGAGGCAATCCCATAGGTGGACTCGCATTCGAACACGCACCGGGGCTGTCGGCTACGTGCGGACTACAGACATCTCCAATATGTGGATCATGGTCTCCAAGAACCGCCACATGCTCTACGTCTATCGCGGGATGGAACTGGTAGAGAAGCTGCCGGTCGATCTGGCCGTTAACTTCAAAGGAGACAAGGTCCGCCGAGGCAGTTATATGAATCCCGAGGACTGGCGAACTCCCGAGGGGCTCTTTTACATCACTTGGAAAAGAGCGAGCAGCCAGTTTTATAAGGCTCTCGTGTTGAGCTATCCGGGGCCGAGCCATGCCGCGCGCGGTCTGGAGCAGAATTTGATATCCCGCGACGGATACGCGCGGATCGTCAAGGCGAATCAATTGCTCGAAAATCCGCCCATGAACACGCTTCTAGGAGGCTGGATTGAGATTCACGGTCACGGGATAGACGGGAGAGCAAATTGGACCCAGGGCTGTATCGCCCTTGAGAATGCCGATATCGACCGACTCTGGCAGTATGTCCACGAAGGGACGGCCGTGTTCGTCAGCTCTTATACGAGAGACGCGGCTCAGACCGAGCCCATGCTCATTACACACCTGCTTCCGGCGGGCAAAAGGAGACATCCTGTCATCAAGCCTGCGGCGTCGTTGTACTCCAGAGCGTCAACGACCAACGAATAATTCGCGCAGGCGCCTTCTGACCGCTTCGTCGTGAATCATAACCGGGGCAATGTTCGTATTCCCGATTAAGCGAAAGTCAGCTTGGACGGGATTAGGTAACATGCACAGCCGACCACGATACCTCACAAGGACGCTTGTCCTGGCGTCTGCGCTCGCCATCGCGTTGAGCGCAACAGACGTCTCGACGGCTCAACCGTTCGCTTTGGACATAGCGAAGGACCGAACGGGTCCAGTCTATCATGTTGAGATCAGCGGCATGATTGACAACGGACTCGCCCGCTATCTCGATCGCGCGATTGCGGAAGCCGAGGAGGCAGATGCGTCGGTTATCGTCCTTCACATCAATACGTTCGGCGGACTCGTCGATGCCGCCGATCATATTCGGCAGGCGATTTTGTCCACGCCCATCCCAACCGTCGCACTGATCGATAAGAACGCCGCGTCCGCGGGGGCGCTCATTTCGTACGCTGCCGACAGGATCGTAATGGTCCCGGGTTCATCCATCGGCGCCGCAACGGTGGTGGAGGGCGGTGGAGAGGCCGCACCGGACAAGTACCAGAGTTATATGCGCGGTCTCATGCGCTCAACTGCCGAAGCAAACGGGCGTGATCCTGCCATTGCGGAAGCCATGGTCGATCAGTCGCTAGAGGTAAAGGGCGTCTCGGAGGCGGGCAAGGTCCTGACACTCTCCGCCACGGAAGCTCTCAAACTCGGCGTCTCCGACCGAACGCTTTCCGGCTTCGACGAACTGATGCAGGTCATGGGCCTGGAGAATCGCGCTGTGATTCGACACCAGACCAACGGCCTCGAGCGCTTCCTGAGATTCTTCGCTTCCCCGGTCATACAGTCCATTCTCATGCTGATGATGCTCGGAGGCCTGTATTTTGAACTCCAAACTCCGGGAATCGGATTTGCAGGCATGGTATCGCTCGTAGGCGCCGCTCTTTTCTTTGCACCGAACTACATGGCCGGCCTCGTAGAAAGTTGGGAAATCGTCCTCTTCTTCATCGGCGTTATTCTGCTGTTGATAGAGGTGTTCGTTACGCCCGGATTCGGATTTGCGGGAATTGCCGGCGTGATTCTAACCGTAGGTGCACTGCTGGTGGCCCTCGTCGGTAACGTCGGACTCGAGTTCCCACCGATCGGCCAGATCACATCGGCGATTTACACGATGGTGATCACGCTTGTTCTCCTCATTCTTCTCCTCATCTCCGTCGGTAGGTACCTGCCGGCATCGAGCATGGTCGGGCGGTTGGTGCTGGCTCCCCAATTGAGCAGCGTGGGCGGATATACGTCGGCGGAATCGCATGACTGGCTGATCGGACGTACAGGCGTCGCACTTACGGCACTTCGACCGTCAGGAACGGCCACGATCGACGATGAGCGGGTGGACGTTGTGTCCCAAGGCGACTTCATCGATCGCGGATCGGCCGTCAGGGTCGTTCGCGTGAGCGGCAGCCGGGTGGAAGTTCGCGGAGTCACCGAGTTGTCAGAACCGACAAGTGAGGCCTGAACAGTGGATGCAATTGTCCTCGTACTCCTGATTCTTGTCGGCTTCGGCCTCATCGCAGCCGAGATCTATATCATCCCCGGGCTCAACGTGGCGGGGATCCTGGGTATCCTCGTTCTGGTCTTTGCGATCGGTTTCGCATTCACGGCCAACGGACTGATCGGTGGCTTCTTCGCGCTCGGCGGAACGATAGTCCTTGGCCTGGTAATGGCGCTGGCCATGTGGCGATCGGGTTCGTGGGAGGAGTTCGTCCTCGCAACGTCGATTCTGCCCGGACGCGAGATTCCGGACAAGACCCAGGAGAATCGTGGTCGATTCATCGGCAAGGGAGGTCAGGCGTTGACGCCCCTTCGTCCTTCGGGCGTCGCAGAAATCGATGGAGAGCGCGTGGAAGTACAGACTGAGGGGGGCTTCATCGCCGCTGACAGCCGGATCAAGGTCGTAGCGATCGACAGCCGGCACATCTTTGTGCGTCTCGACACCTCACCTCCTGTCGAGGCATCTGTTAATTGATCGAGTCTGCAAACCGTCGGAGGACTCAGCCGACGAGGATCCCGGCTATCGAAGCCGTCATCCAGGAAGCCAGCGCGCCGCCGATCACCGCTTTGATTCCCAGGGCTGCGATGTCACTCTTTCGCGACGGGGCGAGCCCACCGATCCCTCCGATCTGAATTGCAATCGAAGAGAAGTTTGCAAAGCCGCACAGCGCATAAGTGGCGATAATCACCGAACGATCACTCATTACGCCCTCGAGCTTTGCAAGCGAGGTGTAAGCAACGAACTCGTTGACGGCTACCTTCTCACCGAGCAGAGAACCGAAGTGCAAAATGTCTTTGGCTTCTACGCCCATTGCCCAGGCCAGTGGCGAAAACGCATATCCGAAGACAGACTGCAAGGACAGTGATTCAAATCGCCCCCCGGACGCATCGCGAATCAGCCCATTCAGATCCCAGAGCTTCGTGCCCGCAATCACCGGGGCCCCCAACCAGCCAAGGAAGGCGTTCAGGACCGCGAGCAGTGCCAGGAATGCAAGGAGCATGGCGCCCACGTTCAGCGCGAGCTTGAGGCCCTCACTCGCCCCGCTCGCAGCAGCTTCGAGAACGTTCACGTCGGTCTTTTCCACGTGAATCTTCACCGTCCCGAGCGTATACGGCTGTCCCGTCTCCGGAACGAGAATCTTAGCCATCACCACAGCGGCCGGAGCACTCATGATCGACGCAGAAAGCAGGTGGGCGGCAAATCTGACCTGCTGCGCAGGATCGTCGCCGCCGAGAAAAATCACGTATGCCGCCAACACTCCGCCGGCGATCGTCGCCATTCCTCCGGCCATAAGCGTCATCAACTCGCTGCGCGTCATCCGCTCGATGTACGGTCGGATGACCAGCGGGGCCTCGGTCTGACCGACGAAAACGTTAGCCGCTACCGACAGCGCCTCGGCGCCCGAAATCTTCATCGTCTTTGCCATCGCCGATGCCAATCCTTTTACGATCGGCTGGACGAGGCCCACGTAATACAGCACTGCCATGAGCGACGCGAAGAATACAATTGTGGGCAGAACCTGGGTCGCAAAGATGAATCCGATCGAGCCCTCCACCCCGGTAGGAATAGCCAGGGGACCAAATATGAACTGCGAGCCCGCGTATGTGAAATTCAGGAGTCCGGCAAATCCCGAACCGATCGTCTGGAAGACGATCCGCCCCACATCGGTTTTCAGCACTGCGAGGGCAAAGACAACCTGAAGGCTGATACCTATCAATACGACGCGCCAGTTAATCGCCTTCCGATTGGTGGAAAGTGCGTACGCGATCGCGGTCAAAACGAGGAGGCCGAACACGCCCCTGAGCAGTAGAACGGGGAAGGACATCGCGATTATTGATGTGGGTGGTCCATAAGCTGCGCCCTAAGCTAAGACAACGCGCCTAACTTTCAAGCCGCAGAAACCTCGCGGGGGGCGCAGTCGTCATGTCTGTTTGCGCCCGCTGCGGTATCTTGGCGGGCCACCGCCACCAAGGCCTTCGGATGCGTCAATTTGTGCTGAATGACGACAAGACTCCTCTTGTCGAACGTGCTGAAACCGTACTCGACGGATTGAATCCGTCCCAACGCGCTGCGGCCGAGACCGTTGACGGTCCAGTCATGATCGTCGCGGGTGCGGGATCAGGCAAGACGCGCACGCTGACCTATCGGATTGCTTACCTGCTGGCCACCGGAAAAGCGCGCCCCCAACAGGTCCTCGCCCTTACGTTCACAAACAAGGCCGCGCGGGAAATGGTCGAGCGTATCCGTGCGCTTGTTGGTGACGAGCTGGCAAGCGGTCTGTGGATGGGCACCTTCCACAGCATCTTCTCGCGCATCCTTCGACGCGAGGGCCCCCGCCTCGGCTTTACTTCCGACTATTCGATCTACGACACCGAAGACACCGAGCGCGTCATCAAGGTGCTGTCTCGCAACTACGGCGTCGACGAGCGTCAGTTCACCCCGCGAGCCATTCGCTCACGCATTTCGAAGGCAAAGAACGACCTGGTAACCCCTGAGGATTTCGCGCGAACCGCCTCAAGTCTGTTCGAGGAGAAAGTAGCTCTCCTTTTCCGGCCGTATCAGGATGAACTGCGGAGATCGAATGCGATGGATTTCGACGATCTCCTGCTCAATCCCATTCGCCTTTTCGAGGAGCATCCCGACGTTCTCGAACGGTACCAGACACGGTGGCAATACATCCATATCGACGAGTACCAGGACACCAACCGTGCCCAGTACGTCGTGACCCGACAACTCGCTGCTGCCCACGGAAATCTTTGCGTCGTGGGAGACGACGCACAGTCGATCTATGCCTTTCGCGGAGCCGATATCCGCAACATTCTCAATTTTGAGAAGGACCAGCAGAACGTCAAACTCGTCCGTCTCGAACAGAACTACCGGTCGACAAAGCGGATTCTGCAACTCGCCGACTCGGTGATCAAGCATAATCGGGGCCAGATCGAGAAGACGCTCTGGACTGACAACCCCGTCGGTGAGCACGTCGTCGTCATCGAGGCGCTTTCCGAGAAAGATGAGGCTCAGAAGATCCAACAGATAGTTCGCGACCTCCACCTGCGATCATCGTACACGTTCGGCGACTTTGCCGTCCTGTATCGCACGAATGCTCAAAGTCGCTCTCTGGAGGATGCGCTGCGGCGCGCATCGATCCCATACGAGATTATCGGCGGCGTCAATTTCTATCAGCGTCGTGAGATCAAGGATGCGCTCGCGTATTTGCGGGTCGTCGTCAATCCGAAGGACAACGAGAGTCTCAGGCGCATCATCAACTATCCGACGAGAGGCATCGGTGATCGCACGATCGAAGCGGTCAACGAGTTTGCGGCTCGAGAGGACGTGAGCCTCTGGGAAGCGGTAGCGAGAGTCGAGGAAATCGACCTGTCGACACGGGCCAAATCGGCCGTGACGGTGTTCAAAGACCTCATCGAGCGGCATGCCAAAGACGCCGCCTCCAAGCCGGCGGATGAGGTGGCGCAGGCGCTTATTCAGGAAACCGGAATTCTGACCAACCTCCGCGACGAGAATACGATCGAAGGATTGGCGCGCTGGGAAAACGTCCAGGAGCTGATCAGCGCCATCGCCGAATTCGTGGCGTCGGGATCCGATAATCAGACCCTCAGCGGATTCCTCCAGGAAGTTTCGCTGATCACGAACGTCGACACGGCTCGCGACAGCGATCAACAGGTTAAGCTGATGACGCTGCACTCGTCGAAGGGTCTCGAATTCCCAGTAGTCTGTATCGCCGGTCTGGAGGAAGGGCTCTTCCCGCTACAGGCTTCGACAATGGACCCTGCCGACCTGGAAGAGGAGCGCCGCCTGCTTTACGTCGGCATCACCAGGGCAAAAGAGCATCTCTTCCTCTCATCGGCTCGAAGTCGATTTCGATTCGGGCAATCGCAATCGAACGGACCAAGTCGCTTTCTCGAGGAGATGGATACGAGCGTCCTCCGAAGTGAAACCGGTCGAGACTACAACGAATCGCCGGCTTACGCGCACTTGCCGCATCGCAGACAATTCACGAGACGCGAACCGGCCGGAACCCACCCTCGCTACACAGATTCAGTCGATGAGGAATCGGATGAGGACGGCGTCGTGGAGCGCGATCCGACGCCGCCTGATGCTATCGTGGCCGGGATGCGCGTCGAGCACCAGTTGTTCGGATCCGGAAAAGTACTGGCCGTCGAAGGCAAAGGTGATCAGGCCCGCGCAACCGTCTTCTTCAAACGTGCCGGCCAAAAGAAGCTCGTCCTCAAGTTCGCCAAGCTGAAACAGATCATCTAATCGATCGCTTCGCCTAGTCTTGCTCCTTCGACCATCATACTTGTTCGCCCTGAGCGCCCTGTTCCTCGTGGGCTGCAACCGCGGTCCCGATCGCCAACGAATCGTCGTCTACACGCCGCACGGAAAAGAACTCCTCCGCGCATTCGAGGACGCGTTTGAGCATGAGCATCCCGAGATCGACGTCCAGTGGATAGACATGGGCACCCAACAGGTCTTCGATCGAGTCAACACCGAGCGTGCGCGACCCCAGGGAAGCATCTGGTGGGGTGGACCGGCCGCCGTATTCGATCAGGCCGCCCGGCTGGGTCTGCTCGACGCCTACGAACCCACCTGGAGTTCGACGGTACCCGCATCGGCGCATGACCCCGATAACTATTGGTACGGAACGTTCATCACGCCGGAAGTAATCACCTACAACAACCGGATCGTAGCACCGGAAGAGGCCCCGAAGGACTGGGACGACATCCTGAAACCGGAGTGGAAGGACCGTGTTCTCATTCGCTATCCGCTCGCGTCCGGAACGATGCGAACCATTTTCGGGGCGATGATCATGCGCCAACCTTCTGTCGAGGACGGCTACGCCTGGCTGGCTCGGCTCGATGCAAACACGCGCTCCTATACGGCGGATCCAACGCAGCTGTACCTCAAACTGGCCCGGGAGGAGGGGGCCGTGACCCTTTGGAACATGCCTGATACCGACCTTCAGATCGAGGACAACGGCTATCCATTCGGTTATAACGTACCGGCATCGGGCACGCCCCTTCTCACGGAGGGAATCGCTCTGATAAAGGGGGGGCCGAATAGAGCCCAGGCAATCGAGTTCTATGAGTTCGTTACGAGCCGCGAGGCGCTCCTGCGGCAGGCCAAAGAGTTTCATCGTATCCCGGCCAGGACGGACATTGACCCAAACCTTCTGCCGGACTGGATTCGCAAGGTCGACATTCGGCCCATGGAGCTCGATTGGGATCAACTGACGCAGGAAGGCGCGACCTGGATGCAGTATTGGGATGAGCAGATCAAGGGGCGCGGCGCGGCCTATCTGCAAGAACATGGTTATGCACCCTGATCCGTTTTGCTAATCAGTCGAGACACGTTTACCTTCGACCAGCGCAGCCTAGCCGACCAAACAACTCGACTGTGGTCGCGTCATTCGACAGGAAGCACCGATCTAAAAACGTATGCGCGCCTCGCTCAGCATAGGGCTTCTTAGCGCTCTCATCGCTCCTGTGGCCGGATGCGGAGGAGCAAACTCATCTAAGATTATTCCGCCTGAGGTTCAACCTGGGGGGAGATTCGGCTCCTCGGTGGCAACCTATGGATCGCTTGGTGTGATTGGGTCACCCGGCGCGCAAGGATCAGGAGCCGTCTTCGTTTACGATCTCGATGGCGGTGGCAAAATGCTCCAACAGATTCTCCCGGAAGCCGCAACGGAGGGTGACGATTTCGGCAGCACTGTGGGGATGGATGGCAATGTTCTGGTGGTCGGCGCTCCGCTTCACGAGCATGACGGATTCATCGCAGGAGCAGCCTTCGTTTATCGTCGCGATGCGGCAGGATCCTGGATGGAACAGGCAATCCTTGCGTCAGATGTGGCGAGCGATCTCGACTATTTTGGTAATAGCCTCTCTATTGAAGGCGACCTGATCGGCGTCGGTTCACCAGGCGACGACGAACGGGGATCGAATTCCGGCGCTGCCTACATCTTCGGTCAGCCAGATCTCGGCTGGTCACTCCAGGAAAAACTGACAGCCCCCGATGCGGCCCCCGGCGATCGATGCGGGAGCAGCGTGTCCATTCACGGTGACAAGGTCCTGGTAGGATGTCCCCACGGATTCGGCTCGGCCATCCAGTCAGGTGCTGCGTATCTCTTCAGACTTGCGGGCTCCTCATACGTCCTCGAAAGCAAGTTCAATCCGCCGGCACAGGACGCAGGTCAGCTTTTCGGTTCGGCGGTCGCATTGGGCGACAATCGCATCTTCATTGGAGCGCCAGGGGCATATGAAGAGCATCCCGACGGTTCGGTGCACATTTTCGATTTCGACGGGACGTCCTGGAAGCCTAACGGCATCCTCAGTGCCGGGGACCGCGTTGCCAGTCGTGGATTCGGCGCCGTGCTCGGCCACGACGATGATGTGCTCATCGTTGGAGCGCAGCGCATGGAAGGCGAGCATCTCGCCCCGGGCTCCGCGTTTGTTTTCGGCCTTTCCAACGGTGCATGGGTGCTGCAGGCCAAGCTCGTAAGCAACAACGTCGATCATGCCGACGGGTTCGGCTCGAGTGTAGCAGTTCGGGATGGACGCGTGCTCGTCGGGGCCGCCGGAGACGCCGAGGGCGGCAGCAGCGTGGGCGCCGCCTACGAATTCAGAAAGTCGGGCACCGAGTGGAACTGACCGCGTAGGCAGGTCCGGCACCGTCGACGTATCCTTCCCTCCCCGCGCCCGTACATTGGCGAGACTGCCACAGTGACCTACATCTTGCTACGTGGAACCTCCCGAAGCTGAATCAATCCACTCGATTCCTGAAGCTCGACGCATAACGCGAGCACGGGTTAGGGATCTCGGTGCGCTCGTCGTGAAGTATGCGAAGCGCTATCTCCCCCCGAGTGAAGACGAACCGGAGGCACGGCCCTCAATGACTCCGGCCACCATGCTGATCGGCAGTCGGGTCCTGTGGGTGCTCCGGACTGTCCCTCCCATCCTCATCGCGCTCTTCGCTGCCTCGTTCATCTGGGATTTCGACGGCGAGTCGATCACCGTATTCGGTCGCGTTCTGTCGCTCGAAGGCGTCATCCGAATCGTTTCCGTGAGCGGGATGATCGGATTCCTGACGAATTGGATTGCAATAACGATGCTGTTCCGACCACGCGAGCGCCGGCCGCTCCTGGGGCAAGGGCTGATTCCGGCGCAGCGTGATCGTGTCATCCAACGTCTCGCTCAGGCAGTCACCGAGGAACTCATCAACGAGCAGATTATAAAGGACAAGATCCAGGATAGCGGCGTCATTTCCAGGTATCGGGAGCGGGCCGTTTCGGTGGTTCGCGGCGTCATCGAAGACCCCGAGTTCCGGCTGGACGTAAAGCAATTGGTCGTCGATTATGCCGCGAGAGTGCTCGGGTCGTCCGAGGTGAGAATTCGACTCGCGGAAATCGCCACAGAGAAGCTGCAGGATCACGCCGGACGCGGCGTGAGTGGACTCGCTCTAAGAGTGTACCGATTCTTTCGCGAAGACGAGTTTCAGGAGCGCATCGACGCGGCAATCGCCGATCTGCCACATACGCTCGACCGCGTTCTCGACGAAACCGATCACCTGCTCGACTCCATACCCGCGAAGTTCGAAGATCGAGCCGATGAGATCGAACGCTGGGCAACGACCGCCGTCCTGAGCTTCGTCGGGCAGATGGATATCCACGGCATGATCCTCGACAACATGCGCCGCTACGATGAGCGACGCCTCGAGGAACTGATCAAGAATTCTTCCAACGAGCAGCTCAACTACATCAAGTATCTCGGCGGCGTCCTGGGCTTCTTCGGCGGACTCGTCATCTGGCAGCCTATTCCGGCACTCATCTTCTTCGGTACCATGGGCGCCCTCGTCATCGCACTCGACGTCCTCCTGTCGGGCTTGAAACGCTGACTCACTCTTCGGGAACGGGTCCCAGCCGAAGCGTGTCGAGCACGGTTTCCCACCCGGCGCGGACGCGGGCGGAATCCGGATACCATTTCATCACCTCCGGTTGAACATAGGGATCGATCTGTCCCCAATCCCAGACGCCATCGCCATCGGCATCTCCGAACATGCGCAGTTTGTAGTTGCCAACCGCCAGGTCACCAATCGAATAGTCTCCGGTCGAGCGGCTGACGGCAACAGGCCGCGCGTCTTTCCCTCGTTCCGCATAGATCTCCACCACGACGTCACTTTCAGCCTCGACGCGGCCGGCCAGCGAACCCGTTTCGTCTAAACTCAGCCTGCGAAATTCAGCCGTCAGCGTCGAGTCCACTCCGAAAAGCGCTCCGTCCACCGAAATCCTGACGGTTTCACCCGGCTGGATTGCCGGCGACAGGTGCAGTCGCCAGAGCGTGCCGTCAGGCGAATCCAAAAGGAAGTCGCGGCCAACTCCCAGCGTGTCCCCTACTGTCAGGGCGCCTCGCAACCGATCCGGCGCAACATACTGGTTGAGCTGCAGCCCAGGATCCTGGCGGCCCGTCAATGGGATCTGACGGACTTCCTTCGAGGTCTGAGGGTCGAATCCGATCAAGCGCAACCGCATGGTATCGGCAACGGCACTGACTTCAAAGGAGTGCGACGAGTCGACAGCCGTGTTTTCGGATGTATCGCGCACCGTGGCAAACGCCTCGATCCGATACGTCGACGAAGCGAGCGAATCGGTCATCAACACCAGGCGCCGCCTATCCTTGGGGTTCAGATATACGCCCCGAACAACGGCAGCGGCCCCGCTTGCTGTATCCTGAAGCATCCACGCCTGAGGCGCCAGGCTGTCAAGATGGACCGGTTCAGAGTAGCGGAGCTCGATACGACGACTGGATCGGGCCCGTGCTTCCGTAAGCACGGGTCGCGTCGTGTCGGGATTCACCACCCACCAGTCGAGCGGATGGTCGAGCGAATCCTCTGAGGCAGGCAGGAAATTTCTATGTGGCGCAACAGCGAACTGCTCCCCATCATCGTGAGATCGGCTGCGATTCCGGTCTTCGAAAGCGGAGAGCGCGAAGGGCGCCTGGGGAAGGAATTTCAGCCGGAAGACACCGTCAGAGCCGGTCTGCGTACGGTACTCGATCGGCGGCGTACCCGATCCGGCCGTATCCGTGCGTATGGCAATCACATCTATGTTCGGCACGGGCTTTCCGGATCGTGCACCGAGCAGTCGGCCGGAGATGACGCCGCTATCGATAATCGGACCTGTTGAAATGGCGCGGACTATCGGTTCGCGAATCGAGACGCCTCGCTCATCCCTCAAGGAATTGTCTATCGTAAAAACGTACGTCGTCGCTTCGGAGAGAGGATCCTGGAACCTCATCTCGAGCTCTCTACCTTTCCAGTGGAGCTTCGGCGTGTTCGAGAGCTCGGGTACGATGCGCAGCGCCTTGTCAAAAGAAGCCTTGTCGACCCGCTCCGAGAACTCGAACCGAATCATGTCCCCGTCGAAATCGACAGAGTTGGATGGGGGATACATTGCGATGAGATCCGGCGGCGTCTTGTCAACCGGACCCCCGCTGGGCGCCACCGGTTGGGCGCAGCCGGCCTGGAGGGCAACGAGGGCGAGAACGTACCAGCGAATCACTATGAGCGGACAGAGAAAAAGAGATAGACGACAACAGCGATGGACGAACCAATCACCGCCGGTTCGACCCACGTACGCCAGCTGCGATTAAGCGGAACCGTTCCGTGGGTCTCCTCCCAGGAATCCTCTTGGACGAGCGGCACATCCTTCGCGAGTATCGTGTCGGAGACGGCGTTCTGGCACCGGGATTCTTCCACCAGTCTTCCCTCAGGCGATATAAACGAGTGGGCAATCGTGAGTCGGATCGTCCGTCGCAGACTGTCTCGCTCGGCGCGCTCGTACGAGACGTCTGCCGACTCGGCATCGTAACGTAGTTCGTGGATCGGATTTGGCCCTTCATATTTCGCGACCGAGTCCGGTAGAAACACCTTGTATCCGCGCGACAGCCAGTGCCGCGTCAAATAGGGTCTGAGAAAAGGCATCCGACGACCGGCATTCACGCGGAACGTGTCAACGGGTCCGGGAATGTCACCGAGACATTTGACGGCAAGCCCCCCGAGGACGTCCATGTTCGTGTTCTGAGCTGTGAGCGGCCGCACCCAGAAAGCGGACAGAATGGCGACCAGAATCAGCGAACGCAACATCAGTTTGTCTGTTGAGACTACGGCCAGATGCCTCGGATGCGGAGGGCGCTCGCCACTTTGTCGACGGCAATCACGTATGCGCCGATTCGCATTGAAACGTCGTAGGACTGTGCCGCTTCATAAACGTTTTCAAACGCCGCACGCATCATCGTACCCAGCCGTCGGTTGACGCGCTCGAGCGTCCAGAAATATCCCTGTCGATCCTGCACCCACTCAAAGTAAGACACGGTGACACCACCCGCGTTCGCAAGAATATCGGGCACGACGAGAACTCCCTTTTCCTTAAGAATCTTGTCGGCCGACGGTGTGGTCGGTCCGTTCGCACCCTCTACGATAACCTTCGCGCGAATCCGCTCTGCATTACGCTCGGTGATCTGAAGCTCCTTGGCGGCAGGAATAAGGACATCCACGTCGGAAACCAAGAGCGCCTCGTTGTCTATCCGCGTGGCGTTCGGATATCCCTCGAGCGAATGACCGTGTTCGCGGGAATACGTGATCAACTCCTCAACGTCGAGGCCTTCCTCCCTGTAGTATCCTCCCGATACATCCGATACGGCCTTTATGGTGCATCCTCGTTCGGAGAGCAGCTGCGCAGCCACGGAGCCTACGTTGCCGAATCCCTGAACGGCGACCGAGCACTCCGACGTTTCGAGCCCGAGCTTATCCAGCGCTGCGATCGCAACGACCATGACGCCGCGGCCGGTCGCACCGACGCGCCCTTGCGATCCTCCAAGGATGATGGGCTTTCCGGTTACAACAGCGGTCTCGGTCCGTGCAGCGTGCATCGAATAGGTGTCCACGATCCACGCCATGATCTGCTCGTTGGTGTTCATGTCTGGAGCCGGGATGTCACAATCCGGTCCAAAAACGTTGATCATGTTGGCGGTATAGCGTCGCGTAATCTTCTCCAGTTCGGTCGGCGACAACTCGCGGGGATTGCAGCGCACGGCTCCCTTCGCGCCACCGAACGGAACACCGATGACCGCGCATTTCCACGTCATCCATGCCGCAAGTGCCTTCACTTCCTCGAGATCGACGTCGGGTGCGAATCGAACGCCGCCCTTGCTCGGTCCGAGGACCTCATTATGGATGACCCTGACGCCTTCGAAAACCTCGATGCGGCCGTCGTCCATTCTGATCGGAATGGCGGTAATGTGGATTCGCGACGGGGTGCAGAGAAACTCATAGAATCCCCGCTCGAGTTTCAGCAAACGTGCCGCCGAATCAAACTGCTCGACCATCGACTCGAACGGATTCTCTCGGTCGGAAAACGGAGAGGGCTCCTTATAGATCGATTTCTTGTAGACTAGCTCGCGGTAGAGGTCGTTATTCACTTGCTGGACGGTTAGTTTTGCCTGTTCGGCGCCCAATATACCCTTCATACGGTCACAATAGAGACCGGTTTTGCCATCCAATCATTCAACGTTCGATCTGGACAATGCCAGCTGATCCGTTTAGTCCCGATCCCCTCTCCCGCGCACGTGCCAAGATGATCGCCGACCTCGATCGCGGATCGGCCAGACGCGAGCACGGTTTGTTTCGAATTGAAGGCTGGCGGGCACTGGCGTCGGCGGTGCAGGCAGGTGTGACGCTTGAAGACATCGTCGTTCGGATGGACGCGCTCAACGACGGCAGACTGGAGCTACTTCGGTCGGCCAGGGCCAACCTCATCGCTAGCGTCCGATCGAAAGGCATGGCTCGCCTGACCTCCGTACTGCAGGACCAGGGTGTCGTGGCAACCGCCCGGATTCAGCTTGCTCCCGTCGCGGCCATCGCCGGGGTCCACCGGATCCTCGCGATGGACGGCGTACAGGATCCCGGCAACGTTGGCACACTGATTCGAAGCGCCGCCTGGTTCGGCGTCGAGGCCGTAATGGCCGGCGGTGACACAGCGGATTTCTTCAATCCGAAGGCTGTGCGCGCGTCGGCCGGTGCCATCTGGGACCTTGCGCTCGTACGTATGGACGACCTCCCGGCGGGTCTGGCCTACATGAAAGGTCTCGGTTTCTCCTGCTTCGGCGCGGATCTGTCCCGCGCCGATGATCCCAACTGGCGTAACGCGGAAAAGTCGATCCTCGTCCTCGGCAGCGAGGGCCATGGCCTCTCCGAAGCGGTGAAATCACAGTTGGACGGGGTTGTCCACGTGAGCGGACGCCGTCGTGCGACAAGCGGTGTGGAGTCACTCAATGTCGCCACGGCGGGCAGCATCCTCATCAGTCGCTGGGCGGACTGAAACCGCGGATCGCGAACGTGATCCGTGAGCGACGAACTTTCGCTCATGGATCATCGAAAATGCTATATTAAACAATCTTGGTCAGTCGTCGCGCCCCATCCCTCACTCGTAGTTTAGATGGAGTCACCTGAGTATTCCGTCGGGTCATCCTCACAGTCCGCAGTCGTTCCCCTTGAAAAGCCGTTGCGTCCCGAACGGAACGGTCGGAGACAGAGCGTAGGCGTTCCGCGTGAGGTTGTTAACGAGGAGCGGCGTGTCGCATTGAGTCCATCCGGTGTCGGTGCACTGGTCGCGAGTGGACACGATGTGTTTGTCCAGATGGGCGCCGGCAAACAGGCGCATTTTTCGGATCGCCTCTATACGAGCGAGGGAGCCGAAATCGTGGACTCCGCGGCCGACATTTATGAACGATGTGACCTGATCGTGAAAGTCGCGCCGCCGAGCGGCGAAGAGCTCGATCTCTTGCGTGAGAAGCAGATCTTGATATCGGCGCTGCATCTCGGCAACGCGACGAAGGATTTCTTCCGGCGACTCATGGAGTTGTCCGTGACCGGCATCGGTTTCGAGTTCATAAAGACCCACGACGGCACCTATCCGATCGTACGGATGATGCACGAGATCATGGGTTCGATGTCGATTCAAATCGCCGCGCGCTATCTGGAGAGCCCCGAAGGAGGAGCAGGGCTCGTTCTGGGCGGCATTTCGGGGGTTCCGCCGGCCCACGTCCTTATCCTCGGCGCCGGCGTCGTCGGCGAGTGGGCGGCCCGAACAGCTCTCGGGTTCGGAGCGCGAGTCACGGTTCTCGACTCCGACCTAGCCAGCCTTCGCGCCCTCGAGCACTATCTGGACCGGAGAATCACGACCGCGATGGCTAACGAGACCTACATACGCCATTACGTCGAATCTGCGGACGTCATCGTTGGAGCAATGGTCCACGGTGGATCGCGCTCGCCGGTTCTCGTAACGGAGGACATGGTGGCATCCATGCGACCGGGATCAGTCGTCGTCGACGCCGTGATCGATCAGGGCGGATGCATCGAGACCTCGCGTCCGACCTCGCATTCACAACCCGTGTTTACCGAGCACGGGGTCATACACTACTGCGTCCCGAACATGCCCTCCAATGCAGCGAGGACGGCGACCGATGCGCTTACGAACGTGCTCGTCCCCTTTCTTCTGGAGATTGGCGCAGCCGAGACCGTCAACGAGGCACTCTGGCGCAATGAAGGCCTTCGAAACGGGACATACGTTTACCGCAAGCATTTGACAAAGAAGAGCCTCGCTTCACTCTTCGGAATGCCCCACCGTGACGTCGAACTTCTCATCGCCTCCGGCATCTGAGGCGCACGAAGACGAAGAACCACGACAAGGATGCGCGGTAACATGTTCAGGTACGGCTTTCCTTTATCGTGCACGCAGACTGCGACGATTCCTCAGCTTTGACAACCGTCGATGCGAATCCCGGACGACAAGATTGAAGAGGTTCGAAGCGCCGTCGACATTGTCGACGTCGTTTCCGATTACGTCGCGCTGAAGAAACGCGGCACGAATTTCTTTGGCCTGTGTCCGTTTCACAGTGAAAAGACCCCTTCGTTCAGCGTCAACCCCGAGCGAGGGATCTACAAATGCTTCGGCTGCGGCAAAGGCGGAAACGTCTTCAGTTTCCTTCGGGAAATCGAGAAACTCGACTTCGTAGAGGCCGTTCGCGTTCTGGCCGAGCGTGCCGGTGTGACTCTGCCGGCGCCTTCGAGTGCGGATACGCAGGCATCGAGCGTCGTCGACTCGCTCTATCATGCGCTTCGCCTGGCCGGACGTTTCTACCATCATCAGCTTACCGAAACCGAGCCGGGTAAACGTGCGCTCCGCTATCTCGAGGAACGTGGGTTTAAGGATGAAACGATCAGGCGGTTTGGAATCGGGTACGCACCGGATACGTGGGACGCCCTCATTCATCACGCCGAGAAGGAAAGCACATCCGTCGAATACCTTGAGATGGCCGGACTCGTCGTCAAGCGTGAGAAAGGTGACGGCTACTACGATCGGTTCCGCGGCCGCGTAATGTTCCCCCTCCTTACTCAGGTCGGCCAGGTCGTCGGTTTTACGGGACGCATTCTGGACGGTGACGAAAAGCAGGCCAAGTACGTAAACACCCCCGAAACCCAGGTGTATCACAAAGGCCGACTGCTCTACGGCCTGCACTTCGCGAAAAACGAGATCCGCAAATCCGAAGAAGCCTATCTGGTCGAGGGCAACACAGATGTGATAAGCATGCACCAGAGCGGCATTAACAACGTAGTGGCCACCAGCGGCACGGCCCTGACCACGACACAAGTGAAGCTACTCGGGCGATACACCGACTCGGTGATTCTTCTGTTCGATGCGGACCTGGCGGGCGTCTCGGCCATGGAACGCAGCATTGATCTGCTCCTGGCAGCGAACATGAAAGTTCGGACGCTCCGGCTTCCGGAGGGCTACGACCCAGACAGCTTCGTACAGAAGAAGGGCCGGGACGGCTTTCTGATTTTCTCGGACACGCACAAAACGGATTTCGTCGCCTTCAAGCTGTCCGTCGCCGGATATTCGGGAGCAGAGACCGATCCGGAGAAACTCTGGGAAGCGATCCAGTCGGCCCTCAAGTCGATCGCACTCATTCCGAATGCGGTGCGCCAGGAAGGCTATCTCCGTCTCGTTGCCGAGCAGACAGGAATGCCCGACGACAAGCTGCGAAAAGAACTGGCGGGACTGACGACGGGCCGGCGGCGTCGAGCGACGACGAGACGTAAAGAATCGGAGAGACAGGAGAACACGCCTGCCGAAGCACCGGCAAGGGAGATCCAGCATCCCATCGAGCCACGTGAGCAGACGCTTGTGCGACTCATGCTGGAGCACGGCGAAGAATTGATTGGCTTCGTACTGGGCCATATGGGTCTGGATGAATTCTCAGAGGGTGTAGTACGTCGGACCGTTCAGCGCCTCCTCGACATGTACAGCAACGGCGACGTCAATCCGGCGCGTCTTCTCTCGGACCTGGACGACCCGGAGGTTCAGGAATTCGCGGCGGGAGTGCTCATCGATAGAGAGGAGCTTTCGGAAAACTGGTCGTCGATGCATGACATCGAGGTGCCGAAACTGTACGCCAATGCGAGGGGCGCCGCCACCGACGCGATGACGTATTTGAAACTCAAACGGGTCAATAAGGCCATTGAGGAAATGCAGCATCGCCTGTACAGGGCCCAGGCCGACGGAAACGACGTCATTGAACTGCTCGAAGAGATGAAGTCGCTGCAGGTACTTCGCAAGGACATCGCTTCGAGGGCCTATTTGACGTGGGCCAACCAGTGAGGCAAAGCCCGAACCCAGCGCCGGTAGATTTTGTCCGGGGCTGCACTCGGTTTCCTGACCGCGAGATTTCTATCAAAACGGCACCTCTCCGGGGATAGCCGGATGTCAATTCAGCCGGTCGCCGTAAAGAATGGCGCCGAAGTCAGGCTTCTCGTATCGATTCTAGCCGGTACTGCCGCCCTGTTCTCCCGACGCTTCGGAGTGCCGGATGCAGACCTTTCCGAAATGGCCCGCGTTCGCCAGATACCTGAACGCCTCCGCAGTCTCCGCCAGGTGGAACACACGGTCGATTACCGGTCTAATTCGCGACTCCTCCAGATCGTCTATCATGCTCTCGAAATCCATGCGAGAACCGACCGTCACACCTTGCAGGCGGACGTTCCGCATGACCACGAGCGGCAGGTTCAGACTCGCAACCGCCCCGCCAAGCACGCCGACCATGCTTAGTTGTCCGGATGCTCTCACAGCTCGGACGGCCTGTTGCAGCGTCGCATCACCTCCGACCTCGATGACAAGATCGACACCCTTTCCTTCGGTCAGATCCTTCACGGCGCGATGCCACTGTGGCTCGCGTATGTAGTTAATGGTCTCGTCGGCCCCCATCTCTCGCGCGCGTTCGAGTTTTGCGTCGCTCTTGGAGATCACGATCGGACGCGCCCCGAGCATCAGGGCAAACTGCATCGCAAAGACGGCGACGCCACCCGTACCCTCAATCAGCACGCTGTCTCCCTCCTTGACGGCGGCTTGCCCGACAACCGCGCTCCACGCCGTGAGACCGGCGCACGGGAGCGTTGCGGCTTCGGCATCGTCGAGGTACTCGGGAGCGTGCACGCAGCTTTCCTCGGAAATCGCCATGTACTCCGACAGCGTACCATCCAACGGCCCGCCGAGTGTGAGGTGACGAAAGCCACTCGTGAGCGGCCCTTCGATCCAGCCCTGTGCAAAACAGGGAATCGCACGATCACCCGGGCTGAAACGGGATACGCTCGATCCGACATCAACTACTTTCCCGACGCCGTCGGAGCAGAGAACTAGCGGCAGCTTCTGTTTGGGGTTGTAGACACCCTTTACCGTGAGATAGTCGCGGGAATTCAGCGATGCCGCACGCATTTCAAGAAGCACGTCCCGCTCTCCGATCACCGGATCGGGTCGGGTGCGCATCTGGATGTTCTCGAGGCCAAAGGCTTCGAGCTGAACGACTTCCATGGCGTAGGCGCTTCGTTGGACAGGATAGAACCGCTCGACTGGAGGTCGGTTTCTATCTCGTTCGCGAGGCGGCCTGACCTAGCGGGATCGGTACATCACCTCACGTACCGGCCTCCTGGGCGTGGGCCGGACCGGCTGGCCATAGCCGACGCGCAGAATCGACTGCGGGTAGGGCGGACCACCGGCGAGCTCCGCAACGCGCGGCCGGAGATCATCGACTTCGATAGGCTGATTCAAGAAAGATGCCATGAGTCCGAAGTCCGTCGCTTGGAGCAGGATACGGGCAAGCGCCTGACCGGCCTCGAGCCAAGCCGCCGCATCGTCTGACGCCGTGCTGAGAACGATCAATGCGGGGGATCCCTCGGCCAGCTGCTGGTCGTGCGCCGCTTTCCCGCTTCCCCAATCGAATGTCCTGACGACCGACGGACCTGCGTTACTCAGCCAGTCGGAAATGCCCATTGCAAAACCTGGGATGCCGTCGCGGCTCTTTGTCCGGTTCGGATGCATCCACGCCGCAAGCTCGCGACGAAATCCCTTGTCCTTTGATTGAATCAGGTCAGCTTCGGCGATGAGCACCGACAACGGGATACGATCATCTTTCGAAGCGAATGCCGCCAGGTGTGTTCGTTCGGCAGCGGCTGCTTCCTGCAACGCCTCGATCTCATGCGGGGGAACATGTCGCCTTTCAAAAGGACTCCTGTTGGTGTGCCGATGCTTGATGGCTCCGAGGAGTCGCTGCCAGTAAGGATCCGGCTCGGTCTGTTCGCCGATATGGATGTAGGCCAGCAGATCTCTGTTCGAAAAGTCCGGGAAAAGCCGCACCACCGGTGAAAATCCAAAACCGTGCAGGGCTGCCCGCAAGTGGAAGAGCGAGGCCCCACAACTCATGATGAGCTCCCTGTCATCCGGATCGATCACGGGCAGCGCTCGCGTTCGGTCCGCGTAGAGTGCGATCTCTTTGCCCGTCACCCGAAACAGCCACGGCTGGCTGTTATGGCTGGACGGTGCGAGAACCGCAAAGTTCAGGAGATACTTGCACTGCTGCTCCGTAGTAAGGTCATCCGGCAGAACATGGGCAGAAACTGACCACGGATCGTCGAGAGTCATCGTCATGCTTCTAGCGGACGGATGCGAAGTGGATTCGGACATGCGTCCAACAATATTCAAAGATGGCTGCCACGGATGCGCGTGCGGCCCTCGACCAAACGTGGGGCTCTTGATCACGTCTCTTGCGGTGGAATCACCTACGGTTGCCCGGCGACGTGGAAGCTCCTCGCTCTCTCTTCCGTTTGCGCCAGGTCGTGCCACGCCCATCGCTATGACCGCCCCTGCGCTTCGGTTAGCTTGAAACGGACCGGCATCGCGTACCGCACTCGCACCGGTTTGCCGCGCTGTTTTCCCGGTTTGAACCGGAGCTTTGCGATGGCTTCGAGGGCCGCGGTGTCCAGTATGCTCCCGGCGGATTTCATGACGTTCAGATTCGTGGGCTTGCCGTCCGTCTCAATCACAAACTGGACGACCACCGTGCCTTCAATCCCCGCGCGCAGCGCGAGATCGGGATACTGGATTACGTCATACAGGCTTTTGATGCCGCCTACCAATTCGGGCATCTCTTCTACAACGACAAAAATATCGGCCTCTTCGTCGGACTCTTCAGCTGCCGGCGGCGGCGGAAGCGCCGGCAGATCGAGCGGCTCGTCTATATCAATTTCCGCATCGATATCCAGCGGCTCGTCCTCGAGAACCGTCTCGTCGGGGA
Source organism: uncultured Bacteroidota bacterium (assembly GCA_963768715.1). Taxonomy (GTDB): domain Bacteria; phylum Bacteroidota; class Rhodothermia; order Rhodothermales; family DATKEJ01; genus DATKEJ01. The sequence goes on from CAVYJC010000009.1 coordinate 131,719, forward strand.
CCGAAACCGGAACAGGAGGTCTCGGCGGAGGCGGCGGTTTTTTGATCTGCTGGGTCTGCTCGACCTCCTCCATCTTGACGACCATAGATTCCGTTTCCTGGGCCACGAACTGCGCATCCCATCTAATCGGGGCTTTCAGGAGTCCAAGCATGAGGCCGAGCGCAATCACCAGACCGACTTCAACCAGTACGGTCTCGAATCTGCGAACGTCGGCGCGCAACTGCTTCTTAGGCACAACCGAACGCTTGCTCGGCACCAGACGGGCATCAATTTCCGCCTGCGATCTCTCGGGCTCTTGTCCATTCGCTTCGAGCTGACGGGGCGTCCGTAGGGGACTCCGCCAGGGAGTGGACTCAGTGGACTTCATATCGATCCTCCGTTTCAGTGTGAGCCTCGATTTCGGCCGGCTCGTAACTGCGCACTGTGAACACGGGGCACGTAGCCGTGCGCAGCACTTGTTCGGTCACGCTTCCCATAAGCAATCGCTTGAGACCTGTAAGACCGTGGGTTGCTATGACTATCATATCGGCATCCTGCTCGCTTGCGAATTCGGCAATATCGTAACCTGCGTGCCCGACGAGGACGGTGCATCGGACCGCCTGGTCCTCCGGCAGCACCTCCCCTGCAAGCGCTTCCAGGGCCTCGCGAGATCGCGTCTGCAGGTCTGAGGCTACCATGGGAATCGGGTCGATCCCGTAGACGTTCGGGAGATTTACCTGCTCGACAACGTGCACGAGATCCAACTCAGCCTCGTACAGGCGGGCAAGGTCAAGGGCATACTGCAGCGTCGGACGGCAGAAAGGCGAAAAATCGATGGGCACCACGATGGTGGGTGGCGCACCTGAGCGCCGTACGACGGGATGTTCCTGTCGGACGGTTAGCACCGGGCAAGGCGCCCTTCGCACCACCTGCTCGGCTACGCTGCCGAGCAACAGCCGATCGAGCCCGTGTCGCCCGTGCGTTCCCATGACGACCAGGTCGATGTCGTTGTCGGAAACGTAATCCAGTATGGACCTCCACGCCGAGTTCGACTGCAGCTGGACATTAACGACATCCAGGGAATCCTCGTCGGAGGTGCTCGCGCGACGATACGACTCCAGACCAAGTTGAAGCGCCAGTTCGTCATTGCCGAGCGGCAGGAAACTCATTGGATTCGTGGCCAGATCCTCTTCGTGATACACGACCGAGAGCACGTGAAGCCGTGCGCCCAATCGGCGCGCCAGATACACCGCGTGGGTATACGCTCTCTCGGCGCACGGCGAAAAATCGGTCGGAAAGAGGATCGACCGGATCCGCTCCATTTTGTTTTCGGATTCAAAACGCATGCTCGACTCCAATGTCGGCTTCGCCGTGCCTGCGAACCAGATTATGGGGTTTCACGATCAATACCGGGCAGGTCGCATGCGCAACCGTCTTCTCGGCAACGCTCCCCATTAAGAAGTGCTCCATCCCAGTCAATCCGTGCGTCGACATGATGATCAAATCGACGTCATGGTTCTCGACGTAGCGTGGAATGTCACGAGCGGGATAGCCGCCGAATGCTTTGACGGAGACAACCAGGTCATCCGCATCGAGCCCTGCAACTTCCTCGCGGAGATGGCGCTCGGACCGCTGTTCGATGTCGGGCTCCATGTCGTAAACGGATTGGAAGAAGGGACCGTAGAAAGCCGGGTGAAATCGGTCTTCGACAATGTGAACAAGGTCGATCTTGGCACCCGCCGAGGCCGCTACGTCTAGTGCCGTCTTCAAGGCTTCGCGGGAGTATTCGGAGAAATCGAACGGGACAAGAATTCGACGTACGTGCACGGGGTCGATATCGCCATCCTTGCGCACTGTGAGGACCGCACACGGGGCTTCTCTTACAACCTCCGACGCGACGCTTCCCAGCACGAGGGCCCGAAGTCCTCGCCGCCCATGCGTTCCCATCACGATCAGATTGATATCGTAGTCACGCGCGTACCGTAGAATAGCCGGCCCGGCTACGTAGTCTCGTTCAATAGCGTACTCCACGTCGACACCGACCAGGCTCTTCTCGGCGAGACGCGTCTTGACCATGGATTCGAGGCGGGCTTTGACCGACTCGTCGTACGGCTCGCCATGCAGTACCTCCACGAAAAGCACGTGCAACCGGGTACCTTCCGAAAATGCGAAGTCGATCGCGAGACCTAGTGCTCTTTGGGAGCATTCAGACAGATCTACCGCCGCGAGTATGTTCTTGAAGTCTTTCATTGCGCTGAACCATTGGTTCTAAGTCACAATGAGGATACGGCGGTGCACATCCCACCCATGCGGGGTGGCGTCCTTATGCCGGGTGGGGAAAGGCAATCACCACCTGTGAGGCCCGCCCCGACAAAGTGAAGGCAATGAGAAGAAACGCAACGCGTAGGTGAGGCGAGGTTTGGAGTGACGCGCGTCTACGTCTCAGTCAGATTCGCCGCCGGGGCCGTCCACGGCCGCCCCACTCTCCTCGTCCATCGCCACGCTCGTCGTCCGAAAATACTCGACTACAGATCGCGCTTCGTCCTCTGTCAGATTCTGATTCGCCATGGGCGTCATGTACTCGCTCAACAGCTTCTTTGCTTCCGGATGCTCTGACAGCATGCCTTCGGGATTGAGGATCATATTCATGACGTATGCCGGCGTTCGACGGCTGAGCACGTCACCCAGCGCAGGTCCGACATACCTCTCGTCTAACTTATGGCAGGCGCTGCACTTGAGTTCAAAGGTGGCCTTGCCCTTCTCGGCGAGCTCTGGGTCAATCTCACCCAACGTGACGGTCGTCACAGGTCCGACTCCGTTTTCCATTTGCTCGGCCGTCAGTCCGCCGGCCTCTCCGCCTGACGCAGATTCGCTCTGGCGCCCTCCGCACCCCGAGGCAACCGAGATCACCAATGAAAAGGAGAGCGCAAGAATCGCATATGACTTCATCGGAATACCTTCGCGTCTATCGATCTGGAGTGTAGAATGTAGGTTCCGTCTTCGACTCAGAGTGAGGCAGCCTTCGTATTTCCTCAAAAGTCCTTCCGCGAAAACGCCCAACGTCGGAGCAACACCGGAATCACGATCCCGATCGGGAGACTTGCAGGGGAGGTGACCACCGCAAGCCGTGATCCAGAAAAGGCCTTGGCACGGACTTAGACGAGCTGAATGCGACTCTTGAGGCCGTCGGTCATCGCAATCCTTCCATCCGCAAATACCCAGACGGCTTCGGTCTCCGGCAGCGTCTCGATGAGTTTCCGGGCGGCCGCCGGCTGCATCACGCTGATCGCTGTGGCCAACGCGTCGGATGTCATCGTCGAGCGCGACAGCACGCTCGCGCTCACGACTTCGCTGACCGAAAGACCGGTCTTTGGATCGATGATGTGCGATCGCCGTACGCCGTCCACTTCACGACTCTGGGCATAGGTCCCCGACGTCGCAACCGCCTCGTCTTCTATTTCGAGTGTGGCGAACAACGATTCGGGCCGGAACGGATCCCGGATACCAATTCTCCAGCGTCTCGTCGGCTCAGGACGCCCCATTGCGTACAAGTCTCCCCCTGCGTCCAGAAGGGCCGAGCCGATCCCCGAACTTCGCAATGAAATCAACGCTTCGTCAACAGAAAACCCTTTGGCGATACCTCCGAAGTCGACGGCGTAGCCCCCCGTTTCGAGCCGGACTTCATTCCCCCGGACGTGGAGTTTCGTATAGTCAATGACCTCCTTTTCGGGTCCCGATCCGTCGCCATGCCGTGGAGCAAAGCCGAGGCGTCGCAAGATGGGCAACACGGTGACGTCGAGCGCGCCTTCCGTCAACTCGCCGAATCGGAGTGCGGCCCGGGTCACTTCGACGAGTGGGCGCGAGCCGGTCCTCCAATCGCCAGGCACATCATTGAGGCGACTGAGCTCGCTGGAAGACCGATGAACGCTCAGATCGCGATCCACCTCCCGGATAGCGGAAAATGCTTCCTCGAAGAGGCGCGGGGCGTATGCCTCGCGGGGGAGCGACAGTCTCACCTGGGTCCCCATCGACCAGATAAACTCATCGTGCAATTCGGCGAGGGGACGGCGCACGGCGAAGATCGCGTTCGGCGCGGCTCCGACCATGGCTACTCCGCCGAGCGCTTTGGCGCAATTCGCCAGGAACTCCCGGCGACTGGGTGGCTGCGACATCAGTCTGGCTGTTGTCCGGCGCAATGAGGCGGGGACATGCCGATACGATCGAAACTTCCCTGTGACCCCATCCACGCAGGCGTGTATTCGTTTGGCAGGAATAAAGTGCAGGGCAAGACACCCGAATCAGGGCCTTCCTCTCCACCGCGTGTGGGGCTTAATGATTTGCGACCGTCAGGGACTGACCCACAGGGGCCGGCCGGAGCTTTCTATTCTGCTCCTTCGCCCTCGACCCAATGGACCGCATGCTGCATCAGCTCCGCGGCGTTATTGAGATTGAGTTTTGCCTTAATCCGCGCGCGGTACGATTCGACCGTCTTGACGGAGAGATGAAGCTTTTCAGCGATATCTCTTGTGCTCAAACCACGTCCCGTCAGCTCGAAGACCTCCAGCTCGCGATCACTGAGAACCTCGAGGGGAGATTTCGTCAGCGCTCCTCTTCCCTGCGCCATGCCGAGCAGGAGCCTCTCGTTCACTTCCTCACTAACGTAGATGCCGCCATTGAGAACTCGTCGAATGGCCTTAATGATCACCTCTCCGGCTTCGAGTTTCATCACGTAGCCGCGGGCACCGGCACGAATCGCACGTTCCGCGTACAGGGCCTCATCGTGACGTGAGACGACGAGCACCTGCAAATCCGGTTTCAGTGCCATCATGTGTTTCATGAGCTCGAGTCCGCTCATTCCCGGTAGCGATATGTCGACCACGGCGAGGTCGGGCTTGACTTCTTCCATTGCATCGAGCGCTTCCTCAGCGTTCTCAGCCTGAGCGACGACGGTAAGATCAGGCTCGGTATCAATCGTCATCGCGAGACCCTTCCGCATCAGGGGATGATCATCGACAAGAAGTATCTTTTCCATATGCAAAAACGCTAGCTGCGTTGATTTTTCACCACCAAAGGTACGGTACAAGTTACGCTCGTGCCCTCATCTTGGATCGAGCGAACCTCAAGCGTTCCGCCAATGATACGTGCCCGGTAGTGCATAATATGTACGCCCATCCCTGATTCACCGGATCTTTCACTGGGAAAGCCGACGCCGTTGTCGCGAATACGAATGCGAATCCTGTCTGGTGAGAAGGCCAGCGCGACGCTAACTTCCGTCGCCCGGCCGTGTTTCACCGCATTGCTTACGGCTTCCTGCGCAATGCGAAACAGGTGCGTGACTACGCTGGCGTCGACTGCTGCCGGCTCCCCCATTATGCGGACCTGACAGGCAATGCCGAACAGCGTTTGTGCATTCTTTGAGAGTCGCTTGAGCGCAGTGGTAAGTCCTTCCGCCTCGATGTCGACAGGGACGAGGCCACGGGCCAGGGCCCTCGCCTGCTGATCGGCTTCTCGGATCAAGCTCGTGATCTCCTGCGCCTGCTCGGCCGCATCAGGATCAATTTCGCTCAACTGGCGAGCGAGGTGCTGGCTCAGCAGCCCGATCCCGGTAAGCATCTGGCCAAGTCCGTCGTGCAGATCCTGTCCGATGCGTCGCTGCTCCTGGTCGCTTATTCGGAGGATCTCCTGCTCGAGACGGCGACGATCGCTCACGTCCTTGATGATTCCCGTGAAGATCCTTCGACCCTCGACTTGGACCTCACTTACTGCGAGTTCGAGTGGGAACAGGGACCCGTCCTTTCTCCTGCCCTTGACCTCCCTTCCGATGCCGATGATCTTCTCCTCACCCGTTTCCAGATAATTTCTGATATAGGTGTCGTGCTCCTCTCGATAGGGGCTCGGCATGAGTACGCTGACGTTCTTGCCTATGACCTCGGCCTCGGCATAGCCGAACGTCCCCTCGGCCGCTCGATTGAAGCTTTCGATAATGCCGTGCTCGTCAGTCGTAACGATTGCATCGACAGTTGTGTTCAGGATGGATCGTACCCTATGCTCGCTGAACCGGAGGGCGGCCTGCGTATTCAGGGCCGCGGTGACATCCTGCGCCAGGCCGATCACACGCGTGGCCTTAGCTTCCGCATCACGCTCGACAACACCAAATACGCGTACGTTGAGCAACTGACCGTCGGTCTTGATGATGCGGTGGTCCACATGGAAGGAAGCCTCCCCTTCGAGCGCATCATTGACCACGGCCAAAACATCTTCGAGGTCGTCGGGGTGGAACAGGGACGTCAGCTGGGCAAACGTCGTCGGCGCATCCTCAGCGCGCAGACCGAGGATTCGGAGGAGATCATCGGAAAGCCTGATCTTGTCGGTCTGGATATTCCATTCCCACGAGCCGACATCAAAACTGGAATCGGGCTCTTGAGGCAGCATCCCGCCGGTGTTTCTTGCTTTTGGAGAACGCTTTGCTGTCATATTGATTCTTTGGTCTCGAAAATACGGCGCCCTTCTGATGCACGAAACGGATATTCCATGATCTCGCATCCACCAGGCAATAGAGGAGAAACCCGATCCATGGAGCCACTACCCGCCGTCGAACTCGAGACTGTCGAAGAACTGAAAGAACATCTGGAGGCCAGCGGTTCGATGCAAGGAACGGTGCTGCAGGGTCTTGACCTTCGCGATTCCGATGTGGAAGAGGCGCTGTTGACACATACCCTCGCCGGCTGCTATTTCCTCGGGTGTCATTTTTCGGCCCGCCTGTACAATCACATTCGAGAGACGGGCGGAACGGTCTTTCCAGTCTTTCGGGACTTGCCTTTCGATCCGTACCGGTCAACGCTGTATTCGGTGAACGAGCTTCTCGAGGGATATGAACGGGGAAAACCCGCATCACTCCAACAAACCCGGGACGCAAGAATCTACTCGTTCTACAGGAGGCACCGGTCGGCCTCAAGACGGTCTCCGATTCTGGAGGCGCTGGCGTGTCGCATCCACGACCATGCTATCGACAACGCGCTCCGCGACCTGATCGACCCACTCGACGCCCCGGCGCTCCGCATCGTCGGCATCATGGGTGGCCACAAACTCCTGCGGACCGATCCCGGATTCTCGGATGTGGCGCGAATCGCCCGTCGATTGACAAGGGATGGATATTTTCTCGCGACGGGAGGCGGTCCGGGCGCCATGGAGGCAGGAAACCTCGGTGCGTGGCTCGCCGATCATGACGAAGGCCGAATCGACACCTGTATCGATCTGTTGAAGCCTGATCCTGCCTACGTCGATCGTCATTATCTGGATAGGGCCTTCGATGTCCTCGATCTTCATCCAACGGGCACGGCCAGTCTCGCCGTACCAACCTGGTTCTACGGTCACGAACCGAGTAATCTGTTCTCTGCCTACATCGCGAAGTACTTCGCGAACAGCATTCGCGAAGACGGCCTCCTGGCCATCGCGACGTGGGGCGTGATTTTCTCACCGGGCAGCGCGGGCACCATTCAGGAGATCTTCCAGGATGCAGCCCAGAACCATTACGGATCCATGACCGTGGCAAGCCCAATGGTCTTCCTCGGCACGGACTACTGGAGTCGCTACCGTCCGGTTTACCAACTCCTCGCCTCAATGGCCGAGGGACAACCCTACCGCGCGCTGATCCACATTACAGACGATCCGACCGACGCTGTGGAATTCATCCGCAGGAATCCCCCAATTCCGGCCGAATAATTTCAGATACATCGCGGCGAGTCGTCCTGGGTCGACGAAATGGCGATTCGTTCCAAGTCCGTGGAGGATGCGTCCGTCGAGGAGCTCTTGCGGCAGGGGGTGGTTCCTGCCGGACGAGTGGCGACGGAAGATGGGCGGGCGCTTCCGGCGTACGATGGAAAAGATCGTCGTAAAATAAATCAGCCAAAAGTGGGAACATTGGCCGGAACGTCCTTGAAGGTCGTGAGTTGTAGTCGTGTTCTATCACATTGTGTAATCAGGTCTCCATTGTAAGCTTCCGCGCCGCGGTGCTCGAATGATTTGCACCTTCGCGTCGGGAGCTTTTTCGATTTGGGGCCTTGAGACACAGCTAATATTTCTATCTCGATGAACATCTACGTTGGCAACCTGCCGCACGCTACGACCGAGCCCGAACTCAGAGAGGCTTTCGAGGAGTATGGCGTTGTAAGTTCGGTTGCGATCATCAAAGACAAGTTTACCGGCAAGTCACGAGGATTCGGTTTTGTCGAAATGCCAGACGACGACGAAGCGAATGAAGCAATGTCCAATCTGAACGGGCAGGACTTCGGCGGTCGCACGCTCAGGATTAACGAAGCTCGGCCTCGCGAAAAGCGCCCGTCCCGTGACGGTGGTGGCGGCGGCGGCGGATACGGCAATCGAGGCGGCTATCGACGATAGCCAACTGCACTTGTTTTGTAAAGAGGGTGTGGTCTTTTGACCACACCCTCTTTCTTTTTGGTCTCTGCGCCTCCCGCCGATTCCCGCTTCGTACGCCAGGTGCAGCAGCGTGCAAGCGATCGGGTGCATATTTTGCACCAACGATCTACAAATACCTGGAGACTGTCCGATGAAGCTCGGAATCCACGCCTACGCCTGGTGCTCGAAATGGACCAATGATACGCTCGATCTGATCGACCGCGTGAAGCGGCTCGGAATGGATTTTATCGAGATTCCCCTCATGAGTCTCGAGACGTTTGATGCCGAGGCTGTCCGAGCCCGGTTGGAGAAAGCAAATCTTGGATCGGTCACCTCCACGGTCCTCCTCAACGACACCGACATCACCTCCGACGACCCGGCGACGAGAGCGCGCGGCGTCGATTATCTGCTGCGGTGTGTCGATGCGACGGCCGCCATCGGGGCGACGAGCTTCTCAGGCGTGATTTACTCACAACATGTGAAGCCGGCAACGGCGCGACCCACCCCCGATGCCTGGAGGTTTTCGGCTGACGCACTTCGACAGGTAGCCGACCGGGCCGCCGAGCACGGGGTTCTGATTGCACTCGAACCGGTCAACCGGTACGAAACCTATCTCGTCAATACCTGCGAACAGGCGTTGAAACTGCGCGAGATGGTAGGCAGGGAGAACGTCAAGGTTCATCTCGACACCTACCACATGAACATCGAGGAAAAGGATTTCTACGCGGCCACCCTGCAGGCCGGAGAGCATCTGATCCACTATCACCTCTGCGAAAACGACCGTGGGATTCCGGGTACGGGTCAGGTGGACTGGGACGGCATTTTTCGCGCACTCGCCGAAATCGGCTATCAGGGTAATGCGGCGCTCGAAAGCTTCGTCGACGTCACCGACAATATGAACACGTGGGTCTGGCGACAGCTCGCACCGGACGGTGACACGCTGCTGCGCCAGGGGGCAGATTTCATCCGACGCAAGCAGCAAGAGTATGGGCTCGCCTGACGTCGAGCTAGCCTAAACGAAAAGCGGCGGCGTCCCTCGGGACGTCGCCGCTTTCTTGTTTGCGAGAGTCGACTATTTCGCCAGAAGCATCGTTCGCGTCTGAACATGTCCGGCGTAGCGAACCACGGCGAGATAAACGCCGGAGCTGAGTGCCGTCCCGTCGAACGCCGCTCGATGCCAACCGGCATCCCTTGAGCCATCCTCGAGTCGGGCGACCTCGATCCCCAGGGCATTGTAGACCGACACGGTCACGTGGCCGGCCTCCGGCAGGCCATACTGGATGATCGTCACCGGATTGAACGGGTTCGGATAGTTCTGATCCAGCGAGAGCGTTTCAGGAATCTCGGCGCCGGCAAAATCGCCCTTACCGGCGGCGGATGAAACGATAACCGACGAATCGTGATTGAGGCTCGAGTTATACGTTGCCCCGGCCCTCTCGATGTTGGTAACGTTAAAGGTCACCGAACTTGTATTCGGTTTGAAGCCCTTACTGACGTCACAAGTCCCCGATCCGTTGGTCGTGCAGTTGTCGCTGCCACTGCCTCCATTACTCCAACTGCCAGTGACGAGGGCGCCCGAAGCAGGCGAGTGTGAGGCATCGTGCACCAGAATCGTGACGGTTGCCGTCCACTTCTTGCCTCCCGAGGAGACTCCGGTGAGCGACCCTACGTGGAGTTCATCCGGCGTATCCGTGTGAATCATTTCCACGTTGGAATAAGCCGTGCCGCCGGCATTGAATGCACCAACCCTGTAATAGTAGTCGGTGGCCCCGGTGAGCCCATTGTCCTGATAGCTCGTCTCATCCGCTGCGAGGTTCGCGATGGTCGAGAAGCTGGAACCGTCGGGCGAGCGCTGCACGCGATACCCGGTCTCCGTGGCGACGTCGCCCCAACTGAGGTCTGCCGACGAGGCGCCCGTCGCGGATGCACTCAGCGTGGGTGCGGCCGGCTTGGGGTCTGTCGATACCTCCGTGCGGATGTACATGTGGTCGATCGAGAGCTGATCAAGCGAACGGTGCCCCTGGGTGCGATCCGTGTCGACCACCCTTACGAACACCGTATCACTTGCCGGCGAGCCAAGTACAAACGACCGATACGAATCGTCGTCAGTCCCCCCGGCGACCGTGAACATGAACTGATAGCTCGATCCGTTCTCAGAGATAATAGAAGTCGAATTCGTCACCGTCGGTCGACGTGCTGCTCCAGGTGTTCGCAAAGAACGTAGCCGGAACGTCGGCTCGGATCGGAATCGTATAGCGAACCTCCAGCCGGCTCGTTCTCTTGCTGGGCTTGCCATTGGATTCCGACTCCGTGATTACCTCGGCTCCGTTCCCATTCGACTGGGTGTTTGTGTAGTTGCCGCTGGTCGAGCCATACGTAACCTGCTCCGATATTGCTACGTGATCCTCTGTCGCCTGGATACTTGTGCGCGCAGAATCCACGTTGGAGTACCCTGAATTACCGCCGTCGCCGGTGGCATACGATCTGTAGTAATAGGTGGTCCCTGCGGAAAGTCCCGAATTGTCGAACGAATTGGCACCTACGCCGAGCGACGCGACCTCACTCCAACCCGAAACTCCATTCGAGGAGCGATCGACTTTGTAGCCCGTTTCGTTCGTCGCATTGTCGGTCCACTGCACGTGAACGGTCGAACTCGAAACGCCTGTCGCAACGAGATCGGTCGGATCGGCCGGCGGCGGAACCGGTGCGGTGACGGATACATAATTGGTCTTCGTCGCAACATCAGACCCGTATGTATTTGTGGCTGTAAGCGACACGGTGTAGTTCCCGGCACTCGCGTAGGAGTGCGAGGGATTACGCTGCGTGGAACTGCCGCCGTCCCCGAAATTCCAACTCCAGGACGTAGGCCCGGCCGTCGACTGATCAGTAGAAGCTGACGTTGAGCGGCGCCACGCCCGAGAGCGGTGTCCCAGAAAAATCTGCCGTTGGAGGGTTCGTGTTCGATGACTGTGGTACACCGAACTCGCAGATCCACACGCCCCAGTCGGCCCAGACGCCGGGATATCCATATTGCTCCATGCCCCAGAAGGTGTCTGAGACCGGATCAACGACCAGCGCAGCATAGTCGCCTGAACGCTTATTTCCTGTCGGATCGAGCGCCGTGGAGCCATTGGTGCACACCATCTCGTTGCCGTCGAACGTCCCCGAGGCCGTTGCACGCTCCCCCGCACTCTGCGCTACAACCCCGACAGACGGAAAGTCGGTCGTCGACGAGAACATGAAACTCATCCCGATGTCCCCGGCCGCGTTCAGCGCGATACTGGGCATCCAGCGAAATTTGCCGTCGTTGGGTGCGTACAGACCCTGTTGCCACTTCGACCAGTTCCCTCCCGATGAGCGGGCTTCATACCAGGCGACGCCCGCACGATCACTGCCCGCATTAACGGTCTGCGAAAACACCATCGCCTCATAAGAACCGAAGTTTCGCATCTGGGCCCTGTTCATCAGCCGGCTGTCCAGCGACTCGACCTTCCAGGTCGCCGGCTGGACGATGCACTGGCCGCGGGAGGCGGTGCATACAGTTCGGTCAACGGATGTAAAATTGATCGAGTTGATGAACTGAATGTTCATCGTCTGGGTCGAATAGTTGATGTTCTGCATTTCGTAGACATTGGCGGTCGAGCTTCCCGAGAATCCAACGAACAGAGGATTCCTCGAAGGCATCGAACCGTCCATGTCGACGGGCAAATACCCGTAGGGGTACCCGACTTGATACAAGAGATCAACCGACTGCCCGGCATACAGTGCCTGCTTATTGATCGCGCCGAACATGGTGCCATTGAATGAGGCACCAAACATGTGCGCCGTCACGACCAGGTGGTCGGGCGTCAGCCCGAGCTTCGGGTAGTCAGGCAGCACGCTGCCAAACGAAAAGACGTAGTCATGCCATGCGCCGAGCGGATCGGCTGTGGCAGAGGCAGCGACGCAGAGCAGGTTGTTCGTGAAGTGCGTGAGGAGGGCGATCCATCGATCAGCCGCCTCGTCGTAAAGAATAATTGGGTCGCCGTTGCTTCCACCATAACAGTTCGTGCCGTACCAGATGGCATCGGCGCGCACGGTTCCTCCGCCGGATGCGATCGATCCATCCTTGTTGAAAATGGTGATGCTCGAGTTAACGGCCAGCATGATGTGGTTCGGACCGACGTCTCCCGAAGGGTCTGCCGGCGTCCAGTTGTCATGATTGTGAGAGGGCCTGGAAGCTCACGCCAGTCGTCAGTGGACCGTTGGCCACAAAATCCTGCACGGCTGCGGCCGCCTCTCCCTTACCGACGGTTTCTTCGAGCTCTGTTTCCACACCCTCCTCGCCGCCAATCGGGCGCCAAGGTTGGTTCGGGATGGCGATAAACTCATCTGCCCTGCCGCTCTTCCGTATCTCGGCCATGGATGAACGAAGGGAATTCAGACGTTTGTACTGTGCGTGAAAGTTTCCTTTTTGGAAGGGCTGTGCACTCACCGGAGAAGAAGGAAGTATCCAGAGTGCTGCGAGAACAAGACTCGCGACGGCTAGTGTGTAGCGGCTTTTCATGACTGCGTGTTCATTCGGTTGATAGACAGGTGTTCATGACACCTTGAACGAAGCACGACACGCCTCCTCCAACGAAATGAGACCTTTTCAGCCACGAGCGTCATCGCCGGTCCCAACTGCCTCCTTTCCGCGCACGAACTCGGGCCTCTTCCGACCGTGCAATCACCCCCGGGGCGAGGGTATCGAGCCTCCAGTTATCTTGCAGGATACTATTGCTTCAGACTATGAAACAAGCGGTGTTGATGGGACGAAGAACTGGATAAGTTGGAAATAGATTGAAGAGATTAGGAAGCGGTGGGACCCCGGGGAGTCGGGCGACTCCCCGGGGGCGATCTCGAGGGCGTGAATTCGCGGACACCCTTCGAGCTCTTATGGCTGCCCATCGCTCCGTGCCCATCTCCAAGGTCAGTCGTAATCAAAGCACCGAGCTAGCGAGAATCGGGAACCTCCTACCGATCCTCCCCGTGACTGACGATGCAATGATCGGCAATCCCTGATCCCGAATCTTGAGGGGGACCTTAGATTTCCGTGAGGTTTCTCTGAGGAATGTCGGAGGAATCCGTGTTTCTCGTGTGATTCCAGTCTGCAGCGCCTAATTTCGCAGGAAGAAAACCAATTTGCGATCAGAACCGATCGCTGAGAGATTTTGTCGAATCGGCTCGAACAAGATGAGTTGATCGGGGGCTTCATGGTCGGCGACTGGCTGGCCGAACCCATGCGTAACCGCGTCTCAAACGACGGCGGAGGCATCCAGGTGGAGCCCAAGGTCATGGGTGTTCTCATGTGTCTCGCCCGGCATGCGGGCAGGACCGTTACCAAGGACACCTTCTTTGAGGAGGTCTGGGAAGACACCGTCGTTTCCGAAGATGTCCTCTCGCGCTGCATCTCCGAGCTTCGCAGGGTACTTCAAGACGATGCGCGGGAGCCGCGATTCATCGAGACGATCCGCAAGACGGGATACCGTCTGATCGCCAAGGTCGGCCGCTACCATCCGGACGAGGAACACGCCACCGAAACACTGTCTCCCGCATCGACGGGTCGGTCACGCAAGTGCCGACGCCTCGTCCGTTGCCTTCGTCGGGAGGCCGCACCATCACAAGGCTGGCCATTGGACTCGTCGTTTTCGGGAGCATCGCGCTCGCCTCGATCGTCATCTACCAAACGTTCTCGGAAAGGTCGCCCGTTCCGCACTTCGCCGGTCCGCTCGAGACGGTTCCGTATACAAGTTATCGCGGCCTCGAATTGGACCCGGCCCTTTCGCCGAGCGGTGACCAGGTTGCGTTCGCATGGGACGATGAACTAAGTGCCGATTTCGACATCTACCTGAAACAAACCGGCGCTGAGTCACCCCTCCGATTGACCGACAGCGAAGCGAGCGAGCGATTCCCATCGTGGGCTCCAGACGGCCTGCACCTCGCCTTCGTCCGCTCCACAGAAATGAGTGATGCAGTTTTCACCATTCCGTCGATTGGGGGGAAAGAACGAAAGCTCGTCGATTTTGGGCCGCGTCGGATCCTGGGAATTTCGTGGGCGCCGGAGGGTGACATGATGGCCGTTTCGGCACAGGCGGAGGTGGGCGGCGCTGCCGCACTTTATCTCGTACGCACCGACAGCACCGGTTTCACCCAGTTGACTGACCCACCCATTACGCACCTCGGCGACATCGATCCCAATTTTTCACCCGACGGACAATGGCTGGCCTTTGTTCGAAGTCTTTCCGCCGATGTCCAAGACGTCTATGTCATGTCGATGCAGTCCAGAGAGGTGCGAGCGGTAACCGCCGACAGTGTCACTGTAACGGGACTCGACTGGACTCCCGACGGGCGAAGCATCGTTTTCGCTTCGTTCAGAGGATTCATGTCGAGCCTCTGGAAGGCATCGCTCCAGGGTGGCGAACCGGAGTGGGTTGTTACGGCCAGCCTTGGAAATGAACTGGAACACCCCTCTCTGGCTCGGCTGAGCGATCGCTTAACGTATGTCCGCCGCTCCCGCAACATGAATGTTTGGAAGCTGACCGGATTGCAAAATGGCAGGCCCGAAGCGAATCCCGTGGTATTTACTACAGGGTGGGACTCATATCCCGAACTCTCCCCAACCGGCGGTCGCCTGGCATTCGTGTCCGATCAAACCGGCCGGCCGGAGCTTTGGGTGAGCGACATTCAGGGCCGTAATCTGGTCCAGCTGACCGACCGGGAGGGTAGGCCTCTGACGTCGAGCTGGTCACCAGACGGATCGACGCTCGCTTTCACCCTTCGCCGGACCGGACAAGCCGATATTTACCTTATCGATTCCGAAGGGGGTAACCCCAGACAGGTGACACGATCGGCTGCTGAGGATCTATATCCGCACTGGTCGGGCGATGGGCGCTGGGTGGTCTTCTCTTCCGACAGAACGGGTCGCTGGGAGTTGTGGCGATCACACGTCGACGCTTCGGCGACGGAGCCGATGACTAGTACCGGAGCGGTTTTCGGAATACCTGATCATAGCGGCCGATTCGTCTATTTGGTGAAGCCGGGCCGGAAAGGCATTTGGCGACTGCCGATGGACGTTCCTTCGGGAAAAGAGGAACTGATCGTTGAGGACCTGGCCATCGAAGACCTTGCCAACTGGTCGCTCACGCGAGACGGCATCTATTACATCCGTCGCGACAACCTGAACGCAAAGATCGCGTTCCATGCGTTCGACACGAACCAGACGACCGACATCTACGATCCCCAGGTGATCCCTCGTGGTCCGGCTTTCACAGCGAGCGCAAATGGACGTGTCATATCCTACACTCAGGTAGATGAGGACGCCGGTGATATCCAGATGGTCGACTCATTCGAATGAGGTACAACTTCGACCAGCCCAGTTGGAATACCGCCCATAACTCGGCTGCAACTTCGGTAGTCTATCCGCGTTTATTTGCGCGCATTTATTAGTGATGCCGCCATGCACTGAGCGCTACTGCGGCAGGCGAACTACAATGAACGATCCGGCAGTACCGGGGACATTTGGATTCTGGATTCGTATCGTCGGGTCGATCCTCTACCTGACGCTGGGAGTCCAACGCCTGGGGTTGGCCCAGGACTCGTCTGCAGTCGCAGACTCGCTCCTTCTCCTGGAACTCCAGCAGGAAATGGCCCAGCCGGCACAGGCTCCCCAACCGCAGGCTCGCGCATCCAAGGTTAATCTGAATCCCGACATCAGCCTCATCGGAGATTTGCGGACCTGGTGGCAGAGCGAGGGCGACCGGAACGTGGACATGGAGGTGCACGAGGTCGAGACGGCGCTGAGGTCCGTCGTCGATCCCTACGCACGAGCTGACGTCTTTCTGTCGATGGGGCACAACAACGGCGAGTTCGCATTCGAGGTAGAGGAGGCTTACGTAACCAGTCTTGCCCTCCCCTACCGCCTCCAGGCGCGAGCGGGCAAATTCCGGAATACTTTCGGCCGCATAAACCGCATTCATCCCCACGCTCTGCCTTTTCCCGACGTACCGGCTGTTTACGCGAACTTTCTCGGTGAAGAGGGGCTCAACGACCAGGGTGATCTCGCTGAGCTGGCTCCTTCCCAACAGATCGTTCTTTCAGGAACTCACCGTAGAAGCAACCCGCGGACCCGCGGAGCAATGAAAGTTTCGCAACTAGCTCAGGCAACCGCCTGCTTTACACCGGGCATTTGAAGAATTTCTGGGACCTGACGGAGAACGCCACGTTCGAGCTTGGCCTGAGCGGTGTCATCGGACCAAATGACCTTGACGAGACCACGACCCTCGGGGGTGTCGATCTCACGTACAAGTGGAAGCCATTGCGTCAGAACACCTATCGGTCGCTGACGCTGCAGGCGGAAGGTATCGTGAGCAATCGGTCACTGCCGGATGGCTCGTCGATCACGGCGTCCGGTTTCTACGCGCTCGCGGTGTACCAGTTGAGCCAGCGATGGCACGGCGTGTTGCGGTATGACTTCTCCGATCGTCCAGACAATAACGCTTGGAATGAAACCGGGCTAGCAGGCTTCCTCGGCTGGTACGCCACGGAATTCCAGAAAATCGAGTTCGGACTAAAGACGGCAACCGGCGATCATTTTGACCGTACGTATCAGGCACTGGCCCGGTTGATCTTCGTAATCGGAAGCCACGGCGCCCATCAATATTGAGCCACACTAACATCGCAAAGATGCAATCACTGCCTCGATTCACGGCTTTCGTTCTGACATGTCTCGTCCTTTCATCCGGGATTGTCGTCGGACAGAGCCGACTCGATGTCGTCACGACCTTGCCTGATCTGGCGGACATCACGAAGACGATCGGGGGCGACGCCGTATCGGTGACCTCCATCGCGACCGGATACCAGAACCCCCATTTCGTCGATCCCAAGCCGAGCCAGATCCTGAAGCTGACACGGGCCGATATGTTCGTAACCGTGGGCCTTGACCTCGAAATCGGCTGGGTGCCGCCATTGCTCAACAGTGCCCGAAACTCCGACATCATGAAGGGCGGGCAGGGCTACGTCGATGCTTCGATAGGCATAAACCTGCTTCAGGTTCCGTCAAGCGTGAGCCGTGAGCAAGGGGACATACACGTATACGGGAATCCGCACTACTGGCTCGACCCCGACAACGGTCGCATCATCGCAAAGAACATTGCAGACGCGTTGACGAGACTCAGACCAACCCAGGCCGGCATGTTCGCAGCGAACCTGGAGAGTTTCAACGAGGAGCTCGACCGCAGGATGGTGGACTGGAAGCGGCAGCTTCTGCCCTTCAAGAACACCGAGGTTATCGCTTATCACAACCAGTGGCCGTATTTCGAGGAAGCGTTCGGATTGAAGATCGCGGAGTTCCTGGAGCCCAAGCCCGGGATTCCGCCGACGCCCTCGCAACTGGCCAAGATTATTCGGCTGATGACGACAAGGAAGATTCATGTCATCATTATCTCGCCGTACTACCAGAGGGATTCAGCCGATCTTGTGGCAAGGAAGGTCGGCGGCGAAGTGGTTGAACTCGGGACCTCGGTCGGCGCCTTTCCGGAGATCAAGTCCTATTTCGATCTTTTCGACTACAACGTGAGCACCATCACCAAGGTGCTCGCACAGTCGTCTCAGTGAAACACCTTTCAATCGATGTTGGAATTTCTTCAGCTGGACTTTGTGTGGAATGCCCTGGCCATTTGCGTCGTCATCGGCCTCCTCCTGTCCTATCTCGGGGTGCACGTAGTTGGACGCGGCATCGTCTTCGTGGATCTGGCGCTGGGTCAAATCTCCATGCTGGGCGTCGCCTTCGCCAAGTTCATAGATAGTGATCCGACGGTCATCTCGATCGCGTTCACACTGGTGGGCGCATTCCTCCTGTCGCTGATCAAAGTGAAGGACACGCGGCTGAAGCAGGAGGCAATCATCGGGATCATCTATGCTGTTGCCTCGGCGGCGACCGTACTGTTCATCTCCAAGGCTGCCCACGGAGACGCCGACATATCTGAAGTATTGTTCGGCAGCTTCTTCACGGTAACCAATAGCCAAATCCTCCAGACGGTCATCGTGTTCGGCGCGATCGCACTGCTTCATGTCGTATTTCGCAAACGCTTCTTCGAGTTAACCGATTGGTACCGGAAAGATCAGGTCCACGAAATCGGTCTGTTCGATCCGTGGAATTTCCTGTTCTACCTCGGGCTTGGCCTCGCCATCGTGCTGGCCGTTCGGGTCGGAGGCGTTATCCCGGTCTTTTCCTTCCTGGTCGTTCCGCCGGTTGCCGGTCTGCTCATTGCAGCGCGTCGTTCGATCGTCCTGGCCCTCGCCATCGTGATCAGCGTGCTTGGAAGCGTGCTTGGTATTTACTTCTCCCTGTCGTTCGATTTCCCCGTGGGATCGTCGGTGGTCGCCATGCTCGGAGTGCTGTTTGCGATTGCGGCCGGAATCCGAGGCGTAAGAAAGGCCAGGTAGGTCACCTGGTCCAAGGTCCGAGAGCTTGCCCCGAACACGCGAGCAGTGCAAATGGAAAATTGACACGTTTGTTCATGAGCGTGGAGGGGTCCGAGCCGAAGTCGGTTATTCCCAAGGCTGGGGTGCGACGCCGATGTGAAGCGCGGACTGCGTCATTCGAATGGGTACGACAGTCCGATCTGTCGTCTGATCTCATCCATCAGCGCGGCGTTAGAGATAGTATCCGCGTGTGACATGGCGGCGCTTTCCACGCGTCCGGCGCGTATGCAGCGTGCCGCTTCCTCGATCTGATACTCGAAGCCGTTCCGGACTGGTTTCCTTGTTGTTCTCGTCACCTCCCCGTCACTGAGCAAGGTGGCCGTATCGGCGCCCCAGAATGGTTCATCAATCCGAATCCGACCGTTCGTCCCGTAGACGGTGAGCTCATCCACCATGTTTGCTCGGAATCCACACGTGAACTGAGCCAGCCCGCCTTGTCCGTAATCGAGCGTTGCGCATACGATCTCGTCCACGCCGGTCTCGCCGATGTACCCAAGGGCAGCAACGCGATCCGGATTCCGACCGAAGGCCCACTGAGACAGCGCGATGTTATATACGCCCAGGTCGAGGAGCGCCCCGCCTGCCAGATCGATATTGAGCAGGCGGTCCTCAGGATTTCTGTTCTCCAATAAGAAGGAGAAGGAGGAGTTGACTTGCCGCACTTCTCCAATCCTGCCCTCGCGGATCCATGTCCCTGCCAATCGATAGATCGGCAGGAAGCGCGACCAAAGTGCCTCCAGCAGGAACAGCCCCCTATCCCGAGCCCGTCCGACCATGTCTGCGGCCTGCGATTCATTCACGGCGAGGGGTTTTTCGCAGAGGACGTGTTTCCCCGCTTCGAGGCACAGCATGACGTTCTCGAAGTGATACCGGTGAGGCGTGGCGACATAAACGATGTCGACCTGCGGGTCGGCCGCCAGATCTTCATACCCTTCGTAGGCCGTCTCACCTCCCCACTTCTGACGGAATGCCTCGCTGCGCTCCCGACTGCGAGAGGCCACCGCGTGGAGGTGCGTGCCGTCAACTGCGTCGAGTGCTTCGGCAAACCTGTGGGCAATCCTGCCCGGACCGATAATTCCCCATTGAATGGTCACGACAAGCCTTCATCTTCAGTTGACCCTTTGCGGCTATTGCGGCGGAACGGACCACTGAACCTCAACATCATCACAATGCTCACGCAAACCAGGTAGGTCGCAAGATAGCACCATTCGGCGGGGCCCGAGTGGCCGATCGATTCGATGCCGAAGGTGGCTTCGATCCAGGACCAAAGGGGGAGGATCAGGATGGTCACGAACACGGCCACCGGCGCGAGAATTATCGCAACGCCGATCACCTTCATTATCCGGCCGATCGTCAAGTTTGGTGTTTCAAGCCCCGCCTGCGCGGGGCCAAGGTTTGGTGTTTGAAGTTATTCACGCCGTGAGGGGGCTCTAGACCGCAAGAGTGAGTACGTACGCTTCGCCAGGCAGAGCCCCAGTGCGTAGTACGCCTCCAATCTACTCGCACGTCAACACACGAGCAAGAAGTGCGCCGCCCACCCGGATGCCCAGGGTTAGACCGATTGCCACGTAGATGATCTGAGGCCACATAATGCGATTGTCTCGTTTTTTGGATACCGTCTACGATGCGCGCCACGCGTTGACCAATCGAATTGAAGATTTCAATCCGGACGTTGCCATCCTTCGGCAGCGCATATGCGATGTTGGTCGTCGGATTGAAAGGATTGGGATAATTGGCTCGGAGCATGAACTCGGTTGGGGCCTCGGGCTCGACCTTGATGGTCCTGGACTCCAACAGCCCGGTCGCCGACAAGATGTTGAAGTTCAGATCGGTGACTTCACCGACCGGCGCCTTTTCGTCCAAGGTGAACGTGAAGGTCGCTATCTCGGACTTGCCGGGTTTGAGTACGCCAAGGCTAGCCGTGGTTGTCTCGAATGTGAGCCAAATCGGGATCGGGCCGAGCTCAAGCGAGACGTCTTTCAGTGGATGGCTCGTGGAGTTAAGGACTTCGAGCTCGATACGGTTGGATTCCGAGGCATAGGGAATGGCGTACGTCCCACGGTCCGAGACTTTGGCCACGGGCTGGGCAGACACTGTCACCAGGGCCGCCAGAACGAAATAAGAGGTTAGTGCCCACTTCATAGCTGTCCTCACTGAATATCAACAGTCGACTCGACAACGTCAGTTGAGTCACGCAGGTTCGCGTGACTTCGGGACCCGAGCGCAACCATCCGGCTCTTACTGGACTTCGGCATCAGAATCCAAAATCCTGTTTGTGTCATTGCTGTTCCCGTGACTGTCGAAGAATCCCGCCGAAAGTGATCTTGTCCTGAACGTCAGGTTCGGACTCCCTCCATGAGGCACACGTTCAAACCTAGCCTGTGCAAGCACAACCCAGTCCGTTCCAAGATCGTAGCCGGGATTTTGACCTCCGCCGACGTCGGACGATGTAACGACGAGACGATAGTAGGCGCCATTCTCGTCGGCCTGTTGCACCGATTCGACCGCGTATCCAAGAAAACCACTTTCAGTTAAGACACCCGGGATCGTTTCGAGGTACTCGTAGTCGGCATCGCTGAAATAGAAATCGAACGTGGCGGACCCGACCGTATTATCCGGCGCCAGATTCGTGTTTGCCTTCGCTTCGAGATTCACCCACAGCTTCTTTCCGCTCGAATTGACCACGTTCAAACGTACGAATGCGCGGGGCGCCTGCTGAGGCGGCGATGTTGTCGGAAACACCTCCTCAAGCGTCTGTTTGAGCGAACCCAATCCATCCTCGACTCCATCAAGGGTGTTCGTCATCCAGGTGTTGAAATCCAAGGTATCAACGACGGCGTCCATGTCGTAGTCACTCGAAACGTAGGCGGTCTCCCCTGCCTTCGACGCTTCGGTCCACTCGTTGAAATCGGGGGCGGTCACCTGACCGTCACGATTTGCGTCTCCGGTCCACATGGCATACCGACCGTCGCTCAAGAGGACTTGAGCAGGCCTGCCGGTCGTTTCCAGTGCATGGCCGGTCGTGAAGTCGTGCGTCGGCCTTGTCTGCGCGAAGTTGACCAGCGTGTCGCTCGCGACCACTACGTGATTTCGATGTTGAACGGCAATCCGAAACGAACCGGCCGGTACAACGGTCTGTGAGACGACCACGTTGCCGTCTCGGTCCAGGATACCGGGACTTACGGACACAACCGAACTGTCCGTGAACACAAAGACGAGCACCCAATCGATGGCATACTTGGGGACGACGGTAAGGGACTCGGTCCCGTGGAAGTCCCAAGGACCCTCCTTTAGAACACCAAATGACTGGTTCAGGGGAATGTCATCGTGCGTCGGGTCGTTCGTACCCGTCGACATTTGGCCGGTTGCAGTGGAGTATGCCCCTTCCAACAAGACCTTGACCTCCAGAATAGGGGGAAGATGCGAAAGCGCGTCCTCAATGCTGCCATTCAGCAGTTCGTATCCCTCGGTCGTGATCGTCGCTCCGTTTTCTTGCTCTACTTGAGCTAGCGCGCTGCCGAGGAGACTCGCGGCCCATGTAGAGTCACCGGATGTAATTGCAAGACTTGCATCTTGCAGGACGCCTCCAAGATCGTTGACCAGCACCGAATCCGTAATCCAACCTTGATCCTCGGCAAGGCCTGGATACATGGCAATCCTGTCGATCAGCGCACCGAGATCAAAGGGCCCAGCCAAGGCAAAACTGTTTTGCAGCCACAGAACGAGGTCCTCTCCCGACACCTGACCGTCCAGGTTGAAATCCGAGGATAGATATCCTGTCTCTCCAAGATGAGTCGCCCATATCAGGGAATCGGCCGCCGTCACGAGGGAGTCTGCGTTCGCGTCGCCCGCCCACATGGCGTAGATGCCGGGCTCGACCTCCTTCTGAGCATTGGTTCCGAGGGCGTGACCTGTTGTGAAGTCGTGCAGGAGCAAAGGCCCGCGGAAGGAAACCATGGTATCGGATACTACCGAAACGTGATTCCGATGGTCAACAGAAATCCGGTACGGTCCCTTGGAGGTCGGGTTGTAAACGTGGGCGCGTACCTGTCCATGGGGGCCGAGCGCAGCGACCCTTTGTCCAACGATGTTCTGCGTAGAGTCCAGGAGCGTGACCAGAACCCAATCGGTTCCACTGCCGTCTCCTGTCTGCCGTCGTTGATTCCACGGAGGATCCGAGTACGGAGTCTGGTTGTCGCCGGGCCCGCTTCCCGCGAGCATGGTTGTCGTCATTGCCGGTACGAACGTGGTCCAGGTTGTTAGCGTATCGTCGTACGGTCCCACGTACGCACCCTCCAGGTAGACCTTGAGACGAACCTCAGGGTACCTGTCAAACTCGACCGGAGGGTGTGTCTCTCCACGTGACAGCATCATTTCTCCAGCCCCCACTTCGGCAATGATGGCGTATCCGCTGCCGCTGTACTCTCCTTGAAACGCATCATACAAAGTCTGGGCGCAGTCCCCACACCGGAGATCCTCGGAGAAGGCGGCAGCGATAAGAGCCCACTCCTCGACGTAGTCCGGAACGTCCGTCCTGTCCCGCAGAGCTTCCGACGCCGCAACAGCATCAAAAATGGATGGGTCTCCCGAATAACCATACCGAAACGCGTAGTTATCGTCAATCAGCCTCAACGTGTCTTTCACGCCCTCGGGAATGGACGCATCAAGAACTTCAAACTGCGCCGAGGCGAGTTCCTGCTGATTGTAGTAGTCATCTGGATGAGAGATTGCCACAGACAACGTATACGTTCCGTTTTGATCCCACGTGGGCCACGATGCCTGCAAGAGAAAGGAAACATCTCGAGACATGCCGGGCTGATACGTAATCTTCCCTCTGGCAAATGTGGGTGGAGGCAATCGAACTTCGCCTACGTCGTATCGAAGCCTGCTGACCTCCTCACCATCCGGCGCAGTAAGAGTCCAGCGCCACATCCTCGGTATGGAAGTCGGCTCGCTATAGGAGTGCGAGAGCGTGTCGGTGTTTGTGACGGTAAACGTGACGATCACCGGCTCGTATAGCTCGTACGTCTCCTTGTCGGTCGAGAGCGTGGCCGAGGGCCACTGCCAATCGCCATACGTCTGTGCGTACGAACTGGCGCTGAGGTACAGGCTGAAGATTGCTATGGTTACGTTTCTTTTCATTGACACTATTCGTGATCGATAAGCCAGAAACCTCGCTTGATCCTCAAATCAATCTCTCCCCTGTCTCCCACGAGGAAACTGTCAACACTGGCAGGGCCCAAGCCCTGCCTCATGACGGAATTTCCTCCTTCAGGGTGATACTCAGATGTTGATAGTGCGTGGAACAACTCATGCAGCATCGTACGGCGGATCGACTCCGAGAACGAAGATTCCATGACATAGCCGTCTTCTGCAGCGTCGTTGTTAATCAAAGGGAGACCATTTTTGTCGTCGACCGGTTCATTCAGCAGTTCGAACGGCGAAATATTATCATTGTTATCCTCGTCGTTGTTGAGATCAAAACCATAGTACCCTGAGCGCCAAAATGTCTCGGGATGTTTGCGGGACAACGGGGGCTCCGTTGTTGCCCAGTACCGAAAGAAATGAAAGGCTTTCTCCGGGATCGAGTTGCGTCCGGCGTCATAATACGCCTCGTGACTATTCGGATAGACGGTTGACACGAAGACGTCCTTCCGTGTCCCCAGGGCCCATCCCTACGACATGCCCGAGTTCGTGCAACGTAGTCATCCGTATGATGTCGATGGCATTCTGTCCGACGGAGAGTCCGTCGAGTGAATCATTGGCCGTGGTCGGCGACAGGAGGTCCAAAGGATTCACGAGCCCGAATCCGCCGGCAACACCTGCGGATTCGTATGGAAGAAGGTAGAGGGTCGCCTCCACTTGCGACGCTCCTACATTCGAACCCGATATATGACCCGAGGATAAGTACCCGCGGAATCGTCGCAACAAATGGGACTTCGAGTTCTCCTCGGCGTCATCGCCAAGCACTCCGCTCGTAGCAGGGACGGCTAACGCAAGCAGCTAGACCGTCAAAACGCGAAGGATCTTCACCGCGCAGGCTTCCCGGCGGAATCGGACCAACGGGATACCAGTCAAAGGCCTGGCGACACCTTCAAGTCTGGTGTTTGAAGCCCCGCCTGCGCGGGGCCAAGGTTTGGTGTTTGAAGTTATTCGTACCGAGGGCGGGAGTCGAACCCGCACGGAGCTAAGCTCCAACGGATTTTAAGTCCGTTGCGTCTACCAATTCCGCCACCCCGGCAGAGCGATCTGGGGGAAGATAGGTCACTTTGGGATGAGTGCGGCGTGCCAGGTGCGGCGTGCGGCGTGCGGCGTGCAAGGTGCCGCGTGCGGAGTGCGGCGTGCCAGGTGCCGCGTGCGGAGTGCGGCGTGCAAGGTGCGGCGTGCATGCCTAAGGCAGGTTCTGCAACACCATAATGTCACTACCCTCGTCGTCGACCTGGGCATAGACGAACCAGCTATGATCGGGTGCGACGGAGAGCACGGGATCACTGGGGACCTTGTCGAGCGTCTGAAGCCGCGTGATCCGGTTCGACTGGAATCCTAGAAACGATAGGACCGGTGCGTGCGCGAGGCGCTGGACGAAGTAGATGCCGCTCGATGCAACCGACCAGTTGCCCCAGTCCCTCGGATCCAGATCCGCGTAAGCCATCCTGGGCTCACCGAGCGACTCGAGTTTTCGCATCCAGATACCGACGGTGTCGGGGCGCACGAAGTAAATCGACTTCCCGTCGTGCGACTCCATTCCGAACCGGCCGCCGTAGCGGGTGACCTGTTCGGGTTGACCGCCTGACTTCGCGATTCGCCACAATTCCCAGCGGCCACTCCGATTGGAAGCGAAATACACGTAGTTACCGTCGCGCGACCACATTGGCACCGTGTCTTCAGAGAGAGACTTCGTCAGTCGCCTGGGCCGGCCGCCATCGACGTCTACCAAATAGACGTCCGCCTGTCCACCGTTTCGCCACTGAAAAGCCAGCTGGGTTCCATCGGGCGACCAGCGCGGTGATTTGGCCCGACCGTTCGTGGACGTTATCTGGGTCTGATTCTCACCGTTTGCATCAGCTACCCAGATCTCCCGATCTCCCGATTGTGTCG
This sequence comes from uncultured Bacteroidota bacterium, assembly GCA_963768715.1. GTDB lineage: Bacteria > Bacteroidota > Rhodothermia > Rhodothermales > DATKEJ01 > DATKEJ01. The sequence continues at coordinate 157,717 of CAVYJC010000009.1, forward strand.
ACGCGAAAGCAATACGTAGGCCGTCAGGCGAAATATCGGGATGTGAATCCCAGTACGTGGAAAAGACCGCAGGTCGCGCCCGCAAGCTTGGAAAACCCTCCGGTTTGAACAGTCGCCAGACGTTTACGTTGGCGCTTAAGTCAACATAGCTGATGCGCTTGCCGTCGGGGGAAATCGAGGGATATTCGAGACTCACCCCGGGACCGGCGGAAATCAGCGGGTACGGTTCGCCGCCCGATGCGCTGACCCGCCAGAGTCCATTGGCATGCTCCCGGGTAGATGCGAATATGATGGAACTGCCGTCCGGCGTCCAGTCGAGGCCGCTCGTGGCGGTACTGTCGAAGGTGATCTGACGCGCCTCTCGCGTTTCGAATCGGTAGATGAACACGTCCTGAACGTCGGTGCTCACCCCACGCATGAACGCAATGGCCTTTCCGTCGGGGGAGAATCGCGGCCCGACGTCGCCGTGGTCGTAATGCGGCGGGGTCGTGATCCGCCTGACGGACGCCGTGTCGACGCGAACAAGAAAGATGCTGAATGCGCCAAATGGCTCACGCTGGACAGATACGGCGAGCTCGCTGCCGTCGGGCGACCACGAAACGCCCTGGATCCTCCGAGACCCGAAGGCTGCGACCCTCCGCTCCTGGCCACCAAGGGAAGGGATAGTGAACACGTCGTTCGATTCGCTTTCTGTCCTCACGAAGGCCAGAAACAATCCATCGGGCGACCATGCCGGAAAGCGTTCGTCGGCTGCATCCTCCGTAATTCGCAGCGCTTTGTCGGAGCCTTCCTGCTTGATGAATATGTCGAAATTGCGAAGCGCATTGTCGTCGGAAGCGAAAGCGATCTTCTGACCGTCCGGGGAAAATGCCGGATCGATCTCGAGTCCGGGAAGGCTGGTGAACGGAACCGTTTCGGGCACAGGCACGGACGTCTGGGTATTTGCCGTCAATCGTGAGTACACGAGGTAAAAGCCGAGAAACAGCAAGACGGCAATGACGACGCCGGCCTGACCACGCGTTACTGAGAGCAGTCTCCGTTTGGGCGCGCCATCTGCCGAGCCGTCCCCGTCGTAGGTGGCTCTGTCGGTGGCCGAACGGACGGTTGGCTGCCGCCTTCGAAGATCAGGAGTGATGCCGGGTTCACGGTCGCTTACTGGAGCGATGAGGCGATATCCCGTCTTGCGGATTGTCTCGATGTAGGTGGGGTCGCGAGAATCGTCGCCGAGGTTCTTTCTGAGCTCCGAGATGCAGCGTGACAGGACGTCCTCTGTGACGACCATCCCATCCCAAACCGTTTCAAAAAAGAAGTCCTTGGTGACGGTGCTGCCGGGATTTCTCGCAAGGCAGACCAGCACTTCCATCACCTTCGGCTCGACGGCAACATCCTCACCTTCACGCGATATCCGGTTGAGCGAGGGCTCTGCGAGCCAATCGCCGACGCGGAATCCGGCCGCCAGGTCGTCTATCTCTGCTCCGTCACCCAAGATGTCTACCGTTCTGGTCTTAACGATTCTGGAACTGTGATATGTACTCGGTACAGTTCCGTTTCAGTCTGGGAGACGTCTCCCTCTTGCTTGCCTCATCAGGATGTCATCGGCTGATGATCAGCTAAATATAAGTCTATGATAAGAGTGGACGCCCATAGAATTCGTTAACTGTGGGCAGTCGGTTCGGCCAAAGCCTAATCTGACCCAAGATTGACACGAATACTCCATGGGCGATCTACCTCGTCGCTTCTTTCTTGAGGTGATGTGACAGTCCAACCATAGAAAGCCAACAGACAAGATATGCGAATCCATTCTGCCAAAACGCAACCTCTTCACGGCGACCATTCAGCCACCGTCCGTTTCGGACGTGGGCAGGTCGCACTCGTTCTGATGCTTGCGCTGTCGCTCTTCAGCTGCTCGAGTCTGAACAAGACCGAGAAAGGAGCGGCGGTCGGAGCCGGGGCCGGGGCCGTCGTCGGCGGCGTCATCGGCAAGATGGTCGGGAGCACGGCGAAAGGCGCCATCGTCGGCGCCGTCGTCGGAGGTACCGCGGGCGCCGTGATCGGACGCCAGATGGACAAGCAGGCGGCCGAGCTCGACAAGGAATTGAAGGACGCCGAGGTCACGCGCGTCGGCGAGGGCATTGTGGTCACATTTGACTCAGGACTGCTTTTTGATTTCGATTCGGCCTCGCTTCGCACGGAAGCGGAGAAGAACCTTTCGAACCTCGCAGAGAGCCTCTCCGAGTATGACAATACGGAACTGCTAATCGTTGGGCACACCGACGACATCGGGTCCGAGACCTACAACGATCGTCTGTCTGTCCGTCGCGCCGAATCGGCTGCGAGCTACATCTACACGAAGGGCATTGAACCGAGCCGGGTGACCACGATGGGTAAAGGAGAATCAGATCCCATCGCTACGAATGACACTGAAGAGGGTCGCCAGCTCAACCGCCGTGTGGAGGTTGTCATTTATGCCAGCGAGGCCTACCGCGATGCGCTCGAAGCAAAATATGGGAACTCCTGACACGACCGAATCACGATCGCTCGATGCGTGGACCTGGACAAGTTCGCACGCACCGCTATCGACCATGACCTACACGTTCCATTATATCACCGGTGCTTTCGGCCTCGTGCTGATGGGTTGTTTGGGTAGTCCCAACCATTCCCGCGACGCTGCGACAGATCTGGAACGCGAGATTCAAGAAAGTCTCGACGGTATGGAGTTCCGCTTGCAACGACTGCAATCGGCGGATTCCACATCCGACAGCGTCGAAGAGACGCTGGAACAATTGCGGAGCCATCGCGAAGCAATCCGAAAGGAGCTCGATCGCGTCGTTGCGACGCGCGACACGGCCGCCGACTCGATCGAAATCGATCTCAGGCTGCAGCTGGAAGATCTCGCGATTCGCTACGAAACCGTCCGGCTGGGACGGTTCCAATCAAGGGACCTTTTCGAGGAGGCGGTTGACGCCCGCTTCGAGGATCTTGATCGTGAACTGGCCCTGCTCGAGGGCGACATCTTCCAGGAAGATCTCCGGAACAGATTCGAGCCGACTCTGGCTCGTCTTTACGGCCTCCGGAACGATGTCGCTTTGCTCCTGGCCGAAACGTCGGCCGCTCCCGATAAGGACTTTGAGCGCTACCGGAAAAGATTGGCCGCTGCCATCGGGAGACTAGACATCATGCTGGCCCACGCGACGGTCCAAGTCGATCGCGCGTTTGACGCCAGGCATCCTGTCCGTTCGATGAACAAACTGTGGTTATAGCGACCGCAGCTAACAATAAAAAACGAGATTTGACATGCAAATGACCAGAAATGACAGAAGACCGACACCGATACAGTTCGGTTTGGGCCTTGCGGTCCTGCTGGTCGGGCTCCTGTTTACCACCCATACATCCGTCGCGCAAAACCGTTCGATCGGATCCGTCGGCCTTGGCGGCCAGATCGGGGATCCATCCGGGGTTACCCTCAAGTTTCGTAATCCGGCCGGTGTCTCCTACGATTTCATGGCAGCATGGGACACGGGCGACTTCTTCTTTCTGAACGTGCACGGCCTGCTCGAAAAGCCTATCGAGCGACACAACAATGTCCACGTCTTCTACGGCCCCGGTGGCTACATCGGTCTTCGTGATCGCGGCCGGCGCAACGACGACGATAGTGTCTTTGGGATAAGCGCCGAGGTAGGTCTCGGCGTCATTCTCGAGCAGTTTGAGCTTTACGGCCAACTGATTCCTCGACTCGATCTGACGCCCTCCACTGATGGGGATGTCGGCGCTGGAATCGGTGTCCGCTACTACTTCTGATACTCTTAACCAACAAATTTCCCGGAAGCTGTAAAAAAGGAAGCAACCACGCAGAGCCCAAGGATGGGCAATCCGGGAGGCATACCCGGTACCCGAGTCTCGACATTAAGACTGGTTTCATTAACTGGTGGGTACACACACGCGTCGAGAAATACGGGTACCGGGTTATGTTTTTTTGGTGGGTGCTCAGTCGGTGACGCCGTTGAAAACCCCTGTACCGCAGCGAACTGCCCGGCCTGGTCGTTTTGAGTCATCGAGGTTCTGTTCCCCCTCGCCATCACTGCTTGCTAATGGCCCAAAGGGACTAGCTCCGTTTCCGATCCTCTGGTCGATTGCGAAGGAGTAAGATTTGATCGACCATAATGTGGCCGTATTGCCGCCTGATGCTTGGAACAGGTCGGTGTCGTGGTGAACTTTGCGTCGAGCAACCGGCCATGCAATCGAGAACGTGGGTCCATTCACCGTTCACGTGGTGGAGAATCCTATGAAAGCGTCAAATAAAGCTGAACGAGAAGACACAGATTTGCGAGCCAACACATACGGATCGGGATGGGTCGTGACATCGATCATCGCCCTCTCGGTAATTGGTTGGGCCGACGTGAGGAACACAGAGAGGCAGGCCATTGTGGGCGCGGGCGCAGGAGCCGCCGTGGGCGGAGTCATTGGACGGACCGTCGGAAGCATCACCAGCGGGGCGATTGTTGGAGCAATCGTGGGAGCCGCTGCGGGTGCCATTATCCGTCACTCCATTCCGGTGACCGTAGGACGTGACGGGGCCGAGGCGCCTTGGCCGAATCCTTGACCCTCGGATAGACAAGCACGGATTTCACTCCTGTCGCCGGCGCAGATCTGCTCACAACATCATGATCGCACAAACGACCATGGTTTTGGCCCGCCGCAGTGTGTGATGTAAGCGGGCGACGGTTGCGTCGGACCACCGGTCGGTCTGGTCCGTGTTTCAAGAGAACTAGATCCCTTTTCCATCGCTTGGGCGATTGTTCGCAAGGTCGATTTAGTCGAACCTGAATTCAGTTCCAGCGCACGGTGACGTTGATGCAGTGAAGCGGGCGTGTCGTGACGAGCGACCAGAATCTTTCGCCGAGCGGGATGACGATCCGATTCAGTGATCTGTAACGCTTGAGCGTGTCAAAACGCTCGCGGAGCCGTACACGGGGTAACAGTCTCTTCTCCCTCGTCGAGTCTCTCAAAGACGAATTCGTTAGTGAGCCCGATAAGTGTCCCATCTAAATCAGACCAGCCGATATACTCTCCTCTATCTGCTCGGCGTGTTAACTCTCCTGCTGCCGGCCTATATGATTCTGGGCGAAAGGAGTTCGGCCGCATCAGCTGAATCCGTGCGGGATATAGATCCCAGTCTTGACGGCTTGGACTATCGCATTCAGAGACTGCCGCCCCAAACTTCGCAGGTTGCGGACTCCGAAGAGACGACGGAGGCTCTGCGCGTCAATCTTCTTGAACTTCGTTCTGAATTTAAGCGGCTCGCCGCCAGACGTGACCTCGGTCCGAGTCTGGATTCAACTGCCATCGAACTCAGAAACCGAGTCGATGATCTGGCCATTCGCTACATGGTTACAAGTCTCGGTCAACTGGAGTCGAAGGACCGTTTCATGGAGGCAGTCGAGACCAGGTTCGATGACCTCGACAGAGAGTTGGCGGCTCTCGAAGGAAGCATTTATGAGTGGGAGTTGCGTGATCGATTCGACAAGTCGATCGCCAACCTCTACATACTTCGAGACCGTGTCGCGTTTCAACTGAGTGAAGCCGCTGCTTCCTCGGACCCAGAATTCTCCGCGATGAAAACCGAATTGGCTTCTTCGATTGGTAGGTTCGACCTCATGATCGCTCAAACGACGATGGAGGTCGATCACGCGTACGACGCCAAGCATCCACTCCAATCGCTCAACAAACTGTGGCTCTAAGGCACCATGCGTGAACTGGCAGTAGTCATATAGACGCAAGGAAGCTCCCCAACCAGCGCCCCGAGACAACATGAAACGGGGTGATCGTGGGAGACATACCCGGTACCCCGAACTCGTCATCCTCACTGGTTTTCCTGACCCGTGGGCACGCCTCCCCGGTAAGTCGAGATCCGCGGTACCGGGTTATGTTTTTTCATGCATCTCAAACCTGACCGGTCTTTAGTCCTGACAGGTCTTAAGACCTGACAGGTTTTAAAACCTGTCAGGTTGGGCGAGTGGCAGTGAACCCGCACGCTTTCCGCGTGTTGAAGTGGGTTCATGCAGATTGGCCGGGAAACCATATTGACCAAGCTCGCGGGGCTCGCAGAGTCCGTTGCAGAGTATTCATATGCCCCATATAGCGGCAATGGATGCGGCTGTGTCATCCTCCTTTCCGACGGGACCTGGGTGCCCGGCGTCCGCGTGGAAAGTGCCTCGTTCCCCCTGCTCATACCGGCCGGGATGAACGCCGTCACGACCGCGATCGCCGCGGGCCGAAGCGACTTCGTCGCCGCCGCATCAAACCGCACGTTCAGCGGCGCCGATCGGGACTATCTGAGCGCTTTCCTCCCCGATGTCACCTTCTCCGATCGCACAGCAACGTCCTCCAGAGAGCTCGTTCAAATAGGCGATCGTCTCGATCCGCTGGTCCATGCCCAACACGTCGACGACGCGACACTGGCGGAGCTCACAAGAAGAATGGCCTCGAGAGCGCACGTCCCGGAATCTGATTTTCCGGTCGGATGTATCCTCGAGACCGCCGACGGCGGCTTAATCCCTGGCTGCAACGTCGAGCACTCAGACTGGAACTTGATCCTGTGTGCCGAACGTAACGCCGTCGGCACTGCGGTTACATATCGGCTGAATCCCTGGCGTCGGCTGCACGTCTCCTGCATCAAGGATCCGACGGGGTCGCCGTGCGGCGCCTGCCGCCAGGTACTCGTCGAGCACGCTCCCGACATGCCGCTCTTGATGGACAGAGGGAACAGGGAACCGGAAATTCGAACCGCCGCAGACCTTCTCCCGGACTATTTTGGAGGAACGGTATTGCGGAAGAAACACAAGTAGTCGCAGCGCTTACCATCTGCATGAAGCCGAAAAAATTCCTAGTCATCCTGTTCGGAATGGTCGCTTTCGTTCTCGCGGTCGAAGGCTCGTCCACCGCGTACGGCCAATCGAAGAAAGAGGCCGGAGACACGAAATATTGGATCCTTTTCGCGGATAAGGACGCAGGACTCGGAAAGGGTCCGGCCGCGATCGAGCCCGGATTCGTATCCGAACGCGCGCTTGCGCGCAGGAAACTCCGAGGTCGTCAAATGTCGAAGAGCTTCGATGCGCCTGTCTCGCCGGCTTACGTCGAAACGCTCGAATCGATGGGGATCGAGCCTATCGTCCAGAGCCGATGGATAAACGGCGTCAGCGCCTGGCTGAGTCCGGAGGAATTGGCATCCGTCGAGAAGCTTTCATTCGTTCGCGAGCTGCGCGCCGTTGCCGTGTCCGTCGAACAGTCCATTCCCGAGCCGGTCGTCGTCAGTACTTCCAGTTCACCCATGGAACTGAATTTCGGGCTTTCGTCGGCCCAGATGACGGCAATCAACGCCGTCGATCCGATCGAGCAGGGAATAATCGGGACGGGCATCCTGCTGGGATTCCTCGATACCACAACCGACACGTTGCATCCGGCTCTCAAACACTTGGCAGACGACGGTCGCATCGTAGCCGTCCGCGACTTCACGACGGAGGCAGGTCTGGCGCTGCAGACGAATAAGCACGCCTTGAATACAGCGTCCGTCGCACTGGGATTTGACGAAGGCAACATTATTGGCGCCTGCTACGGAGGTGAGTACATGCTGGGTACGACCGAGTATGCCCCGTCCGAAACCAATCAGGAAGAAGACTTCTTCGTAGCCGGCATGGAATGGATGGAGCGCATGGGCGCCGACATCGTGAACGTGTCGCTCGGTTATAGTACGTTCGATACCGGCCAGCACTCGTACACGTACGAGGACATGGACGGCAATACGGCGATCACGACGCGAGCTGCAGATCGTGCCGCGGGGCTCGGCGTCGTCGTCGTCGTCAGTGCAGGGAACGAAAGCTGCGCCAGCCCCGACAACTGCTGGTATTACATCACCTCGCCGGCCGACGGCGACTCGGTTATTACCGCCGGCGCATCATTTCTTGATGGCACTCCCGTGAGTTTCAGCGGTGCCGGACCGACCTACGACGGTCGCATCAAGCCGGACGTTGCGGCGCCAGGTTACGATGTGAAATTCGCGACCTCGAGTGGAGGTTACGGTTCAGGAGGCGGCACGTCGTTCTCGAGCCCCTTCGTTGCCAGCGTCGCGTGCCAGATTCTGCAGGCGAACCCTAACCTGAATCCGATCGACGTCAGGACGATCCTTCGCGCTACCGCCAGCCAGGCCTCGAACCCGGACAATAAACTGGGATGGGGCGTCATCAATTCCCAGGCCGCGGTGAGCTTGTCGAAGGTGGCGATCACCGGAACAGAGACCGAGGGACTCCCCGAAGGATCCCCCTCCATCGCAGTCTATCCCAATCCCGCCGCGGACGAATCGGTCGTCTCGGTCGACTCGCCGCCTGAACGAGGCGACATCAGGATTGCGCTGTACGACGTTCTCGGACGCGAGGTGGTGGAGGCACGACCAGCGCGCGCCGGACAAGCCGTCACGGCGACCCTCACGGTGCGCAATCTGCCGGCCGGGACGTACTTCGTTAGCATCTCAGGTGACGGAATCGCGGAATCACGGCCGCTGATCGTAACACATTGACGTCGCCTGCGTTGGTACGCTCGTAACCTGAACGTCGGGCTATGTCAATTGCTTTCGGTTTTCATCCGCTCGCGGTGGCGATCTCGCTCTTGCTGGCGGCGCTGCTGACGTGGTGGACCTACCGGCGAACGACACCGCCCGTCTCCACGCTCCGACGAGGTACGCTGATCGCCTTGAGATGGTCGGCGCTAAGTCTGGTGCTGCTTCTTCTCGCCGAGCCGGTGATCCGTACGGTCGTGCACACGACACGGACTCCGATCGTTGCCGTCCTTTTTGATACCAGCCGCAGCCTGTCTGACTCGGTCCATCCGGGCAAAGACTTTTCAGAATCCATCCGCCAGGCTTACGAGCAGATCGAGAGGGCAGTCGATGGCGCAGATGTCGAAACCTTCAGATTCGGGTCGGATGTCGCACCGTGGACCCCCACCGCAGACTCAATCTCGTTCGACGGAAGCCGCACGGATATCGCCGCTGCGCTCGAGAGCATTCGCAGCAAATACGCGGGGCGGCCGCTTCGAGGCGTTGTCCTCGTATCCGACGGACGATTCAATACGGGGAGCAATCCGCTCTATGTGGCAGAGCGATTTCCGACGCCCATCCACACGGTGGTAGTCGGTGACACAGCGACCTATCGCGACCTTCGGATTGAGCGCATCGCAACGAATGAAATTGGCTACGTGGGTCGCGAGATGCCGGTTCAGGTCACCCTGCATGTCAAGGGCTTTCCAGGCGAGCGCGTTCATGTAGCGCTCTCGGGGCGGAACATGACGGCATCGGAATCCGACGCCGTGCTTCCGGAGAACGAGGCAGAGATCAACGTCAACCTTACGATGACGCCTTCGGTCGAAGGCTTCCAGCGCTACAACGCGCTGGTCGACACGCTGGCCGGCGAAAGAACGACCGCCAACAACCGGATGTCATTCTCGGTTCGCGTCCTCCGGCGAAAGCTGACCGTGATGTTCCTCGCGGCTGGTCCGTCGCCCGATGTGGCGGCGCTTCGTGAAGCGCTTTCAGCCGACCCGGACCTCGACATCGATGCACACACGCAGCGATCGGCGACTGAATGGTATGGAGGACCGCCTCCGCAATCCTTCGACAGCTTCGACTTGGTCGTCCTGGCCGGCTTTCCGGGACATCAATCCAATCCAGCCGTCCTCGAATCTATTCAAGCATCCGCCAAGCCGGTGCTCTTCCTTCTCGACAGAACAACCGATCTTCGCCTGGTGAGGGAAAAGTTGGGAGCCGTACTACCCGCAACTGTTCAGACGATTCGGCAGGGATTCGTCGAGGCATCGCCGGTCGAGACCGCCGTTGGGAGAACGCACCCAATCCTGAATCTCCCAGGCCCAATCGATCGACTCCCTCCCCTATCCTATTCCTCGAGCAGATGGGAGCCGACGCCCGATGCGAAGACGCTCGCTACGGTTGCCATCCGTGGCGTGACGCTCGATGACCCGCTTCTTGTCGTCAGGAGCCGGGGTGGAACGCGCTCGGCGGCCATTCTCGGCTCGGGAGTCTGGCGCTGGCGCAACGTGCCGGGAGATCTCTCCGACCTCGACGAGGTCTTTCCCGACCTCGTATCGAATCTTCTTCAATGGCTTACCACGACTTCCGATGATCGACCCGTTCGCGTGAATCCCGCGGAGGAGCTGTTCGACGGCGCCGACAACGTCCAGTTTACCGGCGAGGTCTACGACGAAAGCCTCGATCCAATTCCCGACGCCTCGCTGACCCTTTCTGTCACCGATCCGACCGGCAGCACGTTCGACTACCGCATGGAGCCCCTCGGGAACGGACGCTATGCGCGCGCGCTCGGTCGCCTTCCCGAAGGATCGTATCGATATCACGCCGTTGCTGAAAAAGAAGGTCTGACGCTCGGCGCCGACAGTGGACAATTTGCCGTCGGCGAGCTGCTTCTGGAATTTCAGGATACGCAGGCCGATCCCGCTCTCATGCGACAAATTGCGAGACGGTCTGGAGGAACGTTCACTCATTTTGGCGAGATTTCGACCCTCGGCGATCGGCTTGCAGATCTGCACTCCTTCGATAAGGAACGAATCGCTGAAGAGAAACAGCTCGCCCTGCGGAGGTTCCTCCCCATCCTTCTCGTTATCGTTGTCCTGCTTTCTGCAGAATGGATCATGCGGAAGCGAAGCGGGATGGTCTGAGGCTTCTTATCTTCGGCTTCGCACAAAGAGCCTCTCCAGATACCTAATGTCCGTGAACAACCCCGCCAAACTGCCCAAACCAATTCCATTCAACGGGTCGCCGCGTCCTACCCTTGGCGTAGAATTGGAGCTGCAAATCATAGATCCGGAGACCCGCAACCTGACTTCGCGGTCTGTACAGATCCTTGAACGGATAGCGGATGACATGCCGATAAAGCAGGAGCTGACGCAGTCGACGGTGGAGGTGATCACCGGCATCTGCAATTCGGTCGCCGAGACCAGAAGCGACCTGACGCGCTCGATCGAAGAACTGTACGAGATCGGCGACGAGATGGGACACACCTACGCCGCGGCAGGAACACATCCGTTTGCACAATGGCGCGAACAGTCCATCTATCCAAATGAGCGCTACCTGGATCTCGTCAACCGAATCCAGTGGCCGGCCCGCAGACTGATGATCTACGGATTGCACGTGCACGTCGGCGTTAAGTCGGGCGAAAAAGCGATCGCAATCTGCAATGTACTCACGACCTATCTGCCGCATCTCCTGGCCCTCTCCGCTTCATCGCCCTTTATCGATTTCGAGGATACCGGACTCGCATCGGCGCGCACGAAGATCTTCGAAGGGATGCCTACGGCGGGACTGCCAATTCGGCTCTCGAATTACAGTGAATTCCAGTCGTTTATGAACTCCCTGATCAACGCCGATGCCATCGAGACCATCCGCGAGATTTGGTGGGATATTCGTCCTCACCCGCATTTTGGGACGATCGAAGTCCGTATTTGCGACTGCCCGAGCACCCTTACCGAAACGGCCGCGATCACAGCCTTCACGCAGTGCCTGGTCGATTGGCTCGATGCGTGCTACGACAGCGGACTTACGCCCGAACTGCTCCGACCCTGGATCGTCAGAGAAAACAAATGGCGCGCCGCCCGCTATGGCCTGGAAGCAAACGTCATCATCGACAACCAGGGAAACCAGCGACGCCTCTCGGAAGACGTCGAAATACAAGTCGACCGGCTTAAATCCCGCGCAGTGCACCTCGGCTGTGAGCGCGAACTGGAGGATGTGCGGCAGATCGTCCGCCGCGGCGCATCCTATGAGAGACAACGGCGAATCTTCCGAGAAGCGTCGTCTTTCCCAGATGTAATAGACTACCTCGTCAACTCGCTCCGCGCAGATTTCTTGGTCGACTCGAAGTGATTCTCAAACAATATTCACCAGTAGCGCAATATTCGCAACTCATTGTGTTATAATAATTTAATTGACAAGTTGCATGCCTGCGCAGCGACCCAATCGAAGAACCTGCCTGAGAGTTCGGCCTTAAATAGGGCAACATTCTGGAAACATTGACCGGCAGCATATCCGTGAGTACCCGTACGATTGAAGAGGCAGATTTTGTTATAGAAAGCCCGGAAGCTATGCGTGAGTTGCTCGTAGGCATCCGAAGACATTTGCATCGTCATCCCGAGCTTGGATTCGCAGAATTCGAGACGTCCCAGTTCATCGGACGGACACTCGAAGAACACAATCTTCCGGTCACCGGCCCCCTCGCGCATACCGGCATGTATGTAGACATCAAGGGTGATCACCCGGGTGAGACGGTTGGTTACAGAGCAGACATTGACGCCCTTCCGATCCAAGACTTGAAAGTCGTGCCGTACGTGTCGTCCGTTGACGGCGTTGCGCATCTGTGCGGCCACGACGCGCATACGTCAATCGCAATTGGCGCGGCGATAATGCTCGCAGGCAGGCGCGACGAGATCCACGGTAAGATTCGCGTCTTCTTTCAGCCTTGCGAAGAGAGCCAGCCCTCCGGCGCTCTCGCCATGATCAGGGACGGCATTCTCAACGGTGTGAACGCCGTTTTCGCCTCCCATGTAGATCCAACGCTGCCCGTCGGACAGTTCGGATTAGTGACCGGACCGATCACCGCAGGTTATGATTCGTTCGTCATACGTGTCAAAGGTAATAGCACGGGCCATTCGGCGAGGCCGCATCAGTCCACAGACACGATATGGATCGCCGTTCAGGTCATGAACACGCTGTACCAGATAATCGGTCGGGTGAACGACGCGCGAAACAGTTCGATCTTGACTATCACACGCTTGAACGGCGGGAAGGCGCTTAACGTCATCCCGCGCGTGGTCGAGTTTGGTGGATCAATTCGCTGCGTCGAGCGGGCCGATCAGGCTTACCTGAGAAGACAGGTCGAGAAAACCACACGGCAATTTGCCGCCCTTTACAACGCCGAAATCGAATTCGAACTGTTCCCCGGAGCACCTGCCGTCAGGAACCACCCCGAATTGATGCAGACGGTCGAGTCTACCGTGACCGGCATGTTCGGAGACGATTCGGTATTCAGGGTCCCGGTGCCCAGCATGGGCAGCGAGGACTTTGCCCACTACCTCGATCACATCCCGGGAGCTCTCATTCGTATCGGTACGTCGGATGGTCCGTCAACGAGTCACCCGCTGCACGACTCGCGATTCGATATCGCGGAGTCGGCGCTGGTGCCAACGGCGGAAATGATCAGTCAACTGCTGATCAATCATCTGAAACGACGTGCCCAGGACGCATCCGAATAGACGAGCGGCAGCCTTACTCGCCTCCATCACTTTACTGAGCGTCGCGCCGCAACGCTCAATGGGTCAGATTCTCGTCAACGAGTTTCTGTTCAGCGACCCGGATACTCGGCTCGAATTCGTCGAAATACTGAATCATTCGACATCGATGGTTGATCTGGGCGAGTTCGAGATCTCAGACAGCCGGAGAGTCCCCGTACCTCTGACCGGGCGCCGCCTGTTGCTTGCCCCGGGCGCGTACGCGGTGTTCGTAAGAGATACGGTGGCATTCGACGCGCGTTTCCTTAGCGAACGTTTCGACGTACCGAAATGGCCCGCCTTGAACAACGGTGGAGACACAATCATACTCTGGACCAATGGTAGTCCGGTCGACTCTGTATCCTTCGACGGATCGTGGGGGGCTTACGGCCGATCGGTCGAGCGCGTCGATCCGGACGCTCCGTCGTCCAGTCCCGCCAACTGGAGGGCGTCGGAGGATCGATCCGGGGCAACTCCCGGCAGAGAAAACAGCGTCTTCAACCCGGACGACACGCCGCCGAAGATACTCGAGGTCGAAGAGTGGACGGATGGATCCGTCATCGTCTACGTGAACGAGCCGCTCAGTCCAGCAACGCTGTCCTCAGCCCGCTTCTCCTTCACTTCCGGAGATCGACCGCGCGGATCGCGCCTGTCGGCTGACGGACTGGAGGTGACTCTGCAGCCCTGGTCGGGAGCAGATTTGTCCACACTGACCGTTGACGGTCTTCTCGACGCATCCGGGAATCGGGCGGGAGTGATGAGCATGTCGATTGCAAGGCAGCCGGCTGCCGCCGACGTGATCGTGAACGAGATACTCTACGAACCCCTGGCGGACGCCTACGACGGGTTGCCCGACCAGTTCGAGTTCGTCGAGATCCGATCGCTCGTAGACCATCCAATTGCGGTGCGCGGCATGTATCTCACGGGACGTCCCACCGAAACCGGCGCTGGAGACACACTTCGCGCCGAGGATAGGCCCATGCGGCTGCACGGCCGCGGTTACGGCATTTTTCATGCAGCGGGCGCCGATCCGTCACTATTCGGCGACGCCTACCCGTCCATCCCCCCGGATTCCGTCGCCGTGCGGGCATGGGTGGATCGCCCGACACTTTCTCTCGACAACAGTGGCGACATCGTCCGGCTCCATGCGGCCGGAGGTGTCATTCTGGACGAGGTCGCCTACGATCCATCCTGGCATCAACCCGAAAGAGCCATGACCCGGGGTATTTCGCTGGAGCGAATATTGGACGATGCTGCAGGCAGCGACGGATCGAACTGGACAAGCTCGGTCTCGCCGGAAGGCGCGACACCGGGGCGCACGAACTCCGTGGCTTTGGATCCCGCGATCGTCGGTGAGCAGATCCTTTCCGTCGCACCGTCTCCGTTCTCGCCCGATGGCGACGGATGGGAAGATTCCGTCAACATTGTCGTGCGTTCGGGCCGCCCATCTTCATCTCTGGCATTGTGGATCTTTGATGAGGCAGGACGACTCGTGCGGAACATGACCGACGCCTTGCCGGTCGGACCGGAGGCATCCCTTATCTGGGATGGGAGAGACGACGACGGGCTACCCCTGGCGACTGGAGTCTACATCGTTTACGCTGAATTGGTCGACACGTCCGCCGGTGACGTTCGCCGAGTCAAAACGCCGGTCGTTCTCGCACAATCGCTTTAGTCAGCCGCAAATGCGGAACAGCACTCCGGTACGGGTCGTTTCAAACCGAGCAATTACCCGCCTCCAATTAATAGGAAGCACGTGCTTGACATGAATCAGGTAGAGAACGAAGTAGGAGCTCCAATTAAGCTCACCGAGCAAGCCGCTACCGAGATCCGAAAGATCATCGAGACGAAAGAACTTCCGGAAGGCTACGGCCTGCGCGTCGGCGTTAAGGGCGGTGGTTGTTCAGGGATGAGCTACATCCTCGGTTTCGATCGATTGCGCGAGCACGACGTGACATTTGAAGTCGAAGGGATCACTGTTTATATGGATAAGCGCCACGGTCTGTACCTGATGGACACGACGATTGGCTATCACGACGGGCTTCAGGCGCGCGGATTCGTGTTTGAAAATCCGAATGCAACGTCAACATGCGGCTGCGGTTCGAGCTTCGCAGCCTGAGCGTTGTTACTTTAGAATACTTGCTGATCGGCTAACGTCACGGGGGCAAAGGGAATTCCGGTCGGGCACCTTGCGTCGAGTCCCCGCGCGAGGTAGGTTGTAACAACGGTTACCTCTCGACCGTCGGAGAGTGGAATCGTGTAGGTATCCAAAAAGCCAATGGAAGGCAATTTTTCAAACAGGGTTAGGGACGTCATCTCCTTCAGTCGGGAAGAGGCTATCCGCCTCGGGCACGACTACATTGGTACCGAGCACCTTTTGCTCGGGATCATCAGGGAAGGTGAGGGCATCGCCGTCAAGATTCTCCGGAACCTGGGGTGCGACCTCTTCAAATTGAAGAAGATGGTCGAAGACACCGTCAGGAGCACGGGCGGCACCCTGACGGTGGGGAATATTCCTCTAACGAAACAAGCGGAAAAGGTACTCAAGATTACGTACCTGGAAGCCAAGCTGTATAAGAGTGATGTGATCGGCACCGAGCATTTACTTTTGAGTCTGCTCAGAGATGACGAGAACATCGCGGCACAGATTTTGCAGCAAGGTTTCTCAATTACATATGACGGCGTGCGTGCGGAACTCGACTCGATCATTACGGGAAAGTCATCCTCGCGCGGCGGTGAAACTAGTGGCAGTAGTCGTTCCTCATCAGGATTTCGCAAGGAGCGCAGCAAGATGGAAAAGAGCAAGACACCTGTACTCGACAATTTCGGACGCGATCTGACCAAGCTCGCCGAAGACGACAAGCTGGACACTATCGTTGGGCGTGAACGTGAGATCGAGCGTGTCGCACAGGTTCTTAGTCGCAGGAAGAAGAACAATCCCGTTCTTATCGGCGAACCCGGCGTTGGCAAGACGGCTATCGCCGAAGGCCTGGCGTTGCGTATCGTTCAACGAAAGGTCAGTCGCGTTCTCTATGACAAGCGAATCGTAACCCTCGACCTGGCGGCGCTCGTCGCCGGTACGAAGTATCGAGGCCAGTTCGAGGAGCGCATGAAGGCCGTGATGAACGAGCTCGAGAAGAGCCCCGACGTCATTCTGTTCATCGACGAACTCCATACGATCGTCGGCGCCGGTGGGGCATCCGGTTCGCTCGACGCCAGCAACATGTTCAAGCCGGCGCTGGCCCGTGGTGAAATCCAATGCATCGGGGCAACGACGCTCGACGAATACCGTCAGTACATCGAAAAGGATGGCGCCCTCGATCGCCGCTTCCAGAAGATCATCGTCGACCCTTCCTCCGCCGAGGAGACGATTGAGATCCTCCAAACGATCCACACCAAGTACGAGGAGCACCACAACGTCTCCTATAGCAAGGAAGCGCTGGACCTGGCCGTGCGACTGAGCGATCGCTACATCACCGACAGATTCCTTCCTGACAAAGCAATCGACGTTATGGACGAGGCGGGCGCACGCGTGCACCTGTCGAACATTCGCGTCCCGGAGAACGTGATCAAGCTCGAAGAGGAAATCGAGGAGATCAAATCGGAGAAGAACCGCGTCGTCAAGAGTCAGCGCTTCGAAGAGGCAGCCCGCCTGCGCGACCGGGAGAAGAAACTCCAGGATGAGCTTGCCAAGGCAAAGAACGAATGGGAGGAGCAGGCCGTCAATGAGGTCTACGACGTAACCCAGGAAGACATTGCCCAGGTCGTAGCTATGATGACGGGAATCCCCGTCGATCGGATCGCACGACCGGAGGGAGAACGCCTCCTCAACATGGAGGAAATGCTCAAGGAGAACGTCATTGGGCAGGACGAGCCGATCGAGAAACTGGCGCGAGCTATTCGTCGCACGCGGGCCGGCTTGAAAGACCCGAAACGACCCATCGGTTCGTTCATCTTCCTCGGACCAACAGGCGTCGGTAAGACCGAGCTCGCAAAGAAATTGACCGAGTATCTGTTCGATTCAATCGACTCGCTGATTCGAGTAGATATGAGCGAGTACATGGAGAAATTCTCCGTGAGTCGCCTCGTGGGCGCCCCTCCCGGCTACGTTGGCTACGAAGAAGGCGGCCAGCTAACCGAACGGGTTCGCCGTAAACCATACTCGGTGGTACTGCTCGACGAGATCGAAAAGGCGCACCCGGATGTCTTCAACATTCTTCTCCAGGTGCTCGACGACGGTATTCTGACCGATGGTCTGGGTCGCCGAGTCGACTTCCGGAACACGATCGTCATTATGACGAGCAACATCGGTGCGCGTGACATCAAAGACCTCGGCAAGAGCTATGGATTCGCGCAGTCGGTTGAAGAGTTCAACTACGCGGCCATGAAGAGCACGGTCGAAGATGCCCTCAAACGCGTCTTCAACCCCGAGTTCCTCAACCGAGTAGACGACGTAATCGTCTTCCGCCCGCTCGAGAAGAAGCACATTTACGGCATCATCGACATTATGGCCGGCGAACTGTTCAAGAGAGTGCACGATCTCGGAATTGATATCGAGCTCACGAAAGCGGCTAAAGACTTCCTCGTCGACAAGGGATTTGACGTTCAGTTCGGGGCCAGGCCACTGCGCCGGGCCATCCAGAAGTATGTCGAAGATCCCATGGCGGAAGCTATCCTCGCACAGAACCTCGGTGAGGGAGATCTGATCAAGATCGATCGCGAAGGCGAAGAGGCGGAGGCCAAGCTTACGTTCGTGACGGTAAAAGGAGAACCGAAGCCGGAAACCAGGAAACCGAGCAAAGTGAGCAAGGCCAAGGCGAAGGCCGAACCCGAACCCGAAGCCGAACCCGAATCTGAGGAGCAGGCGGAAGAACCTGCAGAGGAAACGGACTGAAACCGGATTCAGACAGAACCCAAAGGGCCGAGAGCGCATGTCTCTCGGCCCTTTTTTGTTCACCACATCTTGCGCGAACGATGATCGCGCGCGGCCACGCGCGAGAGAACGCTGTCACGCTCTGCAATCAGTTTCCTGAGAACCAGGGCGGCGATCGCTCCAGCGAAGAAACCTCCGATGTGCGCCCCGTAAGCCACGCCACCAAGCTGCGGCCCTCCAGAGAGCATACCCCAACCACTCATCAACTGAAACGCGATCCACAATCCAATGACAAGGACAGCCGGCACAGACACCACCATAAAGAAGAAAATCGCCTGCACCCGGTTACGGGGAAATAGAACCAGGTAGGCACCCAGAACCCCTGAAATCGCCCCGGATGCTCCAAGACTCGGAATGACGGAGTCGGGCTCGATAAAAATCTGAGCAAGGGTCGCGGCAACACCACTGCCCAAATACAGAAACAAGAACGCACGATGGCCGAATCTGTGTTCAACATTGTCACCGAAGATCCACAAATACAGAAGATTACCGAAAATGTGAGCGAAGCCGCCATGCATGAACATCGCAGTCAGAATCGTCAGATAGATGAACCCCGGGCCCGGCGCTTGATCGATCTGGAACGACTGGCCGCCCGCCTGGACCATCACAGGTCGCACAATGTCCTGACCGTGCGTTATCTCGTACGGGACAACACTCCAGCCGGCGGTGAACTCGGGATGGAGCATCTGATAAATGAAGACCAGCACGTTCGCTGCGAAGATCGCCCACGTGACCGTGGCAGGTCCCGAGAGATTCCGATCGTCGTCACCTATTGGGAAAAGCATCCTTGCGGGATTTGATAGGAGCTTGCGTCTGGTTAATACCAAACATCAAACTTCAAATACCAAATATCATTTGAAACTTAAGGCATGAAACATGGCTTGTCGGCACGGCCGAGCGCTTTGGAGGATGGGTTGCGTTGTGCGAGCCCTACCGTCATCGGACCCCTCCGGATCGGCAGAGCTGAAACTAGGTGTCTGTGGTGTTACAGGAGTCCCTTTCGATCGGCCCAGAGCAGCGCCGTCATGTGAACGGCGTGAGCCATTCTTCCCGATAGCGCCAGTTCGATGGCGTCTGCAATCGGCACGGTCGTGACGCGGATCTGCTCTCCTTCATCCAATTGTTGACGCCCCACGCTTTCCACGCCTTTCGCCACGAAGAACCAGGCCCAGTTCGTGTGCCGGCTCGGATCCGGAGCGCTCTTTCCGACAAACGACCAATCTCCTCCCCCGAAACCCGTCTCCTCAAGCAGTTCACGTTTTGCCGCTCCGAGAGCCGGCTCTTCCGGCTGGATGACGCCTCCCGGAAGCTCCATCGTTACCTGATCGATCCCGTAACGGTACTGCTCGACCATCACCACATCACCCTGGTCTGTAATCGGGACGATACAAGTCCAATCCGGATATTCCAGCACGTGATACTCCTCCATCTCGGCGCCGTTCGGAAGCCTGACGTGGTCTTCTCGAAGGTTCATCCACCAACGTTTGATCAGGTAACGGGAGGAAAGCTGCTGCCACTTTCGGTGCATCGTTGTTCGACCGCTTAGTCTCTCCTGAACCGCATGCGTTGATACGCCCTGATCCAGCCGCGATCGCCTCCACCGACGCGTATGACTCTCCACCCTTCCAGCGCGTCCATGGCAGCCAATGGTTCCTCCAGGGACACTTCAGCATCTTCTGAAAGGTCGAGCCATTCTCTAACGGCTTCCTCGGCATAGCGCGCTCGCAGGCGGCCCACCTCGGTCCCGTCGATGTCCTTCAACTCAAACTGGGGCACGGCTAAATCGTACTGCGGATAATCGAAATAGGAATGTCGCCACTCGGCGTCACCGATCGCGGCAACGCAAGATAAACGAAATTCCGTCGTGCGGTGAGCGCCGACTCGTCCTCAGTCTCTGCGGACGAGGAGCTTGCGCGTAATCGCCCCTCCGTCGACATCCAGCCGATAGAAGTAGACGCCATCCGCCAGCGTCGACCCATCGAGATCGGCACGGTGCACTCCGGCGCCAAGCGGGGCATCGACCAGCGTTTTCACCTCACGCCCCATCAAGTCGAAAACATCCAGCTTCGCATACGCCGGATGATCGAGCTGGAAAGAAATGGTCGTCGAGCCGGAAAAGGGATTCGGGTAGTTCTGTAGCAGCTCGAAGTCGCTGAGCGGCATTTCTTCGGTGGCTGTGCCTGTGCCGCCCAACGTGCTGTAGGTAGCCAGCAGCGGCCCTTCGATCTCGCTGTTGTAAGAGATCGACGCCGAAACGTTGCCGTTCGTTATGAAGAAGTAGGAGTCGGTCGTCGCTGCCTTCTTTCCGGCGACCTGATCGACGCGCGTCTTTCGCATCCGGATGCACGGCGCCGTGCCCATCGGCGTGATCAGTGTGCCCCACGCGTCAACTTCGTCGTGTTCGGTGATTGTGAGAGAAGACTCCGTTCCGAAACTCACGGTGTTGACGACGATCGACTGATCCCACATCGACCCTGCAGTCAGTGGTAGAGCGTATACCCTGTCGGGTGGCGTATTCTTGTTTATCTGTTCTCCGTCTGAGACGAGATAGATGGACCCGATGTAGTCGTAGCCTTCCTCCGAAACGTTGACGAACGACCAGAATCCGAAGCCGCCACCGTAATCCTGAAACTGCACGTAGTTGGCTCCCCCAAACTCTGGATCGTTCTCTCCCGGCGTGCCGGCGGCGGAACTAAGCACCGGAAAGCTGACCAAGGCGCCCGCATCGTAGGCGAATCCCGAGAAATCGAACGTTTGCCCTCCTCCCGCAGTGGTCGTCATCGCGGCCAGCGCGGTAGCGTCAAGAGAACTCATTTGATACGTTGTCGACGCAAGCGTTTCCCCGCGCTGGGCCATGTAGTACGTAGCATCGAATGTGATCTGTGCGCCGGCCGGCACGACCGAAAGTACCAGCAGGGCACAGCAGAGGGTGGAAGACCTTGTCATTTCCGCAAATACTCCCGCAAGAGGTTGGCTGATGAGACCTGTATGGTGGAGGTCTCAGGCTAGTTAGGGCGAAAGCATGGCAACATCTGCCCTCTCAATCCACCCGGGTTGAATTCTACATCCGTTTTGGGGCCTAAGCAAGCATGCTCCACCGGGAAGGCGATATATTTCCGCGGACGCGCGACGCGGGGCTTACCGGCACACGAAACGAGGACAAAACTGAAACCTGACTCATCCGGATCGAGGGAAAAAACGAGCATCACGCTCGAAGGGTATCGACATGCCGTTCGTGACTTCGGCGTGGAGGATGAGGTTCGGCACACGGTGCTTGCCCTTCATGGCTTCGGCACGTCCGCCACGTCGTTTCGTCATCTGGCCCCGCATCTGTCGCGCAAGGGTACCCGCCTCATCGCCCCCGACCAGCTCGGTTTCGGTGACAGTGCAAAACCCGAAGGCGTTTACTCGCTCGATCTGTATGTAAGACTGACAGTTGGAATTGCCGACGAGATGGTTCTCGACCGGCCGTTCCTCCTTGGACACTCGGCCGGAGGTAAGATTGCGGCCGCAACAGTGGCGCGACATCCTGATCGATTCAGCGGTCTAATCTTGACGAATACGGGTGGCTTCAGCGTGCTCGCACCGGTGCTGCTTCTGGCTGACACACCGCTCTTTCGCATCGTCGACCTGCCATTCTTCCGTCGGCGTATTCTGCGGCAGTTCAAGATCGCACAGACCGTTGAAACCCCGGAGCAATGGGAGTCCTTTCGCCGAATTCGCGGCAACAATCGGGCGCTCGACATCGATGCGGCGGGTTATCGCGACGCCGTTCGGGGCATCACCCTTCCGGTTCTGTTGATATGGGGACTGCGGGACCGCATGCTCCCGCGCGGCACGCCGAAGCGCGTTCTGCATGATCTACCGCACGCACAATATGTCCCGCTGCCAGACAGCGGACATACGCCCATGCGGGATGAGCCGGGGGCGTTCGCCCGGCATGTCGTCCGGTTCATTGAAGACGTAGCTTCGGGCGAGTGAGATCGCCTGAACCATCATCCAAAACGACGCAGAATGCCGGCCACTTGGCCTGCGTACCCACTTCCGAAGTGATTCAGATGATTGATGAGGTGATACAAATTGTAGACATCGCGGCGGCCCTCGTATCCGCGATCGATCTGCCAGGATGCATTGTATGCGTCGTAAAAGGAGGGCGAGAAGCCACCGAATAGCTCCGACATGGCCAGATCGACTTCACGGTCGCCACGGTAGACGGCAGGATCGACGACAGCAGCGTGACCGCCGGACGTGGCGAGAACATTCCCCGCCCAGAGATCTCCGTGCACGATCGACGGGTGCGGCTGCAAGGGCAGAATGGAGGGCAGCGCGTTTTGCAAACCGCTAAGGCCGCGATCCCAGGACCCACTCCACCGATTCCTTTCGCGTGCCATCTCGACCTGAGGGATAATGCGACGCGAGAGGAAGAATTCCGGCCAGCTCAGACAAGGTTCGTTCCGCTGTGGCAGTCGGCCGATGAAATTGTCGTGCTCGAAGCCGTAACGCTCGCCGGAGGTCTGCCGGTGCAGTTGAGCCAGCCCGGTCCCGAGGCGCTCCCAGAACCCCAACGTCTTGCTTCCCTCATCGATCCAGTCCATCAGAAGCACTCCCGGATCACCAGAAGTGGCATTCATCATGATAATCGGTACGGGCACAACGAGGGATGACTCAACGGCGGCAAGGGCCCGCAGGCCGGTCCCCTCCGCAACAAAGGTCTCCCCCGCCGAACCGGTCGCCCATTTCAGGAAGTAGGGGCCGTTGTCGGTCGCAACGCGCGCGGCGTTCGCGATGCATCCTCCGCCAACCGGTGTGATCGAGCGAACGGAGCAGCCAACAGCCTGCTCAACCGATTGCAGAACGCTGTCAGGCGGAGTCACTGCCCTGCGGTTTTGCGTCAGGATCGGCAATTCCCGAAGCGATTCCCTCCTCGCGACAGATATGGTCGAGGATCGAGCGGCACGATCGGTCAACGATGTCAAATACCTCCTGGAATCCTTGCGCCCCGCCGTAGTACGGATCCGGAACGTCCACACCGCCTTCAGGATCGAGATCCCGAAAGAGACGGATCTTCCGGCTTGGCGGTCCCGACTCGAGGGAACGCAAATCACGCAGATTCTCACGATCCATCGCGAAGATGTAATCGAAAGCCTCGAGATCATCGCGCTCTACGCGTCGTGCTCTGATGCCGCTGAGCGACACACCGCAGGCCTCGGCTGTGGCTTGCATCCGACGATCGGGGGAATCACCGACGTGCCACGCGCCCGTTCCCGCCGAATCGACCTCGATGCGATCGGTGAGATTCCGCTCGACAATGAGGCGGCGAAAGACCCCTTCGGCGAGCGGACTCCGGCAGATATTTCCAAGACAGACAAATAGCACTCGAACCATAGTTGTATACGGGTTGCTCTCCAGATCAGGGTGGGAACCGGAACGTCGTCCGGGCCTATTAACGCCACCGCCTCATTCAACTTAGAACACAAAGGAAACCCTTGTATCCGGATTCCGATCCCGGTCAAATCCTGAGCGTCGGTGCGCTTACTGCAAGCGTCCGGCAGCTTCTGGAAGATCACTTCTCTCGAATCTGGGTAGAAGGCGAGGTATCGAACTTCAAGAGACACTCATCCGGCCATCTCTACTTCACTTTGAAGGATTCCTCGGCGCAGATCCGGTGCGTCATGTTTCGCTCCGACGCGCGAAGTCTTCGATTCGAGCCGGCCGACGGCATGCTCGTTCAGGCCGGAGGCCAGGTGTCTGTCTACGAAGCTCGTGGCGAATACCAGCTGCTGACGCGCCGGATGCGGCCTGCCGGCGAAGGCGCGATGAGGAAGGCGTTCGAGGCGGTCAAGCGCAAGTTGGCCGAGGAAGGGCTCTTTGACGTCGCCCGGAAAATCGCGATTCCCGCCGTTCCTTCTTCGATAGGATTGGTGACCTCATCCGACGGGGCGGCCCTGCGCGATATCCTGACCGTGCTCAAGCGCCGGTATGCCGGCGTTCGCGTTGTTCTGCGGCCTACAGCCGTGCAGGGTATCGGTGCAGCCGCGGAAATTGCGGCGGCGATTCGATTGTTCAATCGCCACGCGGCGCTCCACACCGATCAGCAGGTCGACGTCATGATCGTGGGTCGAGGCGGGGGTTCTGAGGAGGACCTCTGGTGCTTCAACGAGGAGATCGTCGCACGAGCCATCGCCGCCTCGCGAATCCCGATAATCAGTGCCGTCGGCCACGAAACCGACGTGTCGATCGCCGACCTCGCGGCAGACCTCCGGGCGCCGACGCCCTCCGCCGCAGCCGAAGCAGCCGTGCCCGACGGTCAGGAAATCATTTATCGAATCGATCAACAGAAGCAGCGGATCGAGAGAATGTTGCGACGAATGATCGCTGACAGGCGAGGCACCATTCGACGCATCACCTCATCGCGGGGATTCCACCAGCCGGAAGTCCGGCTGCAGATGCTCTCCCAGCGACTCGATGAGCTGACCTCACGTTCCAGATTGTCGATGAACCACCGGCTCCAGAATCTTCAGACTGCGGCGGCGGCGCTTCAGAGCCGTATCACGAGCCTGGATCCGAGGCTTCCGCTCGATCGCGGTTTTGCATTGGTGGAGCGCGACGGCCAGCCAGTCAAGCGATCAGCCGACCTGGAAGCCGGAGATGCCGTCGGACTCGTCTTCAGAGACGGCCGACGAAGTGCCCGCGTAACCGATTAGATGCGTTTGGCCGCCACACTGCAACCCAGTATTTTCAAACGAATTCATCCACACGCCTATGGAATCCACCGACGATAGGGAACCGTCGCTCGAAGATTCGATCCGTCGATTGGAACAGATCGTCGCCGATCTCGAAAAAGGGGATCAGGAACTCGAAAGTGCGCTCGAATCGTATGAGGAGGGTGTAAATCTGGCCCGAAGATGCCTGGAGCGACTTCGAGAAGCCGAATTACGGATGGAGCAACTGGCCGAGTTACCCGACGACATGGAGCAGAATTGAGGTCGTATCCCTTGGGAAACGAGCGAGGCAACGAATAGATCAATATGTCTGAAAGCGTGTTTACTCCAGGGCCGCTCCTGGCCGCCATCAATACGCCGGCGGACCTGCGAAAGCTCTCGCAGGACCAACTCGAGCAAGTTTGCGAAGAGGTTCGCCAGTATATCATCGATATCGTCTCGGTGCACGGCGGTCATTTCGGAGCCTCTCTCGGAGCTGTCGAAATCACCGTTGCCACCCACTACGTGTACGACACGCCCAAGGACAAACTCGTTTGGGATACCGGTCATCAGGCGTATGGACACAAAATGCTTACCGGACGGCGCGACTCGTTTCCTTCGAATCGCAAGTTCGAAGGCCTTTCCGGATTCTTGAAGCTGACCGAGTCACCGTACGACGTTTTCGGCGCCGGCCACGCCTCGACCTCCATTTCGGCGGCCCTTGGCCTGGCACGCGCCCGCGACCTCGCAGGAACGGATGAGCGGGTCGCTGCAATTATCGGCGACGGCGCCATGACGGGCGGCCTCGCGTTCGAAGGATTGAATAATGCGGGGGCCAGCGGCTCAGACCTGCTGGTGATTCTCAATGACAACTGCATGTCGATCGATCCGAATGTGGGCGCGCTCAAGGAACACCTCACAGATATCTCATCCAGCGAAAGATGGAATATCCTGCGCGACGAAGTCTGGGAGCTTTTCGCCAAACTGAAGGGAATCGGCGGGGGTACGTTACAGCGCCTGGCCTCACGCGTCGAGGCAGGACTCAAGACCGCTCTGACGCCCGGTGGCTTGTTCGAAGCGCTGGGTTTCAGGTATTTCGGACCCGTCGACGGCCACGACGTCGATCGTCTCGTGCAGCATTTGCGCCACATTCGGCAGCTGCCGGGTCCTAAGTTGCTACATACCTTGACGGTGAAAGGAAAGGGTTTTGCGCCTGCGGAGAAAGATCAGACCAAGTGGCACGCGCAGAGCTCCCCGTTCGATAAGCTCACCGGGGCATCTTTGGTTCGTGGCACGAGCGCGCCGAAAGCCCCGAAATGGCAAGACGTGTTCGGTCAAACCATCGTCGAGCTTGCCAAAAAGGATGAGAAGATCGTCGGGATCACGGCGGCGATGCCCAGCGGAACGAGCCTGAAATACATGCTCGAAGAACTCCCCAACCGCGCCTTCGACGTCGGCATCGCCGAAATGCACGGAGTGGTTTTCTCCGCCGGGCTGGCGATCGGGGGCTTCAAACCGTTCGTAGCTATCTACTCCACGTTCCTCCAACGCGCTTTCGATGGAATCGTGCACGATGTCGCCCTCCAGCACCTGCCTGTCGTCTTCTGCATGGACCGCGCGGGCGTTGCCGGAGCCGACGGGCCGACCCATCACGGCGCCCTCGACATCCCCTACATGCGGTGCATCCAGGGAATGGTCGTGTCGGCTCCGATGGATGAACAGGACTTACGGGATCTGATGTACACGGCGAGCCTGTACGATGGAGGACCGTTCTCGATCAGATACCCCAGGGGATCGGCTTCCGGGATGAAGGTTCGGGAGTCGTTCGAAAAACTCCAGATCGGGAAGGGCCGAAAAATCGCTGACGGATCCGACGTCGCAATCATTTCAATCGGCGCAATCGGCGCCTACGTACAAGAGGTCAGAGAGCGACTCAAACATGAAGGAGTTGGCGCGGCACACTATGACCTGCGCTTCGTGAAACCCCTGGATGACGAACTTCTTTCGGAGGTCGGTGACAGATTCGACAAGGTGATCACCATCGAGGACGGTGTTCTCGACGGTGGTGCGGGAAGTGCTGTCCTCGAATGGCTGGCAGACCACGGCTACTCCCCGCACGTTGTCCGCATGGGACTGCCTGACTCCTTCGTCGAGCACGGCAGCCAACGTGAGCTGCATGATCTGCTCGGGATCGGACCCGAGGGATTGTATCGAACCACCATGGCAGCCGTCGGTCGTCCCGTCGCCGCCGACGGAGAACTCGTAACTGATATTCCCGGTAGCTGAAATGACGAGCACACCGTTCGACTCCCTTCCCGATTCAGCCCGCATTTGGATCAACGCGGCCGATCGCGATTTGTCCACGCGCGAACAGGGACAGATCAAAGACTTGCTGGTCGACTTTATTGCGGGATGGTCGTCTCACGGACGGAAGGTCGAAGGCAGCGCCGCCATCCTCGCCGATCGGTTCGTCGTGATTGCGGCGTACATCCCGGGCGGCGACGTTTCCGGATGCGGCATCGACGCCTCCGTGCATGCATTGGCCGGAATTGCAGAAGCCACCGGGTTTACCTGGGCGCCTGCTCTCGACGTCTTCTACAGGCAGGATGGAGGGATCCGCCAGGTCGACAGAATGACTTTCTCGGACCTGGCCGCTCATGGACATGTAGCGCCCGACACGATCGTGTATGACCCCTCACTGACGACGCTCGGCGAATGGCGCAGCAAAGGATTTGAGCTTCCCGCGCGCAATGCCTGGCACAGCCGCGTTTTCAGATTCGAGATCGAAGCCGTTTAGGCGTTCGTCATAATATTCTGGAGGCAGATGGCAGGATCGTTCCGAAATCGTGCATCCCGCAGACTCGTAGAAACCGAACCCGTCAAAGTTCAGGTCATAGGAGCCTTCGGTGTACTCTTTCTTCTCGGAGTGAGCGGCACGATCATCTACGGGATGCTGCCTGGGTGGAGCCTGCTGGACGGACTCTACATGACGTTCATCACCCTGACGACGATCGGCTTCGCCGAAGTCCATCCGCTTAGCGGCCTGGCCCGTATTTTCACCATCGCCATCAGCGTGGTGGGCGTGCTTACGATAGGCTTCATCGTTGCACGAACGACGCAGTTGTTCGTAACCGGTCCAACGCTAAAGTTCCGGCATATGAAACGTACCATCGACGACCTGACGGGTCACTACATCATCTGCGGATACGGCAGATTGGGCCAGCGCATCGCACGCGATTTCAACGACGACGGAAGACCGTTCCTCGTCATTGAGAACGCTCCCGCCAAGATCGAGAAGCTTACCGAAGCAGGATTCTTGTACCTGGAAGGGAACGCGGAGGAAGACAATGCCCTGCTCGACGCGGGCATCGATCGGGCGCACGGTATCGTGACTACCCTCACAAGTGACTCCGACAATGTGTTCGTAACACTCCTGGCGCGAGAACTCAATCCCGACATCTTCATCCTGGCCCGAACGAATGCGAGCGCAAATGCTCGCCGCCTGTACCGTGCCGGCGCAAACAAGGTGATCTCCCCGTACGAGATCGGCGCGGACCGGATGGCGCGCGTCGTGCTTCGACCAAACGTCGATCGCTTCCTCGAACGGGCGCTGCACGTCCAGGGACTCGACCTTCAAATCGAGGAAATTGAGGTTTTGCCCGGTTCACCACTGGACGGCCAGACCCTCAGCGGCGCGCAGTTTCGCCAGCATTACGGCGCGATCGTGGTGGGCATCGTCGAACAGCCGGCGAAAGAGGTAACGTTCAACCCGGCGGCCGATCGTCTTATGAGTGCGGGGGATATCTTGATCGTCATCGGTGACATGAAGATGATTCGACTCGTTAAAATCGCGGCCGGCCAACCCGAGACGGGGCACAATTGAAGCTCCGAGCCGTTTCATGCTGAGATATTGAGATGGACTTGAGATGCATCGACTCCCTTTTTTCGCGCTCACAGCGTTATTGACACTGGGTATGTCCAGTGCCGGCCGGGCCCAGTTCTCGTACCTCAACGAGGATGCGCTCTCCCGGTTGGCCGACAACCAGACGGCTCCGCTCGATTCCGTCGGCGACGCCGCCTACCGCTACTATGTCGTCCCGGAAGAGAACCGGAATTGGGCGAGGCAGGGGCTTTACCGGCGCGTTGGACATACTCCTGACTCGGGACGAAAAGAGCTCATCCAACTGCTGAATCGCAACGTCCCGCCCATCGAGGATCTAACCAAGGGCGATACGCTCGTCCTGCCGCTCGACTTCGATATGGATCTGCGGGCGTACACACCGTTCCCGCACCACTACGAAGGAGCAGCCTCGATGGACAAACTCTTCGTCATCGACAAGACACTGCAGGTCTTCGGCGCATACGAGCACGGCAACCTCGTCAGGTGGGGAGTCGTGAGCACGGGGGGTGAAGAATCGAGAACGCCGGCAGGCCGGTT
The DNA here is from genome assembly GCA_963768715.1 of uncultured Bacteroidota bacterium. Taxonomy (GTDB): domain Bacteria; phylum Bacteroidota; class Rhodothermia; order Rhodothermales; family DATKEJ01; genus DATKEJ01. The sequence continues at coordinate 187,130 of CAVYJC010000009.1, forward strand.
CAATTTTAACTGGCGCCAGCGCGAACGCGTCTCGAGCTTAAGTCCACCAGGAGAGGAATGGAAGATGCACTGGGTGTTCAATTTCCAGGCAGAGCGCGGGATCCACGTACATCAATACCCGCTGCCTGTTGGAGGCCCGGTAAGCCACGGATGCGTTCGCACCACCGAAGCCGACGCGAAATGGCTCTTTGACTGGGCCGACAGTTGGCACTGGAAAAACAAACAACTCGTAAAACAGGGAACGACTGTCATCGTTATCGGGAAGGAGCAGGAGCGTCCCCATCCGTTTGCCTACACGAAGGACGGCCCCAAAATCATCCCGGTCACACTTCCCGACGATCCGATGTCGGTCCCGCCGGGAACCAGCCAGCAGAAGAAATTCGATCGCATGCGCCGGGCGGCAGGCTCATCGAACTGAGGAAAGAACGTGACACGTTTTGAAAACCTGTCACGCTTCTCTTTCAATGGATCAGGTTGAACAGCCTTCCAAATCTTGGGAAGTTGTTTTCGGCATCCCACGAGAAGTAGATAATGAATGCCTTCCCGACGACGTGATCCTGTGGCACAAATCCCCAGAAACGGCTGTCCAGGGAATTATCCCGGTTGTCGCCCATCGCGAAATAGTAGTTCTGGTCGAACGTGTAGGAGTCGGCGAACTGTCCGTCAATGCGATAACGTCCATCACGAGTGACTTCGGCCTTGTGGCCCTCGTACTTCTCGATGACCGGACTATACAGCCCCCATGTATCGTCATCGAGGTGGACTGTCATTCCTGCGGCAGGGATTACGATCGGGCCATATTCGTCGCGTGAAAAATCACTTCCTGGCGGATAGACGTCCGATCCCGTTCTCATTCCACGGGGTTCGACGAATGGCTTTACGGAGCGAACGTAAGGCCAGGATGCAATCTCGTTAATCGCCTCCGTCGTGGCGTATCGAACGAGCACTGTGGACGTATTCGGAACGGGAATCACCTGCTCCACGCCGAGGTCCCTGAGGCGGGGCCCGGGCAAGCGGACTTCGGGGCTCGTCTTATCCACGAGCCACTCCTCTTGCATCCCGGGCGCGAGCGGATACGCCTTGCTGCCGATGTAAACGACCTTGTCGCGTAGCGAGAGCGTATCGCCCGGCAGACCCATGGCCCGCTTGATGTAGTGCGTCTTGCGATCGATGGGCCCGTCATCGGGCGGATAGTTGAAAACGAACGAGTCGCCGTGATGCACTCTTGTGAATCCGGGTATTCTCACGGGAGGGAACGTGACCCCCGGCAGGTAAATGTCTGTAAACGGGACGCCGATCGTCATCGGCAGCCGGATGCCGTAGTGCAGCTTCGAAACCAGCAGAAAATCACCGACCATGAGATTCTTCTCCATCGAGGGAGTTGGGATGCGATAGGCTTCGAAGAAGAAAGTCCGGATGATGATCGCCGCAATGGCAGCGAAAACGAGGGCGTCAAACCATTCACGGAGCTTGCCCTTGGGCGGTGGGCCGCCGCGCCGTGAACGACCGTCCGCGGGTCTTTTGCTCGACGTCTTGCGCGCCGATCTCTTTCGACTGATGTCTGAAGAAGTGCCAGCCATTTAGAAAAGGTAAGCGTCCCCGGAACGCGTTGGGCCTGTTCGACGCATGGATGCCCTCACAGAGCTTCCGTATAGCGGCTCGGCCACAGATGTCTAATCATCATTCATCGAAAGTACGGCGAGAAAGGCCTCCTGTGGGACCTCAACGCGTCCAACCTGTTTCATGCGTTTCTTGCCTTCCTTTTGTTTTTCAAGGAGTTTTCTCTTCCGGCTGATGTCTCCACCGTAACACTTCGCCGTTACATCCTTACGGAGCGCCTTCACGGTTTCGCGGGCGATGATCCGATTTCCGATCGATGCCTGGATTGCCACGTCGAACAATTGACGTGGAATCAGCTGGCGCAGTTTCGTCGTCAGCTTCCTTCCGACATCGTAGGCACGTTCACGATGAACGATCGTAGAGAGCGCATCGACCGGTTCGCCGTTGAGCAGCACGTCGAGTCGTACGAGCGCGCTTTCCCGGTAATCCATAAAGTCGTAGTCGAAACTGGCATACCCCCGGCTCACCGACTTCAGCCGATCGTAAAAGTCGAAGATGATTTCGGCGAGCGGCAGTTCGTACTGTAAATCAACGCGCTCGGTGCTCAGATATTGCGTGTTGAGATAGATTCCGCGGCGCTCCTGGCAGAGATTCATGAGCGGTCCGAGGTAATCAACCGGCGTAATGATCTGCGCTTTGACCCACGGTTCTCGAATCTCCTCGAAGAGATTCGGCGGCGGCAGCTCGCTTGGATTCTCTATCGTATCGACCGTTCCATCCGTCAGCAGCACTTCATATTTGACGTTCGGCACGGTCGTGACGATGCCCATCGAGAATTCCCGCTCGAGTCGCTCCTGGACGATCTCCATATGGAGCATTCCGAGAAAACCCACGCGGAAGCCGAAACCCAGCGCGACGGATGTCTCAGGTTCGTAGGTCAGCGACGCATCATTGAGTTGAAGCTTCTCCAGAGACGTTCGGAGATCCTCAAAAGCCTCGGCCTGCGTCGGATACAAGCCGGAAAAGACCATTGGCTTCACTTCCTGATAGCCTGGAACCGGAGTCGCCGACGGATTCCTTGTGTGGGTAACGGTATCGCCAACGCGCGTGTCACGCACATCCTTGACCGATCCGATGATATACCCCACCTCCCCGGCCTGAAGCTCCTCGACGGGTTCCATCCCCAGTTTGAGCACACCGATCTCGTCGGCGGTGTAGTCCATGCGGGTCGACATGAATCGAATCTCATCGCCCTTTTTGAGCGTGCCCTCTACCATCCGTGCATAAACGACCGCACCCCTATACTGATCGAAGACGGAGTCAAAGATGAGTGCCTTGAGCGGCGCCTCGCGATTCCCTTTCGGCGGCGGCACACGGCGGATGATTGCCTCGAGAAGCTCGGGCGACCCCCTCACCTGTCTTCGCGCTCAGGTGGAAGATGTCTTCAGGTGTTCCGCCTATAAGATCGAGTATCGACTGCCCCACGATCTCGGGTCTCGCACTCGGAAGATCGACCTTGTTCAGCACGGGGATAATTTCGAGATCCTGCTCCATCGCGAGATAGAGGTTGGAGATCGTCTGCGCCTCAATGCCCTGTGCCGCATCGACCACCAGCAGGGCGCCCTCGCAGGCCTTCAGCGCGCGCGATACCTCGTAGGAAAAATCTACATGCCCCGGGGTATCGATCAGGTTCAGCTGGTAAACAACGCCGTCGGATGCCTTGTAGGAGAGTCGAATGGCGTGACTCTTGATGGTGATCCCGCGCTCGCGTTCGAGGTCCATGCTGTCGAGCACCTGGTCGTGCATTTGGCGCTTCGACAGCGTTCCCGTCATTTCAAGCAGACGATCGGCCAACGTGCTCTTGCCGTGGTCGATGTGAGCGATGATGCAGAAGTTGCGAATATGTTGGAGCGGCGTCGGCACGGCAAAAATGGATGGTGTCGACCTGCAGCGCCGGGCTTACGGCGACGCCGAGGGTCCGGCTGCAGGGATAATGGCCGGTGACTCTGACGCGTCGACGGATGCCTCCGGTTCCGAAGTCGGCTCCATCTCGATTCGCTGCCGGTGATAAGCCTTCTGGAAGATGAGTACCAGGGCAACGCCAATCACGATCGACATATCGGCAACGTTCCATATCGGGAAGAGGGCCATGTAGCGATCGCCGATGAGGGGAATCCAATGCGGCATACGACCGCTCCACAGATCGAAGTGAATGAAATCAACCACTTCGCCGCGGAAGAATCCGCCGTAGTCAAATATGCGCGCGTAAAAAATCCGGTCGATGATATTTCCGATAGCGCCGCCGAGAATCAGTGCCAGGCTCGTCCGATAACCGAGGTGCTGGTCGCGGATCGAGCGCAGATAGACGACGATCAGCACGGTTGCGACAATGGCCAGTATGGTGACGACGAGCGACGAACCGAGTGAGATCCCAAAGGCCATGCCGGGATTCTCCGTAAAGGTGAGCTTCAGCCAGTCGCCCAGAACCGGAATGGAGTCCCCGAGATGCATCCTCGTACGCACAGTGATCTTTGTCACTTGATCGACGACGACGATGGTGGTCGCGAGCCAGAATGGACGCATTGGGACAGCTTCTGTGGGCTCTCGCATCTTACGAGCGCCCGGTCAATTAGGCGCGCCCCTGCAGGCGCTTTGCTTCGATGGAGATCTCTGTGTGGGGAACAGCTTCCAGACGCTCTTTCGCGATGGGCTTACCCGTGACCTTGCAAATACCATACACCTTGCTTTCGATGCGGTCGAGGGCGCGGTTCAAATATCCGACGTATTTCTGTTGTCTCGCGATCATCAGATAGAGTTTCTCGCGCTCCATTGCGTCGGTGCCCGCATCGGCCATATGAAAACTGTAGGCCGAGTCGTTCTGGCCCGCTTCACGAGCATCCTCGAGCAGATTGCGCATTCTGTCGATATCCTCCTGCGCTGAGGCGCGCTTCTCGAGGATGATATTCTGGAAATGCTGCAGCTCCTTTTCGGAAAACGGGGTCAGCACGGCCGGCCGTTCGCCTTTCGCCGTATTTGTCTTTTTGTCAGCCTTCGCCATGTTTTCCTCGATCAATAACTATAAACTATTCAAAATTATGATTTTATACCCTAATTCATGTCACGAGACTCGTTTGATTCCAATCGTCACTGCCGCAGCGCCGATATCAAACTTCTCGACGCGCTCTCCATGCGGTGATTCGGCCCTCTCCAACTCCTTTGCGAGGGTCTCGTTCCTAATCCAATCCGCATGCTGCGAAAGCGCCGTCGAAAAGTCGTCGTCCGCCTGATACGTGACGTAAATCCGATCGACGACGTTGAAGCCTGCCGCCTTTCGCATGTTCTGGACCCGATTCGTGAATTCTCGTGCAATGCCTTCGGCGCGAAGCTGCGGCGTCACTCGTGTATCGAGCGCGACGGTCACCCCGTTCACCTGCTCAACCTGCCAGCCTTCGATGCCCTGGCTCGCGATTTCGACTTCGTCGATAGAGATTTCGACCGATTCACCGCCCGGGAGCTCCAGCGACACCGAGCCCTCTGTTTCGAAGGCGTCAATTTCTTCCGTGCTCATCGCCCGAATCGCGGCATTCGCCGATTTCATGAGCGGACCCAACCGGCGTCCGAGCAGCTTGAAATCCGGCTTAGCCGACTTCTCCACGAGTCCACTCGAACTGGATACGTACTCCATGACGCGCACGTTCACTTCATCGAGCACGACGTTTCTCATCCGCTCGAGATTTTGTTCATCGACGCCCGTCCCCGTGACCACGAGCAGTTTCTCCAACGGTTGTCTGACGTTAATGTTGACCCTGTTTCGGATCGCAAGGGCCGTCGAAGCAACCGTACGGGCAAGGGCTACCCGACCCTCGAGCTCGGCGTCGACAAGCGATTCGTCGGCTTCGGGAAATAGGTCGAGATGTATCGAGTGGTCCTCCGGGGAATCTACGAGAGCCCGATACATCCATTCGGAATAGAACGGAGCGACCGGAGCCATGAGTCCGGCAATCCTTAGCAGGCACTCATGAATCGTCTGGTACGCCGCCATCTTGTCACGACCGTGTTCTGACTTCCAGAACCGGCGACGATTTCTGCGTACATACCAGTTCGAAAGATCGTCCACCAGTTCTTCGACCGCACGTGCCGCCCGCGTAGGATGGTACGCTGCATAGGCGTCGTCAACGACAGCGACGGTCGACTCGACGCGGCTTCTGATCCAGCGATCCATCTCGGTCCGTTCGGAGATGGGGATGGTCGACGTCTCCGGGTCGAACCCATCGATATTCGCGTAGGTAGCGAAAAAATTATAGACGTTCGAAAGGGTGCCGAAGAATTTGCGGCTCAGATCACCGAGCCCGCGATCCGACCATTTGAGATTCTCCCAGGGCGGCGAGTTGCTCATGATGTACCATCGCACGGGATCGGCGCCGTTCGCCTCAATCGTCTCGAAGGGCTCTACTACATTCCCCTTCGTCTTCGACATCTTCTCCCCTTTCTCGTCGAGAAGCAGACCGTTGACGACACAGTTTCGATAGGCGTACGAGTCCGAAACAAGCGCCGCAATGGCATGCAGCGTATAGAACCAACCGCGCGTCTGGTCGACGCCTTCAGCGATAAAGTCGGCGGGGAAGGCTCCCTCGAAACGATCTTTGTTCTCGAACGGGTAGTGCCACTGAGCATATGGCATAGCTCCCGAGTCGAACCAGACATCAATCAGGTCTGGAACGCGGCGCATTGTGCCCCCGTCGGGCGCCGGCCACGTGAATACATCCACATAGGGTCGATGGAGGTCGAGCTCATCATCGGCCGGCACCTGGTCGCCGCACTTCTCTCGAAGCTCCGCAATGGAGCCGAGGATCTCGTAATAGGTGGAATCTGGGGCGTCGGACCGCCAGATCGGCAACGGGGTGCCCCAGAATCGATTCCGGGAGATCGCCCAGTCCACGTTTCCCTCAAGCCATTTGCCGAATCGTCCCGAGCCAATGGACGGCGGCTGCCAGTTGATCTGCTCGTTCAGGTCGACGAGACGGTCCCTGATCGCCGTGGTTTTGATGAACCAGCTCGCGACCGGATAACTGATGAGGGGAGTCCCCTTTCTCCAGTCGTGTGGATAATTATGGAGGTAAGTCTCCTGACGGAAAAGCAGATCTCGTTCCTTCAGGGCGCGCACGAAATGTTTGTCGGCGTCCTTGAACCAGACGCCCGCCACCATCGGCACGCGTTCGTCGAACACGCCTTCCGGCGTTATCGGATTCAATAGCGGCAGTCCTTCCGCCTGGCCAAGCTCGAAGTCGTCTGCACCGAAGGCGGGAGCGATGTGCACGATGCCGGTTCCATCGCTTGTCGAGACGAAATCGGCGGCACAAACGCGCCATGCGTCTTCCGTTCCTTCATCCCCGACGAACGCATCAAATAGGGGCTGGTAGCGCCGCCCTACGAGATCACGTCCATGCATCTCCTCGAGAATCTCATACTCCGCCCTCAAGATATGGAGGAGATCACGCGCCAGGATCAGATTCTCCTTGCCACCATCCTCGTAAGAAACGGCCACTTTCACATAATCGATCTTCTTTCCGACCGCGAGTGCCGCATTTGAGACGAGTGTCCACGGCGTCGTTGTCCAGGCGAGAAACGAAGTGTCCGGATCGTCCTCCAGCCGGAAGCGCACGTACACACTCGGATCCTGCACCTCCTGATAGCCGAGCCCTACCTCATGCGACGAGAGCACGGTACCGGAGCCCGGACTATACCACTGGATCTTGAATCCCTCATAGAGGAGACCCTTATCGTGGATCTGCTTAAGAAGCCACCAGACGGATTCGATGTATGAGGTCTTGAAGGTGATGTACGGATCGTCAAGGTCGACCCAATAGCCCATCCGGGTCGTCAGCCGGTCCCACAAGTCTTTGTACTGCATCACGCTTTCGCGGCAAGCCTTGTTGAACCGTTCGATTCCGAATTCCTGGACCTGCGCTCTCCCTTTCAGCTTCAGGGCCTTTTCAACCTCGATCTCAACGGGCAGCCCGTGCGTGTCCCACCCCGCCTTACGCTGAACCTGGTACCCCTTCATCGTCTTGTAGCGACAAAAGGTGTCCTTAATGGTTCGGGCGACCATATGGTGGAGGCCCGGACGACCGTTGGCGGTCGGCGGTCCTTCGTAGAAGGTGAAATGCGGGGCTCCCTCCCGATTGGAGATGCTCCTCTCGAAGACGTTGTATCGATCCCATCGCTCGAGCACTTCGGCTTCAAGAGCGTCGTGCTCGAACTGTTTGAGCTCGGGAAATCGCGAGGCCGTAGGATCAGACACCGTAAGGCTGGTTGCAGTTCGAATTTAGCTTACTAAAATACGAACTACAGCTGAGTCAAGTGTATCGACTCGTCACCTCCGTCCGCACGATCGCTCGGGTCATCCGGCGTGCGCAACGTGCGTCGGGACGGCCATCAGCGCATTTGCCAGATCGCTCAAGATGTCATCGGGGTTTTCCAGGCCCATGGACAGCCGAATGGCCCCGGGATGAATACCCATCCGTTCCTGCTCATCCAGGGGAATGGCCGCGTGGGTCATACTCGATGGATGCTCGACGAGTGTGCGGATGTTGCCAAGGCTGACGGCCAGACAAACCGTGTAGGCATTGCTCGCCAGATGATTGATGATGGTCGAACCGCGGGCGTGCTGTTCCTCCGTGCTGTCGCCCGCCGCTTCGAAGTAGATCATGCTCCCCGGCGCAAATCTGCCGGCGTAATCGCGCATCTGGTGCTGTGCGAGCTCATAGTCACTCGTATTGGCTAAACCGGGATACCTCACGCGGGCAACGTTCGGGTGCTCTACGAGATACTGGACGACCATTTGGGCCGTCTGCTGCATCCGCTCCATGCGAATCGGAAGAGACGAAAGTCCGTGAACCAGAATACTCCAGGCCGCGCGTGAGGAGAGGACGGCTCCGAAGTCCTTCCTGTAGAGTAGAATCTCGTCGCGGTATGCTTCGGGACCGATTACGACTCCACCCATGTCCGTTCCGAATCCGCCGATCCCTTTCGTAAGACTGTGTACGACAAAGTCGGCGCCAAACTCCAGGGGTCGCTGGCAGTAGGGCGTGCTGAACGTGTTGTCGACGACTACGCGTATCTGCTCCTCCTCACGGCGAGACCGATTGATCTCGGCTACGCTCGCCGCAACGGCTGCGATATCGATAATCTGGAGGTTCGGATTTGCCGGCGTTTCGAAAAACACGACACGCGTTTCGGGCCGCACGAGGTGGTGAAGCAGTTCCGGCCGCACCAGATCCATTTCCGTCACGCTGATTCCATAACGGGGGAGCCAGTTGCTCACCAGAGAGTGCGTGCAACCGTACATCGTCTGGTGCACGATAACATGTTCGCCCGAGCGCGCCAGCGTACAGAGAATCGCCGATATCGCGGCCATCCCTGTCGCAAACGACACTGCCATCTCACCGCCCTCGGCATCGGCAAGCGCTTCCTCGAGGAGGTCCTTGTTGGGTTCTCGCAGCCTGTCGTAGATGTAGATGTGATGATCGGGGCGCTCGTGCTGGGCGTATTCCTCAAAACCGGCCGCACCGCGGACCGAGGAATCGAGTCGAAACGTCGCCGACGTGGAGATGGGCGGCACCAGGTGATGCCCATACTCCCACGCCTCCGATCGCGTGCGTCCGTGAATCAACCGACTTTCCGGAGCATACTCGCGTTTGTGGGTCTTCGACATGGCTTTCCTCCAGTATAATTTTTAGCGGACGGGCATCTTGGTTTCGTGCTTTACAGTGGAAAGCACGAACGATGTGTGCACGCGACCGATGTTGGGCACCTTCGTCAGTTGCTCCAACAGAAAAACTTCGTAGGCCTCAATGCTCGGGGCGACGACCTTGAGGAGGTAATCCGTCTCTCCCGAAAGGTGATAACACTCCAAGACATCGGGCAGGGCAGCGACCGCCTCCCTGAACCCGTCCACCCCTCTCGACTCGTGCGAAGCGAGCTGCACATCCACAAGTGCCATCACGCCAAGAGCCACCTTCTCTGCGTTCACGAGAGCGACGTACCGACGGATCACTCCGTTGCGCTCCAACTTCCTCACGCGTTCGAGAGTCGTCGCCGGCGCCAGACCGATCGCCTCTGCAAGCGCCACATTCGTCCTGCCGGAATCCTCCTGTAACAGTTCCAGAATCTTGCGATCGTAATTGTCGAGTGGAACGAACATTATTTGGCCTTAATGATAATATTGTCCGATAGTATCACTATGAAGTGTACTAAGCCAAATAATATTTGGTCAGTAAAGATTGTTCCTCGATTCTTCTCAAGGAGCGAGCAGGGTCGGCGAGGGGTTCAGCGATGAAGACGGGCGCGCACGGGGAGTTGACAAGTCTCAGAACCGTGCAGCAGGGAAGAGTGGCAAGCTAGAGGCCGACGATCACTCGTTTCAGAATCGCCGTCAGATGAGGTTCGGCTTCAGCGGCTGCGGCAAGAATCTCGGGCACCGAGATAGGCTTCAGGGTATCTGGGAAACACTCATCCGTGATGACGGAGATCGCCATCACGGGAAGGCCCATGTGGCGCGCGACGATAACTTCCGGGACGGTCGACATGCCGACGGCATCAGCGCCGATCAACCGGAGGAAACGATACTCCGCACGCGTCTCGAGATTCGGTCCCACTACGGCGACGTAAACCCCTTCGTGCAAATCAATCCCAAGGTCGGCTGCAGCGTCCTTCGCCCGGCGAAGCAGCGCTGGATCATAGGGTGCACTCATGTCGGGGAATCGTGGTCCCCATTCGTCGACGTTCGGCCCAACGAGCGGATTTTCACCCTGGAGATTTATGTGATCGGTAATCAGCATCAGATCTCCGCGGGAGAAGTCTGGATTCATCCCGCCCGCCGCGTTGGAGATCAGTAGGCGCTCAATGCCCAACAGAGCGAGCACTCGCACCGGAAACGTGACCTGGTGTGCCGTGTAGCCTTCGTAGAGGTGGAAACGCCCCTGCATCGCGAGAACCTGATGCCCATCGAGCGTCCCGGAAATGAGTCGGCCGTCGTGCGTTTCGACCGTCGACAGGGGGAAATGCGGGATGTCGGCGTAGTCGATGGCGCTTTCGACCTCTATCTCGCGGGTAAGCATGCCGAGACCCGTGCCGAGTATGAGTCCCGAAGCAGGCGTCGCGACGACGCGATCGCGTATGAAGCGAACAGCCTCGTCTACCTCGCTGCGATACCGCTCAACGTTGAACATGTAAATCGTCAGAGGCTATTCGAGGTCGTCTAGAATCTGACGGATCTTCTGCACCTCGCCCATGTCGTCGTCGTTCGACGACTCACGCATGTCGTCATCGTCGTCGGGGATGGCATCGACACTGGCTTTGAGCTCTGCAACCACTTCTTCAACCGAGGGCTTGTCATCATCCGAGGTCTCCTCCTCCTGGTTCGCCTCGGAATTCGAAGCCGCTGCCTGCATCCTCTTCCCGTGTGCTCTGGCTGCCGGATCGACGTATTCGAGCGAGGCAATCTCCATGTCTGATTCCTGCATGGTCCCCTTCGACTCGGGCTTAAATCGATCCAGAAGATGAATTTCAGCCTCGAGCATGGAGCGGAATCGAACGATCAGTTCATCCCGCTTGGCCTCGATCCGGACAATCTCGTCGCGAGTCTTGCGTACATCGTGCTCACCCCGCTTCAGAATCTCCTCCCCTTTGAGATGGGCCTCGTGGATGATCATCTCAGCCTTCTTCAGCGCGGCCTTTCGCGTCTCTTCGGCATTCTGCCGAGCCATTTCGAGGGTTGCCTGGAGTGCCTCCTGCACATGCTCGAGATGCCCCATCTTTCCCTTAAACTCCTCGAGCTCGCTCTGGGCTCGGAGTTGCTCGTCGATGAGATCCTCCATCTGGCCGGCTACGGTTTGCAAGAAGGCGCGAACCTCATCCGCATCATAACCTCGCACTGCCCGACTGAACTCCTGTTTCCGAACATCAAGCGGTGATAACTTCATGGTCTTAATACCCTATTGATTGTGACGCTGCACCGCGTCCACTTATCGGTGGATCTGTGTGACGGCATCAATTCGATTCACTGCCGCTGTTCTTGTTTCTCCTGCGACGCCGGTGCCGGCCGTCTCGATGCCGATGCTTGATAGACGAGACGGTTGCGCTCTGAATCTGAAACGTCGACAGAGCATGCTCACCGTCGCGCACAAGCCGTTCGGCTTCGTTTCCCGTCCGGCGCTCAAATCGCCAGACAGCAGGCCATAGTACCAGCAGAAACAATAACGCTATTCCAAGTACTAGCGCAAATTCCAAAGGCATTCAGTTCCTTGACTAGGAGTCCGAGTCGTTTCGGCCGGGCTCAAAAAGCGTTCGCACATTACACGCCAAGAATGAAAAGATAACATCTTGTGGCGCCCACTACCAATCAGAAAGCGCGTATTCATACCTCGCGCGGACCGAACAGCACCGATCCGAGGCGGACGTGGGTTGCCCCCTCCTCCACAGCAATCTCGAAATCGTTACTCATCCCCATCGAGAGAAGTGCGAGGGATTCAACCAGCTCACGTCCTCTCTCGAGGCAGGTTCTCAGTCTCGTGAATTCTTCTCTCAGTCGGCGAACATCTTCTGTCGGTGACGCCAGCGTCATCATTCCCTCGTATGAGATTCGATCAAACGCGCGCGCTTCCGTCAAAAAACCCGTCAGCGACGCAGGCTCGAGACCGTATTTGGACGTTTCGCCCGAAACATTAACCTGAAGCAGGCACTTCAGCTGGAGGTCTTCGCTTTCCGCGAAATCCTGCAATGCCCTTGCCAGTCGAAGGCTGTCGACACCATGGATCAGATGCGCTCGACCAGCCACGAGCTTCACCTTATTCCTTTGCAGATGGCCGATAAAGTGCCACGTCAGGTCGCTTCCGAGAAGCGGGTCGATCGCCTCAAACTTCGCGGCAAAATCCTGCGCTTTGTTTTCTCCGAAGTGACGGAGCCCCGCCTCGTGCGCGGCCAGCACGACCTGTTCCGGGAAGGTCTTCGAAACAGCGACAAGTGTGATTTCGTCAGGATCGCGTCCCGCCCGTCGACAGGCAACGCGAATTCGCTCACGCACCTGTTCAGCACGCCGCCTGATCAAGTCGGCATCCATCGCGGCACCTATTTCTGCAGGATCATCGAACGGGTAGCAGTGAACTGCCCGGCGTGCAGTCGATAGAAGTAGAGCCCCGATGGCAGCTGACTCCCACTACGGTCACGGCCGTCCCAATCAATGTCGTAGTATCCGGCCATCTTCTCTTCCGACACCAATTCCGAAACCAGCTGGCCGAGCACGTTGAAGACACCAACGCGTACGAACGAGGTCTGCGGCACACCGTATCGGATGCGGGTTGTGGGATTGAACGGATTCGGATAGTTGGCCCGCAACTCAAAATCCTCTGGAATACCATCGGGAAGAGGATCCGATTCGGTGGCGACGATTACAAGCCGATCCCGCGTAGCGTACCAGAAGCCCGCGCCACCCGCTCCCTCCAGATTTCTCGCGAGACCCGTTGTCGGCAGCCCGATCGTAACGCCTAACCGAATCGACTCGCTCGAAGAAAATCCTGCACCGTGAGAAACGGCGTACGCCCGGAGTTGTGTCTGGGCCATCAATACCCCCGGGAGGAGCGTCACGATAAGCGTGACAACGTACCTGCGGCCGAGCGTTGGCTGGCGCCGGGGTCGGGATGAACCGGTTGCAACGTATCCTTTCATGGACGTGCTACTGTTCGTAAGCCTCGGGATGCAGGAGCGTGCCTTTCTCCGATCCCTGCTTCTCGACCTCTACCTTCATCCGATGCTTTTGCGCCCACGGATCATTTCGGACCCCTGTGATCTGCCAGGAGACCTGCAGACCGGATCGGCCGCCGGCGATGCGAAAACGTCCGCCCGAAACCGGCTCCGCCACATACACGGGTGCATAGCCACCCACGCAGGTGAGCTGGTATCGAAAGTCTTTGTTTAAGGCCTCAAACCAGTCTGGAAGATCGACCCAGGCCGATCCGTCGTCCGACAGAATCACGTTGCCGGCGTAAACGTTCATCATTTCGTCGCTTTCGACGAAGCTGTGGTAGAGGTAGCGATTCTCAGGATCGAGAGGATCATCGATTTTGAATGTTCCGCCTCCCTTCTCGACAGACCCCGTAACGGAGAGATTTCCGTCTATCTTAACGTTGCCTGTCGTCGTGCCGGGCACGGCTCCCGGCGCCCAATCCACGACGCCTCCGCTGAACGTGATCACTTCGCCGTCGTTGGCCCCAACCGTGCTGAGCTTGTCCAGATTTACGAATCCGCCGATCTTTGCGTTGGTTATGGCACCGTCGGCGACCTGAGAGGTCCCGACGGAAAGGGCGGCCAGCTTGTCCGACGTAACCGAAGCGTCGGCAATCTTGCCTGTCGCCACTGCCAGATCGGCCAGTTGATCCGTGCCGATCGAGCCGTCCGCCACGGTGAGAGGACCCCATTCCGCGTTTGAGCCAGTGTACCGGATTACGTCGTCTGCGACGGCCGAAGAAGCGTCGAGTTTGGACAGGGTGACGCTTGCGTCGGCGATCTTGCCGCTCGTCACCGCACCGTCATTCAGCTTTCCGGTTGTAACGGCGGCATCGTTCAACTTCACGGTCGTAACGGCCGCGTCACCGAGTTTTGCCGTGGTGACGGCCGCGTCGGCAACACTTTGAGATTCAACCGCTCCCGCAGCGATTTTTTGTACCGTCACGGCGCCATCCGCCAGTTTAGCCGTAGTCACGGCGCCATCCATGACTGATGCTGGAACCCAGTCGACCTGCGCGCCATCGAAAGTGAGCACCTCGCCGGCCGTGGCCGTGCTGTGATCCAGTTTAGCCTTCGTCACGGCGCCATCGACGATGTTCTCTGTGTCGACGGCATTGACTCCGAGCTCCGAGTTGCCGACCGCATTCTCTGCGATGAGCGCGGCCGTCACGCCGTCTGCGTCGATGTCGAGCGTCACGATGCCTGTGTCGCCGCCCCCGGTCAGGCCGTCTCCGGCCACGACCTCGGAAATGACGCCGGAGCCGGAAGGGGAGCCCCACACAAGGCTGTTTCCATTGTAGACGAGTGCCTGGCCGTTCGTGGCGCCGGTTGTACTCAATTTAACGCGGGTTACGGCCCCGTCGGCGATGGCGTCACTTCCCACGGCGCCATCGGCAATGTCATCCTGGGTGACGGATCCATCGATGATCGTTCCTGTTCCGACGGCGTCGTCCGCCATCTTTACGGCCGTGATCGCCCCATCGATCAGCTTCCCGGGTGTTATGGCGCCGTCGGCAATCGCTCCGGCGTCCAATCCACCATCCTGAATCTTGTCCGTCGTCACGGCGCCGCCCGCAAGCTTATCGCTCGTGATCGAACCGTCGGGTACAGCCTGAGCCATAAGCGCATATGGGCCGGATGCGAGCGCGATTCGCGGAGCGAGTTCCGAACCCTCCTGCTGAAGCGTGATCCCGAGCCAGTATGGGACGTCGAACGGAAGTGTCAATGGGTTGATGCGGCCCAGGGTTGCGTTTGCCACGCCGTCGACGACGGTTACCGTCTGGACCTCCGTCCAAAGCGCAGCCCCCTCGATGGAAACGCTGTAGAGCCTGAAGGTAATGCCGTAGTCGCCTGACGCCAGCACCACACCCTGGTCATCTGTAAGAAGCCCTTGAAAGGCGATCGTCTTGGGGACCTGACCGGCCACGTTCCCTACGATAAGCCCCAAACCAATCAGGGGCAGAAAAAGCCGCCGCCAGTCGCAAAAGGATATACTCATGGCTTCCACGTAGACGTTTTGTTGCTCAATTCGGTCAGATACACAGCCCAACCCTCACTAAAATCCCCTCGGACAATTGCCTCGGACTGTCCGAAATCACCGATTGTTTGGAAAGTAAGGCTAATAAACGGACAAATCTGCTGCGGGTTCATTCCGGGGGGTGAATCGCCCGCTATACTTCTGTTCGCAGTACCTCGAGAGGTGGCCGGCGCACAGCGTCACCTCTGCCCAGCGAACCGAAAAGCACGGTCAGTGCTGCGACGCTAAGGATAGCGATCGGGATCGCTCCCCACGAAGGAATCCAGTCAATCTCGAACATGAATCGGGCGACCGCCCACGAGATCACCAAAGACAGAATCGTTCCGGTCACGGCGGCCATTGTCCCGAGGAGCGCCTGCTCAATGTTGAGTATTGCCGCAATTTGCTTTGCCGAGGCCCCCAGCGTTCTCAGCAGGACACTTTCGCGAAGCCGCTGCAGCCGACTGACAGAAACGGACGCGATGAGAACGAGAAGACCGGTGGCGATGCAAAACAATGCCATAAACCTAATTACGAAAGCAATCCGATCGAGGACGGCTCCCGCCGTTTTCAAAATCAGATCGAGATCGATCAGAGAGACGTTCGGAAACTCCCTTACGATCGCCCGCTGTAGATCGGCTCCTTCCTGTTCGGTGGCCACACGGGTCGATACGACATAGAACTTTGGAGCCTTCTCGAGAATACCCGACTGGAACACCATGAAGAAATTGGATGACATTCGGCGCCATTCTACCGAGCGCAGGCTTCCGACGGTAACGGGTATCGACACGCCTTGGATGTCGATTACCAACTGATCACCCACGCCGACGCCCAACCGTTCGGCGATGTCCTCCTCGAGCGAAACCAGGTTGGCGCCGCCGGTATCGGGCCGCGCGCCGTGCCAGACGCCTGCCGTGATCTTTTCCGACGATGTGAGCGTATCGCGAAAAGTCGAACGGTACTCGCGAACGAACGGCCATTTGCTCTTTATCGTGGAGTCCTGTCGGATATCATCGACCGACCGGCCTTTGACCTCGCGCAGCCTCATCGTGACAATGGGCGTGGTTTCTTCAACCGGGAGGCCGAGTTGGCGGATGGTCTCCTCTACCGATGCGACCTGGTCGTCCTGGATATCAAACAGAACCGTATTGGCGCCGCCGCGAGCGTCCAGATCCTGCACGGCACCCAGCAAGGTGAACTGGAGCAAATAGATTGTCAGAATGAGCGTCGTGCCCAAACCAAGCGCCAGCACGAGCACCGTCGTGTGATTGTTCGGACGATATAGATTGGCAAGCCCCTGCCTCCACACATAAGGCCATCGAGAAGGAAAGAAGCGTCGTGACGCCCACATGACCAGTCGCGAGATTCCACCGAGGCACAGAAAGGAGCCGAGAACGCCGGCTGCGAACCATAGACCCACAATCCATCTTCCCGTCGTCCATACGGCATAGCCCGTCACTGCCACGGCCAGGACGCCGAGAACAAACCAGCGGAGGCCGTCTTTGTACCAGGGGATTGTCCGCTCATACGCCGTCCTCAGTGCAGCCAGTGCCGGCACGCGACGGATCGAAAGGAGCGGGATCGTCGCGAATACGAGGCTGGCGAACAATCCGATGGCCGTTCCCGCCGCAACGGCGCCCCATTGCGTGACGACAACCACATCGAGTGGAAGAAAATCGGACAATACATCCGGCAGGACGACTTGGACGAGAAGTCCGGCGGCGGCGCCGAGTATCGCCGCCAGCAGTCCGACCGCACCGGCTTGTACCAGGTATATGAGGAATGCCTCGGACGTCTTTGCTCCCAGGCAGCGCAGCGTAGCAACGAGCGCCACTTTGTCCTTCGTGTAGGCATGCACGGCGCTCGCCACGCCGATTCCTCCGAGCAGCAGCGCAATGAATCCAAGCAAGCTCAGGAATCCATAGAGATTTCCGAGGGCGTCGCTCCAGGCCTCGCTGGCGTCGTCGACCGTAGAGACATTGATTCCGCCGTCCGATTCGAGACCCTTGAAGCGAGCCGCCATGGCGGCAGCCTGGCTCCTGTCGGGCAGCCTGAACCGCGCGTAGTAGCGGACGCGGCTGCCGGCGTTGAGGAGCGTAGAATCCATTCCAGCGAGCGGGATGTAGACGCGGGGACCAAAGAGTGCATCCATCGCCGATTCACCGGGGATGCGCTTGAGCGCTCCTCCGATCATATAGGTCTCGTTACCGATGCGAACCGAATCGCCCACCTGGATGCCGAACTGGAGCATGAGCCGCTCGTCGAGCAGAGCCGTACCGTCGCTCAGGAATCGCCCGCCGGCATCAGCGGGATTGGTCTCAAGGCTTCCGTAGTAGGGAAAGGCGCCCTCCTGGGCCCGTACCTGCGTGATGCGCGTGTCTGACGACTCAGGGAAATACGCCATGGACGTAAATCGAACCTCACGAGACTGCTCTCCGCCGACCGAGTCGATCAGGGCTTCGACCGTTTCATCGAAAGGTTGATTCTGCGAGATCTGGAGATCCGCACCTAAAAGCGTTCGGGCTTGCGATTCGACGGCGTCTTTGAGATTGCCGCGAAACGACTCAATCGCTACAAGCGCCGCGACGCCGACGACCATCGAGGCCAGAAACAACACGAGATGGCGCGTGCTCGACCGGCCGTCACGCCAGGCCATTTTGAGAATCCATCGCCAGCGGATTCGTCTACCAATGTCTTCCGTGCTATCCATCAAGCGTTGCCTCGCGCACGTTGTCGACCGACCGCTCATCCGATACAATCGTGCCGCCGTGCAACGCTATGATGCGCTCCGTACGGGAGGCTAGTTCGAGGTTATGCGTGACGAGCAGGAGGGTCGTTCCAGCTTCGCGGTTGAGCTCGAACAACAGGTCTTCGACCAAGCCGCCCGTCTCGGCGTCGAGATTGCCCGTCGGCTCGTCGGCAAACAGAATGAGCGGGCGATTGACGAACGCCCTCGCGATCGCAACCCGCTGCTGCTCACCTCCTGACAACTGAGCCGGATAGTGCGTTAGACGTTCCCCCAGGCCGACACGGGTCAAAAGCATGCGCGCACTTTCGGCCGCGCCGCGCTCCCCTCGGAGCTCCAGCGGCACCATCACGTTCTCGAGCGCCGTCAGTGTCGGCAGTAGCTGAAACGTCTGGAAAACAAAGCCCACGTACTCGTTTCGAACGTGTGCGCGGGCGTCCTCATCGAGCGTATCGAGTTGAATCTCATTCAGCGCGACCGACCCCTCACTCGGCGCGTCCAGTCCCGCACAGAGCCCGAGAAGGGTAGTCTTCCCACTGCCGGAGGGACCGACGATCGCGGCGGAAGAACCTTTACCGAGCGAGAACGAAACATCCTGCAACACCGTAAGTTGGCGGTCGCCACTGGTATACGTCTTGCTCAAGCCCCTAACGTCGAGGGCCACGGCTTCTGAACTCTGTGTCACGGTAAGATCTTATTCTGAAAGCGGGTTGTTGCGGCCCCTTGCTACGTTAAAGATGGAATTTCGATTCAAACCCCATCGCCTGTTTACCGGATTTCTCGTCCTTCTTCTCCTGGGTGGATGCGGATCCGACGCGCCCGAAAAACCGGCCGCGGAGATCGCATCTCCGTCGGGGAAAGCGGAGAAGCCTCAGGTCGCAAAGAAACGCATCGTCTTTTTTGGCGACAGCATTACCGCAGGGTACGGCCTCGATCCGGTAGACGCGTACCCCGCCGTGATCCAGGAGAAAATCGACGAACTGAATTGGCCGTTTGAGGTCGTCAACGCCGGCGTCTCCGGAGAAACCTCGGCCGGCGGCCTGAGGCGAATCGAGTGGATTCTTCAAAATCCGGTAGACGTGCTCGTTCTCGAACTCGGGGCGAACGACGGCTTGCGGGGACTCTCGGTCGACGGCATGAAGCAGAATCTCACAGAAATCATCAAGCGGACGCGCAAGAAGAATCCGAACGTTGCCGTCGTCCTGGCCGGCATGCGCATGCCGCCGAACCTCGGCCAACGGTATGCTTCGGATTTCGGCGAAGCGTTTCCCGAGGTCGCCAAGACGACCGGTGCGGAGCTCGTCCCTTTTCTGCTCGAGGATGTCGCCGGCAGGCCGCTGCTGAACCAGTTCGATGGAATTCATCCAACAGCGAGGGGCCAGAGGAAAGTAGCCGACAATGTGTGGGACGTCCTTAAACCCGTGCTGGAACAAAAGGCCGACCAGGAGGCAAACTCATGAAGGGATTATTCATCCCGGCGGTAGCGGTCCTGTTGACTGCATCGTGCCGGGCCCAACCGGCCGAACGCCCGCCGGCCCCTCCTGATCTCGACACCATGATCGGGCAAATGATTCTCGTCGGTTTTCGAGGCACCGAGGTCGATGTCGACGATCCGATTTACGCAGATATCGTCGAGCAGAAAGTCGGGGGCGTCATTCTTTTCGAATACGACGTTCCAAGCAAGTCCAGACCGAGAAACATCACGTCTCCTGAGCAGGTGGCGCGCCTGATCTCCACCGTCCGCGCCTGGAGCAGCCTTCCGCTTTTCGTTGCGATCGACCAGGAAGGCGGGCGCGTCAATCGGCTCAAGGAGCGCTACGGTTTCCCGCCGACGGTTTCCGCAGCCTGGCTCGGACGCATCGATGACGAGGACACGACGCGCGCCTACGCTGCGCGCACCGCCGATTTGTTGGCGAAACTGGGTTTCAACCTGAATTTTGCTCCCGTCGTAGACGTCAATGTCAATCCCGACAACCCTATCATCGGAGGCATCGAACGAAGCTTTTCCGCGGACCCGGACGTGGTTGCGCGAAACGCCGCCTGGTTCATCGAAGAGCACCGCCGGGCGGGCGTGGCGACGGTCTTGAAGCATTTCCCCGGCCACGGAAGTTCTCGAGGCGATACGCACCTGGGCCTGGTCGACGTTACCGACACATGGCAGCCCATCGAGCTCACGCCGTACCGGAAGCTCCTGAGCGAGGGACTCGTGGACGGCGTGATGACGGCGCATGTCGTCAACCGCCGGCTCGATCCTTCGGGCATCTCGTCCACCCTTTCCCGTCCGGTCATCACGGGGCTCTTGCGGGATTCGCTCGGCTTCTCCGGGGTCGTCTTCTCGGATGATCTTCAAATGGGCGCCATTCGCGATCACTACTCACTGCGCGACGTGATCACGCAGGCGATTCATGCCGGCGTCGACGTGCTGACGTTTGGCAATAACACCGCGTACGAACCCGATATTGCCGTCCGGGCCGTTCAGACGATTCGGGAGTTGGTGGCATCGGGCGAGGTTACGCCTGAGCGGATTCAGGTGTCTTACAACAGGATCATGGACCTCAAATCGCGACTGAAAAGCCGATGATCAGGAAGGTCGGGCTGCCCGCAGTAATATCGTTCCTCTTGTTCTCGGCCTCGGCCGCTCTCGCCCAGAGTCCAGATGATTCGGCCCCGATCATCGACGGCCGGTTTGACGAATGGACAGCGGTGGCCCCGATTTACTCCGACGCACAGGGCGACGGCACGGGTGCCGTGGACTTCGGACGCCTCTGGATGAAGAACGACGACCGATTCGTCTATTTCTCCTTTGAGGCGTCGGGTGAAGTATCGCTCGAGACGGAAAGTGGCATCGTCATTGGACTCGATACCGATCACGACACCTCAACGGGGCAACCTTTCGAATCGATCGGCGCGGAGTTGGTGTGGAGGTTCGGGGAGCGCATTGGGACTTTCACGTCCGGCGGTTCGTCGACCAACGTGGCGTTTCAAGACCTGGGACTCGTTTCAGCCCCAACCGTAACTTCATCCGTCTTCGAGTTCTGCCTGGAGCTCGACGCCCAGCCGAAACGATTGGGCGCCGCTATTTCCCCTCCGATACGGTCAGCGTCGTGCTTACCGACGGATCGTCCGGAGACCGACTTCCCGACGCAGGCGCCGAGGCTCTCTACGTGATCGATCGGGACGCCGAGCCCCGGACGTACGATATCGACCTGGATCGTGGAGACCCGCTCGCTCTGCGGGTTCTGGCCTGGAATGTGCTCCAAGACGGGCTTTTCGACAGCAACAAGACCTCCGCTTTCCACAACATTTTCAAGGCGATTGCGCCCGACGTAATGGTCTTCGAGGAAGTCACCCGCCACACCTCGACACAAACCCGCGACCGAATCACCGAATTGATGCCGCCCGGAGCCGGTGAACAGTGGTTTGCAGAGGCGGCGCCGTACAGTGTCGTGCTCGTCAGTAAAACGCCGATCGTTCAAACGTTCGACGTAGAACCTGGAGGCCGCGCGCAGGGGTTCCTGATCCAAAAGCCGCCGGGTTTCGATCGCGACGTCCTCGTCGTCGGAGCACATCTGAAGTGCTGCGGTACCGCGTCGGACGACGTTAAGCGCCAACAGGAAGTAGACAATATTATGGCGTCGATTCGCGACGCGCAGAATGACGGCAGCATCCCGGCGCTCACGCCCATCATTATTACCGGAGACATGAATTTCGTGGGCGACAGGCAACAACCGATGACGCTTATTGAGGGCGACATCGTAACGTCGTGGCTGCAGCCATCGTTCGATCCGGATTGGGACGATACGCCGCTCGCCGACGTCGCTCCGCAAACCACGGGACTTCCGCAGACATTTTCGTGGATAAGTCCGCGGTCCCCAAGCGATATGCAATTCTCGCCGGGGCGACTCGACTACATGATCTATACCGACGCCGTCCTGTCGAAGGGCAATTCTTTTGCCCTGTACACGCCCGCCATTCGATTCTTCGATCTCCAGCGCCTCGGTCTGAACGCGACGGATTCGGGCGCCTCCGACCACCTGCCAATCGTCGCCGATTTTCTCCCGCAGACGTTTACAGCCGCCGAGCTGCCGGAAAGGCCGCGGAGTGTCACCCTGGAAGCGGACGTCTTCCCGAACCCTGCTTCAGAGACGGTCACCATTCGATGGGATGCCGGTGCGGGCGGGGCTGAGGTCGAAATCTTCGACATACTGGGTCGCCGGGTTGCGGCGAAGTATTCCGGCGGCACGACCCGGGGCGAGCGGCGTCTCACGTTTGACGTTCGGCGCCTTCCCAGCGGCCTCTACCTGGTCGTCGCCCGATCTGCAACACGAATTGTCAGGAGAGGATTTGTTAAGCGCAAAGCACCGAATTGATCACACAATCGCACCCAAAATGCGATTGTAATTCGCTTCATTCATTTCTATACTCGGACTTATCATTATCACAATTGCGGCACTCCTTCTGCCGCGTGTCTTCCGGGTTTCCGTTGTTAAAAGCTGCATCTATCGGGGTCATGGTGCTGGTGACAGCTATCCGTTGTGGCGGCGCAGGATTTCCAGGAAGCCATTGTCGACGTTGGCAACGTCGGTCTCACAATAACCAACTCCGGGTTCATAGGTCGCGCCAACGTGCGAAACTCACCAACCGGCCCGCCTTCCTTCGAATACCCTCTGAATTCGGGCGTCGAACACCTTTTTGAATCGGGCCTCTGGGTCGGGGCCGTTCGGAGCGACGGTGTAACGACCGTGCGGTCGGGCGCCGTTACAACTTCGGCAGGCTACCAACCCGGCGGCGAGGGATACGAGCTGTCGCCGAGTTCTCAGATCCGCGAGTTCTCGACGCTGATCGAATCGGACGCCTATACACCGAGAGCGACGAGCCACCAGGACTACGTAGCAGCCTTCAACGACACCGCCTCGTTCCTTCCAGGCACGTCGATTCCGGTCCGCGGCCAGGCCACCCGGCTGGGCATGGAGGTGATACAGACGACGCACGCGTGGAACTTCCCCTTCACGGAGGCCTTCGTCATCATCAATTTCGACATCATTAATATCAGCAGTTCCGAATGGGACTCCGTCTATGTCGCTCTATGGCATGACTCGGTCGTTAGAAACGTGAATACGACGACGGACATCGGCAGCCCTTTCTTCAGTAAGGGTGGGTACGGCTTCATAGACAGCCTGAACGCCATGTATGCGTTCAATGCCGGTGGCATGGAAGAGTCGTTGAACACGTATTCGGCTGTCACTTTTCTGGGTGCCGACTGGCGGAATCCGGCGACTGGGCAGTCCAGATTCTGGCATCCTGAGTTGGCTGACGAGTACCGAAACGACGGCCTCCCCGCTCCGAAATTCACACCCAGGTGGTGGTCTTTCTCATCGAATCCAATCGTCGAACTTACGAAACCCTCAACGGACGCAGACCGGTATCGGAATATGGGGACCTCCTACCCCAATCCCGATAACTACGCATCGGAAGGAGACTACATCGAGGCTCGCGACAACTGGTATGATCGGCTCCGAACAGACGGCGTGAATGCGGCGGGCAACTGGATCAGCCTGAGTCCTGTCGGGCCGTTTCGATCGGTGGCGGCAGGCGATACCCTCCACGTCACTTTCGCGCTCGTCGCCGCCCTCAAACCGGACGAGTTCCAGGACATCGGATTTCGCGCTCTGGATAACGAGGAAACGCGGGCTCCGCTGATCGAAAACCTGCTCTGGGCCCGGCGCACGTTTCGCGGAGAGGACGTTAACGGTAATGGCCGGCTCGATGCGGGCGAAGACGCAAACGGCGACGGGAAACTCACCCGCTATCTCATTCCGGAGCCACCTCTCGCTCCCAAGCTTCACGTCGAGCTCGACCGGAACAAGGCGACGCTGTACTGGAACAACAGGGCGGAACTTGGGCGGGATCCGGTTACCGGGCAATACGACTTCGAGGGCTACCGGATCTACGCCAGCAGTCCTGGCGCCGACCTACGCGGGGACGTTTTCGGGTCGGCAGGTTTGATCGCCCAGTACGATATTCCTCAGGATGATGTCGGCATCAACAACGGTTTCGAATCGGTCCGTTTGGCCCAGCCCGTGACCTTCCCCGGGGACTCCACGCAATATCAGTATGCGCTCGAAGTGAACGACGTCCTGAATGGTTGGCAGTACGGATTTTCTGTCACCGCTTTCGACAAGGGTGACGAAGCCGTTGGACTTCCATCGTTTGAATCGTCTCGAGTCGCCAATGCCGTGAGAGCGTTTCCAGGTGCTCCCCCTTCCGAGAATGAGGCGGCCGTCGGCGTGTATCCAAATCCTTATCGCGTCAACGCGGCGTGGGACGGGTCGACATCCCGTACGCGAAAACTCAATTTTTACAACCTGCCCCGGCACGCCGAGGTTCGCATCTACTCCCTTGCGGGCGAAATCGTGGCCGAATTCAATCATGACGCCGACACGTACAACGGCGATATTCGTTGGTACGACGATTTTTCGGCTGAAAATCGCGTCCTTCCGGGCGGCGAACATTCATGGGATATCCTGTCAGAATCAGGTCTATCACTTTCGACCGGACTGTATCTTTTCACAGTCCAGGATTTGGACTCAAGCAAAGTCCAGACCGGTAAATTTGCCATTATCAGATGAGTATTCATTACTTGGCAAATCTGCCACATCAGCGAATCCGGGATTTCGAGAAACGATCCGAAATTGACAATGACGGGACACTTGGCTCGAAATATTGCCCGGCCCTGTGGGCTGGTTCCACCCGTGGTTTAGATATGACAATCACCTGACCTTAACCAAACGTACACAACGAGGTCCCTTATGAACTGGTATGAAACCATAAGTCACCGCTTTAGCTCGGGGGGAATACGACTCCTCCAAAGCGTTCTTATGCTCACGTTGTCGCTCTTCATGAGTGCCTGCCTCATTATAGAGGTGGAGATCACTCCTGAGGTCGACGCCAATGGAACCGTGACCCTGCGGGTCGTGGTCCAGGAAAACTCCGCCGAGAGTGGCACGCCATGGAAAGGCGTCGAGATTCTCCTCGTGCCGAGTGACTGGACTTTCGCCTCAGGGACCTACAGCGCGACCGACATCAACGGAGACGTCGGCGCGGGCTCACTTGAACTGGCTGCAAACTGGGCAGACTCGGCGGTAGTCGGTGTCGGACCCGCTCCAGACGGATTCAAATACATCGGCCTCATCTCCGATATGGGCTATCTGCACGCCGACACGCTGATCGTCGAATCGACCGTCGAGTTGACGGCCGGTACGAAGGGCGGGACGTTCCCCGTCGGCATTGTCGTCACGAAGGATGGCTACTTTCCGTCGCCTGGCGACTGGTTTGCTACGGGCGGAAGCAGCATCAACGGCGCCGATTCGTCGATGGTCAACTACGTGACCGTCAACGCCTCCTCAGATGGGATCACCCATCTGCGGGATGTGCTTGAGGTTCCTGAGGACGTCATCCAACAGCTCACCCAAGCCGGTCAGGGACTCACGCAGGAATTGATGGATTCTCTTCTTACGGCTCACATCGACCCTGACATGGAGTACACGATCCGCGGCGTCGTGCTGACGGATCCGCTGAAGTCGGGCCTTGCGACGTGGGTCGACGGTCGCGGTCCCGGCCGTGTTCACATTTACATCCGCGACCCTGCCGCTGACTCGATGGGCAATGAGGCCATGGGCATCCAGCTGGTCGACCAATCCTATGAGGACAATGCATCCTTGGACTTGATTCCGGGCGACGTCATTGAGGCGACCGGAAACTTCAGCTACTTCACGAACTCCGTGCAGTTCTCGCCCAGTGGTACGATCGTGGTCCTGGGTCATTATACGGATCTGGGTCTGAGTGACGACATCATCAAGCCCGATACGTTCACGACGGCCGACTTCAGCCAGGGCTTCGGCGACGGGACGTACCAGGCCAACTGGTCGAACTACAACGCACTCAACGGAGGGTATGTCTGTATCGACAACGCGACGATCTACCGCCGAACGGTCACGGGCAGTCGGGAAGACTGGGCCGTCACGTCAGACGGCGGAGCAACCGCGGTGACCACATACGATATGTCGCTCCGCTATCGCAACGACCGGAAGAACGCCTATATGGCGCCTTTCGATGTGAGGAGCAGCAACTTCGTTCCGCCCCCGATCGGCGCGACGGTGTTGTTGTGCGGCACGGTGGTACACCAGCCCGGGAATGACCCGTACGCCTTCGCCACACCGACTGACGGCATGCTGAGCATCGCGCCGTGGAACGACAGTGACTTGGTCGTCAAGGCATCCCCGCCGCAGGTTGGGCCCCCGAACCGGCCGGACGTGTTCCTGACGAGCTCAGACGCCTTTGAGGTCATGTCGGACATCACGTTCGACCCGGAAAGGATGTCTGCCGGTGTGACGCTGACTTACGAAGCGGGCGGCGATCAGACGGATGTCATGATGACGAACACCGAGGGAACTACCTGGACCGGGATGATTCCGGCTCAGGCCGAGGGCGCCTTCGTAAGCTACTGGGTGACGGCGGCAGACAATACGTCGGCCGTTACGGAGTCCACGAAGCAGACCTACCGTGTTCTCGATGCCGACGGTCTCAACACGATCGCTGAGATCCAGGAAACGGCTGACGGCCTGTCCGGTGACAGTCCGTTCACCGGCGCCACTGGCGACATGGATATCATGGCGACTGTTCAGAGCGATCCTGCCACCTCGGGCTTCATCTCGATACAGGACGACGCTGAGCTCGCCCCGTGGTCGGGTGTCCTCCTGAGCGCCAGCGACGCTTTGGTTGCTGATCTGGCTACCGGTGATGGAATCCACATCACCTCAGGCACGGTCAAGGAAAACTTCGGTGTGACCGAGCTCAGCGACATCACGTATGAAAAGACCGCCGGCAAAGTCTCCGACGCGCTTCCGTACAAGGAGGTGGACACGGCCACGCTCAAAGCTGACGACGGCAGCGAGGCGTACGAAGGGATGCTGATTAAATTCAACGACATCCTGATCCTCCGCAACCTGTCATTCGGCGAGTGGGAGTACACGAACGGCACCGCGGACGACGGCGTGCTCGGTGACGGCGCATCCTCCTCGTTCCCGGATGACAACTCCGTGTTCAATGCCGGTGAGAAGTACGCCTTCCTGCAGGGGATCTGGTGGTACTCTTTCGGCACCTATAAGCTGGTACCGGAGGACGCGGAAGACGTTGGAGAACTCACCAACACGGCCACCGAGCCGACAGGTGAGGGAGTTCCCGGCAGCTATACCTTGCGTCAGAACTATCCGAACCCGTTCAACCCGACGACGAACATCCAATTCGACGTCGTGGCTCCGGGCCACGTCAGACTGGACGTGTTCGACGTAACGGGTCGACTGGTATCGACGCTGGTGAATGCAACGCTCAGCGCCGGCAGCTATCAGACGACGTTCGACGCGAAAGATCTGCCGAGCGGCATGTACCTGTACCGCATGACGGCCGGTGATCAGGTGTTGACGAACAAAATGTTGCTGCTCCGGTAGCGACAACTGAACCACGGGGGTGGCCTTCGGGTCACCCCCCGGTTTTTTCCCACTTACTGTAAATCTGCGATCTGACCCTTGTCACGACCGCTCTTCACCGGTTTGGCCGCGCTCTGTGTTGCGCTGGGCCTGCTCGGCTGCGACTCCGAAATATCCGGAGATCAGTACGGCAACCTGGCGCCGAATACGGAGCTAAGCGTACGCGACGCCTCCCTGGTTGACAATCTGGGGGAACGACGCCTGATGAGTACCGTGTCTGCCTCGTGGACGGGCACAGACCCTGATGGATTCGTGGCCTCGTACGAGATTCGCTTCTACCTGACCGATCAGGAGAGCGGTATCGGTCCGGAGGACGGCTGGGCCAGTACCACGCGGGTCGACACACTTGTACTCCTTCCCATCGAGGAAGGATCGAGTACGGCCAACGTAGTCTTTGAAGTCCGTGCTGTAGACAATGAGGGCTTGAAGGACCCGAGCCCCGCGAGGACGGTCTACCCTATCGTCAACTCGCCGCCGACGATCAGGTTCAACGCCTTCGAGCTTCCGCCGGAGAATACATTCCCGATTTTTGCCTTCAGCTGGGTTGCCTCGGACCCCGAGGGCGTGCAGAACATCGACCGTATCGAGGTCAGCTTCAACGACTCAACGTCGTTCGTCTCCCTCCCGGCGGAAACGGAATTCGCCACCTTTGTCGGCGATCTGGACGGCCCCGACCGATCCGGAAACGTCGTCTCGGCTCGCGTGCACCTCGGCAGGAACTTCCAAGCGAGCGACATCTACGTTCCCGGACTGAAACTCAACGATGACAACATCTTCTATATCCGGGCCGTCGATAAGACCGACACCGCAAGCGCGCGTCTCGAGTACCCAATGTTCGTATGGGAGCCTAAGGCCGACATTCTCTACGTCAATGACTACCGGAAGTCGGCCGCACCGGTCGTCCAGGGTTATCACATGGACCTGCTCCGGTCGTACCTCCCGGAAGGTACCCCGATCGATGTATGGGACCTCTCGAAGCCCGATTTCTCCGGCAGTTCGGGGGTCCTGTCCCGCGCCGACAACATGCCTTCGGTTGTCGATCCTGTCGTTCGCGCCTTTCTCGCTACTTACAAGCACATTTATTGGGTCGCCACCGCCACAACGTCAGCGCCTCGATCCAACAACTTTCCGATCGCCGCATCGGTGATGGACCTGTTCTTCGAGAACGGTGGAACGATCATGGTGCATTCGCCAGTGACCAACCCGATCAATGAAGATGAAATCGAGAGCAATGCAGGCATCGTCGTGCTGCCCCTGTCCGGTTTCGTCTCGTTCCCCGATTCATTGCGCCCCTCGCTTCGCCTTCAGTCTTCCGGCAAGATCGAGTCAACGGGCATCCTCGACCTTCCGACCTTGTCGCCCGTAAGGCTCATCATCGGAACGCTGCCCTACATCGCCGTGGGAGGAGACATTCCTCTCTATACGGCGGAATACCAGACGCAGCTCTTCGCGGGCGGGACCGGCGTATGGACCGGTTCATCGGTCATCGCATCGATCAGCCAAGACAACCGGATTGCATTGTTCGCACTCCCGATTCCCGACGAGCGAACCGGCACGTCGCTTTTCGTGGGTGAAAGCGGCTCCAACCAGGATATGAGAGAAGCGATCTTCGCCATTTTGACGAGGCTAGGATTCCCAAGCTGATGACGAACCTGCTCAGACATACGCTCCTCCTGCTCGCTTCGTTCGCGCTGACATGCGTGCTGTGCGATCAGCGTGCGTATTCACAGAGCAGCAGGATCGCGGGCGCCATTACCGATGCCGATAACGGTGAAACGCTGATCGGAGTAAACGTCATCGTGGTAGGGAGCTCGGCGGGCGCCGCAAGCGGCGTCGATGGTACGTACGAGATAGTGATCGGCCCCGGCGAGTATTCCGTGCGTGTGTCGTATATCGGTTACGAAACAAAGCTCTTCACCGGGATCCGGGTCGCGCGAGGCGAAACCACGCGTCTCGACGTCACGCTGGCACAGCAAATACTTTCGGCCGAGGATGAAGTCGTCGTCGTCGGGGATCGTCCGCTCGTCGACGTGGAAGAGTCGTCAAGCAGCTTCTCCATCAACAGGGAGCAGATCAGCGTTACGCCCGTGCGAGCGGTGCAGGGACTAATCGCGAATCAGGTGGGCGTCACCCGCGATCCTACCGGCCTCTACATCCGCGGTGGACGTGCCAACGAGACGGGTTTCATCGTAGACGGGGTTTCAGCAAAAGATCCGCTAGCGGGTACCGGTTTCGGCCTCGATGTCGGATCCAATGCGTTCAGCGAGGTCGAGGTGACCACCGGTGGCGTCGGAGCAGAACGGGGTGACGTAACCTCCGGCGTCGTCTCCGTGACCACCCAGGACGGGGGCAATACGTTCGCGGGTTACCTCGCGCACAAGCGGGACAATTTCGGGAGCCTGAACGACAACTCCGATGCCAACTTCAACGAGGATCTGTACGAGTTCAACTTCGGCGGTCCGATCAAGCACAACAAGCTCTTTTTCTTCGTATCTGGTCAAGTTCAGCTTGAAGACGGCTTCACAAGGAAGACTTCGACACCCACGCAGCTGCGATCGAGCCTGGTCAATGGAACCTTCCTTCTTCCCCGGACCGGAAACCGCTGGAACGGGCTGACGAAACTCACCTGGCAGATCAAGCCTGGGATGCGCCTTCAGACGTCCTACCAACGTTCACTCATAGCGAATCAGAACACGCGTCTGTTGCAGATCACGGGAAACGAGTCCGTAATTCACCCCGGATTCCAGTACCTGTTCGTCGATCAGCCAGACGAAGCCAATACTTTCGCGCACGACACGAACATCATGTACCTGAAGTGGTCGCACGTACTCAACGAGCGATCCTTTTACGAAGTCCAGGCCAGCAGGCTCTTCACCAAGATGCGGGCGGATGCCAACGGCCGCCCCTGGCGCCCGCAGAACGTGGATACCGAGCTGAATCCTGAATCCATCGTCGACTACCCAGCCGAGTTCTTTCTTGGCGAGAACGGTCTGCCGCCAAACGAAGACGTCGTTTTCGTGCTTCCCGGACCCGGTTTTATCAACAACGGCGGCATCGCAACGCGCTTTCACGACCATTTTGCTGAAGAGCTGACGCTGCGGGCCACCTACACACGCTTCTCCACGAGCAAGAATTTTCGCCTGAATACTGGATTCGAGTGGAAGTTCAACGATTATCAGTGGATCGACATCATTCGTCCATGGGTCGGTGCGCCGATTATTACCGCTTCGGGTGACACGACGCGATCGAACCGCCTCGGCCAGAGCTCCGACATCTGGCGGGTGAAGCCGTGGCGCGGCGGCTTTTTCGGGACGGGGCAGATGCGATATCGAGGTCTGATCGCCAACTTGGGGCTGCGCCTCGAATACTGGGCGCCCGGGAAGTATGTCGACGACCTGGTCAAGGATCCGGCTGCTCCGATACTCGATTCGATTCGCAAGGATTATATGGACCAGTCGATCGGCCTCATCGGTCGCCGATTCAAATTCCGCCTGTTGCCGAAGATTCGCGTCTCCTTCCCGATCAAGGAGAACCAGGTCCTCTTCTTCAATTACGGACACTCGACCCAGCTCCCGCACCCGACCTTCGTGTACACGGGTCTGGATCCCTTCTACCAGGATCGATCTTTCTTTGCCGACCTCGGCAACCCGAATCTCAATCCGGAGGTCGACATCTCCTATGAGCTCGGATTTCGCAACCAGATCACGGCAAACGACGTTTTCTCGATCACCGCGTTCTGGAGAGACAAATTCGATTTTATCACGGTTGAAAACGTGCGCATTCCGGACCCGACAGGACGCGAGGTCACCAGGGCTTTCAGGGTCAATGGCGATTTTGCGCGAATCCGTGGGTTGGAGCTGAGCTATCTGAAACGGATTGGACGCTGGTTTCAGGGCCAATTCGCAGGATCCTTCTCGAGGGCCGTCGGCCTGAGCTCGACAAACAACGATGCGCTCGCTCAATTCCTCCAGCGGGGCGATGCTGATAACACGTTCGAGACACCGCTGGCCTGGGACCGTCCGATCGACCTGAAAGCCAATTTCACCTTCAGCCGCGCCGACTCGCCGCTGCTCGGTGTGCCGGGCCTAAGCCACTTCCGCCTTTACCTGTCGTCGACATACCGGAGCGGCCGTCGCTACACGCCCGTGATCTTCCGCGGCTTCTCCCAGAATCCGTTCACGGGCGAGAACGACTGGCGTCCGATCTACGAAACCGATACCGACCCGGCCAAGCGGTACGCGGAAATCGGCAAACAGTGGTGGTGGTTCGACCTCTCGTTCCAGCGAGACGTCAACCTGTTTGGAAACACCCTCGTCTTCGACGTCGAGGTGACCAACCTCTTCAATCAACTTAACAGCGAGATCGTCAATCCGGTCACCGGAGAGACGTATCCAAATGTCGACCCCGAGACAACAGATTTTGTGAGTCTTCGTGGGGACCGCTCCTACGATCTTCCAAATGGAATTCGAGATCCGCGGTATGAGGATCCGACAACTTCCGGCCTGCCGCCGTTCAATCCCGCTCGCTTCCTGCCGCAGCGACACATAACCCTTGGACTTTCCTACAGATTCTAGGATGTCACGATTCTCCATCCTATCAGTGATTCTCGTGCTTGCGGTCGGAGCCGGCTCCGCCGAGGCGCAACTGATCCCGTCCTTCGGACGCGATCGGGCGGGAACGTCGGGATTTCAGTTCCTGAAAATCCCGGTGGATGCGAG
Organism: uncultured Bacteroidota bacterium; assembly: GCA_963768715.1. GTDB lineage: Bacteria > Bacteroidota > Rhodothermia > Rhodothermales > DATKEJ01 > DATKEJ01. The sequence goes on from CAVYJC010000009.1 coordinate 219,497, forward strand.
ATCGGCGGCAATGAGCCAGGCCGTGGCCACGAACGCTGTCGACGCCAGCGCCCTGTTCTGGAATCCCGCACTCATTGCCCAGATCCCCGGCACGACCGTATTGGGTGTCAGTCACACGAGCTATCACGCCGACGTAATGCTCGACTACGTCGCGGCCGCGCAGGACATAGGCGGCGTCACACTCGGTCTCAGCCTGCAGACGATGGACTCGGGAGAAATGGATGTGACTACCGAGTTCCAGCCGTTTGGAACCGGAGAGACGTTCAAAGTCCTCGATGTGTCGCTCGGCCTCACGGTTGCCCAGCAGCTGACCGATCTGTTTTCATACGGCGTGACGGCGCGCTACCTGGAGGAGGGAATTGCGTCGGTCACCCACCAAACCCTCGTGTTCGATGCCGGCATCTTTTACCGGATCGGAGAAACGGGCGCGCGGATGGCTGTGTCGATTCGAAGTTTCGGATTCGACAGTAAGAGTAAAGGCACCATCGAGCGCACGGTCATCTCCAGTACCGGTGTGAAAGTCGAGGACAATTTCGAGTCCATCACACCGGCGACCGAATTCCTCATGGGCGTCGCCTACGACGTCTTCCAGTCGGACGGTGGGAATTCCCTCCTGCTCTCGGCTCAGCTCAACAACCCGAATGACAATGCCGAGAGTTACAACGTCGGCGCTGAGTACACGTGGAATAATCTGTTGGCCCTCCGCACCGGATATCGACTCGGCGTGCAAGAATCGAAGGTGCCAAGCCTGGGCTTTGGCGTAATGCTGCCTGGGATCGGTCCCGACGTTCGATTCGACTACGGCTTCAACCACCTGGAGAGACTGGGTTCGGTACATCGCATCAGCCTTGACGTAGCACTCTGAGACAAATGCCGGACCGAAACCTCATATTCAGAACGCTGCTGCCGTCGCGGTTGAACCGGATGGCCCTGGCCGGTCTGTTGCTGTCCGTCACGATCGGGATGATCGGTTGCGCCGACATTTTTGGCGAGAAAGAGGATGCCACGACCGAGCAAATCTTCACCGAAGGACGGATCGATCCGAGTCAGCTGAAGGATGTAGGTTACGTGCCCCTCTCTCCTTTCTTCGTGAACGGCTTCAGCGGACCTTTCTCGAATCCTGTGGATGTGTTCGTCGGATTCGACGAGTTCATTTATGTCGTGGACGACGCGGGTCTGCATGTTCTCGACCTGGCCGGCCGGCCGCAGGCCCTCGTTCCACTAGAAGATGCGACGTCGGTCGCGCAGGATCGCCGTCTGCACGTATACGTAACCGCCAAGCGAGACACAACGCTCAACGGCCGAACGTGGCACCTCCCCGTGATCTATCGTTACTCCGGTCTATCGACGGGCATGCTGAAACTGGAGCATATCATCTGGCACCCGTTCGACGACGACTCACGGAAGTTCAACCGCCGTGATCCGATCAGCACCGACGAGCAGGTTGAGTTTACGGGTGTGGCCACCCTCAATGACAACAGGATATACGTGTCGAGGCGTGGACCGGTCAACCAGACCAATACGACGGTCCTTCCCCACAATGCCGTTATGGAGTTTAATCCGGAAGGCGTCAACACGCAGACGATCGTGGCGCTCAATCCGAATATCCCCAGCCTCCGAAGCGCCATCGATCCGTCGGACGTACTTGGTTACTTCCAGCCTCCTCAGCGGATCGGTCCGACATCCGACGACCGTTTTCTGTTGTCTCAAGCCCCCCTTGATGGCCGGGAGTTGCGTTTCTCCGTTGTTGCCATCAAATCGGTCGTGACTTCCAACGGGATCGAATACCGTCCCGACACGCGCTTCCTGAACTCTGTCGGCGATCCCGACCGCGGCGACGGCTGGCTCTTCGAAGAATTCAAATTCACCAAACCGGTCGACATGGCGATGGCCGGCGACGGTACGAATTATATCTTCGTGCTGGATGCAGCGAAGGACAGCCTCTTTGTCTTTACCGGCGACGGCGTCGAAGGCGTTGCACCCGCGCCGGGCTCAGGTCAGACGAAACCGGTCGTGGTCTCGTTCGGTGGACAAGGAGGGGGCGCACTGCAATTCGACAATCCGCAAGGCGTGGCCTACGCCGAAAAGATCGTGTACGTGGCGGATACGGGGAATAATCGGATTTCGAGGTTCAAGCTGAATACGGACTTCGAGGAGTAGGCATTTCGGGGTCCGGGGTCCGGGGTCCGGAGTCCGGGGTCGAGTGGAGAACGCTGCGTTTGGATACGCCGCACCCAGCACTCAGCACTCAGCGCGTGGAACCTGGAACCCGCTACGGCAACCTCGCCGTGATATCTTCAACAGTCAACCTCTCCGTCACGGGCGTCTCGGCCGGATATCCATACCAGAACATCCCGACGACCATTTCCAGATCCTGATCGGCCCCGAGTAGCTTGAAGAAATCCGGGTGGCGGGTGACGCGGCCGGTCCCCCACTTCGAGCCGATGCCTTGCGACCACAGATCCAGGAGCAGGTTTTCGATGGCGCAGGCGGTAGCCGCATAGTCTTCCATGAATCGCTGGTAGTCCTCCGACTTGCGGCAGGTGACTACGAGCCATGAGGGCATGGACAACCATCGCTGCAGCTTCATCTGGGCGGCGTATTCCCCTCGCTCCTCTTCGACAAGGCGGGCGTTCAATTCCGATATCGCGGCGGCAGTCGCCGGGCCGACGACGTAGAAGCGCCACGGCTGCGTCAGCTTGTGGTTCGGCGCCCATCGCGCTGATTCGATGGCGTCGAGGATGATGTGATCAGGCGGAGGCTCCGGCAGAAAGTTGTGCACGGTGCGACGTGTGTGGATGCACGCTCGCACACTGAGTGAATTCGGCTCCAATTCCAATCCTCGCCTGTCTGGTGAATCGCCGGCGCCGAACCCCTCGTCGCTCGATTAGCCTGGAGTTCCCGTCGCAACGACGTGCTCTCTCGCTCGGGGCAGGCTCTCGAACGCCGAACCTCGAACGTGGAAGATTGTTGACAAGATACGCGTACGGTATATTCACGCCCCTTACCGCAATTCTGAAATTCAATTTTGCGTTTTGCATTTTGCATTTTGAATTGTCTCGGGTCCTTAGCTCAGTTGGTTAGAGCGCTACGTTGACATCGTAGAGGTCACTGGTTCGAATCCAGTAGGACCCACGTTCAAGCTATTGTACCAGGCTAAAATGCCAAAATAGGTGCAACATAGGTAAATCTTTTAGACGTTCACCGATTCGATGCTCGATGGGACGGGGAGGTCGACGAGTTGACTAATGCACAACAATGGAGTACCATTTTGCGTTAGACGCGGAGGAGCTTTGGATAGTCCAGAAATACGAGAATCGCCGAGAGAAATGAATCCTCTTCTTCCGAAAAACTGGAGTGCCTTTCTCGTGAGTATCCTCTTGCTTATGATCCTGCCTCTGGTTCCATTGTTCTTGGAGTACATGTTCAGAGACGAGATATCTATCAAGTCGTTGTCCATCACAACTGCTGTATATGCCATTTCGATAGGCGCGGCGCAGCGGGAGGCCGTCGTGATATGGTTGGGCGTTCTCATTAGCATGATCTATGTGAGTGTATTCGGATTTGTCGTCAGAGGGGAAGTCATGGGTGTGGTTGCGTACGCACCTCGATGGAGCATTTGGGCGTTTGTTGGTATTGGTCTTATGTCGCTGGCTCATGGATACCACAGATATCAAGCCCATGTTGTTGGGCGCTTAGATTTTCCTAGCCACGAACCTTTGGATTAGAGTCATGATTGTTGTTGATGTATTGATAGCGATAGGGGTTGGTCTTTCGCTCGCCGTCTTTCTTCGAACGGTCCACAACATGCGGACCCTAAATCGTACCACTTCGCAAGTCGTCCACTCTAAGGCAACGACAAATAAGGCATTTGAACGGCTGCATGGGTTTACGATCATCCATGTCGATCCTAAGCCCGTCTCCGTTAGGAGCAACCCTATGGAGGACAGAATCCATTCGATCCTCCGGCCAGACGACGAAGTCAGGAGAATCTCTGAGGACTGCTTCGTCGTTTCCCGTGGTGACTATGACCCGTGGCAACGAAAGATGATTGAAGTACACTCGCAAGCCATGCGACGGTCGATTGAGACCGGAGCATTGCCACTTATTCTTGCACAACAGGCTCGCGTTGATTTCCATTCATTTTCTGAGCAAACGAAATGGGACCAGAAGCAACTCAAGAAAGTGACGGGAACCGGGTAGCGGACGAGAACAGGCTTTCGAGCGCAGTCCAGTCGCTTAATGCCTTTCTCGAAAGCAACGCGGTTGCAACCTTGCAGTCGGCCACTAAGGACTTGGCTCTGTCGGAGCCCGAGCTTCTTAAGTTGATCGAGCCGCAACTGTTGAAGCTTGCTTTCGATTGAGGACCCCGTTCGTACGTGAGGGACTGCTGAGTGGTGAACCGAAGGAGGTGGTGGAGTCTCTCGAAAAGGCCTCGCTACTCGTTGATCGTCATTTGCGGTCTGTATTGAGTCACCCTGCTGCCATTCAATTCTTTGCGAAGACAGTCTTCCAACGTGCAAGACCCTCAGGTGACGAGCCGTTCCAGGACAAGTCTCCTCCCAAGTTACAAGTAGAGGTTACGTTGCAAGATCGGGGGACTCGCTACACTTACTACTTCACATTAATCTTCGAGACAGCTCATCTAAGACGGTTTTTGAATCGGTGATGGGCTTGGATGACGTTTTATTTTGGTCAAAGGCACTCATTGAAGCCGCAGATGCCGAGTTGCAAGAGTGGAGCAAAGAAGCAAAGACATTGAAGTTGACACTTCCGCCAGGAAGAGACTGGGAGAATTGGGCTGCAACACTAATAGAGAAGCTCGCTTCAATTCGGCAAACTCTCGTCAGCGCCTACGGGGTGGGGGTCGAAGAATAAGAGAAGGAGAATTAAGTCTCGCGGCCCAATCGATTCACCTGCTGCTCCCCAATGTTCACCTGCCCCTGGTTGTGAATCATGATCTTGGGTGAATACCTCCGAAGGTCCCTGAGCGCTCGTAGCGTTCCGCATGTACATCCGCTGGAACCGACCCGCCATCTTTAACGCTTCTACCGAGGAAGGCTAGTTGACGGAAGTACTTTCGGTCAGGAGTTCATTGTGGAGGTTGAGTTGTCGAACTGCCTCAGAAGTGCCACCGCTAAGAATCTCTCCTGCCTCAGCCAATGTGACTAAGCGGGGAGGGAGAAAACTCCGTTGTGGACTCCCCCAATCTTTTTGCGGCAGCAAAACATCTGTCGTAAAGCAGAGACAATCGGGATGCGGAATAACAGGCACCATTGATGTTGGAAAGACTCCTCTTCCCAAACCGTACAAATCGAGTTTAGCAAAGAGGTCACAAACATCCGGAATCGGATGCCGAGTACTCAGGTTCCATCGGGTCCCTGACACGACCCTGGAGTCCTGAGCGCTTCTGATGCTGGCTCTCGTGCTGCACGGCATGTATCGCCATCCGCGCTATCGTTCTGGCAATTCGACCGACTTTGCCCGCTATCTCAACCAGATCCCGCGTCGAGCTTGGCTCGGCACTCGCTACCCATCTTAGGAGGTGTTCACCGTTCCCATATTGGGCCAAGGCAGATGCGGCCCGGTCGTCGCGTTCGACGATGGCTTGGGTGACTCGTCTTACCAGCAGTTGCGGCGAGGTGGCAATAGTCGCGTCAACGCTGATCGCTGCAACTACCGCTGCGGTCGGCACCGAGAATTCGAGTTGGAGTGAGTCAATGCAGAATCTCACAAGAGCTGCCAAAGCCCTGTCCGTCAGTATCGCTCCGCCTTTTCGGCGAGTCTCAAGTACGGACTTAATCCACGCAACCCGGGAATCTTGGCGGCTTGTCATCGTCCGGTTTCTTGAGGCCGTACTTTAATTGTTTCGCAGGGCCAATTTGATCGGTCATGGTAGCATCGAAACATAACAAGCACAATCTAATGGCCAGTCTCAAGAGAATGGTAGCCACTAGACCTAGCGTCCTTCCGGTGAAAGTGAACGTGCGTTTCAGTAGTGCGGGGAGACCCAAGAAACCGAATACTTAATCGAATTGGTTCACCTGCTGCTCCCCAATATTCACCTGCCCCTGATTGTGAAGCTTGCGACACTTTGGCAGGTAGCCCCCGCGCGTGTAGGGTCTGTTGAATTGTTGGATTATCGGGCAGCCGACGCCCGCCGTTTGCACCCCAAGGCCCTGCAGACGGCGTAGGGCGTCTCGATCTAAGAGGGGGCACGAGAATAGGCCCCGTAACCGATCACGAGAGGGGGTGAACTAGGCGCGATTCTGTGACGCTTGATAAGTGTTATTATCACGCGTAAGTCTCTTTTTTCCAATCTGTTAAAGCTTAAGAACGAGGTCGGTTCGGACAAGTTCCACTCCCCCTTGTATGCAGCGTTCCAAGTGCCGGAGGCATCCCCTCAGTCCATCGCAAATAAACACTCGACCGACCGGCGGCGAACTCGATGGGGGGTACCTCTCTCGCTGCACCCCCCCCCCCCCTTCCGCCGCCGCGGTCCTGACTGGAGAAAATTCGAGGCTGCCTGGAAGCGGCCCGCCGTGGGATATACCCTCGCAGGATGTCCCGCGCCGCAACCTTACCCTGCAAGACCAACACACAATCTTCGGGGCAAAATTCATGAGAACTCTGTCAAGGGCATTTCGACTGATGCTGACCGCCGTGCTTTTCATGGGGGTCGGCGCAACTCCGTCCTCGGCCCAGAAACGAACCGAGGTTTACATCGAGCGCAATGCCGATGACCCCTTTGCGGGATCCGTCACTGTGCTCGACTCGTGCAGCCGTCTCGAGCGCCGTCTGATCATGCAAAACATCAAACGTGACGGGGCTACCGTTAGAAAGGGTCACTACCTCGGCGGCGGATCGTGCGTTCTGCTGCTCGGAACCCGAACGTACAACAAGGCCTGGGGATACCGCATCGAGTCGACGGACGAGTTACGCCGGAAGTATCGTCGCATCACATCGGAAGGCATAGAGATGGTATTCAATCTTTCCGTCGCTGACTACATCATCAAGACGGGCAATTCACACGTTAAATGACTCGGTCCTGCCCAAATATGCCTAAAAGAGCGTGTGCGTCAGTGCGCCCTAATGCGAATCGAAATACTCTTCTAACAGACTGATCTACTCCATGCAGGAGTTGACAGCCACCCCGTGATTATCGATGGGGGGTACCCTTTTCGCTCACCCCCCCTACCCCCCTCGCGCCACGCCCGACCGACATTTTTCGCGAGTTCGTTCGACCGGGCGGGCTTCTGCGTGTCGATTCGCCAACGAAAATTCCACCGTGGTGGAGAATTGGGCTCGATCGTTTCGAAGACTCCGCATGTCTTTCAGAATGTACTTGCTTTGAAGTCTATTACCTGATCAACGTAGCACTTAGGTTTCCTGAGTGCGATGGCAAGGTCCGTGATCTGAGTCCATAATGCCCGAGGGTGTCCAGTTGAACCCGAAGATGTCGTAGACGAGGTAGTGATGAATTTACAGGGTCAAAGAAGACAGAGCCTCTACTTCGCAGTCCTAAGGGCTGGATTTGTTACGTTGGCCGTCTTTATGATCTCGAAGTGCTCCGGGCAGCAAGAGAAAGGCCTACAGACCAATGCTTCTGAAACTCGGACAGAAGAGCCGACAGTATCTAAACGATCGGAGGCGAAATCCGAAGCCTCTCAGTCGCCATCCGAGGTCAAGCCGCGACCAGCACCAGAGCCTCGTGGCAACGTGTTGGCCTATCAAATCAAGCAAAGGGATGACGTTAGCTACGCTGGGACGCCCCGCATGGTTTTTCGGGTTGTACTGAATGTTCAGTCGCTACCAAAAAGAGATGACATGCGGGTAACTGCGGAGGCGATCTGGCGCGCTGATGGACAGCGATACACCGAGTTCACTGTCTTCATTTACATGCCGGGGATGGACTGGGAGAGTGTCGCCTACGGAATTGGAGAGTTCAGGCGCTCGGGCCTGAAAGAGTTCGAGGTACACGATTTTGTCCTAGCAGGGACAAAATGGGAGCAGATGAAAAGTAAGCCAAAGACGGGCATTAAGACTCAAAACAAGATCGCATACCACATTGACCTAAACGTCACTAAGACGGCTTCCCGAACAATCAATGTCGAAGCGGCGACCAACTTTCCTGATGGGTCTAAGTTCCTTGTCTCCGTGGATCGTGAGTACCACACCAAAGGTGATCCGCAGACGTACGCAGGAGAAATATTTGATCAGGACATCGCGGTGCGAGACGGAAAGGTCCGAGTCCAGGTAGAAGTGAGCGATGCCCGTTGGTATAGGGAATATCAGGAGAAGGCCAGATCGCTGCCGGACCTATTCACACCCATTAAGACGAAGTCGGAGGAAGTGAGGATCCGAGTGCTGTTCTCCCCGATGCGGAGCCAGCCCAAATCAGTGCTTGCAGTTACGGGTGAGCGAGGCGCTTACATTAGGGGTCCGGATGCCGAAACGTCTGGAGACCTGACCGTCTATTTTGTAGAAAAGACTGTCTCGATTCCTTTCACCAATGAATAGCACCGGCAGCGGGCCAACTAATTCTTCTCTGTCATTGCGATGAGCAATGACGATATCTCGACGCAACTGAGACCCAGGGATTCGGCGTCGACGGGAATGGACTCGTCCATTGCAGAGAGAAACCCCAGAATGGACATGCTTACACCCCTCCATTTCTGCAAACCCTCCACGCCTTTCACAGCGGTATCCGCGATCGAGGTTGCGTCTTCTTTGCACTTTCGTTTGAGGCTCTCAATGCGACGAGCGTAAAGTTGGATGAGGCTAGCCGAAACGACATTTGTACCTTTGTCAATAGCAGCCAGTTTAGCTTCGGGCGGAGAAAAACTTGTGACCCGAACCGTCTGGCCCAGCGAAGGCGCAGTGATCAGAGCGAGGAGGAAGAATATCAAAATGTACTTGAGAAGCGACTTCTCCATGGTGAGCCTCTGAGTGAATGAGAGCAACGTTGACGGAATAGCCGTCGAGGAGTAAAACTGGCAAGACAATCAAGACCGTACTTAACTACCTAACAAAGCAAGGAAGAAGATCAAAAAGATCAGCCCGATAATGGCCAAGATCACCACGCAGCCAACATTCATTGTCTGAAGGAAGCAGCCTTCGTGCTCGACGGGTTCGGGCGGGGGCGCGATTGGCCGACCGCATTTTGGGCAAGTGGGCGCCTGGTCGGAAACCTCACTCTTGCAATCGGGACATGTAATTAGCGCCATTAGGGATTTCTTTTGATGTGCCGAGGCACCGACTGCCGACAATCTACGAAAATCATACCCCGAGAGACCTCCAGGTTGGAGGTACGGCGGGCAACCTCATACCCCATGGAAGCCAACTAACCCTATGCATAACATGTAGTTGAAGACGGCTAAGAGCGATAAACGCGAAAGGCGGTCCAGGCGTAGGCGGCTTTTGGGCCGCGCGCGGGGCGCTCTCTATTTGCATTCTTCGCCCTGCCCCCTCTCGACCACTGCGTGCCTCTTTTCGCGCACCCCGTGGGGAGCTGCCACTTGCGGCGGCGGCCGCATATTGGCTCTGGGACATGCTCCCTTTCCCTTGTCAAGAGATAGTGTAACTTGCCTGACGTCGAATCAGGTTCAGCAACGCGTATTGCGGGGTTCATCATGAGAGTCCACTCAGCATTGCTATTGATCGCGGTGTCAGTAGGCGCGGTGAAGGAGTCATCTGGTCAGGATCCTACCATTTCAGGAAGATGGGCTAACGTTGACTCATCCCTGACATTGGTTCTTGAACTGGAGCAATCTGGTTCCAGCGTGGCGGGGTCTGGGAAACTCGAAGGTTATCAGGCATTTCAGTCGTTTGACGGAGGTTGGTCTGGACAAACCACTGCAGGCTCGTTCGGTCTGTCTTTCACTGTGGCGGAAGAGGGCGGTGCTCTCTCCGGCCGTGGAGCGTGGAAGACGGTGACCCCGTCCACGATCGGGGTCACTTCGATCAATAGTATCACAGGGTCGTACGACAGTTTGTCCATCTCAGCCAATCTGCACTCAGCCACATTGACGAGAAGGTATGTCGGCGACATCACGTTTCCATCGAACGTTGTGACAATTGAGGGCAGCATTGATGGGGTATCGGTTGACCTCTCGCGCTACGAACCTGTCTATGGTGTTTTGCCGCTCACTGTGTCCGGTCAGTTCTCTCAACCTGTATTTGACCTAACGTTGAATGTTCAGCGGCTTGGTGAAATCAAGTACACAGGCATCATGTCGAATGCTGGCGACATACTTGCTGGAGAGTTAAATGGGTCGTACCTCGGCACGAGGAATCTCTTTGTTTCCAGTACAAGCGACGGCACTGGCACAGCTATAGAACACGCCAACCGAGTCCTTGATGGGATTAAGCTACTTCAGAATTTTCCCAATCCGTTCAGTCTCGAGACGACGTTTCGCTACTCTCTACACAAGCAGAGCGTCGTGAGCCTTACGGTATTCGATGTACTCGGTAATCGAGTGGCTGCGGTTGAACGCAATTCCGTGACATCCCCGGGTGAGCACTCAGTTTCTTGGGACGGGAAAGGTTTCGCAGGCAGCAATCTTGCTAACGGGATCTACTTATACAGGATCTCGACTTACGACTCACAGGTGAATGGGACCGTTATACTCGCCAAATAGGCCAGCCGGGTTGCCAACTCGACCCCGCGCGCGAGACGCTCCCTATTTGCGTTTTCCATCAGGCCCCCACTTGGAGGTTCGAAGAACCAGTCCTCACAGCTTGTACTGACCTCAAGTCGCGTTCAACCTTAGGCTCATACATCTGATTGGC
>CAVYJC010000010.1:0-516144 GCA_963768715.1 uncultured Bacteroidota bacterium
ACAAACCAACCATTTCGTTTCGGGTCATAGCCTTTCGATTCGGGCGGAACGGTCACCGCGGGTATGAACTCAGGTCAGATCGCTAGGCCACTGACTGAAAGACTGGTCAGCGCCAAGTACCTATTCTATCAGGGGAGCGAGGCTCTGGAAAGTGGATCTGCTTTCGCGGCGGGTTTGGCCGTCTTGATCTTCCACGATTCTGTCGAAATGACTCTTCGGGTAGTCGGAGAGCATATTGGTGCCGACCTAAAGCCGATCACACCGTTCCACCAGATCATCGATTCAATAGACCGTAAGTCTGTAGAAATGAGGCTCCCTTCGGTCCCCAGCCGAAGTGCGCTGAATCAACTGAACCAAGCCAGGGTAAATTTCAAGCATTTTGGAAACAAGCCAACCATTGATGACGCTCGGAAATTCCGAAGTGACTTGGATGGTTTCTTTCCGCAGTTCCTCCGAGAGTTCCTTGGAATCGAATACACGGAGATATCGTTAGCTGACTTGGTGCAATACAGAAGAGCAGCGAATTGGCTTAGAAAGGCCGAGCGGTATCAAGAACAGAGTTTGTATGCCGAGGCTTGCGCGTGCGCGGCAATTGCGTTTGAGGTGTTTAGGAGCCGTTGGAGTGACTACTCGCTCTGGAAACATCACTTCTCAATGAGGGTCGAGATTAGTTCTCGCTACGAAGGGTCGACGTTAGAAATCCGAAGCGCCCTTTCAACGCTTGCGCATGAGACCGAAGATCGTCTTAAGGACATTCAAGACAAGATTGCACTGATATTCGACGGAGTCGACATCCTTCGATACAGAAGGTTCGCCAGTTATACTCCAAAGATTGATCTTGATGGCTACGGAGCGGTGATTTCCGTCTTTGACGAAGACGGGAATCTTCGAAGCTGGGACCGTGATCGCTTGCCCGAGGTAACACCGGGAATCGCGACCTTCTGCTATCGATTTGCCATCGATACTATTCTTCAGATGCAGTCATATCCGATTCCACCGATCTTCGACCGAGGTCAACCCGACATCTCGTACGAAGTTATTGCGCAGACTGAGTTGTTAGTAGACCCACGGTCTCATGAGTCAATAAGAATGGTCGAACCGGGTGAAACCTTGACCGGTTACACTTCCGACAGTCGGTTGGCTACAGACGAACACGTCGTCGTCGTCGAAGATGGCGATCGGCTATTTGTCGAGAGGAGCGCGATCAAACAATTACAATAGTCGCTTTCCTCGCAGGCATTAACTTTGGAGGTTCTGATTCACCTGCTTCTCCCCCGATGTTCACCTGCCCTTGGTTGTGAATCATGATCCTGGGTGAATAGCGCCGAAGGTCCCTGAGCGCCCTTAGCGTCCGCATGTACATCCGCTGAAACCGATCCGCCATCTTCAGGGCTCGCTCGACGTAGGCAGCCTCTCCGACGCGTGGAGGGAGGTACGTCTTAGCCCATTCAACCTGACGTTCTTCCTTGTCGATCTCCCGTCTGTCTACCTCACGCATCTGCAACCTGGTGAAGTCCTGCAGCCACTTCATCCAACCGGTGTAGCAGTGGGCAAGTTGCTCGATCAGGCTCATCTCGATTCCGCCTCTGGGCTGCCACTCGTCTATGAACGATTGCCGGAGCGCCAGGAATTGCGCCTGCTCGTAGGGACTCTCCCACTTCGTTAGCTGAGCGCTCCGAATCCCTGACGCCAGTTCATCGGCTGCCGCCTGCTTGATTTCTGCCCACTTTTCGAGAGCTTCCTCCGGGCTCCGTTCGTGATAGGCTGCAAGTTGATAGAAATTGAGTTCCTGCGGAGGTCTCGATTCGGCAAGCTCGTAGTATTCCGGGCTGTGTGTCGTCGCCTTCTTCCTCGCCTCCGATCGCTTGATCTTGTACTCCTTCTCGTAGTGCGCAACCATACCCTTATAGGTCGCAGCCATCTCACGGGCAAGCATGTCGAGTTCGCCCTGATGGATGACAGATCCGCCCGTCTCGCCTTTGACAATATCTTCGATCATCTCAGCGCTCGAACTTCAGCAGCCGTTTTGGGTCCGTATATGGGTCCAGAAATGCCACTATCTCATCGTCGAGTACCACTGGAACGATTCGAGTCCCTGATGAGCGCCAAGTGCCCGTGGCTCTTTGCACACGACTGAAGCCAACCAGTTTCCCGTGAGGCCGCAGGTAGTCGCCCCTCCACTCTTTCGGCATCTCGATCAAGTGATCGCCGCAGTAGACGCGCCAGTCAATGAACATGTCGAATCCCCCATCTCGTAACTCGATGGTTCCGGAATCGACCTGGATTTCACACTGAGTGCCGTGCGGAAGAACAGCGGGGACTTGATGGTGGTCGACCTCTACGAGTTGGTACTCGCCGTAGTAACTGGATAGGCCGTCACAACCTATCAAGACCATGAGTACAACGGCCGTCAGTGTTCGCGACATCATCGCTGTCGAAGCAGTTTGAGCGCCCATTCAACCTCTCGAACCCGTCTTTTCATGTCACGAACCAACTCCCGGTTAGTTCGTCTGGCAGCCCGCCTGCGCTTCTCTCGCAGCCGCCTGGACTCGCACGCTGCCCGTACCGTCTCAACGTCCTGTAAACGCACGTAGCGCTTCCTGAGCTTCCCTCCAGACCAGGAGAAGCGGTAGTAGTACGGTCCGTGCAGATCGCCTCTCGCGCATCGGCAGCCCGACGTACCGCAACGGACATACTGAGCGTGTACGGTTCCGGGCAGTTCCTTAGGTAAAGAATTTTCAGGTTTGTTCATCTTGCGCACGTGCTCGACCTCCCTCAAACAATCCTTTTTTTCAACGGATGGCGTGCTTTCCGTTCCGGCTCCGCGTGTACGGATATGAGACACCTTTGCATCATCATACTCGAAAAGCTGGCAGCCCGACTGTTCTCCCTCGTCTTGTGGCTCAATTTTGCGTCTGCGAGACTCCGGAATCATCACAGGTAGGGTACGGTCAAAACAGTGTCGGTTCCTTCCTCCCAACCATAGGAATAGGGTTTTGGGAGGAAGAACGTTCCGTTCCGGGAAGCCAATAGGCGAACGGAGTGCCCCGCGTCGTGAGCCTGTTACGCTCAATCCTGCCACCTTCCGACAGAGCCGTCAACACGTTGTTCATCGTCGTTCTTCCGAATCCCTCCTCGTCTTTCAGGAGCTCCCAGAGTTTCGACGCGGTTAGCGCATCACTCTCATTGGAGGGCAGCGTCTCAAGCACTGCCTGCTCCGCCTTGATCGTTGCCACCTGCGCCTTTTCACCGTGACTGACGTAACCGTCAGCGGTAAGCTCGATCATTAGCTCGCCAATCAGCTTATCGCCGTACCGACCGGTCGCCTCCAACTCCCGAAGTCTCGGGTTGGACTGAAAGCCTCTCGGTTGTCGGATATTCACAATAACGTCAACGCCTTGGCTATAAGCGCTGCTGCCTCTGCCGGATTCTGTGATATTGCCGCCCCCCTTTCGGTCGTGGTGCGCTAACACTATCGAAATACCAAGACGCTGAGAACCCTCCTGAAGTGGCCTTAGTGTTTCCAGAACCGGACCGGATGCGTTCTCAGCGTCCCCTTGCAGCCGCGCAAAGTGTGAAGCAGTATCGATAACGAGAATGCCGGCATCGTTCTCGACGCAACGCCTCATCGCTGCGTTCACAACCTCCGTCCAACGATACTCGGACGTTTCATAAGAATAGAGAACCGTGAAGTCGTCTCGATCCATCAGTCCTAGAGGCTCCAAATACTCCGTTTCGAAGCTGCGGCCCTGCTCAGTCAGGTAAACAACCTTCGTTCTTTCCGTTTCGAGACCGATGAACTCCTCACCTTTGACGATTGCGGATATTGCGTGACAAAGTGCCGTCGTCTTTCCGCCTCCTTTTGGCGCTCCGGTAAGTAGGATTAGCGCACCCTTTGGAACAAGTCTTTCGACGTAGAACGAAGTGGGTGGAGCTGGATTCTGAGACAGTTCCCGAGTCGTTCGGAATCGACTCATCAACTTGGAGATTCTTTCTTGCTCAAGGGTCGTTTCAAGACCCTTGTCTTCTTCCTCCCAAAACCTATTCTCTATAGATTGGGAGGAAGAACGAGGACGATCCCTGAACATCTCGGGACCGTCGTAATCCGTGCCGTTTTCGTGGAAATCGGACACCTCGAAGCTCTCCTACTCTTTCGCTGGGACCCTGCCCTCTTCGAGCCAAGAAAGAACCTCGTTGGTCGGGAAGAGAACCAGTCGGTTCCTGCGGATGAATGGAAGGTCTCCGGAACTCTTTCGGTACTCAACCTGCCTTGAGCTCCAGCCCGTCAGGGCCATGAGCTCCCGCTTCGTCATGTACGGTTTGTCTGGGAGCTTCCTCTTGGCTTCCTCGAATCTGCGCATCGTATCCGATATGGCCTTCTCGATCCACTCTCGGATTTCGTCCTCGCTAACTGCTACAATCTGCATCGGTCTTGTTGTGTGTGGTTGGGTGACCTTTTCACACAATTCAACCGTTAGGCAACCATATTTGTTCTACGTAAATATATAAAAGTCAATCAGTTATGATACTGTTGAAAGGAATAGAACGCGACGACCAACTAATAGTGCGCAACAAGCAAATAATTGTGGGCATATTCTCCAGAATAGTATTCTATCGCGGGTGGATTGTGCTGTCAGGCTGGCCGTCGTGCAGTCTATTTAATGCGGTGGTAGTAGTCGATGAGCAACCGAAACTCTGTCGCCTTCAGCCTCTTGGCTACCCAGGAATGGCTTAGTCGCCTTCCGACTCTGGACTCAAGTTCAATTGCGATATCTGTTGTAAGAGAAGTCGGGATAATGTTAGGGTGTGGGCTGTTTCTGAGAACGACGTATCGGAGTTCATCGTCCTCTTCAATAAGCCGGTCTGCAATCTCTCGTACTTCCTTTGCGGAAACGTCGACCGGTGGACCCCAGTCAGGATTTCCAGGCGGGTTCGGTGCGGGACCCTTGTGCAAAACACGCAGTAGGTGCGGATCACCGTTCGAATCAGGTTTGAGTGTCCTGATGCCATCGAACGTATGGATTCCTCGAAGGGGTGGATCGAATTGGTAGAAGGCAACCCAATCACTCACTCGTCTTTCGAGTCCAGAATTGAGACTTGCGTTGTACCGAAAGTATGCAGATGCCTTCAGGTCTTTCAAGAGATTGTCAGCGAAGGCGTGTGGGGCGCCGTAGCAAAAGCGTCAGCGACTGCGTAGGCGGCCGGCTGAGGCAGCAGGCTTTCCCAAAGGTTACGTGAATCGACTCTCAAGTGTCTATGTGGTATGTACCACATAGACATACTTGAAAGTGAATCCAGAGCCGGCGAAACGTACGTTGGGTTCACTTCGAACCTCGACCGGCGGCTGAAGGAGCATGAGTCGGCATCGGTGGGATACACGAGCCGCTTTCGCCCTTGGCGACTGGCGGTGACAGTATCATTCAAGTCCGAGAATGATGCCCAGCAATTCGAGACATATTTGAAGACCGGCTCCGGCCCGCGCCTTTCTCAGACGCCACTTTGTCAGGAATCGGAGTGCCTAGCTGCTTTATGCTCTGAACGACGCGCACGCCTAAATCCCGCACCCCTCTTTGTTGCAAGCAGCCACGAGGGACAGCCCCCCGGCACCCGGCACCTCGCACGCGGCACGCGGCACGCGGCACGTGGCACGTGGCACGTCCACCCGGGAACGCATATCTTCCTGCCGGAGTAATCAGAAGTTCAATGGCGACCGGCGCTCGAGGAATACGGGCGCCGTTTATGTTTGATAGACCAAGTGCTGCACAATAAATGGCCGAAGCTCAGATAAATATCACATTCCCGGACGGATCCAGCCGCTCATTCCCTCAGGGCGTGCGTGGATTCCGAAATCGCCCAAGCCATTTCGCCGGGCCTGGCCCGAGTGGCCCTCGCTGTCGAGGTGAATGGAGAGGTGCGTGATCTCAGCCGGCCCATCGACTCGGACGCGAGCATTCGCATCCTGACCTGGGATGACAAGGAAGGCAAATCGACCTTCTGGCACTCCTCAGCCCACCTGATGGCGGAAGCACTCGAGTCACTCTATCCCGGCGTGAAATTCGGAATCGGTCCGCCTATCGAGAATGGGTTTTACTACGATGTGGACCTTGGGGACCGCCAATTGTCGGGCGAAGAACTTGAGCAGATTTCCTCTACCATGCGCGAACTCGCCAAACGCGACGTTCCGTATCAGCGAAGCGAAGTCTCGAAATCAGACGCTGTCGACTACTTCAAGGAGAAGGACGACGAGTACAAGCTCGAACTGATCCAGGACCTGGAAGACGGATCGATCACCTTCTACCAACAGGGAGATTTCACCGATCTCTGCCGTGGACCGCACGTGCCGTCCACCGGCTTTATCAAGTATCCGCAGGTCCTCAGCATTGCGGGCGCCTACTGGCGCGGCGACGAGAAGCGAAAGCAGCTGACCCGGCTGTACGGAATCAGCTTCCCGAAGAAATCGATGCTCGACGAGTACCTCGAGCGCATCGAGCTCGCGAAGGAGCGCGACCATCGAAAGCTGGGTCGTGAATTGAAGTTGTTTGCAATTAGCAGTCGCGTCGGGGCCGGACTTCCGTTGTGGCTGCCCAAGGGCGCCATCCTTCGGGAGAATCTGACGGCATTCCTGAAACGGGAGCAGGTCAAGCGCGGCTATCAGCCCGTCATCACGCCGCACATCGGACGGCTCGACCTCTATCGGACCAGCGGGCACTATCCGTACTACGAAGCATCCAATTTCCCGCCGATGCTCGACGAGGATGGCGACGGGTACATGCTCAAGCCGATGAACTGCCCTCACCACATCGAGATCTTCCGCAGCGAGCCGCACTCGTATAGGGATCTGCCGGTTCGGCTGGCGGAATTCGGAACGGTTTACCGGAACGAGCAGTCGGGCGAGGTCAGCGGGCTGACCCGCGTCCGGGGATTTACCCAGGATGATGCGCACATCTTCTGTACTGAAGAGCAGGTAAAGGATGAATTCAAGGATGTAATCGAACTGACCCTCCTGGTGCTGAAAGCGCTCGATTTTAACCAGTTCAGGGCGCAGATTTCGCTTCGTGATCCAAACGATTCGGAGAAATACGCCGGCGAGGCAGAGCAATGGGATCGCGCCGAGCAGGCGATCCGTGAAGCCGCCGCCGAAATGGGTCTCGACGCCGAAGAAGTGCCCGGCGAAGCCGCATTTTATGGTCCCAAGCTCGACTTTATGGTCAAAGACGCCCTCGGCCGCGAATGGCAGCTGGGTACCGTTCAGCTCGACTACAACCTGCCGCAGCGCTTCGAATTGACCTACGTAGGAGAGGACAATGAGAAGCACGTCCCGGTCATGATTCACCGCGCTCCTTTCGGCTCCCTCGAACGATTCGTTGGCGTGCTGATCGAGCATTGCGGGGGCAACTTCCCGGTCTGGCTGGCACCCGTTCAAGCGAAGGTGCTCCCAATCAGCGAGGAGTATGACGCCTATGCGCAGGAGGTGGCGCAGCAGCTCACCGCGCACGACATGAGGGTGGAAGTCGACGATCGCAACGAAACCATCGGGTACAAAATCCGTTCAGCGGAAACGGACAAGGTTCCCTATATGTTGATTGTGGGCCAGAAGGAGCGTGATGCTGGATCTGTGTCGGTTCGCCAACATGGCTCAGGTGAGCAGGGCGCCGTCACGCTCGACGCATTCATTGCGCGAATTCAGGACGAGATCTTGGAGAGTATCGGGAATTGATCGCAGGAACCGCCTCTCCAAACTATCCGTTTGAGACGAACTCGCGTCACGTTTTGTAAGTATCGTCCATTCACAGTATCTATTCGTATCGCAGTGTGGCACTGCGCAAGTTCAACCAAACCGTTTCACTCCAATCGCTAAGAGAACACCTGCTCGTCCGAGCGAACCAAGAACCCGGATCAACGACCGAATCCGCGCGCTGACCGTGCGCGTGGTCGACCCCGACGGAAACCATGGAATTTACACCCTTGACGAGGCTCTCGAACTCGCGAGAAAATTCAACCTGGACCTCGTCGAAATCGCCCCGGGCGTTGATCCTCCTGTCTGCAAGATCGTCGACTTCGGAAAGTACCGTTACGAGGTACAGAAGAAGCAGAAGGAAGCCAAGAAGAAGCAGCATTCTGTCACGCTGAAGGAAATCCGCTTCCGGCCGCACACCGACACACACGATTTCGAATTCAAGACGCGTCATGCCAGAGAATTCCTCGAGCAAGGCCACAAAGTGAAGGCGTGGGTCCAGTTCCGCGGGCGTGATATCGTCTACAAAGACAGCGGCCGAGAGCTCCTTGATCGATTCACGCAAACGCTGGAAGACGTGTCGAAAATCGATCAGCCACCTAAAATGGAAGGACGTCGCATGATAACCGTCCTTTCACCCGCCAAGAAATAAGCCGAGTCTCCACAAAGCGTTTATTGCACGACTTGTCTCGTGCTCCGTATATTTCTGGACTCGGGTGTTCCCGCATGGAGAGTCCGTCCGCATGTCGAACGGACCTCTTTTTTTGACTAATGGAAACGTGCCGAAAGGCGCAGGTCCGAAGCAAGCCAGGTGCTATGCCGAAGATGAAATCAAACAGTGGCGCAAAGAAAAGAGTGCGCTTCACTGGTTCCGGAAAACTCAAGAGAGAGAAGGCTTACCGGAGTCACATTCTCACGAAGAAGTCCCCCAAGCGCAAGCGTTCGCTTCGTAAGTCGGGGCTTGTGAACTCTGTCGATGAGAAGCGCATCAAGCGCCTCATCGCTTCCTGATCTCAGACTTAAACAGACAGACAAAAAATGCCACGAGCGAGAAATAGAGTGGCTTCCCGGCGCCGTCGCAAGAAGATTCTTGACATGGCGAAAGGCTACCGGGGTGCTCGCAGCAAGATCTATACCGTTGCAAAGCACACGGTTGACAGGGCGCTTCAGTTTGCATACCGCGACCGTCGGGCACGAAAGCGTCAGTTCCGGCGCCTCTGGATTACGCGAATCAACGCCGCGGCACGCCTGAACGGCACGACCTACTCACGCCTGATGAGCGACCTGTCGAAGAAAGAGATTGCGCTGAATCGGAAGGTTCTGGCCGACCTCGCGATTCACGACCCCGCCGCGTTTACCGCCGTTGTCGAAGCAGCGCAAGCCTGATTCCAATCGGTCGGCGCCTCCGTGGCGTCGGATCGAAATCGACCGGTGGTGAGAACATGGCTGACTCGATAGACAAGGTACGTGCCGATCTGGAGGAAGAGCCACTCGACACGAACGATCAGATCGAAGCGTTCCGCATTCGGTATCTCGGTCGGAAGCAAGGGTTGATTACGGACCTCTTTGCCGATATTCGAAACGTCGAGGGACCCGAACGCGGCGCTTACGGCCAGCGCGTCAATCTCCTGAAGCAGCGCGCCGAGGAACGCATCGATGAGGCAAAACAGCGGCTGACTGCGACGGCGACGGAGTCTCGCGTCGATACCACGCTGCCCGGTCGACCCCTCCCGGTCGGCTCGTTGCATCCAATTACCCAGACGGCAGAGGAGATCAAACGGGTCTTCGCCCGTCTTGGATACAGCATCGCCGAAGGTCCCGAAATCGAGGACGATTTCCACAACTTTACGGCACTGAATTTCCCCGCCAATCATCCGGCGCGGGACATGCAGGACACGCTCTTTCTCGAGCCCCCGCCCCCGGACGGCCGCGGGGTATTGCTCCGCACCCACACTTCTCCGGTTCAGATTCGGGTGATGGAGTCATCCGAGCCCCCATACCGGGTCATTGTGCCGGGTCGCGTGTACAGAAACGAAGCGATCTCCTACAAGTCGTACTGCCTCTTCCACCAGGTCGAAGGCCTTTGCATCGACGAAGGTGTCACCATGGCCGATCTGAAGGAGACCTTGCATCTGTTTGCCCAGGAAATGTTCGGCTCGGACGTCGTCATGCGATTCAGACCGAGCTTCTTTCCTTTCACCGAGCCGAGTGCCGAGGTCGATATCTGGTGGCAGGACGATTCCGAGAAGGGTGGCCAGTGGCTCGAAATACTGGGCTGCGGCATGGTCGATCCCAATGTGCTCGAAGCTGTGGACGTCGATCCGGAGCGCTATACGGGATTCGCCTTTGGGATGGGGATCGAACGGATTGCCATGCTCCGTCATGGAATTGAAGACATCCGGCTGCTGTACGAAAATGACGTCCGCTTTCTATCTCAATTTTAGGACACGGTGAACATCAGCGTTGATTGGCTAAAGGAGTACGTCGACATCGACGTTACGCCGTCGGATCTCGCCGAGAGACTGACGCTGCTCGGTTTCGAGGTGGATGACGTCACGGAAATCGGTCCGAGGTCACTGGACGGCGTCGTCATCGGGAAAGTACTGGAGGTTCGTCAGCATCCGAATGCGGACCGGCTCGTGCTCTGTGACGTGGATCTTGGGGATGGCGAGCCGGCGCAAATCGTCTGTGGCGCACCAAATGTCGCGGCCGGGCAATTCGTCCCGGTAGCCCTGCCTGGATCGGTTCTTCACCTCCCCGACCGCAACGACCCGACCAGGCGCGTCGCCGTAAAGCTCGCGAAGTCGAAGATTCGAGGCCAGGTCAGCAACGGTATGATTTGCGCGGAAGACGAACTCGGTCTCTCGGATGACCATTCGGGGATCATGGTGCTCGCCGACTCCGCTCCGATCGGACGCCCCCTGACTGAATATCTAGGTGATCGCGCCGTCGGTGACACGGTATTCGATATCGAATTGACACCGAACCGGCCGGATGCGACCTGCCACATCGGAATCGCCAGAGAGATCGCTGCGTTTTATGGGCGCAGCCTGCGCCTTCCGGCAGACAGCCAGCCACTCGAGCCGCGGTCGACAAAACGCGTTCGCGTCGACATCGAGAATCCGGACGGCTGCGGCAGGTATGTCGGCATCCTCGTTACCGGTGTGAAAGTGGCCGATTCGCCCGATTGGATGGCGCGGCGACTGAACGCAATCGGCCTTCGCCCACGCAACAACATCGTCGACATCACAAACTATGTGATGTACGAGTTGGGCCAGCCGCTGCACGCGTTCGACTATGATCGTCTGAGTGAAGGTCGCATCGTGGTCCGCAACGCCGTCGACGACATGCGATTCACGACGCTCGACGACGTGGAGCGCAGACTTGACGGCGAGATGCTCATGATCTGCGATGGTGCAGGTGAAGTAGCTATCGCAGGCGTCATGGGTGGCGAGAACTCGGAAGTGACCGAGGAAACCGTCAATGTGTTGATCGAAAGTGCGTGGTTCGATCCGGCGTCCATCCGGCGAACGGCTCGTACGCTCGGACTGCAGACCGATGCCTCATATCGTTTTGAAGAGGTGTGGATCCGAATGGTGCGCTTCGTGCGGCGGCTCGCGCGGCATCGCTCATGGTGGCGTTTGGCGGCGGAAAGATCGAGGAAGTGGTCGACGCGAATCCGAGACCACAGACGCCGCAACAGATCGAGCTTCGATCCTCACGCATACCGCGCATACTCGGCATCGACATGGAGCCGGCAGAGGCAGCTTCACTTTTGTCTGCCATCGGCATAGAATCGAAGGTTCAGGGAGATCGACTGGCCTGTACGATACCGACATTCCGGCCTGACATCGAACGAGAGATCGATCTCATCGAAGAGGTGGCACGCCGATTCGGATTCGAAAATATTCCGGCTCCGCACGGCACCGAAATTCCCTACAGTGCGAGTAAGAAGGATCCGATCATCGATCAGCGCTCCGAAATGCTGCGCTTCCTCAGCGGCCTCGGCTTCCGCGAGATCTATACAAACAGCCTCGTTTCGCCCGCAACGGCGGAGCGGTACGCCCGACTTCTGGACCCGGAGGGAGAGCCCGTGGCCACCCACAATGCGATCTCCCACGAAATGTCGGCGCTCCGTACGAGCCTCCTCCCCGGAGGACTCCAGATCCTGGCTCACAATCTTCGTCATGGATTTCCGGATGTCCGCCTCGTGGAGTTCGGACATGTATTCCACCGGGGCTCTGAAAACGACGATCAAAGACCGTCGTGGGTTCGAGGATATGTGGAGCGCGAGTCGATCCTTCTCATGGTCTCGGGAGCCTCGGAACTTCGCGCCTGGGACAAACCAGGCCGGGCGGCCGACCTTTTCGACCTGAAAGGCATCGTCGATGCTTTAGGCGCGACACTAGGACACCTTGCCTTTGCCTACCGCGCCAGTGATCGCGATGCAGGCATTGCCTCGGAGCAACTCGAAGTCTGGATAGATGACGTGCGAGTTGGCGTCGTAGGCGAGGTTTCCGCGTCATTGCTCGCCGAATTCGATGTCGAACAACCCGTGTTCTTCGCTGAATTGCAGTGGCCCGACCTCGCGAAGAAAGCCGTGGGGCAGGCCACGAAGGAATACGTACCCGTAGCCAGGTACCCGGCAGTAGAGCGAGATCTCGCTTTGATCGTCGACCGCAGTGTGCCCGCCGCGTCTCTGCTCGATACGGTTCGCGCGGCGGCAGGGTCATTGCTTGACGCTGTCGATGTCTTCGACGTGTACGAGGGACCGGAGATCGGCGATGGCAAAAGGAGCATCGCGATTTCACTTTCTTTCCGAGCCGACAGAACGCTTGTCGACAAAGAGGTGGATCGTGAGATCGAACGCGTCGTCGAATCCGTCTCACGGGATTGGAACGCCCGCTTAAGGGCGAAGTAGTAGTTTCTTTCGGAACATAGAGCGTTGCGACGCCAATTCGTTATCTTGGCCGCACAGATCTCTCACTCGCATGGACGATACTCGCCAGTCTTCCGAACCCGGATCAGATCCGGCCGAATCAACCCCTTCCCTGGGTTTGTCTCCCCGTGAAACCGAACAAGCGTCACTCAGGTCGCTTCGTGATCACGTTGCAAAGGCTGTGGAAGAAATCGTCCGGCTGCGTGCTCAGAACAAGTCACTCGTGAGACGACTCGCTGAGAGCGAGGCCTCGGGCGGCATCTCGACCGGAGTCTTCGATGAGGGTACCGACATCCACGAGTTGAAAGCAAAAATCTCCTCGTTCATCACGTCGATCGACAGCTATCTGGCTGAGACCGACGACGTTTGACGAACGACCCACCACCCTGCCCACGACATGGACAAGTCGATTCGAGTCACGATCCTCGAGCGCGAGTATCCCCTTCGAGTGAAGGAGGAAGAGGAAGCGCGCGCCCGGGCTATAGCAGCGCGAGTTGAAGAACGCATGCAGGCGATCCGAAGAAGACTGCCTGCCGAGCCTGACTTGACGATCGCCGTGATGGCGGCCATGGCCATCGCCGATGATCTCCACGCCACACGCTCCATTGAGGGTGCTGCGCACGAGACGGCCATCGCTGAAATCGATGGGCTCATAGAGTCGATTTCATCCGTCGTTTCTTGACGATAGCGCGCGGAACCGGTCACTTGGAGCACGATATAAGGCCCATGCTGTTTCCGATTTGGTCCACGACCATTTTGGATACGGTCAGCACTTTGCACCGGCCTGAAACAAGCATATGGGAACCAGATGCCTTCAAGAAGGGAGCTATCCTCCAGGTCCCGCCAACAGGCCTCAACCGGTTTCGACCGTGTTTCCTCTTAACAGAGGGCAGTGGAAGTTGAAAGGATTTGGGCAGCACCCACCGTGTTTTGAAGTGGTTCCTCATATCCTATCGGGCTGGTGCTGGTTCTGAGGGAAACAGCGCCCCGGTTCTAACTGATCCGGGGCGCTTTGTTTTCTCTTGAAAGCCGGGCTTGAGGTCGACGAGAGGCAGCGTACGCTGACGCGGATCGCCGGCCATCAGGATCGTATGAATTTGGACTCGGACCATACTGAAAATGAGACCCGAAACGATGGAAATCGTTGCGGGCTTTGTAATCGTACTCGGAATCGGACTGGCCCTCGGCCGACTCATGGCGATACGCGTAGCAAGAAGCCGCGTCGTCTCGCTGGCCGAGCAATCCCGTAAACTGTTAGAAGAGGCTGAGCAGAAGATACAGTCAGTCAGAACTGAACGCCTCCGCGAACTCGAGGCGGAGTGGACTGAGAAAACGAGACAGTTCGATAAAGAGTCGAGCGAAAGCCGCCGCAATCTTAAGCATTTTCGACAGAAGCTCGACAAACGTCACGAGAAGCTGTCGCGCCTGAGCCAGCGTTTGAAAGAACGTGAGGCACTGCTCCATACAGCCGCAGACACTATCGAGACACTCCGCGGGGAGATTCTTGGAGAGCAGAAGACGACTGAACAGATACTCGAACGATCGCGCACGCTCGAAGACGAAACCGCGTCACGACATCAAGCGGTGCTTGCCGACGAGGATCGGGTACTCCAATTGAAGGAGCGCCTCGAGCGTCAGACCGCCGAATACGAAGAAATGAATCGCGAGCACGTCCGTAATCTCGAGCGGATCTCCGGGATCTCACGCACCGACGCGGAAAAGGAGCTCAAGGAGCGCCTCGTCGAAGATGCGCGACTCAAGGCGGCCGGGATGATCAAAGACGTGCGTGATCAGGCAAAATTGGCCGCCAACCGAGAAGCTCGCAAAGTCGTACTGACCGCCATGCAGCGGACCGCCGCCGGACACACGATCGAGAACACGGTGTCCGTCGTCAACCTCGATTCGGATGACATGAAGGGGCGCATCATCGGACGGGAAGGACGGAATATTCGTGCGTTCGAGGCAGCCACTGGCGTCGAGGTCATCGTCGACGATACGCCGGAGGCGGTGATACTTTCGGGCTTCGATCCGGTGCGTCGCGAGATTGCACGCCTTTCTCTTATCAAACTCATTCAGGACGGTAGAATTCATCCGGCCAGGGTCGAGGAAGTCGTTGCGAAGGTGCAGGCCGAGCTCGAGGATGAAATCGTGGAGACAGGCGAACGCACAATGATCGACCTGGGACTGCACGGCCTCGATCCGGAGCTCGTCCGGCTCGTTGGAAGGATGCGCTACCGATCGAGCTACGGCCAGAATCTGCTGTCGCACTCCATTGAGGTTGCCAAACTGGCCTCCATTATGGCGGCTGAACTGAAACTGGATGCCGGAAGGGCGCGACGGGCGGGACTCCTCCACGATATCGGAAAAGTCGTCGAAGGGGATCTGGAGAGTCCGCATGCCATCGTGGGAATGGAACTTTGTCGGCGTCACGGCGAGCACGACGAAGTGTGCAACGCTGTCGGCGCGCACCACGACGAAACCGAGATGACCACACCGCTCGCTCCGATCGTCCAGGCAGCCGACTCGATTTCCGGTGCACGACCCGGCGCTCGACGTGAAGCACTGGAGAGTTACATCAAGCGCCTCGAAAACCTCGAGCAGCTTGCCGGCGACTTCAAGGGCGTCGAACGCGTTTATGCCATTCAGGCCGGTCGCGAATTGCGGGTCATCGTCAATCACGAACTCGTTCAGGACGCGCACGCCGAACAACTCGCCTCCGAGATCGCCGAGAAGATTGAAAGCGAAATGCAGTATCCCGGTCAGATCAAAGTGACGGTAATCCGGGAACTTAGATCCGTCTCATACGCTCGATAGGTAAGAACTCTACCATACACCACGTGACTCCATCCTTAATCATCATCTCACTTCTGGCAGGTTATCTGCTCGGGACCCTTCCCACGGCCTATTGGGTCCTCAAAATCTTCTGGGGACAGGATATCCGCACAACCGGATCGGGCAATGTTGGCGCGATGAACTCGTTCGCCATCACGAAGTCGAAATGGACCGGCGCTTCAGTCTTCGTAGTCGACGCGCTCAAGGGCGTTGCGGCCGTTCTGGCGGTCCGTCTCCTCGTTCCCGGCGGCGATCTGCTGGTCTGGTACGAATGGATTGGATTGCTTGGCGCCATTCTCGGACACAATTTTAACATCTGGCTGTCAATCTCGGCAGGCAAGCTTGCAGGCGGAAAGGGACTTGCGACGGCTGGTGGCGGTCTCGCGCTTCTGTGGCCTTGGACCATTCTTTTCTGGGGCATCCTGTTTCTCTTGGGTTTCCTCGCCTACAAGCTCTGGCGCGGCAAATCGAGTATCATCCCCGGAAACGTCGTGGCGACGGCCCTGCTGCCCATTCCTGCCTATATTTTCTACGAAACGGTGGGCCTCATCGGTGTGGGTGCATTCGCCCTCGCCATCCTTCCAAAGCATTGGGGCCAAATACGTGAATTGCTGTCACGCTCTGCAGAGTGATACCCTACACTGACGAAATCCACCCACACGATCTTAGCAAGCCCAATTTTACACTCAACATAGACGAGTCATGGCCGGAACGATAGGCGAACTTCTTCTGCTTATTTCCTTTGTAGCGAGCATCTTAGCGGGGCTCGCCTACTTTCAGTCCGTTAGACGGCCCAATGCGGCCGCTGCCCTGATCCGTACGGGAAGAGTGTCCTGGTACGTGATGCTGCTGGGCGCCCTCGGAGCCGCAGTCATTCTTTCCCGGCTGATCTTCACGCATCAGTTCCAGTACAACTACGTCTGGAGTAACTCGTCCAGGGACCTGCCGGCGAAGTACCTCTTCTCCTCGTTCTGGGCAGGTCAAGAGGGCTCATTCCTGCTCTGGGCCGGTAATGATCGCCGTCATCGGCGTCATCGCCCTGCATACGTCACGACGATTCGAGGGCCCGGTCATGGCGATACTCGGTCTCTGCCAGGCGTTCATGCTCTCGATGATCGTCGGACTCAAGTTCGGTGCGTTCCACATCGGATCGTCACCGTTTTCGCTCCTCTCTGAACGTTTCCCGGATGCGCCCTTCCTGGCGGCGGGCGGCGTCCCGCCGGACGGAAACGGGCTAAACGATCTGCTGCAGAATTACTGGATGGTCATCCATCCGCCCACCCTGTTCATGGGCTTCACCCTGATGATGATGCCGTTCGCCTTCGCCGTTGCAGGCCTCTGGCAGAAGAAATACACGCAATGGGTCAAACCGGCATTGCCTTGGGTCCTGACTTCAACCCTCGTTCTGCTCGTTGGCATCACGCTCGGAGGATACTGGGCATACGTGACGCTCTCGTTTGGAGGGTACTGGGCCTGGGATCCCGTCGAAAACTCGTCGTTCGTACCGTTTCTGATCGGCGCCGCGGCGCTTCATACCATGATCGCGCAGAAGAAGAGCGGCTCAAGCCACAAGGCTTCGATGCTCTTCTGCATCCTCGCGTTCATGACTGTCATTTACTCCACGTTCTTGACGCGGAGCGGCATCCTGGGAGACGTTTCCGTCCACTCCTTCGTCGATCTCGGCCTGTATAATCAGCTGCTGATCTGGATTCTGACGATCGCCGCGCTCGGATTCGGTCTCTTCGCGTACCGCTATCGGGAACTGCCGGTGCCGAAACGGGAATCCCAGGTCATGTCGCGCGAGTTCATGATTTTCACCGGCGCTCTCGTGCTCTGCGCCATCGCTACGGTCGTTCTGCTCGGAACGAGCACGCCGATTGTCGGCCGAATCTTCCGCGACAGTCCATCCGGCGTTCCCATCGAATTCTATAATCGGTGGACGCTTCCGATGGCCGTCATCCTTGCACTCCTGGTCGGGGTCGGACAGCTTTTCTGGTGGACGAAGATGTCGATCGACACGCTCAATCGTCTGGTGGCTCGCCCGCTCGTACTCGCGGTCCTCAGTACAGCTGCCGTGCTCATCCTTACGCCGTTTGCCGAGCAGACTGCACATTCGGCGCAGGTGGCCGCACAAGCAGTTGGCGGGACACTCCTCGAAGCAGGCCTCGGGGCGGGCCTGGTAGACATGTGGTACCATTACGGACCGGGCATGCTGCTGCTGCTGCTCGTCTTCGCTGCCTTCTTTGCCCTCTACGGCAACGGCTTCGTCCTTTGGCGGATCGGCAAGGGCAATATCAAGCTCGCCGGCGGCGCGATTACTCACGTCGGACTGGCGCTTGCCCTCTTCGGTATCGTGACTTCAAGCGGACTGAACGATCCGATCGTCCCCGAATCGCATCAAGGAAGACGGGAGAATTTCGTAGTCGATCGCGGGCAAACTGTGAGCGTCGACGGATACGCCGTCTCGTACGAGGGTACGGAGACCACCGACGAAGGCTACACGGCGTATCGGTTGAACTTCAACGATGGGAAAGGTCATGCATTCCAGGTGAAACCCGTCGTCTACAAGTCGCGGAAAGAACAGTGGATTCAGCATCCGGACATTAAGACGTACGCTGAAAAGGACATCTACGTCTCGGTTGCTCCAAAGGCAATGTTCGAACAGCCCGATGATGCTTCGGCCTCGGACGGGAGACTCCAACTCCAGCTCCGTAAGGGCGAGTCATCGTCGATAGCCGACAACAAGTTCGAGATCGCATTCGACAGCTTCGTGCTGGACGTCGATTCAACGAATGGCCACGGACAGAACTCTGAGATTTCGGTCTCCGCCAAACTCCGCGTCAAAGACGTTGCTTCAGGCGAAGAAGAAGTAATCGAACCGGTCTACGTAATCACGGCCAACCGCCAGCAGCGCTACATGCCTGCAAGCATCGATCGATGGGGTATGACGGTCTCATTCGTAGGCATGAACGTAGACGACGGCGCCGTTCACCTGATTGTCGACGGACTCGGTGGCGCACCCGAAGATTGGATCGTCGTGCAGGCCTACCAGAAGCCGCTGATCAACCTCCTCTGGATGGGCATCTTCATGATGGCCGGGGGTTTCCTGCTGTCGATCTATCGTCGCGTCAGCGAGAATAAACTTTCAAAGAAGCGCCCGGCCTGATACACGTCCCTGTTGTCGATTTATCGCAGGGTCAACGAAGACAGGTACAGGCGGAACAGCGCCGAAGAGCAGGGTCACGCCGGCGACGTGACCCGCCCAAACACATTGTACTTCGTGCTCGGACACGCCTTTCCTGACACTCTGGCGCGTCCCTACGGATTAGACGTCTTCCCAAAGTTCAAGTCGACGTCTTCCGGCTGGTCGATCCAATCGGCAATGAAGATGTTCGTATCGTGCGTCGGCTCGTGTGCGGCGTTCCGATTTGAGGCGAAAACCAGCTTGTCTCCTGTGAAGGTGTACATGGCGAACGCGTCGAAGGTACCCGAATAGGTAATGCGTTCCAGGCCAGTCCCGTCCGTTCCCACGAGAAACAGATCGAACTCCCGTCCGCCCTGATCGAGGGTGTGCTCGTTGGAGGCAAAGATGATCCGTTTACCGTCGGGATGGAAGAAAGGCGCCCAGTTGGCTCCCGGAAGGTGGGTCACCTGCCGCACGTTGCTCCCGTCGATGTCGGAAATGAACAAGTTCAGGGCCTTAGGCTCCACGAGATTCTTGGAGAGCAGGTCCTTGTAAACATCCGCCTCCTCTCCTGTGGGCCGGGAGGCGCGCCACACAAGCATATCCGAGTTGCGCGAGAAGAAGGCGCCTCCGTCGTATCCCAACTCGTGTGTGAGCTGAAGCAGATCGCCCGTGGCGATTTCGTAGCGCCACAGGTCGATGTCGCCCGAACGCGTAGACGTAAACACGATGTAGCGCCCATCAGGCGATACGGTCGCCTCCGCATCGTATCCGTCCCCTCCGATTAACAATTGGAGGTCGGTTCCGTCCGGATTCGCGGAGTAAATGTCGTAGCTGGGGTAAATCGGCCAGACATAGCGACCTTCGGAGAACATTTCGTGCTGGGGACACTCGTCTCCCGCCGCGTGTGTCGACGCGAACAGAACCCGTCCGTCCGGCAGAAAGTATCCGCACGTCGTACGTCCGTTGCCGGTCGAGACGAGTCGATAGGTCTTTCCGTCGGCAAAGGGCGTGCCGTCGGTCTTCATGACGAACTCCTGGTCGCAGCCTTGGTCATTGATCTTCTGCCAGTCACTCTGGAAGATCAACTCCTCGTCGTCGTAGTTGAAATATGCCTCGGCGTTGTTCCCCCCGAAGGTGAGCTGGCGGATATTTCTCAAGTGTACTTCACCGGGGAACCGCAACGAATCGGCGGCTGGGTCGTACTTCTCGGCGGTTGGCGCGGGCTGTTCACCGCAGGCGGCGATCATCGCGGCGAGGAGAATGGCAAGTATTGTTCGCATTGAATGAGTGGCTGGATCCGTGTCAAAAAGATGTACATACCCGGGTGGCGGGTTCGAGTTGCAATATCGGAGCCATTGAATTAGATGACACACGAAGTATCAGATTTCAACACAGAAGTCATCGAGGCGAGTCAAGACCGCCCCATTCTGGTGGATTTCTGGGCGCCCTGGTGTGGACCGTGCCGTACGCTCAGTCCGACACTGGAGAAACTCGCCAGTGAGGCCGAAGGGCGCTGGTCTCTCGTTACAGTGAATACGGACGAGAATCCGGAGCTCTCCATGTCATACAGCGTTCGCGGCATCCCCGCAGTAAAGTTGTTTTCGGGTGGAGAAGTCGTTGCGGAGTTTACAGGGGCCATGCCCGAACATGCCGTCAAGCAATGGCTCGACCAGCAAATCCCTTCCGAGGCCGACAAGTCCCTCAGCGCTGTCAAGGAATTGATGCGCAGCGGACGGATGTCTGAGGCGCTGAATATTCTCGAGAGCCTGCAGTCGGAACCTGAGGCCAGACTGATGCTGGCCTCGATCGTCGTCCTGGAAGACCCGGAGCGTGCGCTTGAGCTTGCTGCTCCGGTTGCTGCTGAGGATTCCGCCGCTGCAGCTACAAAGGAGGCGGTCCAGACCGTCGCAAATGCAATCGTCGGAGGCGATGCCGACGACCTGCCTGAGGGGCCCGGCAAGGTGGACTATCAGAGCGCCATTGCCCATTTGAAAGCCGGAGACATCGGTGGTGCGATTCAGGCGCTGATGCAGGTTCTGCTAAAAGACCGCTATTATGCTGACGATGCCGCCCGTAAACTCGGGGTAGCGCTGTTTACGCTCCTCGGCGAATCACATCCCGTTGCGCGTGAGTTCCGGCGGACGTTCGACATGTATCTTTATTGATCGAAATCCAATGACTACCAACTTCAATCCCGTCGATTTCGCCAGGACCCTTCTGGCTGAAACGCTCTTTTTTGACGACGAACATGGATCAATCGGGTCGGTCAGCCTTGTCGACCCATCATCCGGCAAGGAGTTGTACATGGCCTCGTACGATCCGGAATCGGAATTGTGGCTGCTCGAGGAGGCAACGGAGTGGGACGACGAGCCGGTCGAGGGTCTGGTGATGGCGACGGACGGGAATTCTGTCGGCGAGTACGATGATCCGCTCGCCATTGCGGGGTCGGTTTTGGAGATCGCCGCCGAGCAGGGACTTACACCGGTGTTCTTGCCTCTATTCGAAGAGCCTCTTTGAGCGCCTGCTCACGGGAGGCCTTTCCACGCGCCCAGCGCCAGGAAACCCCAGCCCACGATCCACGCAACGCCTCCGATCGGTGTGACGGCGCCGAGCCACGGCGTGTCTGTCAGAACGAGCAGGTATAGACTGCCGGAAAAGAGGATGATCCCGGCAAGGAACAGGTAACCCGCGACCATAACGTGGACGGCGGGCGTCGTGGCGGCCAGCACCCCGGCAATCATCATTGCCAGCGTGTGGATGAGTTGATATCGCACTGCCGTCTCGTAAACTCTGAGACGATCGGGCGAAAGGACGCCGGCCAATCCGTGCGCGCCAAAAGCGCCGGCGGCGACGCCGATGCCGGCGAGAATCGCGCCGAGCATGATCAAAAGTTTGGGAGTCATTTCGCTGCGTCGGTCACTTCGAACGAAAACGACCGGCCGTTAATTTCCAGCGTGTACCGTCCCGGATCGAAACGCCGATCGAGGGTGAAAAAGAAACGATACGGCCTGACAACCTGCGTGCAGATTGCTTCCGATGGCCGTCTCATTGTAAGCGAGACACGCTGGCCACCACGCATGGGCTCCTGATCCAGCGCGTTGAGTTCGAAACAACCCTCTGGAAAAGATCCTTTGATGAGCACGTCTACGATGGCCGGCAAGCCACCCTTGGCCTCGACCTTCACCATGGCCGTGTCGAAAAGGGCCGGACTAATCTCGAACGATTGGGTGCCCTCCGTCGGCTCGATGAGGATCGTTTCCCTGGTCTTGTCCCCTGTCTCCTCGAACGGATCATTACCTGAATTGGCAGACTCCGAGGAAGACGACACGTGCATGCATCCCGTGGCGATAAAAGACAGCCCGAAGACGAGCGACGGAAGGATTCCAAACGAACGAGTTCGAGAACGTGCCGAGAGCATCGGGGCCGGATAGGTTAATTGAGAAGCTTGATGACGTCGGCTTCTTCCTCGATATCCTCGATCTTAGCGTCTGCCCAGAGTCGTTCGAGGTTGTAGTAGTCACGGCGTTCAGAGTCGAAGACATGGACGACCACGTCCACATAATCCATCAGCACCCACTGTCTGTGGCTGTACCCTTCGGTGCGCCAGGGCCGCTCTCCGCAAGCGTCCTGGACCGACTGGCGGACGCCGTCGACAATCGCCTTGACCTGAAGATCAGATTCACCCGTACAGAGAACGAAGTAATCAGCCATCTCACTCACCTCTCTTAGATCAATCAGAACGACATCCTTCGCCTTCTTTGAACGAACAGCGTCGACGATCAGCCTTACGAGGACCTGCGCACTCGGTTCATCGGGCCGTCGGCGTTCCTTCGCCGCAAGCTTGTCGAGTACGTCGGATGCTTTCTTGGGTGCCTTTTTTGTCATAAAGGGTTTGTTTCAGTGCTACTGAAGGCTGAATGGCGCCACAGACTCGAAGTCGCAGCCAATCACGACAGATGCCTCCACGAACAGCCCGGCGTCAGGCTTGGCGACGACGGAACTCTCGGCGAGCCCAAGTGCGCGCGCGACCTGGAGTGCTGCGGTCCGATCGTCGACACGGTTAAGGACCTGCGTTCGGGAAACGTCAAAGCTCTGGTAGTTACCGTCCTTGACGACGTCGAAACCGCGTTTCCTGAGATAGTCCGTCATCTCGGAGGCGAGTCCCGGTTTCCCGCAACCATTGAGGACTTCGACCTGGATGTAGTCGCCGATCAATTCCGCGCTATCGGCGGCGCGTCTTGGATCGATTGGAGGGGCACAGCCTTTATAGAGACCGGACGCGACGAACACCAGGACGACCGCTCCGAGGATCAGGATACTGAGATTAAGGAGCGCTCCTTTACCACGACTCTCGCGTCCCTTCATAGGCCTGCGAGGGTCATCCCTCCTGTTTCGACCTTAGACCTGAAATGGCTCAACGCAACCAGTGATTGAAAGCCGGGTCTCCGAAGTCGGTTCGAAATCCCAAACGGTCATATCCGTACGGATATCCATATCTGCCGTACGGGTTCAGATAGTAACCGTAGCCGTTGGGCGCCTGATGAATGGAAAATTGCATGACGAGGTTCTTCAGCGGCTGGTAGGCCACTTCGGCATTCTTCAGATAAATCCCGTTCAGGTTATTCTGCGAAACCGGGAGGCCATTGTTGAGCCCGCTGACGCCAAACGGCGTGTGCTGTACGGCGACGTCGACGCGGGCGGCCAGCTTCGTGCTGAATCGCCACATCATGGAATTCGTGTACTCACCCAACGTCAGCCCATGCCCTCCAAACGACGAGTAGCTCAACTCGTAGGAATGGCTCATATGAAAAAACTCGGGACTGAAGAGCTTATTCAGCGAGAAGCCCGTAGGCTCACGGAACAGCTTCGCTTCGGCATCGGAGTTCGAGCCATTCGCGTACTGTGCCTGAACCGTCAACGTAGCCGAGAGGCTCAGAGTAAGCACCAGAAAGAAGAGGCGAGCGCGCTTCATTTGACTATCGGT
The DNA here is from genome assembly GCA_963768715.1 of uncultured Bacteroidota bacterium. Taxonomy (GTDB): domain Bacteria; phylum Bacteroidota; class Rhodothermia; order Rhodothermales; family DATKEJ01; genus DATKEJ01. The sequence continues at coordinate 23,678 of CAVYJC010000010.1, forward strand.
TGCCTTGGTATTATCGCTGATTTTCGACGTCAGTGCAAGTCGCTTGTTACTACATCAGCGTGCGTCAAATTGTTCTGTACCCAAAAGAATCTACCCTGTGGCGGCTGTCCGCGTCCGAATGATTTTTACAAGATCGACACGGTTGCTGCGTGCCTTGAGAACCACGAACCGGTGCGCACCGACGACGACCTCCTCGTTCGTGCCTGGAATGTAACCCAGATGTTCGAGGAGGAAGCCGGCCACCGTTTCGTAGTCACCTTCCTGCAGAACGAGGCCGTGCGTCTTACGCAATTCAGCGATTTCCGCCCGTCCACTAACAATAAACGTCCGATCATCCAGTTTTCGTGCCACGAACTCATCGGGATCGAACTCATCATGGATCTCACCCGTCAGTTCCTCTATCAGATCTTCGATGGTGACAATGCCGGCTGTGCCACCGTACTCGTCGATCACAATGGCGATAGAAACCCGATCGTCGAGAAACTCTGCGAGCAGATCGCGTGATTTCTTCGTATCGGGAACGAAGCGAACCTCGCGCAGCATCTCTTTGATCGATGTGGGATCCCGAAAGAGGTCATAGGCGAAAACGACGCCCACGATGTTGTCGATGTTGTCGCGAAAGACCGGCAGCTTCGAGTAGCCGGTGACGGCAAACCGGGTTCCGACGGTTTCGATCGAAGCGTCCTCTTCCACGCCTTCGATATCGGTGCGAGGAACCATCGAATCCTTGACTCGCAATTTCGAGATTCGAAATACGTTCGATAGCAGGCGGCTCCCCTGCTCGTCCAGATCGAGTTCGCCTTTTCGTGAGCTCTCTCTGAGCGTCGCTTCGATTTCGCGCCGGAAGACGCGGCGCGTGTCTTGCGGGGCTTCTCCAAAGAGACGTACGAGGAGGCTTGCGGTCCAACCCGAAACTTTGTTGATCGGCAGGAGGATGTAATAGAAGGCCCTGAGCGGCGCCGCAACGAGGAAAACGGCCTTGTCAGCAATCTGACGGGAAGCTGACTTGGGAAGAATCTCACCGATGAAGAGAACGATCGTCGTTACGATGATCGTCTGTGAGGCGATCGATGCGATTTCAGCGCCCGCGCCGAAAGAAATCATCGAATGCCAGAACGACCTGATCGTTGGCTCCAGCTCGAACGCCATGAGGCTCGAGTAGAGAACCAACGCGAGGTTGTTTCCGACGAGGGTCGTGACGAGAAACTCTTCTGGATGATGCAGAAAGTACCGCACAGATCGTGCGGTAAAGCCTTCGCCGCTGGAACGAGCCTCTACCTTCAGGCGATTTGCCGATATGAACGCCGTCTCGGATGCCGAGAAGAACGCGCTCAAGATCAGCATGGAAATGATGAGTGAGATACTCACCGATTCAGAACTCCTTTAGTTGCCCGTGAATCGGGCCGTCCTTCTTTCGAGGAATGCGGCCACGCCCTCCTTGAAATCCTCCGTAGCACATGCCTGTCCAAAAAGAACGGCCTCGTACTCCTGTCCCTGATCGAGTGCGAGGTCACTCATTCGCACGGCGTCGAGCGACATGCGTACGGCGAGAGGTGCTTTCGCGAGGATACCTGCCAACAACTCGCGTGCTGTCGACAGCAATTCGTCAGCTGTCGCGATGCGGTTAACCAGTCCAATCTCGTAAGCCCGCTGGGCGGTAATAGGATCGCCTGTAAGAATCATCTCGATGGCGCGTCCGCGGCCGACGAGTCGTGGAAGTCGCTGCGTTCCTCCGTAACCGGGGAGTATGCCCAGGTTCACCTCCGGCTGCCCGAACCGGGCATTCTCGGAGGCAACGCGCAGATGGCACGCCATGGCCAGTTCACAGCCGCCGCCCAGCGCATACCCGTTCACTGCGGCGATTACCGGCTTGCCGAGGTTCTCGATGCGATTGAATACCGACTGACCGCGAAGCGAGAACGCATGACCGGACTCAGCGTCCAGTTCCGAAAATCGACCGATGTCTGCTCCCGCCACGAAGCTCTTCGGACCGGAGCCGGTTAGCACGACACCGTGGACATTGGGATCGGACTCGAGCACTTCAAAACAGGCGTCCAGGTCGTCCATGACCTGCGAATTCAGTGCATTGAGCTTCTCGGGGCGATTGATTGTTACGGTCGCAATTCCGTCTTCTGCGACGGTAAGCAGCAAGGTTTCGAAAGAAGGGGCCATTGGAACGAATAAAAAACGTGTGCACAACGGGATGGATCATCCCGTCGCATCAATTCTTGAGTTGGGTCCGCTCTCTGTCGGGCGAATCCGTCTCCTCGACGTCGTACGAATCCATATCGCTCAGCAAATCGGTCGGGGAGGCAAACACTCCTTCGACTTCCTCGACAGCCGCCTGGGTTTCCTCGACCTCCGAGAGCAGCGTATCGAGCTGAAACGTGATCTCTTCGGGATTGCTCATGGTGAGCGACTGTTCATGGATGTATTTGGTGACGTCTTCGATGGTCTCGAGCTGCGCCTCGATGACCTCGAGATTTTCTTTCGTCTTCTTGAACTTCTCCAGGCGGCGCTCCAGGATACCCAGACGGCGCTTCTTGATTGCCTGAACTTTCGGGGGATCTGTGCCAATCTCGGAGCGGATCGACTCGATCGATGCGGCGACGTCGCGTTCGGAAGCGGACTGCGAGAAACGGAGGTATCGTTCCTGTGTCTGGAGCAGGTTCAGGTGTGAGTCGAGTAGTCCGTTCAACTTCTGGACGTGACTGTCGAGCAGGCCTTGGGAGGCATATCCAATCTTGGCATAGTTGGCCTTTATCGACTTCTCCAGATTTCGCATCCGGATGTATCGCTTCTGGTTCGATTTCGTGAGCGTACGAAACACGTCTTTTTCGGAGCGGCTTTTCGCATGCTCGGCAGCCGCTTGCGCGCGGACCGCCCGTCGGAATCGTTCCTGACGCGGCAGGATGCCCAGGTAGAGCAACTCGGCGGCCAGGGCAAACGTGGGGATAAGTGAGCCGAGGGAGTCGGCGCCAATTGTGAAAAACGTGACGACCATCGCGCAAATGAGGAAGACGAGATTGAGAGGCAGAAGAAACGCCTCTTTCGTGTAGTTCAAGTTCTCGTTGCTCATTTGACGTGTACGAATCGATGGCGATCGCCATCTCCTGCTATTTCTTCTCCCGCGGTGTCATTCGACCGATCGTCTTTTCGAAATCCGACGCTTTCTCCTCCGATGCTCCGGCAGACTCCTCCTCTTCACCCGATGGAGCGGGATCGTTCAAGGAAACGTCCGACTTCGCACCAGTGTCTTCCCCCATGGAAACCTTCATGCGCCGGATAAAATCTGCAGCGCGTGCAAGCTTAAGTGCCTCCTCGTCGACCTCGGGCAGGTCGGCGGATTGCTCCGATCCGGCACTGTCGATAGCTAGATCGAGGCGGGCCTCCTGTTCGAGAGCCTTTCGCTCGACTTCTTCCAGGGACTGTTCGAAGCCTTCCAGGTCACCTGCCGATTCAATGTCGTGCAACGCCCTGCCTATGCGCTGCATGCGCTGGGCTTCCTTCAGCTTCTGCTTCAGTGCACGAATCTCACGAAGGTGATTTTTCTCCTCCTCTTTGAGTCGTTCGAAATCTTCCCGCTTCATACAGAACCTGGTCCGTGTAAGAACGGATACCGTCTAGTTACGGCGCCGCTCATTTAAAGGTTCGGGATCAGAGCAGCGGGGAGGTCCTTACGACGAGCTCCGCTGCCTGCCAAGGGTCTTTTCCTGTTCGACGTCTTTTTCTTCCGATTCGGGCAGCTCCACTTTGGGCTCTTCCGACGGGGTAGCAGCCGGCTTTTCGACCAGACCCATTTCGAGTTTGAACTGCTTGACGATTTCCGCGGCACGGATATTGTCGGCGTCTTCCTCGATCTTGAGTGCCTGCGTATCTACAGAATCGAGTGCCATTTCGATGCGGGCTTCACTCCGAGCCGTCTGCTCCTCGATTCGGCCCACCATTTCGTCATGGGTCTGATCCACCCCGGCAACCTCGAACTGCTCGAGCGTATCGGCAATCTTGGCCTGCCAGCGTGCGCGCTCGTGGGCACGCAGAGCGTCCTTCGCTTCCTGAATCTTGCGCTCGCGCTCCCGCATGAAGACTTTCTTTACCTGGAGGGCCTTGTCGTAAGCCGACTCGGCGTAGCTCAACTGCTCTTTCGTGCGCGTGAACGCCTCCTTAATCTGCTCAAGGCGAAGCGCATACTGCTGGGCGATATCGTCGCGACCCGCCTGGATGCCCGCCTTTACTTTCGCGGTCAAGTCGCGGATCTGCAACTCATACTTCTTCGACTCTTTCTGAGAGCAATACGACATTCGCCTTGACGGTCGCAATGCTCTCGTTCATTTTCGGCACCTGGTCGTTGAGCTCACGAATGTTCTGCTCGAGGATCAACTTCGGATCCTCAACGCTCGATATCAGGCCTCCAAAGAGAGATTTGATGGCTCGGACGAATCGCTTCCACATGGTTACTTACGTGGTTATATGAGTTGACGTCACCTGCGACGAGAGGTTGACGCCGATTGCAGGAGCACCGGGTTGCGCTCGCTTTTGTCGCCGGACCGGATCGGTCGTTCCGTCAATCGCAACAGGCAAAATACGCTACTGCTTGGTTTAAATGGATTTTCGATGACAGAAGTTCTGACTCCGCTCACACGGTGTCGTACTTGGTCCATCCCTCCGCCGTGCACCGGCCGAGGATGATGGGCTCCGCCGGCACCGGATCGCCGCTGACCGCGAGGGCGCGTCGAATAGACTCAATGGCTTCTTCGGTCTCATTCGTCTTGTTCGAGTAAATAGTTGCAACTCGCTCGCCGGGCGCCAGACTGTCACCTGCCCGCTTGTGAAACTCGATGCCTGCGCCGGGGTCGACTGCGTCGCCGAGCGAGCTCCTCCCTGCCCCGATGGACACTGATGCCCACCCGATCGCTCTCGCGTCAATGGACTGAAGGATGCCGGGTTCACCTTCGTAAATCACATCGCGCTCTCCGGTGTCATAGTGCCGATGCGAATCGAGTGCCCAGGGATCGCCGCCCTGAACGAGCACGAGCTCCACGAACTTGTCATAAGCCCTCCCATCGGCCAGGGCGCGAGCCGCCTGTGATCGACCCGCCGACGGGGAGTCTGCCACGCCGCCTAGATGCAGCATCTCACCGGCCAGCGCAAGCGTGAGATCGCTGACATCCGGAATATATTCGCCCCGGAGCACGCGCACGGCCTCAAAGACTTCCGGCCAGTTTCCCACGGCATAGCCGAGCGGATTGTCCATTCTCGTCAAGAGCGCCACCGTGCTCTTTTCGAACTGCTCCCCGGTCTTGACAAGCATGGCGGCCAACCTCTCGGCTTCTTCCCTCGTCGTCATGAATGCGCCAACGCCACATTTGACGTCAAGCACGAGTCCGTCGATGCCCTCGGCCAGCTTCTTGCTCATGACGGAAGCCGTAATGAACGGCTCATACTCAACCGTTCCGGTGACGTCTCTCAGTGCGTATATCTTCCGATCCGCAGGCGCAATCTCATCTGTCTGGCCAATCATGGCGACGCCCAGGGTCGCGACCTGGTCTCGGAAAGCCTGCAGGGACAGGTCCGTTCTGAATCCGGGGATGGATTCCAGCTTGTCGAGCGTGCCGCCGCTATGGCCCAGTCCCCGGCCCGAAATCATCGGCACGGCAACGCCGCACGCCGCGACGAGCGGGGCGAGACACAGGGAGATTTTATCACCGACGCCTCCTGTCGAATGCTTGTCGACTTTTCGACCCTCTATCTCCGACAGATCCACGACGACTCCTGAATGAAGCATCGCTCTGGTTAGCGCGGCCGATTCGGCCTCATCGAGGCCATTCAGGAACGCCGCCATCAGGAATGCGCTCATCTGATATTCAGGCAGCGTCCCAACCGTATACGAACGGACGAGTTCTCCGATCGTCTCGGGTGGAAGCGAGCGTCCTTCTCGCTTTGCGATTATAGCCTGGACTACATCCAATAGAAGGGACTCATAGAGCCGGTAGTTAACAAAAAGGGGCGGCCCGTCTCACTCGGATCGCCCCTTCAAAATTCACTCGCGCTGATCTTGGGCTATTCTTTGCCCTCGTCGGAAGGCTGTTCCGACTTTGGCGCCCCGTATCGCCGCCTGAACTTCTCGACCCGCCCGGCGGTATCGACAAATTGTCGCTTACCGGTATAGAACGGATGGTTGGTCGCGTCAACATCCGACCGGTAGGACTCGGCCTTCATCGTCGAGCGCGTCTCCAACTCGGAGCCGTCGGCAAGACGTACTTTGATCACATGGTAATCGGGATGGATACCCTTTTTCATCTTCGCGTCGTTTCAACTACGTTTTAGCTTGGCAATATAACTTTTTTGAACGATCAATCGCAACGCCTCCGTTTCCACTCTGATATCGATTTATTCCTCGGGCGGCAACGCGGGGCACGGACTAAAGCCATCCATCTGGGCCCACCGACCTTCGATCCTTCCTCGCTCGATCGAGACAGCTGCCGTATCTGTTCGCCTGACTCGCTTCTCGGGGCAGGCCGTTCGACGTTCGACCTAGGACGAATTCTTCACCTTTATCGCCTCCACCGCCAGTCGATCGACCCGGTTATTCGCATCGTTGTCGGCATGCCCCTTCACTTTCACCCATTTCACGCGATGCCGGCCGACCTCCGTGAGAAGCTGCTCCCATAGATCCTGATTCTCGACAGGCTTCTTGGCCGCCGTCTTCCATCCTTTGCGGATCCAATTGTCGATCCATCCCTGGTTGAAAGCGTTGGCGAGGTATGCGCTATCCGTGTGAATCTCGACGACGCAGGGAACGCGTATGGCTCGAAGGGCTTCAAGCGCGGCCGTGAGCTCCATCCGATTGTTCGTCGTCCGCGGCGCCGATCCCGTGAGAACCCGCTCATGCCGGCCGTATTGAAGTGTGGCCGCCCATCCGCCGGGACCCGGGTTTCCGCTGCATGCTCCGTCCGTGAAGACGACCACGGTCTTGGGATGCTCCTTACTTCCCACGTTGAATCATCGGTGACGCCAGCTATGTTTTGCAATCTTTCCGCCGGCGAGGGGTTACTTTTTGGGTGCCTCGACTGTCTATTAGACAATCTATGAAATTTGTCGACTACGTAACGATCACCGTCCGAAGCGGCTCGGGTGGCCCCGGATGCATCGCATTTCGGCGCGAAAAGTACGTCCCGCACGGAGGACCGGCGGGCGGTGACGGCGGCCATGGTGGATCGGTGTACCTCGAGGCCGACAAGGACCTGTACACGCTTCTCGACCTCCGATACAAGAGACACCACTTCGCAAAAAACGGGGAGCCTGGCAGCGGCGCTAATCGGACAGGGGCGGACGCTGAAGACATCGTGCTGCGCGTCCCACCCGGTACGATGGCCAGAGACCGTGAGACCGGCGAGATCATCGGCGAGGTGATCGATCACGGTGCGCGCCTCGTTCTCGTCGAAGGCGGTATCGGTGGAAAAGGTAATACCTTCTTCAAGTCCGCTACCCGGCAGGCGCCGCGGTACGCCCAGCCGGGACGGCCGGGTGAAGAACGCGAGATCGCCCTCGAGCTCCGGCTCCTGGCCGATGTTGGACTCGTCGGCTTCCCAAACGCCGGGAAAAGCACCTTGATTTCAGTCGTATCGGAAGCCACTCCAAAGATCGCCGACTATCCCTTCACAACCCTCACGCCGCAACTCGGCGTCGTGAGCGTTGAAGCCTACAAGTCTTTCGTGATGGCCGACATACCCGGGATCATCGAGGGCGCCCACGAAGGAAAGGGACTCGGCACACGTTTCCTGAAGCACGTCGAGCACAACGCCGTTTTGTTGTTCATCCTGTCGGCGGAATCGGCCGATCCCGCGCAAGAGTACAAGATCCTCCGGCAGGAGCTTGAGCGATACGATCCCTCCCTCCTTTCGAAACCGCGGCTCATCGGTATCTCCAAAATCGATCTGCTCTCACCTGACGATCTCGCAGCAGGCAAAGAATCGCGGTTTGGACTCCCCGAATCAGAAACTGTGGTTGCCTTCAGTTCTGTCGCCCATCTCAACCTTGAGCCCCTGAAAAGAGCGCTTTGGAGGATCATCCAGGACACGCGAGATGATAGCTGACGAATCCACCATCCCATCCGCTCCCGACGATCGCGTGATCGATCCGCAGGAGCAGCGGGCCCTGATTGCGCTGTCTCTCATCGCCGGACTGGGACCGGGCCGGATTCGATCCGCCGTCTCTCACATCGGCACAGCCCAAGAGGTTCTGATCGCCCCGATGCACCGGCTCCGCTCGATCCCCGGCATCGGACCGCAAACGGCCGAATCCATCCGGGCCTTCGATCGCTTCGATCTGGTTGACGAGCAGATCCGCATTGCTGCCGACTATCGTGCAACATTTCTTCCGGATTGGGATGAGCGGTATCCCGAACCATTGCGTCGGATCTACGATCCTCCAACCTTTCTCTGGTCTGCCGGCATTCCCGTGGAAGCGGACGCGAAAGCGATTGCCATCGTAGGCACGCGGCGAGCGACCCGCTACGGGCGATCCGTCGCCCAAGACTTCGCCTCCGGTCTCGCCAAAGCGGGATACACCATCATCAGTGGTCTTGCCTACGGCATCGACACCTCGGCGCACCTTGGGGCCCTCGAGGCGGGCGGTCGAACGATCGCCGTGCTGGGCTCAGGAGTCGATCGCATCTACCCGGCCCGAAACATCGATCTCGCCCGTCGAATCGTCCAAAACGGCTGCATCCTCTCCGAGTATCCTCTCCGAACCGCGCCGGATGCCGTCAATTTTCCCCGCAGAAACCGAATCATCAGCGGACTCGCTCTCGGCACGCTCGTGGTCGAGGCCTTTTCAACTGGCGGCGCTCTGATTACTGCACGGATGGCGCTCGAGCAGGACCGTGAGGTGTTTGCGGTTCCGAGCTCCCTGCCGACCGATGGACGTCCCGGCGAGGGGAACAACCGATTGATCCGTGACGGCCACGCAAAGCTGGTCACTTGCATCGACGACATTCTGATCGAATTGCCCGGTGCGGCCCAGCCGAGCCAGCAAGAAACTGCGCGCGTCGAACCCGATCTAGAGGGTCTGGAAGCAAAACTTTGGGAGGCGCTGGAGCGTGATCCGATACATATCGATACCTTATGCACACGCTCCGGGCTCGATCCATCCTCAGCGCTCGTCCACCTGCTCAGTCTCGAGTTCAAAGGAATGGTTCGCCAGCTCGCCGGCAAACAGTTTGTGAAAGTCTGAATCCAACAGCATGAAAGCCCTTTCCACAAAGACCGACGGCCTGAGTCAAAGCGGCATACGCGCCATCACCCGGCTCGTCAACGAAGTCGACGGGATCAACCTCGGTCAGGGGATCTGCGACATGCCCACCCCCGATCCAATCAAGGTCGCCGCCCGCAACGCCATCGATTCCGACAAGTCCATCTACACGCCCTACGAAGGTATCGGTGATTTACAAACTGCTATTTTTAATAAAGTTGTATCCTACAACAATATCCCCTGCTCCTCTCCTGGAGAAATCATGGTCAGTGCCGGGTCGACCGGCGCTTTCGTGACAACGGTCTTCACGCTGCTGAACCCCGGTGACGAAATCATCCTGTTTGAACCCTTCTACGGCTATCACCGCGGTATCCTCGACCTGACCGGCGCCGTAACGGTGCCCGTACCTCTGACCCCCGGCTCGTGGTCACCTGATTTCGAACGCATCGAAGCGGCGATCAGCCCGAAAACGAAGGCGATTGTCGTCAATACGCCTGGAAATCCCTGTGGAAAGGTGTGGACCTCGGAGGAACTGACCACGCTTCTTGACCTCTTAACGAAGTACGATTTGTACGCCATCACCGACGAGATCTATGAGTACATGGTGTATGACGGTCGTCAACACGTATCGCTTGCCTCTCTTCCGGGCGCCTATGAACGGACGGTTACCATCTCCGGCTTCTCGAAGACCTACAACATGACGGGCTGGCGACTCGGCTATGCGGTCGCCTGCCCTGAGATCATAAGTCGGATGGGACTCCTGAACGACCTGTTCTACATCTGCGCCCCTTCCCCTCTCCAATACGGCGTCGTGGCTGCGTTCGATATGTCCGATTCGTATTTCGATGAACTCCTTCGTGAATACGATCGCAAACGCGCCCTGCTCTGCGAGACGCTCGCGGAGACCGGATTCGACGTGACGCCGCCTGAGGGATCCTACTACGTGTTCACACGATTCGACGCACTCGCCGATCAATACAGCGGATTCGAAGACGACCGCGCAGCTTGCGAAACGCTGATTCGTCAAACCGGGGTCGCAACCATTCCGGGCCGATCGTTCTTCACCGACCCTTCCGACGGCGCACGCTTCCTGCGCTTCTGCTACGCGAAAAAGTTTCCACTGCTCCAGCAGGCATGCCGGCAAATGCAGGAACGCATTCCGGCAATGGATCGTCGCTAATACGGCGAGCCGGTTTGCAACGCCTAGAACCGGAAACGCCGTATCTTGCCAACCGGCCACTCACAGTGCAGTAATCGAGTATCTGCATCCGCATGGAGCAAGATGATACCATCAGTCCAGGGCCGGGCGTGGTCCTGATCGCCCATCCTTGGCTGTCTGATCCTAATTTTCAGAGAACCGTCATTTTTCTTTGCGAGCACCAGGAGGACAACGGCTCGTTCGGTCTCGTCCTGACGAGACCCCTGGATCGCCGCTTGGGCGAGTTCATCGAGACGCTTTCATCCAGCGACAACCTGCTGTACGCAGGAGGACCCGTTCAGCAGGACACACTCCACTTCTTGCATCGACACGGGCGACTCGTCGACTCCGCCATCGAGGTTCAGAATGACCTCTACTGGGGTGGAGATTTCGACCTCGTGCAGGCGCTCGTGCTGGCCGGAGATGCACATGACGATACCGCCCGGTTCTTCGCAGGATACTCAGGCTGGGGGCCCGGACAACTAATGGGAGAGATCGATGAGGGAAGCTGGATTCTCACCAAGGCGCCAACAGACGTGATCCTGGAGACAAGTCCCGACGAGCTGTGGCGATCGCTCCTTCGGCGCATGGGAGGACCATATTCACTCCTCGCGAACTTCCCCACCGATCCACGCAACAACTGATCGCAGCCGGACGAAACCGAATCAACATGGTCCGACTCGAGATTAGTTCTGAGACCGGCGACGACACGATCATTTCGCTCAAGGTGCCGCCCGGCCAGTCGGCCGACACGCGCATCGACGTCTATCTCACACGAATTCTGGCCAACGCTACGCGCACGAAGGTCCAGCGCGGCATCAAGGAGGGTCGCGTGCTCGTCAACGCCCAGACCGTCAAGGCTTCGTACACTGTTCAGCCTGGTGATGAGATCGTGTGCCGGCTGCTCCGCCCACCGCCGATCGAGGCCCGCCCGGAGGCCATTCCGCTCGACATTGTGTATGAGGACGATGCGCTCATCGTGCTCGATAAGGCGCCGGGACTGGTTGTGCATCCAGCTTACGGGAATCGAACGGGAACGCTCGTCAACGCTCTCCTCCATCATACCGGGTCAGGCGTCGTATCGAGCGACTCTGACGATCCGATCCATCTCTCCACCTCGACGGCGCTTCCGGCTCAGAGCGGCAATCCGGTGATTCGCCCCGGCATCGTCCACCGGCTGGATAAAGACACGAGTGGATTGATGGTGGTCGCCAAGGATGACGTCGTGCACGCTCATCTCGCCCAGCAGTTCTACCACCGGACGATTGGTCGCAACTATCTGGCGATCGTCTGGGGCCGGCCTCGTTCTCCGTCCGGCCTCATCGAAGCGCCCCTTGCCCGGGATCCTCGTGACAGGAAGCGAATGGCCGTTGTTGACAGTCCGAAGGCAAAGGCAGCCGCGACGCATTACGAGATGGTCGAGCCCTACCGCGATCTGAGCCTGCTGCGCTTTAAGCTCATGACGGGGCGGACACACCAGATTCGAGTCCACGCGGCCTACATCGGTCATCCTGTGTTCGGCGATCCCACATATGGGGGTCGAACCATCAGGCTCAACGAATCGTCAAAGGGTTGGAAGAAATGGTATGCTGACCTGCTGAGCGCGCTTCCGAGGCAGGCTCTTCACGCTGCGACGCTCGAGTTTTCTCATCCCGTCACAGGTGAGCGGATGTCATTTGCCCGTGAACCGCCAGCCGACATGCAGCACATTATTAAGACCCTGCGAGAAACGGAACAGAGACCTTGAATGGGAAGCAGGTGATCGATTCGACTCCTATATTGGGATCCCTTCGACGGCGCGCTTGCAAGTCGTGAGTTCAAGTGCACAAACCGGAATCAATCCTTGGCAGTGACAGTGAAATCGGCGACTATCGGCGATCTGCTGGAAGCAGATTCGATTCACGTCGGCGTATCCGCATCTGGCAAGGCGGATCTGCTTCAGCAGCTGATCGACTCGTTCGGTGGACGCGACGGGGTGGGTGATCTTCGGGCATTGAAAGAAGCGGTACTTGAACGGGAGGCCATGCTCTCCACGGGGGTTGGGGATGGGATCGCCCTTCCGCACGCGAAGACGCCCGCCGTCACGAAAACACTGGCGGTTTTCGCCACCACGGCGGCACCGATCGAATACGACTCCTTCGACAACAAGCCGGTCCGACTGATCTTCATGCTGATCGGCCCGCCCTCCGCTTCGCGTGAACACGTGAGAATTCTCGGCAGAATCTCTCGCTTGCTCCAGCGGGAGCCGGTTCGACAGCGACTGATCAATGCGCCAACCGCGGAGGAAATCATCACGATCCTCCAGACGGCAGAAGAGAATATCTCGTCACAATAGGCGCAAGGTCGACTGCAGACGTCATGGCTCAGAGCGCATTCCAGAACATCAAGGGAACGTTCGACATCCTTCCGTTTGAGCGACCGGGCGACGTGGTTCAGTCTGCATCATCGGACCATTGGCGATTTGTGGAGGAGCAGATCCGCGCCGTCTTCCATCGTTTCGACTTCGACGAGATACGAACCCCCATCATCGAGCCGGTCGAGTTGATCGCACGCGGTATCGGTGAACACACGGACATCGTGTCGAAGGAGATGTTCTCCTTTTCGCGTGGCAACGACCACTACGTGCTCCGGCCGGAGATCACCGCCCCCGTTATCCGGTCCTTTCTTCAGCATACCTTCCAGCAGTTCGGAGAAGTACACCGCCTCTACTACATGGGTCCGTGTTTTCGCGCCGAACGACCGCAGAAGGGCAGATATCGCCAGTTCCACCAGTTCGGTTGCGAGCTAATCGGCGCTGAGGATGCGCGGGCGGATGCAGAAGTGATTCTGGTCATGCTCGCCATTTACCGCTCTTTCGGATTGGACGGATTCCGCCTTCGTATCAACTCGCTTGGAAATCCGGAGAGCAGGAAAGCCTATACAGGCGCCCTGCGAGAGTATTTTGCGTCGCATCTCGACGCCCTCTCGCAGACGAGCCGAACGAGACTGGAGGAAAATCCGCTCAGACTTCTCGATACAAAAATCGCCGCCGAACGAAAGCTCCTGCTTGATGCGCCCTCCATCACAGAATTCCTAAACGAGGAGGACCAGGCACACTTCGCCCGAGTGAAAGCCCTGCTTTCCGCCGCCGGTGAATCGTTCGTCGAAGACCCATTCCTTGTCAGGGGACTCGACTATTACACACGCACCGCTTTTGAGCTGGAGCTCGATTCGCTCGGGGCTCAGAACGCACTGGCCGGGGGTGGGCGGTACGACCTGCTCGGTCAGGAGCTCGGCGCTCGCGCCCCCCTGCCTGCCGTGGGATTTGCCGCCGGATTCGAGCGGCTGCTTCTTGCCCTTGCCGCCCAACACGTAGACATGCCCGGACGTGAGGCGCCGGCGGTTTTCCTCGTGTCTGTCGGTCCGACTGCGCAGGATTGGGTGTTTGAGGAGACGCAGAAGCTGCGTGAAGCCGGGCTCCGCGCTACGTTTGACGAAAAAGGTCGCTCCCTGAAGGCCCAGTTGAGAGAAGCGAATCGACGCAAGGCCGCCTGGGTCATCGTCGCCGGCGGCGACGAAATTAGCAGTAGGCAGGCACAAGTAAAGAACATGACCTCCGGTGACGAGTACACGATCCCCTTCGATCAGTTGCAGGACTTCCTCCTGGAGAAACTTGGCGGCGGTCCTCTTGCAACCTAACAGCGCACTCAGGCATGTACCCCCGATTGCTTGAAATTCCCCTGGGCGGGGACATCACGATCACGATCTACTCGTACGGCTTCATGGTCGCGGTAGCCATCCTGTTTGCCAGTTGGCTCACGGGGCGCGAGCTCGATCGGCTGCAGAAGGAGGGCCGCTTCGGAACCATTCGAGTCCCTGCACGCGGAAAACCGGGCAAAGGTCCGAAGACGACCACCGTACGTCCCTCCGATCTGATGGGGACGATCACGATTATTGCGGCGGCAATGGGTGTGGTCGGGTCAAAGCTGTTCCACATCCTGGAGAACTTCGGGCGGTTCATGCAGGACCCTTTCGGCATGATCTTCTCCACTGGAGGACTCACATTTTACGGGGGCCTGATCTGCGCCGGGCTTTCGATTGCCTGGTACGCACACCGAAAGGGTATTCACGTGCCGACCCTGGCCGATGCAATCGCGCCTTCGTTGATGATTGCTTACGGAATTGGACGCATCGGCTGCCACCTCGCGGGGGACGGCGACTGGGGCATCGTATCGAACATGGCGCTGAAGCCGTCATGGCTGCCCACCTGGCTGTGGGCCGAAACGTACCCACACAATATCCTTCAGGTTACGCTCCCTCAACCGGGTGTGTATCCTACTTCGATCTACGAGTTTCTCGCAAGCGTTTTGCTCTTCGCCGTGCTCTGGTCACTTCGTCGTCATCCATACAAGGCCGGGTGGCTATTCATGGTGTACCTCGCTCTGAACGGCCTGGAAAGACTCCTGATCGAGCAAATCAGGGTCAATAACACGTTCGACGTCTTCGGACTCATCGTCACACAGGCCGAAGTCATAGCGACCGTCCTCCTCCTGGTCGGTATCGTGGGTGCCGTGATCCTGACTCGAAAGCGTGCCGCCAGCCAAGGACAGGGCAGAACACCAGCAGTCAAGGCATCCTGAAAACACGGCGGTCACACCGTCGCCATGCGTCCGACAAGCGATACACCGACAGCCGTAGCGGGCCGAAAACCGGTACTCAAGGCACTGGCCGAAGGGCACTTGACGATCGACGTCGTCTACGTCCGGCGGGACCTCAAGAGCTCAATCGTAGCCCAGATCAAACAGGCATGCAAGGCGGGACGCATCCCTGTCAAGTTTGTGCCGCAGGAGAAGCTGGACAGACTCGCCGGCCACGCGGTGCATCAGGGAGTCGTGGCGTTGACCTCCGATATCGAAATCCTCGATCTCGACAGCATGCTCGCTTTGATAGCGCCGACGTGGGACGATACCGCCCGCATCAAGCCACTCCTTTTGATTCTGGATCGCATATCCGACCCGCACAATCTGGGCGCCATCGTTCGCAGTGCCGCCGCTTTCGGGTGCAGCGGAGTTATCTTGCCGGAGCGTCATTCGGCGCCGCTCGGCGCTGCCGCGATTAAAGCGAGTGCAGGAACCGCCCTTGATATGCTTTTCGCCAGAGTCACCAATCTGAGCCAGTCGATCAGGCAACTCAAAGAGAGGGGATACTGGGTAGCGGGACTTGTGGGGCAGGGAACGGAATTGCTCGACCGCGTCGATTGGGATCGACCCATCGTACTGGTGGTAGGCAATGAGGCCGAAGGGATCAGTGAACTCGTCGCGAAGGAATGCGATCTGCTCGTATCGATCCCAATGTCACCCCGCGTCGAATCTCTCAACGCGTCGGTAGCGGCAGGAATCGCCCTTCAGGCGGCAGCGAAGACGCGGCTCAGCGAACCGAAAGGAAGCAATTAGCGTTTGCCGAGACCGTAAACAATCTTGCGGATCGTGTCGAACTGCAGGTAGGCGTACTGCTCACGCAGTTGCTCAATGGCTTCGTAAGCCGGGGTTCCGTCCCGTCGCATCTTCCTGAACTGCTGACGGATATGATAGTCGCGAATAGCTTTCTCGCTCAGGAGGTTGTGCTCATCTAGAATCGCGAATACTTCGTCACTGATCAGGCCCGACAGGGGATTCTGATGTTGTAGTGAAGGCATCATAGGACACTTGCGGGTCGCTTCTTCGGATTGGTTCCTGTCTTCGCTAGATTGTAAACAAGCGTCCGCGGATGAAACGAAAGGTTCCGGCTGAACGGTCGATTGTTCGCGCTCAACGGTTGTATCGGCGAATGAGCGGTGATCAGTCGCGATACTTTCGGCAATGCGCGGTCAATCTTGCAACCATCAATCCGGTTGCGACGTCGTATGGCCATGCGATTGGCCTCGGATCAAATATCATTCCACCTTGCCCGACACGCGATCGTCCTCCTCGTGACGAGTGCGTGGCTCGCGCTTGACACACCGTCTCTTGCGCAGCCGCCCGGCTGGCAGCCGCTGACGGTTTCGGAGGGCGTCGAGATCTCGTTCGTCGTGCACCGCTACGGAGACGGCCGGAATGCAGGCGTCGTGATCAAATTGTCCAACCGAAATTCCGTCGAGGCGTCATACCGATTCCGCGCAGTCTTCAAGTCCGAAAACCGTGAGTGGATTTCCGATACCGTCGAAGGGAAACTCCAACCGCTCGAGATGAAGACCGGTGAGTTGTCGGGACTCTGGTGGATCCCGTTCAAAGACGGTGCGCCCGTGACTGAAGTCGGGCTCAAAGGGCTCAGAATCGACTTGACGACCCAACGGGCCGCAAGAAATAGAACGGACACAGCGTCTTGAGTAAGGCCAGGCATCGTGGCAAGGGCGACAAGCGAAAGCCTTCGCCGAAAAAGGGACGTCGCACACGAAAAGGATTCGGTCGTCCTGGCGTCATCGGCATCGTGGCCGGCGTAATCGTCCTCGCAGTCGTAGGGCTGATCGCGAATTGGCTGGACCGGCCGACGATACCAACCTTCGAGGGCGAGCGCGCCATGTCCGACGTGAAGGCGCTCGTCGACTTTGGTTCACGCGTTCCCGGCTCACCGGCGCACGAGAAAGGACTCGATTTTCTCCGCTCGAGACTGGACTCACTCTCCGATCGGCTCACGCTACAGCCGGTCGTTATGGCCATTCCCGACGGTGATACGGCCCGAGGAACGAACCTGATCGCCTCATTCAATCTACAGCCGAGCCGGAACGTCAGGATCATGCTCGGGGCTCACTGGGATTCTCGACCGCGCGCCGATCAAGATCCCGACCCGAACAACAGGAGACTGCCAGTGCCGGGTGCAAATGACGGGGCCTCCGGTACAGCCGTTCTACTCGAAGTGGCCCGACTTCTCCACGACGTTCCGCCGGAAATCGGCGTCGACATCCTCCTCTTCGACCTGGAGGATCTCGGTGCAGACTCGACCGTCGCCTTCGCCGCCGGATCAGCCCAATTCGTCGAACTGAACGACGACTACCACCCGACGTTCGGGATCGTTCTCGACATGGTGTGCGACAGCAAACTTAAACTCCCGAAAGAGGCCAATTCGGTCAGGGCCGCCCGGCGCATTGTCGACCTTGTCTGGGACGCTGCCGGGGAAGAACACGCCGAAGCTTTCCTGAATAGAATTGGCGGCGCTGTGACAGACGATCATGCTCCATTCCTGACGCGCGGTATTCCCGTCATTGACGTCATCCAGTGGCCTTTCCCCGACTACTGGCACACGACGGCCGATACACCCGACAAGTGCAGCACCGAGAGCCTTGACCAGGTCGGCCGCGTGGTCACCCGGGTTCTCTACACGCAGTAGCCGCAGCGCGGACGCTTTACGCCTCCACCAACTCGCTGAACAGCGATTCATACCGGTCGAGAAGCTTCTCTATCGAAAGCTCCGACTCGGCAAAACGGCGAGCACGGCGCCCCATCAGTTCGACGCTTTCTTCATCGAGGGCCGAAAACTGATCGATCGCACGCGCCATGTCGGCGGGCTCCGCCGGGTCAAAAAGCAGACCTCGCTCGTTGTCCCCAATCAGCCACGGATTGTCACAGACCCGCCCGGCAAGGACGGGAAGACCCGACGCGAACGCCTCGCAAATTGCGTTCGGCAAGCCTTCGAAAAATGACGGGTGAATCAAGGCGGCAGCGTCGTTCATCAACTCGGCGACGTCTCTCCGGACGCCGAGCCATTTCCAGTGGGCTCGCAATCCGTATTCATCGATCAAATGCTCGGCCTGCTCAAGAGCATGGACGTCGATCGAGCTCGTCGGAGGACGTCCGGCCCACCGGATGCTGGGTGTCCAGCCGAATCGATCACGGAGTACCCGAAGCGCCTCGACGAGACCAGCGAAGTTCTTTCTGGCGTGAACGCTGCCGATCGCGAGGAGCTCAATCTCATCTCCCGCACGCCGCACGGGTCGCGATCCCGGATGAAAGCGCTCCAAATCAACCCCATTCCTGATAACGACCAGCTTGTCATCCATCCATGGGTAGGCCTGCATCAAACCGGCGGCAATGTGTCCGGAGTTCACCACGATCCGATCAGCGAGACGATAAGTCCGGAACTTCAGGCGGGCCGGCGCCCCATACTGCTCCGGAGTAAGCGAAAGGCGTTCCGATACAATCGTCTTCGTTTCAGTGCCGACGGAGGCGAGGATGTTGTAGATACTCGGCGTCGTCAGATAGGAGAGGGCAATCTGAAATTCGCCCTTCCTCATCAGGCGACGAAGCTGAAGAGGGACACGGAGACTGAATCGGCTGGACTTCCTCAGCGAGTAGAGTCGTACACCGGCAGCCTCCAGTGCCGGCTTGTGATGGTCGAGATGCGGATAGTAGATGCAACAGGAAACCTCGTGTCCCCTCTCCGCCATGCCTCGTGCGAGCGTGACGATCTGATGCTGCGCTCCACCCGAGCCGAGATGGTCGATTATGAGCAGAATTCTCACGTGATGCTCGCGGCGGTCAACCGGTTCGTTGACGGCTCGCCCTTCTGCTCGAGCCATTGCTGCAGGGAGATGATCCGCCACAGGGCCATCTCAAAGTTCCCCTTTTCGGCGAGATGTGCTTTCCAGACGGCCTTCACCGAAGTTGGGTCGAGCAGGCCTCCCGCTGCGACCTGTCGATCGGCGAGCAACGACTCCGCCCAGTCGCGCAACGGGCCCCGAAGCCACGCTCCGAGTGGAATCGCAAAACCTTGCTTCGGCCGATCGAACATTCGTTCCGGAACGTATCGCTTGAGGAGCTGGCGCAACAGCCACTTGGTCTGACCGTCCCGCATCTTCAGATCTTCCGGCACGCTCCAGCTGAACTCCACGACGCGATGATCGAGAAACGGCACTCTCACTTCGAGTGCGACATCCATGCTCGCCCGGTCGACCTTGACGAGAATGTCGTCAGGAAGGTAGGCCAGTGTGTCCGTCAACATCATCGACTCGAGAAACGACAGCCCCTTTCCGATGTCCACGGTGGTGGACGCCGCCGTACGGCTGGACTTGCGTATGCCGGGATCTAACAGTCCGTCGGCTTTCAACCTGATGCTCTGGGCATAGAACGCGAGCGCATCCGACGACCCGACGAGTTCGAGTTGTCGCGCGACCTGCCCGGGCATCACGCCAGGGTTGACGAGACGCCCGAGCGCGTAGGCGGCTGACCGCCCGAATCTCGACCGTTCGATCGCAGCAACCGGCGCCACAGCGCCCCGAAAGATTCCTCGAAGGGGCGCCGGGACTCGCGACACCTTACTCCAGTGGCGCAGCGCCCGCTCGTACCGCCCGTATCCTCCAAAGAGCTCGTCGCCCCCATCGCCGGACAGACTCACCGTGACAGACTGACGGGCGAGCCGCGACACCAAGCACGTTGGCACTTGAGACACGTCGGCGAAGGGCTCATCGTACATTCGCGGAAGTTCGTTCAGCACATCGAAGACGTCAGCGGCCTTTACATAGAGATTCGTATGGTCAGTCCCCAGATGCTGCGCGATCCGAGTCGCATGCGGCGCCTCGTCAAAGGATTCTTCCTCGAAACCGACCGAGAACGTCTTCACGGGCCCGCTTGCCTCCTGCATCATCAACGAGACGATAAGAGATGAGTCGATACCGCCCGACAGGAAGGCCCCGACCGGAACGTCGGCGACCATCCGAAGCCTGACGGCATCCCGCAGTCGTTGCTCCAGACCGTCGAGAGGCCCTTCCGCCCCGTCTCCCCCGACATGACGGGTTTTGACGACGTCTTCCACAGACCAATAACTCCTTGAGGAAAGCCCGGCCCCCGGTTCTCTCATCTCGAGGATGTGTCCCGGAAGCACCTTGCGGACAGCCGCATAAATAGAGACGGCTCCGGGGATGTACCCGAGCTCCAGAAATCGCGCTACGGCTTCGGCATCGATCCTTCCATCAAACGACGGATGAGCAGCAAGTGATTTGAGCTCCGATCCAAACACAAACGTGTCGCCAAAACGACCCACGTACAAGGGCTTGATCCCCAGCCGGTCACGCGCGAGTATCATGACCCTCTCCCGCACGTCCCAGACGGCGAATGCGAACTGACCATTGAACCGCTTTACCGCACCTTCCACGCCCCATTGGTCAAAAGCTTCGAGCATGACCTCCGTGTCCGAGTGACCTCGCCAGGCCGGGGCCGCGAGCTGATGCCTTAGCTCGGCGTAGTTGAACACCTCGCCGTTGTACGAAATGACGTAGCGGCCGGATCGGGACAGCATGGGCTGGCGTCCCTCATCCGACAAATCAATAACGGACAGGCGCCTGTGGCCAAGAAATACGCCGCTATCGGAATCCGTCCAAACTCCCTCATCGTCCGGGCCACGATGCTTGATTGCGGAAACCATGACGTCCAAGACCCTATCCGGTTCATACTGCCGGATATTTGTACTCCAGAAACCGGTGATGCCGCACATATGCGATTCGAACTTGGGCGGAGCAGGTAGTGGGCTCGTACAGTCCCCGCCAGCCTACCTGGGAAGGAGCGGCGCGAACATACTGCGTTTCCTTTTAGGGGGCAGTTTGGCATGGACGGTCCTTGCGGCAAGGAGTCCAAACAAGAACCAGGTGTTCTTCGTGTGCTCCCAGGTCATGAAGTTGACGCCGACGAACCAGGTCATGAACGAGAAAGCCCATAGGTACTTCTCGTCTCTCTCCAGAAAGCGGATCTTCGAAACGAGCAGCCAGATTATGATCAGGAACAGGGAAAAACCAATCACTCCCTGTTCGACGAGAACCGAAATGAACACGTTGTGCGCGACGTAACGCTCCCCGTAGAGCGGCTCCACGCCGGCGACATAGGCCGCCGCGCCAACCCCGACGACGGCAACTTCAGGGTTGTTGACAAATTCATTGAAGCCCTGCTTCCAGATAACCGTACGAATGTTCGGGCCTTCCAGCTCGCCATAGTAGGTCTTGGGCACGTTCGCAGGCGCCAGTTCCTCAATCTTGGCCAACCGGTTCCATACGTTTTGAGGTGTCATTGCAAGAGCGACGACAACGCCGAAAACAAGAAACCCCACTGACGCAATCTTTCTTGCTCCGGTCAGACGATGAAGGCTGAACGGAATGATCAAGGCCGCAACCGCGAGCGATAGAAATCCACCCCTGGAACCCGTCAGGATGACTCCCAGGCCACCACCGGCAATCAGACCCCATCCCAGTAAAACCTCCCAGCGCTTCCGATTGCTCATGACCAGATACCACGCCATCGGAATGGCCAGCGCCAGCGCCAGCGCATATTCGTTCGGGTTGTTACCGAACGCGGTGTATCGATCTTCGAAATACCCCGAGTAATACGTCAGCCCCATCGCCTTGCGCCTGAGTAGCTCAACAATCGAAATACCCGACCCGATGACATAGGCAGTGACGAAGCCATGCACCTCCTCTCGCGTCGTAGCAAACTGACAGAAAATGAGCACCATCAGGAGTAGCTGGATGCTCGTCAGCAACCGGGCCAACGTGGCAGGCTGGTCTTGACTCCATAGGAAGCTCAGTCCACCCCAGGCGAAGTATATAGCCATGATTCCATGCGTGACCGAGAAAGACCGCAACCGCCCTTCTTGGATCACAGCCACGAACGCGACCAAACCGGCCGCGAGACCGATCAACCGGCTGACGGTGCCGGCAACTTCGACAAAAATCGAAGCCGCCAACTCTTGAAGTGGGATTGACACCGCAAAGAACCATACGAAACCGTAGGCTATCTTCCGCATTAATAAATAATTATGGGGATGTGGTCATCATCGGCCCGACTCATGACCGGCGCAGTAGAGATGACAATGTAGCTCGGGTATGGACATAACTCAACCTCGGACGCTCGAACTCAAAATCGGTTCTTGTAGGAACAAATAACCCGTGACCGTATTGACGACGACGTCCCCGTCAGCAAGCCTCAATACCGCGCGCAGTATGGCGTATCGACCTCTGGTATCGATCATCACGCCGACATTTAATCATGCGGACTACATCGGTCCCTGCATCGATTCCGTGCTGGCGCAGACATATCCCAATTGGGAGCTGTTGATCGTTAATGACGGCAGCACGGATGACACCGGCAGCGTCGCCGATCGTTATGCCCGCGCGGACCCGCGAATTCGCGTATTTCATCAGGACAATGTGGGTGTGTTTCGGCTGAACGAGACGTACAATCGCGCTCTTGCCGAAGCCGGTGGCAGCCTGACCGGCATTCTCGAGGGCGACGATCTCTGGCTTCCCGAAAAACTCCAGCTGCAGGTAGACGCACTCGCTTCCAAGCCTGAGACCGCGCTTTGCTGGAGTCGAGCCATGATCGTCGGCGACGGACTCGAAGGCATACGGACCACTGATTCCGACATCGATCACCTGCCCACATCCTGGCGGAGCAACAATCCCGTCGGGTCCGCTCTCAACGGACTCTATCTCTCGAATTTCATCCCGGCGGCATCGATCCTCGCACGCACGGACGTTCTCCGCAAGATCGGAGGCTTTCTCCAGCGGGAGGGTCTCCCTCTCGTCGATTACCCGACGCTGCTCGCACTGGCCTCGGAAGGAACGTTCGTTTTCGTCGACGAGGTCCTGGTTAAGTGGAGGTGGCACGCGAACCAGGTGACGCGCATCTTCCATACCGACATTATCGAACGCGTCAGGGACACGGCTCTCGCGCATTACGCCCAACTGTCGGAACGGGAGCGAGCACACGTCACCGTGACTGAGCGGCAGATCAAGAGCCGCTACCGATGCGAGGTACACCGTGCCTACGTCCAGTCGGGACGCTATAAGCTCGTTCAGCAGCGGTTCTCGGAAGCCAGACGCGATTTTACGAGCGCGCTGTGTTACCGTGGATTAGCTCGCCCCGCTCTGCGACTCCAGGCTCTGGCCGGGATCGGTTCGAGTATTCTGAAAATGGACCTCGAATGGATTGCCAGATTGCTCGGAAAAACAGACCTTTCATGGAGGCGCGCGGCTTCAGACACCGATACGAAGACGCCGCATGGAGTATCGTCTTGAGGATTGACCTATGGATGACATTAGTTCGTTTGGACCGTCTGGTGTGGTAGCCGTCGGATTGAAAGATGACGACGTTGAGCAGCTTCAGGAGGAGTGTTCAGCCCGCCGATACAGACTCGTCGTCGCCGCTCGGCGGTCGGATCTGCCGCTGTCCCTCCAGGGTGATTTCGCCATCGTCAACACGCTTCTTCCAGATGGAGACGGGCGAAGACTCGCCACCGATTTCGCCAGAGCGGGCGCGCGCGTTCTCCTCGTTGACAATGCCGGCAGCGTTCCGCTCTTCGATGCGTGGAGTCATGGAGCAACCACGCCCGAACCCTCCGACAGTCCCGCCGACTGGCTCGACGACCTGGCCAGAATAGAGCAGGTCGAAGCCGTATCGCGCGCCGGTCGACTCATGGAGCCTCTCCGACTCTCCGATGCCGTCGATTCGGCGGCCTCGTTTTCGAGATCCAGCGGCGTGCCGGTCTCGTTCATTCGCATCCGACCGCGCGGAGCCGATCGATCAGGGATCGACGAAGTGCTCGATCGACTCACGAGCGTCGTCGGGATGACGACGGTCTTCTACGATGCCCCGACAGGAGAACGCATTGCACTGGTCGTCAATGGGGACCGCCGCCGCCTGGCAAAGCTGCTCGACGGTCCGGACCTGGAAGCCCAGGTCGACGCATCTGTTGTGGAGGTCTCCCCCGAAGACGATCTGGCCGCACTCGTCGGCAGGAGCCTTTTGAACCGGCGAAAGTCGAGTGAAACAGAGCATCGGACGAAGGTGCTCCTGGCGCTTGCCGCAGGACACGAAAAGACTACCGAGACGATTCGGATGGCCCTCCACCGAATGGACTTCTCACCCCTGCTCCTCGATGCCGGGTTCAGCTTCGAGGATGGACGATCAAACCGGCCGGCCGCCCTCGTCATCGATGCGCGTCAAACCCAGAGCAGCGTGCTCGGGCTCTTGGAGCAGGCCCTTTCCCAAATCCCACCGATACCGGTTCTCGTGGTTAGCGACGAGGAGAACGTAGATGCTCTCGACACGGCTATGCAGGCTGGCGCGTCGGATTTTCTGACCTGGCCGTTTCAGGCCGGGGACGTCCAGGCAGCCCTCGCACGGGTCATGGTGGTTGCTGCAGAAGCATTTATGCCTCGTCCTGCGGCCGCTCGTGAAGATGAAGGGTCTTCCGTGGTCGAGGTCGACGCTGCAGTCGAAACGGTCGACGTGGACGAGGAACCAGCCTCGGATCTCCCCCCCGAGACGGTGTCGCAACTGGAGCCGCAGACCGAGACCGTTTCCGAAACGGATCCGCAACCGGAGCCCGAGACCCAGACTTCTCTGGAGTCGGAGGCCGCACAACAGGAGAAGGCCGACAGGGTGTTCGCGACGGCGTTGGTTGAATGCCTGACCGGCGGCGGGCCCGTTGCGCTGAAAGGAGTCGGCATCATGAGTGTCACGCACGAAACCAGTCGCATCGTGCACGACAAGCTGGGACGAACCATCGTTGAGCCCCCACATCGCCGCCTCTCTTTCGTTCAGGAAGACGTCTCCGATTCCGACAGGCCGACAGATTAATCGACTTCCGGAGTTGAAAAATCTTCGCCCTGTAGTGTTTGTGACGTCGCCGTAATCCTATTTTCGACGTACGGGGTCTTCGTTCAGACACCGAGTTTGAATTAGCAAACCTTCCGTAGAAGATTGCAGCAACCGATGGATTCGACGAGATTCAATCACAGCGGCATGCTCCTCGCGCCCGGAGAAGAAGACTGGAGCGATGAGGTATTTGAAGAAGAGGAGTTCGACGACGAGGGAGACGTCTTCGAAGATGAGTGGGATGACGAAGGGGACGCCGACGAAGACTGGGAAGAGTCGGACGACGCTTGGGGCATTTAGTCCCACCGTTTGGGCGTAGCGTTCCCGGGTCCGGTTTTACTCTGACGCTGCGGCCCCTCGTCGCAGCGCGAGGAATGCCATCAGGCCCGGCGCAATCCGAAGTGCCTCTTCATCGATCGTGAATCGCGGCGTGTGTACGCGATGCACGATCCCTTGGCGCGCATTGCCCGTTCCCAACCGATAGAACACCCCGGGAATCTCGTGAGAGTAGTATGCGAAGTCCTCACTCGCATACCATGGATCGAGATCTACTACGTTCTCTTCCCCGACAAAAGCCGCAGCAGCCTCTCGAAACCAGGAAGTCTCGGTTTCGTCGTTCACAAGTACCGGATAACCGACTCGTATCTCGACCTCGCACCGGGCGCCGTGAGCGGCCGCGACATGCGTGGCGATCTCTTCGATCAGCTTGTGAGCACGCTTCCGCCAGGCCTCGTCCATCGTTCGAAGCGTACCCTCGAGTCTGACAGAGGCGGGAATGACGTTGGTCGCACCATCCGCAATGAATCTTCCAATTGACAGAATTGTGGGAATGCCGGGCGGACTCTTTCGGCTGGCGACCGTCTGCAAAGCGGTGACAAGTTCGGCGGCTACCACGACGGCATCCGCCTGGAGCGAATGGGGTTCGGCTGCGTGTCCTCCTTCCCCGATCACTGTGAAATAGAGCTCATCGGCCGAAGCCATGTAGGGTCCGGATCTTACTCCGATCGTCCCCGCCTCGAGCCTTGGCGTCACGTGCTGGCCGAGGACCGAGGTCGCCCCTTCGAGGCAGCCCTCCTCAATCATCGGCTTGGCCCCTCCCGGAAGCTTCTCCTCACTGGGCTGAAACAGCATGCGCACGCTGCCGTGGATTTCATCCCGCATCCGGGAAAGAATCATGGCTGTGCCCAACAATGACGAGGTATGCGCATCGTGCCCGCATGCATGCATCTTGCCCGGATTCTGCGAAACAAAGTCGAACGTGTTCTCCTCAAGAATTGGAAGCGCGTCCATATCCGCTCGAAGGACGATCGTGGGTCCGGGCCGCCCACCCTCGATCTCCGCAATGACGCCGGTCTTGGCAACGCCGGTTCGGATCGAAACACCGTCAATTTTCCCCAGTGTTTCCGCAACGAGAGCCGAGGTCCTGAACTCCTCGTAGGCCAGTTCGGGGTCGGAGTGAATTTGGCGCCTCAGCGCAACGACCGCGCTGAAAACATCGGCGCCGATCGACTTGATGCGATCAATCATGTTTAGTGGCGTCAAGACAAAAGACGGCGTTTGTTGAGATAGCCCATCAGGGCGCGATCGTAAGGCTGCCCCGAATCGAGTTCCTCGAAGTCAATACGCGCTTCGAGGCAGCTGCGGCGAAACCGCTCGGCAAAGGCTTTGACTGCATCCTGATACTGCTCACGAATCTGGGCAGGATGGATCGAAATCTCCTCTCCGGTCTCCATATCGCGAAACAGAAGCGGATGATCGGGAAAGTTGAATCGTCTCTCCGTTTCACTTTCCAGAATGTGAAACACGAGGACTTCATGACCGCGGTGGCGAAGGTGCTTGAGCGCGCGCAGCAATTCGTCGTGCGCGGAGATATTCTCGAACAGATCCGTCATGATGATCACGAGCGAGCGTCGAGAAATGCGCTCGGCCACCTCGTGCAGGGCACGCGCCGCAGCCGTGCGTCCCGTCCTTCCGGACTCATTTTCAGCGAAACGGGCAAGCTGCGCCAGAAGCGTACGCAAGTATGCCCGTGTCGACTTCGGCGGCATGATGGTGTGAACCGTATCGTCAAACGCGATCAGGCCCGTGGCGTCCCTCTGTTTGAGCATCAGATAGTGAAGGCCCGCGGCGAGGTACGAAGCGTAGGTCAGCTTCGACATCTTCCCGGCATGGGCATACCGCATCGAGGCCGAGGTATCGAGAACGACGTAGTGGCGGAGGTTCGTCTCCTCTTCGTACTGCTTCAGGTAGTATCGATCGGTTTTCCCGAATACCTTCCAGTCGACATGCTTGTACTCGTCGCCGGGGTTGTAGGGTCGGTGCTCGGCGAACTCAACCGAAAATCCGTGATAGGGGCTCTTATGCAAGCCGGTGATAAAACCCTCCACGATCAGCCTTGCGCGCAGCTCCATATTCTTGAGCTCCGACAGTGCCTGGGGATCGAGATAGCGGGTTTCTTTCGAGGGTTCAGCCATATAGAAGGAGTCGGTCGCTTTGTATCGTCGGGCGGGTATGAGATGTTCCGTCGATACGCGTTTCTGAAACGTACGTTATTCTTACCTTCTCATCATGGACACCAGAGAGATGGTTAAGGCCCGGTTGATGAACGCGGCCGACCTGGATCGGACCTTGAACCGAATGGCCCGGCAGATTGTCGAGTACCTCGACCCGAGCAGTGACGCTGACACGCTTGGGCTCATCGGTTTACAAAGTCGGGGGATTGTTCTGGCCGCTCGCTTGCGGGCAAAGATCGACCAGGTGGAGGGCATTCGACTGCCTCTTGGGGTCCTCGACACCACCCTTTACCGAGACGACTACCGAATTCGCGCGCACCGTCCCACCGTACGGTCCACCGATGTGCCTTTCGACGTAACGGATCGGCACGTCGTGCTCGTCGATGACGTGCTTTTTACCGGTCGAACCCTCCGGGCAGCCCTCGACGCATTGTTGGATCTCGGCAGACCCGCCTCTGTTCGCTTTCTTGTCTTGATCGATCGCGGTCACCGGGAAATTCCGGTTTGCGCCGACTTCATAGGTCGATTCGTACCCACGAGTCAGGGTGAGGCGGTTCGCGTTCGCCTCGCCGAGCAAGACGAAGAAGATGGTGTCTGGCTTATCACGACGGATTCGGATCGCACTGAAACCAACGGGAAACTTCGTGGAGGAATCGACTAGTACGCCAGCTTCGGCGTCTCTTTCGACGGAAGACATGTGGACCGAATCTCCGGGCGGCCTCCGGCACCGTCATTTGCTTGGACTCGCCACATACGACGCCGACGAAATCAAACTCATCCTGGAGACGGCGCGGGAATTCAGATCTGTGCTCGAACGACCGATCCGACGCGTGCCGTCCCTTCGGGGAATCACTGTTGTGAATCTCTTTTTTGAGGCTTCCACAAGAACCAGAATCTCTTTCGAGCTGGCCGAGAAGCGGTTGTCCGCGGACACGGTCAACTTTTCCAGCTCCGGTTCCTCTGTCAGCAAGGGCGAGACCCTGAAAGACACGGCAAGGAACATCGAGGCGATGAAAATCGATCTCGTCGTCCTTCGACATCGATCCGCCGGAGCACCGCACTTCCTGAGCCGGTGCATCGATGCCGTCGTCATCAACGCCGGCGACGGTGCGCACGAGCATCCCACGCAGGCGCTGCTCGATCTGCTCACGATCTCTGATCATTTCCCCAACCTTCGGGGGCTGAACGTCTCCATCATCGGAGACATCACACACTCCCGCGTGGCACGATCCAATCTCTATGCCCTGAAGGCTGTCGGCGCCAACGTTACGGTTTGCGCCCCTCCGACGTTGCTTCCGATCGACATGCAGCAATACGGATGCAGGGTGACGCATCGGCTCGAAGAGGCACTCGAAGGCTGTGACGTCGCTATGGCCCTGCGGCAGCAGCTCGAGCGTCAAGAGAGTGGCTTCGTGCCGAGCATTCGCGAGTACCACGAGCAGTTTGGCATCAAGATGTCGCATCTCGACAGGTTCCCGGATCTGCGTATCATGCACCCAGGTCCCGTGAACCGCGGCGTCGAGCTTGCGAGCGAGGTGGTCGATCACGAGCGCGCGATCATCCTGAATCAGGTCACGAACGGCGTCGCCGTCCGCATGGCCGTCCTGTATTTGCTGGGAGGTCGGTCAGCGTCACCCGAGCCGCGAGACGGCGGCGTTTGACTTGGCCGTTCGGAAGAGATATTTTGGGGTCCCTCTCACAAAAACCTATCTGAAAACGCCCCGCATTGGTTACTAACCAGTCCGCTCGGCGTCACGAACGCGTCGGCGGCGGACTCTTACGTCTGCTCCTCCTGACCTCACTTCTGGGGTCGGCCGCACCATCTGCTCAATCGCAGTCTGTCTCGGTCTGGAGCCCGAAGTACGCCCGCCCGGAACAGCGACTGAACCTGTTCACCCAGTGGGAGTCCGGAGTTTCGTTCGATGCTGTCAAGGTCAGCATGCCGGCACGGTGGCGCCTCTTAGCCGCCGAGCAAGTAGACGATGCGCGCATGAATCGGACGCCCCTGAACCTGCGGCGCGAAGGCAAACAGTGGGTGGTCGAAGGGCCGGCCAGATTCAGTGCACCCTTGCGGATCGTTCTAACGGCGGCCTCCGACAAGGAGGAAGGCATCGGATCGATAGAGATGCAGGCGACAAACCTCGTGCCAACCAGGAAGGGCATCGTCTCCGAGGACGTCGGCGATGCGATTCGAGTCGACATTCCCGTCGAACAACCGCGCGAGACGGCCGGGCACGCCCTGCGACTCGAGTCAGCCGCCCGATTCCAGAATGCCCCCGACGCGGTCGCAACCGTCTTTCCCGCCAGCCGTTCGTTCACAACAGAATTCTGGTTTCAGACGATCGACAGGGACGTGATCCTGCTGTCCACGTGGGACGGCAACGAGACCGGAAACTACCCGTTTGAGTTCGTCATCGATGCCGGCGGCAATCTTCGCTGTTATTCCGGTCAAGGCGGCATGCACTACTCGGTCGTCTCAGACCGACCTGTTTCTGACGGCGCATGGCACCATGCCGCCTACGTCAGAGATGTGAAGGCGCACATGGCATCCTTATCGGTCGACGGCAAGGCTGTCGATTCCGTCTACCTTCCCGACGGTGTGAACGAAAAATCGTATCCAATTGCAATCGGCCGCAGGGTTTCAAGTGCAACGTCGAACGTGAGAGGACTTTTCGACGAATTGCGCATCTGGCCGGAAGCGCGCAGTCAGCAGTTGATCGCTGCCGATACACGCCTCCCCGGCAGGAGTCTTACGGAGAAGCCGGTCGTGCTCGTCGACTTCGAGGAGGCCCTCCCACTCTCACTGGAGGAAGACGAGGACATATTGGTCGCATCCGATCTCGCACTGCATCAGCCGGTTCTTGGTGCTCGCGCGGAAGTGCGATCAGGCACTGTAGAGATCTCCTGGCGGCTGACCGGCGGCGAAGCCCAAACGGTCACGCTCGAACGGTCTGACGACGGAACGACGTTCGTACCGATATATCTCGTCGTGGCTGGAACCCGCGACCGGATAGATGCCGGCTTCGATCGACCGTTTTCGTTCCAGGACCTGAACGTGACCGGCTCGTCCGTTTCCTACTACCGATTTGCGCAGGATTTCGAGGATGGCAGCCGCATCGTGTCAAATACGTTGAAGGTGGGCCTCGGCGACTCGGATGTGCCTTCCGCGTTCAACCTGATCGGAAACTCACCGAATCCGTTCGTCACCTCCACGCAGGTCTTCTTCGAACTCAACGAGCCGATGCATGTCCGGCTGTCCATCTGGGATATATCCGGGCACCTCGTCGAGTGGCTGCTCAACCAGAATATGGATGCGGGTACGCACCAGGTCAGATTCAGCGCTGATGAGCTGCCGAGCGGTACATACTTCGTCAGGATGGAGTCGGAGCACGGCGCCATGACCGGGAAGATGACCCTCCGCAAATAGGCCCCGGTCCAAGAAGAGGGTCTTTTGGAATTTGGGAGGCGTGTTTTATTATGACTCGCCGATCACGCAGGAGTCCGGACCCCTATCAAGACTACACCCCTCACTTACATGGCATTCCACGATTCTGGAACCTCATCAGCTTCCGTCAATGACGAGCCTTTCATTCCGGCGTCGCAGACGTTGCCGGAAATAACGATCAAGGCCGTCGTTCTGGGCTTCATCCTTTCGGCCGTGCTTGCGGGTGCGAATGCTTACCTCGGCCTCAAGGTCGGGCTGACCGTATCGGCTTCGATTCCGGCCGCGGTGATCTCGATGGCGGTCCTTCGGTTCTTCCGTCAATCGAACATCCTCGAGAACAATATCGTCCAGACGGCAGCATCTGCCGGCGAGTCGCTTGCCGCCGGCGTGATCTTCACGATCCCGGCGCTCATTCTTCTCGGGTTCTGGCAGGACTTTTCGTTCCTCGAGACGTTGGCGATTTCGGGTGTCGGCGGACTGCTCGGCGTTCTGTTCACGATTCCGCTTCGACGTGCCCTCATCATCGAACAACCACTGAAGTTTCCCGAAGGCGTTGCGACCGCAGAAGTGCTCAAAGCCGGCACGCAAGGCGGCGAGGGCGTCAAGGCCATCGCGGTAGCGGGGCTCGCGGCCGCCCTGGCCAAGCTCGGCCAGACCGGACTGAAAGTATTGTCCGGTACCACGCACGGCTCGGTCACCCTTGGAAAATCGATCTTCGGCATCGGTAGCGATCTGTCTGTAGCCCTGCTCGGTGTCGGATACATCGTCGGGCTGAACATTTCAATCCTCGTCTTCGGCGGCGGTCTGATATCGTGGCTGTTCGGCATACCCATCTTCACCGCCCTCGCCGATCCGTCGACCATGCCGGTGGGAGCGGATGGAAGTCCTCTCACCGGATTCACGGCGGCCGAGGCAATCTGGAGTTCCTACATTCGGTATTTAGGCGTGGGGGCGATGGCGGTCGGCGGTATCTGGGCGCTTATCTCCCTTATGAAGCCGATCCGGGACGGCATGCGGTCGTCGCTCGAGGCCGTGCGCGCCGCGAAGGCGGGCGGCAATGTCCTCGTTCCTCGGACCGAACGCGACACACCGATCAACATTGTCGGGATCAGCATTCTGGCCCTTTCAATCCCGCTGTTCGGCGTTTTCGTGTTTGTTCTCGATTCGTCGGCCCTGGGTGTGTCGGTGGCTACTGACTGGGGCATCATCTTCTTCGCCCTGTTCTTCTCGCTGTTCGCGGGATTCCTCTTCTCGTCCGTGGCCGGCTACATGGCGGGACTTGTCGGCTCTTCCAACAATCCGATATCCGGCGTCACTATCGCAACGATCCTCTCTGCCTCCCTCATCCTGCTGCTCATTTTGGGGTCAGACCTCGACTACGATGCGCATAAGGCTTCGGCCGCCGCCGCCGCGGCAATCATCATCGGCGCCGTCGTCTGCTGCGCCGCCGCCATCGCAGGAGACAATCTCCAGGACCTGAAGGCCGGCCATCTCGTCGGCGCCACACCGTACAAGCAGCAGATTATGCAGATGGTCGGCGTGGTTGCGGGTGCGCTCGTGATTGCTCCTGTCCTGCAGCTGCTTTACTCAGCTTACGGGCTGGGCGGATTCTTCCCGCGCGAAGGCATGGATCCAACCGAAATGCTCGACGCCCCTCAAGCCACGTTGATGAGCGCTGTCGCCAAAGGGGTGTTCTCGCGAAATCTACCCTGGACGATGATCTTCATCGGCGCAGCCGTGGCGGTCGCGATTATCATTCTCGACCAAATCCTGAAGAGCAAGGGTTCGACATTCAGAACACCGGTCCTTGCGGTTGCCGTCGGCATCTACCTTCCGATCGAGCTGTCGGTACCCATTTTCATCGGCGGCGTGACAGCGCACCTGGTCGGCCGCGCCGCGAGAGCCGCCAATCCCGATAACGCGGATGCCGCCGGCAAGGCAGCAGAGCACAAGGGACTTCTTTTTTCCTCGGGACTCATCACGGGCGAAGCCCTTGTCGGCATTCTGCTCGCCATCCCGTTTGCGGCGGCCCAGAGCACAGACGTTTTGAGAATTCCAGGATTCGACAGCGTCGCACTTGTGCTGGGTCCCGTCGTTTTTGCGGCCTTCGTCTACTGGCTGTACAGGACATCCAGTCGGGTGAAGGTTGGTACCTGAACTCTGTCATGAAACTCACGTATTTCGGACACTCTGCATTCCAGATCGAAACGAGAGACTCGACCCTTCTCATAGACCCGTTTATCGACGGAAATCCCCGGGCGCAGGGCGTCGTCTCGGCCGCTTCCCTGAATCCCGACTACATACTGCTCACGCATGCCCACGGTGATCATTGGGGTGACACCCCGAGGATTGCCGCTCGAACCGGGGCAACCGTCGTCGGCTGCTTCGAGATCGCCGGATATCTCAAATCGAAGCACGGCTATGAGAACAGCGTCGGCACAAATACGGGGGGATCCGTCTCGTTCGACTGGGGCAAGGTCACGTTCACACACGCCCGACACTCGTCGTCGTTTCCGGACGGGACGTATGGCGGTGTCGCCTGCGGACTGCTCCTGGAAATTGAAGGTCGGCTCCTCTACCATGCGGGCGATACCGAACCGTTCCACGAAATGGGCTGGATATCCGGTGGCCGCACCATCGATGTCGCGATGCTCCCAATCGGTGATTGCTTCACGATGGGTCCCGAAGCCTCCCTCAGGGCGATCGACCTCCTGGAACCGGATATGGTCGTTCCGATTCATTACAACACCTTCCCGGCCATCCACATCGATGACGACCGGCTCGAAAGATGGAAAGGCGGTGTCGCGGAGAGAGGGGCCGTTCCGAATATCCTGGCCCCGGGAGAATCGATCACGCTTTGAGGCCTGGGGGTAGAAACAGATGCCCCCCAAGTGCAGTATATTCCGGTGTTCAGTTCGTCCGACTCGGAGAACCCCAATGGCCAGACCTCGATCATCGAGGTATAGTCGGCACGGGTGCCAAGGCCGTCTGCCGCTCTTCTTTCTGGTCTGCTTGTCGACTCTTGCGACAAGCGGCGCGCTGGCTCAACGCCCATTCGTTTCCAACGACCCGTTCTATCGGAATGAAACCGCGCGTCGATCATTCCACGATGGGTACGCGGTCAGCGGTGAGGTGACGTACCAGTCAACGGATCATTCTGTTGCGAACTCGTCGAGCAACTTGGGACTTCTCCTGCAACTGGACTATGGACTAGGATCGCAGTTCGATCTCTCGGCAATCGTCAATTTTGCCGGAGGCTCTGTGGGTCAGAACCTCGATCTTGCTTGGGTTGCGGTCAAGCATCACTGGCATCGCGACGGGGCCGACATGGCGTTGCGGCTGGCATTCGAACCCCGGCCTCCTTCAAACGGCGGACTGGGATTCCGCCAGACGGACTTGGCCTTTCTCTACTCGAAGACGCTGTCACCGCAGGTCGGAACGCAGATGGCGGCCGGCTTGCGCTATGTAAGGACCGGCTACCGCGGCGGCGGGGAGGTCGACGCCAACACACCGCTGGCCGGCATTGCTTATACCGAAGCGACAGGAATCGAAGGCCACGTTAAGCTCGGATACGATCTGATCTTCGATCCTGCCCGGAGCCACGTCGCGTTGTCGCTTGACTACGAGGCTGGAACCTACAGCCTCGTAGAACGGAGGATCGTGACTGGAGCGGACGGCCCTAATGCCGACTTGGGCGAATTTAGGGGTCATGTGCTCTGGGTACGAACGGGTGTGCACTGGCATCGACCGTCCTATCAGATCGCCCCAACTATCAGCGTCCCACTGATGAGTTACAAGAAGGGCGTTGGACCGGATCTCGGGAAGGGCCCGCAGTTCATCAACCTCGGTCTCAGACTCACGCTTCGGTAGCCGGTGGATCTCAAGACAGCCCGGTCCCTTCGAATCGGTGTCATCTCCGACACGCACGGTTACTTCCATCCAGCGATTCCTAAAGCTTTTGCCGGCGTCGATTGCATTCTGCACGCCGGAGACCTGGGTGTTCCCGAGATCTTCGACAAGCTGGAGGCGATCGCCCCGACGATGGCTGTCTACGGCAACGTCGACGGCGCAGTGATCAGGCGGATGCTGGCCGAGGATTTAGAGACAAGACTCGGAGGGATACGCGTCTGGATGACACACATTGGCGGCCGACCCGGCCGCTGGTCGTCGGGTATTCGAAAGCAACTCGTCGAGAGGCGGCCCGATCTCTTCGTATGCGGGCACAGCCACATATTGCGCATTGAACGGACGTCCAGTCCGGTCCCCTTCCTCTACCTGAATCCCGGCGCAGCCGGTCGACAGGGACTGCACCAAGTAAAGACCTGTGTGATCCTGACCGCGGAAGACGGTGCGCTACGAAAGGCCGAAGTCATCCACCTCGACACGTTGGAATCCGAATAAACGTGCTTTATCTAATCTCCGAAAGTTTATTTTCACTACTTGCCCGTTACCGAATTTCAACGTCTATCCATGCCTGATCGGTCTCTGACGATTCACCAGACGGAGCATCTTGATCTGCGCGCGCTTTACGAGGCGACCCAGCTTCTGAGCAGTTCGATCGATCTCAGCTTCGTCTTGAACAACCTCTTGCTCATTGCGATGAGCAAGCTCCTCGTGACACGGGGCATTGTGCTCCTGTTCGATCCGGTCGAGCAATCATACGGTGTTGCCGCCTGCAAAGGGATGCCGCGCCTAAACCCGGGTGACACCATCGCCTTCGAACCGCTCGGCCAACCCGTGGCCTTGTCCGGCGAAGAGGTGCCCGACGTTCTCCGCGAGCACCGTATCAGCCACCTCCTTCCTGTAGAGTACCACGATCGTTGCATCGGCTGGCTGGGCCTGGGACCAAAGCCGACTGGCAAACCCTTAGAAAATGACGAGTTAGCGTTTACAGAGGCCCTCGTCTCGATTTCGAGTTCCGCCGTCCAGAACTCGCTCGTGATCGACGAACTTCAGCAGTCGAACAAGGATCTGGACGGTAAAATTCAGGAGCTGAATACGCTCTTCGACCTCTCGCAGGAATTCAATTCGACGCGCGATCGGGAACGACTCGTCCGACTGCTTTCGTTTGCCCTGATGGGCCAGCTCTTGGTCAAGACCCACCTCTTTCTGCTTCGAAAGCCTTCCGGCACTGACGCTGATGGACAGGCTCGCCTTGAGGAGCCCCTCACTATCGTCGCGAAACAGGGTCTTAAGAAGGGCGACGGTCTTGAGAACCTCATGGAACGTTTGAACGGCATTACCGAGGCCGTTGCGCCCGGGGTCTCTCAGACTGAGAGTGAGGATGAATGGGCTGTTCTTGCCGACTTCGGATTGGAGATCGCCATTCCCCTTCGACTGCGCGGAGCCACGCAGGGCATCTTGTGCCTCGGTCCAAAAATGACCGGGCAGCGCTACCAGCCAAGTGACGTTGAGTTCTTGTACGCTCTCGGCAATCTCGCCCTGACGTCGATACAGAACACCTATCTGGTCGACGAACAAATCGAACGTGAGCGGATGGCGCAGGAAATGAGGCTGGCCCGAGAAATCCAGGAGCGCCTCCTCCCCGACAAGCTTCCAGAGTGCGAACACGTGGAAATCGCCGCCTTCGCTACACCGAGCCGGGAAGTATCGGGTGACTACTTCGACGTCGTGAACCTGAACGGTGAGCGACTCATGATGGCGATCGCAGACGTCACCGGTAAGGGCATCCCGGCCTCCCTGCTCATGGCGAATATGCAGGCGTGCTTGCGCATCGTACTCCCGATGGACATGAAGCTCGAGGAAGCCACGGCGCGCATCAACGACGTGATCCACGGCAATACCGGTTTCGACAAGTTCATCACATTCTTCTGGTGCATATGCTCGGCCGACGGGAGATCGCTCCACTACGTCAATGCGGGGCACAATCCTCCGGTCCACATCACGGCGGAAGGAAAGCTTACGCACCTCGAATCGGGAGGCCTGCTGCTGGGCATTATGGGGGGCATGCCATACGAACGGGGCGAAGTCGTCCTGGACTCCGGCGACGTCGTCGCCATGTTCACGGACGGGGTCACCGAAGCCATGAACCACGAACACCAAGAGTACGACGATCCTCGTTTGGAGGGTGTGCTCATGGACAATCGGCACCTCTCTGCCCAGGAGATCCTCGACGCGGTAATCGCCGACGTCCGTGAATTCACGCAAGGAGCCGAACAGAGCGACGACATCACGATGATGGTGATGAAGGTGAAGTAGGGTACTTGGTACTTGGTACTTGGTGCGTGGTACTTGGTACTTGGTGCGTGGTGCGGGGTGCGGGGTGCGACTCGACCGATTCGCGAGCAGGATTGATCAAGTTTTCATTATAATCCTCGCATCCGCAACTCACAGTTCACTTCTTATCCGGTTTTGCCATGCAGCCTGAAGAATACACGACGGACGAAGGCTATCTGACGCCCGCTCCCGAGACGTACAAAGAGATTCTCTTTTCTTTCGAAGGACGAATCAACCGAGCAAAGTACTGGGGGTACGCGCTCGTCATGATGCTGGCCATGGTAGTGGTAGGACTAGTGGGTACAGCATTGGCCGGCCAGGCGGGATTCTGGGTAGCCTACGTCCTCGCTATGCTTATCATTATCTGGCCTGCCCTCGCGTTAGGGGTGAAACGATGCCACGACAGAAATAGGACTGGCTGGTTCATGCTCATGGCCCTGGTCCCGATCGGTAACATCTGGTACATGATCGAGATCGGGTTCTTGCGCGGAACGGACGGCCCGAACGACTACGGCGAAGATCCGCTCGGGTAGATGTCCGCGCGTGACCCGACTCGTATACTGCTGCCAGCGCAGCCTCCTCGTCGGCACTGAGGACTTTCCCCCGTCGCTCCATCATCGCGCGGATCGAGGCGAATACCTTCTCGGGATTATTATCCATCAGGCGATCTCGTCCTCCCCAGGAGAAGGATGGAATATGCCTCGGCTGATACCCCGCGCCGAAGACGTTGCAGGCCAAGCCGACAACGGTCCCCGTGTTGAACATCGTGTTGATCCCCGATCGCGAATGGTCGCCCATGATGAGTCCGACGAACTGACTTCCTGAGGACTCGTACTTCCGCAGGTGTTCGTTGTACAGAGTAACCTCGCCGTAGTCGTTTCGCAGGTTGGACGTATTGGTATCGGCGCCGATGTTGCACCACGCTCCGATGTAACTGTTGCCCACGTAGCCGTCGTGCGCCTTGTTGGAGAACCCGAGCAACACACTGTTCGACACCTCGCCGCCGACACGGCATTGCTCCCCGAGCGAGCTCGACGTCACGCGTGCCCCCATCTTGACACGCGAACCCTTGCCGATGTGGCACGGCCCCCTCAAAATGGCCCCCGCCATAATGTGCGCATCTCGCTCGACGATTACCGGGCCCTCGTCTGAGATCAGAATCGCACCAGGCTCGATAACGGCGCCTGGTCCAACAGCCATAAAGTGCGTCCCTATGAGCAGGGCCTCGGCAGATACAATTGCATCATCGGAGACTCCTCTGACGCCCATGGCCGAGGCATCGTCGTCGATAAATCGTGCAACGTCACCGACGAGGTCCCAGAGGCGATTCACCAGGCGCGCTTGCTGCACCTCGATCGCCTCGAGATCGTCAAACGCGGGCACTCCATTCTCGAGCTGAATCGACTGCATCGACGGACACCAGGCGGCGACGACGGTTTCGCCGCTCCTCCAGCGTCTACCCCAACTCGGGGATTCCCCGTCCCCCTCCAACAGCGCCCGCCATTCTCCTACCAGATGCGCACCGGCCGTCAGGAGTCGCCCGTTGATGAACAGTGTCGAATCTGCACGCTCGTCAGGAAGGGACGTCTGCGGACTACCGTTACCTTCGAGACTCGCCAGCGAGCGAACCTCTGGGCGACTCAGAAGGAAGTCGGCGTGGCGCCCGAGGTCCAACTCGATTCGGTGGCGCAAAGGAAGGATTCCCGCGCGCAAATCGTAAACCGGACGTGTATGAATCAGCGGTTTGAGGTGAGCAACCGCCTCATCTTCAAAGAACGCCAGTGTCGGCATACAACTTCCGGTTTACTTGTCCAGATTTCTGTGGAAGAACTCAACCACAAATCAAATCATACAACGACTTTGTTCCGTAGTTTTGCGTTTGTGGGCCTTCAGTTCTGCGAATCAAACACGACAACGGGACACCCTTCCAATATGAAGTTTTTCATTGACACGGCCGATCTCGAGGAAATCCGGCAGGCCAAAGCGATGGGGGTGCTCGACGGCGAAACGACGAACCCCGAAGCCCGCCAACTGGCAGCCATCCACCAGCACGTGGTCGTGAAGGTACCGCTCATTGCAGAGGGCATCAAGGCAATCAAGACGCTGACCGCCGAGGGCATTCGGACCAACTGTACCCTCGTCAGTCATCCGCTTACTGACAGCGGACTCGAGAAATTCCTTGCCGATTGGCGAGCATATGAGGCAAGCCTGCAAGAAACGTCGGTAGCATGAGTCTCTCGAGGATCCGTCGAGCAAGCGTTACTGAATAGTTGGAGGCATGAACTAAGCGATGCTGCTTCTTCCGCTCGGTGAGACGGACAAGATCGGCGCAAGCTGCTACTACCTCAATATTGAGGGAACGGGCATTCTACTCGATGCGGGGCAGAGTCCGAGCGACGATTCGGTCGAAGGATTGCCGCAATTCGATTTGCTTGACGAAGATCCCGATCGTGTCGTCGATCATGTCATCATCACGCATGCTCACCACGATCACGTCGGTGCCCTTGCGACAGTTGTTCAGAGGTGGCCGCATGCCGCCATCCACATGACCGTCGCCACGCGGCACCTGCTGGATACGTTGCTGCCGGCTTCCGCCCGGCTTCAGGCCCGTCGCGCCAGAGAGAACGGTACGGTCGGCCCACCGGGACTCACCGAAGAAGAGGTCGAAGCAGTTACATATCTCTTCCACGGGCATACGCTCGAGGAGACGTTCGATTTGACGGGGCTGCTCGGCCGGGCACACGTCTACGGCAAGTTCTTCCACGCGGGTCATGTGCTCGGGGCGGCGGGAATGCTCGTCACATTCGAGGAAGCCGGCCTTCGACGACGCCTGTTCTATACGAGTGACACGAATCTCAGAAATCAGACGATACACCCTGGTGGAGAGTATCCTGAACCCCCCATCGACGTGCTGGTGCTCGAAAGCACGCTCGGAGCAGACGGAGACATCGAGAACGTCACGCGACGCTCGGAGGAAGAGGCGCTTTGCGAGGCCATTTCGCGAACACTCGCACGAGGCGGCAGGGTGCTGCTTCCGGTCTTCGCGCTTGGAAGAGCGCAGGAGGTTCTCGCCCTCATAGACCGCTTCAAACGACGAGGACGCATCCCCGAGACAGTGCCGGTCTACACCTCGGGCCTGATGCGCGGAGTTTCCGATATCTACGATCGGACGCGCTATTCTTCGCCCCGGCTCGACCCGGAATTCGAGGTTTACGGCGTGGACCAGAAGCGGATGCCCAGGAGCAGGGCGGCGGCGGCCAACGTCCTCCAGGAACCGGCCATTCATATCGCTTCGAGCGGCATGATGCTCGAAAATACGCTTTCAAACCGGCTTGCCCAGCGCCTGATGGGCGACGAGAAGAGCGGCATTTTCTTCGTTGGATTCGTAAAAGAGGACGCTCCAGGGTCCAGACTTCTGGAAGGATTCGAGAGTGGGGCGAGCGTGTCCCTCGATCCCATGCACGAACCGCAAAAAGTCAGGTGTGAGGTTGCTAAATTCCGCCTCACGGGCCATAGCAATCGGCGTGACCTTATTTCACTCGTAGGACGGCTAAATCCTGAAATCACTGTCCTCGTCCACGGCGACCCCGATGCTCGGTCGTGGATGGCTGACAACATTAGATTCTTTCATCCAGAAACAGAGGTCGTGCTTTCCGAAGAAGGGCAGCCTCTGATACTGTAGAACGGTTACCGGTTTGACCGGAATCATGGCACGACCGGAGAAACTCGAGGCCTTTTTTGCCGAGCTGGGTAACCGGACACGCGGCGATGTGCTTTCAGACCGCATGTCACGGTTTCTGTATAGTACCGATGCGAGCATGTATCGCATGGAACCGCTCGGCGTGTTGGTGCCCCGATCGCGCGAAGACGTCGATGCGGCCATAGAGCTTGCCCGAGACTGGGACGTTCCGGTCCTCGCTCGTGGAGGCGGCTCTTCACTTGCAGGCCAGACAGTCGCCGAGGCACTCGTGATCGATTTCACGAAACACATCGATGCAATCCTCGACTTCAACATTGAAGCACGTACGGTCACCGTCGAGCCGGGTATCGTGCTCGACGTGCTCAACGACTATCTGTCCGCCCACGGCCTCATGATCGGTCCGGACCCGGCGAGCAGCAACCGTGCGACAATCGGAGGAATGGTCGCCAACAACGCCACCGGCACGCATTCCATTCTATACGGCTCCGTAGTCGATCACGTGGTCCAGACAGAGGTGATCCTTGCCGATGGATCGACGGTGACGCTCTCCAACCTCGATGCCGCTCAGTGGGGTGAGCGAACCCGCCGATCCACATCGGAAGGGCGCCTCTACCGCGAGATTGATTCCGTACTCGAACAGAACCGGGAGACGATTGAGCGCGACACCCCGCGGCACTGGCGGCGAAGCGGCGGTTACCGACTCGAACGCCTGATCGGAAACGGAAAACGAAATCTGTCGGCCCTGTTGTGCGGCAGCGAGGGGACGCTCGCCGTGCTTAAGAGCGTCACCCTTTCGCTGGTCGAGCGACCCAGGAAGACCGGGCTCGGAATCGTGCACTTCCGCTCCCGGATGGAGGCGCTGCAGGCCGTCCCGGAAATCCTCAAGACAGATCCGACGGCGGTCGAGTTGCTCGATCGGCACGGACTGGACCAGTGCCGCGCCGTGCCCGGTTATGCGCACATGCTGACCTTCGTCGAGGGCGATCCCGACGCACTCCTGATCACGGAATACTATGGTGAAACGGAGGACGAAGTTGCGGATCGCATCCACGCGCTCGAGGCTACTCTGAAGGACAAAGGAATCGGTATCGGCGTCGTCGAGGCGCTTTCGAAGAGTCAGATATCGAACGTCTGGTCGGTCAGGAAGGCTGGATTGGGATTGATTCTGGGTGTGAAGAGCGACTTCAAGCCGGTTGCCTTCATCGAGGATGCCGCCGTGCCGCCCGAACATCTGGCCGAGTACATCGGCGCGATGGAGGCCGTATTTGCCGAGACGAACACGAAGGCGACCCTTTATGCACACGCATCGGCCGGCTGCCTGCACGTCAGGCCGTTCATCAACACGAAAGACGCAGCCGAAGTCAGGAAGATGGCTGAAATCGCCAAGGCGTCGGCAGAGCTCGTAGCATCGTTCGATGGATGCCTGTCGTCAGAACACGGAGAAGGACTGGCGAGGAGTTGGCTGTCGGAATCATTCTACGGCAAGCCGCTTTACGAGGCATACCGAAGCACGAAGCGCGCCTTCGATCCCAAGGGCCTCTTGAATCCCGGCAAGGTCACTGACGCACAACCCATGACGGAGAACCTGCGCGTGGGTCCCAGCTTCAAGACAGCAAGGCTGGAGGAGAAGCTGGATTTTTCGGAGGATCATGGTTTCGCGGGCGCGGTTGAGCTCTGCACGGGGGTCGGGTCGTGTCGCAAGCTTCTTGGGGGCACGATGTGCCCCAGCTTCATGGCGACCCGCGACGAGAGACATACGACGCGCGGTCGCG
This sequence comes from uncultured Bacteroidota bacterium, assembly GCA_963768715.1. Classification (GTDB taxonomy): domain Bacteria; phylum Bacteroidota; class Rhodothermia; order Rhodothermales; family DATKEJ01; genus DATKEJ01. Next base: position 66,389 of record CAVYJC010000010.1, read on the forward strand.
CCAATGCGCTTCGCGCTGCCCTCAGTGGAGAACTCGGCGAGCAGGGGTTGGCCGACGACGAGCTTTACGACGTCATGTCGCTCTGCATTTCGTGCAAGGGCTGCAAGACGGAGTGCCCCTCCGCCGTGGACATGGCCAAGCTCAAGCTTGAGTGGCTCGGGCACTACTGGTCGCTCCGAAAGCCACCCTTCAGGGAGCGGTTCTTCGCGAACATGCCCCGAACCACAAGGCGCCTTTCGAAACTTCCTGCCTCGCTCGTAAACTGGGCCTCCAATTCCAGCCTCGGAAGAAAGTCGATGGCCGCCGTCCTGCATCTGGCGCCGGAGCGTACCCTGCCACAGGTCGCAAGCGAGTCGCTCTTCAAATGGAACGCCCGCCGCCGGCCGGCCGACGGCTCCAGGGAGGTCCTCCTCTTCGCCGATACATTCAACTGCTATTACGATCCCGAAATCGGGCAAGCGGCGATTCATCTTCTCGAGCGGCTCGGCTATCGGGTGACGGTAACTCAACACGGCTGCTGCGGACGAACGTACATGTCGAAAGGATTCGTCGATGAGGCACGCGCAAGTGCACAGCAGGTAGTCGGCGCTCTCCGCGATTACGCAGAGCGCGGTATTCCGATCATTGGCCTCGAACCGAGCTGCATTCTGTCGCTGCGAGACGAATACCACTCGCTGCTTCCGGGCGATCCGGATGTGAAGACGCTCGCCGGCGTCGCCCTCACGCTTGAAGAATTTGTCACACGGGAGGCCGCCGCCGGGGCATTCGAAGCGACGTGGAATCAGTCGAAACAGAATTTGGTCCTCCACGGACACTGCCATCAGAAAGCACTCGTCGGGATCGATCCTTCCGTCAAGGCTCTTTCACTGCCGGGACACAGCGTGAACGTGGTCGACTCAGGATGCTGCGGGATGGCGGGCTCCTTTGGCTACGAACGAGAACACTACAAATGGTCGGTCAAGATGGCCGAACGTGCGCTCGCACCTGCCGTCCGCGAGGCGGCGGAGGACGACGTAATCGTGGCCGCAGGAACGTCCTGCAGGGCGCAGATCGAGCACTGCACGGGACGGAAGGCGCTACACCCGGCGCAAGTCTTGTTGAACTCTCTCCGCTGAGGCCTTGCCTGCGCACTCTGTAAAGTCCACCAAGGCGGTGCGTCGCACTTATAGATGCCACATCGTGAACAGCCTGCGAAGGGACCCTGTGCGACTTGGATTTACTTGTATAGACCGTATTTTAGCGCGCCCCTCCGAAGCGCTTCCAATAGAGTAATGAGGCGAATTCTAATAACCGGCGCTCGCGGACAGATCGGAAGCGATCTCGTCACAGCGCTCCGAAAGACCGAGTTCGAACCCTACGTGCTGGGCACGGACCTTCGCGGACCGTCCAACGCGGAAGGAAACGGAGAAAATCAACGGTTCGAACATCTCGACGTAACCGACAGACGAGCGCTGCGCGAAACTGTCGAACACCATCGGATCGACTCGATCTATCACCTGGCCAGTCTACTCTCCGCCAAAGGTGAGAGAGAACCTGATCTCGCCTGGAAGGTCAACGTCGAGGGGCTTCGTAACGTGCTCGAGCTGGCTCGGGAAAAGGACCTTCATGTCTTCTGGCCAAGCTCGATCGCCGTCTTCGGCCCTGGGCTGCCCGAAGGCCGTGCCGGTCAGATGAGTGGACTGGTGCCGAGAACCATGTACGGCGTCACCAAGGTGGCCGGGGAACTGCTGTGCAATTATTACCACCTTCGATTCGGGGTGGATGTGAGAAGCGTCCGCTACCCCGGCCTTATCAGCTACACGGCTCCGCCCGGAGGCGGAACGACCGACTACGCCGTGGAGATCTTCCATGCCGCCGCAGAGGGGAAAACCTATGAGTGCTTTCTCAAAGCGGATCAGCGCCTTCCGATGATGCACATGGAGGACGCGATAAGAGCCTCCATCGAAATCATGCAGGCTGACGCTGATCGTCTCTCGATCCACACAAGCTACAATTTGTCCGCCGTTTCTTTTTCGCCGGAAGAAGTGGCTGGAGAGATTCGACGCCAAATCCCCGAGTTCCGATGCACGTACGAACCGGATTTCCGGCAGCAAATAGCTGAAACCTGGCCCGAACTCATCGACGACCGAGTTGCACGTGAAGACTGGGGATGGGACCACCGGTACGACCTCGCGGGTATCGTGAACTCGATGCTGGATCATCTCGTACCGAGCCGATTGACAGCCTCAACCTTTTGACCGCTACCCCGATGTTCTCCAATACAGCAAATGATTTTGTAGAGATACTCGACGACATCAAGACATCCGGCCTCCACAAGGAGGAGCGTGTCATCACGTCTCAACAGGATGCCGATATTCGCGTCGATGGTGACAAAGAAGTTGTCAACTTCTGTGCAAACAATTATTTAGGTCTCGCAAATCATCCACGCATCCTGGAGGCCGCCAAGAAGGGGATCGACCGCTACGGATTCGGGATGGCTTCCGTTCGGTTCATCTGTGGAACACAGGACGTCCACAAGAAGCTCGAGGCCAAGATTTCGTCGTTCTTCGAAACTGAAGGCACCATCCTCTACTCCTCGTGTTTCGACGCAAACGCGGGGCTTTTTGAGACCATACTGGATGCTGACTCGGCCATCATCAGTGATCAGTTAAATCATGCGAGCATCATAGACGGCATTCGTCTCTGCAAGGCTGCGCGCCATCGCTATGCCCATTCGGACATGAGCGAATTGGAAAACGTTCTCAGAGCTACTCAGGGATCTAACCGCCGGCTCATCGCAACCGACGGTGTCTTCAGCATGGACGGCGACGTCGCCAGACTGTCCGAGATTTGCGACCTTGCCGAACGGTTCGACGCCATGGTCATGGTCGACGACTGTCACGGAACAGGTTTTTTTGGACCGACGGGACGCGGCTCGGTAGAGCACTGCAATTCACTCGGCAGGGTCGACGTCATCACGAGCACGCTCGGAAAAGCACTCGGAGGTGCATCCGGGGGATTCACGACGGGCAGGAAACCGATCATCGATCTGCTGCGGCAACGATCCCGTCCCTATCTCTTTTCCAACACGCTTGCGCCGGTCATTGCGCATACGAGTCTGACCGTGCTCGACATGCTGAACGAGAGTACATCGCTTCGAGACAAGCTGGCCGACAACACCGTCTACTTTCGAGAGCGGATGACGGCTGCCGGATTCGATATCCGGCCGGGCGTCCACCCCATCGTTCCAATCATGCTCTACGATGCCGTTCTCGCGACGAACATGGCCCGCGACATGCTCGACCAAGGGATCTACGTCATCGGGTTTAGCTATCCGGTGGTACCGAAAGGCGAAGCGCGAATACGCGTTCAGGTGTCGGCTGCTCATTCGAGAGAGCATCTGGATCGGTGCGTCGACGCCTTCGTACTCGTCGGACGCAAGCACGGAGTTGTTTCCTGACGCTGCAGACCGGTTCGCGTGAAATTCTAACCAGTATCACGGTTCCTTGACCCCTCTACTCCTTAGCTTGATTGAATTACCGTGCCGTCTCCGGTCGATCCGCCCTCGTCCTTAGCGAAAGAGTTCTGATCCTGCGTCGTGCAGATGGGCCCACGCCCAATCGATACCGGTCCGGTACGCTGTCAGTGACGGATTAGACCGCTACGCATCCCATGCCGACAAAGAAGAAAATGATCGGTGTACTGCGGGGAATGGAAACGACATTCACCGACGCACTGGTCGCCTACATAAACGAGGCGTTCGCAGGAAAAGGCGTTGAAGCGGAGTTCGCTCAGATGGACGCGCTCCGAATGGACGCCGAGCCGCGATATCGCGTGATCCTCGACCGCATTTCCCACGAGGTTCCGTTTTACCGATCCTATTTGAAGTGGTGCTCGCTGCAAGGCACCTACGTCGTAAACAATCCATTCTGGTGGAGTGCGGACGACAAATTTATCGACAATGTGATCGCGGAGCGTGCCGGTGTAGCGGTACCGAAGACTGTCATTCTCCCCCACAAGAACCGTCCGCCGAGAACCGAAGAGACGTCATTTCGAAACCTCGCCTACCCGATCGGCTGGCCCGGCGTTTTCGACTACGTCGGGTTCCCATCCTTCCTCAAACCGTACGACGGCGGTGGGTGGCGCGGCGTAACGCGCGTGACGGATCCCGAATCGTTCTTCGCCGCCTACGACGCGTCGGGCGAAGACTGCATGATGCTCCAGGAAGGGATTGACTTCACGCACTATTTCCGCTGCTACGGTGTGGGACAGAAGCACGTGCGCATCATGAAATACAATCCGGGCGCTGAGCCGCACATGCGATATCACGACGTGCCCGAGGACGATGTGCCTGCCGAACTGCTCGAGAAGATGCACCGCGACGTCGTGGCTCTCTGCTCGGCACTCGGCTACGATCTGAACACGGTGGAATTTGCCGTCAGGGACGGCGTGCCCTATGCCATCGACTTCATGAATCCCGCTCCCGACGCCGATTATCATTCGGTGGGTCACGACAACTTTGACTGGATCGTTCGGCACGTAGTCGACCTGCTCGTGTCCAAGGCCCTTTCGCCTCGGAAGCGGCAACCGATCGCGCCAAAACTGTAGACGGATCCGACAAATCTCTCCCGCATGTTCAAGAACAACATCGAGCCGGCGATCGCCCGATACCACAGCCTCATTTCAAGGGATCTTGAGGCAGCGGAAGACCAGCTTGTCCTTCTCCGTCAACTCCAGATAGACCGAAAGGTCACATTCGGAGGTCGCCCCCTGTCCAGCAGCCTGCGACCCGCCTTCCTCTCCGAGTCGGCGTACCAAGATGTGCAAGACACCGTCTACCTGCTGCGCCAGGCGATACTCAATATCGCAGAGCGATATTTCAACAGGGCCGACGTCCTCGACGAACTCGGTCTCGAAGAATGGGAGTTGGCCCTGGCAGCCATCCCGACCAACGTGATTCGACTGTCGGCGTCTGCTCGAATGGATGCCTTCATGACAGCCAATTCATTCAAGTTCGTCGAGGTCAATGCGGAATCTCCAGCCGGACTGGCGTACGTCCATCATCTCGCCGATATTTATAGAGAACTTCCTGTTTTCAAAGAATTTATAAAGCATCATCCTGTCCGATTCGTATCGCCGCTCGAGCACCTCGTCCATGGGCTGGTCCGTATCTATCACGAGGAGTTCGGGGGCCAGGAGGCGAAACCCTCGGTAGCGATCGTGGATCATCTGGACGTACCCACCTACAACGAGTTTCTTCTCGTCAAGGATTTCCTCGAGATGCACGGGATGGCATGTGAAATATCCGATCCGCGCGAGCTCGAGTGCAGAGACGGCTGGATATACTGCAACGGTCGAAAGATCGATCTGCTGTATCGCCGGCTTCTGATGAACGAGTTTCAGGAGATGAGAGACGAGTGCGGCGCCTTCCTGGAGGGGTACGTGGCCCAGAAGACCTGCTACCTCAACAGCTTCAGGACAAAGCTCGTTCATAAGAAGGCGTTGTTCTCCCTCCTGACCGATATGCGTTTTATGGAGCACCTCACGACGCAACAGGTTCAGACCATACGGGATCATGTGCCGTGGACTCGCCGCCTGCGCGATCAGAAGACAAGCTTCTACGGGCTTAAGATCCACCTTGCCGACTTCGTTTCGAAGAACAGGGAGTTGTTCGTTATCAAGCCAAACGACGAGTATGGTGGCAAGGACGTAACGATCGGCGCAACCGCCTCCGATTCTGCCTGGCATGCAGCCGTCAGCCGGGGCATCGAAGGAGGCTACGTTGTCCAGGAGATGGTCGACATCCATAAAGAACCCTTCCTGATGAAGGGTATCGACGGATGGTCAGAGGTGCCGACAATCGTGGATTTGGATCCTTACCTGAACGGCCCTCTCATGGGCGGCTGCCTGACAAGGGTTTCCACCAGTGACATCGCCAACGTCACCGCCGGTGGAGGCTCACTGCCACTCTTCATACTGCGGTACGACTGATGCTTCGAACGAATACGCTTCGCGTTGCGGTGCTCGACATGAATCGTGGCACCAAGAACCTCGGGATCCCCAGTATTCTCGGGATCCTGGAAGAAGCATCGATCGAGCGGCATATGCCGCGACTTGAATGCAAAGTTTTCGACGTCCGAGTCAAGGGCGAGGTGCCCGACCTTGGATTCGATATTTACATCTCTTCCGGGGGACCGGGAAGTCCGTTCGCCGGCAAAGGAAAAGCTTGGGAGACGTCCTACTACAAGTGGCTGGATCGACTCTGGTCGTACAACGAGAATACCCTGGATCCAAAACACGGTCTCTTCATCTGCCACTCCTTTGAAATGATGTGCCATTTCTTTGGAATCGCGGAGGTCACCCGTCGAAAGTCGCCGTGTTTCGGCATCTTTCCCGTCCATATTGACGACGCGGGGATGACGGATCCGATCTTCGAAAACCTGGAGAACCCATTCTGGGGCGCGGACTTTCGACGCTGGCAGGTCGTCAATCCTGTCGCCGACCGCGTCGAAGAGTTGCATGTTTCCTTTCTCGCACGCGAGAAGTTGCGTCCTCATGTTCCACTGGAACGGGCAATGATGGCGGTGCGTGTCGGACCGGCTCTGGTCGGAGTCCAGTTTCATCCGGAGGCCGCGCCTGACGGAATGCGACGCCACTTCAAACAAAGGGAGAAGCGTGTGAGCATTGTCGAAGAGCACGGGGTCGAGAAGTACGAGAAGATGATTGGCTTGCTGCGCGAACCCTCACCGCTTGAGGCGACGCGCCGCCTGATCATCCCGAATTTTCTGAATCAGGCCGTTGGGTTCGACCTTCCTACTACCTCCTAGATCCTTTCACGCCACGCTGTACGGGAGTGAGTCCTCTTGAATGCACGAAAGAAACTGACGCTCAACGGGCATCTCACGGGTGTTTCGGTACCAGTAAGCGCGCTACGCAGCCGCGACGACTGCGGCATCGGTGAATTCAAGGACCTGGCGCATCTGGGATCGTGGTGTCGGGACACCGGGCTTGACCTTATCCAGGTGCTCCCGCTCAATGACACCGGAGCGAATGCGTCTCCTTACTCAGCGGTCAGTGCATTCGCACTCCACCCGGTTTACATCCGCCTGCAGGATTTGCCGGGCGCTGCGCATCTTGCCGATGATATTGATGCCTTTCGCTACGGCAGCCTCGATCGAAACCGGGTCAACTTCAACGGCGTGCTCTCCTTCAAGCTTGAGATGCTGCGACGCTTGTTTCAGATTAACGATGAAACGGATCCCGAGCTACCGGCGTGGATTGACTCGAATCCGTGGATACGACCGTATGCGGTTTATAAGTGCCTGAAGCAGCTGAACGACGAACGGTCATGGGAGGAGTGGTCGACAGGCCGTGATCTCACCCCTTCCGAGATCGAAGCGACGTGGCATAATTTGGGGACCGATGCCCTCTTCCACGCCTGGATCCAGCTTCACCTGGACCGGCAACTGCGGGAGGCGGCTGAGGAGTTGGAGTCCCAGGGCGTGTATCTGAAGGGTGACATCCCGATTCTAATGAGCGTCGACAGTGCTGATGTCTGGGCGGATCGCCCCTACTTCAATCTGGATTTCCGTGCGGGAGCGCCACCCGACATGTATTCGACGCTCGGCCAGATGTGGGGCTTCCCGACATACGACTGGGAAGCGCTCAAAATGGACGGGTTTGATTGGTGGCGCAGCCGCCTCAAACAGGCATCTCGCTACTATCATGCCTTCCGTATCGACCACGTTCTTGGCTTCTTTCGCATATGGAGCGTCCCTTCAACGGAGAATACGGCGGTTCTGGGGCGGTATCGTCCGGCCTCTCCTCTTTCGGAATCCGAGATCGAAACCGTCAGCGATCCGGCCGAGCCTGCACGTCACCTTACCGAGGCATGGACTCGTCGAGAGGAGGCCGGGCAGCAATTGCATGAGGAAACCCAGCGTGTTCTGGACAGCTACTTCGACAGGTTTGGCGACGACGACTTTCGTCTGCGAGACATATTTGCATCGGAAGTCGCCATCGAGTGCCTGGACGAGGATGCCTCGGTAAAGAGTTTCCTCCTGTCCTGCCACCGAGACCGAACCTTCCTGACCACCGACGGCGGCCGGTTCGTGCCGGCCTGGTTCTGGCAGGATTCGAGCAGTTACGTTCAGGCCGACGAAGTCCGTCGGACTGGAGTCGAGGCCCTCGTGGAACAGTACGAAACGCAGTCAAAGCCGGTCTGGCTCGGCATGGGCCGTCGATTGCTCCAGTTCGTGACGGAAGCCAGCGACATGCTTCCCTGCGCAGAGGACCTGGGGGTCGTACCGCCGGGACTCCCCGGGGTGCTTTCAGATCTGGGAATCCTGAGTCTGAAGATCGAACGGTGGGAAACCGATGATGAGAAACGACTCGCAGATCCTTCGACGTTCCCCTACCTCTCGGTATCCACACCGGCTGTGCATGATCTCTCTACCTTGAGGCAATGGTGGGAAGAAGACGATTGGGACCGGCAGGTGTTGGCGAGTGAGCTCGGATTCGACGAATCGCCCCCGTGGCTGACCACTGCACTCGCAGAAGCGGTCTTGCGTAGAAGTTTGCGATCCAACTCGGCGATTCGTGTATTTCAGATACAGGATCTTTTCGCCGTAACGCTTGACCTCCGGACCGTCAGACCTGAGGATGAGCGGATCAACATACCGGGCTCCGTTAACGAAGCGAACTGGACATACGTCCTACCCATCTTTCTCGAGGACCTGCCGGCCCACGAAATCACGGAGATTCTTGCCGCGCTCTTCGCCACCGACCCGGACCTCTGATCTACCTTAACGGGTATGAAAGACTGACACATGGCCGCGCGAAAAAGAGGCATACTGAGATTTCAGATCGGCCGCACACAAAAGCGGCCGGCAAAGCCGCGTCGACTCGAATTTCACATCCGGGGCGACGTGCGCGACCTCTATGACTTCGACGACGCTTTCTTTTCGAGCACAGGCAATGTGGTATTTGCAAATTTCAGAGCAGCGCAGGAATTCGCCGACAGCTTCAATCGCGATCAGCCCGACCATTTGAAGCTGAGCCCGGCCGACTTGAACGCGGCCGCACTACTAGACGAGGTGCTGCATTACGCCGTCGCAGAGTACCGGGCGAACGTCGATCCTGACGTCATCGAGCGAGCCCTTTCGGAACTCAACGAAGAGATGGGCGGCAAGGCCGTGGATCGGATGCTGACGAGCTTCCTGAAGGTCTTCCCAAATACCGAGATCTACCGGTCGCGATCTACCGCAGAAACGTATCTCAACGGTACCACGCTCGGGGTTCCAAACAGGCTGCTCGTACTCGAGGAACTGCTAGTCGGCCGGCTGGGAAACGAGAATCCGGCCTTCGAGCCCCTGCGACCTCTCATCCGCGATGAAGAACTACGTGGCGACCCCCTCTACGAACGTGTCTTAAAGGTATTCGCACGCCCTCCGAAACGTGCCACATCGGACGTTTGGGGCCGGACCAGTCTCATCGACGTCTTAAGAGAGCCTGCCAGACGAGCCCCCTACTCCCTCAGCGCACAACTGGCTTTCGTACGGGATCATTGGAATGCACGGTTATCCCCCTTCTGGATGGACCGACTCCTCATGGGCACCGGACTCCTCGAGGAGGAGAGGCATGCACTCGCTATGAGAGGATTCGGGGGCGGGCCGGGTCCGGCCGAAGTCCCTGTATTCAACGCGGAGACGGAGGAAGAAAATTTCAGTCCCGACGTCGACTGGATGCCGCGGGTGATCATGGTCGCCAAGAACATCCTTGTCTGGGTCGATCAATTGTCAAAGAAATACGGCCGATCGATCTCGCGCCTCGACGAGATACCGGAGGAAGAGATCGCGCAGCTTGGACGTTGGGGATTCAATGCCCTATGGCTCATCGGGGTGTGGCAACGCAGCGAGGCGTCGAGAACGCTGAAACAATGGACCGGCAATCCCGAGGCGGCGCCATCCGCTTATGCTCTCTTCGATTATGAGATCGCGGACAGTCTCGGCGGCGAAGAGGCCCTCCATCATCTGTCTTTACTGTGTCGGCGGCACGGCATCCAGCTGGCCAGCGATATGGTCCCGAACCACACAGGGATCGATTCCAAATGGATCCGGGAGCATCCAGACTGGTTCATACAGCTGCCCTACCCCCCGTATCCGGGCTACAGCTACTCCGGAGAGAGCGTAGGTCCGCCCGAGGCGCCCGTTCTCCAGATCGAGGATCGCTATTTCGATCGCTCGGACGCGGCCGTCACGTTCCGATGGCAAGATCGTCAAACCGGTGAAGAGCGGTTTATCTACCACGGCAACGACGGTACGGGCATGCCGTGGAACGACACGGCTCAGCTCGACTTTGCGCGCCAGGACGTCCGCGAGGCGGTGATACAGACCATCCTTCATGTCGCCCGGCTCTTTCCGATCATCCGCTTCGACGCCGCCATGGTGCTCACGAAGAAGCACTTCCATCGCCTTTGGTACCCGGCTCCGGGTTCAGGTGAGGGCGTGCCGTCGCGAGCCGCCCACGGAATGAAACGCGAAGCCTTCGACAGGCTCATGCCCAACGAATTCTGGAGGGAGGTCGTCGACCGTGTCGCCAGCGAGGTTCCAGACACGCTGCTGCTTGCGGAGGCGTTCTGGCTCCTGGAAGGATACTTCGTTCGCACGCTCGGCATGCATCGCGTCTACAACAGCGCCTTCATGCACATGCTGAAGGACGAAGACAATGCGAAGTACAAGGACGTCATAAAGAAGACGGTAGCGTTCGAACCGGAGGTCCTCAAGCGCTACGTCAATTTCATGAGCAATCCCGACGAAGAAACCGCGATCGGGCAGTTCGGTGACGGAGACAAGTACTTTGGCGTGTCCCTGCTGATGCTGACGCTCCCCGGACTTCCGATGTTCGGACATGGCCAGATCGAAGGCCTTCGCGAGAAGTATGGCATGGAGTACCAGCGCGCCTACCTTGATGAGCAGCCCAGAACCGACCTGATCGCCCGGTACGAACGGGAACTGGTTCCCATTGCCGTAAAACGGTACCTGTTCTCCCAAGTGGACCACTTCCACCTCTTCGACTTCGAGTCGTCAGCCGGAGGTGTGAACGAAAACGTCTTTGCATTCACAAATCGATCCGGCGACGAGCGAGCGCTGATACTTTACAATAACAGCTTCGAAAGCACGGGAGGGAGGGTCCAGTACGAGTCGCTCGACGAGGCCCAGACGTCGCGTCCGAACTCGATATCGGAAGCACTCGACGTCACGAGTGGCTCCGACGGCGTGATTACCTGTCGGGACCGGATCTCCGGTCTCGAGTATGTCGTGACTGTCGGGCAATGGCTGTCCGAAGGAGTGCCCATACGACTCCGCGGTTACGAATACCGTGCGCTGATGGATTTTGAGCTCGTCGCAGACGATGACAAGACACTCAGCCGGCTTGCCGAAAGACTCAACGGATCCGGCGTTCCAAATCTCGAGCAAGCGCGCGCGAGACAGCACGTCCAGCCGGTTATCGATGTGCTGGCCGGAGTCGTTCACAGGGCCTTGAATACGCACGAGTACTCTCCGGTTGACGAGATCGATGCCTCCGTCGGTGAAAGGATCGGCGTAGATACCGACGTGTTCCGTCGCCTGGCCGGAGAGGTAGAGGCAGGATGTGAGAATCTGGCGGAGCTGCCGGACGTCGGCAGCGACTATCCCTGGAAGCAGTCATCGCGTTACCGGAAGGCGCTGGAGCTGATCTCCACGTCCTTCGCACCGAACGCTCCCGTCAAGGCGGTGCTCGTCGCACGCAGAGTTCAGGAGGCGATGGGAGCGGTCGACGAGGCATACGTTCGGCAAATCGTCGAAGGAGTGCTCGTGCGTCTGGGCATGATCGGCCGAGACCGCTCGGAGGCCGTAATGGGCATAGCCGCTGGGATCACAGAGCTTGACGAGGCCAGTGCCGAAACGACGCGACCAATCGAGCGATTCGTCCCAATCGTCGCATCCAAAGACATCCAGGATGCGCTTGACGTCCACGAATTCGCCGGAACACTCTATTTCAACAAGGAACGTTTCGAGACATTCGCAGCCGCCGCATTTTGCGAGGGCGTGCTGATTGAACTGGGCACCGGCGCACCGGATAAGGCCAGACGCGTGGCAGAGCACCACGATGCATACAAACGACTGATGCGACTCATGGACGACTCCGACTACGTGTGGACGTCCGTACTAAACCGCATCCGAAGAATTCGTCGCGTGCAGTCGAATTCTGTATCTGACCGTAAATAATGGAAAGACAAATACATACATGGTATAGCCCCAACCTCAATCGCGACATGGAGGTTGCGGTTTACGGGCACTGGGGATTCGGACTTCTGATGTTTCCGACAGCGGCGGCCGACTTCCTCGAATACGAGCGCTTTCAGCTCATCGATGCCATTGCAGGTCCGATCGACGCAGGAAAGTGCAAAGCGTTCTCGATTAACAGCATCAATAATGAGAGCTGGCTGAACGATCACATGCATCCGCGCGACAAGGCCATTCGGCATCAGCAGTACAATCAGTACGTCGTCGAGGAGGTCATCCCGTTCATTCACGACCATTGTCGCAGCCGCGTGTCCATCATCACCACAGGCGCATCACTCGGTGCGTTTCATGCGGCAAACACTTTCTTTCGTCTGCCGCATCTGATCGACGGTATGATCGCCATGAGTGGGACCTACGATCTGAAGGACTATACGCGCGGATACTACGACGACAACTGCTACTTCAATTCCCCCGCCGACTATCTGCCGAAGCTCACCGATGATCAGATCTTGGGTCAACTCCGATCCAAGCATCACATTCACATCCTTTCGGGTCAGGGCGCCTACGAAGATCCGGAGTCGAGCCGCAGGCTGTCGAACATCCTGCACGCGAAGGGCATTCCGCATGAGCTGGACTTGTGGGGTTTCGACATGACTCACGACTGGCCGACCTGGCGAAAGATGCTCCCGCATTACCTCGGCTCACGATTCTAGGGCTATGCGCGTCTGTTTCGTAACCAGCGAGTGCGTGCCTTATGCCAAAACGGGCGGGCTGGCCGACGTAGCCGGATCGTTGCCCAAGGCGCTTTCGGAAGCCGGGTGCGAGGTGAAGGTCGTGATGCCCCTGTACAGCAGCATTCGGACACTGGACCACAAACTTGACCCATCGTCCGATTTGGGAACGATGGAGGTCGACATGGCCGGCAAGAAGGTGTCGTTTACAGCCTGGTACGGAAAGCTTCCCGACTCCGATGTCGATGTCCATTTCATTGACTGTCCAGCCTACTATCACCGCGGTGAGCTGTACACATCCGATTCCGATGAGGCCGAGCGCTTCATTCTGCTCCAGCATGCGGCCATGACGATCATGCAACGGTATCACTGGTCGCCCGACATCGTTCACTGCAATGACTGGCACACGGCGCTCCTGCCGATCTTCTTACGGGACCACTACAGTTGGGACGGTCTCTTCAACAATACGGCTTCGGTCCTGACGATCCACAACATCGGCTATCAGGGTCGTTTCTCACCGTCGACTCTCCAGCTCGCCGGACTCAGATCGACCGGCTTCTATCCGGGCGGACCGTACGAGCTCGAGGGGTCCTTCAGCTTCCTTAAGACCGGGTTACTCTATGCCGACGCCATAACGACGGTAAGTGATACCTATGCGAAAGAGATCCAGACGCCGGCCTACGGCGCCGGTCTGGAGAAGGTTCTTCGATCCCGCGAGCGCGACCTGTACGGAGTGCTCAACGGCATCGATCTTTCCGTGTGGCATCCTAGTCAAGACGATTATCTCGAGCGGCGCTACACCTACAGATCTCTCGGCAGGAAGCTGGAGAACAAGCGTGCGCTCATAGAGGAAATGCGGCTGCCGTTCGACGAGCGGGTCCCCGTTATCGGCGTGGTTTCTCGCCTGACGCCGCAGAAGGGCCTGGAGCTACTCGAACCGATCATCGGAGCCGTCGTTTCGATACCCGCCCAAGTCGTCGTACTCGGAAGCGGAGAGAGCAGATACGAAGACTTCTTTCGCTATGCCGCTTCAACGTACGGTGAGTCGATCTCCTTCTATCCTGGCTACAGCGAACGACTTGCCCACCGCATAACAGCCGGCTCCGACATGTTCCTCATGCCGTCGCACTACGAGCCCTGTGGAATGAATCAGATGTTCAGTCTCGTGTACGGTACGGTACCGATCGTGAGGAAGACCGGAGGACTGGCCGACACTGTCTTCGATTACCACGAATTCGGAGGAGAGGGCAACGGGTTCAGTTTTGTGGACTTTGAATCCTACGCCCTCCACGACGCCATTGGGCGTGCCTGCAGCCTTTTTCGCAACAAAGACGCCTGGCTGACAGTCCAGAAACGCGGTATGAAGGAAGATTTTTCCTGGAATCGTTCCGCTTCCCGTTACCTCGATATTTACGAGACGGCAAAGTCGCGACACTAAATCGGGCCGGCCCCGGAATAGGGGTGACACGCGTCACCTTCGATCCTAAAGACCAAGAACGTCCGCACCCTGTTCAAAAACGACGTCAACGGGGATGCCGGCTCCCGCCAGTTTGTCGAGATCACCTTGGAGCTCCGGCCCTACAACCTGGTATTTCGTCACGAATGCGGCAGCCCCATCGTAATCGCCGTCCCCTTCGAGACGGATTATCCGATCTGACAAGGCCTCCATCGCCACGAGCATCTGATCAGGATTGATCTTGTACGTCCCTGTGTGCGGATCTCGCGTAAAGGCGTTCATCTCTTTGAAGAAATTGAACCGGATCAGATTGGCACGACCGTGGGCGTCCGTGGCGCCGAATCGAATCGACCGGAAGATGCCTGCAAGGAAGGTGACCATGTTGTCGTGCACGTTGTGCGTCTCGCCAAGCTCACCCATTATGTCGAGCGAATTGACCATGTACAGTCCGAGCACGTCCGCTTTCCCTTCTTCGAGTGTGGCATAAAGCTCTTTAAGTGCCTTGCGAATCGTAGACTTTCCGTCGATGGTGTGTTTTACGCCGAGTCCGTGAGCAACCTCGTGGAACATTGTGTTCTCGAAGAAGGCGTCGAAGGTGACATTAATTCGCTGCGACGGGTCGATAAGGATATTGCTTATCGGCACGAGAATGTTGTCATACTTGGCCCGGATCGCATTCTTGAGTTGCAGTCTGCGAGTTCCCTTTTCCAGAGTGACCGTCTCGTCGTTGGGCAGGTTGATTGCGATGGTTTTCACAGCGGCATTAGCCTCGCCGGCGTAGTAGACGACATCGTAGGCATTCAGGTCGGAGTCGCTCCCCGGTTTCTCAGCCTTGTAGGTCGGCGCCACGGGCAGTCCTTCCTGCAACGTGGGAAGGAGCGTTGTGTAACGAGAGAGCCTGTCACTCCATTCCTTGTCCTTTACAAGCACGTACGATTCATAACCGTACTTGTAGCCGTAAAGCTTGTCCTCATAGTTTTCAATCGCGCCGATAACAATATCGAGCTGATTGTCCTTCATGTCCATCCAGGCGAAATCGCTCTTCTGGTAATCGTCCGTCACAAGCGCTTCGGCTCGAAGCTGAAGGTAATTCCGCAGACCGGGATCCTCGGCCAGCTCGGCTGCCTCTCGGAGCTTTGAAGCGGCAAACTCCAGTTGGGGGGCAAACGCTTCGTGGTAGGGAACGGCGATTAGTTTCCCCTCGGCATCGCGTCGGATGAGCGTATATCCGCTCTTGAAGGCGCGCGCCTTTCTGGGCGAATCGGCGATAGCAGCCTCGAACTCCTCCTTCGTCATATCTGTCGGATAGAGGTTCGCTCCAGCCGGCTTCTCCCCAAAACCTTCGATGAAGGGTTTGTCTCCGTTGATTCGATCCCACGGACCGTAATTAATCTGGAAATAGTGTCGCTGCGCTTCGGTCACTTTGAGGGTTTCCGCCATCTCGAGTGGCCCGAAACTCTGCTGTAGAAACAGGTTGTTCATTACATCGGCTGCGTCGATCAGCAACGGAATCATCTTCTTCTGATTCTCTGTCAGTTGCTCGACATTGGTCGTAAGCCGGAAGGGCACAAACTTTGCAACCAGCTTGGAGGCCGATTCTTCGGAATTGGCTTGTTTGGTTTCATCCGTGCCTGGATTCGCCTGCTGGCATGCGCCCAGCGATGCAACGATGCCCACGAAGACCAGCACGCGAAGTTGCTGCTTCATACTGTTCTAAAATGTTTGCGGAGAAATCGGGCGGTCAGTCGTTCGAGACGATGACCAGATAGTCGGATAGCGCCCAGAATCCTCTCGGGTCAATGATAACAAGCTGTGACCCCGTTCGTGACTTGTCGAAACGATAGAGATCGGGTCGGTCTCTATGCGCAGAGACGATCTCTATTTCGTGCACAGAAGGATCAAAAGAGATAACCGCCTGCTGCTTCGGGACGCCGGTAAAATACTGGGTCATTATCGATCCAACGGACGTGGTTTTGGACAGGCCAAGAAATCCACTCCGTCGCTCCCTGATGAGGCCGTTCTTTCGAAGCGCGTCCCTGGTGTTGATTACATAGTATCCCGTCGCGGCCTCCTCGGCCTGTGTCTGGATCGTCTCCTCCTTCTCCTGTATCGCGGCCTCCTGTTCAGCGATAGTCGAATCCTTTATCTGAAGCGCCACCTCGTGCTGGAGCAGCTTGCCCTGCAACGAGGCAATATTCTGCTCGAGACTGCGAACCTGCGTCTTCAGCTCGTTGACGCTTCGCTCCTTCTCTTGCACCGTAACGGTCAGGTTGTCGACCAGACGTTCAAGGCTTTCGATACGTACGGTCGACTTCTCGATTCGCTCTTTCAGCAGGTCCATCTTTTCACGATTGTCCTGGACGAACCCGTCGATGTCGGAAATTTTCGACAGAAGCTCGCGCCGAACGTTGACGGCGCGTCTTCTCCTGTCGGTCTCGGTGCCGCCCGCTTCGAGCGAGATCTTGCCGATGACACCCTCTCTCTCCTCGATCGCATTGAGGTTCTTCTGGACCTCATCGATGATCTGGGTGACATCCTGGATATAGAGCGAGCTTAGCTGCAGTCGCGACTCCAGGGATTCATTCTCGTCTCGAAGGGTCGAGACCTGCCTTCTTGCCCCGAAATCGCATGCTGACAATGTGGCAAGGAGAATCAAAGCGGCGGCGACTGGTCTCATTTTATTTGTCCGGTAAACTCCCATCGTGGAAACTCGACTCTCCGGACGGACCTCATGCGAACCTCACCCTCCTCCGTGACGAAGACGCCTCCCTTTCCGTACGGATCCGGGAAAGTGACCTGTTCGCCGGAATCATCCAGCGCGCCCTCTCCCGTCATGGCATAAAGTGAACCGGCGCTATGGGTCCACATCTTGAACTCGAATTCGTTGGGTTTGAGCGTATCGGACGAATCGATGAGAAGCGTCACGAATTGCTCCGTATTGTCATCGAGCCTGACAATTCCTGAGAAACGCTCTGGCAGTGCCTCAACGGATACAGAAGATCGCCGGTGAGCGACCGGTTCCTGGTCGACTGAAAGCCAGTGTGTGAAGGAGCGCACGAGAAAAAGCACGAGGACAACGAGCACGCCGAGTAGTCCCAACCAGGCAATCAGGTGGCTCGATCGTGCACGCGACCACGATTCGCGCCTTTCGGCCGAACGTCCACCGCTGTGGATGCGAGTCGGCTCATCCGGAGGCGGCGGAACCGGCGCTTGTCGCTTGGATTTGCGCCGTTTGGACGAGGATTTCGGCTTCGGCGGCGAAACAACGACTTCTGCAGGCGCCGGCTTCTCCACGGTCTTGGGTTTCTCCGGAGGTGACTCGACTGGGGCGGGTGTTTCGAGTCTGGATACGGGCGGCGCGTAGGGAGACGCTAGAGAAGCCAGTGTGGTAGAACGCGACGGATCCGTCACGTCTGCCCCCGCCCCTGGCTCGGGTCCTGCGCGACCAGCGGCATCATCCTCGAGGATTGGCTCGGTCGCCTTCTCATCCTCGGATACCGCCTCTAACTCCGGTTCATCCTCTCCCTCCGTCTCGATTTCTCCATCCGCCTCAATCTCTGCAGCGGATTCAACCTCATTTCGATCTTTATCCAACGTTACCTCCTCGGGAATCTCTTCAATTGCTACAGCCTCCTCGGCGTCTTCAGTGGGCTCACTCTCCACGGGCACTTCGACGGCTTCTACTGCCTCGATCTCCTCAACTGCCTCAACCTCCTCCGCCGTCTCGGCGTCTTCAGTGGGCTCACTCTCCGCGGGCACTTCGACGGCTTCTACTGCCTCGATCTCCTCAACTGCCTCAACCTCCTCCACTGTCTCGGCATCTTTGGCCGGCTCACTCTCCACGGGCACTTCAACGGCTTCTACTGCCTCGATCTCCTCGACTGCCTCAACCTCCTCCACCGTTTCAGCGTCTTCAGCGGGCTCACTCTCCACGGGCACTTCAACGGCCTCTACCGTCTCGATCTCCTCGACCGCCTCAACCTCCTCCACCGTTTCAGCGTCTTCAGCGGGCTCACTCTCCACCGGCACTTCGACGGCTTCTACTGCCTCGATCTCCTCGACTGCCTCAACCTCCTCCACCGTTTCAGCGTCTTCAGCGGGCTCACTCTCCACGGGCACTTCGACGGCTTCTACTGCCTCGATCTCCTCGACTGCCTCAACCTCCTCCACCGTTTCAGCGTCTTCAGCAGGCTCACTCTCCATCGAGACCTCGGCGGTTTCCGCCGCTTGAACCTCCTCGACCTTATCTGCTTCGTCCATAGCCTCAGCCGGATCGGAAATCGGTTCTGAAGGCCTCTCCTTGATGTCGGCAACGGTCAATTCTCCGGTCGACTCTGCGACCTCTGGAACGTCCTCGACCTCGGCCTCAGACGCGTCGGCCTCGGTATCAGAGGCCACCGTACCGATGGGCCAGGCGATTTCCGGAGGCTTCTCAGCTTCTGCGACTTCCTCCGTCTCGTCGGATAATGGCATGTCATGCAGATCGTCGATGAGCATTTCCGATGACACGACCTTTACATGCGTCACCTCATCATCATGATCGGCTGATGCAGTTGATGCATCGCGGGCATTGTCCGTCGACGTTTCCTCGCCGACCGCGGCGTCAGGCGGCTTGGCCAAACGTTGCGCACGTTCTTTCTCTTCCTTTTTCGCCCAACGGGACTCATCCGGACTTTTGAGTCTCCAGGTACTCCCTTGCCAACGAACCGTCGTAGGCTCCGTCCAGGCTTTGATTGAGCGCTTTCAGTGCCGTTGCCGGGTCCAACCCAATTGCATCGGCGTAGTGCTTGACAAAGGAGCGTCGGTGGATGTCAGAACTCAAGGTGGGAGTTGCCGCAAAGCCGAACTCTTCCACCTGGGCAAGCACCTCCGGTCGGATGTGCACCCGGTTGAAGACGTCTTCTCGCGTAAGCCCCTTCGCCTCCCTGATCAAGCGCAGGTCGGACTCGAGCGACTTACCCGGTGTAAGGCTGCTCGATTCTGACATGGTAACCTATCATTCGTTTAGCCCAAGTACCCTCGGTGTCAAGGCACGTTGCTGTTCTGCTCACAAGCTGGTCTGCACCGTCAGATGGTGAATCCCCCCCAACGATGACCAGTCATTATAAGCGTAGTCAAAGCGAAATCGGTTCAAAGCAATTCCGAATCCAATCCCCACTCCCGCCAGATCCAGCCGGGAGTCTGTCTTGAGATCCTGGTGCCGCCGGTGGTTGTACCCCAGGCGCGCGCGAAGGGAGGGGCCGAGAATGAACTCTGCCCCTATCGCCACGTGCTCAAGGACGTCATCGGCAAAGGAGCCGCCGCTTCCTTCAAAGTTATGGAGATTGTATCCCATAACCGTTAGATGAAGCGGCAAATGTGATAATCGTTTACTGGCGCCAATCCTCAGATCCACCGGCAAATCGTCTTTTGTCTCCCCGAACGAGTTGAGCGTCACGCCGATATTGTGAACGGAGAGGCTCAAACCCAGTTGCTCACCGGGCATATAGTAGTAGACACCGGCGTCTGCCGCAAATGCACCAGCTCCAGCGTCATCAATTCGCGAAGTAACCCAATGCAGGCTTGCACCATAGTGGAGGCGCTCGTTGTACTCCCGCCCGAGGCCAACTGTTAGAACGGCGTCATACGCTCCGAATGTGGTCCCGTCACGAAGCCCATTGGCATCCGCTCGCTGGAACGTGCCGTAGGTCAGGTAGCGAACACCACCCATTAGGGTTCCGAAACGCCCCGCACTGGTCGCATACGACACGAAACCAGCCTTCACGTCGGTCAAATGATTGAGATAGGACACCGACAGCATCCCCTCCATACTGCTTCCAACAAGGGCAGGATTCTGAAATGCGGTACTGACGTCGGATGGATCGAGGGCGCCGGCCGCTCCGGCAAGAGCCGCTACGCGTCCCGACGGCTCCATCCGCAGCAACGTAAACGCGGTCACGTCGCCGGGCTGCGCCCGTACTGCCGCCGCAGCGAGCAACAGGATCGCAAAAAAGCCTAGAAGTCGATGAACCACGAGCACCCCCAGTCCAGGTACGATGGACAAAACTCACGATCCACTAAAATTCCGTACCTCTCCGTTCGTTCCGACCGATCAGACAGACAAGTGCCCCGGCGCATCCGGCCGCTGCCGGTGTCGACCCGGAATGCAAGCGATGTTCACGCCCTTTCTGGGAACGGATCGCCATAATCAGCGTGACAGAGACCGCCTGACTGAGAACGCCGTCGGCCACCATATCGAGTGCTAGAA
This sequence comes from uncultured Bacteroidota bacterium, assembly GCA_963768715.1. GTDB lineage: Bacteria > Bacteroidota > Rhodothermia > Rhodothermales > DATKEJ01 > DATKEJ01. The sequence goes on from CAVYJC010000010.1 coordinate 87,089, forward strand.
TACCAGGCTGCGGAGTCCTCCACAGCCTTTTGAAGTTATGCTGAAAGCGATACAATCATTTCTCGGTGGGTCCAGAAACGAACGCGAGTTGAAGCGGATCTGGCCCATCGTCGATCAGATAAACGAAATCGCGGAGTCACTGAAAGAACTCAGCGACGACGAGCTTCGGGGAAAAACCGCATCGTTTAAGGAGACGCTGCGTGAAGCCGTGGCAGAGATCGAGTCTGAGCTGGTGGACGTCAAGGCTGAATTGCGGGGCGCGCGAGAGGAGGAAGAAGAGACCTCGGATGACCACCAGGAGTTGTCGATCGCCGAGCGGCACGACGTGTACGCCCAGCTTGACAACCTCGAAAAGGAGTGGCTTGACGTGACCGAGGCCACGCTCGACGAAATCCTTCCTGAAGCCTTCGCAGTTATCAAGGAGACCTGCCGTCGGATGGTCGGTAAAGAGTGGGAAGCGGGCGGCTCCGTCATAACGTGGGACATGGTGCCCTACGACGTCCAACTCCTGGGCAGCGTTGTCTTGCACAAGGGGCGTATCGCCGAAATGAAGACCGGGGAAGGCAAGACGCTCGTCGCCGTTGCCTCGATATACCTGAATGCCCTGGTCGGTCGCGGTGTCCACGTCGTCACCGTCAACCCGTACCTCGCCAAGAGGGACGCCGAATGGATGGGCCCGATCTACGAGTTCCACGGTCTCAAGGTGGACTGTGTCGACGCCTACGAGCCGCATTCGACGGCAAGGCGAAACGCTTACCTCGCAGACGTGACCTACGGGACCAACAACGAGTTTGGGTTCGATTATTTGCGTGACAACTCCTTCGTCAGCGACCCGGAGCAGCTCGTTCAGCGACCCCATCATTTTGCCATCGTCGACGAGGTGGACTCGGTTCTGATCGACGAGGCGCGGACGCCACTGATCATTTCGGGTCCCGTCCCTCAAGCCGATTCGGGCCCATACGAAGAGCTTAAGCCCTTCGTCGAGAAGCTCGTTTTCGCGCAGCAGAAGCTCGTTGCGCAGTACGTCAGCCAGGCGGAGAAACTGCTCAATGAAAAGGCCGAGGGCGGAGACACGCTGGATAGAAAGCGACTGTCGGAGCTCGACGAGGAGGCGGGTCTCGCTCTGCTTCGTGCACAGCGAGGATACCCCAGGAACAAGAAGCTCATTAAGCTGAAGTCCGAAACAGGCGTCGAGCAGCTGCTGCGAAAGACGGAGTATTACTACCTGCAGGACAACGCACGCAATATGCCGTTCGTGGACGAAGAGCTCCACTTCGCCCTCGATGAAAAGCAGCACTCCATCGAGATGACCGAGAAGGGTCGCGCGTTTATCGCGAACTCCACCGGGAAGGACCCCGACTTCTTCATCATTCCGGATCTCGGCGAAGAGATCGCCAAATTCGAAGACGAGCTCGAAACTCGCATCGTTGAGCTACAAAAAGATCTCGACGCACAGGAAGGCCTTACCGACGAGAAGCGACAGAACAAATTCGACAACGATCGAAGGGTCCTTCGCAACGAGATGGACGATCGCAGACGCGCCTTGTATTCGCTTTATTCCGAGCGATCGGAGCGGATCCATTCCGTCAACCAGCTCCTGCGCGCCTACACCCTGTTCGAAAAGGACGTCGAATACATCGTTCAGGAAGGTAAGGTGATGATCGTCGACGTCCACACCGGACGCGTCCTTTCCGGCAGGCGCTATTCCGATGGCCTGCACGAGGCGATCGAGGCAAAGGAAGACGTCAAGGTCGAAACGGCAACGCAGACCTATGCCACGATCACGCTCCAGAATTACTTCCGGCTGTATTCGAAGCTCGCCGGAATGACCGGTACGGCTGAGACAGAAGCCTCCGAGTTCTACGAAATCTATAAGCTCGACGTCAACGTCATTCCAACCAATGAGCCGATTGCCAGAGACGATCTCGAAGATCTAGTCTTCCGCTCCAAGCGCGAGAAGTACAACGCGGCGATCGACAAGATTCGCGAATACCACGAAAAAGGTCAGCCCGTACTCGTCGGAACGACCTCGGTAGAAGTGTCCGAGACCCTGAGCCGCATGCTTAAGCGCAGCGGCATCCAGCACAACGTGCTCAACGCGAAACGCGATCGGGCCAAATCGGAGGCACTCATCGTCGCCGAAGCGGGACGAAAGAGCGCCGTCACGATTGCGACCAACATGGCCGGGCGTGGAACCGACATCAAGCTGGGCCCGGGCGTCACCGATTTGGGCGGACTTGCCATTCTGGGCACGGAACGTCACGAAAGCAGGCGAATCGACCTCCAGCTCAGGGGGAGATCGGGTCGGCAGGGAGATCCGGGCGAGTCGCAATTTTACGTCTCTCTAGAAGATGACCTCATGCGTCTGTTCGGTTCCGACCGAACGGCGCGCATTATGGACCGAATGGGGCTCCAGGAAGGCGAGGTCATTACCCATCGGATGGTCACGAAGAGCATCGAGCGGGCACAGGCCAAAGTCGAGCAGAACAACTTTGCCATTAGAAAGCGCCAACTCGAATACGACGACGTCCTCAACGCCCAGCGGGAAGTCATCTACAGCCGCCGCATGCACGCATTGAAGGGAGATCGCCTTCATGCCGACATTCTCGACATGCTTCAAGACGTCGTGGCTGGAATTGTCGAGAAATACTATGGCGCAGGCGATATCGACGGTTTGCGTGATGAGCTCTTGCGGATTCTCGCATTCGATTTCGCCATCGATCGTGAGACCTTCGTGCAGCTAGGCGAGGACGGCGTGATCGACCGCGTTTACGAGGCCGTCACCGACTTCTACCGTGCCAAGCGCCGCGCCCTCGCGCGCCCCTTTTACACTGGGGTCAAGCAAATCATGGAGAGTGACCTGGAAACCAAGCCGGAGAAGCTCCACGTTCAGTTTACAGACGGACGCAAACTTCTACGTGCCGTGTGCGACGTGCAGGCAGCGCTCGAAACGGACGGACATGAAGTGAACGACGCGCTCGAGCGCGTTGCCGTCATGGCCACCATCGACGAAAAGTGGACTGATCACTTGCGGGAGCTCGACGAGCTGAAGTCAGGAATCGGTCTGCGAGCATTCGGCCAAAAGGATCCTCTGCTCGAGTACAAGATGGAGGCGTTCAAGCTTTTCCAGCAGATGATCGAAGACCTGAATCAGGATTCGATCTCGCTCGTGATGCGGGCTGGGCCGCTCGCACACGACGACCGGTCCTCTCGCGACCGTCCGCCGGCAGCAGCTCGAGCGCAGCGTCCGGCATCCCGACTGGATCAGCGACGAGCAACGGAGTCACACGAGACATCCCAGGGATACGGCGTAAAGATGGGCAACGTGACCTCTGAAGGCGGTGGCCGCCGCGACCCCACGACGAAGGCACAGCCGGTCGTGACGGCGGAGCGCGTTGGAAGAAACGACCCGTGCCCTTGTGGATCAGGAAAGAAATACAAACATTGCCACGGTCGCGCCTAACCGTTCACGCATTTCTCCCGGTCCATCGGGGTGAGCAGCCGAAATGCTTCGCTCCCTGTATATCAAGAATTTCGCCCTGATCGACGAATTGGAGGTCCAGTTCGACGAGGGGCTAAACATCCTCACCGGCGAAACCGGTGCGGGAAAATCGATCCTTATCGGAGCCCTTCAACTTATCCTCGGGGCACGCGCTTCCACAGACTCCGTTCGTACCGGCTCGCAGAAGGCGACCGTCGAGGTCATCTTCGAAGTACCGCCTGAAGGCGACGTCAACCTGCTCTTGAAGGAAAATGGACTCGAGACCACCCCCCGCATGATCGTGCGGCGAGAAGTCACGCTGGATGCGAGCCGGGCCTTTGTGAACGACTCGCCGGTCACGCTCCAGTTCGTTCGTGAGGTGACATCAGGCCTGGTCGACCTCCATGGTCAGCACGATCATCAATCTCTCTTGAGAGAGGAGACTCATCTGGAACTGCTCGACAGCCTCGCACGGACCGAGGAAGAGCTCGAGACTTACCGCACGGCATATCAGAATGTCGTCGATCTGCGAGCCCGCATTGCGGAATTGAGCGCACGCAGAAATGAGCTCGAGCGCAGTCGGGAACTCGCGAGCTTCCAAATCGAAGAAATCGACCGGGTGAGTCCGCAGCCGGGCGAAGAAGAACGGCTCGAGAACGAGCTGAGCATTCTCGACAATGCGGAGCAGCTTATCAGTGGAGCCACCGAGGCAGAGCAGACTCTCTACACCGACGACCCTGCGATTTACGATCGTCTTGCCGCCGTGATCAGACGTCTCGAGCAGCTTTCGCAGATCGAACCCCGTTTCGAACCTAATCTTCGAGATCTACAGAGTGCTTTGACCGGGATCGATGAGGTGGCCTCCTTCATGCGTGATTATGCAGCGAGTCTGGAGTTCGATCCGGAGCGAATCGAAGAAGTGCGAGACCGCCTCGGCTCGTTCGAATTCTTAAAGAGGAAGTACGGCGGCACCATTGATGCCGTACTGGAGCACCGAGCACGTATCGGCGAGGACTTCCGACTCGGATCATCGCTCGACGAAACCCTGGACGAGCTGCGCAGGCAGCAGCGTGATGCGTACGCAAAACTCGGCCGCGCCGGTCTGGATCTCTCGGCCAAGAGAAAGTCCGCCGGACCATCCGTCGAGAAAGACGTCGTGCGCGAACTCGAAGGCCTGGGTATGCCTGATGCCGTCTTCGAGGTTCGGATCGAGCAACAGCGCGATCCGGAGGGATGGGCAATGACTCCCGGCGGTGAGCGCTTCGAGGCACGCACAGATGGCATCGACGCCTGCTCGTTTCACATAAGCACCAACCGAGGCGAACCGCCAAAACCGCTTGTGCGCGTGGCTTCGGGTGGAGAGGTCTCCCGAATCATGCTCGCCCTGAAAAAGGTGCTGGCCCGTGGGGATCGAGTACCCACGTTGATCTTCGACGAAATCGATACCGGTATTTCCGGCGCCGTGGCACAGAAGGTGGGATACGCCATGCGGCAGCTCGCCTCCCAACACCAGATCATCGCCATCACGCACCTCCCTCAGATCGCAGCCATGGCGCGCACCCACTATCGCGTCAGGAAGAACGATCAGGGCGGCAGGAACGTTACAACTATCGATCGGCTCTCAGATGTGGACCGTACCCGCGAGATAGCGGGACTGCTCTCGGGAGCCGAAATCTCGCCTGCCGCCATGAAGAGTGCGCAAGAGTTAATTTCCCTTGCCGAACAAACGGGCTAGAGGACTCCGAACGCATCTCCGCGCGGAACGCCTCGATCACAGGCCCACAGTTGATGCATTGACCACTAGAAACACATAATCCTTTGAAATGACTGAAGTAACCGACATAAAATTTGGGACCGACGGATGGCGTGCAATCATCGGCGACACCTATACGTTCGCCAATGTCGAGCGCGTCGCGGCCGCCACGGCCGTCTGGCTTGGGCGAAACGGGCAGAATGAACCGAAGGTCGTCGTCGGCTACGACACTCGATTCGAAGGAGGCGCCTTCGCTCTCACGGCGGCTCGTGTACTGGCGAGCATGGGCGTCCACGTCTATCTGTCCGATGCCTTCACCACGACCCCGGCCGTGAGCTGGGCGACGAATGCGCTCGGCTGTGATGCCGGTATCGTTGTGACAGCCAGTCACAATCCGCCGGCATACAGCGGTTACAAGTTGAAAGCGTCCTTCGGAGGTCCTGCCACACCCGATCAGATCGCGGCCGTCGAGAAAGAGATCAGGCCGGATCGACCGACCGGCGTGGAGTCGGCGGAATCGCTCCTCGCGGCGGGACGCATAGAGAAGATCGACCTGAACAGTCGCTATCTCGGCGCCATCGCAAAGCTCATTGATATTGACGCCATTCGTTCGTCGGGGCTGCGCATTGCCTACGACGCAATGTTTGGTTCGGGACAGGGAATGATCACCCAACTGTTGTCCAGCGATCAAGTCGCAACGCTGCATCATGACCACAATCCAGGATTTCATGGACAGGCGCCCGAGCCGATCGAGCGGAATCTCGAGGAATTGTCCCGCTACGTAAAGGAGAATGGATGTGACATTGGTCTTGCCACCGACGGGGACGCCGATCGCATCGGCCTGTACGACGAACATGGCACATTCGTCGACGCCCATCGGATCATGGCCCTGCTATTCAAGTTTCTCGTCGAAGAGCGAAAACTCCGCGGCTCCGTGGTCAAATCGTTCGCGGCAACCGATCTGCTCGACAAAATGGGAGCTGCCTACGGCCTGAATGTGGAGACCACAAAGATCGGTTTCAAGTACATCGCCTCCCGCATGGTCGAGGGTAACGTCCTTGTAGGCGGGGAGGAGTCAGGTGGAATTGCGGTAACCGGACATATCCCGGAGCGGGATGGCATCTATGCGGGTCTACTCATGGTCGAAATGATCGTCAAGACCGGCAAGTCGCTTTCTACGCATGTTGACGAAATCATGGATACGTTCGGCCAGCATCACGCCTACCGGCGCGACCTGCGACTGTCACAGGAGGTCAAAGACCGATTTATGCTGCGCCTGGAAAATGAGGGTCTTGACCGCGTGGCCGGGCAGGAAATCACATCGGTCGACGACCTCGACGGGCTGAAATTCAGAACCGAAGCCGGAGGATGGGTGATGATTCGCCCTTCCGGCACGGAGCCGGTTCTCCGCGTCTACTCCGAGGCTGACTCAATGGAAGGGGCGGAGGCGCTCGTCAACGACGTGGCGGCTATGGTCGGCGCAGGGAGCTAGGAAAAACTGTCGCGCTCAAGTTCGAACGAGGTACTGGACCTTGAAGAAGAATTGACGATCCGTCTTCGCGAACCCGCGCCCGTCATGTGCAAAATCGGTGTAGTCGTGGGTTGACCCGAGATAGAAGGCCGTGAACGGATTGATCTGGTACGTCACAAGAGGATCGATCTCCAGCCGATCGTCGAACTCGTTGTACTGCGTTACGAGTCTGAAGAGCAGGCGTCTTGTGAACTGGTAGTTGAACCGGGTTCTGAGAATGTACCCGTTGAATATGGTTTCACGTGTGTCCTGATTCACGAGACGGGCGAAACTCAGCTGCGGCTCGGCTTTGAATCGGTCGGTCGGCTTGATCTCGCCCCATACCGACACGTCGAGACCGTTACCCAGCACAGGCACGTCCTCTCCCCTGGCTATCGACTCACCGACAACGACCTCCGACCCCAATTTCAAAGGCTCGCTGAATCTCGAATCGATCCAAACGTCCAGCCGCTGGATCCCTCGAAAATCCCCACCCTTGAATCGCTCATTGCTGACCAGACGAGTATGTTGAGGCCGGCGTTGGTCTGCATCTTGAAGCTTCCGTCGAAACCCACCCACAGGAATTCGTCCTTGCGCACACGATCGAAATTCCAGAGATAGCCACTCTGCACCCAGGGCGTGATCATGTCAACAAGGTTCCAGATGGGGGCGGAAGTCGAAGCTGTGTGAATGCCACCAGCTCCTGCGTGCTGTTTTGAAAAACGAAGCCGGCATCAGCCCGAAACGCCGGGCTCGTTGCGCGATAATCGAGATCGAAATTCCAGAATCTCGAGTCCCGTTCCAGACTGACGTACGTCGCGTATCCGGAAAATGACTCACCGTCGAAGGCCGCTGTGTGCTTGCCGCCGTCGAACGTGAGGTTCTGGATATCTTCGGCCTCCTCGGTTATGGTGGTGTCATTCGGCTCGTCCGTGTGGCTCGCCACGAACTGCCACTCCAAATGGTAGTTCTTCAGAAATCGAAGTGAGCCGTCGACGCCGGCCGTCGTGCCCGATCCTCCACTGTCGTAACGACGATCGGTTACCAAACCACCTAAGAACGATCCATCGCCAAAGGTTCGTTTGTAGCGGCCGATGTTCGAGTAACTCCTGCCCGCATCGACGATCTCGCTCTGTTCTTCGAACGGAAGAATCACCGGTGTATCGGCATCGGAAGCGCCGAGATAAGCAAGGTTGGTCTTGTTGAACCTGCCGGTCAGCTTTGCCGCAACGGTGGGATTGTTGATCGTGCGCGTATACACCGTCTGGACATACGTGTTGTAGAGCTCGGCTCCCTCCTGGAAGAACGGACGCCTTTCAGGGAAGAACAGGGCGAAGGTCGTGTTGATGTCGACTTGAGCGGCATCGGCTTCGACCTGGCTGAAATCCGGATTAACGGTGGCGTCACCGATCAGATTGGAGTTGAATGCGTATTTCAAACCCAGAGATGGCTCGAGCTTCACCCGCTCGTTGTCGAATCTGCTCGACGGATCGTCCTCGTCGACGAGGGCACCCGCCTGCGCAGCCACAAGCGAGGGCAGCAGTTCAACCCCTTTTCGTTGATAAATGCCTTCGATTCCCTTTGCCCGGCCAAACTGACACTGCCAGCAGGGGTCGTCGCGGTCGATTGCCGCCCACGAGTAAGTTCGCCGGCTGTCGCGCGGATGGGTGATCCAGAAATTTACGCTCCAAGTCTGGACATCCTTCGCCGGAAATCGCAGGCTCCGAAAAGGAATGATCATTTCGACAGAATATCCGTCATCGTTCAAATGGCCCTCCGATTGAAAGACGACGTCGAAACCTATGTCCTCGTCGCCACCGTTCACGATCCGGGTATCACCCTGAATGCCGATGGGGTTGGCGGCGATGAAGTAGCTCCAGGCATTCTCTGCGTATGGATCCAGCAGCAGACCCACATAATCGTCCTGCCAGATGTTGTCTCGATCGCACAGCGAGCTCCGGATGGCCGCCGGATCGTCCTTGATCAGAAAGGCGACATAGAGGTTATGCTCATCGTAAGCCATGCGTGCCTCAATGCCGATCGGTGGCTTCGTCTGATCCCCCGGGAACGTTTCCGAAAAATTTGCCGCCGTGGCCGCCTGCTGCCAGAGCGCGTCATCGACGATTCCGTCGAGTTTGATTCCGCCGTCGATGCGAGGTACGACGAGCCTCGGACGAACGTTGGGTTCGAAGGCATGCTCGATGGGCCGTCCCGCCTGTTCCCTTGTCGCCGCGGTCAACTGAGGCTGGCCGTATGCCACGGTTCCGATCAGCAGCATCAACTGCGCCAGCAGACTTTTCTTCATTAGAACCATCGATCCGATTGATTGGCACACGGTGGGGGCGCCCGAGACGGATCGTGCTTGTTGTCACACCTCCGTTTTTGAAGCCACGCGGATTGTGTTAGCTTCCGAACAGTGGTGTCCCAAACAACCGATTCATTTGAGCGATACGTCATGCATACCTTCGTGTTGCGAATTTTTTAGCATGTTCGGAAGATTTGTTGTCAGGTCCGACGGCCCGAGTCCTGGGTTGAAGCCTCGCTCTCTCCCGCGTGTAGCAATTTGCATGATCCTGGTGTCGCTCGGGCTCGTTGCGTGCAAGGATCGGGTGGGCAGTAATCCCCGTATCGAATGGACACCGGTTGATACGCTCAATGCGCACCTCCCTACGTCCGTAAGGGTCTATTCGGGTGTAGACAGGCGCTGGCCGCTCCGCGCCTGGTACGTATCCGCCGATCTTTCCTCACCGACCGTTTCGGCCGGGGTAGTCATGTCGGATGACGATGACGCCCGCGAGACGACCACCTCGTTCGCCCACGATCTCGGCGCCTGCGTTGTCGTAAACGGAGGTTACTTCCGGACAGATCTCGATCCGGCAAAAGCAATCGGCCTCCTTATGGTCGACAGTGTCGTGGTGAGCAAGCCGACACCATCTGTTCTTCGGGACAAGGTTCGATATACCGTCACGCGGGCAGCCCTCGGATTCGATTCGAAGGGACATCCTGACATCGGCTGGATTTCCATGCTGGACTCTTCGCTGGTCCAATGGCCTTATCCGACTCCGAACCGACCCATCGATGCCGGCAGACACACTCTCACACGACCTCGCCCACGCGTGGCCGGTCGTTGATGCCGTGGCGGCTGGGCCCGGTCTCATTTCCGACGGGAAGATCCATGTAACGGACGACGATGAAGTATTCTTCGGATCGGCGATCCCTAAGGTTCACCCACGGACCGCTGCGGGAATTACGAGGGACGGTGTGCTTCTCCTGCTTGTAGTCGACGGCCGGCAGATGGAGAGCTCGGGAGTCGACTTGGAGGACCTCGCGTCGATCTTGCTTGATTTGGGAGCCTACGAAGCGATGAACCTGGACGGAGGGGGGTCGTCTACTATCGCGGTCAACGGTGTGCTACTGAACGTGCCTGCGGGATCTGAAAGCGAGCGCGAAGTCATGTCGGCCGTGGCGCTGACCTGCTCGCAGGCGCCCTGATCTTAGGCGAAATTTCCGCCCGGCGGGTTCTCACATCTCGTATCATCTCCGCTGCCGGCGTCGGTATTGAAAGACCACGAAAGCGTCCATGGAATCGAAACGAAAACGCTCCAAATGGAACCGGATGTTCGTCGTCTTATTCTTCCTGACGGCGATTATCCTCGCCGTCTGGGGCTCGATTGTTTTCAAGCACATGATCGACGATAAGGCGCTGCAGGAAAAGCTGGACGAAGTCAGACCGTCGAACCGTACACCGTAGCCGCCAAACGCATGGCGTCCATGATTCTTTCGTTCTGCTTCCTCGTCGCCGGGGTTCTGCTCCTATGGGTCGGTTCAGAAGGGCTCGTCAGAAGCAGCGAGACGCTTGCGCTGCGAAGCGGGGTTTCTCCTCTGGTGACCGGACTGACGGTCGTGGCGTTTGGGACGAGTGCGCCTGAGCTGGTTGCATCCGTTGTCGCCGCCCTTACCAATAGTCCCGACATGGCCTTGGGCAATGTCATCGGATCAAATATCGGTAACATCGGCCTGGTTCTGGGGATTGCGGCCGTAGTCACGCCGATCGTCGTGCATCGTCATGCGGTTCGCGTGGACGCCCCAATTGCGCTATTGTGCACCGTCGTCCTCATCATCCTGCTGCTCATGGGTGATCTCGGTCGGCTGGAGGGAATCGTCCTCGTTGTCGGCATCCTGATCTATACGGTGGTTCGGATCCGCAATTCTAGGAGCCTGGATACCGTTCTGAGCGAAGAAGTGAAGGAACACACGCTGGATGTGCCCAATCCCACACTCTACGCCATTCTCATCGGGAGTCTGATCGGATTGACGGGCGGGGCGTTCTTGTTCGTTCAGGGAGCCAAGGCCCTCGCGGAGCACATGGGTGTCTCCGAAGCGGTGATCGGGTTGACGATCATGGCGGTGGGAACGAGCCTGCCTGAGATTGCGACGGTGATTGCTGCGGCCAGAAAGGGTTTGTCGGACCTCGTCATCGGCAACGTTATCGGATCCAACATATTCAACATTCTCTCCGTGCTCGGGGTGACCTCAGTGATCGTACCGCTGCATCGTCAGGATGTCCACAACGTGGATCTATTCGTCTTCGGCGGATCGGCGGTCATACTTCTCGGCATGATGATGCGACCCAAGATCGGCCGGCTCATGGGCGCGCTACTGATCGCCGGCTACGTCGCCTACGTCGTGTACCTGTACGTACAGTAAGACGTCGCCTCACACACCGATAGGGTGCCAGGCCGTCTTGATCTCGATGAACGGAAGAATCCTATAGAGGCTCTCCATGTCGCCGCCGCGCCAATCCTTGGGGGGAGGATCCTCCTCGAAATGCACCCGCTTCACATTGTCGGCGGCCATTTCCTGTATGGCACGGCGTTCGTCCACGTCACTGCCGAACGATGCGATGGCATTCACGTCCATGTGCTCGGCTGCAAACGGGAGAATCTCCGCCCTGCGACCGGTGAGGATGTTGACTGTACCGGCCGGCAGATCGCTGGTCGCGAGCACCTCGGCCAGATCGATCGACAGCGTGGGCGCTTCGTTCTCGACGACGACGATCACCGTATTGCCTGACAGAATGACGGGAGCGATCGCCGAAACGATTCCAACCAGCGGTGACTTTCGCGAGGCGAGCACGGTCACGACGCCCGTCGGCTCGGGCATTGAGAAGTTGAAGTACGGCGCGCCGATCGGGTTGACGCTGCTCAGAATCTGGCCGTACTTGTCGGCCCATCCTGCATAGTACATGAACCGATCGACCGCGGCATCCACTTCCTTCCTGGCCTCATGAGGCTTGAAGGCCACCAGTTCAGTCAAGTGCTTTTCGAATACGTCGCGACGATCCTCGAGCATCTCGGCAGCCCGGTATAGAATCTGACTCCGGTTGAAGGCGCTTCGCTTCGACCAACCCGCGTAAGCCTTTCGGGCGGCAACAACGGCATCACGAAAGTCCTTGCGAGAAGCCCAGGAATAGTTGGCTACGAAATCACCGTTGGCGTCCATTTGCTTCAGATATCTCCCGCGTTCCGATCGAACGAAGGCGCCGTTGACGTACAGCTTGTAAGTTTTGCGGACCCGGAGACGGTCTTTTCCGGCTGGTTGCTTGTTCGCGGGCATTAACGAACCTCCAGGTACGGAAGCAGTCCGTGCAGGCCCCCTTCTCGCCCGAAACCACTCTCCTTGTAACCTCCGAACGGACTACCGGGATCGAACTTGTTGAACGTGTTGCCCCAGATGACTCCAGCCCGAAGAGCGCCGGCAATCGAGAAGAGTTTTGAGCCCTTGTCACTCCAAATACCGGCAGAAAGACCGTATCTGGAGTTGTTCGCGCGTTCGACAGCCTCTTCGGGCGTCCTGAACGTGAGAATCGAGAGAACAGGGCCGAAGATCTCGTCCCTGGCAATCCGATGCGACTGCGAGACATTCGTAAAGAACGAGGGACGACAGAAGTACCCCGACTGGGGCAGGTCGCAGGTGGACTCGTAATAGTCGGCTCCCTCGTCTATCCCCGACTGTACGAGCGAGCGAATCTTATCCAGTTGCGCCTTCGAATTGATGGCGCCGACATCGGTATTCTTGTCCAGCGGGTTGCCGACTCTGAGCGACGCCATTCGGTTCTTGAGCCGATAAACGACCTCGTCGAGAATCGATTCCTGAACCAGCAGGCGGGAGCCCGCACAGCACACGTGCCCCTGGTTGAAGTAGATGCCGTTGATCACACCTTCGATGGCCTGCTCGATCGGGGCGTCCTCAAAGATGATGTTGGCTCCCTTGCCGCCAAGCTCGAGCGTCAGGTGTTTCTTCGAGCCGGCAATGGAACGCTGGATCAGCTTACCGACCTCGGTTGATCCCGTAAACGCAATCTTGTCAACGTCTGGATGCGCCACGAGTGCGGCGCCGGTCGAACCGGGCCCGTTGATGAAATTCACGACTCCGGGTGGCAGGTCGACCTCCTGAAACACCTCAGCCAGCTTCATGGCAGTCAGTGGCGTGGTCTCGGCCGGCTTCAGGACGACCGTATTGCCGGCCGCCAGGGCCGGTGCGATCTTCCAGGCCGCCATCAAGAGGGGGAAATTCCAAGGAATAATCTGCCCAGCTACACCCAGGGGCGAGACACGTGCTCCGGGGAACGCATAGTCGAGCTTGTCACTCCATCCGGCATAGTACAAAAAGTGAGCGGCGGCGAGGGGGATGTCGATGTCGCGGCTCTCCTTGATGGGCTTGCCGTTGTCCATCGTCTCCAGGATGGCAAATTCACGTGCCTTTTCCTGGAGGGTCCTACCGATATGGTAGATATACTTGCCGCGTTCACGTGCCGAGAGGCGGCGCCAGTACTTCTCGTACGCCGTCCGCGCCGCCTTCACGGCCCTGTCGACGACTTTGGCGTCGGCAGTGGCCACCTCGCAGAGGAGTTCTTCAGTCGCCGGATTAATAGTCGGGAAGTAATTCTTGCCCTCGACGAACTCTCCCCCGATAAAGTGTCCGTATCGCGATTCAAAGCGAACGTGATCGGGCGTCTCCGGGGCGGGCGCATAGTCCCAGAGGTCGCCAAACAGGAGTCCTCGAACATCGCCATAGTGACCGTCGGCCGGGACGACGGTCGGTGCTCCGTCTCCGCTTTCGAGGGTCGGTCCGGTTACAGTCTTCTTCTCTGCCATTGCACCTCTCCGTCAATCCAAGCTGTAATATACACTCGACTGGTAATGACCGGTCTCGATGCGATCCCACTGCATGAGCACGTCATTCAGCAGCGACGAGGCTCCGAACCGAAACCAGTCGGGAGAAAGCCACTGATCACCGACTGTTTCCTTGACCATCACCAGATAATGCCACGCCTGTTTCGCCGACCTGATTCCTCCGGCCGGTTTGAAACCAACTTGACGTCCGGTCTTCAGGTAAAAAGATCTGATGGCCTCGAGCATTACGAGAGAAACGGGCATCGTGGCGGCAGGCGAGACTTTCCCCGTGGAGGTCTTAATGAAGTCGGCGCCGGCATCCATCGCGAGATGAGACGCCTTAGCTACTTGGTCATACGCTCCGAGTTCACCCGTTTCGAGGATCACCTTGAGGTGGGCGGAGCCGCAAGCCGCTTTGGTCGCATGTATTTCGTCGAAGACGCGCTGGTAGTCGCCTGAAAGAAACGCATTTCGGTTGATTACCATGTCGACCTCATCGGCCCCGTCGGCGACGACGTGCTCCACTTCATGAAGGCGTTCTTCGAAGTATGTCTGGCCACTTGGAAAGCTCGTGGCCACGGAGGCCACCTTGACCGTGGAGCCGGTCAGAGCGTCCTTTGCGACCTTGACGAGGCTTGGATAGACGCAGACGGCTGCAACGGGGGGAACGGATCGGTCTACAAGCGGCTGACGTGCTTTTCGACAAAGCATGCGAACCTTACCCGGCGTGTCCATCCCTTCGAGCGTCGTCAGATCGATCATCCGGACGATCATCTCGAGGGCCTGTCTCTTCGCCGACTTCTTGATGCTTCTCTTCGTGAAGGAAGCAGCGCGAGCTTCCACGGCGATCTGGTCGACGGTGGGGATATACCCCGGCGAATAGTCGCCCATCATGACCTCCCGATCTTTGGGGAAAGAACGAAGGGGTGGCGCGAATCCGCGTCACCCCTTCCTTTGCTTACGCCTTCGTCTCCACTTCGGGCTGCGATTCGCCGTCGCCACCGGCCGATGCCGGCGCGGCGGTAGCCGCCTGAAGCGCCTCGAGTTCCTTCCTCGAACCGACCACAACGTCTCGCAGCGTTTTCACGCCCGTACCCGCGGGTACGAGGTGACCCACGATGACGTTCTCCTTCAGTCCGTAGAGCTCGTCAGACTGGGCATTGATAGCCGCATCGGTAAGCACCTTGGTCGTCTCCTGGAAGGAGGCCGCCGAGATGAACGAATCCGTCGCGAGCGCTGCCTGGGTGATCCCGAGAAGGACCGGTTCGGCAACGGCCGGCTGGGTCGGACGCACTTCGACTTGGCGCATGTCGTGACGCTTCATCTCCGAGTTGACGTCTCGCAGTTTTCTGCGATCGATTACGTCTCCAACGTCGAGCGAAGCTTCGCCCGCGTCCATGATGACGAATTTGTCGTAGAGATCGTCATTGACGGCCTCGAGCGCAAAACGATCGACCAGTCGATCCTCGAGGAAACGGGTATCACCCGGATCGGTCACACGCACTTTCTGCATCATCTGCGAGACGATAATCTCGATGTGCTTGTCGTTGATGGTAACACCCTGGAGGCGGTAGACCTCCTGGATCTCGTTCACCAGGTACTTCTGGACGGCGAACGGTCCCTGTATACTCAGGATATCCTGGGGTGACACCTGTCCGTCCGAAAGCGGATCTCCTGCGCGAACGAGGTCATTCTCGTAAACGAGGAGATATTTCGTCAGAGGAACAAGGTAGGTGCGTTCGTCGAGGGCGTCGCGGCTTCGAACGATGACTTCCTGCGAACCGCGTTTCCGCGTACCGAACGAAACCTCCCCGTCGATCTGGCTGACCACAGCCGGATCGGTGGGCTGGCGAGCCTCGAACAGCTCGATAACGCGCGGCAGACCTCCGGTGATGTCTCGCGTCTTCGCCGATTGGCGAGGAATTTTCGCAATTACCTGGCCGGCCTGGACTTTTTCGGACTCGCCGACCTGGATTCGAGCGCGAATCGGAAGCGTGTATTCACGCGAAGTCTTCGCACCTTTGCCCTTTCCGGTAGCAATCATGAGGGCGGGCGTCAGATTTCGCTCCCGCGTCTCGATAATAACCTTCTCCCGGTGCCCTGTCTGCTCGTCCGCTTCTTCCCGAAAGGTCGTCCCCTCGATGATGTCCTGATAAAGAACGGTACCTGAAGACTCGGAGATAATGACCGAGTTGTATGGGTCCCAACTGGCCAGGACAACTCCGCGATCGACCTGATCGCCGGCTTCGACGAGCACTTCGGCTCCGTAGGGCACGCCGTAGGCAATCAGCCTGCGCCCCTCTTCGTCGACGACCCGGATCTCTCCGGAACGACCGATGGCAATCGAGGATGAGCCTTCCTCGTGCTCGTACACGACAGTACGCATGTTGTCGAATTCGACTTTACCTGCAAACTTCGTCTGGATCGTGCTCTCGGCGGCGATACGGCTCGCCGTACCCCCGATGTGGAAGGTCCTCAGCGTGAGCTGCGTGCCCGGTTCACCGATCGACTGAGCCGCCACGATGCCAACCGCTTCACCGACCTCCACGAGACGACTCGACGCGAGGTTACGGCCGTAGCACAGCGCACAGACGCCTCGTCGCGACTCGCAGGTCAGCGCCGAGCGAATCTCCACGCCTTCGATCGACGTTTCGGCGATCGAGCGTGCAATTTCTTCGTCGATGAGCTGGTTTGCCTGAACGAGCGTGTCACCCGAAAGCGGATCGACCACATCGTGGACCGACACGCGGCCGAGGATCCTGTCTTCGAGTCGTTCGACGATCTCCTCATTGTCCTTCAGCGCTGCGATCTGGATACCCCGAAGCGTACCGCAGTCGTGCTGCGTGATCGTCACGTCCTGCGCGACGTCACAAAGTCGGCGTGTCAGGTAACCGGCGTCCGCCGTCTTGAGAGCGGTGTCGGCAAGACCCTTCCGGGCACCGTGCGTCGAGATGAAGTACTCGAGCACGGACAATCCTTCCTTGAAGTTGGAAATAATCGGGTTCTCGATGATTTCCCCTGCCGATCCGGAGAGACTCTTTTGCGGCTTGGCCATCAGACCCCGCATCCCGCCAAGCTGGCGAATCTGCTCTCTCGAACCCCGAGCACCCGAATCAGCCATCATGTAGATGGCGTTGAATCCTTCCCTGTCGGCACGCAGTGAATCGAAGAGAACCTCCGAGACGCGGTTGTTCGTGCTGCTCCAGATGTCGATCACCCGGTTGTAGCGCTCGTTCTCCGTAATGATGCCGTGCTCCCAGGAGGTACGAACATTCTGGACTTCCTTGTTCGCCTGTTCGATGAGCTCGTATTTGGCGTCGGGAACGACGATATCGGCAACGGAGAACGAAAGTCCTCCGAGCGTTGCCTGCGAAAAACCGAGATTCTTCAGATCGTCGAGGAATTTGGCTGTCTTCGGATAGTTCGTCCCGGCGAATACACGGCCGATGATCAGTCGCATGTTCTTCTTCGTCAGCACCTCGTTCACGTATCCGATTTCCTCTGGGACGATCTCGTTGAAGAGACCGCGACCAGTGGTCGTGTCAATGATCTCGCCGCTTGGAAGCCGCAGTTTGACTCTGGTATGCAGCGCAATAATGCCCTGATCGAAAGCTTGGCGAAGCTCCGAAAGCGCGCTGAAGGTCATACCCTGCCCCTTGCCGTTCGCGCGGGCCTTGGTCATGTAGTACATCCCGAGCACCATGTCCTGACTGGGCACCGCGATCGGACCGCCGTGGGCGGGACTAAGGATATTGTGGCTCGAGAGCATGAGAATCATCGCTTCGA
This sequence comes from uncultured Bacteroidota bacterium, assembly GCA_963768715.1. Taxonomy (GTDB): domain Bacteria; phylum Bacteroidota; class Rhodothermia; order Rhodothermales; family DATKEJ01; genus DATKEJ01. Next base: position 104,794 of record CAVYJC010000010.1, read on the forward strand.
GGCAGGCATCGTGGCTGAGCGGAACGTGCACGGCCATCTGGTCACCGTCGAAGTCGGCGTTGAACGCCGTACATACGAGCGGATGGAGCTGGATGGCTTTGCCTTCGATCAAAATCGGCTGGAAAGCCTGGATGCCCAGTCGGTGCAACGTCGGCGCCCGGTTCAGCATGATCGGATGACCATCTACGACCTTCTCCAGGATGTCCCAGACATCGGTCGTGCGTCGGTCTACGACCTTCTTGGCGCTCTTCACCGTCTTGACAATGCCCCTTTCGATCAGCTTGCGGATGATGAAGGGTTTGAACAGCTCGACGGCCATCTCTTTGGGAAGGCCGCACTGGTGCAACTGGAGTTCAGGGCCGACGACAATGACCGATCGGCCCGAATAGTCGACGCGTTTCCCAAGCAGGTTCTGACGGAACCGTCCCTGCTTCCCTTTCAGCATATCGGAGAGGGATTTCAGGGCGCGATTCGAATCGCTGCGCACCGCATTGGCCTTCCGGCTGTTGTCGAGCAGACTGTCGACGGCCTCCTGGAGCATCCGCTTCTCATTGCGCAGGATGACTTCAGGAGCCTTGATGTCGATAAGGCGCTTGAGGCGGTTATTTCGGATGATGACGCGTCGGTACAAGTCGTTCAGGTCCGACGTTGCGAAGCGCCCCCCTTCGAGGGGAACGAGCGGGCGTAGCTCGGGCGGAATCACCGGAATCACGCGCATGACCATCCACTCCGGACGATTCTCGAACCGCTTGTTCGCGGCCCGGAAGTCTTCGACGACCGAGAGGCGCTTGAGAGCGTCCGCTTTCCGCTGCTGGCTCGTCTCCGTCTTAATTTGGAAGCGCAACTCACGGGCCAACTCGTTGAGCTTCAACCGGCCGAGCATCACCTCGACCGCCTCGCCGCCAATCCGGCAGATAAACTTCTCCGGATTGTCGTCTTCAAGGCGGCCATTGTCTTCCCGTACCTGCGAGAGTACTTCGTAATACTCATCCTCACTCAGGAGTTGGCCCGCTTCGACTCCTGTGGCGGCCGCGGAGCCTGGCTGAATGACGACGTAGCTCTCGTAGTAGATGATTCGCTCGAGTTCCTTCGATTTCAGTCCGAGAAGGTGAGCGCATTTGTTCGGCACGCTGCGGAAGTACCAGATGTGAACCACCGGCACGCAAAGCGTGATGTGACCCATCCGTTCCCGCCGAACCGATTTCTGAGTCACCTCGACGCCGCAGCGATCGCAGATGATGCCCTTGTAACGAATTCGCTTGTATTTACCGCAATGGCACTCCCAGTCCTTCACGGGACCAAAGATCTTCTCGCAGAAAAGGCCTTCCTTTTCGGGCTTGAAGGAGCGGTAGTTGATCGTTTCGGGCTTCAGAACTTCCCCATAAGAACGTTCGAGGATCTGTTCCGGCGAAGCCAGCGCAACCGTAATGCTCGAGAAGTCTCTGGTGATCTTCTGTGTCTTGGAGTACGGCATGTTTGTGATCAGTTAAAAAGGTGTAGAGGTTCAGATCGGTTCTTGCACATCGCGCTATTCGATCTTGACCTCCAGCCCGAGGCCCTGCAGTTCGCGGACCAACACGTTAAAGCTCTCGGGTATGTTTGGCTCGGGCAGGTTCTCGCCCTTCACGATGGATTCGTAGACCTTCGATCGTCCCTGGACGTCGTCGGACTTGACTGTCAGCATCTCCTGAAGCGTATGCGCTGCGCCATATGCTTCGAGAGCCCAGACTTCCATCTCTCCGAATCGCTGACCGCCGAACTGGGCCTTCCCACCGAGTGGCTGCTGCGTGATCAGGCTGTACGGGCCGATGCTCCGTGCGTGAATCTTGTCCTCGACGAGGTGACTCAACTTGAGCATATACATGTAGCCGACCGTCGTGAGCTGATCGAACACCTGTCCGGTCATCCCGTCATACAACTGGACCCGACCGTCTTCCGGAAGCTTCGCGTCCATGAGCGCCTTTCGGATGTCCTCCTCGGTAGAACCGTCAAAGACCGGCGTTGCGAAACGCACGCCGAGTGCTTTTCCAGCCCACCCGAGCAGCGTCTCGAAAATCTGGCCGAGGTTCATCCGACTCGGGACGCCCAACGGGTTCAACACGATATCGACCGGCGTTCCGTCTTCCAGATACGGCATATCCTGCAGCGGAACGATCCTTGCCACGACACCTTTATTGCCGTGACGGCCGGCCATTTTGTCGCCGACCTGAAGCTTGCGCTTACGGGCGACATAGACCTTGGCCAGCTGCAGAATGCCCGGGGGAAGCTCGTCACCCATCTGGATGAGGTGCTTGTCCCTTTTCTGCTCGGCTTCGAACGTGCGGTACCTCGCGTTGTAATTCAGGACGAGGCGCGAGACGAGTTCGTTCGTGCTCTTGCTCGAAGTGGCCCCCGAAGTCAGGTTGAGTTCGAGCGGAGAAACGCCTTTGAACGCCGTCTTGGCGATCTTGGCGCCTTTTGCAACGAGGGTTTTCCCTTCCTTGGTCTCGATTCCGTTCGACGTCTTGCCGACGACGATCTTGAAGAACCGATCGAGGAATTGCTCATTGAGCCCTGCGAGGCGCTCTTCGAACGTGTCGTCGATCTCCTTAAGCTGCTGCTGGTCCTTCTTCCGCGATGCGGGATCCGATTTGCGGCGGCTATAGAGCTTGGTGTCGATGACGACGCCTTTCATGCCCGGAGGCGCCTTCAGCGACGCATCCTTGACGTCGCCGGCCTTGTCGCCAAAGATGGCACGAAGCAGCTTTTCCTCGGGGGTTGGATCCGTTTCGCCCTTGGGCGTGATCTTCCCGACGATGATGTCGCCCGCGTTCACTTCGGCGCCCATACGGATGATGCCGCGCTCGTCGAGATCCTTCGTCGCTTCTTCTGAGACGTTCGGGATCTCACGCGTCAACTCCTCTTCGCCACGCTTCGTGTCACGAACCTGCAGCTCGAACTGTTCGATGTGAATCGAGGTGTAGACGTCTTCGGTGACCACGCGCTCGGAGATGACGATCGCATCCTCGAAGTTGTAACCGCGCCACGGCATGAACGCCACGAGAAGGTTCTTGCCGAGTGCGACCTCTCCTTTCTCGGTGGCGCAGCCATCGGCAAGGAGGGTCCCCTCCTCGACGCGCTGCCCGATCTTAACGACGGGCTTCTGGTTCACCGACGTGTCCTGGTTCGTCCGTCTGAACTTGATCAGCTCATAACGTTTGACGGAGTCTTCGAAGGAGACCAGCTCCGATTTCGCATCGCGATCGTAGGTTATCTCAACCGACGTGGCATCAACGTAAGAAACGACGCCCGGTCCTTCCGCCAAGACGAGGGCGCGGGAATCACGGGCGACCCGCCCTTCAAGGCCGGTGCCAACAATCGGCGCCTCGGGACGAAGCAGGGGGACAGCCTGGCGCTGCATGTTTGATCCCATGAGAGCACGGTTTGCATCATCGTGCTCGAGGAACGGAATCAAGCTGGCGGCGGGAGACACGATCTGGTTGGGCGAAATGTCCATGAACTGCACGACGTCGGGTCCTTCCACGACGAAATCGCCGTGATGCCGGCATTTCACGTACTCGTTCACGAACCGGCCGCGTTTGTCGATCGGCGCGTTTGCCTGAGCCACGATCGCGTTGTCCTCTTCCTCGGCAGACAGGTAGCGAATCTCGTCGGTCACCTTGCCTTTGGTCACCACGCGGTAGGGCGTTTCGATGAAACCGAACGCATTCACGCGGCCGTGTACGCAGAGAGAGGAAATCAGACCGATGTTGGGTCCTTCCGGCGTCTCGATCGGGCAGAGTCTGCCGTAGTGCGTGTAGTGCACGTCACGAACCTCGAAGCCTGCACGCTCCCGCGTCAGACCGCCGGGCCCGAGCGCCGACATGCGCCGCTTGTGCGTAAGCTCGGCCAGCGGGTTCGTCTGGTCCATGAACTGGCTAAGCTGATTCGTTCCGAAAAACGTATTGATGACACTCGAAATGGTCCGAGCGTTGACCAGGTCCTGCGGCGTCAGCTTTTCGGCATCCCGCAGGTTCATACGTTCCTTAATCGTCCGGGCCATTCGAGCCAGCCCGAGTGAGAACTGAGCGGAAAGCTGCTCTCCGACCGTGCGAACGCGGCGGTTGCCGAGGTGGTCGATGTCGTCCACGGACGATTTGCCGTTCTGGAGATTAACCAGCTCGCTGATGATCGATACGATATCGTCACGATCGAGCGTGAGTCGATCAGGATCGCCGTCGATACCAAGACGCTTGTTGAGACGGTAGCGTCCGACTTCGCCGAGATCATAGCGTTTCTCGCTGAAAAAGAGCCGCTCGAGCATACCGCGCGCGGTTTCGGCATCGGGCGGTTCGGCTCCGCGTAGCTGCGTATAGAGGTAGGCGAGTGCTTCTTCCTGGGAGTGCGCGGGATCCTTCTTGAGCGTGTTTACCAGGGTGCTCCTGTCGAAATCCTCCTGAGCATCATCCTTCAGTAGGAAGATCTTCTTGATCTCGTGATCCTTGAGCTTGTCGAAACTCGCTTCGTTGAGCTCGTGCTCGGCCGGAAGCACGATGTCGTGCTCCTGTACTTCATGAAGCACCTCACCCGTATCCTCGTCAACGACCTCGTGCGTACGAACGACGGAAACGTTCGCGGCCAGTTTCCGGCCGAAGTAGGATTTGATATTCGTCTTGGCCTTGAGCTCAACGGTCTCCGAAAGCTGGAAAAGCTGGAGAATGTCTTCGTCTGAAGAATAACCCAGCGCTCTGAGCAGCGTGGTTACCGGTAGTTTCTTCTTACGATCGATGTAGGCCCACATCACGTTCCCGACGTCCGTCGAGAATTCGATCCAGGAGCCGCGCAGGGGAATGACGCGCGCAGAGTAGAGCACGGTGCCATTCGGGTGGACCGATTGGCCGAAGAATACACCCGGGCTCCGATGAAGCTGGGAGACAACAACGCGTTCGGCGCCGTTGATGACGAACGAGCCGCGCTCCGTCATGAACGGGAGATTTCCGAGGTAGACATCCTGCTCAACTGCCTCTTCCGGCTCATCCTCATCCTCGTCGTCTCTCGATGAGAGGCGGAGGCGGGCTTTGAGGGGCACGGAGAAAGAGAGACCCTGCGCAATACACTCGGCTACGGAGTGTTTCGGCGCCTCGATGCTGTAGTTGACGAACTCCAGCATGTATCGCTCGCGACTGTCCTGTATCGGAAAGTGCTCCGTGAAGACAGCCTGAAGGCCTTTGAGCTCACGCTCTTCGGGTGCGACCCGATCTTGCACGAAGTCTTCGAACGAACCAATCTGGACACCCAGAAAATCGGGGTAGTCTTGAACCGGTTCGATACGCGCAAAGGAAATACGACCATTGGTCGACAATCCGTTGGATTTGGACATAAGTTGTCTCGCGGATTAATGTTCGCGTCGGAGGCACACCGCCGGCCTCAACGCACTATCTGGTAGTGGCTCTGATTCGACAGCCCCGCCCTGGCCCGGGGCGGCACAGAACGAATGTCCACCATGCCGATCGGTCCCGAAGGAGCAGGATCGGATGGCGGCAATATCATTACTTGTTCGATGCGGGATGGCGACTCTCCAAACCTGGTCGAACGTGCACGAACGGGATCCGCGCCGACGGCACGGATCCCGTTGCGAGCACATTAAAAAACGTTACTGGAGCTCGACTTCTGCGCCGGCTTCTTCCAGTTTCTGCTTCATTTCCTCGGCTTGCGCTTTCGCAACGCCTTCCTGGATGGTGCCGGGAGCATTGTCTACGAGCTCCTTGGCCTCCTTCAGACCGAGTCCGGTGATGGTGCGGACCTCTTTGATCACCGCGATTTTGTTGCTTCCAAAGCTCTTCAGAAGCACGTTGAACTCGGTTTTTTCCTCCACTGCAGCAGCGGCGCCGTCGCCACCGGCCGGACCGGCAACTGCGACCGCCGCGGCGGCCGGTTTGATGCCATACTCCTCTTCGAGAAGATTGGCCAGTTCGTTGGCCTCAGAGATGGTGAGCCCAACGAGTTGTTCAGCGAGTTTTTTGATGTCAGCCATCGTATTTGTGTTTTATCCTGCAGAGGTCTCTGTCTCGATCTGATCGAGGCTGCTCTGCTGTTTACGGATTGTGGTTTATTGTTTTCGTCGTCAGTGTGCGCTCAGGCACCTCTTTCTGCAATGGTCTTGATGGCGCCTACGAGGTTCGCACCCGGGGCTTGAAGCGCCCCGATCGTATTCGACATCGGCGAAAGCAGGAGGCCGATGATGTCACCGACGATTTCCCCTCTCGACTTGAGCGCTAGAAGCATCTCAAGCGCGTCCGATCCGAAGTAGCTTCCCTCGATAATGGCGGCCTTCAGCGCCGGTTTCCCGACGTCGACCTTTCCGGAAAAATCTTTGATGATCCGAGCCGGTGCGGCGGGATCGGTGGTCACGGCAATCGCCGTCGGTCCTTCCAGGTGCGGCAGCACGGCATCGAAACCTCCGAGACGCTCCATGGCGAGACGCACGAAAGTATTCTTGGCGACCGTGAAATCGACACCGGCTTCCCGAAACTGCCGGCGGAGCTTATTGGATTGCTCGACGGTGAGCCCCGAATAGTCCGTCAAATACACTGCGACGGCGCCTTCCATGTGTTTGGCCAGCGCGTCGACAGCGGCAACTTTTTGATCTTTGTTCATAGTTCTGCTACCTCAATGACATGACGGTTCCGAGCGGATCAACGGCCACACCGGGCCCCATCGTCGGAGTCAGCGTAATCGAGCGAACGTAGGTCCCCTTGGAGGCCGACGGCCGCAGGCGGACAATCTCCTTGAGGAACGCGCGCGCGTTGTCCGTCAGCTGTTCCGTGGAAAAGGATGCCCGGCCAATCGAGGCATGGATAATTCCATAGCGGTCGACCCTGAAATCGATCTTGCCCGCACGAACGGCGTGTACCGCCTCGGTCACGTCGCGCGTGACAGTGCCCGTCTTCGGGTTCGGCATCAGACCGCGGGGGCCCAGAATGCGTCCCAACTGGCCGACCTGGGCCATAACGTCGGGCGTGGCGATGACGACGTCGACATCGGTCCATCCACCTTTAATCTTCTCTACGTAATCATCGAGCCCTACGTGCTCGGCGCCGGCGTCTCGGGCCTCCTGCTGCTGTCCTTCGTTGGTCAGCACGAGCACGCGGACGGTCCGACCCGTCCCGTGCGGCAGTGACACCGAGCCTCTGACCATCTGGTCAGCGTGGCGCGGATCGACACCAAGCCGAACATCGATGTCGATCGATTCGTCAAATTTTGCTGTCGCGACCTTCTTGACGAGGTCGCTGGCGACTTCCAACGCTGCAGGAAGCTCAGCCTCAGCGAGCAACTCCGCATGCTGTTTGGAGCGCTTTCCTTTCTTTGCCATCAGGAAAGTTGTTGTGCGGTGCGTGCGCCCAACTCCGGTGCGGGCTCCCGCGGTGAACAGATCGAACCGGCTATTGACCGGAGACGGGTCGACCAGTAACTGTTATCCCCATCGACCTGGCCGTACCGGCAACCATGGACGCCGCCGCATCCAGATCCGTAGCGTTCAGGTCTTCCAATTTGGTCTGCGCGATCTCGCGACACTGGTCCCACGACACCGACGCAACCTTCTGTCGCCGAGAGTCGGGACTCCCCTTCTCGATTGCCGCCGCCTTCAACAGAAGGATGGCCGCAGGAGGACTCTTCACGATGAACGTGAAAGACTTGTCGGCGAAAACCGTAATTACAACAGGAAGCACCAACCCCATGCGATCCTGCGTCGCAGCATTGAACTGCTTGCAGAATTCCATGATATTGACGCCGCGCTGACCCAGCGCAGGCCCGATCGGTGGAGCAGGACTCGCCTGACCGGCCTTTATTTGAAGCTTGATGTAGCCTTCTACCTTCTTTGCCATTCTCGAAATCAGATTCCGGACATCACCCACTGCAAAATAGCCATCAACCGGCTAAGCGCAGACGAGCTATTACCGTTGGAGTTTTTGTAGGTTCCCGAACTTAATGCTCACGTTCGACCTGGAGATAATCCAGTTCGAGCGGGGTCTTTCTTCCGAAGATGGAGACCATGACCTTGACCTTCATCTTGTCTGGAAACACCTCGTCGATTGTGCCCGTGAAGTTATTGAAGGGTCCATCGACGACCTTGACCGGATCTCCCACATTGAAGGGCATTTCGGGTTGCTCTCCGGCCTCTCGGGCTTCGTCCATGCGCCCAAGAATGCGATTTACTTCGTCCTCGCGAAGCGCCACCGGCTGGTTTCCGGATGCCAGGAAGCCCACGACGGACGGAAGTCCATTGATCAGGTGGGTCATTTCGTTGTCGAGCTCGGCCTCTACGAGTACGTAACCCGGGAAGAACGTCTTCTGGCGCGTGCGCTTTTTCCCTTTGCGCATTTCGAACACCGTCTCGGTCGGGATCAGCACCTGATGGAGCTTCTTTTCCATGCCCAGCCGTTCTATCTCGCTCATCAGGTACTCACGCACCTTCTTCTCGTGTCCGGAAAGCGTGCGGAGCACGAACCATTTTACGGTGTTACCCATGGGATAATTTCCTGATTCTGTTCTAGCTGTAGATGAACTGCAGCACACGGCTGATCACCTGATCCTGCCCGAAGATGAGGACGGCGATCAGCAACGAGGATATGAGCGTGAGGATAGTGTTGCTTATGAGCTCCTGCCGAGAAGGCCAGCTCACCTTGTGCACCTCCTTCATAACCTCGTTCATGTAAGTGACGATCTTCATGTCCTATTGTCCTATTTGTCCAAAGTCTAACAACTGGTGACTAATAACCAATGACTAAGTTGCACGGGCGGCAGGACTCGAACCTGCAGCCTGCGGTTTTGGAGACCGCTGCTCTGCCAATTGAGCTACGCCCGTTCGATCAGTCATACGTCACTGGACACTAGTCATTAGAACCTGACCCTCAAGGGAGCGCCAGCGACTAATGACTGATATGATTAATGACTAATCCAGGATTTTGGTGACGACGCCGGCGCCGACGGTACGACCGCCTTCGCGGATAGCGAAGCGCAGGCCGTCTTCCATGGCGATCGGCTGGATCAGCTTCACCGTGAACTGCGTGTTGTCGCCCGGCATGACCATCTCCACTCCCGCCGGCAGATCAATGTCGCCCGTTACGTCCGTCGTACGGAAGTAAAACTGCGGCCGGTATCCCTTGAAAAACGGCGTGTGGCGGCCTCCCTCATCCTTCGAAAGCACGTACACCTCCGACTCAAATTCCTTGTGCGGCGTCACCGATCCCGGCTTCGCAACCACCATCCCGCGCTCTACCGCCTCCTTGTCGATCCCGCGAAGCAGTAGCCCCACGTTGTCGCCCGCCTCACCGCGGTCCAAAAGCTTGCGGAACATCTCTACCCCCGTCACCACCGAAGACTGCTTCGCATCGTGGATCCCAAGAATGTCGACCGTCTCACCCACCTTGATCACGCCCCGCTCGATCCGACCCGTCACCACCGTCCCGCGACCCGTGATCGAAAACACGTCCTCGATCGGCATCAAAAACGGCTTGTCCACGTCGCGCTCCGGCGTCGGAATGTAGCTGTCAACCGCTTCCATCAACTCCAGCACCGACTTCTCCCCGTCTTCCTCCCCGTTGAGCGCACGCAGCGCGCTTCCGCGGATCACAGGAATGTCATCGCCAGGAAACTCGTACTGGTTCAATAGATCGCGAATCTCCATCTCCACCAACTCCAACAACTCCTCGTCGTCGACCAGGTCCACCTTGTTCATGTACACGATCAGGTACGGAACTCCCACCTGACGCGCCAGCAAAATGTGCTCGCGCGTCTGCGGCATCGGCCCGTCCGTCGCCGCCACCACCAGTATCGCCCCGTCCATCTGCGCCGCACCCGTAACCATGTTCTTTACATAGTCCGCGTGGCCCGGACAATCCACGTGCGCATAGTGACGATGCTCCGTCTCGTACTCCACGTGTGCCGTCGCGATCGTGATACCACGCTCTCGCTCCTCCGGCGCATTGTCAATCGAGTCAAACGAACGAATCGTCACCCCCGTTACGTGCTTCGCAAGCACCATCGTGATCGCTGCCGTCAACGTCGTCTTACCATGATCAACGTGACCAATCGTACCCACGTTAACGTGAGGCTTCGTGCGCTGAAACGTCTCCTTTGCCATAACTCCTTGTTGTCAATTGTCACATGTAAACATGACAAAAACGAGCCGCCTGAACGGCCAAACCCGGCAAGCTGTTTCCTCGCCGGCCGATTCTTGTCACTTCTTCGAGCCGCCTATCGGATTTGAACCGATGACCCCTTCCTTACCATGGAAGTGCTCTACCACTGAGCTAAGGCGGCTGCTCAGCCATTGGTCACCAGACATTGGTTCTTGGCCCAGCCATGGCTCGAGCCTAATGACTAATGGCCAATGGCTAGTGACTAACATCAGAGCGGGAGACGAGACTCGAACTCGCGACCCTCAGCTTGGAAGGCTGATGCTCTACCAACTGAGCTACTCCCGCGGGCTGGTTGTTGGACACTAGACATAGTCACTGGTATTCACAGTTAGTGGCTGACCAAAGCTGTGAGACCCGATCATGCCAAGACCGAACGTCAAAATACAAAAGAACAACTCATACCTGGTCATTACTCACCAGTGACCAATGTCCCGTGTCCAATGACTAATCGTGGGCAGGGGAGGATTCGAACCTCCGAAGGCTAAGCCAGCAGATTTACAGTCTGCCCCGTTTGACCGCTTCGGTACCTACCCGGTTTCCAATTATCTCGGAAGAGCTGGCGAAGGGACTCGAACCCCCGACCTGCTGATTACAAATCAGCTGCTCTACCAACTGAGCTACGCCAGCATGTCTCATCTAACTCTACGAAGAACTGAACCACGAGAAGATCTGCGCCGACACCAGCCCACTCCGTACACGAGACCTCACCCGGCAACGCAATTCCGCCAGATAGAAAAGCTAGGAAACGTGCAGTGAAGACAGAATTAAAAGGTACGACCCGCGTTCTTTTCTTGTCAATAAATCGAGGTGGGCTGTTTTGTCGGTTTATCGTGAATCCGGTCTGTGACTGCACTGAGCAGACTGAAGGGGCGTCCTTGCTTAACAAAGAAGTCACGTTTCGCCCGCGCGCTCCAGCTTGGTATGTTCTGACCGCTGGTGGTATATTTAATGTTTCTCGAAAATCGCCGTTTTGGCGAGCTTGCCCGGTCGTCTAATGGCAGGACAGCGGCCTTTGGAGCCGTACGTGGAGGTTCGAATCCTCCCCGGGCAGCGATAATAATCCAACCGATCGTGGCCGCCAAATGGTGTCGCGCCGTCGATCGCCCGTTTCTTCGAAACTGATGTCTTTGTCTGTTTTCAATTCCAACGAACCGCGTCCCGTCGTTCTTTGCGCCGGGAGATCGAATCCTGCGCTTGCAAGCGGGATCGCGGACGCGTTTGGGGTGGAGTTGGGAGATCTGACGATTCGGAATTTTTCCGACGGCGAAGTTTACGTCAAGTTCGAACAGTCGATTCGGGGAACGGACCTTTTCATAATTCAGGGTACGCAGCCTCCCGCCGAAAATTTGATCGAGCTTCTGCTCCTCGTGGATGCCGCAAAGCGCGCTTCTGCGTCCAGGATCACGGCGGTAATACCCTACTTCGGATATGCCCGCCAGGACAGAAAGGATCGGCCTCGCGTATCGATTGCAGCGAAGCTCGTTGCCGACATGCTTTCCACTGCTGGCGTGAATCGCATCTTGACGATGGATTTGCATGCGCCACAGATCCAGGGTTTCTTCGACATCCCCGTCGATCATTTGTACGGTTCAGCGCTCTTTATCGAGCACGTGAAACAGATCGACATACCGAATCTGGTCGTCGTCGCACCCGACGTCGGCGCATCGAAGAGAGCACGGGCATATGCCTCCCGATTGAACTGTGATCTGGCCATGATCGACAAGCGTCGTCCACGACCGAACGAAGCCGAAGTCGTCAACATCATCGGTTCCGTAGCAGGAAAGAACGTCCTGCTGATTGACGATATGGTGGATACGGGCGGAACGCTCGTCAATGGCGCAGCCGCACTCAAGAAGTCGGGCGCGCTCGAGATTTGGGCGGCCGGAACACACGGCCTTCTTTCTGGTCCGGCCTACGATCGCATCGAGGCCTCCGAGATCAGTAAACTGCTTGTAACTGACACAATACCACTAACGCGGCAGTCGGATAGAATCGAGGTCCTTGGCGTCGCCACATATTTCGCGGATGCCATCCGGCGAATTTGCGTCGACGACTCGGTCTCCACACTGTTCGTCGAGTAAATCGACGGACAAGCCGCTCATACAACGAAGAACCACTGAGATGGAATCCCTAGTACTGGAAGTATCCTCGCGCGACGTCGGTAAGAAGGCGGCCAAGGCGGTTCGCAATCGTGGGAACGTACCGTGCGTACTGTATGGCCGCGGGGTGACCCCGGTCCACTTCGAAGTGCCCGAGCTAAGCCTGCGGCCGCTCATCTACACTTCCGAGACCCATACCGTCGACGTCAAAATAGACAAAGACTCCTGGTCGTGTATCCTGCGCGCCATCGACTTTAACCCGATGACCGATGCACCCTCGCACGCCGACTTTCAAGTCCTGCAGCAGGGTGAAATGATCCGGATCACCGTACCGATTCAGTTCCACGGGACACCCGCGGGCCAGCTCGAGGGCGGTGTTACCCAGGTCGTTCTGACCGAGCTTGAAATCGAGTGCTTCCCGAAAGACATCCCGGGTCACATCGACGTTGACATCGCAGGGTTGCTCATCGGCGACACGCTGCACGTTTCGGATCTCGACCTGGGCAATGTCTCTGTGCTCACCAGCCCCGGACAGACCATGGTCACGGTTGCCGGTGCAGCTCCCGAGATCGAGGAAGAGGTCGAGGAACTCGAGGAAGGCGAAGGCCTCGAAGAAGGAGCAGAAGGAGCGGACGAGCTCGAAGGCGAGGAGTCCGAAGAAGAGGACGAGGACTGATCGACCGATCCCGAACTGGTGTGATTATTCGACTCAATGGCCGGTACACGCCTTATCGTGGGTCTTGGAAATCCTGGTCCGAAATACGCGGGTTCGCGTCATAACGTGGGCTTCGACACGATCGACAGGATCGCCGACAAGATCGGACTGCCGATGGATGAGAGCGCTCTCCTGCGCGCTGTCCATCGGCTGACCGGGTCCGGGCTCTACCACGCAGCGACAGGCAAACATCGAGGGCGATCGATCGTGCTCGCGAAACCGACAGCGTTCATGAACAGAAGTGGAGCAGCCGTCAAGAAGATGAAGGGCCGCTATGGCGTCGACGACCGGGACATCCTGGTCGTCGTCGACGACATCTATCTTGACATTGGAACGCTCCGAATCCGACCCTCCGGAGGTTCAGGTGGACATAACGGCGTTCAGGACATAATCGACGAATTAGATTCGGACAATTTTCCCAGAATCCGCATCGGCGTGGGCGGTAGTTTTCGCCGCGGTCGTCAAGCAGAGTACGTGCTCGAATCCTTTTCTGACGATGAACGACCTCTAGTCGATGAAATAATTGATCAAGCCGCTGAAGCGGCACTGACGTTCGTCACCGAAGGCGTCGTTACCGCAATGAATCGCTTCAATCAGCGAAAAGGAGGGTCTTCCTGAATGAACCCGAATTCTGGGAAAGACCCCCGGGAACCAATCGGAAGCAGAGATGGGGACATGCCCTTTCGGCCGGTCGCCCATCCATTCGCCGCCGCCACGTCTGCGGCACATGATAGCACTTAACACAAGGTATAAGGAATGGATGCCACTACGTATATGATCGCCGTGCCCGTGGCCGGTCTTATCGCACTGTTTTACGCGTTCCTGCGTGCGCGATGGGTTGGCCGACAGGACCCCGGAACAGACGACATGCAGGAGATTGCAGCGGCTATCGCCGATGGGGCCCGCGCCTTCCTGCGACGTGAATACCGCATCCTGGGCATCTTCGTTGTCTGCGTTGCCGCACTGCTGGTCTTCGCCAACTGGGGAAGTGACACTTCGTCGCCTCTGGTCGCTCTCTCATTCCTGGTCGGCGCCCTTTGCTCCGGACTCGCCGGTTTTATCGGGATGACCGTCGCCACCAAGGCAAACGTGAGAACCACGAATGCCGCCATAAAAGGCCTCGGACCGGCACTGAACGTGGCCTTCTCTGGCGGCCTTGTCATGGGTCTCTCAGTCGTTGGATTGGGCGTCCTGGGACTCGGATCGCTGTTCCTCGTCTATTCTCAGACGCTCGTATATGGCGACGTTGCGTGGAATTTTGCGCGCGTAATCAATGTCATCTCGGGCTTTTCACTCGGCGCCTCATCGATTGCGCTGTTCGCCAGGGTCGGTGGAGGCATTTACACGAAAGCAGCCGACGTAGGCGCCGACCTGGCTGGGAAGGTGTATGAGGGCATACCGGAAGACGATCCCCGTAACCCTGCCACCATTGCCGACAACGTTGGAGACAACGTCGGCGACGTCGCGGGAATGGGCGCCGACCTTTTTGAAAGCTATGTGGGATCCATCATCGGAACGATGGTCCTTGGCGCGGCCTTCCTCGAGACATTTGCCGCCTCAGGTGTAGAGTCGCTCGCGGCCGTTCTGCTTCCGCTTGCCCTGGCGGCAGTAGGAATCATCGTGTCGATTCTCGGTTCGTTCTTCGTTCGTGTTAAAGAAGGCGGCAGCCCGCAGCATGCACTCAACATTGGTGAGTTCGGTGCTTCCTTCATCATGGCGGCCCTCTCCTTCTTTATTATTCGCTTCATGCTTCCGACTGAGTGGGTGCTCGATGGTACCACCTACTCATCACTCGGCGTCTTCTATGCCGTCCTCATCGGACTGGCCAGCGGCGTGGCCATCGGGTTGATCACGGAGTATTACACATCGACCAGCAACAAACCGACGCTCGGCATTGCCACGCAGAGCATAACCGGGGCTGCGACAAACATCATTGAGGGACTCGGGGTCGGGATGCGATCGACGGGATTACCTGCCGTAATTCTCGCCGTCGCTATTATAGGCGCCGCCCACTTCGCCGCCCTCTACGGCATTGCCATCGCAGCAGTAGGCATGCTATCAGTAACGGGTATTCAGCTTGCTGTCGACGCATACGGTCCGGTCAGCGACAATGCTGGAGGAATTGCAGAGATGGCGCATCTTCCCCCGGAAGTCCGCGAGCGAACCGATATGCTCGATGCCGTTGGCAACACCACTGCGGCCATCGGGAAAGGATTCGCAATCGGATCCGCTGCTCTGACGGCGCTCGCGCTTTTCGCTGCATTCATGCAGCAGGCCGATGTCCCGACCATCGATGTCGCAAAGCCGACTATTCTCGCCGGCGTTCTCATCGGAGGCGTCCTTCCATTTGTCTTCAGCGCCCTCGCAATGGGCGCTGTCGGACGCGCGGCGGGCGACATGATTGTAGAGGTGGGACGCCAGTTCCGGGAGATCCCCGGCCTTCGTGAGGGCACTGCCAAGGCGGAATACGCCAAGTGCGTCGACATTTCGACTGCTGCTGCACTCAAAGAAATGGTCATCCCAGGCCTCCTCGCTATCATCGTCCCGGTGACGATCGGGTTCATAGATAAGAACATGCTCGGCGGACTTCTCGTTGGCGTTACGGTTTCGGGCGTCTTGCTGGCGATCTTTCAGGCAAATGCCGGCGGCGCGTGGGACAATGCCAAGAAGCGGATTGAAAGCGGCATTACGATTGACGGGGTCTTGTATCAAAAGGGCAGCGATGCCCACAAGGCCGCCATCGTCGGTGACACGGTGGGTGATCCACTCAAGGACACCAGCGGGCCCAGCCTGAACATCTTGATCAAGCTGATTGCCGTCGTGGCGCTGGTGATCGCTCCGCTGATCAAGTGATCGATCTGCCGTATTCCTTTCTTTACGGGAAGGAATGTATATTAATCTTCTCTTGCAATAACGGCCCTCGAAGGCACCGGGCTGAATAGACGATGCGCTAAGGCATGGCGAAAGTTGACGTCATAATGCCCAAGATGGGCGAAAGTGTCATGGAAGGCACTGTCCTGACGTGGCACAAGAAGCCCGGAGATGCTATCGAGGCCGACGAAACGTTGCTCGAAATCGGCACCGACAAGGTGGACTCTGAGATTCCCTCGCCGTCTGCCGGCACGGTCACCGAAATCAAGGTGCCCGAAGGGGAAACCGTCGCCGTCGGTACGGTCGTGGCCGTGATCGAGACCGAGGCCGATGCAGCCATCGTCGAGACGGACCAAAGCCCGTCCCCTGAGGCCCAAGCCGAGGAAGCACCCGCCGAGCAGCCTCCCGTCGAAGCGGAATCCAATCCGCAGGAGACACCGGCAAGTTCTTCAGACACCTCCATCATCGAAGTGGTGATGCCCAAGATGGGTGAGAGTGTAATGGAGGGGACGGTACTGACCTGGCACAAGAAGGCCGGCGACCGAATCGAGACGGATGAGTCGTTACTCGAAATCGGCACCGACAAGGTCGATTCCGAAATCCCCTCTCCTGGAGCCGGCATTGTTCAGGAAATCAAAGTGGCCGAAGGTGAAACGGTCGAAGTGGGCACGCTGTTGGCCACGATTGCGGCCGAAGGAGCCGTGCCGTCACAGAGAACGACCACCGCTGTGCCAGCTCCCGACACTGCCAGGGCTCCCGAGCCCTCTGCGCCTGCCCCCTCAACCCCATTTCCGGCGATTACTCCGGCTGGAGGCGACGGCATGCCGTCGACCGAAACGGCACGGCGGGGAAGCGACGGGCGTTTCTACTCTCCCCTCGTACGCTCGATCGCAAAAACCGAAGGGGTAAGCGCCAGCGAACTGCAGGCGATCTCCGGATCAGGGCGCGAAGGGCGCGTGACAAAGGATGATATTCTTTCGTACATCGAGCACCGGAGATCGTCAGGCGGCGTAATGACGGCCGTACCCACGCAAACCGTCGAGGCACCCAAAGCGCCGAACGTCGCAACGCCCGCATCGCCGATCGTCCAAGCGCCCGCATCCGACGGGCGGGTCGAAGTCATCGAGATGGACCGCATGAGGCAGGTCATCGCCCAGCACATGACGCGTTCGCTTGCGACGTCCGCACACGTCACATCGTTCGCAGAAGCTGACGTGACCAACTTGGTCAGACTGAGGGAATCGAGGAAAGAGACTTTCGAGGCGCGAGAGGGCGTGCGCCTCACCTATACGCCGTTCTTCGTCAAGGCGGCCGTCGAAGCACTGAGAGAACACCCCATTCTCAACGCATCTGTAGAAGAGAATCGGATACTAATTAAGAAGGACTTTCACATCGGAATAGCCGTTGCGATTGACAAAACCGGGCTCGTCGTGCCCGTGATTCGCAACGCCGGCGGAATGAACGTTTCGGGCCTGACCCACGCAGCGTCCGACCTTGCCCGCCGCGCTCGAAGCAAGCAACTCCAACCCGACGAACTGCAGGGCGGTACGTTCACCGTTACCAATGTAGGCTCGCTCGGATCACTCATGGGAACACCAATCATCAATCAACCGCAGGTCGCTATCCTGGCTATGGGGGCAATAACCAAGCGCCCGGTCGTCAAGGAACACCCCGACCTCGGAGATGTGATTGCCGTCAGACATATGGTGTACCTGTCATTGAGCTACGATCACCGGATTATCGACGGGGCAATGGGGGCATCGTTCTTGCGCCACCTCGTCAGCAATCTCGAAGCGATCGGGCTCGACTATCCGCTCTGAGTTAAATAGTTACCGCTAAATAGAAACTCCGGCCCAACGACTGGGCTCGCCTGAGGGACTCGGACGACAGTTCGTCCGCAAATCGGGTTACATGTCGACAAGCCATGCCGGGACCACCCCTAAAACTGTCCGTTGCCGAGCTCGACCAGAGACTCGAGGAATTCGCTGGTTCATACCTGCGTAGCAAGAGTCCCGAAACCGTCGGCACATATCGAAGGGCCTTGAACGAATTCCAGAGATGGTTCGCCGTTCAGCGACCTAAATTCCTCTTCAGGGTAGACGACATCGAGTCATACAAGGAGTACTTGATGAAGACACGCGGACTCCATCAGGTTTCGGTTTCAACCTACCTGACCGCTCTCCGGCGATTTGCGCAATATCTTGTGGATGTCGGTCTTCTGGACGAGAATCCGGCCCGGGCCGTAAAGGGCAATCGTCGGCCAAGCACGCATTCGCGAGCAGTACTTACCGAGGACGAGATCGATCGCTTATTCAGGGCCGTCGACACCTCATCACCGATAGGACTTCGGGATGAAGCGATCATATTCTCGATGCTTTACGCCGGATTGAGCGAAATTGAGATCGTGCGTGCGAATGTAGAGGACCTCGAGCAGACTCTGCTTGGCTGGTATCTCCGCGTGCAGGGGAAAGGCCACCAGGTAAAGGATCAGCAGGTCGTTCTTGATCCCCCCGTCATGAGCAAGATCAGAACGTACCTTGATACGAGGACGGGGCTAAAACCGGCCGATGCCCTGTTCGTTTCTCACGGCCATCGATCCGAGGGAGAGCGATTGAACACACGGTCGGTAAGGAGCCGCATTCGGCACCATCTGATGATCGCGAAAATAAAGCGTCCGGGCGTCACGCCTCACAGCCTGACACACACCGCGGCGCTTATCTGGTTGAACGACGGGTTGAGCGTGGAAGAGGTGAAAGAGCGCATGCGTCACGGAACGCTCGACACAACAATGATCTACCTCAGAAAAAAGGGACTGCTCAAGCGCCGAGCCGCCGAAAGCGGGGCGTGACCGGTACGAAGGCAGGCACTTCTCAAAGTCGTCTCTATGTTGTCTCCAAGAAAGACATCGGGAAGGGAGGTTCACTTGAAAGCTGGCAAGTGGACCACCGTTGCGGTCAACAAGGGCCTTCGACCAAAGCATCTCTATGTCGAGGTCTGGGCTCCTCGAACAGCCTCCTGGCGCCGGATCGGGATTTTGCCCGGTTTCGGACGTTTCAGGCAGTTCCTTTCGACCTTGCTGCCCCTGGGAATTGTTCAGGTAAAGATCCGTGAGAATCGGACCTGCAACGTGACCATCGGCCATTCAGCTGAAATTGTACAGCCTGAACCGCGGCCGGAAAACGACGATCTCTGACGAACCGGTCAGTCGGGATCTGCGCCGATCGGCGACCCCGGCGGCATCTCCACGGCATCACGCCCCCCCGCGTCGTCGTAAGATCGGAACAGAAACCGGTCGATTTGCGCTGCCAGACGCCGGAAGCTCATTACGTCGCGCACATCGGTCGACGAACTCTCGCCAAGCCAGTCAGAAAGTCTCGTCAGCTGGTCATGAACGACCGAGGCCACCTCGGGAGCTTTCGCCTCTGACTCCAGATCGATGAGAGCCCGCACCCATGCGTCCTGCACGATCCGCCGGAGCGCTCGATCATAACCTGTCGCACCTTCACCCGGAGCCGCGAAAATCGAATCCCGCACTGTAGAGAGCACCTCCTGAAGTCCCATCTGGCCCGGGTCTTCGATCGACTGATATGCAAGGCGGGTCGCCCGTTCGGGCCGGGTCAGGAGATCGAATACGAAGTCGGCGATTGACGCCGCAGGGGCGAACCCGTCAAACGTCAGTCCGGTGTTTCTGGAAAAGAGCTCGCGTGTAGGAGGATACCCCGGCGGTCGCGGCGGAATGATCCGGCGAACGTTTTCCGGCACGCGCAGATTCATGGGCGATAGCACGCCGATCAGCTTCTCGACCGCCAGCCGCTGGGTCTCGGCAGCCACGGGATGGACCGGCTCCGACGGCTCGCCGACGATTTCATACTCGTACCATACACCACCAATCAGTTTTGCCGCCGCCTCGATCTGATATCGATGGCGCAGATACAGCGGCACGAATACGTCCTCAAGCGTGGCAAGCGGACGGCCCGCGGGCAGTCGCTTCGCGCTGAACGCGGCAAGGCCCGCCCGGCGAAGCGTCATTTCGTCGTCGAGTGCCTTGAGAACATCCGAACCGTTATCCCAGAGATGGGCTTGAGGATGAGCCCCACCAAGAGGTCTCGCATCGTCGTCGGTGATGTATTGCAGGCCCGCATTCCGACGCTCACGAATGATCTCATTCAAGCCCTCTTTTTCTTCCTCCGGCGTATCGAAGACCGTATAACCGTACCGAATCGAAAACTTGTCAAAGTCGCCGATTCCGACGTCGTAGGCCCGGTCATGAAGGAAGGCACCCGACGAGTCGACTCGGACCAGCGGCGCTGGATAGTCCATTACCGACGCCCGATCGCTGACCGAAGCCGCGAAGTTGTGCATCAGACCGAGTGTGTGCCCAACTTCATGCGCCGCCAGTTGCCGGATCCGGGCAAGCGCCGGAGCCAGCATCGGATCATCCCCGCCCGACTCGCCGCCCAGGAGGCTCTGGGCGATCAGATAGTCCTGCCGGATCCTCAGCGAACCGAGGGCTACGTATCCCTTGAGAATCTCTCCCGTCCTGGGATCCACAACCGTATCGCCCCAGCTCCATCCTCGTGTCGCCCGATGCACCCACTGGATCATATTGTAGCGGATGTCGAGCGGATCGGCTCCTTCCGGCAGCAGTTCGACCCGGAATGCGCCAGGCAGTCCGGCCGCTTCGAACGCCTTGGCCCACCACCTCGCACCATCCAGAAGCGCCGAACGGATCGGCTCCGGAGCGCCCCTGTCGAGATAGTAAACAATGGGGTTGACGACCGCCCCGTCGCGGACTTCAAGTCGGTGACGCGCGATGAATCGCTTCTCTTTCTCCTCGGATATTGGGCTCGCATAGTCGACGTACGTGATACCGTAGTAGCCCGCCCTGGGATCAAAACGGCGTGGCCTATATCCATCGTCGGGCAGGCGAACGAGCGAGTGCCGGATCCGCAGCGTCACCGAGTACGGGTCGACAGCCGCCTGACGTACGTACCCGCCGGGATCGTTCGAAGTAAAAGTGAGCCATGCCTCCAGCTCCGTGTTGTCGGGAAAGGATCGAATCACGTCGGGATTCACCGCGCTCCGATCACCGTCAAGCCGAAATTCACCCTGGCCCGTATTCTTCAGCAGCCTGGCGATGCCCATGGCATCACGAACGATGAATGACGTCGCATCGACTATCAGTTTCGTACCTGTCTTGCCCACGATGTCGAATGCATGGATCACACCCGGGGCGAACGCATCCGCTACAGCCGTGCGTTCGGCCTGGTTGTTCGAAACGGCCCGATAGTGAAGATTCTCCTCAAACAGGAGCACGCGCGAGCCGATACGCTCGAAATGGACGACCACCGTCACGCCAAGCAGACCCCGGTCCAATCCGACATCGTTCGATCCAAGTCCGCCGGCCAAAGCAGTGTGATACAGAAACGACCCACCCTCTTCATCGATCTCGAGGAGGACCTTCCCTTCTGCGTCGTTCCAGTAAACTGGGAAGAAGCCGTCGTGCCGCGACAGGTTACGCGTGGCCTCCGCGACAGAAGGAATCGACTGGGCTCTCAGTGCGCCGGGAAGGCCGATCACGAGAACAAAAGCTGCCATGACATACGGGGCGCATTTGCAAATGCGGGCGCCCGTAGAGATGGGTGCGGGGCAAATTCCTATATTCTTCGAGGTCATTTCAACAGGTCAAGGGGTAATTTCAGCGTTCTGCAAAAAGCCGGGGATTCCGCCCAGCTGCAGTTCCGGATCTGCTCCCCTGAAAACGATTATACACAATACGCGAATACCATGAGTGATGCATCCGCCGGCCTTGTTGTGCAGGTAATCGGTCCGGTCGTAGACGTTGAATTCCCGGACGGCGACGTACCGGACATTTACGCCGCGCTTTCTATAGACCGTGAGGACGGTTCGCGGCTCGTGCTCGAGGTACAGCAACACCTCGGCGAAAGCCGTGTCCGGACCGTTGCCATGGACTCCACCGACGGATTGACACGCGAAACGAAGGCCATGAATCTGGGTTCGCAGATTACCATGCCGATCGGGTCGGACATCAGGGGCCGTCTCTTCAACGTGATCGGCGATGCAATCGACGGCATTCCGCAGCCGGCGGAAGAAGGACGTCGACCGATCCATGCCCCGCCTCCGCCCTTCGAGCAGCTCTCGACTGAAATCGAGATGCTGGAAACTGGCGTAAAGGTCGTGGATCTTCTCGAACCATATCCTCGCGGAGGCAAGATCGGCCTCTTTGGCGGTGCCGGCGTCGGCAAGACGGTGCTCATCCTGGAGCTCGTCAACAATATTGCCAAGCACCATGAAGGGATGTCGGTCTTCGGCGGTGTAGGAGAGCGGACTCGCGAAGGCAATGACCTTCTTCGTGAGTTCCTCGAGAGCGGCGTCATCAAGTACGGCGACGCCTTCATGAAGGCTTACGAAGAAAATGGCGACTGGGATCTCTCGAAAATCGACCCGGAAGCTCTTCAAGACAGTCTGGCCACGCTGGTTTTCGGTCAGATGAACGAGCCGCCCGGCGCTCGGGCACGGGTCGCCCTCTCGGCGCTTACGGTGGCTGAGTACTTCCGGGACCTCGGCGGCCGTGACGTACTGCTCTTTATCGACAATATTTTCCGTTTCACACAGGCCGGATCCGAAGTCTCGGCCCTCCTCGGTCGCATGCCGAGTGCTGTGGGATATCAGCCCACGCTGGCCACGGAGATGGGCGAGCTTCAGGAGCGCATCACGTCGACAAAGACGGGCTCGATTACCTCGGTACAAGCGATCTACGTCCCTGCCGACGACCTGACCGACCCCGCTCCGGCGACGACGTTTGCCCACCTTGATGCAACGACTGTGCTCAGCCGTCAAATCTCGTCTCTCGGGCTCTATCCCGCGATTGACCCGCTCGACTCAACCAGTCGAATCCTCGATCCACGCGTGCTTGGTGACGACCACTACAAGACGGCGCAGGACGTCAAGGCGCTCCTCCAGCGCTATAAGGAACTGCAAGACATCATTGCGATCCTCGGCATGGACGAACTCAGCGATGACGACAAGCTCATTGTGGGGCGCGCCCGACGCGCCCAGCGATACATGTCTCAGCCGTTCTTCGTCGCCGAGCAGTTCACCGGCATGCCGGGCAAGTATGTGAAGATCGAAGACACGATTCGCGGTTTCCGAATGATTCTGAGTGGAGAGCTCGATCATCTCCCCGAAGGGGCCTTCACGTATGTCGGGGTTATCGAAGAAGCGATTGAGCGTGGCGAAAAAATGCTGAAAGAGCAGTCCTGAACTGAAACTGATGGCTACCGGATTACTTGTAGAGGTCGTCGCACCTGACCGTTCCGTCTTCAAAGGCGAGGCGATCCGGTTTCGAGCACCGGGCGTAAAAGGCTCATTCGAAGTGCTGAGGAACCACGCTCCGCTGCTGGCTGCCACGGGTATCGGTCCGGTCTACATCACGACGCAGTCTGGCGAAAAATGCGTGCTGGCATCCAGCGGCGGTTTCGTGCAAGTCGTCAACAATCGTGTGATCATGATTGTCGAAGCGGCAGAGCCGGCTTCGGAGATCGACATCAACAGGGCGCGGGCCGCCGAGGACCGGGCTAAGGAACAGCTCGAGCACCCGAACCCGGGTGATCGCGAGCAGTGGGAACTGGCGCTTGCGCGGGCCAGAAATCGCTTGCGGGTTGCCATGGGAGCCGTCGGTACCCGCTCTTAGATCGCCACGAACTGGCGCCGCCGCTTACGGCCGAAGCGTTCACATCGGGAGACGATCATGTTCATCCATGACCTGCCTACACCCTGCGTACTGATTGAGCAGACGCGGCTCGAGAGCAACATCGCAGGTATGGCGGCCAGGGCCGGCGATAACCAGGTAATACTCCGGCCGCACGTCAAGACACACAAGTCAATCGCCCTGGCGAGACGTCAGATCGGATCGGGGGCCAAAGGAATTACCGTTGCCAAGCCGAGCGAGGCCGCCGTATTTGCCCACGCAGGATTTTCAGACATCCGCATCGCTTATGCCACGGCCACCCAACACCACTTCGAAAGCATTGCCGACCTGATGGATCGCAGCAGGATCTCCTTTTGCGTGGATACCATGGATGGCGCAAACGCCGCATCCGAATTCTTCCACGCACGAGGGATGACGGCCGGAATTCTTGTCGAGGTCGACTGCGGATATGGACGATGCGGCGTGGCATGGGACGACCCGGACGCGCTCGACTTCGTTCGCGTCGTTTCAGCCCTTCCCGGACTAGATCTATTGGGGATTCTGACGCATGCCGGACACGCCTATGGCGCACCGGGAGAAAACGATGCATCGCCTCGCGCCGCCGTCGCTCGGATTGCCGCCGAAGAACGAGACAGGATGCTCACGTTTGCCTCACACCTTTTCGCTGCCGGCGCTGTGGAGATGGACCGGGAGCACTTTGAGATCAGCATCGGCTCTACGCCAACGATGTCAGCCTTCAAAAACGAGTCGAGAGACGGTTTGCAGATTACAGAGATACGTCCGGGCAATTACATCTTTAACGATGCGATCCAGGTAGCGCTCGGCGTTGCGCCTCTGCGCGACTGCGCCTTGACGGTATTGGCGAGTGTCATCAGCAAACATCGCGATCGCCATGGGTCGCACGAACGACTCTTCCTCGACGCCGGCCGGAAGATCCTGACTTCGGATACCGGATTCGGGACGGACGGCTTCGGCACGATACTGCACAGTGCCACGACGATGAATCCGCTTCCGCACGCGCGCATCAACAAACTGTCGGAGGAGCACGGTTGGGTCGACGTTCCGGGCGGCTCGACGTTTTCGGTAGGTGACAGAGTCCGTATCGTTCCCAACCACGCTTGCGTGGTCGTCAACACACAGCACGCGCTCCACATCGTCGACGGCGAGACGCGGGTAATGCAAATTGCTGTAGATGCACAGGGTTGCGTAACCTGAGGAGACTCGACCCGGTCTGTCAACCGATGGGTGATCGCCTTGTTGTCTATCCAAATGAGGAACTTTCACTCCGTATCGTGGAGTACTTAGAAAGTAATTCCGACCCGACCGGGGCGCTGTTTGATTTTGCCCGGTCGCCGCGCGCTTCCTGAAAGTTTTCCTCTGAGGGATGTGACGCCGGAGTCTCCGGCGGTTCGATGATTGAATCTAATTGACGTTGGTCTCTTCTTATGTCAGGACATAGCAAATGGTCTAAGATCAAGCGAAAGAAAGGCGCCAACGACGCAAAGCGTTCGAAGGTATGGGCGCGCATCACGCGAGACCTGATGATTGCCGCCAGAGAGGGCGGTGGTAACCCGGATATGAACGCCCGGCTGGCTATGTCAGTCGAGAAGGCCAAGGCCGAGAACATGCCGAAGGACAACATCGATCGAGCGATCAAGCGTGGGACGGGCGAAATTGAAGGCGCCGATTACGTCGAGGTCGCCTATGAAGGGTACGGCCCACACGGCGTCGCCTTCTTCGTAGAGGTTCTGACGGACAACACGAATCGTTCGGTCGCCGACATTCGACATCTGTTCAGTAAAATGGGCGGCAATCTCGGTACGTCCGGCTCCGTTGCGTTCCAGTTCGATCGCAAGGGCCTGATTGAAGTACCGGCGGGCTCGCTCTCCGAATCGGATCTCTTCGACCTCGTTGCAGACGCAGGCGCAGAGGACCTGGAACTGGATGACGACATGTTCACGATCACGACATCGGTCGAGGCATTCGGGCCCGTTGTCTCCGCGCTCAGTGATGCCGAGGTCGAACCCGAGTCGGCCAGTCTGGTCCGTATCCCGTCGACGACCACCGCGCTTACCCCGGATGAGGCTGGAAAAGTGATGCGCCTGATGGAAATGCTCGAAGATCATCAGGACGTACAGGCCGTGTTCACGACGCTCGAACTGGACGATGCGGCGATCGCCGCGATGTCCTGAGGCGCCAAATGATCGTTCTGGGCATTGACCCGGGTTCGCGGATTACTGGATACGGCGTCATTGAGATCACCGCCGGTAAACAGAGAGTATTGGACTACGGGGCCGTGCGCCCGGAAGGAAAGGACCACGCTCTCCGTCTCGCTCAGATCCATGCCGCCGTCACGCAGGTTCTCGTAGACACGCAGCCGGATGCCTGCGCGATTGAAATGCCGGTCTATGCCCGAAATGCCCAGTCGATGCTCAAGCTTGGCCGAGCACAGGCCGCCGCCATGCTGGCAGCGCTGAATCGGCAGATACCCGTTGTCGAATACACTCCGAAAGAGGTCAAAAAGTCGGTGACGGGCAATGGAAACGCAACGAAGGCGCAGGTCTGGTACATGATTAAGAAGATGCTCGCGCTGGAGGAAGACCGAGGACTCGACGCCGCCGACGCATTGGCAGTCGGACTGTGTCACGCACACCGACTGGGAAGCGGACATGCCGCCAAAGGTGGAAAGTCGTGGGCGTCGTTCGTGCGTGACAATCCAGATCGCGTACGACCGTAGTCGGCGATCTCCGTAGAATCTCGTAACGACGATCCGTTAATCGTAGTAGTATCCGCGCTCTTCGTCACGAACGCGGACTACCTCCGCCACTTCATCCATGTCTAGACGCCCCTCACTCATCACATTGATTGAGTGAGCGATCTGACGATCTTTGTTGGGCGCCTGGTTCCATTCAGGATGAGCATGCTCGATCACGCTGATCAGGATTCGGAGATATGGATACCTGGCCTCCTTATTCTCCATTTCCGAAACGGCACGTGCGAAAAGCTCGGAGTTACGACCGACTTGACGGTCGACGATTTTATTAAGCGCTTTCATGATAGTCTCCTCGGTGGAGCGGAAATGACTATCGAGGTCACTGACCGAATTGAATAATTGAATCGTTGAAACATGGTCAACAAATCATGAGTTCCCGTCACCATGGATCTAACTGAAATCTTGCATCTATGTATCTTACCGGATGCATGAAGGAACGAATGTCGATTCTTGCGACACGATATCGTCTGGACCTGTTGCCGCCGATTTTTCCGTTTCACAGAAGGGCGCGACGAGGGCTGCTCGCAGAAGGCGAGTTGGTCTACTACGGCCCAATGCCGTCCTACTACGGAATCGGTGAAATTCTCCGTGTGAGCGATCGGTATATCGTAGTCGATTTTCGCGGAACCGGTCAGTTCGGCGTACACGAGGACACGCTCGCACCTGAATACCTCATCCCAATCCCCCCCTCAAGCCTGCAACTTCTTTAGGGAGATCACACCGCGCAACCGTCCATGGCCTGACGAGGGCACATCGGTATCCCTCAAAGGAACAGCCGACTCAACCCTTCGTAATCATCCGACGGTTGCTCGGGCGAAAATTCAGGCTGAACATCCTTGTTGCTTTTCACGCCGCAGCGGCGGCTGATACAGCACCGAGATGGAGCCATCAACGTGTCTGCTGAGCAATCTGCTAGTTGTCGGATATGGGACCTGCCATGGGAAACAATCATCGTATGATTCGGAGCCTCGCCTGGACGCTTACGCTGGCGGCCGTATTGCTATGGGCCCCCGAAAGCCTGCAGGCTCAGTACTTCCGGTTCGGCAAGAATAAAGTGCAGTACCAGTCGAAGGATTGGTTCTACGTCCAGTCAAAACACTTCGACGTTTATTACTACGAGCCCGGGGGGAAATACCTCGCCGAATTCGCCGCGCGCGCGGCCGAAGACTCATACGTCGATATCTCGAAGGACTTCCAGCATGAGATCTCCGACCGGATCGCCATTCTCGTCTACCAGAGCCACAACGACTTTGCTGTCAACAATGCCGCCCCGCTACCTGAATACGCCGAGGGAATCGGGGGCGTGACGGAGTTGTTCAAGAACCGAATCGCGATTCCTTTCACAGGCGACTATCGCAGTTTCCAACGGGTGATTCACCACGAGCTGGTCCACGCCGTCATCAACGACATGTTTTACGGTGGTTCCATTCAGTCCATCATTCAGAACAACATCAGCCTGCGGATTCCCGCCTGGTTCAACGAGGGTCTGGCCGAATACGAGGCGCTCGGATGGGACACGCAGTCGGATATGTATATCCGTGACGCCATCCTCAACGACAACCTGGCGCCGATTCCCTACCTCTCGGGCTATTTCGCCTACCGAGGCGGACAGAGTGTGTGGGACTACGTGAGCGAGCAGTACGGGCGTGAGAAAATCGGCGAAATCATGCAGCGGCTTCGCCTGACCCGCTCGGTCGAGGCTAGTTTCCAGAGGGCGACAGGATTGACTTTGGAGGAGTTGTCGGAACGCTGGCAAAAGGCGCTGAAGAAAGTGCACTGGCCGGAAATGGCGGCCCGAGAAGATCTGGACGAGATTGCCAAACCGATCGTTACGCGGGAGAAGGGATACTACAATACGAGCGCCGCCATTTCGCCGCAGGGCGATCGGATCGCCTACATCTCCACGAAAGATGGGCTGTTCGACGTCTACATCACGAACGCGAATGACGGCAGGAAAATTGAAAAACTCATCGACGGACAGGATAACACGGAGTTCGAAAGCCTGAAGATCCTTACCCCGGGTATCAGTTGGAGTCCGAACGGACGTCAGATCGCCATCGCCGTCAAGAGCGGCTCGAGCGACGCCATCACCGTCGTCGACGTTCGAACAAAGAAGTCGACTCAGTATCGCATTCCCGGAATCGACGCAATCATATCCGTCGCCTGGAGTCCTGACGGAGGAAGGATTGCGTTCTCCGGCTCCATGGATGCCCAGACGGACATCTTCGTGCTCGACATGGCGAGCCAGGAGACCGTAAATATTACGAACGACATCTTCTCCGACCACGAGCCGTCGTGGAATCCGGATGGAACGGCCATCGTGTTCCACAGCGACCGGGGTGATTACACGCAGCTGGGGCGGTTCCGACCCGACAATTTTGAGATGATCGACCACGACTACAGTCAGTTCGACATCTATCGCGTCGTGCTGGGTTCTGCGGAAGCTGAACGATTGACGTTCGACGAGACGTGGGACGATCGCAGCGCCAAGTTCGGTGACGACCCGAACAAGCTCCTCTTCATCTCGGATCGGAATGGTATCTACAACCTCTATGAGAAGGACCTGATCACGGGTCGTGAGCGCCCGTTGACGGACGTGCTCGTTGGAATCATGCAGGTGTCGCTCTCGCGAGACGCCAACAAGGCGGCGATCGTAAGCCTTAAGGAGGGCACGCCTTCGATCTTCATGTTGAAGACGCCCTTCGATCGCCAAATCAAGGGAGACAGACTTGTGCCCAACGTCTGGGCTGAGCGCGTGATGCAGGACAGCGAGGGACCGAAGGCCCCGGCGATCACGCTGGCTTCGGAGGCCACGCTGCAGCGAAACCCGCTCCTCCGCGACGCCTCCGACGGTGTTCCTTTCGTGAAAACATTGGAGCGGCATCCCTCAGGGGCTTTGGCGTCCCGATCGACTACGACAGGAATGGGGACCGACGGCGAGAACACGGGCGAAAAGGCGGCGCCCAAAGACACGAGTCAGGCCTTGACGAGTCTCGACAAGATCGATTTCCGCAATTACGTCTTTTCTGATGCCTTCGACGCACCGAAGGAGGACAGCGAAGTCGACGAGGAGTACATCAATCCCTTTGAGCCTGAAGACAACGTTACCAAGGACGGCCATCTGAAGCAGAAGAAGTACAAGCTGACCTTCTCTCCCGACATCATTTACGGCACGGCCGGCTACGACGCGCTGTATGGGGGCGTTCAGGGACTGACGCAGATGATGTTCAGCGACGTGCTCGGTAATCACCAGATATATGCCGCGACGAATCTGCTCATCGATCTTCGGAACTCCGACTACCTGATTGCCTACAGTTACCTGCCCAAGCGGATCGACTACACGCTGAGTGTTTTCCATTCCGCGCGCATCCTTACGGCGAACGGGGGATTCTCATACTTCCGCTATCGCTACTACGGCGGGGGCGGCAGCATGAGCCTGCCTCTCGACAAGTTCCGACGGCTTGACTTCAGCTTGTCGCTGATGGACGTCAGCCAGACCGACATCAACAACGTGACCGTGCCCTCTGAGTCGAAAGCGTTCCTTTACCCCTCGTTATCGTACACAAAGGATGTCACGATTCCAGGCTATATCGCCCCTGCCAGCGGCTACCGTTACGCCGTGAGCCTGTCAGGGACACCGGGAGGGATTTCCAACATTCGCTTCGGGACCCTGCTCGGTGATTTCCGATTCTATCAGTCGCTCGGCTATGGTTACACGATTGCATTCCGTGGCTCTGCCGCGAAATCGTTCGGTCCGAACGCCCAGCGCTTCTATTCGACAGGCGTAGCGAACTGGATCAACAACTCGTTCGACAACTACAACGGCTTCCCGATTACAGAAGTCTCGGACTTCGTGTTCGCGACACCCGTTATGCCGATTCGAGGCGCCGAAATCAACACGCAGAACGGGACCTATTTCGGCTTGGCCAACGCCGAGTTTCGATTCCCCCTCTTTGCGGCGCTGCTTCCAGGTCCGATACCCCTCTTCCCGCTTTACAACCTCCAGGGCGTCGGTTTCATCGATACGGGAACGATACGCGGGGGAGTGAAGGATGAGGCGACCGAGGATTTACTCGATCAATTCAGATTCTTCGGCCACAAAGACCTCATGGTTGGCATGGGCTTCGGATTGCGAACGATCATGCTCGGGTACCCCGTCCGCCTCGACTGGGCATGGCCATACAATGGCGATTTCGGCAAGCGCCGGGTATACTTCTCAATCGGGTTCGATTTCTAAGAGACATCACGTA
Source organism: uncultured Bacteroidota bacterium (assembly GCA_963768715.1). GTDB lineage: Bacteria > Bacteroidota > Rhodothermia > Rhodothermales > DATKEJ01 > DATKEJ01. The sequence goes on from CAVYJC010000010.1 coordinate 135,415, forward strand.
GCGCGATTGTCACCCCTGCACTCGGGGCGTATATTTCGCAATTAGCTGAGACGCGAGTCGGTTTCGATTCGCGTCTTCCTTTTTTTAGCCCGAACTCCGGCGGAGCAAATCGAAGCCCCCCTCTGATGGAAACAACGATCACACAAGTATCACCTGTCGAATTCGAGCTCGAGATTCGGGCGCCGAAAGAGGTCCTCGAACCGAAAATCGACCAAGCGGTTCGGGAACGACGGCACCACGTAACGCTCAAGGGATTTCGGCCGGGACGCGTGCCACTGTCGCTCGTCAGAAAACTGCATGGCCGAGCGATTTCGTACGAGGTCGTCGATAACCTCATTCAGGAAACGTATAAGGGAGAGGTCCTGGAATCGGCCGCGCACGATGTTCTTGGCTCACCGACGATCACGAAACTTGAATACGAGCCCGAGGGAGATCTGCTCGCCTCGGTCCAGTTCGGCGTACGTCCGACTTTTGAGCTCAACGATCTTTCCGCCGAAAAACTCACGCGGTATGCCCATGAAGTCTCCGACGAAGAGATCGAAGACGAGTTAACGCGTCTTAGAACCAGCCGTGCGACATTCACTCCGCGGGAGGAACCGGCTGAAGAAGAGGACTTCGTGCGCGTCGACCTTCAGCGGCTCGATGCAGAAACTGATGCGCCGTTGATCGGCGAGCGTCAGGAAGGCGTCACCTTCTTCCTGGGCGGCGAGCTGGATGCTGAAGCAAAACAGGCCCTTCTTGGAACGACGAAAGGCAGCACGGTTCGTTTCTCCCTGCCGATGCCTGACTCCGACGAACGCAATCGGTATCAGGCCGAGGTTACGGAGGTCCAACGCCGGGATTTGCCCGACCTCACAGACGAATTTGCCTCCTCGGTTTCAGAAGGGGAAGTCGAAACGGCCGAAGCACTCCGTTCGGGTGTCGCCGATCGACTCCGCAAACAATGGGACCAGGCCCTTCGTGACCGCCTCGAAAGCGAGGCAATAAAGAAGCTCATTGAGCTCCATCCGTTCGAGGTGCCGCACGCCGTTATCGATCTGTATATCGATTCGATGATCGAGGATATAAAGCGTCGCAACAAGGGCGCTCTTCCCAAAGGATTCGACGGGCATGCCTTTCACCACGAGCGCCACGAGGAGGCCGAGGAAATGGCCCGGTGGATGCTGATCCGGGACAAGATCGTCGAGGAGAACAAGATTTTAGTCGAAGAATCGGACCTCGATGAGGCCTTTGCTGGAATGGGCCAAGCGGATGATCAATCTGGCGACTCGGTCAGGAAGATGTTCGAAAAGTACTATCCCGATATCGTGGATCAGATGAGCCGCCGCATTGAGAACAGAAAAGTCTTCGATTGGATACTCGACCAATTCGACCTCTCGGAGAAAGAGTGGCAAGACGATCGAGAAGCATAGGTGGTATCGCCACCGGGCCGCGGAACCACCGTGCACCTGCACGGTTGCAACGCGGGTAGTTTCAGACTGTCAGGAGCACCATGGTTGACGATTTTATAAAGTTCAGTAAAGGCATCACCTCGCTTCCGAGCGAGATATATAGCGGACCCTTCCGCGACCAGTCGATAAGCGGACTCGTGCCCGTCGTCGTCGAGCAGACGACGCGAGGAGAACGCGCATATGACATCTTTTCGCGACTCTTGAAAGAGCGCATCGTGATCCTCGGAACACCGATCAACGATCAGATCGCAAACCTGATCGTCGCCCAGCTGCTATTTCTCGCGTCTGAAGACAACGACAGGGACATCAACCTGTACATAAACTCCCCCGGTGGGGTGGTGTACAGCGGACTCGGCATATACGACACGATGCAGTACATCAGTCCGGGGATTGCAACAATCTGTGTAGGCCTGGCCGCATCGATGGGCGCCGTTCTTCTTGCCGCCGGCGAGAAGGGCAAACGCGCGGCCCTGCCGAACTCCCGAATCATGATCCATCAGCCACTCGGAGGAGCCGAAGGTCAAGCGTCGGATATAGAAATTCAGGCTCGCGAGATTCTCTGGATGAAGCACCGACTGACAGAAATCATTGCGGTGCACACCGGCAGGAAGGCAGAACAGGTGCAGGTCGATGCGGATAGGAACTACTGGCTCGGTGCAGAAGAGGCCAAAGAGTACGGCCTGATCGACAACGTGCTGGTCCCGCAGGTGCCGAAGCCCAAGACAGACTGATCGATCTTCAAAACGGATCGCTTACGATCTATCGAATGAGATCCAGGATCGCCGCGCTCGTCGCCTACATCGCAATCGTTGGTCTTTTCAGCGCATGCCAACGGGACGACCACGTCGAGTCCCTGGCCCCGCTTGAAGTGCCGTTCGACAGCTCGATTCACGATTCACTTATCGTTGCCACGGTAGAATACCATGGCGTCGTAGACACATTTTCCACGGGCGAATTCAATACGAACATGGGGCGTCTGAACACGCTCTTCCCCGAGGTGATGCAGGACGAGGCGCGTTCTCTTCCGATTCGCGAGGAAATGATGCGGCAGTATGTCCTGGAGAGACTGCTGCTCAGGGAAGCAGCGAGACGCGAACTGATGCCCGACTCTTCGGCAATCGAGGCGGAACTGGATCGATTCAAGTCCAAGTTTGAGTCCACAGATGCGTACCGGCAGGAACTCGAGGACATTCATCAAACGGAGTCAGATCTTAGAGAGCAGTTCCGTGCGACCATCGCTCGTGAGGCATTGGTTCGGTCGATCGAAGACTCACTTCCTGCTCCGACAGCCAGTGAGGTGGAGAGCTACCGGGAGGCTTTGTCCACCCGGCTGCGTGTTCAGCACATCCTGATCGGCGTTCCAGAAGACGCGTCGAAGGAATCGCTCAAGGCATCTCGTCAACAGGCTGAGGAGTTGCTCGACAGTCTCGATGCCGGTCGTTCTTTTGCAATGCTTGCACGCCGGTTCAGCGATGACGCCGGATCGAAAGTCTCGGGAGGCGAACTCCCGTGGTTTCGGAGAGGCGAGATGGTACCCGAGTTCGAAAAAGCGGCCTTCCAGCTCAAGGAGAAAGGAGACTACACACACGATCCGGTCCGGACGCCATACGGGTACCACCTGATACGTCTCCTCGAGCGGCAGAAGGATGACGTCGTCACGGCCGATTCAGCGCGGGCCCTCCTACTCAGACAGCGGGTCAGGGCGGCCCATGAGGAGCTTCAGCGTCGCCTTGTGAGCGGAGCCGTCGTCCGAACGAATCCCGACTTTATTCCGGCTTCCGCTTCTCTCGTGTCCGGCGAATAAGGGTGACGCCCAGACGACCGATCGTCTCGTCGCTGCGAGCGGAAAGCACGATTCGGAACAGACGCGCTCCCCACTGCGCCCGCAAGTGCTCGTCGTCGAGGTCGATCGGCTCGATTTTGGCAACGGCAGCCGTCGAATCGAACACGACCAGGACGTCGTCGTAACCCTGCTGGCTGAGTCGGATACGACCTGAATCGATCTGTTCCGGTGGAAGCGCCGTAATCAAATTGACTCGCGGCGGCTCACGCAGGGTCGTTAGCGTGTACTCGTCGCTCACTTCGATCGCCCGCTCGTCGCGATTGAGGGCGATTGACCGCATCCAGCGCTCGACGGCGGCTGAATCCGGGTAAGCGCCGGAGAGATCCATCCGAATCTCCGATCGTCGGGATGATGAATCGTACGTGACCTCGGATGCGGCGAACTCCCTCCCCTCCTTCTGCATCACGCCATTAATGGTAGGGTCGTTGTGATAGTCCGACTGGAAATTCCAGACCGTGTACCGATCAGAGGAAAATGTCGTACGGGTGTACGTTCCCGGGCCAACATCGATCAGAACAGGCCGGCCGCTTTCGTACACGATGAAGCTTCCGACGTCGTTGTGGTTATGATTCTCTCCGTTGTGACCCGCTTTTGCAGCCAGATAGAATCCCTCGACTGAATCCTCCACCTCTCTGGCCGCCATCACCTGTGTATCCGAAAGCCAGACGTCTGCGATCAGCGGCTGAATCGGCGTAACGGCGCGGAGTTCATCGATTGCGAGCAACCTTCTGATCTGCCTCATGATGGATCCAAAACGATCCTTTGTCATCCCTTCGCCGAGCCGTTCAACACGGCTGAAATAGCCTGCGAAGCCCATAAGGCGATCGTCACCGATTCGCTTTCCGAAGAGGAGCATTACCGCCGGATCGGGAGAAACGCGCGGCGCGGCATCCGCGAAATTGATGAAGTAGGATCCACCAACGTAGGTTCGATAGATGAACCGCCCCATGTTCTGCACGAGCGGTTCGTCGTAAATCGAGATGCGTCCGCCGGTCGCCGAATGGAGGATCTCGAGCGCGTCCAGCAGGGAACCGCCGGCCCGATTCCAGTAGTTCGGACCCTCATCGCAACCCCCGTCGTCGGGATAACTGTTCATGAAAAGATCGAGCGTCTGAAGGACCTTGTACACGCCGAAGGCTCGCGCGTGGGGATCGGTTTCGACAATCAGGAGTGATGCAAGCCAGTTTGAGCCTACCCAGGGAGTCCAGTTGTTGATGACGGTGGGATCGAAACCCATCCACCAGAAATCATCTCGGGTTCTAAGTGGCTCGAGTATCCTTCGCCGAACCTCCAGACTAATTCTCTTGGTGACAAGGGGCGAGACGTCGTCGAGACGATCTCCCATGAAATAGAGGGTCCACGAGAGCAGCGCTCCTGTTTCGGCGGCGAAGAGATCCACAACGGGCTCCTCAGGGTCGGGTAACCCGAATCCTGCCGTCTGGAGATCGAGGTGTGCCGGGACGCCCCAGAAGGTCTCTTCGCATATCAACCAGACGCCGTCTGCGATATCATCGATGAAGCGTCCCTTGTTTTCCAACAGCTCGGCGATGACCATCGTGGCGAGTCGCTCGCGCCTTTTGAAGAAGATGCGCTGGTAGTTCGACCGGTTACCCGTTCGATCGAACTCCAGGAAAAGGCCGGCGGTGAGCGACTCCCAGGGTGAACCCATCAGGCTCTCGGCCGCGGCAATATGGGCCTCCCTGGCCTTCTGCGGGATGGCCTCCCAGGCTGCCCTTTCGTCAATCTTCGGAAGCGGGTGCCACTGGCCCGGGGCAACGAGAACATCGTAAACGGTAGCCGGGTCGTATCGGGACGTAAGGAGATTCCTTTCGGTGAGATGCAGCTTCTGCGCCGCGGCATCGGTTCCGAACGCCGCCGCAAGCAGGATAGCAACCGCGATGCCTCGTACATAAACCCGCATGGCCTTTCCTCAGCCAAGTTCGATCGTACACGCCAGGTACGAGAGCGGCGGCATCTCGAGAACTGCTCGCCCACGATCCACCTTGCCGCCCGAATAATCAGTTGCCGTAACCCTGTCGGGCGCCTCAAGAGTGTTTTCGGCCTTGGGGTCGTCTCCAGTCATCAGCTGCATGCTCAGCAGTTTTTCGACGCTCCGATCGTCGACGGAAATCTCAGCGATCGCCTGCTTTTCCGAGCGGTTGACGATAGACAGGTGTACCCGATCAGCATCATGAACCGCCGCTACGTCGAGACACGAGGCCAGACCGTATGAATCGGATACGTACGAGGGCCCTTCGGTGCCGACGACGAGCGAGACGCCGTTCCGTCGTGAGGCCATCATCGCCAGCGGCCAGTAAATGCTCTGGACGAGCAAACGGTCATCGAGTGTCAGCACCGGAGCTATAGCGTTCGCAATCTGCGCTAGATTCGCGACGTGAACGACGTCGGCATGACGAAGAAATGAGTTGATGAAACCGGCCACGACCAGCGCATCCTCGAGGTTGTAGCGCTCTTCAATCAGCGGCTGAGCGAATTTCCCGCCCCCATCCGAGAATTTCTTGAAGGCGGTACGGTACCACACATTCCACTCGTCGAAGCACAGAAATGCCCGCCGCCGGAATCGCCCTTTTTCTGCAACGAAGCGACACGTCGCGTCGACGGACTCGATCTGCCGATCGATATCGTTGGTAATTGCCAGGAAGTCGAGCGTGTCAGGCGTTTTCTTCCCTGCATACCGATGCAGACTGATGTAATCGACACCCGGCCCGATCCCTTGAAGGACCTCTCGATCCCATTCCAGCCACGTCGGCATCTCCGTGTTCGAACTGCCGCAGGCCACCACCTCGATATCCGGGCTAACGGTACGCAATTGCTCCATCGCCTGCCGTGCTCGCTCGGCATAAACACCTGCGGGCACATGTCCGATCTGCCAGGGACCGTCCATTTCGTTTCCCAGGCACCAGAGCCGCACGCCGTACGGCTCGCGACGACCGTTGTCAGCTCGGATGCGGCCCCATTCCGAGTCAGGGGCCCCGTTGCAGTAGGCAACCCAGGCCGCCGCCTCATCGGGCGTTCCGGTACCCAGGTTTACGGCAACCATTGGCTCCCAGCCCATCGTCTCGGCAAGCTGCAAGAACTCATCCGTGCCGACATGATTCGGCTCAAGCGAATTCCACGCCTCATCCAGACGAGCGGGCCGCTTGGAGCGCGGACCGATTCCGTCCTGCCACCGGTATCCCGAAACGAAATTGCCGCCGGGATACCGCATCACCGTAAAATCCAGCTTTCTCAGGGCGGCCAGGACGTCGGTGCGCCATCCGGAATCATCCGCATGGCCACTGTCCGGATCGTACAGTCCTCCGTAGATCGCACGACCCAGGTGCTCGACGAACCCGCCGAACAACCGTCGATGCACTCTCCCGACCTGGTGCCGGGTGTGAAGAAATACCCGCGTTCTGTCCATAAGCCGGCGAATGCCCTACCCGGCAATCTGGATATGGAAGGGCACGGCCGTCGTACCCCAGTGAAGAACGATCGTGGCCGAATTCTCGGTCACGTCTTCGAACGAATAGGTCAGCATCTCCTGGTGCGGAGCTTGTTTCGAGTCCACTTTTACGACCAGGGCGTCCTTCGCCGGATCATACTTGAACGCACCCCACTGCTTGGCCTGGCTGTTAAAAATCACGGACCATTCCTTCTCGCCGGGGATGGTCATAAGAGCGTATACACCGGCGGCCAGCGGCTGACCTTCGACTGTAATATCTACGGGGATGACAATCGTCGTCGCCTCGTTGGCGCCCGAGCGCCAGACGTCGCCGAACGGCTGCAACTCTCCGAAAACCTTTCGCCCTTTCACGAAGGGTCGGCTGTAAGAGATGCTGAATTGGGCCGTCCCGATCGTCTGTGCAACGAGTCCATTCGGACTAACTCTGACCTCGGAATTATCCCTTGGAGGGTGCTCGTACATCTGAGCGACGACGGGCGACGCCAGGAACGCGGCTGCGGCAACGATCAGAACGGATCGGGCAAGATGCATAAACATGTCTTTCCTCTGGTTTTTTTGATGAATCAGGGCGCAAATGTATAGCACCATGCCTCGCCCTGCAGGACGGTCTCGCCGTCCTGACGGACCACTTTGACCTTCAACTGCGTAACGGGCTTCGTTTCATGTACGTGAACGACCTCGACTTCGGCGGTTATCGTATCACCGATGTAAACCGGGGCCGTGAACTTCCAATCCTGGCTGAGAAAAACAGTGCCCGGCCCTGGGACGTCCATCGCTACAATGGCGTGAATCAAACCAGTCGTCAGTCCACCCTGAACAATCAGGGCCCCGAAGCGGGTCTTCTGGACAAACCCAAGGTCAAAGTGGATTGGATTGTGGTCCCCTGTCAACCGCGCATATGTTTCGACATGCTCGGGTGTCAAGGTCACCTTCCTCGAGGCCTTTCGTCCGACTCGGATCTTCATGGCGATTCTGATAAGCTGATGAACGTTGATCAGAATATCAGCGTCGAAGTCACAACATCCAAGCATGGCGTGGGAACGTATCGAAGCCTTTGAACTATCATCTGACCAAGCATCATCGGGTGAGTAATATGGCAACACAAGAGCGAGCGATTTTCGCCTCAGGCTGCTTCTGGGGTACAGAGTACTACTTCCAGCGCGAGTCCGGCGTGCTCGAAACGCGGGTGGGTTACATCGGCGGACACAAGGAATCGCCCACGTACCGTGAGGTTTGTTCGGGTACAACCGGCCACGCTGAGGCCGTTGAGGTCATCTTCGATCCGGAGAAGACGTCGTACGAGACGCTCGCGCGCCTCTTTTTCGAGACGCATGACCCAACGCAGGTAAACCGGCAGGGTCCCGATATTGGTGAGCAGTATCGCTCAGCAATCTTCTATTTGGACGATGAGCAGCGCGCCGTTGCCGAGAAGTTGATCAATCTTCTCAAAGAGGACGGATTCGACGTCGCAACCCGCGTGGAGCCGGCCACGACGTTCTGGCCGGCTGAGAATTACCACCAGCGATACTACGAGCACACGGGGAAGACGCCTTATTGTCACTTCTACACGCCGCGATTTTCAGATCGTCCGGTTCGAACCGGCTGAAGTGAGGCAATCGCGGATCATGTCCCCTCGCCCTCCTAAGCGATTCCTGCACGTCCTGCTCGGGCGTTGCGCCAGTTGCTACTGCTGCTGCTGGGTGTTTCGCTGCTCGCGGCGCCGGACTCCAAGGCGCAGGAAGCTCCGGCCGACAATGTAGTTCTCGTGTCTATTGACGGACTTCGTTCCGAGTTCTACCTCGATCGATCGTGGCCTGCACCTTTTCTCCAGCGAATGGCGGCTGAGGGGGCATTTGCAGAAACCGTCCGAGGCGTATTCCCGACCTTGACGTATCCGTCGCACACGTCGATGGTTACCGGTGCGTTGCCGATTCGGCACGGAGTCTTTTACAACACGCCCTTTGAGACGAATGGCCCGACGGGTCTTTGGTACTGGGCATACGATTCCATCCGTGTCGAGACGATTTGGGATGCCGCTCGGTCCGCTGGGCTGACGACGGCAAGTATCCACTGGCCGGTAACGCTCGGGGCCCCGATCGATTTCAACGTGCCGGAGGCCTGGCCACTGGATCCAAACATATCGAGACGCTCATTCTTGAGTCAGGTGGCCAACCCGCCCGGCCTGTATGAGGAATTGGAGCGGGAGGCTGTCGGCAAGCTCGTCGACTACAACGCTTCGGGCCCAACCGAGCGTTGGCGCTACCGCTTCTTGGACGCAGCTGCCACCAAAATGACCGCCTACCTTCTGGCCACGCGCCGACCCAACTTACTCACACTTCATCTGCTGTCGCTCGACGATGCCGAGCATGAAGGCCTGGACACACCGGCGGTACGAGAGGCTTTGGCCGCTGTGGATGCACTGGTTGGATACATTTCGAACACGATCGAAACGCTCGGAATGTCAGACCGAACGACGCTGATCGTGGCGGGCGATCATGGATTCATCGGGATTGATACCCTGATCGCTCCCAACGTCTGGCTCGTAGAAAACGATTTGCTTGGTCCGGAGAAGAATCGTGGAGATTGGAAAGCGGCGTTTCACACGAAGGGTGGGGCCGCATTCCTTCATTTGCGGACACCGGGTGACCGGAGCACCCTTGACCGCGTCAGTGAGATCCTCAACGGGCTGCCCGAGACCACGCGCGCACGATTTGAGGTGCTAACCAGGGAAGATCTTCTTTCGCTGGGCGCTGACACAACGGCGGCGCTCGCCCTTGCGGCACGGCCCGGCACCGGATTTTCAGGCGCCAACCGGCCACCCGACGTGGTTGCGAGTTCCGGCGCAACGCATGGCTTCCTGCCCGACGCGGCCCGAAGCATCTATACGGGCCTGATCGCCAAAGGACCGGGGATTCGCCGGGGGGCGTTCGCGGCGCAGATCAATCTCGTCGACGTTGCACCTCTGATTGGAAATCTGCTCGGAATCGAATTCGAGACCCCCGACGGCCGATTGCCCGTTTCACTTATCGCTGCGGATCCAACTCGGTGATGACCTCCGTCTGCAGCCACTTCATCAAGGCCTGCGTCACCCCGACAGGCTGATCCTCCTGGAGATAATGAATCCCGGCGCCTACGTCCACGACTTCCAGATTTCGGATGTTCGCGCGTGCCCAGGAGACGTCTGCCGTCCTGACAAGGGCGCCCGGCGTTGCGTGGAGCAACAGTTTGGGCGTTTCGGATCGGCCCAACCAAACCGCCCACCGCTCTGCAGCGCCCGCCACGTCGGCAGGTCGACCGTCTATCGGCACGTCGTTCGGCATTTTCCATAGTGGCTTTCGACTGCTGTACGTTCGGAACGGCCGTTCATATTCAGCAAGCACAGCCGGGTCGAGAGGTACCACGACACCCATCGGGAGGACCCTCTTGACGAACAGATTTAGCCCCTGGATCATCAACTGTCCAATCCCCGGCAGCCTGAAAAGCTTGAAGGCGAGCTTCGCACCCGAAGGAAAGTCCGTCCAACTGAGCGGCTTCAGGATTGTCTCAAAAAAGGCGACCGCGCGAATGTTTCGTTCGTGATGCATCGCATAGTAGAACCCGAGGGCTCCCCCCCAGTCGTGCCCCACGATTGTGATGTTTCGGAGCTTCAGCGCATGAACGAATTCCTCGAGATACTTTGCGTGATCGAAGAACCTGTAGTCGATTCTCGGCTTCTGCGATCGACCCATTCCAATCAGATCCGGAGCGATGCATCTCCCGAGCGTAGAAAGTTCGGGGATGATGTTTCGCCAGATGAATGACGAGGTCGGATTTCCGTGCAGGAGGAGAATAGGGTCCCCCTCTCCTTCTTCGAGGTAGTGCATCGTCGAACCTTGCACGTCGACGTACCTCGATTCAATGGGCATACCCGGCATTGAGGCTTACCAGTTGCACGCACCCAGGTTTTGTCCGCGAAACAATCCCTGACGCGTTTTGCTTCCCTGATGATTCACTGGATCGCCCCGCGTTGACGATCCACGCCATCAGGTGGAAAATACTGGATTAGCTGCGAAAAAACGCACGGGGCACCGTTTCACCCCCATGTCTGCCTCGGCGACCGTCAATCCGGAACCATCAAAACCTTGCGCTGGCGGTCGAGATCTGCGTGCATCCTGGCAACTTCCGGCGCCAGCGCGGGATCGTCATAGCGGCTGGTCATTTCACGTGGATCTGTTGCCAGGTCGTAGAACTCCCACTCGCCGATCTCATAAAAGTGTATGAGCTTGTATCGACCGTCAAAAACGCCGTCGTGCTTGCGCACGCTGTGCCACCCGGGAAACTCGTAGTAGTGATAATAAAGGCTTTGTCGCCAATCGGGCGGGTCTTGTCCTCTGAGAAGCGGCACGATGCTCATTCCCTGCATATCGGCAGGAATCTTAGCGCCGGCAGCCTCCAGCAGCGTCTCGGCAAAGTCCAGATTTGCAACCAGGTGCTCATCGAAGCTGCCGGGAGCGACCACCCCCGGCCAACGTACAAGCAGCGGCGTCCTGAACGACTCTTCGTACATCCAGCGCTTGTCAAACCAACCGTGCTCTCCCAGATAGAAGCCCTGATCTGACGAATAGACCACGATCGTATTGTCCGACAGTCCGTTCGCGTCGAGAAAATCGAGTATCTCCCCGATGCTGTCGTCGACCGATCGGATGCACCGCAAATAGTCCTTCAGATAGCGTTGGTACTTCCAGCGGATGAAGTCGCGTCCCTCGGGTCGATTCTTGAAGAACTCCTCGTTCTTGGGCCCGTACGCGGCTTCCCAGACAGCTCGCTGCTCGTCCGTCATCCGGGCCATCGCCGGTTTATACCATTCCGATTCCCATTCAGGAGAGGGGACCTTCAGATCCAGATCCATGAACATGTCCTTGTCGATCGTCATCTCCTGTTCGTGAGCAGCAGTTCCTCGTCCATCATAGTTGTCGAAGAGGGTCTCCGGCTCGGGGATATCGACATCGTCAAAGAGGTGGAGATATTTGAGAGCCGGCGACCATTCACGGTGCGGCGCTTTGTGCTGCATCATCAGCATGAACGGTCGGTCGGGATCGCGATCCTTCAGCCACGCAAGCGCCTTATTCGTGATTATGTCTGTCACATATCCATGAACGCGCGTCGTGTCGCCGTCGCGTATGAACCAGGGATTGTAGTAGTACCCCTGCTTCGGCATCCGGTCCGAATAGTCGAATCCGGTCGGGACAGATTTCAGGTGCCATTTGCCGATGAAGGCTGTCTGGTAGCCGGCTGCCTGGAGCAGCTTCGGAAACGTCTGCTGGCTACCGTCAAACGGGAGCGCATTATCGACGACGCCATTGAGATGGCTGTACTTCCCTGTCAGTACCACTGCGCGTGACGGCGCGCAGATCGAATTCGTCACATAGGCGTGATCGAATCGCATCCCTTCATTCGCAATCCGATCGATGTTCGGTGTCGGGGCGACTTCCGCCAGACGACCGCCATACGCACTAATCGCTTGAAACGCATGATCGTCTGAAAAGAGGAAGAGAATGTTCGGCCGATCCTGTGCGCGCGTTAAGATCGGCGCCCCCAAACAAAGGATGAGAACCACTGCGAGGCGGCGGGGTATCCAAAACGAGTTCATCGCAAGTGTGCTGTTTTCGTGGTGGGCACGATCATGGGTCCTTCTTCCCGGGGGTTCTCACCCACCTGTGTGATCGTAGGGCCGACATCAATTGTGGGGGAAGGGCCCCTTTGTCGCTCGCTCTGAGATTCTCCTCGACGTGACCGCGTTTGCGCATGCCGGGGATCGTCGTTGCCACGTCGGGATTACCCAGGATGAATCGAATGGCCATCTCCGGCAGGGATGATCCAGAAGGAACGAGTGGCTTCAGCGCCTCGGCGCGTTTGACGGAGGGAATGAGGTTCTCCTTCTGGAAATAGGCATTCCGGAAATCACCCTCCGGCCACGACGAATCCTCCCTCAGATTGCCGGTCAGCGACCCCTCGTCGAAAGGAACGCGAGCGATCACAGCCACTCCGTGCTCCCGGCAGGCCGGGAGAAGCTCATCTTCGGGATTCTGATCGAAAATGTTATAAACGACCTGAACCGAATCGACCAATCCGCTGCGAACCGTGCGAACTCCATTCCACGGTTCCCATCGATTGATGCTGATGCCGATGCCGTGGATCAACCCCTGCGAGCGGAGGTCGTCGAGTGCATGGAACCAGCGGAGGTCGTCGATCCAGTCGTCCTCCCAAACGTGAAACTGAATCAGGTCGAACGAATCGATCCCGGCGTGCTCGAGACTTCCCGCCACATGCGCTTCGATGTGATCAGGAGGAAACGTATCGTTGAGGGAGACGCCACGCCTGCTCGGCCACTGTCGATTCTTGGGCGGGACCTTCGTTGCCGTATAGAGTCGCTTGCCCGCGTTGCGCCGGACAAGCTTCCCGAGGAGAGACTCGCTGTGACCCTCTCCATATGCCCAGGCGGTATCGAAAAAATTGCACCCAAGATCGACGCCTACCTGAAGTGAGGCGAGCGACTCGTCGTCGTGCGATCCTGACCAACTCCCCATGCCCCACATGCCGTAACCGACGTCGCTGACCTGCCATCCGAGTCTGCCGAACGTTCGATAATTCATAGCCGTGAGTTCCTGATTTGTCTTGCTGTCGGAAGGTAGTTGTAGCGGATGGCGGAGGCAAACCGTCACAGGCCTTGAACCATCAGCGCAGGAGAAACGTATAGGCCAAGTTTCTCGCCAGGCCGAAGGTACCGGCACCCTGTCTCATATGATCGAACAAATGCGAAACGTAATCTTGATTGTCCTTGCAGCGATCCTCTTTAGTGCGTGCAAGACCCGCGATGATGCAGCGAAAGAACCGAACGGTCTTGGTCTGAATGTCGCCTTGATGGACACCTCAGTGCGGCCACAGGATGATTTTTTCCGATACGCCAACGGTGCGTGGCTCAAGTCCGCCAAGATACCGGAGGATCGTGCCTATACCGCGAGTTTCGTCGAACTGCGCGATAGCGCGCAGGCTCAACTGCGGGACGTAATTGAATCTGCCGCGGCCGTGGAGGATCGTCCCATCGGCTCCGACGCGCAAAAAGTCGGCGACCTATACGCCAGCTACTTGGATTCCACACGAGTCGAAGAACTGGGCCTGGCGCCGGTTGAGCCGGAACTCAAACAGATCGAGTCGATCGCTACGACGGACGACCTGGTGCGATTCTTCGGCGAGGCCGAGATTGTGAGTATCCTCGACCCCATCGGCGTCACCATCGATCAAGATTTCAAGCGGCCGAACGAGTACATGCTCTACCTCGTTCAGTCGGGACTCGGTCTGCCCGATCGTGATTACTACTTCGACGGCCGGTTCAGCGACGTACGTCAGACGTACCTCGCACATATCGAACGGATGTTCAACCTGGCCGGGATACCCGACGCAAAGTCGCGTGCCAAAACAGTCTTCGATCTCGAGACGCGGTTGGCCACGGGTCACTGGAGTCGGGCCAAGTCCCGCGACCGCGAGGCGACCTACAACAAGTACTCGCTGGTCGATGCCAAGGCGTTGATGCCAAATTTCAACTGGGATGTCTATCTGGAGGCAATGCAAGCCGGATCCAGAGACAGCGTAGTCATCCGACAGCCCAGCTATTTCGAGACGCTCGACAAGGCGATCGCCGAAGTGCCGCTGGATGACTGGAAGACCTACATGACGTTTCGGGTATTGAGCAACGCCGCACCCTTGCTCTCCAAGGCCTTCGTGGACGAGGACTTCGATTTCTTCGGAAGGACGCTTAACGGTCAGCCCGAGAATCAGCCTCGGTGGAAGCGAGCCGTCTCGGCTACCAATGGCGCACTCGGTGAGATCGTCGGCCGGATGTATGTAGAGAAGTACTTCCCGGAGGACTCCAAGGCGCGCATGGAAGCAATGATCGCCAACCTCGAGAAGGCCTTCGGGGGAGCCATCGACGAACTGGCTTGGATGACCGACTCGACAAAGGCGCAGGCGCACGCCAAGCTCGAGAAGTTCAGAGCAAAGGTTGGATATCCGGATAAGTGGCGTGATTACTCCGACCTCGTAATAGAGCCCGGCGACCTCTACGGCGACATGGAGCGAGCCAATGCCTTCAGGCATGGTTACGATATGCACAAGCTCGGGAAACCCGTCGACCGGTCGGAGTGGGTGATGACGCCGCAAACCGTCAACGCAGGCTACAACCCTCCGATGAATGACGTCACGTTCCCGGCGGCCATACTCCAAACGCCCTTCTTTGCCCCGAACGCCGACGATGCATATAACTACGGGGCTATCGGGTCTGCGATCGGGCACGAGTTCAGCCATGGATTCGACGATCAGGGTAGGAAATCCGATGGCGACGGCGCCCTCCGTGACTGGTGGACGAAAAAGGACGCGACGGAATATGAAAGGCGAACCGAGGGTCTTGTCGAGCAGTATTCGGCGTACGTTCCCGTCGACTCCCTTCACGTAAACGGTGAGCTAACGCTCGGTGAAAACATTGCCGACCTGGCCGGGCTTACGATGGCATACAGGGCATACCACCTGTCACTGCACGGCCGGAAAGCGCCCGTAATCGACGGCTTCACGGGGGATCAACGATTCTTTCTCGGCTACGGACAGATCTGGCGAACGAAATTCAGGGATGAGTTCTTGAAGCGCATCATCGTTTCCGATCCGCATTCTCCCAGCGAGTACCGGTGCAACGGCGTGCTCATAAACATGCCGGAGTTCGATGCCGCGTTCAACGTCGAGAAGGGCGATGGGATGTACAAAGCACCGGAAGACCAAATCAAGATCTGGTGACGGTCATTGCCGTCACGTTTCGTCCGCTGTGCCAACCAGGGCTCCGTCTGTCGCCAGGCGACTCATCGCGGGACTGACTATTTTGCCAGCGCAAATCTGATAATATGCCGACGCGACCACTCACAACCATCGCAGACGTCGACTGGGAGTCTTGGATTCCCGAGCAGCGGGCTACCCTGCTGTTCGTCGTTAAGGACGGCGAGGTGCTTTTGATCCTCAAGAAACGTGGACTCGGCGCGGGCAAGGTCAACGGCCCCGGGGGCAGACTCGACGACGGTGAATCGCCCTACGACTGCGCGATTAGAGAGGTGGAAGAAGAACTTCTCGTAACCCCCACGAGTGTGCGGCAAGTCGGTGAACTGCGCTTTCAGTTCGTCGACGGACTGTCCATTCACGGGTACGTCTTTCGCGCCGACGACTGCATCGGCGAGCCGGGAGAGACCGACGAAGCCGTTCCGATGTGGACGCCGATCGATAAAATTCCCTTCGACCGTATGTGGGCTGACGATCGACTCTGGGTCCCGTTGATGCTGGAAGAGACGCAGTTTGACGGACGATTTCTCTTTGACGGAGATAAGATGCTCAGCTACGAGATCAGCGCCGCAAATACCTGATTCGATCAACTGTCTCTCGCTAGAGCACCGGGACGCCGTCAACGTTTTCGATCAGGGCTATCGAGGGAGGACGATCTGCCTGGAGACGGGTGGCCACGGTCTCAACCTCCCTCATTACGCGCAGCAAGTTGCCTCCTGCGAGCAGCTCAAGCTCCTGGTCGGACCAACCGCGTCGGATCAACTCCGCAAACAGATACGGAAAGCGCGACACGTCTTCGAGTCCCTCGGGCATGTTTCCGCTTCCCCAGAAGTCACTACCTATGCCGACATGCTCTATTCCGGCAACCTTCCTCGTATGCTCGATGTGGTCGGCGACGTCGTTGAGCGTTGCCATGGACTCGGGATGGGTCGCGGCATACTCTTTCCTGAGGCGCGTGTACTCTTCACTGGATCCGGCAGACTTCAGGATCTCACGGAGCGGTCTTTCCCAATCAGTGACGGCCTTCGACACGAATCCCGGGATGAACGTCACCATGACGATACCGCGATTCTCCGCAACGCGCCGCATCACGTCGTCGGGGACATTGCGCGGATGATCGGTCAGCGCCTTGGCCGATGAGTGCGAGAAGATGATCGGGGCCTCCGTCACGTCCAGCACGTCGTTCATTACCTCCTCGGAAACGTGAGCGAGGTCGACCATCATCCCCAGGCGGTTCATTTCGCGAATGACTTCCTTCCCGAAGGCCGACAAACCACCGTTGCGGGGTTCGTCCATCGCCGAATCCACCCAGTCGAGCGTCATATTGTGCGTCAGCGTGAGGTAGCGCGCGCCAAGTCGATAGTAGCAGCGGAGCACGCCGAGCGAATTGGCGAGGACGTGACCCCCTTCCAGTCCGATGAGGGATGCGATCTTACCGGCCTTGAACGCCTCCATGATGTCGTCGGCCGTCAGCGCGAGCTGCAGCGTGTCGGAATTCGCTGCGATCATCCTGTGGACGATGTCGATCTGTTCGAGCTGAACATTGACGAATCCCTCCGTCACGTCGATCGGCACCCAGACAGACCAGAATTGCGCAGCTACTTGCCCCTGTCGCAATCGCGGGATGTCCGTGTCTGTATCGAGGGAAACGGCGATGGGAAGGTGCTCGATGTCACGCTCGCCGGCACCGTACTTCCGCAAAGTCCACGGAAGGTCGTTGTGTCCGTCAATAAGGGGCGTGCGGCTGAGCAGCGCACGGGCGTGTGTGAGGTTCGGGCTCTCGTCTCCTTCAACTGCCGTCTTCGCGATCGTCATTTGCCTGTGATTCAGAGTGGTATGGGCGGTGTATTGTAATTCGGATCGAACGACTTGGCAAATGGGCAGTCAACGCATCAGACTCCAACCGCGGTTGACGAAAAAGTGACGTCTCGACGTGGAAAATAATCGCAATCGCCGGTCCTTCGTAGTTTCACGGCGTCACGCCCCTCGAACCAAACGGATCGCATGTCATCAATCCTCGACGTTTCAGAAATCCGAGCCTCGTTTCCCGCGCTAAATCGAAAGGAAAACGGGCTCCCTGTGGCCTATTTCGATGGCCCTGGCGGAACCCAGGTTCCACGCACCGTCAGCGAGGCGATGGTCGACTACCTGCACAACCACAACGCGAACACGCACTGGGAATATCCTTCGAGTCATGAGACGGACGAGATCATGAGCCGTTCGAGGACGAAGGCCGCATCCTTTCTCAACGCCGATCCTCGCGGCGTCGCGTTCGGCGCAAACATGACTACACTGACGTTCCATCTCGCTCGATCGGTAGTGAAGCGGTTCGAGCCCGGAGCCTGGCTGGTCGTAACGGATCTCGATCATCAAGCAAATGTGGCGCCATGGACGTATGCGGCCCGGGAGCGTGGACTCGACGTTCGAACGATTCGAATGACGAAGGATGGACAGTTGAATGGAGATGACTTCGAGGCGTTCATCCAGCCGGGAATCGCACTTCTGGCTATTGGCGCCGCATCAAATGCGTTGGGGACGATCAATGACCTCGAGTCGGCGGTCGGTCGAGTCACGGAGGTCGGCGGCCTGACGTTCGTCGATGCCGTGCACTACGCCCCGCACACGCTCGTCGACTTTGATGCTTTGGGATGCGATTTCCTGGCTTGTTCACCATACAAGTTTTACGGTCCTCATGCGGGCATTCTTGCGGGCCGACCCGAATTATTCGAGTCCCTGGACGTGCCCCGTCTCGACCCGGCGCCCGACGAATCGCCCGAACGCCTGGAAACCGGAACCCTGTCGCATGAGGCGATCGCCGGTTCGGCGGCCGCGATTGACTTCCTTGCAGGCTGTTCCGAGGGTGAATCGTATCGACAACAGCTCGAGAAGACGTTCAGCGCGCTTCATTCGAGGGGGCTGGACCTGCTCGAAACGATGTGGACCGGTCTGACCTCAATTGCAGGAGTGCGGCTGTTCGGACCGGGGCCGGACCTCCCTCGTACGCCCACCGTCGCCTTCACACTCGAAGGAGCTCCGTCGTCTGAGGTGGCGTCAAGCCTCGCCGAGCGACACGGGGTTTTCGTCTCGCACGGCGACTTCTATGCCTCCCGTGTGACGGCCTCGCTGGGACTGGGGCAGGAAGGACTCGTGCGGGCGGGGTGCGCGTGCTATACGACCAAAGAAGAAGTGGAGCGTCTGGTGCGTGGGGTTGCAGAAATCGCAGCCGAGGGTTCAGGGCGATAAGTCAGCGTTCGGCCGTCAGGCGTTTTCCTGTTTTGCTTTTCGCGTGATGGAGATGGGGCCCTCCCATAAAAGGTGCACCGGCGGCGCGAGGGAATCATAGGATGGCGGGTTGTCGCCGCTCGACATTACGGATAGAGTCTTTCCGTCTCCCATCCATCCTCGACCCGAACGAATCGCAGCCGGTCGTGCAATCGGTTCGCTCTTCCCTGCCAGAACTCAATCCGATTCGGAACGACACGAAATCCACCCCAGAAGGGCGGCAACGGCACATCTTCCCCCTTAAAGCGACGATCCGTCTCCGAAAAAGCCTCCTCGAGGACCTCCCGCCGTTCGAGCCGCCGGCTCTGCTTCGAAGCCCAGGCGCCGATCCTGCTGCCTCGAGGTCGCGTTCTGAAGTAGGCCTCCGATTCTTCGTGCGTCAGGCGCTCGATCTTTCCCTCGATTCGGATTTGACGCTGCAGTGCGGCCCAGTGAAAAACCAGAGCCGCATAGGGATTTTCCTCCAGTTCATGCGCCTTTCGGCTGCCGTAATTAGTGAAGAAGCGAAATCCGCGTTCGTCCTGGCCTTTGAAAAGGACCATGCGCGCAGAAGGCTTCCCGTCCGCATCGGCAGTAGCCAGCGTCATCGCATCCGGGAACAGGATGCGTGACCCGCTCGCCAACTCATACCACTCCCGGAAGAGATCCATGGGATCACGGCTATCACTCGCCTCGGGGAGACCCGAAATGACTCCCTGGCCGAGCGTCTTGAGCGTGGTGTAAAGAATCTTTAGCGACATGCACGTCCCGTTTTCTAGTCGGATGTGGAACCCGCCCCATCAAGGATCGGCACCTTTCGTCCGCAAGCGCGGAGCATGACGGCAGCGGCATCGGCGATGTTGCGCCCGAAGGAAATCAGTCCATCCTTATGTCCCCCCATCACCAGAATCCCACGGCTCGCTAGATCTGTCGATTTCATCAGTCGCTCAATTTCGTCCGCCATGGCAACCGTGCCCGCCTCGGCCGCTGGATGCGTCGTCGGGACCCTCCCCCGAAGCCTTTCCCAACTTTCCGAATCATGAACATGAATCACGGCGCCGATCTCGGGTGCGGCCTGATAGAGAATGGCATGCGAAAGTGATTCCGACGACGCCTTGATCGCGCCGCGACATGAAACTCTGTTTCCATGGACATCGAAGTCGGTAACGATCGCGTAATGCGAGGCGTCCAGCTCATCCAGATGACCCGTTTGCGTCGACGTAATCACAAAAGACTCCGTCGCGCCGACACGCTCACTCATATTGCCGTACCCGACCCCCTGAGCGTCGACTCCCACCAGACGCTCTTCGAAGAGCAGACGGCGCCATTTGATCAGTTCCGGAAGACGATCGTAGACCACCGCCTCGACCGGCTCCCATTCGCAGGTAAACTGGATATATCCTTTTTCGTCGTTCGTCAATTCTCCTCCGGAAACATCGCCTCAAGTGACTGCTCGGTGGCCTCGCATATGCCGCGCTCCGTGATCAGGCCGCTCACGAGACCCGCAGGCGTCACGTCGAACGCGTAGTTGACCAATTGCGATCCTTGCGGCGTGATCTGCACTGAGTTCATCGCACCATTTTCATCCAGACCGAATACGCGACCCACCTCACTGCCGTCTCGCGCTTCGATTGGCACGTCGCGTCCCGACGCCAAACTCCAGTCGATCGACGACGAAGGAAGCGCCACATAAAACGGTATCCCGTTGTCACGCGCCGCCAGCGCCTTCAGATACGTGCCGATCTTGTTCACAACGTCGCCGTTGCGCGTCGTTCGATCCGTTCCCACCAGGACGAGGTCGACCTGGCCCGACTGCATGAGGTATCCGCCGGCGTTATCGACGATCACCGTATGTGGCACTCCGCGCCGGGAGAGCTCCCAGGCCGTAAGTCCGGCGCCCTGATTCCGCGGCCGCGTCTCGTCAACCCAGACGTGCACGGGGATGCCTCGCTCTTTGGCAAGATAGATCGGCGCGGTGGCCGTGCCGTAGTCGATAGTGGCCAGGCGGCCCGCGTTACAGTGCGTCAGAACACTCACCGGGCCCGGCTTCCGGTTCGCAATCTCCTCCAGGAGCCCCACCCCATGTTCACCGATGCTCTTCGATCGGGCAAGCTCCTCACGGACGATTGCATGAGCCGCTTCCAGGGCCGCATCCGTCGATGCACCAGCCGTGGCTGCCCGTCGCGCCCGCGCCATCACGTGGTCGACTGCCCACGCGAGATTTACGGCGGTCGGGCGCGCCGCTTTGATGCGCTCCACCTCGGCTTGCAGTAAATCCGAATCGCCCAGCGACGACTCGCGCCAGGCAAAATGGACCCCATACGCCGCCGTCGCCCCGATCAACGGAGCGCCTCGAACCCACATGTCTTTAATTGCCGCCACCACCTCATCAACCGTCCGCAACGACGCTACGATCAGCCGATGCGGAAGCGCTCGCTGGTCAATCACTCGGAGACATGCCTCCGCTTCATTCCATACAATCGTCGGAGGATCAGGCTGTTGGGTATCGGACATAGAAAGGCAGGTATTCTTTGACGGAATCAAGATAGGATGCGAGGTGGGACGCGACAACGTATTGAACTCCGGCACAGGCGGGCGCGTACCGAATGGGCTCCTCCGCGTCGAAACCGGTCCGAACCGGACGGGTTGAACCAGACAGCGCCTTCCAATCCATGACACGTCCCGTCTATCTCGATAACAATGCTACGACCCCCGTCGACCCACGAGTCGTCGAGGCGATGCTGCCGTATCTGCGCGAAGAGTTCGGCAACGCGTCCAGTGCATCCCACGCGTACGGGTGGGCCGCGGACGAGGCCGTAGAGCTGGCCAGGGAACGTATCGCGCAACTGATCCACTGCGCCCCGAATGCCCTCATTTTCACGAGTGGCGCAACAGAGGGCATCAACTTCGCGATTAAGGGAATCGCTGCCGCTCGACACACATCCGGGAAGCACATCGCCGTAACGGCCTCCGAACACCGCGCCGTCCTCGATACATGCCGTCGGATGCGAAAAGACGGCTTCGAAGTTTCGACGATTCCTGTTCAACATGACGGGATCGTCCGACCAGAAACGGTGTCAGCAGCGCTGCGGGACGACACAATCCTCGTCGCCGTCATCTGGGCGAACAATGAAACCGGCGTGGTGCAACCCATCGCAGAAATATCGGACATGGTTCGTGACCGAGGCATCGCTTTTCTTTCGGATGCCACACAGGCCATCGGAAAGATTCCCGTGCGAGCCGATCTGGCGGATCTTATGGTCGGCTCGGCGCACAAGATGTACGGTCCGAAAGGAACGGGGATTCTCTATATCAACCCCGACATGAAGGGCCCCAAGCCCATGCCGCTGATTGAGGGCGGCGGACAGGAGCACGGCCTCCGAGGGGGAACGTTGAACACGCCCGGTATTGCAGGAATGGGGATGGCTGCAGAGATCGCGCTGTCAGAAATGTCAGGGGATGCGGACCGCTTGCAGCGACTTCGCGACGAGCTGGAGCGGGTCATTCTCTCCGGGTGCAAGGATGCTGCCGTGAACGGCAACCGTGAGCACCGTCTTCCCCAAACCACGAATATTCGATTCCCTGGTGCTCCGGCGGCAGATCTCCTTTCGGAGCTTAGAGACGTTGCGCTGTCGGCCGGAAGTGCGTGCTCGAGCGGTTCCGGGAAACCCAGCCACGTCCTCAAGGCGATGGGGCTTTCAGATACGCAGGCCGCGTCGTCGATTCGCATCGGACTCGGCCGGTTCACCACGGAGCTGGACGTTAATTTCGCGGCGGAGCGGATCGTTCAGGCTGTTCGGGACGTTCGAGAGCGCCAATCGGTTCTTCAACGATAACGACGATACGAAGCAAGCTATGGAGCCAATCAGAAATCGGGTCGAGGAGAGCGATCTCATGGTCCTCGACCTGGAGAAGCTCTGGGGAAACCGCGAGATCGTCCCATTCGACATCGCGCCCTTTCTCGATCGCGGCCTGGTTCTCCGGGAGAAGCCCTTCCGGGAAGCGCTCGAAGAGCATGACTGGGCCCAGTATCGCAGCCGCCTCGTGGCGGTGCACTTGACCACCCGCGCCATCGTGCCGAAGTGGGCGTACATGCTCGTTGCCTCGAAACTGCACGGACACGCCTCCGCGGTTCATTTCGGGACACCCGACGATCTCGTGCGTAGCGAGTTCACGAGTTTGCTCGACGCGCACGACTGGAGCGCTTATCTGGATCGTAATGTCGTCGTCAAAGGCTGTCCGAGCGATATTGTCCCGACAAGTGCCTACGTTCAGGCGATGGCCTCTCTGCAGAACGTAGCAAACAAGATTATGTACGGTGAAGCGTGCTCGGCCGTGCCGGTGTGGCGCCGGCCGGCCGCCTCACGCGGATCAGCCAAAGCGGTTGCCGCCAAACTCCCATCCCGAAGCTCGTAACTCATGTCCTATACGATCGACCTCTCTGGAAAGCACATTCTGGTCACGGGCGCCAGTCGCGGCATTGGCCGAACCGTCGCCGAACACCTTGGCCGAGCCGGCGCTCGCGTCGCGCTGCACTATGGCAGAAACCAGCAGGCAGCCGAGGAATTGGCCCAGACAATCGGCAACGGTTCATTCGCCGTCGGCGCCGATCTGGCATCAAGCAAAGCCTGCCTCTCCCTCTTTGACGAATGCATCGAACAGATGGGCCGGCTGGATGTGCTGGTCAGCAACGCCGGCCTCGCCATTTGTGCGCCGCTGGATAGCGAAGACGACGACTGGATTAAGGCGTGGGACCGACAAATGGACGTCAATCTTCGTGCATCAGGCATCCTCGCGTTTCGAGCCATACGACATTTCAAGAGCCACGGCGGCGGCCGAATCGTATTCATCAGCTCCCGCGCGGCCTTCCGCGGCGACACCGCCGACTACATGGGATACGCCGCATCGAAGTCGGGTCTCCTCGGCCTGAACGGCTCGATCGCGCGCGCATACGGCAAAGACAATATCACGTCGTTCGTCATTGCGCCAGGATTCACGCGGACCGATATGGCCCAGGAATTCATTGACGAATACGGCGAAGACATCGCGCTGAAAGACATTGCGCTAAACCGGTTAACCGAACCCAAGGACATTGCACCCCTCGTCGTGCTTCTGAGCAGTGGACTGGCTGATCACTCCACGGGAACGTCGATCGACGTCAATGCGGGCAGTTATGTCCACTGAGGTGGAGTCCGCCAAGCAACGAGGTGAGCTGCTCACTCGGGCACACCGCCTGCTGGAAATCCCGGCTCTCTTCGAACTGTATCAGGTCGCCGTCGACGGAGGCAAACGCACTCCCGTATCACGATTCCTCGAGGGTGTGCCCTACGAGTCCGTCATTGATCTCGGTTGCGGCACTGGGGCCTGGTCATACCTGACGAAGAAGACCTATCTGGGTCTGGACTACTCATCGTCGTTCATCGAAGGCTGTAGGAGGCGATTCAGGGACGATGGCAGAAAGCGATTCGAAATGGGCGACCTTGAATCCATCGAGCTCAACGAGCGTTTCGACCTTGCCCTGATGATGTCGGTGCTGCATCATCTTTCCGACCATCAAGCGGAGGCCGTTCTCGAAAGCCTGCGCGGCAATGCGACCCGCCTTCTCGTGATGGATTTGATCCCGATTCACGGCAATCCGTTATCGCGGCTCCTCTATCGGCTCGACCGGGGAGATCACATCCGATCAGTCGATCAGCAGCGTCGGGTGCTTACCGGCTCGGGTGACTGGGAAGTGGAGCGCGAGGATTCGTTCTATTCCTACAACCGACTGTATCGGCACACCCTTTTTCTGCTGCAACCGAAATCGGATGCCGGTATCCGACCTTCTGAATCTTTTCAACTGGAACATGGCTCGCATTGAGACGAAAGTAGCCCACGCCGGCACAGTGCCTGATCCCGAAACCGGTGCATTGATCCCCCCGCTTCACGCATCGACCACGTTTGAGCGCGACGCGGATGGCTCATATCCCAGGGGATTTGTGTACTCTCGCTGGAGTAACCCGACCCGTGCGCTTCTCGAGCGGACACTTGCCGATCTGGAAGGAGGAGCAGGGGCTATCCTGTGCCCAAGCGGCATGTCGGCCATCGACACCCTGCTGCGTACGCTGTCTCCGGACGATCACGTCATCCTTGCGGACGACGTCTATCATGCGACGCGCCAACTCCTGCGAGACTTTCTTGGATCGTGGGGGCTGCGCTTCACCGAGGTCGATTTGGCTGACGCCGATGCTCTCGATGCGGCATTCGAAGATCGGACGCGCCTCGTCTGGATCGAGACCCCTTCGAATCCTCTCTGTAAGATTACCGATATCGCAGCCGTTGCGGCTGCTGCGCACGCCCGATCGGCCGAAGTGCTCGTCGACAGCACGTGGACGACCCCGATCGTACAGCGGCCGCTTGAACACGGCGCCGATTTCGTGGTGCATTCGGTAACCAAGTATCTCTCAGGACATAGCGATGTATTGGCGGGAGCGCTCGTGTCTGCTAGCCTGGAGGGTAGGTTTGCCCGGGCTCAGCAGCTACAGACCGTTGCGGGGAATGTGGCATCGCCTTTCGACTGCTGGCTCGCACTCCGCGGCATCCGTTCTCTGGGCGCGCGGATGCGGGTGCACTGCGAATCGGCCGCGCGCATCGCTCAGTTTCTGTCTGGCCATGCGAAAGTGGAAAGGGTGTTCTATCCCGGACTGACTTCTCACCCAGGTCACGCGATCGCGCGTCGACAGATGAAGGCGTTCGGTGGAATGATGTCGTTTCTGTATGACGGCGACGAATCGGCGACGCTCGCGGTTGCCGCTGCTATGCAGCTGTTCACGCGAGCAACAAGCCTGGGAGGCACGGAAAGTCTGATCGAACACCGCGCTTCCATAGAAAGCAAGCCAACGCGCACGCCGGTGAATCTACTCAGGTTGTCTATCGGACTCGAGCATCCCGA
Source organism: uncultured Bacteroidota bacterium (assembly GCA_963768715.1). Lineage (GTDB taxonomy): Bacteria > Bacteroidota > Rhodothermia > Rhodothermales > DATKEJ01 > DATKEJ01. The sequence continues at coordinate 161,220 of CAVYJC010000010.1, forward strand.
CGATCTGATCGAGGACCTGGAGAGAGCACTTTCAGGGTCCTAGAGCGGTCAGAAATGATTCTCAGGATTTAGGTACTCCATTTTCCGCCAATTTCTTAACATTCGGCGCGTTCCAACGTTTTGGAGTTGACCATCACCGGATGAAACTGCCCTTCGTACTTGCCAGGCGATTCGTAGCCGCAGAGAATCTCGACGACACTATTCCGGTGGTGAGGTCGCTCAATTCGAAGCGTCTTTTCGTAACGCTCGACCTGCTCGGTGAGTACGTGAGCGATCGCAAAATCGCCGCCGAAGCTACCGACGCGTACGTCGGCCTACTGATGAGAATTGCGGAAGAGCGTGCGGCGAGTCGTCTCGACGCGAACATTTCGATCAAGCTGTCGATGCTGGGTCAGAAGATCGACCCGAGTTTATGCTACGACAATCTGCTCAAGCTGCTTTCCGTAGCCACCGAAAAGGACATCTTCGTTCGACTCGACATGGAAGGATCCGATTTGACGGATTCGACCCTCAGCCTCTTCGAGAAAGCCTATCCGCAGCATCCCGACCACGTCGGTGTGGTACTTCAGGCCTATCTACATCGGACGGCAGACGACATTGCCCGCATGTGCGAGCTGAATGCGCGCGTACGCCTCTGTAAGGGCGCCTACAAGGAGCCGGCAAGCATTGCATATCAGGACATGCCCACGATTCGCGATCGATTCACCGACTACATGCAGCAGCTGATCGTCAATGCACGGTACCCGGGAATTGCGACGCACGACGATATTCTGATTGCAGCGACGCGTGAATTTGTAAAAGCCAGGGACATCGCGCCGAATCGGTACGAATTTCAGATGCTCTACGGCGTCAGACCGGTCACGCAGGAGCATATTGCGGCGGATGGCTATCGGATGCGCGTGTACGTCCCGTTCGGCACGCAGTGGCTCCCCTACTACATGCGCCGAATTCGTGAGCGCAAGGAGAACCTCTGGTTCATCGTGAAGAACTTCTTCCGAAAGTAGTCAGAGCTGTGCCTGCGCCGGGACCGTGTCTTCCTGCTCGGCGAGCCATCGCTCAGCGTCAATCGAGGCCATGCACCCCGTGCCCGCCGCCGTGATGGCCTGCCGGTAGATGCTGTCCTGTGCGTCTCCGCATGCGAACACGCCTTCGATATTCGTTCGCGTCGAACCAGCTTCCGTCTCGATATAGCCGACGGCGTCCATCTTCAGCCAGTCCTTGAACACGGCCGTATTGGGCTGATGCCCGATCGCGACGAAGAGACCCTCTACGCGGCAGATCCCGCTCCTCATTCGTCTTCAGGTCGAGCAGGCGCAAACCTTCAACCTGCTGCTCGCCGATTACGTCCTTAACCGCCGTGCTCCAGAGAAACGTGATCTTCGGATTGGCCATTGCCCGGTCCTGCATGATCTGCGATGCACGAAGCTCGTCTCTCCGGTGGATCACATACACGCGGCTGGCAAATCGGGTCAGAAACATCGCCTCTTCCATGGCGGTGTCACCGCCCCCGACAACCGCGACTTCCACGTCTCGGAAGAACGCCCCGTCACACGTGGCGCACGCAGATACACCGCGACCCAGAAGACGTTTTTCGTTCGGAAGCCCCAAGTACACAGCTGATGCGCCGGTCGAAACAATGACTGCATCTGCCGTGACCGGCGTCTCATCGTCGACGAGAAGCTTGAATGGGCGCTCGGAGAGATCGACCTGGGTGACCATTCCGTAGCGAACGTCCGCACCAAACCGTACGGCCTGAGCCTCGAATTTCTCCATCATTTCCGGGCCCATAATGCCATCGGGAAATCCGGGATAGTTCTCGACGTCAGTCGTTGTCACCAGCTGTCCGCCCGGCTCCGGACCACGAAACACCACCGGTTTCAAATTGGCGCGCGCTGCGTAAACCGCCGCCGTAAAGCCAGCCGGACCGGTTCCGACAATCACAACCGCATGGCGTTCCGCCTGCGAAAAATCGATCTCTTCCATTGATGCGAATGATCCGTTGGTATCGTGCATAGGCTAAGCCGCTGCAGGATTAAAATAAAGGGCCGAGACGAAGCGCCCCGGCCCTCTTTGACGATCAAACGAGCGCAAAGTCGGCTCGCGCTGCCTCAGGACACGACGGACGCAAGCTGAGCCTCGAGCTTGTCGACCAGAACCTTCTTCGGTACTGCACCGATCACCTGATCCACGACCCGGCCGTCTTTGAAGACGAGCAGCGTGGGGATTGAGCGAATCCCAAAAGCATGTGGCGTCATGTGATTATGGTCGACGTCCATCTTGCCAATCTTGACGCGCCCCTCATACTCGGATGCAAGCTCTTCGATGATCGGAGCGATCATCCTGCAGGGCGCGCACCAAACGGCCCAGAAATCAACCAACACCGGGACGTCACTTGCCAAAACCTCTGACTGGAAGGTGTCGTCACTGAGGACGACGTACTTGCCATTATCTGCCATTTTATATCTCCTCTCTTATCTCATTTGCCACTAGGCACCTCATTATGCGCCAAGCAGTCACCTACTTAGTGTCGTTTTCTTTGAATTGTTACACGCGCTGCATCGCTTTTCGAATCGAATCGAAGTAAACGGCATGCATTTGCGGCACTGAGACGGACAGGGATCCCGACCCGCCGATCTCTATGCTCAACTCAGGCCCAGGGGTCACGTCCCCAAGCCGTGTAATCTGTACGCCCTCATCGGGCGTGACGGTCCTTTCAATATCGTCAGCATCAGCTTTCGCGACCGTGAAAACGATTCGCGAATGATCCTCACCGAACAGCATGGCATCGAGCCGGCGATCTTCGACGTCGGGGAATCTAACGGCTGCCCCGACGCCGTTGCCTTGGAGCGTTTTCTCTGCGAGGCATACGGCGAGTCCCCCATCCGATACATCGTGCGCACTCTTCACCTGACCTGAGCGGATCAATGCGAGCATCTTCGACTGGACCGATTTTTCTTCTTCGAGATCCAATCTTGGCGCATCGCCTGCCGTCAGACCATGCATCGAAGCGAGATACTCCGATCCCCCTGTGCCTGAAGCGTATCGCCATTCGGCTGGTGAAAGAAGAAATATGACATCGCCGGGCTCTTTGAAGCTCGACGTCGTCGTATCTCGCTCTACGTCGTCTACGATACCGAGCATACCGATCGTCGGGGTCGGAAAGACGGCGCCTTCCGGATGCTCGTTGTAAAATGATACGTTGCCCCCCGTCACCGGGGTTCCGAAAGCGCGGCAGGCTTCGCCCATACCGGCAACGGCCTCAGTAAAGACCCAATACACCTCGGGCTTGTACGGATTCCCGAAGTTCAGGCAATTTGTGACTGCGACCGGCAATCCCCCGGAACAGACGACGTTTCGTGCTGCCTCGGCAACAGCCCCTTGCGCGCCTTTTCGCGGATTCAGATACACGTGCCGCCCGTTGCAATCCGTCTTGACGGCCAATCCCCTCTTCGTGTCCTTTATGCGGACGACGGCGGCATCGGACTTACCGGGTCCAACAATAGTGTTCGTTCGTACGGTCGTGTCGTACTGTTCGTGCACCCAACTCTTGGAGGCGATGTTGGGCATCGACAGCATCTTCAGAAGGACCGGACCCACGTCCTCCGATCTCAGATCCGGAACCGATGCCTCCTCGAAGGCTTCCGTACGATCCAGATAGCCGGGTCGACGCGTCTCCCGGTGATAGACCGGGGCGCCGCCACCCAGAACGAGATGCTCGGCCGGCACTTCGGCAACAAGATCGCCGTGCCAGAAGACGCGAACCTTGCCGTGCTCGCGTACCTCTCCAATGTGCACCGCGTGGAGGTCCCACTTTTCGAAAATCGCCGATAATTCGGCCTCGCGTCCTTTCTCGCAGACGATGAGCATGCGTTCCTGACTCTCGGACAGCATGATCTCGTAGGGGGTCATGTCGGCCTCGCGGATCGGCACGCGATCCAGATACAGGTCCATGCCGCTCTCCCCTTTCGCGCTCATCTCGCAAGACGAGCAGGTGATGCCGGCCGCCCCCATATCCTGCACACCGACGACGACGCCGCTGCCGATTACTTCGAGGGTTGCCTCGAGGAGAAGCTTCTCCATAAACGGGTCACCCACCTGGACGCTCGGCCTCCTCGCTTCACTTGCCTCAGAGATTTCCTCGGAAGCAAACGTGGCGCCATGAATGCCGTCGCGCCCTGTCGACGCGCCCACGATGAAGACCGGATTGCCGGGGCCCGAGGCCGTCGCCGTAGCGGTTTCGCCCACTCTCACCACGCCGACGCTCATCGCATTGACAAGCGGATTGCCCTCATACGCGGCATCGAAATAGACCTCCCCTGCCACAGTCGGGACGCCGAACGAGTTGCCGTAGTCGCCGATCCCTCGGACGACGCCGTCAAAGAGATAGCGGACCCGCGGGTTACTCAAATCACCGAAGCGCAGCGAATCGAGCGATGCTATCGGCCTGGCCCCCATGGTGAAGATGTCGCGGTGGATACCGCCGACGCCCGTAGCCGCTCCCTGATAGGGTTCCACGGCTGAGGGATGATTGTGGCTCTCGATCTTGAATGCAACGGCTAGACCTTCGCCAATATCGACGAGGCCCGCATTCTCCTCACCGGCTTCGGCCAGTAACGACGGACCACTGCGCGGCAAGGTCTTGAGGAGAGCGATTGAGTTTTTGTAGGAGCAATGTTCGCTCCACATCACCGAGTAGATTCCCAGCTCGACCCACGTGGGAGTCCTGCCGAGCCGCGCTACGATCCAGCCGAATTCCTCCTCGGTGAGTCCGTGCTGAATAGCGAGTTCAAGATCGACCGAAGGGTCTGTCGGGGACGTGATGGGGGCGCTCAAGGCAGGGGTAGATTCCATGCCTCAAAGTTACAAAGAGAGCGGCAATTCTGACGGCAAAAGGATGATCAAATCGCCGCCGGATCGCGCTAACGCAGCTTCTTGAGGATCTTCTTTGCCCGCTTTATTCGACGATTCAGCTTCTTCATCCGATCGCGGGCATGCGACGCCTTCTTCTTGCTCATGCCTCGCATGCGCTTCTTGAGCTTCTTTCGTCGCTTGTCGGCGCGCTTAATCCCGGCCGCGAGCGCCTTGCGAGGTCCCTCGATGGGATCTCCGTTCTTGCTCGCCTGACGCGCGGCGCGCGCCAATTTCGACAAAGAGGGGGGCTTGTCTTTCTTTCCAGACCAGGCCTCTTCATTCCCGTCAGAAAGGTCGTTAATGGCGTCTCCGAAAACCCCGAGACCGTCCTTGAGGTACTGACGCCTCCAGTAGAGAACGCGCCCCGGTGAGAGATCCACCTTCTCTGCGATCTCGCTCGCCTTCATTCCCGCCTCGTAGAGAAGGAGCAGGCGGACGCGCTTTCGGATCGTTTCGGATGGATCAGAGGCGGCAAGCCTCTCGATGACAGGAAGATGTTCGGGCTGGATGAAGATGGTCATAGGCTGCCGCTTATTCTTTCACGTTTGACGTATGCCGGAGAAAATGCTCCTGGCAATTGAGAGAGTCCTCCAAAGGGTCCAAATCGGGTCGTGCGAACGAGCCGTCAGACTGCATGATACGTACCTTCTGGTTGTCGGCAAGATACGTTGTCAGGATTGAGTCTTTGAGTCGCCGAATCATGTCGCGATCCTCGATCGGAAATAGAATCTCGACTCGACGGTTAAGATTGCGAGGCATCATATCGGCGCTTCCGAGATAGATAACCTCGTTTCCTGCATTTCGGAAGTAGTAAATGCGGCTGTGCTCGAGAAATCGTCCGACGATGCTCCGTACGGTAATGTTGTCGCTGACACCCGGCAGACCGGGACGCAGACAACACACGCCGCGGACGATCAGCTCGACGCGAACTCCTGCCTGGGACGCCTCGTAAAGCAGCCGGATTATTCCACTATCGACGAGCGAGTTCATTTTGAACACCAAATGGCCCCCGCGTCCCGCCTTCTGATGATCGATCTCGCGCTTGATGAGCTCCTCCATCTTGAGCCGGAGCGACACAGGAGCCACGAACAGCTTCCTATAGGTCTTCTGCGCGGAATACCCCGTGAGAAAATTGAAGAGGTCGGTCGCGTCGGCGCCGATGTCCGGATCAGCGGTGAAGTAGCCGAGATCCTCATACAGGCGAGCCGTGACCGAGTTATAGTTGCCAGTCGCCAGATGGATATATCGCCGGATGTGCTCCCCCTCCGATCTCACCACCAGTGCAATCTTCGAGTGCGTCTTTAGTCCGAGCAGTCCATAGATCACGTGTACGCCGGCGTCTTCGAGGACCTTCGCCCAGCCAATGTTGCTTTCCTCGTCGAACCGCGCCTTGAGTTCGACCAGCACGGTCACCTGTTTGCCATTTTCCCGTGCGTGAAGCAGCGCTTCCACGACTGGCGAGTTTCTTCCGACCCGATAGAGCGTCTGTTTGATCGCGAGCACGTGCGGATCGTGTGCTGCTTCCTCGAGGAAAGTGATAACGGGGTCGAACGACTCGTATGGCTGATGAAGGAGGAAGTTTTGCTTCCTGATTGCGCTGAATATGTCTGCGTCGCGCACGTCGGTGCGCAAGGCATCGGGCGTCGTCGGAAGGAATGGAGAATAGAGCAGGTCGAATCGATCCACCTTCCGCCCGAGGTTGAATAGCGAGCTCAAACCAAGCGGCCCTTCCAGTACGTAGGCATCACGACGATCCATTGCCAGGTTCTCCGACAGGATCTGGCGCAAATCTTCGGGCATCGACGGATTCACCGATACACGGACGACCGATCCGAAACGTCGTTTCCTGACACTCTGCTCAACAGATTCGAGTAGATCGGCGGCCTCCAGCTCCTGGATCGCCATGTCGGCATTCCGCGTCACGCGAAACGGGTGACTTTCGACGACCTCAATGCCGGGGAACAGGGCGCCCAGGTTCGTGGCGATGACCTGCTCGGTCCATACGAAATAGTGGTCGTACGGTACCGTACCGTCTTTCCGGACGCTGCCCGATGACCTCTTTACGGGGATGAGCCTGGGTATCGAACCGGGCACTTTCAGCCGCGCAAAATGCGTCTGGCCATCGGGTTTCCTGACCCGCACGGCAAGGTTCAAACTCAGGTTCGAAATGTGTGGAAAGGGGTGACCCGGATCGAACGCCATTGGCGTGAGCACGGGGAAAATGTTCTGATCGAAATAGTCCTTCGCAACCAACTTCTGCCTTTCAGTCAGCTCATCGTAATTGCTTATGTGGATGCCATTGCGATCCAGCTCGGGCAGCAGATCATGAAGGAGAACGCGTCGTGATTCGATCATGAGCTCGTGGGCGACCTTTCGGATGGCGGCCACCTGCTCGGCGGGCGTCATCGCGTCGGGTGACGAATCAGCGATTCCGGCCTCGATTTGCATCCTCAAACCCCCGACGCGCACCATGAAGAACTCATCCAGGTTCGATGCCACAATGCCAATGAACTTGACTCGCTCGAGGAGTGGATTACCCGGGTCCTTGGCCTCGTCGAGCACGCGCCGCTGAAACTCCAAGAGACTCAACTCGCGGTTGAGGTAGAGTTTGGGGTCATACAGGCTGATCACCCGCTTCGATGAATCCGCCGACCGATCCACTGATGGGCGCCCGTCTCCACCGAACTCGATGTCATCGAGCACCTTCTGAAACATCTCGAGACCATCCGAAAGGAAGGTCCGTCGCCAGTGGCGGACGCGGGCAGGCGACATGTCAAGCTCGTCTGCTATCTGCTGGGTGCCGTGGCCATCCTGATAGAGCAGAAGCACCATGGCGCGCCGGCGTGCGGCCTCGTCGGAGGTGTTCTCCGCGAGGCGAGACAGTGTCGCCTTGTCGCGTTCACTCAGAAGCTCGCTCATGATCGCTTGTCCGGACAGGAAAGCTTAAACCTAATCATCGGTGGTATTACAATTTAGGTCAGGGCGCCGAGTCGGGTAAGAACGTTTTAGGGCGTCCCGGGTTCAACGCGTCGACCATTCAATGAGTGGTCGCTGAAACTTACCTTCCTGAATCTTTTTCATCTGCTCGCGGCCTTTTCGACTCTATGGCGATCTTCGTTACAGATCCCTCGGAAGACAGCAAGGTGCCTTTCCTTCGAGGCATCCTGACCCGTTCGCTACAGCAGGCGGGGATGGAATTCGAAGAGGCCTACGAGATTGCGGACCGCGTCCGTGACTCACTTGGATCAGACGCCGAGATTACCTCCGGTCAGCTCTCCAAACTGGTAGCGAAGCAGCTTCAGGAGTTGGGGCACTCCGAAATCGCGAAGCGATATCTGAAGCGATCGGTGCCATTGAATCGGATCACCGTACTCGATCGTGACGGACTGCCGCAGCCGTTCTCTAAGGCAAGATTGTCACAGGGTCTGGAAACCTGTGCGCTTTCGGAGGCCCGCTGCTACGCCATTACGGCGCATATCGAGCAGACCCTTCTTCAGCGGGGTATTCGGGAAATTCAATCGCGCGAGTTGATCCGGCTCACCTACGAGTACCTTCTCCGCCAAGAATCGAAGGAAGTGGCAAGACGCTATCTGGTCTGGTTCGAGTTCTCCCGGAGCGGCCGACCCCTTGTGTTGCTGATCGGCGGAACAACCGGGTCGGGCAAGAGCACGATCGGAGCGGAGATCGCGCACCGGCTGAACATCATCCGCACGCAGTCGACCGATCTTCTCCGCGAGGTGATGCGGCTGATGGTGCCCGAACGTCTGCTGCCCGCTCTGCACACGTCGTCGTTCAGCGCATGGAAGACACTGCCGACCGCGGAAGACTTGACCGAGCCGACGTTAAATGGCGATTTCGAGCAGGGCTTCCTGATTCAGGCAAGCCAGGTCGGCGTTGCCATAGAAGGCGTCGTGAGTCGAGCGGAAACGGAGCAGATATCGTTGATACTGGAGGGGGTGCACGTACATCCCGCCCTCCAGAACAATATTCGGAGTACATCAGGCGTCATCGTCGTACCAATTCTGCTTGCCGTGCTGAAGCGAAAGCAGCTTCGAAAACAACTCAAGGGGCGCGGCCATCAGGTCTCGACGCGGCGCGCCGAGCGCTATTTGGAACACTTCGATGAAATCTGGCACCTGCAGAGCTTTCTCCTGCGGGAAGCAGACCGTTTCAATATCCCGATTATCTCCAATACCGATCAGGATGAAACGATCAAGAGCATCATGACGACCATTGTGGATCGACTCTCCGAAGAATTTGCCGGAGATCCGAAGCAGATGCTCGGCTGAATCCACCTATTGATATATGAAGCGACACAAGGGACTGATGATCGTATTGGACGGTCTTGGCGATCGTCCTACCAAAACCCTGAACGGCCTGACACCGCTCGAGGCGGCAAACATCCCGACACTCGACCGCCTGGCGGCTGAAGGACAGACCGGCTTTGTCTCTCCTCTCGAACCATGGGTACCGGTCGGCACCCAGACGGGGATGGGTATGCTGATGGGCCTGGCAAAGGCCGACGCGCGTCTCCTCACGCGAGGGCCTGTCGAAGCGGCCGGCTGTGGAATCCCACTCAAGGCCGGAGACGTCGCGCTGCGCTGCAACCTGGCGACCATTTCTTCGAACGGATCGGGGTTCGACCTGCTCGACAGGAGGGCCGGTCGCATCACCGAGGGCGTGGATGAACTCTTGCTTCCAATCGACGGACTCTCTCTGGGCAACGGAATCTCTGTCAGAGCCCGACCGTCGACGCATCACCGGGCGGTCGTGTCTCTGGTTGGAGAAGACCTCTCAGGTGCTGTCACCGACACCGATCCCGGTGCCGGTCTCGAGGATCAGGGCGTCCTCGTCTCCCACCCTCGCGACGACAGCGAGGCCGCGGCGCGAACTGCGGTGGCGATTAACGCGCTCATCCGTCTGGCCCACGAAGCCATGGCCGCTCATCCAGTAAACAAGGAACGCCAGTCGCGCGGAGAGCATCCCGCTAACGGATTGATCACGCGGGGGGCGGGCATGGTGTTTTCAACGCGGAACCTGATCGCGCACCTCGGCCTCAAGGCGGCAGTAATTACGGGCGAAGGCACAGTCATTGGCTTGGGGAGTCTTTTCGGCTTCGACGTGATCGTTCGCGATTCGTTCGACGCTTTGCCATCGACGGATATCGAGGGGAAACTCGCCGCGGCTTCGGAAGCCCTCGCCACCCATGATCTTGCAATCGTTCACGTCAAGGCAACCGACGTGCTCGCGCACGACGGCGATTCGGTCGGAAAAGCGAGGTTTCTGGAACGATTCGATGCGGCACTCTCGAAGCTGGCCCTCGACGAACTTGCCGTCGCCGTTACGGGAGATCATACGACCGACTCCAACTCCGGACGTCATACGGGCGACCCTGTGCCGGCGCTGATCAGAGCTCCAGAAGGTCGCTTGGACGGCGTGACTGTGTTCTCAGAGAGCAGCTGCCTCGCGGGCGGACTCGGGTATTTGTCCGCCACGTCATTCCTTTGCTGCCTGCTGGACTTAATGAATCGGATGCATCTCCACCGGGCGTACGAGCACTATTTCTACGAGTAGGGGCGCCCAGAGATTGCGGCACAGTCACGCTGCGCTGGTTCAACCGAAGATGCCGCGCAGAACGAAGAAGAATAGGGCGGCCAGACCTGCGCCGATCGGGAGTGTGACCAGCCATGAAATGATGATTCGGCCGATGACGCGAAGATCCAGGGCGGCAAAGCCGCGCGCGAGACCAACGCCCATCACCGCACCAACGAGAATGTGTGTCGTAGAAACGGGGATTCCCGTCCGCGAAGCGACCACGACCGTCGCAGCAGCGGCAAGCTCCGCGCAGAATCCACGTGTCGGTGTCAGCTCGGTAATCTTCTCGCCGATGGTTCGCATGACGCGATAGCCCATCGTCGCGAGACCGCTGACAATGCCCGCGCCGCCCAGAAGCAGAATCCATAACGGCAGTTCCGAGCTCTGCGCCACCTCACCTCCGGACTTCACGATGCTCGCGACGGCAGCCAGCGGACCGATCCCGTTCGCGACGTCATTCGATCCATGGGCAAACGCCATCGCGCAGGCAGTGAATATCTGCATGGGCGCAAAGACGCGTTCGACGCTCGCAAAGTGATAGGTCTTCTCCCCGGCGGGATCCGGCTGCTTTCGACGAATGACGCTCCAACCGATGACACCTGCGATGAGACCCACAACGGCCGCCCAGAAGAGACTCATTCCGAACGAAAGCGTAATATCGAGATGCGTCAGGCCCTTGAAGAGTGTCACGAGGGCGATCAGAAACCCGACAAGCGTCACATAGGCGGGGCCCCATTTCTTTGCATTCTCAAATGGATGCTCGGTGTCCAGAATCAAACGCCGGACAGATACCATGAGAAGCAGTGCAATGAGTCCACCGAGTATCGGCGAAACGACCCAACTCGCGACGATTTCAGTCACCGTGCCCCACTGCACGCCGTCGACGCCAATTCCGACGACGGCAAAGCCGACGATGGCGCCCACAATCGAGTGTGTGGTCGACACGGGCCATCCGCGTGCCGAAGCAATCATCAGCCAGACTCCTGCTGCGAGAAGCGACGCCAGCATCCCGTAAATGATGAGCTCCGGGTGACCGATGAGAGGTGCGGGATCGACCACGCCTTTTCGGATCGTGGATGTGACGTGTCCGCCGGCAAGGACTACGCCGGCAAATTCGAATATGGCGGCAACCAGAATGGCCTTCCGCACGGTGAGCGCGCCCGAGCCCACGGAAGTCCCCATCGCGTTCGCCACATCGTTCGCCCCAACGCCCCAGGTCATGTAGAACCCGAAAGCGGCCGCCAGCCCAACAAACCAGGTACCGTAAGTCGCGACGATTTCCATTAAGCGGCGATTTGAAGCATGATGCTACCGGGCTATCAGTAGTCGCAGACGATTCCCGACCTTTTCGGCGTAATCGGCAAGATCACCGATCCATTCGATCAGCTGGTACCAGAACATGACGGAAACGGGCGAGAGCGAGTCCTCTCGATCGAAAAGCGCTCTTCCCAGCGCAACGCCCAGTTTGTCCGTCTCCTCTTCCGATGCGTTGAGTGCCGACACCATCTCTTCCACCTGAGCCGCTTCCCGACCTCCGAAGCCCATCGCGAGCAGCTCGTCGAGCTCCGCGATAATGTCGGCCGACTGGTGGCAGACGGCGACGCATCGGTCGACCATTTTCGTGAGATCCTCCTCCATCCCGTCCGGGATTGTCATTCGCCGCTCTACGAGGAGCCCGGCAATGTCCTGCGCCACGTCCGCAATCGAGTCCTGCATGTCGAGTACCTCGAGAAGATCTCGACGATCGACGGGAAGAAACAGGCTGCGGGGAAGGTGCCGCCGAAGATCGTTCTTGATTCGGTCGGCTTCCTCCTCGGCGGCATAGATCGCCTCCTTTGCCTCTGCGACGGCAGCAACATCTCCGTCGGCGAGTGCCTTGAAAAGACCGGGGACGATGTCGACGGTGGCTATTGCCGCCGTCATGTGCTCTTGCAGCGACGTGAAGGGGTTATTCCCGAAAAGACTCGCAAACGGATTGGTCGGCGGCACGAGGTATCGTATTTGGTGATTCTTCGGAATCTACGAACCGTCCACCTTGCGTGAAATGCAGCCCGACAATCTCAGCCGTACCGCCCTTCGATGTAATCGGCGGTCTCCTTACGCTCCGGGCGGAGAAAGAGCTCCTCCGTCTTTGCATGTTCGACCATCTTTCCCATCAGCATGAATGCACATTCATCGCTCGCCCGGCGAGCCTGCGCCATATTGTGTGTGACGAGCAGGATGGTGTACTGCCCACGAAGACGCCAGATGAGATCCTCTACGGCCTCCGTCGCCTCAGGATCGAGTGCGGAGCAAGGTTCGTCCATCAGAATTACCGCCGGCTTGACGGGGACGAGCCGGGCGATGCAGAGTTTCTGCTGCTCTTCGAGCGACAATTCCGTAGCCCTTTGATCGAGACGATCTTTCACGCGATCCCAGAGGAGGACCTCCCGAAGCGCCTCTTCAACGATCCGTTCTCCTTCGGCGGCAGGAATACGCCCCTTGCGGGCCTCGTGGAGCGAGTATCCGAAAAGGACATTCTGTCGGATGGATATCGGCAGTGGATTCGGTCGCTGGAATACCATGCCGATCTGCTTGCGTAGCTGCGCGAGGTCCACTAACGGGTCGAATATGTCGTTTCCGAGTACCTCGATACGACCCTCCGTACGTACATAGCCCAGGCGCTCGTTGATCCGGTTTACCGATCTGAGCAGGGTGGACTTGCCACATCCCGACGGGCCGATCAGCGACGTGACCAGGCCGCGCTTTACCTGGAAATTGATGTCGAACAGCGCCTGGAAGGTGCCGTACCAGAGATTCAGGCTGTGCGTCTGTATGGCCAGATCCGACGGATGCTCCAGGGATGGAGATGTCGCTCGGGAAGGTTCTTGGCTCGCCGTATCGCTCATGGTATTCGCTCAGCCAAATCGGCCGAGAATGTAGTCGTGCGTTCTCTGGTCTTTGACGTTCCCCTCGAAGAGATCCTCTGTCTTACCGATCTCCACGCAGCGACCGCTCAGGAAAAAGGCGGTTCGCTCGGCCAGCCGTCGCGCCTGCTGTACCAGGTTGGTCACCAGGACGATTGTAATCTCTTTCCGCAACTCCTTGAGGACATCCTCGATTCGCATCGTCGTTACAGGATCGACGGCGATCGAAAATTCGTCGAGCACGAGCAACCTTGGCTCCTGTGACAAAGCCCTGGCAATCGTGAGTCGCTGTTGCTGGCCGCCCGACAGGAGGCTGCCAAGCGAGTTCAGTCGGTCCTTCACCTCGTCCCACAACGCGGCCCGGCTCAGACACCGTTCGACAATTTCATCGAGACGCCTCTTGTCCTTGATCCCCGACAGGCGAGGAGCGAGCGCCACGTTGTCGTAGACGCTCAGGGGAAGTCCGACCGGGAGTGGAAAGACCACGCCGATTTGGCTTCTCAGCGCATATACATTCCGCCACTCGGTCACGTCGCGGCCGAGAAAGCGGATTGTGCCCGACACTTTCATGTCGGTATTGAACAAGTCCATCCGACTCAACGCCCGTAGAAAGGACGTTTTGCCGCTATTGGCCGGACCGATAATGCCGAAAATCTCGTGTTCGTTCACCTGGAGGTTCACGTCGTTGAGCGCTTCGGTCGGTCCGTAGTGGACCGACAGATTCCGGACGTCCAGAACCGGTTTATACTCTTGTTGGGACCCGTCGAGTGCTTCCGTCATCACGTTACCACTTCTTCCTGCCTCTGAGGTACACCCGAAATCCGATCGATAGCGCATTCATGACCAGTACGATCATGATCAGCAGGAGTGCTACGCCGTACGGGAGGGCGTCGGGCACATTCGGAACCTGCGTCGAAACGACGAACAGGTGCAACGAAAGAGCCATCGTCTGATCGAATACCGACTCGGGAAGGAACGGGAGAAAGAATGCAGCCCCGGTGAACATGATGGGTGCTGTCTCCCCCGCCGTTCGGGAGACCTCCAGAATGATACCTGTAAGGATGCCTGAAATGGCGTTCGGAAGGACGATTCGCCGAATGGTCTGCCAGCGCGTGGCGCCCATGCTCCAGCATGCCTCGCGAAAGGCCATCGGGACAGCCTGAAGTGATTCGCGCGTCGAGACGATCACTACGGGCAAAGTCATGATCGCGAGCGTCAAGCTGGCTGCGAGAATGCTGGTGCCGATCCCGAAGAACAGGACGAACGCGCCGACGCCGAAAAGGGCGTATACGATGGATGGAACGCCGGCCAGGTTGATAATCGCCAGATTGATCATCCGCGTCAACATATTGTCGGGCGCGTACTCACTGAGATAGACGGCGGCGGCGACTCCGAGGGGTACCGAAAAGAGCAACGCCGTGGCTACCAGGAGGATCGTTCCCAGCAGAGCCGGGAAGATGCCGCCTGCGGTCATCCCCTGCGTCGGAAACGTGAACAGGAATTCTGTCGAAATCATCGGGCCGCCCCTGATGACGAGGAGGCTGAGGATGATGAGTACCGGAAGGATCAGCAGCACCGTCATCACCCCGAAAAGCAGACGGAACTGCTGCTGAATACGGCGGTCGCGGTCGTTTCTTTTGGTGGCGGCAAACAAGCTCATCGGTGCCTCCGGTTGCCTCTCCTGACAACGATGTCCGCCGTCAGGTTGATCACGAAAGTCACGAGAAAGAGGAGGATACCGAGTGTGAACAGCGCCCCGTAATGTGGCGAACCGACGGCTGTCTCCCCTAATTCCGCGGCGATCGTCGCCGTGAGAGCGCGAACGGAATCGAATATGCTGGTTGGCATCTGGATCGCGTGGCCACTTGCCATGAGTACGGCCATCGTCTCGCCGAAGCCGCGACCGATCCCAAGGAGAACGGCCGAGACCAATCCGTTTCGGCCTGCCGGAATGACGACCTTTCGAATTACTTGCCACTTCGTCGCACCCATCGCTTCGGCTGCCTGACGAAAGTCGTCAGGGACAGCCTTGAGCGCATCCTCCGCAATCGTGGTCATTATCGGCGCTGCCATCAGGCCGAGGATAATCCCCGCGTTGAGCACGTTGAGTCCGATCGGCACGTCGAACAGCTTGATGATCAGCGAATTCATGACGCTCAGACCGATAAATCCCCAGACAACCGAAGGGATCGCCGCGAGCAGTTCCACCAGTACTTTGAGTGTCTCTCGCGTTTTGCCCGATGCGAATTCACCGATGTAGATCGCCGCACCGAGGGAAAATGGTATCGCTACCACCATGGCCATGCCGGTCACGCTGGCAGTTCCTGCAATGAGCGCGAGCGCACCGTAGGTTGGATGGCGTTCCGAAGTAGGCACCCATCGCGGCGACGTGAAGAACTCTGCGAACTTGAAATCGCCCGTGATGAAAGAGAGGCCTTCCTTCGTGATGAATACAAAGATGCCGATGATGAAGATCACGGCGGACACGCCCCCGATAAAGAAGGCGATCTGGGCGAACTTGTCGATGTACCAGCTCGCTCCTCTGGCGTCCAAGCCACCCTCGTAAGATCCGTCTCTACTTGAAGCCACGGTCTAAGAGAAGTCCTCCCCACGCAATGTTGTCATGAGCGAAGCGATATAGCCCGAAAGGATGCGGTAGAGGTCCTCCAGAGACTGCTCGTCATCAGGCGACGCCTTGGGCAGGTCCCACCATGTGACGATCACTGTGTTGAACGGCGCGGGATCGATCACTGCGGCGCTGTCGGGTTCGAGACAGACGATAACCTTGTAGTCGGACCAGGATTCCAGGTCTTTCGCTGCTGTCGGGCGCAGGTCGGAGGTTTCGTGGCCCAGCCTTTCCAGGAGATCCTTGCAAGCCTTGCTGATCGTCTGCGCCGGTTCGATTCCCGCCGTGGAATAGACGCCGTGATCGGGATAAGCCTTCTTCGCAATTGCGAGCGCGGTGGGTCCGAGGAGGTCGTTTGATCGATCCAGAAACAGGACGGGCACAGGCTTGCGCTTTTTCGTCTCTCCGTCGACGACGAAAATGGCGTACTCGCAGACGTTCTTCGCCTGATCGCTGACCCGCTCGAGCATGCTGAGGATAACGAGCGTTCCGAGCAGGTCGTCCAACGGCCGCTCTGATTCTGCCCCGGTTCTGACGAGCTGCCCGAACGCGACATCGAAGGATTCATCGATTTGTGCCTCGAGAATCATCGTTCCCCGGGCCAGATCCGCATTTTCCTCGACAAACGCTTTCACCGACTGCTCGAACATCTCGATCGATTCGTGACCTATCAGGCGAATTTCCGACGCCAGCGGATCGATGATGGGGGCCTTCAGGCGCGTCGCCTCACGACAAATCGTCGCGGCATAGTCTCCGACGCGTTCGAGTACGACATTGGCTCTAAGGACCGACGAGATCAAGCGAAGATGACCAGCGGCGGGTAGATGCCTTGCTACGAAGTGGTGGCAGGCTCGATCGCATGCCTCCACCGCGCGATTTATTGGATTGTCTTCGAGGATCGTCCGATATGCGAGCCGGCTGTCGTGGTGCTCAAGCGCCCGTAGCGACTGCTTGAGGGCAGTCGCTACGAGAACGCCGATTTTCTGGACGCGATCCTTGATGTCTTTGAGGTCCTGCTCGAGGCGAACCTCATAGTGATGCTCAGTCATCAGGGCACGTTTTGGAGGAGGTCATTTAGGGACAGGTCACAGGGTGCGCCGGCGCATATCCCTTGTTGAGGATGATGCACTGGCCGGTGTCGCTCAGGATCCAGTCCAGGTACTCTTTGACCGCGCCTTCGGGTTGGTGTGCCGTGTACATGAACAGTGGGCGCGCAATCGGATAGCTCCGGTCGACGGCCGTCTCGATCGAGGGCGCAACCGGCTCTTCCCCTGCCGCCGTCTCAACCGGAACGAGTTTGACTTCGTCGGTAGCGTAGGCCAATCCGGAGTAGCCGATGGCGCACGGCGTATTCTGAACGAGGTCTACGACGTCCTTTGAGCCCTGCATATCGCGCGAACCCAGTTTGTAGTCACCTTCTCCGAGAATCGTCTCGCGGAAATAGGCATAGGTGCCGGAGTTGTTCTGACGGCTGACGCGGATGATTTCCTGATCTTTACATCCCGGTACCTCAAATCCCAGATCGGTCCATTTCGTGATTGTGCCATTCTCCCCGTAGATCCCGGCAAGCTGATCGAATGTGAACGACTCGACCGGGTTGTTCTTGTTGACGTAAACGGCGAGGGCGTCGTAGCCGACGACGAACTCGACCGGCTGCTGGCCATTGGCACGTGCCTGGTCGATTTCCGAGTCTTTCATAGAGCGACTCGCGTTGGCGATATCTACAGTCCCGTTGATAAGGGCCGCGATTCCGGTTCCCGAGCCCCCGCCGGTGACGGCCACCGCGACGTTGGGATCGACGTTGCGATAGGCCTCCGCCCACGCCTGGGCTACGTTCACAAGCGTATCGGAACCCTTGTTTTGGATGACGCTGCGCTGGGAGCCGCCGCCACCGCCGCATCCGGCGACGATCAGGAAGGCTGCCGCGAACCGCGCGGTATACTTAAGGTGTTTCATTGTGGAAGTAGTTATTGGTTTGTTACGATGTCGTTACGATGTCGCCCGCCATGCCGGACATCAATCCCCTCGAGCCAGAAAAGCACCGATTCGGCGATGTTGACACAGTGATCGGCAATCCGCTCGAGTGATTTGCTGAGCGCAAAAATCCGCGCTCCAAGGGTGAAGGCACGATCGGTGCGTTCCTGTCGCTCCATCAAGAGATCGAGGGTCCGACGATGGAGGCGGTTGACTGCGGACTCATTTGATATCAGCTCCCACGCCCGCTTCCGGTCGCCTCGTGTAAAGGCGTCCTGAGCACTGTAGAGCATCCCTCGCACGGCGTCAACCATCCGATCGAAATGATCTCCCGGCAAGTGGGAGATCAAGCGTGGCTGCTCCGCACCCGCCCTCGCCAGATTCCTGCAGTGATCTCCCATCCGCTCGAGATCGGTGTTGATCTTGATCGCCGTCATCACGAAACGGATCGTCTCGCGGTCCGTCGGTCGCGTCGCGATCACGGCCTCGCACATGCCGTCGATTTCCATTTCGAGATCGTCGATGAAGTCGTCCCGGCGACCAACACGCTCGGCGACCTTCTCGTCACTCGACAAGACAGCGTTCAACGATTCTGCAAGCTGCTCGTCGACGGCATTGAACATGACATAGAGACGCTCACGAATAGCCGACGTGGCCGATCTTTCGTCTCTCAGCGGCGAGGCTTGCGTCATTTCCATCATGATCAAAAGTCAGCGTGGAGTGTCACCCGTCCGGATATGTCGGGATCGCTGTGATCGCTGGCGTCTACCAGATAGAGATTCGGGATCAGATGGACTTTTGGGTTTGGACTGAATGCGACACCGCCGATGATGAATGTCTCGGTCGTCGAAACACGGCCGGTGTCGATCCCGGTGTAGTCGCCGCGGCCGATGATCTCGACCTTCTCGCCAACGGGCTTTACGATCCAAACCGAGACGCCCCTTTTGTCCATGGACGGCCCTGTGTCGAAATCAATCGTCTGGTAGTATCCTTCGGCTCCAACTCGGAACTGCTCGGCGCTGTAACCCACAAATGCATTTGTGTTGATGGCATTCCGATTGTCACCGGCGGCAAAATCGCCGCCAACGGAGGCGGCAACGTTGTCAGACTGCCAGGCCACCTGCCCGTACACTCGCTTGTACTTGTCATCCTCACCGCGAATGCTGTTGTTGTTGCCGAGCATGACGCCGTAGGTGAGGTCGCCGTCGGACGTCAGCTTGCCGGTGGCTGCGATGCCCATATCACGCGACGACGCAATCTTTTGACGATCCATAATCGTCTTTTCGAGGCTGCGGTAACCCCAGATCTTCTCAGAGAGAGTGAAGACAGGCGGACTCTGAACCCCAAAAACAAGATCCTGGCCCTGTCCAATCGCCCCTTTCCATTTCAGGTACAAGTCCTTCACGTAGGGAGAGGTGGTGGACGTCCCGCTCACGGACTCCAGGCGCGCACGCCCGCTGAACTCTTCCGACAACGTATAGTCGGCCGTCAAATACAACCTCCGGTAGTCGAAGCCGTTCTCGCCTTCGGCTTCCTGATCGGTGGAAGAAAGAAGGTATTCATAGTCCATGTAGAACAGCCCGCTCCAGCGGACGGCATTCTGAGCGGCGGCAGGAAGCGTGACTGCGCCCAAGACCGTCATCACAAACAAAGGCTTGAGATATTTCATTCACCTTGAGATTGATGATTTCCATGACTCCGGAGGACTATTTCAGACTGGTGAGAAACTGTCCCAACCGATGTCACCAAGATGCGGCTCGCCTATGACCGAAGCGTTATGCTTCAGTTATCGCATTGTTAACAAATCGTTACCGGGGGGGGTCGAATCAGGCTGAAGGGGATGACCCGACTTCGTCGACGGGCCCCCTGATCCGTTCGTATGGCAGGACGACCGATGAGGCGATATTGGAGAGATGGGAGCTGACGCGTCCCATCATAAGCGCCGCGCTGCTTAGCACTACGGCTGCATTGACGCTGAGGTCGTCGGCTGACGCAACGTCCTCGATAAATACGCGCAGGTCGCTCTTGACTGCCGTGCTGTCGACCATGACTTCGCGCGCGCTCTTTACGTCGCCGTCGACGAAGCCCTTGTAGGTCTTATCGAACATCTTCGTGATTTGCTCTCCGGCAGAACGGAGCGTTGACAGACGCGGCCCAAGCAGGGGCTTTTCAGTCAGCTGGGCAAGCGCACCGATGTGCTTGACCCAGTCACCGATTCGCTCGCCGTCCTGCACCGTGCTGACCAGTGCCAGGCTGAGGACGAGGTCTTCGTGCGGCTGTTTTTCGATGTGCTTGAAGACCGCTTTGCGAATGCTTCGTTCGCGGGCATTGATGCCGTCGTCCATCTCCTGGAGCGACACCTCAAGCGGAACGCTGAACAGAAGGTGTGAAACGGCCGCCGACCACATTGATCGGGCGATATCGATCACTTCGCCCATCTGCTGACTCGCCTTGCGAATGGGCGCAGGCGTATCGTCCCGAAAAAGGTCGAAAAGTCCCAATCCAGACTACGAGTTCATTACAACGAGGAACTCCTCGTTGTTGCGCGTACTCCGCATCTTGTCGATTTGGAATTGCATGGCTTCCAGGGGACTCATATCGGCCAGGATGCCCCGGAGGATCCAAATGCGCTTGAGCAGCGCCTCGTTGATAAGGAACTCTTCGCGGCGGGTGCCCGACTTCAGGATATTGATCGACGGGAAGACGCGGCGATCCGACAACTCGCGATCGAGCACGAGTTCCATATTGCCCGTGCCTTTGAACTCTTCGAAGATGACCTCGTCCATTCGGCTCCCGGTGTCAACGAGGGCCGTCCCGATGATTGTCAGCGATCCGCCTTCCTCCACATTCCGAGCGGCGCCGAAGAATCTCTTCGGACCACGAAGCGCCGTGGCTTCGAGGCCCCCAGACAGCGTCTTGCCCGTATTCGGAGCAACGGAGTTGTGAGCGCGCGCGAGTCGAGTAATGGAGTCGAGCAGAATGACCACGTCCTGCCCAGCCTCGACGAGTCGCTTGGCCTTCTCGAGGACGATGTTCGAGACGTCGACGTGTCGCTGCGGATCCTGGTCGAACGTGGATGCGATCACTTCACCCTGGATGTTGCGCTCCATGTCGGTCACCTCTTCAGGTCGCTCGTCTACGAGCAACACAATGAGGTAGGTTTCCGGATGGTTTTTCGTGATGGCGTTGGCAATCTTCTGAAGCAGGATGGTCTTGCCGGTCTTCGGCTGCGCGACAATGAGCCCGCGCTGGCCCTTGCCAATCGGCGAAAACATGTCCATCACCCGCATACTGACCTCGTCTGCCGTCGTCTCCAATCGAAGTTGCTCGTCCGGATAGAGCGGAGTCAGATAGTCGAAGTTGGTCCGTTCCTCCATGTCTCCGGACGGCCGGCCGTTGATCGTCGTCAGGCGGATGAGGGCGAAAAAGCGCTCGCCTTCTTTGGGCGGCCGGACTTCTCCATTGATCGTATCTCCGAGGCGAAGGCTGAATCGCTTGATCTGCGAAGGAGACACGTAAATGTCGTCGGGGCTGGGTAAGTAATTGTAGTCGGGCGAGCGGAGGAATCCGTATCCATCCGGCAGAATCTCGAGCACGCCCACTTTGGAAATGATCCCATCGAGATCCGTCTTGTTGGGATCGTAGTCCGTCATGTAGGATGGGCGATCCGCGGGTACCGGCCGGCGCTGACGCTCGGGACGACCCCGTCGCTGCCCTCCGCCGCCACCTTCGCGACGCGGTCCTTTCCCCTTCTGGTTCCGGCCACGGCGATTGCCGCGTCCCCCTCGGCGATCATCACGACCATTGCGGTCTGAGCCGCGGTCAGCCCCCCGGTCGGAACCTCGATCGGACCCACGGTCGGATCCACGGTCGGAACCTCGATCAGCTCCCCGGTCCGAATTCGACGATCCGCTATCATCCCGATCCGACGAGGAATCACGATCTCGCGTGTCCTTTGAATCTTGCGGGTTCGAATCGTTGTCGTGCGACCTTTCGTCTTTGCGTTCTTTCGTTTCAGCTTCGCGATGATTGCCTTTACGATCAGAGTCCTGGTCTTGCACGGTTTCAGCCTCTTTCGGTTTGCTGGAATTCCGGCGGCCGGACGGCATACTCTCAGAGGCCGCGACAGCGTCGATGATTTTGTATACGAGGTCCTGCTTTCGCAGGCCAGTGACACCGGCAATACCTAACTGTTTTGCGATGTCCTGCAACTCCGTGACTTTGGCTTCACGGAGGCTAGAAATGTTGATCAAGTCCAGGTCAATCCTTGGCATGGGAATTAAAACGAAGTGGTTGCTTCAGCGGCGACTGCCGCCTGGTGGTAGGTTTCGGCCAGTCGGCCGAATTAACAATTTCCTCAGTTACGGCTTACGCCGCGTCCATTCATCTTTGGTTCAGACTGCAACCGGATTAGCATCAAATTGCACCGCTGCAGGTTTCAAATCCACGTTGAACCGGTCGCACTCCATTCGACGGTGTCTGGGCACGTTGGTCACGCCCCGATGCCGCACCGGAATACCGTTCGGGAGGACGCTCGACGCGTCGGAGAAGGATCAGTATTGCGGACGAGCGAACGCATATTACGAGCGTCCGGCGCGAAACGCAAGGGAGAGATGTCCTCCGCCACTGCCCTCTGAACTCACAAAGTCGACGCAGATCGTCGTGGAAAGAGTTCCTCTGGGAGCGCCCCCATCAAGTAGTGGGAACCGGCGACCAGCAAACGATCCCTTGACTCTGCGTGTTCCGCGAAAAAACGCCACCCTTCCGCCGGGGACTCAATTTCTTCAATCCTTAACCCCGCTTCAACGGCCATGCGAGCCAATTCGGCGGAAGGCAGCCCTCGATTCCCCGGAATCGAAACCGGCATAATCGTACAATTTCGCGTCGAGAGAACACTCAAAATGGCCGATATATCCTTATCGGCCGCCAGGGCCAGCATCACATAGGGTGGAAGCCCCTCCGGCGCATGAAGATCGAGGCAATCCAGGGCGGCCCGGATCCCGTCTTCGTTGTGCGACACATCGACTACGACCAGCGGTTCACGCTGGATGATTTCGCATCGCGCGCGGAGGCCCGACAAGCCGCGAACATTCGAAAGCCCTCGGATGACCGACTGCTCCAGGTTTGCCCGGGGCAGGAGCAACCATGCCGCCGCCGCAGCAACGAGTGCATTGCGGCTTTGGTGCCGCCCCGGCAGATCGAGCCGGAAAGGGGGATATTCTCCATCTGGCGTCGTGAGGCGCACTTTACGCCCGTCCCATTGCGCGTTCCAGGGGGCGCGGCATACGTCGACGACCGGCGATGAATGCGCCTCTGCCATTTCTTCGATGACCGCCCTGACCTCCGGCTGGCAGGCACCGGTCACGACGGGTACGCCGTCCTTTATAATGCCTGCCTTTTCTCGCGCTATCAACGGGAGCGTTACGCCGAGCTGCTGTGTGTGATCGAGCCCGATGTTGGTAATGACGGACAGTTCCGGCTCGATAACGTTCGTCGCGTCGAGACGCCCGCCCATCCCGACCTCAATGACCGCCACATCCACCTTCCGCTCTGCGAAATAGAGAAACGCAATCGCCGTGGAAGCTTCGAAAAAGCTCGGTTTGATCCGGTCGATCACGGGTCGCATCATTGAAACGGTCCCGGCGATCCAGGTTTGATCCGCTTCACACCCATCGATCCGAAGGCGTTCTGCGAACGAGATTAGGTGCGGTGATGTGTGCAGACCCACTCTCCTCCCCGAAACGGTCAGGATGGATGCGAGCATCGAGCAGACCGAACCCTTGCCGTTCGTGCCGGCTACGTGAATCTTCGGGTATCGCAGGTGCGGATCGCCGACTTCCCGCAGCAGCGCGCGCATGTTGTCGAGCCCGGGCTTGATCGCCGCGGACCCCTGCAGATCGAACCGCGGCAGATCGAACAAGACGCGGCATGCTTCTGCGTAATCCATCCCTTAGTCCTCTTCTAAGACGAAAGAGATCCGGCGCTCGGTGGGCGCCACGTGCTCGAACCGAATCCGGATAACGTCGCCTCGTAAAAGCGATTCAATCCGCTCGGGCCACTCGACAAAGCAAATTCCGTCTCCACCGAAATACTCTTCGTATCCAAGCTCGAAGAATTCGTCCGACGTTTTGATTCTGTAGGCGTCGAAGTGATAGACCGGAAGCCGACCCCCGGCGTATTCATTCACGATGGTGAACGACGGACTGCTTACGTCGGCGGTTTCGATACCCAGCGCGGCGCACGCGCCTCGGACAAATTCCGTCTTGCCGGCTCCAAGCTCGCCATAGAGTGCGACGACTGTTCGCGGCATCAGTTCGCGCGCCAGAAGACCTCCCAGCGTTCGGGTCTCCTCAGGAGATCGAGTGACAGCCGGGAGAACGTCGCCTCTTGGCGGCATTTTGACCGATCCGGTTTAAACTTCGGGCAGACAGGCGGCGAGCATCTCTTCGGCACGGAGAAACTTGACGCGGGGACGCCCTTCGCGCGCACCTCGTTCTTCCTCTAGTGCTTCGATTCGGCACCAGTCCTCATAGGAAACGTATTGAACACCCCGTGCCGACAGCAGCTTGTCGATCTCTTCCAGATCGGGACGATCCGCAAATCCGCGGTCCGCTTCTCTGGCATCATCCAGCAGGCTGGCAACGGTTTCGACGGCGTCCGCCTTGTTCGTGCCTATAACGCCCGTCGGGCCCCGTTTCGCCCATCCGGCCACATACGAGCGCGGCAGGGGCTGACCTGAGTCGGGATCGATGATTCGTCCCGCCTTGTTCGGGACCGTTCCCTTTCTCGAATCATAGGGCAGCTCGGGTAACGGAAGGCCGCGATACCCGACCGAGCGAAGGATCATGCCGGCTTCGAGCGTTTCAAACTCGCCCGTTCCGTGGGAATTGAGATACCCCGATTCCGTCGGACGAAGCTCATTTCGCTCAATCCGTACCGCTTTCATGCCGGACTCGTCACCGATGATTTCCACTGGAGAAACGAGAAACCGGAAGTGGACGCGCTTCGGCTTGCCGGTCAGACCGGTCGCCGCCAGCTCGTGAAGGATTTCGAGGTTCTTTCGGGCTGTTCGATCATCTTCGAGCGTCGCCTCACTCAAGGGATCCAACTCGAGCTCGTCTGAACGTACCACCGCATCGGCCACGTCGAGCTTCCCGAACTCCTTGATTTCAGGATTCGTGAATTTCGCCTGTGCGGGGCCCCGTCGCCCCAGCACGTAGATGTCTCGGACTCGGCTCTTTGACAGGACGTCGAGAGCGTAGTCGGCAATATCGGTTACGGCCAGTTCCTCGATGGAACGCGCGAGTATTCGCGCCACATCAATCGCCACGTTGCCCACACCGACCACAACGACCGATTCCATGTCGAGGGAGATATCCAGATCGACGAAGTCAGGATGGCCGTTGTACCAGGCAACGAATTCGGTGGCTGAAAGACTGCCCTTTAGCTCCTCTCCAGGAATCCCAAGACTCCGATCCGTCGGCGCCCCAGTCGAGAAAACGACGTAATCGTACAACTCGAGCAGGTCACCGTGCTTGAGATCTCGTCCGTACTCCACATTCCCGAAGAAGCGAACGCGCTCGTTGCCGAGCGTCTTACGATAGATTCGCAGGACGTTGCGGATGTTTTCATGGTCGGGAGCCACCCCGTAGCGAACGAGGCCGTAGGGGGAGGGCAATCGATCGAACATATCGACGGAGACGGGAGGGTCTTCCTGCGCCACGAGAGCGCCCGCGGCGTAGAATCCTGCGGGACCCGACCCGACAACTGCCACACGCAATGGTCTGTCCATAAAATTGTTATAAATATTCAGTTTGCAGACCCCGGGATGTTGGGGTGAACAATCATTCCCCGAACTACGGCCACGAAGTATAACGTGCCCACGGCTGAATGTCAACGCGCGCGGAGTCAGGGAATCACGCGTTCGGACGCAGGCGAATCACGGGCAGGATCATCTCTTCCATGGAGATTCCGCCGTGCTGCATGGTGTCACGGTAGAAATTAACGTAGTGGTTGTAGTTGGTCGGATAGACAAAGTAGTAGTCTTCCTTGGCGATGATATAGTGCGTGTTTATCTGGCGACCCGGCAGCCCGTACACCTCCGGCTCCTTCACGTGGAGGGCATGTCGCGTGTCGCACCTGAGGTTGCGGCCCACTTTGTATCGAAGGCTGGTCGAGGTCTCCTTGTCGCCTATGACTTTGGTAGGATGCAGGGCGCGGACGACGCCGTGGTCCGTCGTAATCACGACGGTGCAGTCGATCCGAGACAGACTCTGCAGGGCCTCGAAAAGCCACGAGTGCTCGAACCACGTGCCGGTAAGCGCGCGATAGGCCCGCTCGTCGGGAGCGATTTCCTTCAGAATGGCCGAGTCGGACCTGCTATGTGCCAGATTGTCCACGAAGTTGACCACGATGGCCGTCAGATCGTTCTCCGCCATATTGAGAATCGATTGGGCGATCGTTCGACCCTCATGGGTGCGGATCACCTTCTCGTAGTGCATCTTCGCATTGATGTGGCGTCTCTTGAGCAGGTCGCCTAAGAAGGCATCTTCATGCCGATTCCTGCTCTGCTCGTCTTCCTCCGAGCTTTGCCACAAGTCTGCATATCGGATAGCCAGGTCCGAAGGAAGCAATCCGCTGAAGATGGAGTTTCGGCTGTAGGGTGTTGCAGTCGGCAGAATGGAGAGATAGAAATCCTTCTCCATTCCAAAGAATGGATAGAGCATGCGTTCCATTTCGAGCCACTGGTCGTAGCGCATGCAGTCTATGACGAAGAAGAATACAGGCCTTCCCTTTCCGATCTCGGGCGCGACGAATTTCGGCACAATGTCCGGGGACAGCGGGGGGCGTGTATCGCCCGGCATATCACCGATTTTGGCGACCCAGCCGGCATAGCTGTCCTCGATGAAGCGTCCGAACTCGCGATTCGTCTCCCTGAACTGGTCGTGCAGCACCTGGCGCAGGCCCTCGTCGGCGGCGAGCTCACGATCGGCGGCGACAAGCCGCAGGTAAACCTCCACCCAGTCCGAAAAGACGGGTGACTCCATCGTGGCGGCGCTGATTTCACCGAAGGAGGAGAGGTAATCGCGAGACACGGTCTCCTCCCGGATGCGCTTGTGCTCCAGAAGGCGCTTGCACGTGAGCAGCACCTGTTTGGGATGGACCGGCTTGATTAGATAGTCGCTGATCTGGCGTCCGATCGCGTCATCCATAATGTGCTCTTCCTCGCTCTTCGTCACCATGACCACCTGGAGCTCAGGAGTAAGCCCTTTTATGCGCTGCAGCGTTTCGAGCCCGTTCATTCCCGGCATCTGCTCGTCGAGGAAGATCAGGTCAAACCGCTCGGACTGCACACGCTCGATCGCGTCGCGACCGTTCGTAACCCGCGTAACCTGATATCCCTTGTCTTCGAGCATCAGGATGTGCGGCTCGAGCAGTTCAATCTCGTCGTCGATCCAGAGTATGTGTTGATCGTTCGTCATACGTTTTCGGATGAGCGTGTCGGGAAGGAGCCTGTCGGCGCCCAAACCGGTCCGTTCAAATGAGCACCCCCAGTCTGAGCATCACGCTGCGAAGCTGGTGCGCCTCGTCGGCGACGAACTCGAAATCGCCGATCTTGATACGCTTGTCGATAATGCTCGAGGTGTCGAAAGCCATACGAAATTCGGGTAGCAGTTTCACACCCATAAGGCTAAGCTCGACGCCGGCACCGAAGTTGCCGGCCACGCCGAACGATTTGAGGTTGTCACTTACCTCGTTGATCAGGCTCGTCTCCGTTCGAAAACGAAACTCCGGACCGACAAATATGTACGGCTGCACCACCGCCAGACCGATGCTGTAGCGGACGTCGACCGGGATCGTCACGTAGCGGACGGTAAAATCGTCGTTGATCTGCAGTTTGTCTTCTTCGGGCAGCGCGTCGTTTATGAAATCGGCCAGGCCGTCCTTGAAAATCGTGCCGGCATTCATGTAGAAAATGCCGGGCTTGATCCCGAACGGACCAAGCGGAATGTCTGCTATGACACCGACGTGGTAGCCCTGACGGCTGTTGTAGACCGCCGTCGTCGAGCCAAAATCGACGTTGTCGATGTCCGTATAGTTCAAACCTGCCGCAACGCCGAAACGAATCTGAGCTTCGACGTGCCGCGGCTGGGCGCCGATGGCAATGACTGCTCCGACCAGCAGATAAAGCGTGGAGAATTTGTACTTCACTTTGCCTCGCACTTCTTGGTTGACCGAAGTCTCCGGTTAACGGCGGGGCTCCGGGAAAGGTTCAGTTCAGCGCGACATGATGGAATGAAAACCGCCCTGTCCCCGTTTGCAACCTTATCCGAAATATCAGGTAGGATTGGAGCAACCGACCAAAACACCGCCCGCAAATGAAAATTGGGATTACCTGCTATCCTACCTATGGAGGAAGCGGAGTACTCGCAACGGAGTTGGGTAAGGCGTTAGCCAAACGAGGGCACGCGATCCATTTTATCGCATACGCACTGCCTCACCGTCTCAATCATGTCGAAGACGGACTCGTTTTCCACGAGGTCAGCGTTAACTCCTATCCGCTTTTTGAATATCCACCGTACTCCCTCGCATTGACGAGCAAAATGGTCGACGTCGTGAATTATGAGGGGCTCGATCTCCTGCACGTCCACTACGCGATTCCGCACGCAACGAGTGCCGTGCAGGCGCGTGAGATTCTGGAAACGGTTGGAAAGTACATTCCGGTCGTAACGACGCTTCACGGCACCGACATTACGCTCGTCGGACAGGATCCCTCCTACGCGCCGGTCGTCACCCATTCGATCAATCGATCGGATGGTGTAACCGCGGTCTCGGAATACCTGCGTGGCGAGACTTTCAACCAGTTCGACATCAAGGTGCCGATCGAGGTTATTCCCAACTTCGTGGACACGAGCCGGTTCAGGAGGCTTCCGAAGGAGCATTTCAAGCAGGCACTATGCCCCGACGGCGAGAAGGTCGTCATTCACGTCTCGAACTTTCGGAAGGTGAAACGGGCGTGTGACGTAGTGCGCGTGTTTGCACGCCTCCTCGAGGAAGGGATGGCGCTGAAGCTGCTCCTCGTCGGAGACGGCCCGGATCGTCTGCCGGCTGAGCACCTCGCGCGGGACCTCGGGGTGCACGACCATTGTCGCTTTTTGGGCAAGCAGGAACCCATCGAAGAAATTCTCTCGATCGCTGATCTGATGCTCATGCCGAGCGGATCGGAGTCGTTCGGACTCGCGGCTCTGGAAGCCATGTCGTGCGGCGTGCCCGTCGTTTCATCGGATATCGGGGGACTTCCGGAGCTCAACGTCGACGGGATAACCGGCTATCTTTGCCCTCTGGACGATCTTGAGTGTTTCGTCGAGCGATCGTCGCGCATCCTCAGGGACGAGGATCTTCAACGCGAGATGGGCCATGCGGCTCGCGCGAGGTCAGTCGAGAACTTCGACATCGGCCAGATCGTGCCTCGCTACGAGGCGTATTACGAAGAGGTCATGGATCGCGCGCTGCGACAGCCGGCGTAGGTCGTGTCTTTTCTCGCCTGCTAGAGGGCGCTCAGAGCATCCGTGAGGATGTCGGCCGCCTCTTCGATCTCTGACTCCGAAACCGCCAGCCGCGGTCGGAAACGCAGCGTACTGACCCCGCATCCGAGGATGAGAAGTCCTCTGTCGAATGCCAGCTTGCGCAGCCTGTCCCTCGTACTCGTATCCGGCAGATCGAAAGCGCACATGAGGCCGAGGCCGCGGGGATTCGTCACAAAATCGAAGCGTTCGGAAATCGCCGCGAGATGCCGCTGGAGGATCTGACCCATCGCCGCCGCGTTGTCGACGAGGTTATCCTCCTCGATGACTTCGAGGATGCGGTCGAATCGGACCATATCCACGAGATTCCCGCCCCACGTCGAATTGATCCGGCTGGCCAGCTCGAAAACGTTGTCCTCGACCTCGTCGATCCGATCACCGGCCAGAATTCCACAGACCTGCGTCTTTTTGCCGAAGGCCAGGATGTCGGGCCGCACGCCCAATCCCTGGTGCGCCCAGAACGTACCGGTCAGACCGACGCCGGTCTGGACTTCGTCGAATATGAGCAGCGCCTCATTTTCGTCCGCCAGCTGGCGAAGCATCTTCAGAAACTCAGGCCGGAAGTGATTGTCGCCGCCTTCGCCCTGAATCGGCTCGATAATGATCGCCGCGATGTCATCCTTTCGGTCTCTGAAATGCGCCTTCATCTGCTCGACAGCCAACTTCTCCCTCGCGATGACGGCCTCGAGTTTCTCCTCGGTCATCGGCCCGTTTGCAAAAGGCGAGACGACACGCGGCCAGTCGAACTTCGGAAAATGGGCCACCTTCATCGGCATCGTATTGGTCATCGACATCGTGTAGCCGGTCCGACCGTGGAAGGCGCGCTCGAAGTGCAGGATTTGATGTCCCTTTTCGGAAGTGTAGCCCTTCTTGAAGTTCTTGCGGACCTTCCAGTCGAACGCTGTCTTCAGCGCGTTCTCGACGGCGAGGGCTCCACCGCTCACGAAGAAAAGCTTGGACAGATAGTCCGGAA
Organism: uncultured Bacteroidota bacterium; assembly: GCA_963768715.1. Taxonomy (GTDB): domain Bacteria; phylum Bacteroidota; class Rhodothermia; order Rhodothermales; family DATKEJ01; genus DATKEJ01. The sequence continues at coordinate 191,790 of CAVYJC010000010.1, forward strand.
TGCCCACGCGTGAGAATGTCTGAACGCAACGGGCCATGTGTCGCGTGTACATGTCGGAGTTCGACACTTTATTCAGCGCGGCCTCCATCAGTCGCTCGCGGAAACCCTCGTCCGACAGCAGCTTCGGGTGATTCATCCCAAGCGCATTCGAGGCGAAAAACGTGAAGAAATCGAGGTACTCCCGTCCGGTCTTTGCATCGACCAGATAGGCTCCCTGACTCCGCTTCATGTCCAGAACGAAGGGATAGCCGTCCGTAAGCATGTGCTTGGCCAGCGTGGGGCGTACCTCTTCGGCACTGAGAAATGATTCTACGGTGATCAGCATTGCGTTTGGATGGCGTGACGAAAACTAGGTACTTTGCCGTAACGGCTTCTAAGATATTGACCTCGCCGCGTTCCTCAAAGATTGTCGAATTCGCTGAACCTGCGCGAAGGGAACGCTTAAGCGCTTTTCGGGTAGCACGAACCCCCGAGAATTGACTTCTTTCTGCTGTGTCAGCACCTGAAGAACATAAGACGCCGCTTCGTCCAGATGCGGCAAAACTTAGAACGGTGCGGCGCGAACAGCTCGCCGGATCGGGTGATGGCGATCCCGGTCTCTTCGAGCTGCCCGTCGTGGACACCGACGCCGTGGCAAACAAGCGGGGTAACCGGCCGGACTGGTTGCGCGTGAAGCTGCCATACGGCGGGCAGTACAAAGAACTCGTTCGGATTATCGACGAACACCGGCTCCACACGGTCTGCCAGAGTGCCCGCTGCCCGAACATGGGTGAATGCTGGACCGCAGGCACGGCCACGTTCATGATACTCGGAGACGTCTGCACGCGAAGCTGCGGTTTTTGCGCCGTCAAGACGGGCCGGCCGGAGGAAGAACTCGATTGGGACGAGCCTCGGCGCGTTGCCGACGCCGCTCGCCTTATGGGCGTCAAGCACGCCGTCGTGACCAGCGTGAACAGGGATGAGCGGGAGGACGGCGGAGCTCCGATTTTTGCAGAGACGATTCGCCTGATCCGCGAGTCCATTGAGGGAAGCACGGTCGAAGTGCTCATACCGGACTTCCGCGGGCTTTGGGATGCGCTACAGATCGTCCTCGACGCACGTCCCGACATCCTGAACCACAATGTGGAAACGGTGCCCCGCCTTTACCGGCGCGTTCGGCCGCAGGCGGTTTACCGTCGCAGCCTGGAAGTTCTCGAAAGGAGTATCGATCAGGGGCTGCGAACCAAAAGCGGCATCATGGTCGGTCTGGGTGAGTCGGAGGACGAGGTTCTCAGACTTATGGACGATTTCGCAGAAATCGGACTGCACGTAATGACGATCGGCCAGTACCTTCAGCCGACGAAAATGCACCTTCCGGTCGAAGCGTTCGTTCACCCCGATGTGTTCGCCCGCTACAAGGAAGAAGGCGAAGCCCGGGGCATCGAGCACGTCGAGAGCGGTCCGCTCGTTCGGTCGTCGTATCACGCCGAAAGGCATGTTAGTCAGTAGTCACTAGTCATTAGTCATTGGGCGGGAGTACGACAGATTTCGGCGGCAGAGCGGCGACCCGACAGGCACAAGCAAGCTTGTCAAGACGACCCGGACTCGGCGGACCAGTCGCTACATCAACAACATATTGTTTATAAATAGCATATAACGATCGAACATGGCAGTAGAACGTACACTCGCAATCCTGAAGCCCGACTGTGTTCGGAAGCAATTGATCGGCGAGGTGATTCGCAGAATTCAGGAGGCGGGATTTTCGATCCTGGCGCTCAAAATGGTGAAGTTGTCCAGGGAGGAGGCAGAAGGTTTTTATTCGGTGCATCGGGGTCGACCTTTCTTCGGCAGCCTCACTGAGTTCATGTCGAGCGGGCCGTGCGTCCCCATCGTTCTCGAAAAGGAGAATGCGATCGCTGACTATCGGACACTCATTGGGGCGACCGACCCGGCTGATGCCGCGGATGGGACCATCCGCAAGCTCTTCGCCGACAACAAGGGAGAGAACATTGTCCACGGCTCCGATTCGGTAGAGAACGGGCGCATCGAGGCAGCGTATTTCTTCCCCGAGGTTGAGATCGTCGCAAACGCGTCGTGAGACACGCCGGTTAGGTTTGGCTGAACGAAAACCTTTCCCCTATGGCCACATGTCGTGCGACCCGAAGCACCGCGGTCCACTCCTCTTCCCGATCTTGCTTATCGCGGCGTCGTGCAGTACCGCGTCGCCGCAGGTTGAGCAACCGCCGCATGTGAAATCCGGCGCTCAAGTACTCGTTGATCGCGGTTTTGATAGGCTGATCGGCAAGCGAGTCGGCCTGATTACGAATCACACCGCCATGGTGGATTCGACCCACCTCATCGACCTACTCGCGTCCGACGACCGGTTCGAGCTAGTCGCCCTCTTCGGACCCGAACACGGTCTTCGTGGTCTATCCCAAGCGGGAGACAAGATCGAGGATAGCGTCGATTCGGCGACGGGCGTGCCGGTTTACAGTCTGTACGGAGCGAGGCGGAGTCCGCCCGACTCGATCCTGGCCAACCTCGATGTGCTGCTCTTCGACATCCAGGACATCGGCGCGCGATTCTACACCTACATCTCGACCATGGGCCGATCCATGCAGGCGGCGGCGCGGGCGGGGGTGCCGTTCCTGGTCCTCGATCGTCCGAATCCACTGGGCCGTCGCACGGAGGGATTCGTCCTCGACTCGGCCGATTTCTCGTTCGTCGGGTTGTACCCGATTCCCATCACGCATGGAATGACCGTCGGCGAACTGGCGCTGATGATCCGCGGTGAGCACATGCTGCCCGGACTGGATTCGCTCGATCTGGACGTCGTGCCCGTTTCGGGTTGGGATCCGGATTCGCTCTGGCCATCGTACGGATCCAATTGGATCAACCCCAGCCCGAACATCCCTGACTTCGAAACGGCACTGGTCTATCCCGGGGCGGGACTCTTCGAGGGTACATCTTGGAGCGAGGGGCGGGGCACGATGACGCCGTTTCTGAACGTAGGTGCGCCAGACATCGATGCCGAAGCGCTTGCCGATTCACTGAATGCGGAAGGATTGCCTGGCGTCCGCTTCGAGGCGACGACCTTTACGCCTCAATCCATCCCTGTGATGGCAGAGTCGCCGAAGCTGCTCGACATACCACTTCGTGGCATCCGTATCGTCGTAACCGAATCGGATCAGTTCGAGCCTGTGGCGACCGGCGTACACCTTGTATCCGCCGCTTACCGATTTACGCCCGAGGCTGCGCGAATGGGTTCTTCAACTCGCGCTGGATGCGCCTCATTTCGGGTGGAACACGGATGGAATCGATGATCACGGAAGGCGTTCCGGCCGATTCGATTGTGGCGGCGTGGGGGGATGAGGTGGCGGCCTTTGTGGAGATGCGACGGGGGTATTTGCTGTACTAGTGTCAAACTTCGAACGTCAAACGTCAAGGGCGAACGTCGAATCCCTCCGCGCTCGGTTTCTCTCGTGCAGGACTCGGGAGACCTGCCTCGCTCGTTCGGGACAAACTTGGAACTTGGAACGTCGAACCTCCGTTTGCACGCCACTCACATCGAACTCCACATGGCGAAGAACAGACAGACAGCAAAACAGTCAGGGCGCGACCGCCGCCGGCGGGGGCGCTCTCCGCAGATCGTGATGCCGTTCGAGCGGCGGAACTACATGCTCTTAATCCTCGGCCTGGCGATCGTCACCCTGGGCTACGTCATCATGCGCGTCGAGAATGAGGTCGATGGGTTCTGGTCTCTGTACGTCAGTCCAATTGTCCTTCTTGCCGGATATCTCGAAATCGTCTACGCGATCATCTGGCGCCCGCGCTCCAAACCGGCTGATCAATAAGGCCTCCGATTCGTCGGATTACCCTCGGCTCTTCCGTGGCGTGTAAGCACGCTCGTGCCGTAAGTTGCTGCGGCCGTTCGAATCAGTGCTATGCCCGTTTTCCTCCGTAACATTCTTATTGGAATCGCCGCGATTCTCGTCCAGTGGCTGATTGCCAGCAGGCTGCGATTGTGGGGAGCCTATGCGGACATCGTCCTGCTCTTTCTGACGCTGCAGGCGCTCCGGTATGGGCGTCTCGTCGGCTCCGTGAGTGGTTTCGCGCTCGGCTTGGCGCTCGACGTCATTTACGGCACGTGGGGCATCCAGATGTTCGTGAAAACCGTCGTCGGATTTCTGATCGGGCTGTTCCCCACCGGCGAAAGAGGGTCGATATTCTTCACTCCCCTGCAGGCGTTCGTGGGGGCGCTGGTCATTGCCCTACTCCATAACGGGCTGATGGTCGTGTTTCAGGCCCTCGTGTCAGGGACCCGTAACACGTTCATGATCACGTCGCTCTGGATCGGATCAGCCGTCTATACGGCGGTTATCGCGGGCATCGCCTCTCTGTTTTATTCGGGCCGTTCGTAGGGACATGCCGCCAGGCATGTCCGTTCCGTGAATATGCCGCCAGGCATGTCCGTTCCGCTAGGCATGTCCGTGATGCCGCCCCACCGGACAAAAGGTTATGTTTTCGTTGGGAAAGGTGTCTGATATGGCAAAGGAATGCCATGCATCTGCCCCAGCGGAGAACTACACGACTCAGCGGTTTCGATTATGGTTCGGTTGGCTATTACTTCGTCACCGTCTGCGTCGCCGAGCGGAAGAAGAGTCTGGCACATATGCGTCGCGCTCAGGTTGTCCTGTCGTCGATAGGAACCGCCGCAGAAATAGAGCTTCGCTGGCTACCTGTGCGATTCGATTTTGTCCAGTTGGACGCCTATCAGGTTATGCCTGACCATTTACATGCGATTATCGGGCTCGCCCGGAGCTCTCCTGTCGAGGTGAGTCACAGGGAGTTCTCAAGACCGCAGGCTCGATCCTTGTCGATGGTAGTGAACCACCTCAAAGGAACGGTCACGCGGTATGCCCGGCGGTACGTAGATCCGACATTCTCATGGCAAGGCAGATTCTATGAACGTGTTATCCGAAACGACACCGAAATGGCATCCGTACGCCAGTACATCGTCAGGAATCCAGAACGACTGTATTTGAAACAACGCCGTGGGGGCAATCATGATTGACGGACAGGCGTGGCGGCATGTCAATACAGGCGTCGGCATTCGATCGACCGGACATGCGGCATGTCAATACGTGCGGCGGCATTCGATCGACCGGACATGCCTGGCATGTCAATGTCGGCCTACATGCGGCATGTCGATCACGCATGCGGCATGTCAATACGTGCGGCGGCATTCGATCGACCGGACATGCCTGACGGCATGTCCCTACATACGGCATGTCCCTACATGCGGCATGTCGATACCTTTTTTCCGTATCATCGTTGCCGATCCTATGACGACCTTCTGTTTCGTGATTCAATCGCACCCGACGCCCGGCACCTGGCACTCCGTGTTGCTCGTTCTGGCGCTTTTCGCCGCCGGCTGCGGCAAGCACGAGCCTCCGCCGCCGCCTGCGACGTTCACCGGCTCGGATGCTTGCGTCTCGTGTCACCCAAAAGAGGCGGCGCTCTGGAAAGGGTCGGATCACGATCTGGCCATGCAGGTCGCGACCGATTCGACCGTGCTCGGCAATTTCAATGACGCGACGTTCGAATACAATGGCGTCGAATCGCGGCTCTTCCGGCGCGGGGATGAATTCTGGGTAACGACTGATGGTACCGACGGCACCCTGCAGGACTTCAAGATTGCCTATACCTTCGGCCACTGGCCGCTTCAGCAATACCTGATACCCTTTCCCGGCGGACGGATGCAGGTGCTCGGAATCGCGTGGGATGCGCGTCCCGACACGGCGGGGGGACAGCATTGGTTTCATCTGTACCAGAATGACAAGGTCGACCACACCGATCCCCTCCACTGGACCGGCCGCGAGCAAAACTGGAATTTCCAGTGCGCCGACTGCCATTCGACCAACCTGAAGAAGAACTACACGTTCGCGACGGACAGCTTTGCAACGACCTGGAGCGAGCTGAATGTCGGTTGCGAGGCGTGCCACGGTCCCGGATCCGCCCACAATGCCTGGGCCGAAGCGCAACGCGTGAAACCGTCCGATGCCCCCGATCCATATCGTCTGAACCGGTCGATTCGCGGCAATCCGGACGATCTCTGGGTGATCGGTCGCGACAATCCGATCGCGAATCGGCAGGGTTCTCCGTTCCCGAGTGCTCAGCTGGACGTGTGCGGCCGATGCCATTCGCGGCGCGGGGTGATCGACGACGACTACGGTCCCAACACGCCACTTCTCGACTCCCACCGGCCGGCGCTGTTGATCGATCCGCTGTACGAAGCGGATGGGCAGATCCGCGACGAAGTGTACGTGTACGGCTCTTTCCGCCAGAGCAAGATGTACCAGTGGGGTGTCGTATGCACGGATTGCCACGATGCGCACTCCATGAAGACGCGTCGCACGGGCAACGCGCTCTGCGGTCGATGCCACGAACCGGCCCACTACGACACCGAGAAGCATCATTTCCATAAGCCGGATACCGCCGGATCCATGTGCGTGGACTGTCACATGCCGGCAAAGACCTACATGGTGGTCGATCCGCGGCGCGACCACAGCTTGCGCATTCCCCGTCCGGATCTCACGAAGAAAATCGGCACGCCGAATGCGTGCAGCGGATGCCATTCCGACAAAAGCGTCGACTGGGCCATCGAGAAAGTGACGGAGTGGTACGGCTCGAAGACATCGGACTCAACGCATTACGGGGAATACCTGCATGCCGCGCGAGCCGGGCTTCCCGGATCCGTCGACGGATTGATCAAGCTGGCCTCCGATCCGGTCCAACCCGCCATCGTCCGCGCGACGGCCGTCAGCATGCTGGATGGTCGGGCCTCGCCCGCGGTGGAGGACGCTTTGCGGAAAGCAGCGGTCGATGTGGATCCCCTCGTTCGGATGGCGGCAGCAACGGCTGCCGAGACGATCAAACCACTGGATCGTCCCGCCCTCATCGGCGGACTGCTTGTGGATTCTCTTCGCGCCGTACGCATCGAGGCCGGCCGGGTGATGGCGGGCGTTCCGGGGGACGTGCTCACCGAGGAAATGACGGCCCAGCGCGACAGTGCAATAACGGAATACGAGCATGCACAGGAGATCAATGCGGACCGTCCGGAGGCGCACATGAACCTGGCGCTGCTCTACACCGGGCAGGGCGACCTTCAGGCAGCAGAAGGAGAGTACCGGAACGCCCTCAGACTCAGTCCGCGCTTCATCGCAGCGAGCATCAATCTGGCCGATCTCTACCGGATGACGAACCGCGACGAGATGGCCGGGAAGCTCCTCGAAGAAGCGCTCGTGATCGATCCGGAAAACCCGTCGACGAACCATGCATACGGCTTATACCTGGTTAGAAAGAAGCAGGTCAACAAGGCGCTTCCCTACCTGAAGAAGGCCGCACGCGACCCGGGACTGAAACGCTACAACTACGTCTATGCGGTGGCGTTGAGCTCTGTGGGTCGTAAGAATGAAGCGCTAAGAGTTGCGCAAAGGGCCCTTGCGGCGCATCCTGGAGATACCGAGCTGGCACGCTTCATAGAGTCGTTGCGATAGGCCCGCTCAATGTTTACAGCTCTTGACGAAGCCCATTGAAATAAGAAATACCTTAGTTCTTAAAGATACAATGTATAGTATATTGACTTATATTATATATCTGTAAAAAGAAGGTATATATTATCATTTGTTATGTCCGAACTAGATCATCTCCGACACCGGCAAGTCGAAGAGTCCGTATCGCGAGTCGAGCGGCTGCGCGGGCTCGAGCGTCCGAAGGGCGGATGGATCAAGACTATCCGAAACGTACTCGGCATGACCATGAAGCAGCTGGCGCGCCGAGCCGGTGTTTCGCAGCCGATGATCTCTCAGTACGAGCACGCCGAGGTGGAAGACGCGATAACGCTATCCACGCTTCGAAGAATCGCGGATTCCCTTGGTTGCGATCTGGTGTACGGGTTGGTGCCGAGAAGACCGATCGGTACGATGATTGAGACTCAGGCCAGGCGTGCCGCTGAGCGTCGCGTTCGAAAGGTCCATGAGAGCATGGCCATCGAAGATCAGTCCGTCTCGCCCGGAGAGTTGGAACGACAAATCGATGAGTATGCGCAGGATCTTATCAAGAACGGTCGCAGATCAATTTGGGAGGAGTGACCACGTGCCGGATGAGGTTGACGGCGCCACTCCTCTGACTGAGGAGGAGAAGGAGGAGCTGATTGCAGACCATCTCACAACACGGGGTCAACTCAATGCGTGGGAGCAGGCAAACATCGTTCGGGCGGAGGAGTGGGCGTTCGGACGCTCGCGGTTGGACGTAACGACTGTCGAGGGTCTTCGCGAGCTGCATCGAAGGATGTTCTCTGATACGTGGCGCTGGGCCGGTCAATTTCGCCGCTCAGACAAGAACATCGGCGTGGCAAAGGAAATGACCTGGCAAAATCTTGCGACCGTGTGCGACGACGTACGCTTCTGGTTGGACGAAAATACCTTCGCGATGCGTGAAACGGCTGCGAGATACCATCACAGGATCGTCCACGTTCATCCATTCCCCAACGGCAACGGACGCCATGCGCGGCTGGCAGCGGACATCCTTCTGGCACGACACGGTGAGCAACGATTCGATTGGCTGGGAGGAGGATCCCTGGATCAGATTGGTCCGGTACGGGCGCGCTATATCGACGCCCTGCGATCCGCCGACAAGGGAGACTACGGGCCCTTGCTGGCCTACTTGAACGTGGAAGGGTGAAACGATCGCGTGAAGTGATCGCATGATCGTGCGATCGAGAGACCGATGACGGTCATCGAACTCGCAGGGGAAGGCGCACCAAGTACCACGCACCAAGTACTTGAGGCGCGTATTTTCACGAACCCCTCGCAGTACCTGAACGTATATTACGCGCCTCGCGGGGCTATAGCTCAGCTGGTAGAGCGCTTGAATGGCATTCAAGAGGTCAGGGGTTCGACTCCCCTTAGCTCCACACGCCTTCGTCCCGAACCAGTTCGGGGCTTCGGCGTGCTGCGCCCGAACCTTGATTCGAAAGGTTGGGGCGTTTTGTTTTTGATGAGGTGACGATTTTCGGGTTCGAAGGACTTTATCAAATCTCCCGACTTGGGTATCACTCAAAGTCACTAGCCATGTACTCGGCCGACATGGCGGCGTCACTCAGGTACCCACGCGGACCGTCACGGCCGCAGCCGTAGAAAAGGTCGATCACGTACTGACCTGAGCCGCCTGCCTGCTTGATCTTCGTCCCATCGAAATCGAGGTCGACGGGCTCGTATCGCTGGCCTCTGGAAAACTCCACAATACGGTCGGCACTGTCGACAAGCTTCCGCCCGAGCCTCAAAGACCCCTGGACGACGCAGCTCCATGATTCTTCCGCGTCAAAATGAATTCGAAATGTGAGCGTTTCGTACCGCCCATCGGCATCGTTTCGACTGGATTGAATATCATACGCTGCAATGGCCTGGTGCTGGAACTCCTTGAATCCGTAGGCTCTCGTACGGTATGCGACGGGCATCTCCTCGACAGGCATCTGCACTTGGTCGGCTTCAACAAGGATCAAGTCCGTGAGAACAAACGCCCCGTCGGCGTGGCGGGCGTAAACGTCTTCACAGTCATAAATGAACTCTATTGTGTGCAGACCCGCGGCCAGGGTCGTGTCCGTCCGCTGCCATCCGAGGTCTGCTCCGCTGGGATCCTGCAAGTTGGCGCGAATCCAGTACTGTCCTGTCTTGCTGATGTTTACCTCGATACCGATCCGAATTCCGTCAAGAAGGCCGTCACGATCCGTATCGATGCCCGCATCGTGAAAGTTCCTAGTGAAGGCTGACGTGGACGAAGCGATGGACGCGCCGGTGTAAACTTCGCGTGAGAAAGCATGCCTTGACGATCCGTCGCCCGCGTGCCCGTGGGCACTAACCGCCACCCTTGTAAAACTCCTTGTCGAGACGCACTTCGAGCGTCACGTCCGGATCCACAAGTACTCCGCGAATGAGGTAAGGGCTACCTGGACCTTCCACCGCTATTCCAGTGACTTCAACGGTCCATTCACCGATGGTGGGCTCCCCGATTGCGTGCTGGTCCATCGGTTCCTGAGGAAGGTCTGCGTGGAGGGTTCTGTCACGCCAATGATTGTATTTAGAGGAATCGATTCGACCTTTGGCGAACGCTTCGGAGAGGATCAGATTCCATTGAAAATCAACGAACCTGACGTGAAGGTCGGTCAGCGTATCTGGGACGCCCTTGACTACCTCATCTGACAGATCCAGCTGGCCACCTATCGGATCAGAAGATGGTCCCATGGCCCCCATTCCAGACGCTATTCGTCCGGGTCCAACGGAGGGACTTAGGCTAACGACTAGATCTTGGTGGCCCCTGCCCGCGCATGAAATCCAGAAGATAGAGAGAGACAACGTGGTTCCGAGGAGTACGGCCGAACGGTACATGGTGCCTCTTTAGACGAATTGGTCTCTACAATGTGAATGTAGGGAAACACCATCACCTGGGCATGGGCACTCCAAAGCACCGGAAAGGCCACGAAACCGGTCTCAGGCATGATGGAGATTGTTGCGAGGCTTCCTCCGAGCAAAGGCCGAGCTTGACAAATCTGCCGGTTCCCTCAGAATGGCTGCAGATCATGGGTGGAGATGTGGGCAAGACTCATCTCTTCTGCATGTAGTCGACGTCAGTCCCGAACAGGTATCCAATCGGACGCAGGGACGGGATTTCCTCGAATACGACCCGCAGTATTCCCAGCAGATAGAGGAGCGAATCGGTCAAGAACAACGCGTGCCTTCGACACCAGATTGCCGTTCGGCTCCTTACAAAATCGCGCGAGTTTTCCTCGCAGCAATTGCAGTGAGGGGGCCTCATATAAGCACCAGACATTCCAGCGGGGCAATTCAGCTCTTTGACGTACTCAAATCAGCACTAGCCAACAAGGCACTTCTTTAACAAGATGGGAGGAACTTGCCATGAACACAAGATGGCATCTCTGCATGCTCGTGGGTCTCGTATTCTCGTGGAGCACGCTCAACGCACAGACTATTACCCTGATCTTGGATACAAACGGGGACGGAGTAAACGGCCTTATCCACCCCACAACGATGACAACGGACCGCGATGGCAATCTCTTCGTGGCCGGCGTTGCATCCGACAATGTCTTCAAGGTCACCCCGGGCGGCACGATCACGCAGATCATCGATCACAGCGGAGACTACCCAGACACACATCTTCTGAGTAATCCCAACGGTGTTGCGACGGACAACGACGGCAATGTCTTCGTGGCCGGCTTCGCATCCGACAATGTCTTCAAGGTCACCCCGGGCGGCACGATCACGCAGATCATCGATGGCTCGGGAGTTGATTCACATAGCTTAGACGGACCGGATAGAGTGGCGACAGACAACGACGGCAATGTCTTTGTGTCCGGCGGGCTGAGCAACAATGTCTTCAAGATTGCGCCTGATGGCACCATCACGCAGATCATCGATGGCTCGGGAGTTGATTCACATAGCTTAGACGCACCTACAGGAGTGGCGACAGACGGCGACGGCAATGTCTTCGTCACTTGCTTCAACTCAGACAATGCCTTCAAGATCACCCCGAGCGGGACCATCACGCAGATCATCGATCACAACGGAGACGGAACCAACCAATTCCTCAGCGGCTCGGGGGTGGCAACCGACCACAACGGCAACGTCTTTGTGAGCGGTAGTGACAGTCGCAACGTCTTCAAGATTGCTACAGACGGCACGATCACGCAGATCATCGACAGCGAGGGGGATGGAGACGTCGACCTTTCGAGCGCTACCGACGTAGCCACAGACGATAATGGCAGTGTGTACGTGACAAGTTACTACACCGACGTAGTCTTCAAGATCACGCCGGCGGGTATCATCAGCCAAATCATCGACGCTTCCGGTGACGGTACAACGCCACTGTCGGCCCCCGGGCGGTTGACCACGGACAGTTATGGCGACGTGTTTGTTGCGGCCGGCAACAACGACGTCTTCAGGATCAGTCCCCCGCCCGTGCCGGTCATTTCGTCGATTGTGGGTCCGGCCGAGCCGACGGCACTGGGTTCACCCGTCGTCGTGACGGGGTACTACACGTATCCTCCCAGTGCCGATTCGCATTCGGCCCAATTCGATTGGGGTGACGGCTCTTCCGACGACGGAGCGGTGACGGAGGACAACGGGGACGGATCGGCAACAGGAAGTCACGAGTACGCCGCTCCGGGAGTTTATCCCGTGTCCTTGACGGTGACGAACAGTTTTGGAGGATCGGATACCAAGACCTTCGAGTTCGTTGTCGTCTACGATCCAGCTGGCGCGTTCGTAACGGGAAGTGGATCGATCTACTCTCCCCCGGGAGCCTATGCCAACGATGTGACGCTGGAGGGCAAGGCCACCTTCGGATTCCAGTCGAAGTACAAGAAGGGCGCCTCGACACCCAGCGGAAAAACGAGGTTCGAGTTCAAAACAGGCGACCTGAAATTCCATTCGGACAGCTACGACTGGCTGGTCATCGCCGGAGCGCACGCGAAATACAAAGGCGTCGGAACCGTGAATGGGTCCGGCAACTTCGGTTTCATGTTGACGGCGACCGACGAGAAATTGACGCCTTCAACCGACGTTGATCTGTTTCGGATCAAGATCTGGGACAAAGATGCCGGCGATGGCGTCATCTACGACAACAAGATGGCTGACAGCGACGATTCCTTCAGCGGAACAGCCCTGACGAAAGGAAACATCGTCGTGCATAAGTCAAAAGCATCAAAGGCGGACGTGACTGTTGGAGAGCAGGTACCCAGGTCGTTCGCGCTCAACGCAGCCTATACGAATCCATTCAATCCGTCCACGTCGATCACATTTGACGTTCCCGAGAAGACGCACGTGAACATCTCCGTGTTCAACATGATCGGTCAGGTCGTGTCGGTACTCGTTGACGACGTGAATGACCAGGGTGCACATTCGGTGTCATGGACGGCGGACGGCCTGCCTAGCGCATCCTACCTCGTCCGTATGCAGACGAGCGACCGTGCCTTCAGCATGTCCATTGACCTGGTGAAATAGCAATCGACCCAAGAGGTAAGACAGGCTGCCTGTGCGTCGTGGAGTTGTCGTGTCGAGTCAGGTGACTCAGACCCGGCAGGCTGCAAAAGGGACCAGGGTGTTTCGCGCGTGCGTTGGAACGCTCTGGTCTCTTCGCTCCGTGTCAGATCGCGTTCGAACCGCGCGTGTACGCCTCTGGAATTTGTTTAAACGCACGCAGTCGTCATCTGAATGAGACGATCAATCTATTGACGGGTGAGGGGTGACCCCGACTGTTCCTTCAGAAGTTCCCGCACGTCCACGCAAACTCGAGGGCAGTGCCGTGCGGAAAAGAGATCCTGCGGCCTGACGAGGCGTTGCAGCCGACCGGCCGGCGAAAGGATCATCCCGACGTTTGTTGTTTAGATTGGCATGGTATACTGGGCCATTCCCACAGTAAGCATTATGCGACGACCGAGCCTCAGTCAAAACACCACAGTGATCGGATGCTACGTGTACGCCGCTGCGGGCTTTCTTGCTGTCGTGCTGCATCCCGGCCTTTTTTCGCTCCTTACAACTTCGCCCCTGGATACGCCCGAGAATGTACTTCCATGGGTGTTCGTGGCCTGCTGTCTGGGCGGAGCATTAGGCATCGTTTGGCGGAAGTGGTGGGGTTTCGCCGGCCTCTACACTGCAACCTTCGTCGGAACGTTTGGCTTGGCTCTCAGCATGGTGCCCTTCGCAATCAACGCGTTTGCAGTGGAATCCAGAACGATTCCCATATTGGTGCTAAACTCAGTATTCCTGATTGGGCTGATCACGTTGCATCTTAGCGTCTCGTCGGCATCGAAAGGCGCACGGCGGAACATCGAGCATTCAAGAGGTCAAGGGTTCGACTCCCCTTAGCTCCACAAGAAATTTCGCCCCGATTATTGTTTATCAGTAGTCGGGGCATTTGTCGTTTGAAGCAGTGAAGGCAGAAGCAGCCAGTAACCTCTGCCGTCCCTCCCACCAGCCGTCAAGCACTTCAATTGACTGTTCTAGCCGCAACTTGCTACCTTGCGGATTCTCCGGTATCACGTTTGCCGGTGAAACGTTGCCCGGTAGGCAGCACCGCCCGTCGAAACGGACAGGATATTGCAATTCACACAACACACCTTACAAGAACATGAGCAGCAATGTCTACTGGAACCTGGAACTGGAAATTGCATCTGGCCGGGAGAATGATTTCCGCGCCCTGATGGAAGAAATGGTCACAGCCACGAAGAAGAATGAAAGCGGCGCGCTCAACTATGAGTGGAGTACCAGCGCCGATGGCAAAGTCTGTCACCTCTTTGAACGTTATGTCGACTCGGCAGCCGTGATGGCCCATCTGGGGACGTTCGGCGAGAAGTTTGCCGGCCGCTTTCTGGAGATATTGAAACCCATTCGCTTTGTCGTATATGGCGCACCAGGACTCTGACGTCAAGAATGCGCTCGCCGGATTCAACCCGGAGTATATGCAGGGTGTTGGCGGGTTCAGCCGATAGCGCGGCGGACATGCCGCCGACGAGCGGCGCGGAGGCGTCAATATGCGTCGAGTAGCTGTAAGCGCGTTCGCGGCGTGCAGGGCCGACGTTGGTCGCGGGGCTATCGAAGCGTTTCCACTTGAAGACATTAGGCTTGCAGTAACCGTCGCTGCAGCAATGCCTGCATGTCGCGGCGGCCGTCGGCAATCACCATGACATAAACGTTTTCAGCCATGACCCGGTAAATGATGCGGTAGGGTTTGAATAAGATCTCACGGTATTCGCGAAGCCCGACGACCAGTAATTCCTTCGGATAGGCTCCTCGTTCCGGGTTTTCAGAGAGGCTCGAAAAGGCCTTCTCTATTTGATCGAGAAGGTAATCCGCTTTTCGCGGCGCGTCGTGAGACTCGATGTGATCGTACAATTCTTCCAAGTCCCGGGACGCATCGTCGGTCAGGAATACCTGGAAGTTCATCAGCGCCTCTTGCCCCGGTCTCGAAGTCGCTGAACGACATCCCCGGCCGGCTGGACCTTGCCTTCCTCAATCTGACGCGTGCCAAGCGCAAGAATCTTCAGGAGAGCCATGGTCTCCTGAGTTTGCTCGTAGCTTTCGATGCCCTGCATCACGACCTTGGCTTCGCCGTTCTGGGTGATGACCAGGGGTTCGGCCTGGGCCTTTAGATTGCGCACGATTTCTGCGGCATGGGCCTTCAGGTAACTGATCGGCTTGATTTGACTCGATAGTTTCACAACCATCCTCTTTGTATGACCAAATATAGTCCGAAAACAGGTCAACAACGAATCTGAAACGCTACGGACCAATGAGAATGAAGGTCCTATTCATCGGCGGCACCGGCATCATCAGCTCGGCCTGCAGCCAGCTCGCCGTCGAAAACGGAATCGATCTCTACCTCCTGAATCGAGGCACATCCTATCGTCCGTTCCCGAATCGGCAACGGTGCTGCACGCGGATTTCTATGATCACGACTCGGTGCGTTCACTGCTCGGATCGCAGCGTTTCGACGTCGTGGTGGACTGGATCGCCTACGCGCCCGATCGCATCGAAGCCGACCTCGAGCTTTTCAGAGATCGGACCGACCAGTACATATTTATCAGCTCCGCCTCAGCCTACCAGACCCCTCCCGAATCCCTGCCGGTGACGGAGTCGACGCCACTCGACAATCCGTTCTGGGAGTATTCGCAGAAACAAGATCGCCTGCGAGGAGAGGCTGATGCGGGCTTACCGCGACGAAGGTTTCCCCGTCACGATCGTACGGCCGTCGCATACGTACGACCGAACCTCCATCCCCCTGCACGGCGGCTACACAGCCATCGATCGCATGCGAAAAGGCAAGAAGATCGTCGTGCACGGCGACGGAACTTCGCTGTGGGTCATGACGCACCATCGGGACTTTGCAAAGGGATTTGTCGGATCTGCTCGGCAACCCACGATGCGATCGGCGAAGCCTTTCACATCACGTCCGACGAGGTCCTTACCTGGAACGCGATCGTCGAGCTGCTGGCGCGTGCGGCCGGCACGGAAGGCTGATGTTGTGCACATCCCGTCCGATACGATCGCTCGATTCGACAAACATTGGGGGGATAGCCTGCTGGGTGACAAGGCGCACTCGATGGTATTCGACAACACGAAGATCAAGAGGCTCGTGCCGGACTTCGAGGCTACTATTCCTTTCTCGAAAGGCGTAGAGGAGATCATTGCCTGGTACGATGCGGATCCGGCACGGCAGGTCGTCGATGAGCGCGTCGACGAAGTGATCGATCGGCTCATCGAAAGGTGGGAATCAGCCTGGTCATGAGTCATTTCCACGCCCGTCCGTCCCAACCCGGCATGAATAGAGTCCGTATCGGCATCATCGGCGACTACGACGCAGACAAGCGGTCGCACCGGGCGACAGGCGTCGCGATCATCCATGCCGCCGACGCCCTCGGCGTTTCGTGCGAATCGACCTGGATGCCGACGAAACAGCTCGAGGCCGATGCAAACCGTCTGTTGGAGCGTTTTGACGGTCTGTGGTGCGCTCCGGGAAGTCCTTACCGGAGCCTGACCGGAGCGCTAGAGGCCGTTCGATTTGCCAGGGAGGCGCAACGACCGTTCCTGGGAACCTGCGGCGGTTTCCAGCACGCCGTGCTCGAGTATGCGCGGAACGTTCTCGGACTCGAAGATGCCGCCCATGCGGAATACGATCCCTACGCATCGAATCTCTTTGTTACTCGCCTGGCTTGTTCGTTGAAGGGCAGGAAGATGCACGTCTCGGTGCTGCGCGACTCTCATGCTTTTGCAGCCTACGGAGTTCAGGACGTAGAGGAAGAATACTACTGCGACTTTGGAATCGATTCGGCCCATCAAAGGCTGCTCAACGAGGGCGGATTGAGGACCTGCGGAACAGATCAGGACGGGGAAGCGCGAATCGTGGAATTGCAGAACCATCCTCACTTCGTGGCAACGCTCTTCGTTCCCCAGGTGAATTCGGAGCGAGGCAGACCGCACCCGCTGATTACCGGATTTCTGAAGGCGGCCGTTTCTTGTTCGGAAAGTACAACGGAAAGGTTGAAGTAGGCCTGATCGATTTTTCAGATATTCTCTGAACTGATTGCCGTATTTCTCTCAGTACTGGATCCCGTGTGCCCAAGATGGCAAATCGTGACGGTCATCCTCGTCACGTTCACGTTCGTGGCCAGCTGTTCCGACAGCACGGAGCCGAACAATTCCGCTGACGAATGCGGTCCCTTTGGAAACTGGACTCAATCTCCCTTTGTTCTCCCGTATCCGGTCGGAGAGAGCTACGTGGTCAATCAGGCCAACTGCTCAGGTGAGGGTCATAGCGGCTTCTGGAAGCATGGCTACGACTTCATCATGGACATCGGCACCATCGTAACGGCGAGCCGAGAGGGGCGGATCGGCTGGGCCAGAGACGGCTGTCCGGACTACCAAACGGCTTGCACCAACCTCATCACCATCATACACGATGACGGCTTGGTATCCGTGTACTCCCATTTGACGAACCACGGCGTACTCGTCTCACCGGGGCAAATGGTCCAGGCCGGGGACACCATTGGATTAAGCGGCGTAACGGGCAACACGGGGGGCCTCCCGCATTTGCACTTCTCTGTTCACCCGTGCAATGAGCTCCCGGGTCTGCTGAACGCCGGCGACTGTCCCAGCCTTCCAGTCAACTTCCGAAACACGGAGCCGAACCCGTCCGGGCTAGTCGCGAGGCGGTCGTATGCGGCCGAGCCGTACTGACGATGAGCGGCTCGCGGGGCAGTCATTCGGGATACCCGGACATAGCCGTTGTCACTATCATAAGACAGCCACATTCCTCACACGACAGATTCACTCATGCAAAGGCGCGATTTTGTCCGACGATCCCTCCTGACCGCGTCGGGCGCATTGGCTGCCGGCTGCGGCTTGAAGCAAGAACAGGAACCTCCGAATGTTCTCACCTCGCCATCCATCCGCTGGCGACTTGCCTCCAGCTTTCCCAGTGCGGTGGATACGCTCTGGGGTGCAGCGACGCAGCTTGCGGCCCGCGTCGGCGAGCTCACGGAAGGCAAGTTCCAGATTCAGGCGTTTCAAGCGGGCGAACTCGTGCCGGCGCTGCAGGTTTTCGACGCCGTCAGCGGCGGTTCGGTTGATGCGGGTCATACGGCCTCGCATTACTACGGTGGGAAGAACTCCGCCCTCGGCTTCGACACCGGCTTACCGTTCGGACTCAACAGCAGGCAACAGATCGCCTGGTTGAACGACGCCGGCGGCCGCGAATTGATCAACGAATTGTTGGCGGACTTTTCCATACGCTCCTTCTCGGGCGGTTGCACGGGAGCGCAGGCGGGAGGCTGGTTCAAGCGTCGCATATCCAGTCTCGACGACCTCAAGGGACTGAAATTCAGGATGCCGGGGATCGGGGGTGAAGTGCTCAGCAGGATGGGAGCATCGATTCAGGTAACACCCAGCGCGGAGATCTATCTCGCGCTCGAAACGGGCGCCATCGATGGATGCGAGTTCGTCGGACCCTATGACGACGAGAAGCTGGGATTCTACAAAGCGGCGAAATACTACACGTTCCCCGGTTGGCACGAGCCCGGCCCGACATCCACGTTTTATGTCAACGAGTCCGCCTGGCAGAAACTACCGCATCACTACCAGACCGCCTTTGAAGTCGCAGCCGCGGAAGCGAGTGCTGACATGCTGAGCAAGTACGACGCCAAGAATGCGGCGGCGCTACGGCGGCTGCTCGAGAAGGGAGTCACGCTGGTCCACTATCCCGAAGACGTACTAACGACCGCCCGGCGAATCGCCTTCGAATATTACGATGAGCTTTCGAACGAGAATCCGGCGTTCCGAAAAATCTACAGCGCGTGGAAGGACACGCGTGCGGCGACGGGTGCGTGGCTGCAGCTGTCGGAGCTGGATCAGAAGCTTTTGTCTTGAGACGACCCAGCTAATCGAACTCGCTCAGTCTGCTTTCGAGCCGGCTACAGAGGGCGAACCGGAGGCAAGTTCAAACGTCGGCGCTCAAGACGTGGCTTTGACAGATGCACTACGCGAAGCGAAATACCAGGTGTGTCCCTCGGGGTCGCGTGCGCCATAGCGCCGGTCGCCGTAAGGCTGATCAGCCGGTTCCTCCAGGATTTCGGCGTCGGCGGCGCGGGCCCGCTCGCAGTGCTGATCCAGGTTGTCGATATAGACATACAGGCTCTGGGTAACGTGGCCCACGTGCCTGGGATTGAGAAATTCGCCCTGAGGAGTACCCATCATGACCACCGCTCCGTCGAGGGTCATCTCAGCATGACTCACAGCTCCAGCGGCATCCCTGACCGCATGGCGTTCAACCATCCCGAACGCTCTTGCGAGCCATTCCATCATGGCCCCGGTGTCCTCGTAGTTAATGTAGGGCGTGATGCGGGAGTAGCCGGCCGGCGGATTGGCCGGGTGACCGCTCCCTTCATCCGGCGGAGGGGCATTGAAGAAGGGGCGGGGATCATAGAAAGTTTCCAAACGGGCGATCTTCTGCCCCCGGAGTGTGAACCACTGGGCGTAAGACACAGACCCGAATGGGCCGCTCACGGTGACGAGCGCCGAGACATACCGGCCCTGTTCGATGATCTCGCGGATCTCGGCGTACATCTCCAATTCGGTCCCGAGAGCCTTCAGTTGGTTGACGTAATCGTCCGCGCCATCGGCAGACATGAGCGGATCGCGAAAGGTAAAGTCGTCCGTAATCCATTCCCGGACCGCCGAGTGGTCGGCCTTTCCGGAGAAGAACTGCTGGAAGTAGCTGCGCACGAATTCGAGATTTGACATTTAGAATCCCCATCTGGTGGCGCGCAATAGGCTCTTAGGAGACTGTTGCACCAGTTGCGCGAGTGAGAGTACTGTCAGGATGATCGCGGGTATCTTCATTGGCATCGCTCGAAGAAATCTACGGTTGCAAAGTCGGCGGTGGTATTAGGCAGGTTGAACCGACAAGGTAGTAGTTTGACTCGCGTTCTGCGGCTCGCCCGGGCGAACCTGGAACCTGGAACGTGGAACCATGAACGAGCCGCAGGCTCCTACCCCATAAAGCTCTTGAACAGCGACCGGGCCGTCCCTTCGTAGCGCTTGACCACCAGAACGGAGGTCGGTGAATAGCGGGCGACCTTTTCCGCAACCTCGCCAACCAGGTGCTGCCGGAAAAAGGGCTCTTTGGCAGCCCCGATGACGACGAGATCGAAGTCGCGGCTTGCCTTCGCGATGCCGCCGGCGACAGAAGTGGATTCGATCAGACGTTTCTCCTCGATCAACGCGCTGTCGACATGCGTGGTCGTCTTGTCGATCCACTGTTCAGCTTTGAAGCGCTCTTCCTGCGTCGCGTCCGGAGAAACGACGTAACCCGCCGTGATCTTCATGTGGGAGGCCTTCCCCAGGATATTGAGGAGGTCGGCGGCCAGTTGCGCGTGCGGTCCGCCTGAAGTTGGAAGCAGACAACGTCGAAACGCGTGCGAATCGCCGATCTTGAACAGGAGGAGATCGCACGGAGCGTGCCGCACGACGCGGTCGACCACCTCACCGAAGACGCGCTCTCGCGTGTTGGTAAAGCCTTTCCAGCCCATAACCAGGAGGTCGGCGTCGTGCAGTTTGGTGGTCTCCAGTATCCCCTCGTGGATATTGTGGGCAATGACAGTCCCCGTTTCCATTTCGATGTGGTGCCGGTTTCCATATTCCCTGGCCATCCGAAGCAGCGGTTCGTGGTGGTGCGCAAACCTCATGCCTTCATGAATGCCAAGCTGCCGGGGCACGTGAACAACCGTCGTAGCCACAATTCGCCCCCCGCGCGCCTCGGCAAGCGGCCGCGCTATGTCGAGCAGCATCTCCACCGTGTCGGGATTGTGCAGCGGCACGACGACTGTGTAAACCTGTCTCACTTCGACCCGGGCGAGTGATGGAACGAGAACCTGCGGCTCGATCTCGGTGGCCACCTTTTCGAAATAGCCGAAATAGAGGAGGAGACCGACCGTGATCCATCCGGCGGTCACGTACCAGGCAATCGGCTGGAAATTGAACTGGTAAAGGGCAAGGAAGACGTTCAGCACGATCCCCAGAATCGGAGTAATAGGATAGAAGGGAACCCGATACTTGCGCTCCAGGTCGGGCGCCTTCCTGCGGAGCGCGATTACTGAGAGATTCACCAGAGAAAATGTCAGGAGGAAGATCAGGCTCGCCGCCGATCCAACCGCCTCGATCGGCAGGGTAAGCGCCATTCCGAGAAGAATGACCGTGGTCACGATGATAGCGACCTGGGGGGTCCTCCGTGTGGGATGAATCCTCGACAACTCCGGAGGCAGCCACCTGTCCCTCGCCATCGAGAAGGCAACCCGCGAGGAGGCCAGGACGGTCGCATTCAGAGCGGACATCGTGGAGAGTAGCCCACCGATCACGATGAGTGCCACGCCAAACACCGGCATGAAGTCCTCGGCGGCTCGAACAATCGCCGTCTCCTTGTAACGGCCCAGAAACTCCCAGGTGGTCCCCGATTCGGGACTGACTGCGCCCAGTGACACGAACAGGATCAGCAGGTACATCGTGATCGTAATCCCGAGCGCGATGAACGTGGCGCGCGGAATGTTCCTCTCCGGTTCTTTGATCTCCTCGGCGACGGTGGCGATCAGGTCGTAGCCTTCGAAGGCAATGAATGTGAGCCCCATGGCCACCAGAACACCACCTCCCCCCATAGGAAAGAAGGGCTTGAAGTTTGCCGCGGCCTCCGAAGGCGCCCCGAACACCTTCTCCAATCCGTAGAAGACAAAGATGGCCAGGACGATGAGCTTGGCCATCGTGAGCGTGTTCTCGGCCTTGCCCGTGACTTCCGCTCCACGGATGTTCAGCAAGGCGAATCCGATGCCAACCATCAGCGTCACGATCAGCACGGGCGCGTGGTGACCAACCGCTCCGAAGACGAGGCCCGACACACCGGGCAGGTATTTGTGGAAGACCTCCCAGAAGTAGCCGGCAAACCCAAGTGCGTACAGGCTGCAGGCAACGGTGTATGCGAACCAGAGCATCCACCCGGCCGTGAATCCCAGCGCGCCGGGAAAGGCCATTCGAACGTAGGAGTATCCGCCGCCGGCTCGCGGAATGGCCGAGGCCAAGCTCCGCGTAGGCAAACGCCGTCAACAGCGTCACGAAGCCGTTCAAAGCGAAAGCCAGGATAGAGGCGGGTCCGGCTACTCCGGCGGCAATACCGGTAAGCACGAAGATGCCCGCACCGATCATGGCTCCGACGCCGAGCATGGTGGCATCGAAGAGCCCGAGATCACGAGCAAACGTAGGCTCTTTGACTTGGCCTTTGTTCGCGTTCTTGTCGGAGAATTGCTGCTGCGGCATTCCGGTCTTCAGCACCTATGAGAGGGCATTCGCAGAAGTGAACAGTTCACCACAGATCAAGAAGAAACGCTTTTGCTTGGCCCCGAAGGTAACGGACACGGGGCGAATCGTCCAATTCTGTCGGAGCCGCGCAGCAGAAGGGACTCCGAAACCAGATCTGATCCGTGACGTTATAACGCTATAACGTCTACTTCGCAATAATATACTCGGCCATGCCTTCTACAAATTCAAAGCGCGCCACAATCTATTTCGATCCAGAATTACATCGGGCACTTCGGCTGAAATCCGCCGAGACCGAGCATTCAATGTCTGAGCTTGTCAATGATGCGGTCCGCCTGTTGCTGGCCGAAGATGCCGAAGATCTGACGGCGCTGCGCGAACGTGTCGCGGAGCCAACGATTTCGTTCGAGGACTTTGTGGCCGATCTCAAGTCACGTGGGAAACTCTAGCCCCTATCGCGTCGAGATCAAGCGTTCCGCGGCGAAAGAGATCGAAGCCATCGGCCGGCTGGGGGATCGTCAACGTGTGGTTGCCCGAATCATGCGGCTGGCTGACGATCCTCGACCGTCGGGTTGCACCAAGCTGGCTGGAAGCGGGGTCTATCGTATTCGCCAGGGAAACTACCGCATCGTTTACACGATAGCGGATGATCTTCTGATTGTCGAGGTGATACGAGTCGGTCATCGGCGAGATGTGTACCGATAGGTCAACAGGCGCCTGGTATGGCACCATCGATGGTGTAGGATCGGGACGCACAGCGATCATGACAGTTTACTTGCCATCTCCAGGCATTCTACACCGGGCAACTCCTGCGGACGCCGCCCAAACGGCGTTGATTTCAGCGACGGCGGCATCTACATTGCAACTCCCAACCGAACCCAAAGCGGCGGCGCTGATGCCGAAAACGGTATCCGCCACCCTCCGGAAGCACTGGAGACTAGAAATGAAATCGGAAGCCACTCTCCTTCTGGCCGTTGCGCTTACGCTGGCCTCGTGCACCAGCGAAAATTCCCAACAGACCGGTGGAGATCAATCGAAGATGGATGAGACCGCGCCGGCTGAGCAACAGGATAACAACCTGGGCGCCGCACTGGACCTTTCTACGTTCAACGTCTGCGAACTGGTCCCGGCAGAGCTGGCCGCTACAACCGTCGGAGGTACTGTCTTGAAGCCGTCGAAACGTAGCGATTACGGGAACTCGCAGGGATGCGAATACGAAATCGATCCGTCCGGTCCTGACACCTATGAGTACGCTGCGATCTGGCTCGGTCCTCCTTCGGAATTCGAGGATCCGCAGGAAAGTATGGATACAGACAGGGGCTTGGGCCACGAGGTGACCTCGGAACAGTTGGATGGTCTAGGCGATGAGGCGTATGTGATCCATGACGCCACGGAGGAGCAATCGTACGTCCATGTGCTATTGAAGGATCGCATGCATGTTGAGGTGCGCGCAGAGAGAGACGAGGACGCGCGAAAGCTGGCGCAACTGGTGCTTACGCGCCTTTAGGGCTGCTGCGGACCTGTACCGATACGGCCGACACGTGGCCGGTGTAGGTGGCGCGACTATCTTGAAGGCACAACTGCTCCTCCGTTCGCCCCCCCGGTAGTGTCCGGACACTACCCGCCCCCGGCCGGCTGTTAACTGATCGATCTATCACATACATTTATATGACAACAGTGGATCGTGCCCATATAAAATTTTATTAATCAGGCACTTGAAGCTAATGCATTCTCTGTATTTGTGTGGCAGCGTTCGGTATAGGACTATTCTTGGCTGCCTCTGTTGATCTCATTTTCCGCTGAACCTAATTCCAGGAGGACCAGATGAAACTCGATTCGAAAGCTC
This sequence comes from uncultured Bacteroidota bacterium, assembly GCA_963768715.1. Taxonomy (GTDB): domain Bacteria; phylum Bacteroidota; class Rhodothermia; order Rhodothermales; family DATKEJ01; genus DATKEJ01. Next base: position 216,045 of record CAVYJC010000010.1, read on the forward strand.
TCGCCATTACGTTGGCCGTAGTCTGGGGCGTTGCCGTTTTCCTTGTTGCGCTGGTCAACATGATATGGCCGAGCTATGGACTTACGTTCTTGGACCTCGCATCGTCGATTTATCCGGGGTTCCACCCGGGCGGCTTCGTAAGCGCCGTGGTTGGGGGCCTTTACGCGGCGTTGGACGGCGCCGTTCTCGGCGTCCTCGTCGGCTGGATCTACAACAAGATGAGCACGAAAGCGCCGGCGGTCTGACCTGATGCGGAAACGCAGACAGCCTGACAAGCGCTCGAAGCTGGCGGCGCGCGGACCGGATGCACGTTGACGTGCGAGCAGAAAGAGATGTGGACGCGAGAAAGCCGGCGGTACTGGTGCTGAGCCAGCTTTAGGGCTGCATGCAGTGGAGGTGTACCGACGAGGTTGATACGTGGCCGGTGAGTCTACTGAGACTCGTCGGGCAAACTCATCGTCTGCAATTCCTCAAGTGTCCCTTTGCCGCTGGGGCTGTCCGAAAAACCTCCTCCTGAAATACAAGCGCCACGTTTACGAGTCCGATCAATACCGGCACTTCGACGAGCGGACCGATAACTGTCGCGAACGCTTCCGGAGAACTTAGTCCGAATACCGCAACGGCAACGGCGATCGCCAATTCGAAGTTGTTACTCGCCGCTGTGAACGAAAGCGTAGCGGTCTTGGCGTAGCCCGCACGAATGCTCCCTCCCATCCAGAAGCTGACAAGAAACATCACCACGAAATAGATTACGAGCGGGATAGCGATCCGGACGACATCCAGCGGCAGCGTCACGATCAGGTTTCCCTTCAGACTGAACATCAGCACGATGGTGAAAACCAGCGCGACCGGCGTAATGGGACTGATCCTCGGGATGAACCGCGTCGTGTACCACCCGTCTCCTTTCACCCGAATCATCAGGAAGCGTGTCAACACACCCGCCGCGAAAGGGATGCCGAGATAAATGCCGACGCTCGTCGCGATCTCTCCGATACTCACATCCACAATGCTGCCTTCGAGTCCGAATAGCGGCGGCAGGACCGTGATGAATACGTAGGCATAGACACTGAAGAAGAGGACCTGAAATATGCTGTTCAGGGCAACGAGACCCGCAGCAAAGTCGGAATCCCCGTCTGCGAGATCATTCCATACCAACACCATAGCAATGCAGCGCGCCAAGCCCACGAGAATCAGTCCGACGGCGTAGTGGGGCATGTCGTACAGAAACAGGAGGGCCAACGCGAACATGAGAATGGGGCCGATGACCCAATTCTGCACGAGGGAGATCGCCGTCAGGCGGCCATTCGCGAAAACTCCGGCCAGCTTCTCGTAGCGCACCTTCGCGAGAGGCGGGTACATCATGAGTATCAGGCCAATCGCAATCGGCACGTTCGTCGTGCCCACCTGCATCGAATCGATGAATGACCCGATTCGCGGAAACAGGAAGCCAAGCCCAACACCGAAGGCCATCGCCGCAAAGATCCACAGGGTCAGGTAGCGGTCGAGTAACGACAGCCGTTTCGTGACCGAACTTGTCATTTTCGTTTGTTCATGGGCTTGTACATGACGGTCCGTCGACCTACGCCGTCAGCGCGCCGAAACCCAGGCCGGCCCCGAGACTCATGCTTACGGTCAGAGCAAGATAAGCGCTCGTCTTCTTGACTCCGAGAATCTTGTTCAGGACGATCAAATTGGGCAGGCTCAGTGCATTTCCTGTCAGAAGCAAAGCCATGGCGGGACCCGAACCCATTCCGAGCTTCAGGAGTGACTGCAAAATTGGTATTTCAGTCAAGGTCGCGAAATACATAAGCGCACCTGATACGGACGCGACGGCGTTTGCCGCCAGGCCATTTCCGCCTACCAGTCCGGCTACGAGATCTGGGGGAAGAACGGCCGCGATCAACCCGGCCAGGAAGACGCCGATGAACAGGTAGGGCATGATCTGCTTCGTAAACAGCCAGGTCTGTGCCATCCACTCTTCGCGGTCTTCTTTCCGGAAGTACTGAAACGCGATGCCGATTACGGCTGCAATGGCCACGATCGTCAGGAAGACTTTCAGGGATAGCGGAACGTCGCTCAGTCCCAACAGAATCAGCAATCCCACCTGGCTTCCGAGGAAAGTGCCCACCATGCCCCCGGAATACGCGGGCTCCGGGGCAACCTCGGCAGGCAACCAGCCGTCGGAAGTGGTCTTCTTGCGCTCAAATATGGCCGAGATGACCACGCCGGCGGCGATGCCGATGGTCATCGCCGCTACCAGGCGATAGACGGCGAAGTGCCAGCCGAGCACCGATGCAGTGAGGAAGATGGCCGTGATGTTGATGGCGGGGCCGGTGAAGACAAACGCGATGGCGGGACCGAGCCCCGCCCCTCGCTTGTAAATCCCGGCAAACAGCGGGAGGACCGTGCAGGAGCAAACCGCGAGGATTCCTCCGGAAAGAGCGGCGATCGGATAGGCGACCAGAGGATGCGCTGCCGGACCCAGATAACGGAGCACTGCATCCTTGTTCAGGTAGACCGCCATAGCACCGGCAATGAAGAATGCCGGTACCAGACACGTCAAAACGTGTTGACGGGCGTATTCGTGCAGCAAATCGAGACCGGGCGCTATCCATGGGACGGGAATAATCCCGGCGAGCGGCACAAAGAAAAACAGCGCGAAACCGCCGACAAGAAGCGCCAGCTTCCACCTTTCTTTCATGATCGTGTGGGGTCTCAGATCTTCTCAGCGAGCATCGTCACGATTTCGGGAACCGAAGGGACTCGCCCGAAAACGAGTACTCGACCGTTCACGACGAGGCCCGGCGTCCGCATGACGCCGTAAGCCATGATTTCGTTGATGTCTTCGACCTTCTCCACCTCCGCGTCGAAACCCAGCCGCTGTACGGCCTCCCGGGCGTGAGCTTCGAGTCGCCTGCAGTTTCCACAGCCGGGACCCAGAATCTTGATCGTGACCACCGTATCGGTGCCTGTCGGATTCGTATTCATTGAAAAACTTCGATATATGTTCGCAAAAAAACTCAGGCCGGTTCGAGATCGCCTGCCAGGGAGGCGAGAAGTTGCTGCGCCAGGGCAAAGACCTTGCCGTCGATCGTGTGACGAACCCAGGTGCCGTCCTGCCGGCTTCGAATCAGACCTGCTTCCCTGAGTATCCGCAAATGGTGCGAAATCGTGGGTTGCTTCAATTCGAAGTGCTTCTCGAACTCGCATACACAGACGTCACCGCCGCCCTGACGAATCAAGTCGACCATTCGAAGCCGAACGGGATGCGCGAGGGCTTTGAGGATGGTCGTGAATCGCTCCACGTCGGGATCAGCGAGCACACCTTGTGCAACCGCTACCGTTGTGACACATGGTTGATTGAGTTCAGACATCTTCCGGGCCAGCATATTGATGATTGTCAATATAGACATTTATCAATGTCTGAGGTTCCAATTCGCCCTCGGTGCCCATCGAATCCGCCGTCATACAATCGATTCCCGAAGCTCACGAATGCGTGTTTGTCGGCCGAAAACTCGAAGTAGTCGTTGTTCTGCGTGTACCGGATCACCGTTATCACGACCCCGGTTTTCGGAACCACGGCATTGACCTTCTGTCCGTATCCCGACATCACGTATCCCCCGTGATCCCGAAAAAGCCACCACAAGAGACCGTAGTCGCCATTATCAAGGTCTCGCGTTCCGTGATGCTTCCACGCCTCCGCGCGAAGCTCTTTTGTGAAAAGCCGGTCGGGGTTCATCCAGAAGACGCCGAATGCGTTCAGGTCCCTCGCGGTGCCGGAGAGACCACTCCCCGCCCGGCCACCTTTCGAAGCGAATACGTACCGACCAGGGCTTACGGGCAGGACGGGTCCGCCCGGGTCATCCTCACTGTATACATATCCAACAGACGACAGGCCGAGCGGCTCGAGTACCCGTTCCTGCATCAGGTCGTCGAGGTCTTTCCCTGTGGCAGCCTCCAGTGTCAGCTCCAAAAGATGCATCCCCAATCCTGAGTACAGAAACGCGCCACCCGGCTTCGTCGCAATGGTGACGTCGTTCAGATCATCCGGCAGCCCTTCCCCGTCGTACGCGGCACCCGACGTGTGCGAAGCGAGGTGGCGAATCGTGACGTCACGCCGATCGAACGCGCCGTCTCCATGCGTTCGAAAAGCGGGCAGGTATTTCGATATCGGATCGTCCAGACCGATGATGCGGTCTTGCACGAGGTTGAGGACCAGCGCGGCTACGAAGCTCTTTGTAATCGAAAAGAATTGCCACTTGGTGTCCTTGTCAACGGAGCCGACAACACCCCCGCCGTCATAGTAATGCTCGTGTATGATCTCACCGTTTTTCGAAACGACGACGGCGTACGGACAATTCCCCATGTATCGCGACGTGCGTCCGAGGTAAGCATCCAGTTCGTCGAGCACTTGGCGCTGTGATTGGGCGACCACCGGAGACGCGAACAGACTCCCAACCAAGCTCAACAGCATGACGTTCTTCATTCGAGCAACACTCCCATTTCGAATTATTCTTCCGGCGTCTGGACCGTCACATCCGCTACGTAGCAATCTGTTTGAACGACGTTCATCATCGGAGAACACCGTCACTCCAGACGTATGGCTATTCTATGGATTTATGCTTTAGAAATCCGATCCGGAACGTTGTACTGCCAAGGTCAAAATCTCCGTGGGGGACGGCCTTTGTTCGAGCTCAACAGCGCGGTAGCGAACCGGGGTTCAGCGACAGTCACCAGGGTCGAGGGTTTGCGACTCGAATAATATCGACCGTCAAACCGTGATCCCACGTAATACCGGGATCCACGCAACGTTCCTGGGTGCGCCCGCGTATCGAATGACTTCACCTCAATCTTCCCATTCATGTTCAAGAACAGCCTCCGGCTCACCTTACGCGGTCTCAAGAAGGATCTCGGCTCCAGCATCATCAACATAGTCGGCTTGTCGATAGGGTTGGCGTCATGCCTCCTGATCCTGTTGTTCGTCACCGATGAACTCCGTTTCGACAAAGGGTATGATCGGGCGGAGGACATCTATCGGATCATCATAGATGCCGACGTTGGCGGCAACACGCAGCACTTTGCAGTGGCGCCCTTCGCGGCGCTTCCAGCCTTCCGTGACGATCTTGCTGCAGTCGATCTGGCAGCCCGCGTTGAAGAATGGGACGGGCAAGTCGTCGTCGACAAAGAAAGTTTCGAGGAAGAGGAGATCCTGCGTGCGGACACGTCATTCTTTGAGTTGTTTTCAACCAGGTTCATTAGTGGCGATCCTTCGAAAGTGCTCGATCAGCCAAACTCGGTCGTGGTGACAGAGAAAACGGCCCAGAGACTCTTCGGTACCGTCGATGTGGTGGGACGGAATCTGACAATCAATAACACGGAGATGACGATTTCGGGCGTCGTCGAGAACCAGTCCTCCCCGTCGCATCTGAGATACGACTACGTCGTTTCGATCATGAGTATCCCGAGCGAAAACCGGCAGGCGCGCGACCGCCGTTGGTACAACATCGGCATGTACTCATATATCATGCTTCCCCCTCACGCGGATCCGTCCGAGATAGAACAGCAGCTGGCCGACGTCTACGAGGCGAGGGCTGGGGACGCAGGCAGGGGAGTCGGGATCCATTTCACTTTCCATCTCCAGCCACTGACAGACATCCATCTGTATTCACGATTGGAGGCGGAATTTGGAGTAAACGGCGACATCAACTACGTGTATGCATTTTCCATCATCGCCGTCTTCATTCTCCTGATAGCGTGCATCAACTTTGCCAATCTGTCGACTGCCCGATCAACGATGCGAGCAAAGGAGGTCGGCGTCAGAAAGGCGGTTGGGGCCGGACAAGGCGACCTCGTTAAACGCTTTCTTATGGAGTCGTTCGTCACAGCGCTGATCAGCCTGGTTCTGGCGATCGTTCTAACAGCCGCGGCGCTAGGCTGGTTGAACAACGTTACCGGCAAAGAGCTGACCATGGCTTCACTTGCAAGCTGGGAGATGATCGCATCCGCTGTCCTGCTGGTCCTTTGTTGTGCGCTTCTGGCCGGCAGCTATCCCGCATTCGTGCTGTCTGCGTTCAAGCCCGTTCTGGTCCTAAGAGGACAGGTCAGCAGTCTTGCCTCCAAATCAGTGATGCGGCGAACGCTTGTGGTCCTTCAGTTCGCGGTCTCCCTCATGCTGATCGTTGGAACGCTCGTTATCCGGCAACAGCTGAATTTTCTGAAGACCAGGCCGTTGGGATTCGATAAGGAGGCGGTCGCCGTGATTCAGATGGATACAGGCAATGATCCATCCACCTGGGAGAGTTTCAAGCAGACATTGCTCAGCCAGAGTGCCATTGCGAGTGCGTCGTTTGCCAGCGGGGTTCCCGGCCAAACCGGGGAATTGCGTCTCTTTGTCCCGGAAGGAAGAGACACGACGGAAACGTCTGCCATGGTCCTGGCCCGCGTCGATCAAGACTATGTCGACACGTATGGAATGAAGATGGCTGAAGGACGGTTCTATTCACGAGAGTTTCCGTCCGATACTTCCGACGCGTTTGTAATCAATCAGGCGGCGGAGCGAGTCTTCGGCTGGACGGAAGGTGCGGTCGGAAAGAAGCTGACATGGCTCGGTGTACAAACCTCTCAGATCGTCGGCGTTGTCGAGGACTACAATTTCCGGCCGCTGACGGAACCGATCGGCCCTCTTGTGCTCCGACTCGCCCGCCGACCCTATCGGTTCCTGACAGTCCGTTTCGAACGTGACGCTGAGGTCGCCGGAATGGAGGCGATAGAACGTGCCTGGAGCGACTTCGAGTCGCAGCGGCCGCTCGACGTCACCTTTGTGGACGAGGACCTGGCATCCCGCTACGCCGCACAGGAAACCGCCGGAAGTCTCGTGACGACGTTCGCGCTGCTTGCCATCCTCATTGCTTCGCTCGGCCTGTTCGGGCTGGCTTCTTTCTCCATTCAGCGTCGAACCAAAGAAATCGGTATTCACAAGGTTCTCGGCGCCACGGTGAGGCAGGTCGTCTTGCTCGTCAATCGAGAGTTCACGGTGTTGCTTCTTCTGGCGATCATCGTCGCCTGGCCAGTGGCCTATTATCTACTGGGCCATCTTTGGCTCGACCAATTCCCCTACCGGATCGATCTGGGCGTGATTCCCTTCCTGGAGTCCGCCGTCATCGGTTTCGTGGTCGGCATCGTGGCAACGTTGTATCACTCGCTGACGGCTGCCCGCGCGGATCCGGTGACTTCGCTCCGATACGAGTAGGCCGTCGACATCTGCCAACTCGAAACAGCACCTTGTCTCCCTTTCAAAACTGTAAGGGAACGGAAAGACTTCCGTAATCCGCCATTCGTAGGATCTCTTGTTTTGTTGTGATTTCTGGACGACCAGGCCGATGGTGAAAGGCCAGCGGCACAACTAAACGGAAAATCTTGATGATAAGTCGTGCGCTGTTCATTCTGGCGGTCACGTTCGCTCTCGGTTCCAACGTGGCCCATGCTCAGGTCAGTGGTCGAGTGAAAGAATCGGATGAGGAGTCTGAGAAGGCCGCCATTGAAGACCAGGACGAGGCCGCTGACTCTCTGGAACTCCCCGAGGCAGTCGAAGCCGCCTTCCGGGCCGCCTATCCGAAGGCCCAAATCGTTGGAAGCGACGTCGAGAAAGATGGCGGGGAAACGGTCTACGAAATCGAAAGCCTCGACGGCCAGATGAGACGCGACCTGCTTTACCACCCGAATGGCAGACTCCTCGAGACGGAAGAGTCCGTTCCCGTCACGTCACTTCCCGTCGCGATTCGGGAAGCTGCAGAAAAGCACGGAGTCATACTGAAAGCGGAGAGAATTACGCGAGCCGACACGATCCGGTATGAGGTCCTCGTCCGTGACGAAAATGGAGGAAGGCGCGAACTGCTTCTGGACAGCGACGGGCGACTCGTCGGCGTCGTGAGACGTGGATGTGCAGCGATTATACGACGAGAACATTCGACGATCCGGATTGGCTTTGAACCTACAAAACTCTTCCTTGCTGGCCGGCCTGATCGTCCTGTTCGGAGGCTGCGCCACCTACCGGCAGGCTCCATTGAGCGACACCTATGTTGGGGAGGCACTGGCGGCGCCCGACTCCCAGGCCGTACGCGTGGCGGCCTCGGAACTGCATCATCCGTACCTACATCCGATTGCGCTTGATCTTCGCGACGGCCTCTCGTCGGAAGAAGCGGCCGTGCTCGCCGTCGTCGCCAATCCTCAGCTTCGCGCAGCCCGTGCCGCGAAAGGCGTAGCAGTGGCCCAGTTGATCGCAGCAGGCGTGCTCCCGAACCCCGAACTTTCGGGCAGCATGGAGGTGCCTATTGACGACACGACAGGAGCGATCACGGGTCTCAGCCTCGGCCTCTCATTCGACCTCATGGATTTGCTCACCCGTTCGTCGGAACGAGCAGCGGCCAAGGCCACCCTCAACCAGGTATCGCATGGACCTGGCCTGGGAGGAATGGCAGGTAGCGCAGGCAGCCCGGCAGCAGGTCTTCGATGCGGTGTTCCTGGAACGCCAGGCGGAGCTTGCCGACAGCAGCAGGAGGAGGCGTTGAAAGACGAATCTCCGCGTGCTTACAGATGCCAAGGAGAAGAGACTCGTCACCGAAACGGAGCGCTCGGCCGCCGAGTCGGCCTATTGCAGGCTCGCGCCGAGCGACTGGACCTAAGCACGCAACTGGACACAACGCGAATGGGCCTGCTGCGCATGCTGGGATTTCCGCCAGAAGCCGTCCTCAGCCTCGATCCCATGACGTACCCTATGCCGGAATACGCTGACGAGAATCGATGCCGGCCAGCGACCCGATGCTTGTCTCCACGACAGTCGACACGACATCGCTCGGCTTCGCAGCCTGCCTGCCGCCGACAGCCTCCTCGGCCAGCTCGAACGCCGGAGAATCGATCTCGTCGCCCTGCGGTACGGATACGAAAGTCAGGACGCCGCTCTTCGCGCTGCTATCCTGCGCCAGTTTCCAAGCATCAGCATCGGTCTCACAGGCGGTCAGCGCGACAGATCGAGTAAAGACCATCGGGCCGACGGTGGCAATCCGGTTACCCTTCCTCAACCACAACCAGGGAGAGATTGCAGTCGCACGAGCGACACGAGAGCAATTCCGCGAGGAATACGTCGCGCGCGTGTTTCGAAACCCGTAGCCTCCTCCGCATCCTGATCTCCCGTCTGACGGGTCTGCAAGAGACAGCTCCATAATGCCGAGATGGCCGCCCATGCTCAACAACGTCGGCTCGTCGCCGCCTATGGGGTTGCTCTTGACATGGGCGATGCCGACGTACTCACCTATTACTCGGCTCGCAAGGATCTCATCGATGCCGAGATCGCCGCCATACGGTTCCGTCAGGCACTCGCATCCGTGACTTTGGCGTTGGACACCGCGACGGGCGGACTTCTAACCACAATCTGACTCGCTTCCCAATGACACCGTTACGACCTCAGTGGCTCTGGACTTATGGTATCCTCGTCATGGTTCTCGCGGCCGGTTGCGGGAGCGAAGCAGACGAAAATGCCGATCAGACGCTCGGCCCCATCGCGCTCGTCGACGTTGTGCAGGCGACGGCCGGCTCGCTAACGGAAAGACTCGTGACGTATGGCACGGTGGTAGCGGCGCCCGGGAGCCCGGCAGGCGCCTTCCGTACCGTTCGAAGCGATCGTCTCGCGAGTGCTTGTGACAGACGGCATGCCCGTGACCCAAGGACAGACTCTCGTTCTCGTGCGTCCGAGTCCGGCCGCGCAAATAGAAATCGAACAGGCTCGATCGGCTCTGCAGGCTGCAGAAGATCAATTGCAGAGCGCGGTAGAACGTGACTCACTTGGGCTCACGACTAGAGATCAGATGAGCCAGGTTGAACAAGCGCTCAGCGACGCGCGAGCTCGCTACACTGAGCTGACAAAGTGGAACGAAAATGGACGAGTTACGGCTCCGGCAGAGGGCGTCGTTACTGCAGTTGAAGCCACCGAGGGAGCGCTGTTGCCGGCAGGAGCTCCACTGGTGAGTCTCGCTCTTCAGGGTCGTTTCGAGGTGCGACTGGGAGCCGAACCTGAAAACATCGACCGCATCCACATGAACCAACGGGTCAGGATCAGCCGCGTAGGGGAGCCGGGCGTGACGCGTGCCGAAGGGCGAGTCCGCAGCGTAGCCCGATCCGTCAGTCCTGATACACGACTCGTGGACGTGATGGTTACCGTTGCGGAAGGCAAGACGCTCCTCTATGGGGAAACGGTTCAAGGAGAGATCGAGGTGCAAAGCACGCGGGGAGTCATCGTACCGCGCTCGTCGGTTCTTCCCAATGATGGCGTGTATCGGCTCTTTACTATCAGACAGGGGCGGGCATTCGCCCATTCTGTGCAGATCGGGGTGGAAACAGACAGTCTCGTCGAGGTGCTTAGCGGGCTGAGTCCGGGCGACAGCGTCGTCGTGCTGGGCAACTATGTTCTCGAGGATTCGATGCGCGTGCGAACCAATAGCGAGTCTGCAAGAACCCGGACAAGCCGATGAGTGGAGGCCGCACCGGTTATGCCGCCTGGGTCGAGCGCCACCGCCGCTCGCTCTTCTTTCTGCTAACCGTCCTTGTTTTGGGCGGCATAGGCATGGCGTTCCAATTGCCGGTTAGTCTCTTTCCCCAGGTGTCCTTTCCGCGCGTCGTCGTCTCACTCGATGCGGGCGACCGCCCTGCGGACGAGATGATGGCGGTTGTAACGATTCCGGTCGAGGAAGCGCTCCGCGCGATCCCGGGAGTGAAGAACGTGCGATCAACTACCAGCCGCGGCTCAGCGGAGATATCGGTCAACTTCGGCTGGGGTCTCGATATGACGGCGGCAACGCTTCAAATACAAACTGCGATTGCCCAGGCCGCTCCGTCGCTGCCGGCGGGTACCGAGACCTTGGTCCGCCGTATGGACCCGACGGTTTTCCCCGTCATTGCCTATGCGATTACTAGTCCGGTCCGAAGCGGCACTTTCCTGTACGACCTGGCCTACTACCAGCTCCGACCGCGCCTGTCGGCGATTAAAGGCGTGGCCCGAGTAGGGGTTCTCGGCGGTGCTAAGGAAGAGATCCACGTCATTGTCGATCTGGCCGAGCTCGAGCGATTCGGACTAAGCGTCGACGACGTGGCGCAAGCCCTCTCAGCAGCCAATGTCGTTGCGGCGGCTGGCGTCCTCGAGGACGAGTACAAACTCTACCTCGTTCTGACCGACAACCGGTTTTCTGATCTGCATGAAATCAGCGAAACCGTGTTGCGCGCAGGAGAGCGGGGTCTGGTGCTGCTCGGAGACGTGGCGACCGTCGAGCGAGCATCCGCCCCAAAGCGTACGGTCGTAACCGCCGACGGGCATCGGGCCGTTCTTTTTCAAATCTACCAGCAGCCTGGCGGCAATACCGTCCAGATTGCGACGGACGTGAAACAAGCATTAGACCAGGCAGCGGGCGTGCTTCCCTCCGACGTTCGTCTGACCAATTGGTACGACCAGAGCGAGTTGATCGTTGCGGCCGAATCGAGCGTCCGGGATTCTGTCCTGATCGGCGTCGTGCTCGCGATGCTGGTGCTGTTCGCCTTCCTCCGCGACACGCGCGTTACTCTTACCGCCGCCGTCGTCGTTCCGGCCGTGCTGGCAGCCACGGTCCTCTCGCTTGGGATTTTGGGGCAGAGTCTGAACTTAATGACGCTGGGCGGGATGGCTGCCGCAGTCGGATTGATCATTGACGACGCCATCGTCATGGTTGAGCACATCGTCAGACGGTTGGAAGAGTTCAGATTACAGCAAGCAGACGACGACCAGGCATCGCAGCGCACCAGGCCGAACATGCTTCAAATCGCCCGAGAGTTTGCTCAGCCACTTGTGGGCTCGTCGCTCGCAACAATCGTTATTTTCACGCCGCTTGCCTTTCTGACCGGCGTGACGGGCGCTTTCTTTCGCGCCCTCTCCATCACGATGGCCATTGCCTTGAGCATCTCTTTCCTCGTGGCCTGGTTCATCGTGCCTCTCCTTGCAGAACGCCTCATCAGACCGGAGGACGTAGCGGCGGTCGAAGAACATCTCGAAGGGGAGCGCCACCGTCGCTACGAGTCCCTGCTTAGCCGACTCCTGGCGAAACCGGCGCTGGTGTCTTTGCTCATCGTCCCGCTGATCCTACTGGGTTATGTCGGGTATCGTGCCACAGGCTCGGGCTTCTTCCCGTCGACCGATGAGGGCGGATTTATCCTCGACTACCGTGGCATTCCCGGGACGTCACTTGCTGAGATGGACCGGCTCTTGCAGCAGGTTGAGCAAATCCTGCAGTCGACTCCCGAGGTCCTGACCTACTCACGTCGAACGGGCGTCCAACTCGGTGGCGGCCTTACCGAGAGTAACGAGGGTGATTTCTTCGTCCGATTGAGACCTCCGCCGCGCCGGCCGATTGATCAGATCATCGATGAGGTGCGGGCAAAGGTCGAACACCAGGTGCCGGGTCTTGAAATCGAGTTGCTACAGCTGATGGAAGATCTCATTGGAGACTTGACGGCCGTGCCTCAACCCATCGAGGTTCAACTGTATGGGGACGATCCTGGGATTCTGGACTCGCTCGCTCTCCATGTCGCAACGCTCATCGGGGGAATTCCGGGCGTTGTGGACGTCAACGACGGCATCACACGTGCAGGTGACGCGCTCGTCGTACATGTCGACCGAAACCGCGCCGCGCTGCTTGGTGTCGATCCGGACGCAGTGAGTCGCGCGCTGTCCGACTTCGTTGGCGGGGCGGTAACAACAAGCGTTCCCCAGGGAGAAAAGGTGACGAACGTGCGTGTGTGGATTCCCGAGCGCGACCGGTCGAGCCTGCACGACATCGAGAAACTGCTGCTGCACACCCCGGATGGTCGTCGGCTCTCGGTTGGTCGGGTCGCCACGGTAGAACGTCTGAGCGGGCAGCCGCAAATCACTCGTTACGATCTGAAGCGAGTGAGGGCCGTCACGGGTCGCATCGCCGGTCGCGATCTTGGTTCGACCATAAAGGATGTCAGGGCGCGGCTCGACGAGTCGGGCCTCCTGCCTAACAGCGTATACTACCGTCTCGGCGGACTGTACGAACAGCAGACAATCGCCTTTCGGGGCTTGATCACGGTGTTCGTTGCTGCGATCGTCCTCGTCTTCATCGTCCTTCTCTTCCTCTACGAGCGATTTGCCATTGCTTTGGCCATGCTGATCACCACGGGTCTTTCGTTCGGCGCTGTCTACATCGGGCTCTGGGTGACAGGAACGGAACTCAACATCTCGTCGATGATGGGACTGACAATGATCGTTGGCATCGTGACCGAAGTGTCTGTGTTCTACGTTACGGAGTTTCGGACCCTGGAATCGGAAGTTGCCGATCCGGCGCTGCGTTTGATCGAGGCGGGGAAGAACCGAATGCGGCCAATCGCCATGACCACGATGGCAGCAATCCTCGCACTGGCGCCCCTGGCTCTCGGAATCGGACAGGGTGCAGGGATGCTCCAACCCCTGGCCATAGCGATTGAGGCCGGACTGCTGGCGCAGTTCCCTCTTGTACTCCTGGTCCTGCCGGTCCTGCTTCGCCTCTTTCGAACCGCATGACAAACCAACCGTTGAAACATGATCAGATCCTTTCCGGCTCGTTCAGCAGACTATAGGCGCCATGCGACTCCTACTGGTTGAAGATGACGACCAGATTGCAGACTTCGTGCTCCAAGGCCTTCGCGAAGCCGGTTACGCCGTGGATCGCGCATCTGACGGCAGCGAGGGACTGATCCTGGCGCACCAGGACATCTATGACGCCGCCGTTGTCGACTTGATGTTGCCGCGGCTCGACGGTCTTTCGTTGATCGAGGACCTTCGGCAACACGGAAACACCACACCTGTTCTTATTCTAAGCGCCCGGCGCAGCGTGGATGACCGCGTTCGCGGACTCCAGGCTGGAGGCGATGATTATCTGACCAAGCCCTTCGCGTTTGCGGAATTAATGGCCCGCGTGCAGGCACTTATCCGACGCTCAGCCGGCAGGAGTGAGCCCACGACGCTCACTGCTGGACCCGTCAGGGTTAATCTGCTCACCCGTGAAGTTACCCGTGCAGGAGAACCCGTCGAATTGCAGCCGCGGGAATTCAGCCTGCTCGAATACCTCGTTCGCAACGCTGGCCGCGTTGTAACCAAAACCATGATTCTTGAGCATGTTTGGGATTACGATTTTGAGCCGCAGACGAACGTGATCGACGTGCTCGTTCACCGGCTTCGAAAGAAGATCGATTACGGCTTCGATCCTCCACTCATTCATACGCTTCGCGGAGTTGGGTATGTCCTTCGAACGCCTTAGACGCCTGCTTCGCACGGTCGGCGTGCGTCTTACGGCCGGCTACGCGCTGCTCCTTCTCATCAGCCTGTCGCTGCTCTTCGGCCTGGCAGATTGGCAGTTACGCCTCGTCCTTGCAGAACGCGACCACACCGCCATTCGAAGAGAATTGGACGAACTGGCGCACGACTACTCCAGCGAGGGAATCCGGGCTCTGGAAGAGGAGCTCAGGGAAAACATGGTGACGTCGAGCCCGAAGCGTCTGTTCGTGCGTCTGGCCGACGCTGACGGCAGGACCCGCTGGGTTGGAGACTGGCCGCCAGCGTCGCTGAACCTGCTCGAAGCATCTGAAATCCCAAAAGACGGATCCTGGCGAAATGTCTTCACCGACAAGAATGAAAGACTGGAGGTTGCCACGCAAAGCCTTCCTGACGGGGGCTATCTGCAGATCGGCGCCTCCGCAGAACCGCGGCATGAGATACTGGAAACGTTCCGAAAGACGTTTGCACTCGCAGCCCTGCCCGTCCTATTTCTCGGACTTCTTGGCGGATTGTTCGTGGCACGACGAGTGCTGAGCCCATTGCACGAACTTGCATCGCTGGCGCGCCACATTGAAACCACGGGGAAGTTGGACGATCGTATTCCTTTGCGAGGAACGGGCGATGACCTCGACGAACTCGCACGTCAGTTCAACCTTATGCTCGATCAAATCGGAAGACTGCTCACCGACGTGCGATCGACGCTCGACGACGTGGCGCATGACCTTCGCACACCCATGACACGTCTTCGCGGCCATGCCGAACTGGCCTTACAGGGCACTGATTCTTCGGAAGAGAGATGCCGGGAAGCCCTAGCCGAGAGTCTCGAATCCTGTGACCAGGTCTTGGCCATTCTCAATGCCATCATGGATGAGGCTGAAGCAGAGACCGGAACGCTCGCCCTTCATCCGGAACCGATCTCACTGGGAAGGCTAGTCGACGAAGTCGTGGAGCTCTATCAGTTCGTGGCGGAAGAGCGGCATATCGTCCTCGAAGCCCACACCACCAATGACGCAGTCGTTGCTGTCGACCCCGGTCGGATACGACAAGCAGTTGCCAATCTCGTCGACAACGCCATCAAATACACACCGGAGGGAGGAAGAGTAACCTTAACAGTCGTCTCCGAAGGAACGGATGCGGTGATTCGCGTCCGAGACACGGGCTCCGGAGTCCCCGAAGCTGATCTCCCCCACATCTGGGACCGACTGTATCGGGGTGACCGCAGTCGATCGACTCGGGGATTGGGCTTGGGATTGAGCCTCGTAAAGGCAAACGTCGAGGCGCACGGAGGTCATGTCGAGGTGGAAAGCCGAACCGGCGACGGCTCTGTCTTCACGGTGCGATTGCGCCGATTCGTCGATCAACAAACATGAAACACGACTCGATCGAGCCGCCCAGCCGCGAGTGGTATGCTGCCGGTTGGTCCTCAGGAAGCAGATCCTCCCAAGAAAGACTTGACAAACCTCATTTCGAAACTATCTTTCCGCTATCCCGGCCCCGGTCGGGTGCTCCACGTACCGATCGACGTACGCTGGCCGGGTGTAATCCGGCTCAGGAATCGCCTCCCCTGGCCCGGATGGTGACCCCACCGGAAAGGAACCTCTCGGCCCCAAAAGCTGAGAGGTTCCGTCTGCAAGAACGTCCGGGGTCCTTGGTCCGTGGTCCGTGGGTTTATCGAGGGTGGACACACGAAGCTGAAACAAAGTTACCAGGTCATGTTTCGTCCCGCCTCTCTTCTCCATCGAAGTGCAGCCTTTGCATACGTGAATTTCGTCCTGCGGAATCGACATCTTGCTCGGTGGATTCCGTTCAAGCAACCTCCTGTCCTGCTGCTGTCCTACCCGCGTAGCGGCTCATCATGGGTAGGGAAGATCTTGAGCACGTCACCTGACTTCGCCTACCTCCGCGAACCGATCACGCAGGGCTTCAGGAAGCGGTTCTCCGGGGGACCCATGGTCGATCCCCAAAGTCACCCTGGAGGCCGGTACTATGAACGACTTATCTCTGACACATTACTGGGCGTCTGGGCATACAAAGCCAGAGTCGGACCTGCGCATTTGGAAGATTTCTCCCTGCGCAGCCGCGGCGGGAAGCGACTCTTGATCAAGGAAGTGAATCCCTTGCTGGCGCGATTATTGAGCGGGGCAGATGGTCCGAAGATTCTATTCCTCGTCCGCCATCCGGCCAGCGTAGCCGACAGCTATCTACGACTGGGATGGTTGAAACAAAGTTGGAGCGAATTCGGACGCCAGTATGGGAACGATCTGGCCGAATCCATTGACTCGTGCGAAAGCGCGCTCGTGCTGCACTACGAGGAGTTCGCCCTGGATCCTGAGGCGAAGTTTGCGGATCTGTTCGAACAGCTGTCGGTTCGCTCGCCGACGGACTTTGACAATGTTATTCAAACGCACTGCTATACGGAAGGCGCAGGCAACCGGCCATATGAGACGGCCCGCATCTCCCACGATCAGGTGCGCAAATGGCGTCAGAGTTTGGACCGGACGCAGATCGAGGCCCTTCGGGAGGGATACTTCGCCTCCAACCTGCCATTCTACCGGGCTGATGCTGACTGGATGTAAGCCGTCGCTACGGAAGCGCTCGCCTCCCCTGGTCCGTGATCGGTCCGTTGTCTCCACATCCACAACGCCGTTGCATTGTCAAGCCATGAGCGATGACTAGTGACTAATGACGGGTGACTAGTGACCAGCCAACATCCTTTCTAGCGCGAGCAGATTGCGCATCACACGTCGGGGGTGGTGGTAGTTTTCCTTGCGTCTGACGTGTTCGACGAAGCTGACCTGTCGATCACCGTTGTACAAGTACAGCGGCAGGCCATGCTTCCGGAGCGAGAACTTCTTCTCCACGTAGTCGAAGGTGCGCTCGAACCAGAACGCGGGCCAGTCCCAGTCCGTGTGCTCCAGCAGCATCATGCAGCCGACCAGCACCTCCTCCTGCAGCCATAGAACTTTGTCATATTTGTAAGTCTTCGGCAGACTAAGTGCACGCAAGAAACCGCCATATTCCTCGTCCCATGCCACTTCCAGATGGCGTCGAAAGCGCTCGGCAGCCAGATCGAAGAGCGCCTGATCGCCACGACGCAAGGCCTCGCAGAGCAGCATCGAGAGGGTCTCGATTGCATGTCCCAGATAGATGAACGGCTCATTGTCGTCGGCGGGACGCGAATAGTCATGCGCCAATACCTCATTCATGAGCCCATACTTGGAATTCCAGAACTTCACGACGATGGCATCGACCACGCGCCCAGCCAAAGCCTCAAGGCGTTCGTCGTCCACCTGTTCCAACATTTGTGTCAGGACCAGCAGCAAGACCATATGGCTGCCCAGCGTCCGATGGCCCCGGTAGCTACGCGGTATGTAGCTCTCCTCGACGTGGCGTCTCGGCTTGTCGAATAGATCTGCCGCCCTCCATAGCGCATCTTTCGCGACGTCCATCGACTCCTGGTCGCCAGTGGCCAGCGCAAAGGCCAGCATGCCTTCTGCAACAAAGAGCGTCTCATAGCCCTGGGGTTTCCCCTTGGACGTGACGGCCCCTGTGCGGCTGAGGCTCTGTACCCAGTCGCCGCGCCTGTCGCGCCCGTGACGCAACAAGAAATCCCTGGCCTTACGTGCTACTTCGAGGTGCTCGTCGCCTCCGAAATGGCGGTACAAATACGAGTAGGTCCAGAGGCCCCGACCCTGAAACCATACGTTCTTTTCGTCACTTACGCGCGCCCCGTCGTGATCGATAGCACACATAAAACCACCCAACTCATGATCGATACCGTACCGGTACCAGAAGGGCAGATATTCCTCGAAGAGATATCGCCGATAATGATCGCGCAGCGCCTTAACGTCGTGACGTCCGATCCTCTCTCTAATCATGCTCGAATTACGTTCTGAGGCCTTCCGTCTCTAGATTCGAGGCGCCACGGTATGCCGGCGGCTCGGTGTGAAAGTAACCCGGGAAGGCGCACCAGATTCAGTAACTTGACCTCAACATTGCGCCGAAACGCTTTTCAAGGTTGGACATCGGACTCCTGACCCAGGACCCCGAACGGTCTTATCCACACAAAGCGCGAAATCAACGCGAAACCATTGCAACATCCGGGAGTGCAAGCGCCGAGTGTCAAACAAATGCACTTCCCTTATTCTAAGCATCTTTTTTACAGATAGATATGTTAAAGCGGATTCTGGTCCCTCTGGACCCGAGCTCGCATGCCCTGGCCGCCCTTGATTTCGGTATCGTCGTCGCCAAACGTCACGACGCTGAGGTAACGGGTTTCATGGTCCTCGACACGCCGGAAATTGAGCGCGCTGTCGGTCCAGTAAGGCCGGGTGCGCTCGAATACGCTCGGAAAGCCGAACGCCGTCGCGAGGCAAAGGCTCATCAGCGAATTGAGGAATTGTTGTCGCGTTTCGTCAAGCGCTGCGAGGCTGCCGGTGTGCGCCACCGCAGCACGGAAGCGACTGGCAATCCAGCCGAAATGATCGTCCGAGAGTCGATCTTTTACGACCTCGTTCTTCTCGGGATGAGAACGCACTTTCACTTCGCAACGCAGGACGAACCGTGCAACACGTTGGAGGAGATCGCGGGCAGAGTCATGCCGCCCATCATCACGGTCCCGGCCAAGCATCCAGGTCCCGACGCCATTTCGCGCATAGTGATCGCATTCGGAGGCAGCCGAACGGGAGCGAAATCGGTTCGACAATTTGCGGGGCTTCCCCTGTTCACGAATGCTAAGGTGACCATCCTGTCGTCGAATCAGGACATGGAGAAGGCGAAACGTTACACGGGCGCGGTTAAACGATTTCTCGAGGCGCATAATTACGCCAATGTCGAGGAGGCATGGACTCCCGAGCCAATCAATGAAGCGCTCCGCGAGAAATATATCGGGAATGTCGATCTGATCGTCCTTGGCGCGCACGCCAAATCCGGAATCCTGTCGTTTCTTTACGGACAGGTCACGAAGTCGCTGATAGCGGACGGTTCGACGCCGCTATTTATCGCGAACTGAAAGGGGCGATTCTTCGTACCCGCCGACGTGAGGCGCGGGCTTTCGAAACAGCGCCGTGCAATCCCGCGTAGACGCGTGAGCATACGCCCCATCCCGTGGTCCGGAAGTCAAATCCCTATTTGGTCATCTTCGCTCTCTGGTTGCTCGTCTTCGCGGCGAGCAGCCAGATCATGATCATTTCGCCAATCCTGCCCCGCATCGGCGAGGAGTTGGCCATCCCTGATTCCCTTCTGGGTACGCTGATCAGTGCATACGGCATCCTGCTGGGCATATTTGCACTGATCATTGGCCCGGTTTCCGACAAGATCGGTCGTCGTCGCGTTCTCCTGCTCGGTTCGGGATGCATGGCGGTTGCGCTGGGTCTGCATGCGGTTGCCGTCGACTATGTCTCACTTATGGCCGTTCGCGCACTGGCCGGTGCGGCGGGGGGCCTTCTGAGTGGGGCGGCCGTCTCGTATGTGGGAGACTACTTTCCGTACGAACGCCGAGGGTGGGCAAACGGATGGGTCATGAGCGGCGTCGCCTTTGGGCAGATCATCGGCATCCCAGTTGGCGCCTATTTGGCGGACGAGTTCGGTTTTCGAATACCCTTCTTAGTCTTCAGCGCCGTCATGGTGTGCTCGTTTCTGTTGATTCTCTTCAAAGTGCCGCAGCCGGACGTCCGGCTTGACCAGAACCCACTGTCGGTCCGCAGTGCGCTGACTGGTTACCTCAGCATGCTGCGCGATCGTCAGATTGTCGCTGCGAGCGCAACGTTCTTTCTCCTCTTCTTTGCCATCGCACTTTACGTCGTATACCTGCCGACCTGGCTGGAGGAATCGCTGAACGTCTCAGGAAATGAGACGGCCCTGATGTTCCTCGTCGGCGGAGTCGCTGCGGTGATCGCCGGTCCGAAGGCCGGAAAACTCTCGGATCGAATCGGCCGCAAACCGCTTATTGTTCTTTCGTCTATCGGACTGGCTGTGGTCGCCCTCTCGACCACGACCCTGGCGACCAGCATGATCGCGGCGGATGCGCTGTTCTTTCTCACTATGGTGCTCATGTCGATGCGGCTCAGTCCGCTCCAGGCTCTGCTCACAGCGCTTGTTCCGGCCAGCAAACGAGGCACACTGCTTTGCCTCACGGTAGCGATCGGACAGATCGGCATCTCGATCGGTGGTGCAATCGCAGGACCGGTGTATTCGTACTCCGGATTCTTTGCCAGCACGGTGCTCGCGGCCGCCGCGCTTTTACTGGCAGCGTGGATTGTAGGCGCCCTGTTGCCCGAGCCCGGACGTGGAATCGCACGCGCAGCCGTGCCTGAATCCGGCGCAACCTCGGTGGCATCGTCGGTGCCCGACTGAGCGCCTACTTCACAAGGGCCATGGTCCGCGTCTTCGTGAAGCGACCTGCGACAATCCGGTAGAGATAAACGCCCGATGCGACGGGAGCCCCGGTGTCGTCGGCAGCATTCCAGATCACCTTGTGCTTCCCGGCCGGCTGCTGTTCGTTGACGAGCACGGCCATGCGCTGCCCCAGAATGCTGAAGACCTCAATCCTGACACGAGCGGTCGTCGGGGTATCGTACTCAATGGTTGTGGAAGGATTGAAGGGATTGGGATAATTCTGCCGAAGCTCAAACTTGGCGGGAAGATCCCCCGGTAGGGTCTCGGTTTCCTCAACGGCATCCGGAATCTTGATTTGCGTGTCGGCAAACCATAATCCAACCCCATACCGATAGTTATCGCTTACGGGGATGCCTGACGCCGCCTGGCCCGCCAGGCTGCGCATTCCGAACTTCTTACCTACAGCAACGCCGCTGCTGGCGCCGACGGCTCCCATCCGCAACACCTGGCCGTACGCATTGCCCATCAATACGCAAAACAGGAGTATCGCGGCGGAACCTCTCCACACGAGTCCCCACATGGTAGCCTCCCAAGGGATTCGATCCGTCCCAACCGATTGATTACCCTAAACATAGGGTGAATCCGAAATAACAGCAAACAGCAAACAGCAAACAGCAAACAGCAGACAGCAAACAGCAAACAGCAAACAGCAAACACCGAACACCGAACAGCACGAACACCGAACACCGAACACCGAACACCGAACACCGAACACCGAACACCGAACACCGAACACCGAACACCGAACACCGAACACCGAACACCGAATGTGTCCAGTGACTAACCTAAAGTGCCACTAGTTTCTTTACGCGGGCTCGCTGCACGTCGAGGTCCGAATCGACGGGCTCGCGGAATCGCTGATCGCCGCCCGCGGCAATTTCGTTCACGCCGATGGTGACGCTCTTGAGCAGGTTGTTTTCTTCGTCGAAGAGTGAGATCTGAACCAGAGCGCCGGCGACCTCTACCGACGAACTGTTGTGCACCGATCCCGAAAGGATCTTCGCGCCGCTCGGCAGCTTCGTCAGGCGGAGATTTTCGACCTGAAGCTGAGATTGGTCATCGGGGGATCCGCAGCCCGACGCTACGCAGGCCACCAGAGAGATCCAGACGATGGTCTGAACCAGAAGGGGGACAAATCCCCCTGGGGCATACGCTAACCGCAGGTGTTTCATCAAGACTCGAGGTCCAGGAGATTCTCTCGGAGCTTATCCAACTCCGCAATGGCATCCAGTTCCTTTTGCTGCTCACGTGAAACGACCTCTTTCGGAGCACGGCTGAGAAACTGCTCGTTTTGCAGCTTGCTCCTGACACCTTCCAGAAACCCTACCTTCTGAGCGATTTCCTTCTCCAGCCGCGACTTTTCGGCCTCGATGTCGAGCAGGCCTTTCATTGGGACAAACACCTGATGACGACCGACGACGACCGGAATACTCGCATCGGGCTTCTCAACGTCGACGCCGATCGTCGCTGAAGCACGGCTGAGCCTTTCGAAATAGCGGCTGTTTGCGCCGATTTGATCCGCCAGCGACCCACTCTCCGATCCAATCGAGATAACAACTTTTACCTTGTGCCCCGGCGGCACGCCTTTCTGGCTCTTGACGTTGCGAATGCCGGTCACCATCTCCTGAATCGTTCCGAAGGTCTCTGCAACCCCGTCATCCGTCTCCGATGCGTCGCTCAACGGCCAGCTCGTTACGATGCAGGCCTCACCTTCTGATCGGGGACGAAGTCTCGCCCACAACTCCTCCGTCACGAAGGGCATGAACGGGTGGAGCAGCTTGATGAGCTTCTCATAGATCTCGACGGCCAGATTGACCCTCTCTTCCGACATCTCCTCGCCGTACTCCGGCTTGATCAACTCAAGGTACCAGTCGCAGTAGTCGTGCCAGAAGACGTCGTAAATGAGGCTGAGCGCATCGTTCAAACGATATTTCGATACCGCCTCGTCCACACCTTCGATCGCCCGGTTCAGTCGGTCGAGCATCCACTGCTCGACGAGCTCGAGCTCCTGGTACGTTCGTCGGCGCGTGTAATCGCGCCCCGCGTCCATATACCGACCGAACACATTGAACGCGTTCCAGATCTTGTTCGCAAAATTGCGACCCATCTCGAACTTGAGTGGGTCGAGCTTGATGTCCTGGCCCTGCGCACAGAGGACGACCAGCGAGAAACGAACCGCATCGGCGCCGTACTGCTCGATCATATCAAGAGGATCGATGCCGTTGCCCAGGCTCTTACTCATCCAGCGGCCGTGCTTGTCCTTGATCATGCCCGTGATGAACACGTCGCTGTATGGATTCTGGTCGGTGAAATACTGTCCCGCCATGATCATCCGGGCGATCCAAAAGAACAGGATGTCATAACCGGAGACGAGGACCTGTGTCGGATAGAAGTAATCGAGCTCATCCGTCTTTTCCGGCCAGCCGAGTGTCGCAAATGGCCAGAGCCATGAGGAGAACCAGGTGTCGAGAACGTCTTCATCCTGCACCATGCCAGGTTCTGGCTGATCCACTGAGACCACGAAGTCGCGCGACTCGTCGGGCAGCCCCTCCGAGTCGGTATAGTACCAGACGGGGATGCGGTGGCCCCACCAGAGTTGCCTGGAGATAGTCCAGTCGCGGATATTCTCCAGCCAGCGGAAGTATTCGTTCTCCCAGCGCTTCGGATAAAAAGTGATATCGCCATCCGCCACGGCTCCGATCGCGCGCTCCGCGAACGGTTTCATGCGGACGAACCATTGACGCGATATCAGGGGTTCGATTACAGCTTTCGAACGGCTGGAAATCGGTATCGAGACCTTATACGGCTCGACCTTTACGAGGTATCCCTTTGCTTCCAGCTCCTCGACGATGCGCTCTCGCACCACGAAACGATCGAGACCGGCGAATTGCCCGCCTTCTTCGTTTATCGTGCCGTCCGGGTTCATGATGTTCAGCACCGGCAGCTTGTGCCTGGCGCCGATTTCGAAGTCGTTCGGATCGTGGGCAGGGGTAATCTTGAGGGCTCCCGCCCCGAAATCAATCTTAACGTATTCGTCCGCTATCACCGGGATCTCGCGCTCCACCAGCGGCAGGACGAGCATCTTCCCCACGAGGTGCGCGTAGCGCTCGTCGTCGGGATGGACGGCTACGGCGGTATCACCGAGCATGGTCTCGGGACGCGTCGTGGCAATCGTGAGGGATCCCGATCCGTCCGCCAGCGGGTAGCGGATATGCCAGAGGTGTCCGTCGCGCTCAACGTTGTCGACCTCCTCGTCGGAAAGGGCCGTTCGATCAACGGGACACCAGTTGACGAGGTAGTTTCCCCTGTAGATAAGGCCGTCTTCGTAGAGTTTCACGAAGACGCTCTGGACGGCTCGCGTGAAGCCGTCATCCATCGTGAACCTTGTTCGATCCCAATCGCAGGAAGCGCCCAGCTTCTTGAGCTGATCGATGATGATCGAACCGTATTCTTCTTTCCACTTCCAGATTTCGTCGACGAAGGCCGTGCGGCCCAGATCGTGCCGATTCACGCCGCGCTTCTCGATCAGGAGGCGTTCGACGACATTCTGCGTCGCGATGCCGGCATGATCCATGCCCGGCATCCAGAGCGATTCATAACCCTGCATGCGACGGATCCGCGTGAGGGCATCCTGCACCGCCCCTCCGAGTGCATGGCCCATGTGAAGCCGGCCCGTCACGTTGGGCGGCGGCATCATCACACAGAACGGAGGTTTGTCGTGATTAACCCGGGCAGCGAAAAAGTTGTGCTCGAGCCAGTACGCGTAGATCCGCTCCTCAATGTCACGCGGATTGTATGCTGTCGAAGGGGATTTGGTGTCTTCCATAGAAAGGATTGGCCACGACAATGTGGAGGCGGTCACAACAGACTCGAAGCGCCGTCGGTTCCGGAATGCCGCCCCCAAATGTGTGAAATTCCTATTCCTCCGACAATTCGGAGGGCTTGTCCTCGCCGGGCTGAAGCCCGATTCTCACCTTCCTTTTCGATGGCGGGCGCATTACGTTTGCCCTGTCAATTCCAGAATCCAGTGGCCTTCATGGGCTTGAGGAACCACAAACCTGCCCGTTCAGTCGCTCCGGTCTCCGGCAAAGGTGGCCGGAGGATTCTCCTATGTCTGGCCGCAGCCACGCTCTGGCCGTCACTCCTCGCCCGACAGGCCTTCGCACAACAGGTCGCAACCGGCTTCCAGAGCGACGCGAGCCGGTACGTATGGACCGCCGGATTCGACGTCAACGAGGCCGTCGGGGCGTGGCAGGTGGCCGCCTCGAGTGAATTTCGCTCCGAGGCGTTTCTCCTCGGTGATCGGGTATCGGAGTGGCGCGACGAAAATCTGACGACCTTCCTGCTCCGACACCCGATACGGTCGAATTATGAAGCCGTCGCTTTCGGCCGTGGAAGCTGGTTCTCACAGAACGCCGCGAGCACGCAGGAAGCATACGCCGGCATCCGCGCGCGACCGGCGCCGGAAGTCTCGATCGAACCGGCTGTAGGACTGGTCGTCGACAGAAAACCCGGCCTCCTGGTGGAGGGACAAACCAAACCCGACGTCCTCCTCGACAGCGGCTTTGGCATCAGCCTCAAGGGGGCGGTCAAGAATGCCCACGTGGGCGACTTCATTCTGGCCGGCCGCACTGATAATCGTTGGCATTTCATTCGGCCACGGTTCGGCAGATCGATGCTGACCGAGGCCTCGGCCCGCCGCGACGTCGAGCGCGGATCGTTCACCGTAGACGTCCGCTATGCCAATCTGCGGCGCGACGCATACCAGGCTTCCTCCTTTCTGAATCGGGGCACCAGCTCCCTGCGCGCTGACGACACCATCGAAGCGACGACCAGCGACACGTTGGATGCCGGAATCCTCTTCGAACACCCGCTTTCGCGACGATGGACTTTTCGCACGGACAACCGGCTTACGATCAGCGACCGGTACATCCGCACGCGGCGGGCGCCTGAGGACGTGTTATTCTTTGACACCAACTTCAACCGGAAGGTCCTCGATCTGCAAGCGGGGATTGCCTACGACACCGACCTGACTAAGGCGAAAATCTCGGCAATCCGATCGATTACGGAAGAACGTCGCCGCCTCGACAATGCGGGAAGTCTTCCGCCGGCGCAGGCGGCGCAGCGAACCAACGTTCTTCGACAGGCGGATTTCGACCGCGGTCTGTTAACGCTCCAGGGATCCTACTCGACCACGCGCTTCCACTGGCTGTCGATCAGATCATCGCTCCGGGGCTCCATCCTCCGCCACGACACACCAGACAGCAACCTGGACGGTCGCGACGAGTCGACATTCGACGGCGACATGAGTCTTCGCTTCCACGTTCATCGCGGCCTCGACGTCGATTTTCGACTCTTCGGGCTGCAGCACCACACCGTCTTCCTGAGCGGCTCGCGATCGGGGGAAAACAACCGGCGAAGATCTATCAGATTCCGCCCGGGCATGCGATGGCGGCCGTCTTCGTCGACAGACGTCCGCCTCGAAACAGAGGTTCGTGCCGTCTATACAACCGACGACTTCGATCTGCCGAACCAGCCGAAGAACGACCAATCGGCGCGCGAATTGAAGTACGTCGGATCAATCAACCAGCGCATTGCTCCCGATGCCAGACTGCGTCTTGAGGGCGGCTTCAGCCAACTGCTGCTCGGCCGCCTCCTGTGGGAAAACTTCCGAGAAATTCCGTTCGACACCTTGAAGACGACCACCGGAACGGCCACGATTCGAATCGGGAGAGCCGTCGTTGCCGAAACCGGCATTCGCGCGTTGCACCGGAGCGACTTCGAACGAAGTCTGACGGTCCGCTACACGACCGGCACCGGTAACGAGACGCGAATGGAGGTCATCACGCGCCCGGGGCGCGAACGCCTGCTCCAGATCGGTCCGACGGCCGAACTCTCGTTCCCGATGACCAACCGATCGGAACTACATCTGAGAGGATGGATCCAGTTCCAGCGGGTGAAGTTCACACTCTACGGTGAGCTTCCAGAAGAAGATGCCGCAGCAATCCGACGGGCGGCCAACGTCGTCGAGCGTCGAACGATTCCAAATCTCACCATGACGTTACTCTGGAATCTGTAACTTGCCCCGTCATCTCAATATTCAAGAAACACATCCTCACTACTCTTGACGCGAACTATAGGTGTAACCGGAGGAATCGGCAGCGGTAAATCCACCGTGTGTGACTTTCTCAAGTCGTTCGGAGCCCGCGTCTTCGATGCCGACGAAGCGGCCAAGAAAGTCATGACCGACGACCTTCGCATCCGGCAGCAAGTCATCGACACCTTCGGCGTGGACAGCTACACGATTTCCGGCGATCTGA
The DNA here is from genome assembly GCA_963768715.1 of uncultured Bacteroidota bacterium. Classification (GTDB taxonomy): domain Bacteria; phylum Bacteroidota; class Rhodothermia; order Rhodothermales; family DATKEJ01; genus DATKEJ01. The sequence goes on from CAVYJC010000010.1 coordinate 243,111, forward strand.
ATACGGTGTACCTGGCCAAAGAAATCTTTTCGGACGCTGACAAGGTCAGGCGGATCAATGCGATGATCCATCCGCGTGTCCTCGAGGCTTTTTCGGCAGCTGCTCAGATGGCTCGTAAGGACGGGTTGAATCTCATGGTCATGGAGGCCGCGCTCGTCTACGAGAGCGGCGCCGACGCGCTCCTCGACTACGTCGTCGTCGTTGAGGCACCGACGGAAAGCCGTATCGAGCGTGTTGCTAGACGCGACGACGCTTCGGCGGATGAGATAGCGTCGCGAATGCGCTACCAGCTGACATCGGCCGAATTGCTTCGCCGCGCAGATTTTGTGCTTCTCAACGACGGATCGCTGGAGGATCTGCGCGCCAAGGTCGCGAGTCTCGTGCACGAGATCCTCTCTCCCGGCAACTGAGATTCGGCCGGCAGACGGCAGCCGTCGAATCGATCTATCCGGGAGGCCAGGTCATGGCTCGGCCGCCGAGCAAGTGCAGGTGCAAATGCCTGACTTCCTGACCCGCGTCGGGGCCACAGTTGAAGATAAGGCGATAACCCTCGGTCAGATCCTCGCTTTCGGCGACCTGTCGAGCGACCACGAACAAGTGGCCGATTAGGTCCGCGTCTCCCGCCTCGACCTTGTCATTGCCAGGTATCGGTTTTCGCGGAATGATGAGAATATGAACCGGGGCGACCGGCCGTATATCTCTGATTGCAAAGCACCGGTCATCCCGGTACACGAAATCGCCGGGGATCTCCCCGTCTTCGATCTGTTGGAACAGCGTCTTGTCTGACATGGCTGAACATTGTTTTCGCGTGAGGAACGCAACGAACGGCTACCGGGTTAGGATAGCGCAAAGCGTCTATCCTTGCCACGCATTTACAGAGTACCTATGCCAACCGTCTACGCTCGCCGTCTGGTGCGATTCAACTCCGCGCACAGGCTTCACAATCCGTCGAAGTCGGATGCGTGGAATGAAGCGACCTTCGGCAAATGCAATAATCCGAACTGGCACGGTCACAACTATATCCTGGAGGTCATCGTCGTCGGCGAGCCGTCCGATGAAACGGGATTCGTCGTCGATCTGGCGGAGCTGAAACGCATCATCGAGGAGCGCGTCGTTTCGAAATGCGACCACCGCAACCTGAACGTTGAGGTCGACTTCCTGGCGGGACAAATGACCTCGACAGAAAATTTTGCCGTCGCAATTTGGAACGAGCTCGAACCGCACATCCCAGACGCGCGTTTGTACTGTGTTCGCCTCCACGAGACGGACAACAACATGGTGGAATATTACGGCGAAGGGGGCCGGCCCTGATGAAGCATAATGACGAAACGAACTCTGGACACGATCTGGAGAACGTCGTGACTGACGGCGGCGGGCTGGTTTCAGATCTGCTCGGGGACGATGACGAATTCGGCTGCGCCACGAGTCTGCACTACAAGAAGAAAGAGTTGTACAACCTGGAAACCACGGAGCGGATTGCCGGCAACATTGCGGATGTCCTCGAAGCGGTCGGGGAAGATCGGGGACGCGAGGGCTTGCTCCGCACTCCCGAGCGGGTCGCAAAGTCGCTACAGTTCCTCACCCAGGGCTATCTGATGGATCCCGGCGAGATACTGGAATCGGCCATCTTTCGTGAAGAGTACAGTGAAATCATCCTCGTCAAAGACATCGAGGTCTTCTCTCTTTGCGAGCACCATATGCTCCCGTTTATCGGAAAAGCGCACGTTGCCTACATTCCCAATGGCCGGATCGTGGGCCTGAGTAAAATCCCGCGGGTTGTCGACGTATTTGCCCGGCGGCTGCAAGTACAGGAGCGGCTTACGTTGCAGATCCGTGACGCCATTCAGGACGCGCTTCAGCCGCAGGGCGTAGCCGTGGTCATCGAGGCCAGGCACTTGTGCATGATCATGCGCGGTGTTCAGAAGCAGCACTCGGTAACGACGACAAGTGCCATGTCGGGCCAGTTCTTCGATCCGACGACTCGTCAGGAGTTCATGAGACTAATCACTTCCGACTAACCATTTTCTCTTCATGCCGCTTGTGTTGATTACCGGCGCCAGCCAGGGCATCGGCGCCGCCATCGCGCGCGCCTTCGCCGCGGAGCCCGATATGAGGCTGATGCTCGTTTCCCGAGACGCGTCTCGCCTTCGCGAGGTGGGAAACCAGTGCCGTGACAAGGGGGCTCAGACACGCTTCTTCAGCGCCGACCTGACGCGGGATCGGGACGTTGCGGATTTGGTCACGACCGTTCTTGATACGATCGGCGTGCCCGACGTCCTCGTGAACAACGCCGGACAGTTCCTGCCGGGATCGATTTCAGAAATGAAACCCGACGACTTTCGCGATCAGATCGCCGTCAACCTGACGAGCGCCTTTCTCGTCACCCACTCTTTCTTGCCTGCGATGATGGCGGAGGGTCACGGGCACATCTTCTTCATGGCCTCGGTCGCCTCGATCAAAGGATACCCGCGCGGAGCCGCCTACTGCGCCGCCAAGCACGGCGTACTTGGGCTCGCGCGCGCCCTTCGCGAAGAAACGCGTGAGCACGGCGTACGCGTGACGAGCATGATTCCGGGTGCGACCAACACGGCTAGCTGGGAGGGGCTCGACCTGCCCGCATCGAGATTCATCCCACCCGGAGGATGTTGCAAGAACGATGGTCGACATCTACAAGCTCAGCAATCGGTCCGTCGTAGAAGAGATTCTCATCCGCCCGCAACTGGGCGATCTGTAACGCCGATAACATCATGTGCGGGATAGACGCCGATTTGTATCTTGGCGCGTTCCTTTGCTCCGTCTATCCTACAGTTTGAATCGAGCATGCCAAGCGAGGTCGCGTCTCCAGCCCATAAGAAACACTTCGTCGCTGTTGCGGGAAATATCGGAGCCGGGAAGAGCTCGCTGACGAAAACGCTGAGCGACTATTTCCACTGGGAACCCTTCTTCGAGCGCGTCGACGACAATCCCTACCTGGCCGACTTCTACGACGACATGCTTCGATGGTCGTTCAATCTCCAGGTCTTCTTCCTCTCGTCTCGATTCAAGCACCAGCAGCACATCGAATCGCTGGAGCAATCCGTTGTCCAGGATCGATCGATCTATGAGGACGCCGAGATATTTGCCCGTAATCTGCACGAAATGGGCCTCATGTCACACCGCGACTACGACAATTACGTCGAGCTGTTCAGCATCATGACGAGCTATCTCAAGGCCCCCGACTTGCTCGTTTACCTCGAATCCTCCGTTCCCACCCTGGTCAATCACATTCAGTCACGAGGACGCAGTTTCGAATCCAACATCAGAATCGACTACCTGGAACGCCTTAACGGGCACTACACTCGATGGATCGAAGGCTACGAGGCGGGCCCGAAGCTCATCATCAATATCGATGCTCTGGATTTCGTGAACATCCCGGATCATCGCTCAGAGATTATCAGCCGTGTCGAAAGCCGCTTGTTCGGTCTCTTCCCGGATAATCCGTAGCAGGTGGGCGTCGTCCGCACTGACCCGCTGCCTCCGGGTCGTGCTCACGGCGGGCTTTGCCGTCACGGCCGTCGAAGCCGTGGCCCAGGTACCTGACTCGGTTGTCAGTCCACCCGACACAGTCGTCGTCGCACCCGACACGGCGCTTGCGCCGGTCGACACGGTTGCCGCCCCTGCCGGAATCGTGGATTCGACGCATGCGGCCGAAAAAGCCCCGCCAATCCCCTCCGGACCGCCACTGACCCTCGAGGCCTACCCCGAAGGAGTCCGTTCGGACGCCACGCCGCTCGTCCGTCTCTCGGCCGGCGACATGGTCGAGCGCCTCGACGAGTTTCCCGGAAGCTTCCGCTACTCGATGGGCAACCTGGGCTGGCCCGATCAGATCGCCTATCTGGGATTCTCGCCTGTGGACATCGGACTGACGTTCGATGGAATTCCCATGCAGGATCCTGTGACCAGCCGACCCCTGTTCGAACTCGTGCCCCTGGACCTTCTTCGATCGCCGGCTATGTTCAGCGGCAAGCACGCCTCTGCCGCGGGGTTCGCGCTGGAGACGCGGCGTTTCGACGTTGTCAAACCGCTTACGGAGCTTCGGTATCGGGCCGGGAGCCCCGGCCTCCGGTCGATCTCCGGTACACACGTACAGCAGCGGAAGACGCACTTTCTTGGCTCACCGACCACGCTCCAGGTACTCTTTCGCTACGCTTCCGGGGCTTGGGGCGGCGAATATCCAAGCAGTTCGTCAGACGTCAGCCAGGTCTACGGCCGCGTGGGACTATACAGCTCGAAATGGGCGCTACGGATCACAAACATGTACACTCGCCGGCACGGAGGGGCCCACAGCGGCGTACTTGTGAGATCCGGCGGAGGGTTCGACTCGATATACACCCGGTTCAATGCCGCGGTCGAGAATCCGGCGGCCAAATTCCGGATCAAGCGTAACGACTTCCACGTAAAGTTCGACCGACTCTGGTTGCAGGGACTCTCGCCGCTTTCGCTCCAGTTCTCGTGGGTGTCGCACGTCAGACGATATCGGAACGTGACGACCTCGGATGCGCTGGTCGAAGAATATACTTTCGCCGCCGCCCAGGAGATACCGGGCCTGGTTGCCGACCAGACCTTCACCGCCAGGCTGATCAACCGCTTCGACGACGTCCGTTCCGCAACCGTGTTCAGCGACACGACGGGCCTGTCGCGATCCGACGTCGAAGCCCTGCTCGAGTCCGACTACCGGCTGGGCAGCAGCGACCTGGCGGGACACATCGGACTCATTGACGCCGACGGTCACGTAATCCCCGAAGGCAGGGCACGCCTCAAGGTCCCATTGGCCGGATACGAAATCTCATCCGAGATCGTCGTTTCCGGGCGAGCACCCTCGAGGCTCGAGATGCTGGGCAGCGATCGTGTGGCTGGAGCGACGTCCAGTCTGGGAGCCGAGCACACGCGGCTTCTCAGACTGTCTGCGGAGCGACCCTTCGGCACTTCTTCGATACGAATCGATGCATTCGCGGCGACAACGAGTCACCCATTGGACCTTCGTGAAACCGCCGCCGATTCCTTCCAGGTGATGCAGGCGAACGCTGCGATAACATGGTACGGCGTCACCAGCATCCTCGGCTGGCGAGATGCAAGCAAGCGCGGGCTGTACGGCGAACTGCAGTCCACCATCCAGGCTTCGACCGCCCCTGCTGACGATGCTTTTCTGACGGCAATCGACGAGAGTCTACCCTCGTTGCAGGCCCGAGGAAGATTTGGAGCCCGATCCTGGCTCTTTCAGAATGACCTGCGACTCGACGTCTATGTGATCGGCCGCTACTGGTCGTCTTTCAAGAGCCGTCTGTACGAACCCGTGACCGGCCTTCTCGCTTTGCCGGGTGAGAGCGCGCGGACTGTGGGCAACTCCGGAACGCTGGACTTTCGCATGGAAGCCGGTATCAGAGAGGCCACTGTGTTCGTAGGATTCGAAAACATCCTGTCCGGACTCTCCTATCCGGGAACGCTGCTCGTACCGAATTACCCGCTTCCCGCCCAGGCATTCCGCTTCGGCGTCTTCTGGCCCATCGAGAACTGATCTATCGGCCGCCCTTGTCTTCCCTCGCTCACATAGTCGAAAGAGAGATCTTCCCAGCCTCATCGACCGATCGTCTCTTCAATTTCTACTCGGATCTCGATCCGAATCTCGACCGAGCGGACGGTCCATCGATCCGCCGACAGAATCTTCTGGCTTACATCGAAGCCGCACCGTCGCGGCCCGAGCTTCTCCTTCTGGCGGAGGCTCCAGGCCCACATGGTTGCCGCTTCTCGGGCGTGCCGTTTACGTCGGAAGCTCAGATCGAGGCCGGGCGGTTTCCCTTCCCTGGTCGGAAGTCGAGTACAGCGGCGGATCCCTGGTCGGAATACAGCGCCAACATTGTCTGGGGACTACTGGAAGACCACTTCGATCGCGTGCTTCTCTGGAACACGGTGCCGCTGCATCCCCACCGGCCGGGCGAACCGATGTCCATTCGCACGCCATCAACCGCGGAGATTCGAGAATGGGGAAGGTTAGTACCGGAAGTCGCAACGATCACCCGCCCGCAACATGTGCTGGCGGTCGGCCGCATTGCGGAACGCGTGTGCAGACAGTTCGAGATCGACGCGACCTACATCCGACATCCTTCGCAGGGCGGCGCCAATCTCTTCAGGGAAGGCGTGGGGCGTTTCTTAATCGCTAATCGCTAATCGATCGGCCACTCTGCCGGCGGGTGCTTCACGACACGTTTCGCGATTGGAGATTAGTGACTTTCATTCGGCCACGGGCACTCACCCTCGTGCAGGAGGCGGACCTCCTTAACGTCGCTGACTTCGAATTCCCGCTGGTAGGCGCCAAGATGGCCATACTCGCCCTTATCGGAGCGATTCCCTTCGACCTCAGCGTATCCCGGCGTATACCACTCGAGCCCCAGGCCTATTCCATTTGGTCTGCAACTCGTTGATGTGGTTGTCCGAGCCGGTAATCCACCACTGTTCGTCGGATCCGCATGGGCGAAACGCCGCTTCTTCGAAGCCGAACGAAACACGGCCACGAACCGTATTGCTGTGGCTTCCAAAGATCTGGTCTTGAACAAAACACCCGGCCGCTGTGGCGCCGAGGACGGCGACGACGAGTCCGGCAGTGAGAAATTTGCCGTTGATGGCTTTCAGTCTACTAATAAGCCGTCCCATTGCGAACGACCTCCGCTTGCTGTGAGATTGATGCTCATTCGATCGACCGACCCAAGGGTGCGCCTCAAGATCAACTCGAAGCATGTAATAGAACGGTCAGCACGTTCTACGCACAATAAACGATTCTGTGACGTTCCGGGTCGACCACTCAGCCTTGAAAAATGACCGTTCAGGTGTCGATTGGCCGTCTAGTCTTCTAGTCTTCTAGTCTTCTAGTCTTCTAGTCTTCTAGTCTTCTAGTCTTCTAGTCTTCTAGCCGAGTTATTGACTTGCAGACGTTCCATTTCGCTGGAGGGCGGCGAGCGCGCCGACCCACCAATCAGAGTCGCGCTTTGAAGTCTTAACCGAGACGTCCTGGAAATGCGGAATCAGTCCAATGAGCAGATCTGGAACGCGATGCCAATGGTTGGCCAGAATGGTCTTTTCGAGTTCATCCGCGGCCAAGCGGCTCCAGCTCCATTTGTCGCGAAGTCCCTCCGCCTTTTTCCAGTAATTGCGATCGTCCCAGGCGTCAGCGCTCTTATCGATGGTTTCGTAAATCCCGCGCAGGCAGAAAACGAGAAATGCCGCCATATCCTGCTCTTCCGGTCCGAAGTCGCGGCCGCGTGGCAAGGAGCCGTAATACCTCAGCGCATGATCGAATGTGACTCCGGCGTCTCTTCGCCGGCGTATCTCCCGTCTGAACGATTCGACCCATTTAGTTAGTCATTAGCCATTGGTCATTAGTCACTGGGGAGTACTGACCAATCGAGCGGTAGTTGCCTCTTAGTTAACCAATGTACTGCAGGAGCGCGATGACCAGTTAGTCGCTGGCGGTTTCGGCTAGATAGACGTGACCTCAACCTGAACGTGCATCGGATCAAGTAGCGCTCAATCGTCTCCACGATCGGGAATCCCGGCATGAATGCCCGGTCTTGAAGCAACGCCACGTAGACGGGGCATGTCGGTTGTTCCGGCAGAATAGGCCGGTTTACCGGCCGCTGCCTCAAGGCCGGTCGTTTACGGCTGGCTGAAATGCTTTAGTGGTCATATGCACTATGAAAGTAATCGCCTCGACCCAATGTGCGTCGATCGATGTGTCGGGATCTTTCGACACGATCGATGCCTTCATTTGATGACGGAGTCGCACGACTCCTAAACATCGCAAGCCGCCGACGAAGAACCCCGGACCACAGACCACGGACCACGGACCACGGACCCCGGACCCCGGACCCCGGACTATCTAAGGAGTATCATCCGCTTCACAATCTGCCGATCTCCAGCCTGCAACCGGTAGATGTACATCCCACTCGCCCAATCCGAGCCGTTGACCGTCAGTTTGTACGATCCCGCGGCACGAGGACCGTCGATCAGCGTTGCGACCTCACGACCCATCATGTCAAAGACCTTGAGCTGCACGTCCTGTGCCTCGGGAAGCGCAAACTCGATGCGCGTCGAGGGATTGAAGGGGTTGGGGTAGTTCTGCCTTAGCGCCATGGAGACAGGAAGCTCTCCGGTTTCCTCGATGGCGACCGCCTCGGGATCCACGATGAATCGAGCTCGGACAGGAAGCGCACTCGATCGGAGCGGCAAGTCACCTTCTGCACTCGAAGTAAACGTAATGTCCCAGCTTGGCACCCAGACTCGCGCGCCCTGGTCGTCAGCGCCTCCGATGTATCCCGTGTCCACCGGCCTCAGGTTGGGAAATGCCTGGCTGTTCGCGCGTGCGGCCCAAATCACCATGTAGTTGTCATCCACACCGACTTCGCGCGCTCCGACGTAGATCGTATCGGGCAGCACAAGCGTTTTGCCGAGTGCCGGACTGAATTCGAAATCCTGCCAACGATACGCCGCGATTGTGACTCGTTGCGCTGGGCTCGAATCTTCATGGACCTCGGAGTAGATAACGTTCCCCGGAAATCCGTTGTCGTTGTCCCAGATCGTAAGGAGATAATCGCGAGGGGCGTTTGCCGCGCCCTGCCCCCACTCATTGAGATGAAAGACGCCCAATTCAACGTCACTTAGCTGGCCGGCCGGCGGAACAGGAAAGCGTACGGCAAATGCACCGTCCGGACCGGACGCCATAGTGAACGCAAGGGGTCCATCGACCTGGTCTATGAAGGGAATGTCCTGACCGTATGCATACGAGACGATCTGCAGGTTGGCATTTGCAGACCAGGAGGAATGCAGATATGCAGGAAGGGCCAGGACTTCCGGGCGCACATCGGCCGCCACCAGCGTGACCTTCTTGAACGTACCCTCGACCAGGCGCGGCTCGGATGAGGGCATGAAGTCGAGGACCTGGACGTCCCCGCCCCCAATCGGCTCAGCAATGATACGAAGACGGGCGTGCTGGCGTCTCGCATCGATCAAATCCGACGAGGCTTTCGCGTCGAACGTGAACGTAAGATCGGTTACGTTCGACCACTCGAAGTACTCCGCCCCTCCAGGCTGAATCACGAGTGAATCAAGATTTGCCTCCGTACCTTTCAAACCGTCGAAACGACGATCCTTCGGTAGCTGGATGTCAATCTGGCTCGTCCTCACTGGATCGACGATCCCGAAACGCGGGTCGACGCTCAGATCATTCACGATGAGCGCCGTGTAGAAATCGACGATCAGATCATCCATCGTGCGGGGAAAATTCGCCTCCGCGAGCACCGCCTTGTATCCTTCCAGGCCGATCTGGGGGTGCCGCGTGATGGAGCCCGTCAATTCAGACCCAAGTTGATCGCCGAGATACCCATGCCACGTCGATGCTCGGGTATAATCGAGGAAAACATTGTCTTCCCCATTTCGCCACGAGAAGAAGGAAATATTGTATTCGGGCGGGTCGACCAGCAGGTACAGAGGGATCACGGCCGTGTACCCGACCATCAGCTGCGCGTACTCGGAGAGCCCCTCGTTCACGAATTGGATCTCACGCGTGTCGTAATTCTCCATGATGAGGTGCTGATATTCGTGCGCGGTGACCGACTCGATGCGCGTGTCGTCGTCGCGGCTGAAGCCGTCCACCCAGATATGCAGCACCTCGCCCTGGTTACCCTCGCTCGCCTTCGCATTCGGATCGATGTCGGTCGGACTGACGAAGCCGGCGATTCCCGACGCCAACTCGTACACAAGCACATCCACTACGCCGTCACTTCCTTCGGGATAGACGGGCGCCTGTCCGAAAACGGATTCGTCGAGCGCAAAGACGCCCTTTGAAGGATCGAGGGAGAGAGTCGGGGGTAGCCTCCTCGAGGGCCTGTCGATACTCCTCAATCCGCGCATCGGAAACAGCAGGTTGGTCCGGCTGGTCGCTTCGGAGCCAAACGTTGAAGCGCGTCCCGGTCGCTTTGAGCTCGAACTGGGCCGGGATCCACGCTGAATCGGTTACGATGTTGAACATTTGCATGGCCCCGACCTGCTGCCGAGCCTGACCTTTCGAGACGCGCGGCAGTGTCCCGTTCGCCCTTGCCTCGTGGAATCGCCGAAGCGCCGCGCGGCCCTCCGGTGAATTCATCATCGCGGCGGTTCCACACCATGGATCTCCGGAATGTGTGCCGCCGGTCTTGCCTGCGGGCTGCGGAAATGACAGACGGTCCTGCGCCACGGCAGTTGAAACCGCGGTCGCGGCAACTAATACCGCACACAGGGCAGCTAGCTTAAAGTACATAGCGAAAAAAGTGGGTAGGCGTTCAACGACTCGACCGGGACAAGTAAAATAAACAACGTGCATCGTACAGTCGTTCCCACCGCCAATGGTCCAAAATCGCCCCCCGATCGATATCAAACGGGGTCCGGCGGTGTGTGCCCATCGGGAAGCGCCGCCTCGACAAACGTACCCGCCGCCCCATCCTTTCCTACGACCAGACGAAGTCCGATCGTGAAGACGGCGAGCAGGATCAGCTCGGCCCACCAGACCTCCAGACCCGGTATAAGGCTCCAGGCTGCAAACGGCACGCCCGCCGCGAGGGCAAGACCCCCGATCCTCCTCCATTCATACGGTATGGGGTACTCCCGATGCGAGAAGAACAGCAGCGTCAGCGCCATCGTCGCGAATGATGCCAGCGTCGCCAGGGCAGCCCCGAGCATACCGATTCTTGGCACGAGGACGGCCGTGAGGATCAGCGAAACCACGCCTCCAGCTACGGTCGAGTGAATAAGATAGCGCGTCTTCTTGTGCAGGTAGATCCCCACCGAGAAGTTGTAGTACCAGCCCTGAAACACATACGCCAGCAGGGCAATCGGCACGATGCCGAGTCCGAGCCAGTACGCTTGCGGGATCAGATAGCGCCCGCCCGGAAGAGGAATGGCCACCAGTTCGCTGCTGAAGAACGAAATCGTCAGGAAGACGAAAAGCCCCACCGCAGTGAAGAGCGTGAAGATGCGCGAAAACAGATCCTTTGCGTCGGGATCCTCAGCGCGGTTCAGGAAAAACGGCTGCCAGGCATATCGAAACATTTGCGAGATCAGCATCATAAAGATCGCCAGCTTGTAGGCGGTGCCGAATACACTCACCACGTACTGCCCGTACACCTGATTTTCAGCAAGGGCCAATTGGTGAACGAGTTGATCGGGTGGCAGATTTCCGAGCGAGGCCCGGACAGCCTCGGCAGCCCCCTGCGCCTGTTTCGCGAGCGACGCCGTATCGAGAGATCCACCGTAGAGCCCGAGCACCTGGTCTTTCGTCATCTTGCTGAGGAAGAACAGGCTCACACGCTCCGAGAGGGCATAAGCAAGACCACCCGGGACGAACGGCATGCCGAACTTCACGAGGCCCTTCCACAGGTCGGTATCGAACGAGAATCGCAGGTACTTGACGAACTCCGGAATGAGGAACAGGAGCACGGAGCCAGATGCTGCCAGGTTGGCGATGAAGATGGCGCGCACGCCGAGATGCGCCACGAGGATCAGATAGAGATTCAGGGTGACGTTAATCGCGATCTGGACGAGCCGCGCTGTGGCGAATCGCCACGGCCGGTTCGCTAGGCGCAGTTCTGCAAGCGGTATAACTGCGAGCGCGTCCAGCGTCATGATGAGCACGGCGAAGTAGAGCAGGTCGAGCCAGTTGTCCTGAATGCCGATCACCCACGCCGTCTGCTTCCTGAAGACAAGCAGAAGGAGGGAGATCACGATCGCCGTCGCAATGAGCGACCAGATCGCGGAGCTGAACGCAGGTTTTATGTTCGCCCTGCCCTCCTTTCCGGACGCGTAGCGCAGGTACGACGATTCCATGCCGTACGTATAGAGGATGTTCAGGAATACGAACGCCGTGTAGACGAGGATCACCACGCCGTAGTGATCGACGGGGAGGACGTTGGTGTAGAAAGGAACGAGCGCGAAGTTGATCAGGCGGCCGAACACCGACGAAACCCCATAGACGGCGGTTTCGGATGCCAGTTGTCGAATGCGGGAGCCGAGCATCAGGAGTCGGATGGAGTCGGCCGGCCGCAGGCGGCGTGTTCGATAACGAAAATCATTGGCGCTTGCCGGCTCAGTCGTCAACGAAGTATGATACGGCCAGACGATAACCGGCAATACCGAGCCCGGTGATCTGTCCCCGGCATACGCTCGAAATCATCGAACGACGCCGAAACGTCTCGCGCCGGTGGACATTGCTTATGTGAAGCTCGACGACCGGAACGCTGATCGCAGCAATCGCATCGCGAAGGGCAACGGACGTGTGGGTATAAGCCGCGGCGTTCAGCACGACGCCGTCCATCTTGTTGGATTCCGCCTCGTGGAGCGCGTCCACCAGTCCACCCTCGTGGTTGGTCTGTACAAAACGAAACGAGACCTCGGGAAAGGATTCACGAAGCCGCCCCTCGATTTCGTCGAGGGAAGCCTGCCCGTACACGTCCGTCTCGCGCGTTCCCAACAGATTCAGGTTGGGACCGTTCAGCACCATGATTTTCACTCACCGACCTCCAGGACCATTCCGTCGTATGCCAGCCTGATACCCTTCGGCAGCTCGGGTTCATCCCGCGCGTGAAGGATATTGTGCGTCATGTGGATAAAATACGTGTTTTCGGCGCCAATACGCCGAACCGCTGCGACCGCCTCATCGAAACTGAAGTGCGTAGGATGCGGTTGACGCCGCAGTGCGCTGAGCACGAGCACGTCGATATCGCGCAGCATTTCGTAGCTGGCCGCGGGCAGTCTGCTCACGTCGGTCATGTAGGCAAATCTTCCGATCCTGAAACCGAGGATCGGCAGATCGCCATGGAAAGCCGGAACCGGTTGAATGCGAACCGTACGGTCCTGTCCGTACCGACCCGTCACCTCAAAGACGCCTTCCACTTCGTGCAGGTCGAGCTTTGGCACGCCGGGGTAGGACCCATCCACGAAGATGTAGTCATACCGCCGGCGAAGTTCTGAGCAGGTGCGCTCGGCGGCGTAACAAGAGAGCGGTGCGCGATTCCAGATCAGGAACGGGCGGAGATCGTCAATGCCCGCAATGTGGTCGAAGTGCTCATGCGTGTAGAGCACTGCGTCGACCTGGCGAATGCCGTACTTCAAGCACTGGTTCCGGAGATCAGGACCGGTGTCGATGAGAATGTTCAGCCCGGCGGTCTGAACATAGCAGGCGCACCGGAGCCTGTTATCCCGCGCGTCGGACGAGGTGCAAACTTCGCAGTCACAACCCGGTATGGGAATGCCGGTTGAGGTGCCCGTCCCGAGCAGGGTTGCCCGAAGAGCCGGTGATTCACCCATCCTCTTCGAAATCCGACGTGACGTCGACCGGACGACCCGTCCATTGCTCCTCGAGGGCCTCACGCACGCCGGGCCTGAGGTAAATCGACTCGTGGGGGAGTGTCCTCACGCACTCGGCGATTACGGAAAACTGAATTTCCGGTGAGTGTCGCTTATTGATGACGAGGCAGCGTTCGTCGTTGATGACGCACCAGCCTCCTTTGAAGTTGCCTTTCTCTCGACGAACTCTAATCCCCATGCGTGTGAGCACGCCTTCGATTTCGTCTACGATCTGCTCTGGTTTCATTGCGCTCCCGGTTCGAGCCAATTTACCAGTTTAAACCCAATCGAAGCATATGCTGGTTCGATTTGTAGTCGAACAAGGCTGGATCCACATTTCCGACAAGTCCCGAATCGTCCGTGTTCCACTTCTGCCAGCGGTAGCCGTAGCCCGCGCTGAGCCCGTAGCGACCAAAAAGGTTCATAAAGTGGACTTGGAGGTCGGCATCGACCATGGTGCTGGTGCCGGCAAAGCCTTCGAAGCTGCGAAAAGCCATCGCAATCACCGGCCAGGCGTGTGCCTGAACATTGACGGAATGTGCCGGCTCCGCTTCAAACGAGACCCCTGTTCCTATCCCCAGCACCGTGTAACTGAAGGCTTCGTCCACGGTGTTTACAAAGTTGCCGTCGACGGATCGGAATCCGGAATGAATGACGATAGGCAGACCGACGCTGGCGGACGAACCTCGCGTGCGGACGAGTTCGCCCCATCCCGACAGGGCGACGTCGACCATGTGCAGCTTGCCCGAGACGCTTTCAAAGTCAGTGCCGGCGTTTCCGAAAACGATCCTGGCGAAGAAATTGCGCCTATCGAACGAGAGCCCGTACGCCCAGCCGTCCCAGTCGAGACGGTGCATCGGTTCGCCGCTCCCGTCGTAGACGAAATCAATTTTGTAGGTGGTCAACGAGAGTGCCTGGGTGGCTCGTCTTTCCAGTCCACCGTAGGAAAACATCTGTGCATCCGCCGAAACGACAGAAATCAAGACGAGAATACCGGCTGCGGCAGCGGTTACGAATCGGGTCATCGGAACTGATCTGCTCTGGGAACTCGATGTCTAGCCGCACCGAACGTACCGAAAGAAACGTTGCGGCACGTAGTCACTTCGCAGTCTCTTTCTCTTTCTTGTTCTCTTTCGTGAGTCTACGCCAGGCGTACTGCGTCGGGTAGAGTCCGTCATCCAGTTCCAGACGGACGCGCACGCGGTGCTTCATCAGCCATTTGCCGAGCTGATTCGGCACGCCTTTTCGCAGAAAGGCGGCAAGGAACGGATGCACGGCGAGCGTTGGATGCTCGCGCTCCTTCTGTTCCTTCATTTTGACGACGTCCTTTTCGATGCGTTTCATCAGCACATCTATGGGGATCTCGGGCCTGGGCTGCTGCTCGCGCGGTGGCGGGGGAGCTTTCTTCTCTTGTGCGGCGGTTTCCGCGGTCCCGTTCGTGGCGGCCTGTTCGGCTTCTCGGGTCGCCTGGTCGGTCGTGATACTCGGACGCAAGCGCTGCCTGGTGATCTCTACGAGACCGAAGTCACTCATTGGCAGCACTTTCGTGACCGCGCGATCGCGGCGGAAAGCCTGCTTGAGCCGGCTGCCCACCTTGTTGCGGTTCTTTTCATCGCGAAGATCTATAAAGTCGACCACGATAATCCCGCCCAAATCGCGCAGGCGCAGCTGGCGCGCGACGACGGTCGCGGCCTCGAGATTGACACGCAGCGAATTATCCTCTTGCGACTCTCCCTTGCCTGCACGGCCCGAGTTGACGTCGATGACGTGCATTGCCTCGGTATGCTCAATGATAACGTAGCCACCAGACGGCAGTTCGACGCGGGACAAGAATGCCTCAGCGACAGCGCCGTCAATTTTGACTTTTTCGAAGATGGGTTGATCTCCTTCGTGTTGCTGAATGGCCGGCAGGAGATGCGGAGCAACGGCGCGAATGTATGTCTGGATGCTTCGGAACAGCCGCGGGTCATCGATCAAGACCCGGTCGTAGTCATCTGTAAACAAGTCTCGAATTACGGACGACACCATCGACACATCCTGATGCAGCAACTTGGGAGGCTGCGCCTTGTTCTCAAGCTTCTCTTGAATCTTCTCCCATTTCTGGGCCAGAAGACTCATGTCTGTGTGAAGCGTCTTCGAGTCCTTCCCGGCCGCAACCGTGCGGATGATCAGCCCGAAGCCGTCGGGCACTAGACTCTTGCCGAGCGTCTGCAAGCGCTTTCGCTCCCGTGCAGACCAGATCTTCTTGGACACGGCCACATAGTCGCCGTATGGCACGAGAACGAGGAATCTGCCCGCCAGCGTGACATGGCTCGTGACGCGGCTCCCCTTCGTCGAGATGGGTTCTTTCACGATCTGAACGAGAATGCGCGCGCCGTTTCTCAAATACCTGGCGGGATGGACGAAGCCCGAACCTCCCTTCTGCCGTCTCGAAGACTTCTTCTGCCCCCTGCTTTTCTTCGTCGACTCGTCCACAACCGCCTCCTCTCCATTCGATCGAAGAGAGCGATGGACGCGCGGCACGTGCACGTCGATATCGGAAAGAGCCGGCTCCTCGCCGATCATCTTGAGAAGATCCTCGAGTGTTTCGCCGACGTCTGAGAAGTGGAGAAAAGCGTCCTGCTTCTGGCCGATGTTTACAAAGGCGGCCTGAATACTGGGCATGACGTTTCGGACTCGACCGAGGTAGATATCCCCAATCGTCCGTGCGTTGTTAGGCGTCTCGATGTAGAGTTCCGCAAGCGCTCCGTCTTCGACGATCGCGATGCGCGTCTCTCTTTTTGTCGCCTGAATGACTATTTCCTTGGACATGCGTCTGCTGCCCGCGGAACCCTCGCTTCACACAGATCCCTTTCTGAACTACCGCAGGAAGTCAACTTCCGGCGGCCTCCCTTGAGGTCACAATCCTTCGCCGAATGAGGTCGCCTCCTGAATCCGGCGTGATCTTGACTTGTGTGTTCTCACGCCGAATACCCGTATGAATGAAAGGCCGGCCTCGACCGGCAGGGTGTAGGACCCGCCGACGGCAACACAACAACGCAACGCACTGAGAAATTTCTCGAGGCGTTCGAGTCTCGATCAAATACGAACGATCGTCCCAAAATCTGCGATTACCGATGTGTTGGTGAGAAACTGGATGCCTGTAAGTTGGCTTTCCCGTGAGATCAGGTGGAGCGGTTTTTCCGCTCTTGTCTATTAAATGTTAAGAACTCCGACGCAACTCGCGGATCCTCGACTGTCATCACCAACGTGATGCGGTGGTCGCGGGAGCGCCGTTGGTTATAAAGAGCAACTCTTCTTCGCGTCTTTTACGCGGTGATTCTTGAATGAAGGCACGGGCGAAATGATCCCGTCCAAACCTGGCGAATTAAGGAACGTGTCCCTGCCTCACGATCAAAAGTTGGAGCAATCAAGAATTCATGATTTGGGAGCGAACCCTACCTTTGACGCTGACGTTTATTTTTTTTCCGTTAAACTCAGTGTCGCCGATCACTGCCGCTCTCCGATAGATGATCCGCCCAAAAGGCCATTTTCACCGTGACGAACCCAGACAAAGAAACACCCCCGCCCCCCGTCATCGCCAAGGGACTCGAAAACGTCGTAGCACTAGAATCTGAACTGTCCTATGTGGACGGCCAGGCCGGTGATCTCGTATACCGCGGCTATCATATTCACGATCTCGCCGAGAACGTAGGGTATGAGGAGACGGCCTACCTGCTGTGGAACGGATCGCTTCCCAACCGAAGTCAGCTCGCGGAAGTGACGCGTCAGTTGCAGGCCGAACGGGACGTACCCGAGGAGATCATTGCCTTCCTCAGGTCCACTCCCAGTGACGCCGAGCCATCGGCCGTGCTGAGAACGGGCGCCTCCGCGCTCGCGCTCTTCGATCCCGAAGCGCAGGATGCCTCGCCGAAAGCGAATTACAGAAAAGCCGTCCGGCTGACGGCAAAACTGCCCACTATTCTAGCCGCATACGATCGCCTCAGACGAGGACTGGAATGGATTCCGCCCCGACACGAAGGAACGCAGGCAGAGGAATTCCTCTACATGCTCAACGGTGAGGAGCCGGGCGAGATGGCCGTTCGGACGTTCGACTTGTGCCTGGTGCTTCATGCCGACCACGGTCTGAACGCCTCGACCTTCACCGCGCGCGTCGTCGGATCGACGCTCTCGGACATGTACTCGGCGATCACGGCGGCCATAGGCGCCCTGAAGGGTCCGCTGCACGGCGGCGCCAACATCGAAGTCATGAGGTCGCTGCTGGAGATCCGGGAAAATAACCTGGATCCCTCAGCCTACATCCTCGACAAGCTCGCCAGAAAAGAACGCATCATGGGCTTCGGGCATCGTGTCTACAAAACGATGGACCCCAGAGCGACCAGCCTTCGCGGTATGCTTACCAGACTCAGCGAGGAGAAAGGGGATCGCTACTGGCTCGATACAACCGTGGCGATGATGGAGACGATGAAAGCCGAAAAGGGCCTCAACCCGAATGTCGATTTCTTCAGCGCCCCCGTCTACTACCTGCTTGGCATTTCGACGGACCTCTACACCCCGATTTTCGCCGTTAGCCGGGTTGCGGGCTGGACGGCCCACCTTCTGGAGCAGTGGAAAGACAATCGACTGATTCGTCCCAGATTGTCCTACGTAGGGAAACAGAATCTTAAGATCAACGAGCGGGACGTCCGTTAAAGCCAGGATAACGACACTGGTGCTCCATTGGAAAACCCAGGCACTCCGCATGTCGAACCCAGACGACCCGAACCCGCTCGCAAAGACAAGTGATCTAGTTTCCCGCTTCTATTCTGAAGACGCCAGGAACAACGACGACTTCTTTCGAAAAACCCTATATCGCCACCTCCGTCCGGAAGCGCTTGTTCTCGACGTGGGTGCGGGGACCGGGCGACTGTTCCAGTACGACATCAAAGAGAAGGTGCACGAGCTGACGGGCGTCGACCTGGATCCTCGCGTCGAAGACAACCCGCTCCTAGACCAAGGTATCGTTGGGGACCTGTACAATCTCCCATTCGAGGATTCCCATTTTGACGTGGCTTTTTGCCGGTACGTCCTGGAGCACGTTGATAGGCCCACAGACTTCGCCAGCGAGATACACCGAGTACTTAGGCCGGGTGGATGTTTTGTCTTCCTTACTCCCAACAGATGGCACTATGTGACGCTCATCTCCCGAATCACACCACCGTCTTTCCATACTTGGCTGAATCGACGCCGCGGCCGGGATGATGCCGATACCTTCCCCACACGGTATCTACTAAACAGCTCGCGGCAGCTGGAGAGGCACTTCGCGAGCGCCGGCTTTGTCCGCGAAAGCCTGACCTATCGCGAATGTTGTCCCAACTACCTGAAGTTCTCGAGACCTCTTTTCCTTCTCGGCGTCCTCTACGAGCGGACGGTCAATCGATTTGAGATCCTCCGTTTCCTGCGGGTAAATCTCGTCGGGACGTTTCGCAAGGAGGGCGTTGCGAACTGAAAGGAGGGCGTTGCGAACTGATGCGTGACGCCAGGCATGACCATCGGCGGTGCCCAGCTCTTCCTGGTCACTCCAGGAAATGCTCGCGGCGATCGTCGGGCTCTTCCCTTAACGCCGGCGTTCTCTCGATGGTGCGCACGCAGGTGTTCCATCGCAGAATGGGATCGGGCGCTTCGGGTCGCAATTCGATCGCGAACTCGTACAACTCCATCGCGCGACGAAACCAGCTGTACGCCACATGTCCCGATCCCGGGCCGCCCATCGAAAGATGCACTTTGGCCCGACGCTCGCAAACGAGTCCCTTGTAGTACGCCGTGTCGTACGGATCACCCAGTCGATCGACGGCAGACGTCGCCTGCTTGAAGGCTTGCTTCAACCGCTGATCGAATTGATCAGTGAGCGCCAGGACCAACGCGATGAGCGCATCCTCATGGTCTGGTTCCAGTTCCAGGATGTCCAGGCAAATGCTCTCCGCTTCCAACGGTTCATTCAACAACCGATAGTGCCGCGCTTTTTCCAGCGCGTCGGGAATAGCTTTCCTTTTGAGCGGTTTCAGATCAAACACGGCGGCCAAAGCTTGTTTTGTCACGACTTCCTCTTGCGGCGGCCCGTCAACTTGCGGGCTACGATCATCACTGGGTCGTAATATCTGTCAACGACCCGCTCCTTCAAAGGGATGATCCCGTTGTCGGTGATGTTGATCTCCGCGGGACAAACCTCGTTGCAGCATCGCGTAATGTTACACATTCCCGATCCGTATTCCTCACGAATTTCGGGGATCCGATCCGCCTCGTCGAGCGGATGCATATCGAGACTCGCGAGCCGGATCATGATCGGGGTCCGTCGGAACGATCCCGAGAACGCACCTCAACGCTCTCGCGAAGAACCCACGTTGATTTCGTCTGAACTTATATCTCGCGACCTACCCTGAAAGTTGCTCGTAAGTATATTGCGGAGCGTTTGCGGAACCGGGTGTGGTCAAGAGCCACGTGTCTGCGAAGGTGTCTTCGCGGATTGCCGGGGAGCCGGATATATGAAATAGCCGGAGGATATGGGATCGTTCCTGAAGAATCCGATCGTAAAGAAGCTGATTACAGGCGTAACAGGGCTGGGGCTATCCCTGTTCGTGCTGATCCATATGATCGGGAATCTAACCTACTTCTCGTCCGACCCGGATCAGTACAACCGATACTCGCACACGCTCGCCTCATTTGGCGCACTTCTCTATGCAGTCGAAATCGGCCTCGTGGTCTTCTTCCTGTTTCACGCCTGGCTCGGCTACACGATCTGGCTCGGGAAACGTCGTGCGCGGCCTGTTGATTATGCAAAGTATCAGTCCGCCGGCGATCCAAGCCTGCAGGGTTGGTCGTCCCGCTCCATGATACTCACGGGCGTGATTTTGCTCCTGTTCACGATCATCCACGTCGCCTCGTTCAAATATGGCCCGGGATTGGCCGAAGGGTACAAGGTGATGATCGACGGCGTCGAGATGCGCGACATGAAGACCCTGCTCGAACAACGATTTGCGAGCCCGATCTATACCTTCAGTTACGTCGGCGTAATGATTCTTCTGGCCGTCCACCTTCGTCACGGCGTCTGGAGCGCGCTGCAGTCTCTCGGCGCCGTCAGTCCAAGACTCACGCCGGTCGTCTACACGATCGGAACGATTTTCGGCATCCTTATCGGGATCGGATTCTTCGTGCTGCCGCTCTACATCTACTTTGGAGGAGGCGCGTGATGGAACTCCATGCCGAGATACCCGCCGGACGCCTGCAGGATAAGTGGGACAACTACAAGGACAGTGTGCGCCTTGTCAATCCGACGAACAAGCGGAAGCATACGATCATCGTAGTCGGTACGGGACTCGCGGGCGGCTCGGCCGCGGCGACGCTCGCCGAGCTCGGCTACAACGTCATCAGCCTCTGCATCCAGGATTCGGCCCGGCGCGCCCACAGCATCGCTGCGCAGGGAGGCATCAACGCCGCGAAGAACTACCCGAATGACGGCGACACGATCTGGCGGTTGTTCTACGATACGATCAAGGGGGGCGACTACCGCTCTCGTGAGGCCAACGTTTACCGGCTCGCCCAGATCAGCAACAGCATTATCGACCAGTGCGTCGCCCAGGGCGTGCCGTTCAACCGGGAGTATGGCGGCCTCCTCGCTAACCGGTCTTTCGGCGGCGCGCAGGTTTCGCGGACTTTCTATTCACGAGGCCAGACGGGCCAGCAGCTTCTGCTCGGCGCGTACCAGGCAATGAGCCGGCAGATCCATGCCGGGAGGATCCGGCAGTTTTCTCGCCGGGAGATGCTCGATCTCGTCATCGTCGACGGCAAGGCTCGCGGCATCGTGGCGCGCAACCTCGTGACAGGCGCCATCGAACGGTATGCCGGCGACGCCGTTCTTCTGTGCACGGGCGGATACGGAAACGCGTATTACCTCTCGACGAACGCGAAGAATTCGAATGTGACAGCGGCCTGGCGTTGCTACCGGCGCGGCGCGGTCTTCGCGAATCCGTGCTTTACGCAGATCCATCCCACCTGCATCCCGGTTTCGGGAGAATACCAGGCCAAGCTTACGCTGATGAGCGAGAGCCTTCGAAACGACGGGCGGGTCTGGGTGCCGAAGAAAACCGGCGACACGCGTTCTCCGAAAGACATCCCCGAGGACGAGCGCGACTATTATCTCGAACGGCGCTACCCGACTTTCGGCAATCTGGTGCCGAGGGACGTCGCTTCCCGAGCGGCAAAGGCCGTCTGCGACCAGGGCCGTGGCGTCGGCACGACGCAACTCGCCGTGTACCTCGATTTCCGAGACTCGATCCAGCGACTGGGGCGGGAAGTCATCGAAGAGAGATACGGCAACCTGTTCGAGATGTACGAGCGGATCACGGATGAGAACCCCTACGAGGTTCCGATGCGGATCTATCCCGCCGTGCACTATACAATGGGCGGACTCTGGGTCGATTACGATCTGATGAGTACGATCCCCGGACTGTTCGTGCTCGGCGAGGCCAATTATTCGGATCACGGGGCGAACCGTCTCGGCGCCAGCGCCCTCATGCAGGGTTTGGCGGACGGATACTTCGTGATTCCCTATACCCTCGGAGCCTACGTTGCAGGAACGGACCTGCAGGCCGTCACGACCGAGCATCACGCGTTCTCGGGCGTAGAGGAAGCGGCATTGGGTCGGATCGACAAATTGCTCGGCATTCAGGGCAGCAAGACCGTCATCGAGTTTCACCGGGAGCTCGGGCGACTGCTCTGGGACCATGTCGGCATGTCCCGCAACAAGGAGGGTCTCGAGAAGGCCATCCACGGTATCGCTGAGCTTCGAGACGAGTTCTGGCAAAATGTCCGTATTCCAGGCCAGACGAACACGATGAACAAGTACCTGGAGTTCGCCGGCCGGGTGGCTGACTACCTGGAGCTGGCCGAGTTGATGGCACGCGACGCGTTCCGACGCGAAGAGTCTTGCGGCGGGCACTTCCGGGAGGAATACCAGACCGCCGAAGGAGAGGCCGTCCGAAACGACGACGATTTCGCATTCGTAGCGGGTTGGAAGTTCGCCGGTGAGGGCAAAGTGCCCGAAGAGGTCAAGGAGGAATTGACCTTCGAAAACGTCACCCCGTCCACTCGCAGCTATAAATAACCGTCGACGGAAGAGCGCATGGCCGACAATATGACCATACACCTCAGGATCTGGCGTCAGGCGGGGCCGAATGACGAGGGCGCCTTCAAAGACTACACCGTCGAAGATGTAAGTCCCGAGATGTCCTTTCTGGAGCTCCTTGACGTGCTGAACGAGCAGCTCGTGATGGCAGGCGATGTGCCTGTCGAGTTCGACAATGACTGCCGCGAAGGGATCTGCGGGGCTTGCGGAGTGGTCGTGAACGGCCTTGCCCACGGTCCCGAGCATCGAACCGCCACGTGTCAGCTTCACATGAGGCACTATCGCGACGGCGATCGGATCGTCGTCGAGCCTTGGCGTGCGGCCGCCTTCCCGGTCGTAAAGGACCTCGTGGTAGACCGCAGTGCCCTCGATCGCATCATCGAGTCGGGGGGCTACGTTTCGATCCGAACGGGCTCAGCGCCCGACGCGAATTCGATTCCGATCGAGAAGAAGAAGTCTGACGACGCATTCGACTATGCCGCCTGTATCGGCTGCGGAGCCTGTGTTGCCGCCTGCCCGAACGCCTCGGCCTCCCTGTTTACCGCCGCAAAGATCTCGCACCTGGCGCTCCTGCCGCAGGGCGCACCCGAGCGGGCCATCCGCGTGCGGAGCATGGTGGATCAGATGAGCGACGAAGGATTCGGCGACTGCTCGAATCACGCAGAGTGCGAGGCGGTTTGCCCAAAGGGGATCTCGATTTCTTCCATTGCCATGATGCGTCGCGAGTACGCGAAAGCTCTCCGGCACGGCTAGGTGCCTCGCCGTCGTTTCACCGATGATGCATCGTATCTTCTCACACAGGGTACTATCTTTTGAAGTTTGAGCGGATCGTGAACGCCTTCCGACTCGCCACCTGATCTAACGATCATCCACATCGATTCCGACTATACATGAGCAATCAAGATCACATTGCACCGGCCGACGGAAAACTGCTGGTTCTCCTGCCCGGCCTTGGGGCCGTCGCGACTACGTTCATTGCCGGTGTAGAGGCGGTGCGCAGCGGCATAGCCAAACCCATCGGTTCGGTGACACAGCTCCAGACGATCCGGCTCGGACGTCGCTCGGAGAACAGAAATCCCCTCCTTCGAGAATTCGTGCCGCTGGCATCTCTCGACTCGCTGTCTTTTGCCGGATGGGATGTCTTCCCGGACAATGCGTACGACGCCGCCCGCCGCGCCGAGGTTTTGAGCCCCTTGCATCTGTCGCAGCTCGAGGGCTTCCTGAGCACGATCAAGCCGATGGAGGCTGCATTCGACAAACAGTACGTGAAGCGCCTCGACGGCCCGAACGTCAAGAAAGCAGCAAACCGGTATGAACTCGCCCAGGCCCTCCGAGAAGACATTCGTCGCGCCAAGGCCGATTCCGGCGCCTCGCGAGCGGTCATGGTCTGGTGCGGATCCACCGAGATTTATCAGCAACCCGCAGCGTGCCACGCAACGATCGAAGCTTTTGAGAAGGGGATGAAGGAGAATGATCCGGCCATTTCTCCATCGCAGCTCTACGCGTATGCCGCAATCATGGAAGGCATCCCGTACGCAAACGGCGCCCCGAACATGTCGGCCGACTTCCCCGCACTCGAGAACCTCGCCATCGAAAAGGGCGTCCCGATTGCCGGGAAAGACTTCAAGACCGGCCAGACGCTCATGAAGACGATCCTCGCACCGGGCTTCAAGGCCCGGATGCTGGGCATCAGAGGCTGGTTCTCGACGAACATCCTCGGAAACCGCGACGGCGAAGTGCTCGACGATCCGGAGAGCTTCAAGTCGAAGGAAGTGACCAAGTCGGGCGTGCTCAACACCATCCTCCAGCCGGACGTGTACCCCGACCTCTACGGCGATCTGTACCACAAAATCCGGATCAACTATTATCCGCCGAGAGGCGATTCGAAAGAGGGTTGGGACAACATCGATATCGTAGGGTGGCTAGGCTACCAGATGCAGATCAAGGTGGATTTTCTCTGCCGAGATTCTATTCTGGCGGCGCCGATCGTGCTCGATCTCGCGCTTCTCATGGATCTCGCACAGCGGACCGGAAAGAAAGGCATCCAGGAATGGCTGTCCTTCTTCTTCAAGAGCCCGCACGTCGAAGTCGGGCACGTTCAGGAGCACGATCTGTTCATCCAGCACGTACGCCTGAAGAACACGTTGCGCGTGATCGGAGGTGAGGAGCCCGTGACGCACCTGTCGGAAAACTTCGACTGAGTCGTCGCACAACTCGGAATGCCCGTCAACGCACCGCCCGCCCGTACAGGGGTCGTTCTTGCCGCCGGATTCGGATCGAGGCTCCAGGGAGCTTCGGACGAGACGCTATTGAAACCGCTGACGCCTGTCGCCGGCAGGCCGCTCATTCTTCGCACGATCGAGAGCCTTTCTAAGGCCGGGTGCGGGCGCGTCGTGATCGTGCTTGGGCACGGCGCATCGGACGTCCAGCAAGCCGTGTCGGCGGCGTACGACGGCGATGTGGACTTACACTTCGCCATCAATCCCAGATACGAGCTTCAGAATGGTCTATCGGTGCTGGCTGCTCGGCCCTACGTCGGGGATGAATTTCTGATCACGATGGCCGATCACGTCTTCGGCGACAGCGTGATGGAACTCGCGGCGGAACACAGACCACCGGATGGAGGCGCCACACTCCTCGTCGATTACAAGCTGGACAGCATTTTCGACATGGACGATGCGACCAAAGTAGTTGCGGTGGGTGGCGTCATCCGGGAGATCGGAAAGCAGCTTTCGTCTTACAATTGCGTCGATACGGGACTGTTCGTGTGCACGCAGGGCCTGATCGAGGCCATTGACGAGGTGTATCAGCGTCGTGGCGACGCGTCGCTCTCGGACGGCGTCCAGGCACTCGCGCGGAAAGGCCTCATGAGCGTCCTCGACATCCACGACGGTTTCTGGCAGGACGTTGATACGCCTGCCATGCTTGACTACGCGAACCGCAAGTTGTCGTGACGCCGGTGGCGTCCTGACTTAGCGGCGCATTAGTCGCGGATCGACGAGGGTCTGGTTCAGGTTGGCAACGTACTCGAGCCGTTCCTTCCCTTTGAGATTGCCTGAGTCGAGAACTTCCATAATGCGCTGCCACCGGCGGTCTGAGATCCGCCCCAGCACATAGTTCTCGAGCAATTCAGCCAGCGCCGTCTTCCTTCCGTTGTTGTTTGTTCTGCGTGCCATATCAATACTCCGTGTCTTATTTGCCGCGTATGTTCTTAGAAACGTCACAAGGATCGTTCCAATTGCCCTACTCGGGCGATTTTTTTGCGGCGGTGTCAATTTTCCTGCGCGCGGGGCGGCAAGGGTGTGACATATAGACACATGGGACGGGGGATTCATAACCTCCGCCGAACGGCAAACATCAAACTTCAAACACCAAACTTTTGTCATCCCGAACCAACTTCAGTCGCGTGAGGGATGACAAGGGTGTCTCTTATCTGAGCCCGCGGGCAAGAATGGTCCGGCCACAACGGCCGCCCGCCCGTCGAAGGCCAAACTCGGCCCTCCAAGTACCAAGTACCAAGCACCAAGTACCAAGCACCAAGCACCAAGTACCAAGCACCAAGTACCACGCACCAAGTACCACGCACCAAGTACCACGCACCAAGTACCAGATACCACGCACAACGGGCGCCGCGACAGTTAGACGGATTCGGCTAAAACCACTTCCTTCCTTAGCCTGCCACCGGCTGCCCTACCGCCTCGCGGTATTTCGTCACTGTGCGCCGCGCGATATGAAAGCCTTTCCCCTTGAGGATATCGGTGATGCGCTGATCCGAAAGAGGCTTCCGCTTGTCCTCCTCCTCAATGATCTGCTCGACGAGCGCCTTGACCTCGCGGTTCGACACCATCTCGCCGCTTTCCGTCTCGACGCCCTCTGAGAAGAAGTATTTCAATTCAAACACGCCGAATTCACTCTGTACGTATTTGCCGTTCACGACGCGGCTGATCGTCGAGACGTCCATTTCGATCCGGTCGGCGACGTCTTTGAGCACCATCGGCTTCAGGTTGCCCGGACCCTCGAGGAAGAAATCCTTTTGCAACTCCACGATCGCATGCATGACCCGCATCATGGTGTCCTGCCGCTGGTGGATGGACTGGATGAACCAGTTCGCAGACTCCATTTTCTGCTTCAGAAACTTTCGCGCCTCCGAGATGCTGCCGTCGGTGCCGTTCTTCTGGGCCGCCATCTGGTCCATGAGACGGACATAGTGACGTGAAAGATGAAGCTGCGGGGCGTTCCGGCGGTTGAGAATGATCTCGAGCTCGTCGTCCTCGCGACGGACCTCGAAATCGGGGATGACGGTTGCGGCGCCCCCTTCCTCAGAACCGTAGCCCGGCCTCGGATCCAGCTTCTTTATGAGGTCGAGCGCCTCGGCCAGTTCCTCGGGATCGGCGTCGGTTCGAGACATCAGGTCGGCGTGGTGCTTCATCGTGAAAGCGCGATAATGGTCCCGCAGGATCTCGATCGCCAACTCGCGGACATCGACGTCCTCCGGTAGCGCCTCGGCCTGGACCAGCAGGCACTCCTGGAGGCTCCTTGCCGCAATGCCGACCGGTTCGAAGCGCTGAACAATGCGCAGAACGCGCTCGACGTCCTCCTCAGTGACCGTATCTCCAGTGGAAAAGGCGATGTCGTCAGCGATGGACAGCAGGGATCGCCGCAGCCTCCCGTCCTCCTCGATCGATCCAATGATCTGCTCGGCAATTGCGACCTCGTTGTCCTTCAATTCGGAAAGACCTATCTGGTCGCGCATCTCTTCGAGCAGGGACTCGTGGTATTCGGCCGGCATGTCGGGACGGTCGTCGTCCGAATGGTCGACGCGCGCCTTGTAGCCGTAGAGATCGTCGGCGTTGTTGTGATAGGTATCCCACATCTCGTCCAGATCGAAGTCGTCCTCCGATTGTTCGGTCTCCTCGCGCTCGGCGCGGAGGTCGAATTCGTCGGGCTCGGCGATCTCGTCCTGCTCGAGAACGGGGTTGTCCTGCAGCTCTTCCTTGATCCGCTGCTCGAGCTCGAGCGTCGTCTTGCTCAGCAGCTTGATATACTGAATGATCTGAGGCGAGAGCTTTTGCTCCTGCTTCAGCTTCAGCTGCTGACCGATCGATATGCCTGTTCTAACGCCCATTCAGGATCAATATAGATGCGTTGATTGTGCTCTGTTACGTAGCTAAACCCATTCGAGTTTAGCTCGTTCGAGAGTTTCTCCCGGGCGATTCGACTCGTATCTTCGAGACAAGCTATAGATAATCAGGGCGTCCGGGCACAAAAATCGTGCCGCCGCGCCCCTACCAATCTCCGAGATGTCTGACCGTGGCGCGCTGGGTGAACTGAATCCGACCCCATTAAAGGGCGACGAAGACATGGAGCGGCAGCTCCGTCCCAAGTCGCTCGATGAGTTCGTTGGTCAAGAGAAAATTCGCTCGAACCTCCGCGTTTTCCTGACCGCCGCCCGGAATCGCGGAGAGACGCTCGATCACGTCCTGCTTTCGGGTCCCCCGGGCCTCGGAAAGACCACCCTCGCCTACATCATCGCAAACGAGATGGGCGCGACGATCAAGACGACGAGCGGACCCGCCCTGGACAAGCCTGCAAACGTCGCCGGCCTCCTCACGAATCTGAATCAAGGGGATGTCCTCTTTATCGACGAAATCCATCGCCTGCCGCCGGCTGTCGAGGAGTATCTCTACTCGGCGATGGAGGAGTACTGCATCGACATCCTCATCGACTCGGGACCGAGCGCCCGGAGCGTTCGGATCACGCTTCCGCCGTTCACGCTTATCGGCGCCACGACGCGAAAGGGCCTGCTCACGGCGCCCCTCAGGGCTCGTTTCGGGATCGATTTCCGATACGATTACTACACGGCCGATCTCCTGGAGAAGATCGTACTGAGATCGGCCGGGATTCTGAAGACGAAGATCGAAGGCGACGGCGCTACCGAGCTGTCGCGACGGAGCCGCGGGACGCCTCGGATCGCGAACCGGCTGCTTCGCCGGACGCGTGACTTCGCAGAGGTCGAAGGGGACGGCGTCATTACGCGAGCCGTCGCCGATCGCGCGCTGAACGCGCTCGAGGTAGATCAAAGCGGATTGAACGACATGGATGCGCGGATTCTGACGACGCTCATCGAGAAATTCCTAGGGGGACCAACCGGAATCAACACGCTTTCGGTCGCCGTCGGAGAGGATCCGGGCACGATCGAGGAAGTCTACGAGCCTTTCCTCATCCAGGAAGGATTCCTTCAGAGAACGCCCCGCGGGCGCATGGCCACGCCACGCGCATACCAGCATTTCGGCGCAGGATTGCCAAAATCGGATAGTAACCTTTTTTCGTGAAGCTGAGGTTCCGCCCAGACTTCGCTTGACCCTTTCCCTATTGGTTGCGTTATTGCCCCGGAGCCGGAAGCGGACAAGAACCCGATCGTTCGTCGACCGTTTCAAGGCTGAATTGAATCGACTCTAGAATTCGGTCATTTTAGTATGCCATACGTAGTTACCGAGCCTTGTATCAACTGTAAGCACACGGACTGCGTCGAAGTGTGTCCGGTCGACTGCTTTTACGAAGGCCCGAACTTCCTTGTGATCCATCCGGACGAGTGCATTGACTGCAACGCCTGCGTCCCGGTTTGTCCGGTGGAGGCTATCTACGCCGACGACGAAGTACCCGAAAAGTGGGAGCACTATACGGAGTGGAACGCCTATCTGGCGGAGCAATGGAAGAATCTCGGTTACAACATCACCGAGAAGAAGGACCCGTTGCCCGACGCCGAGGAATGGAAGGATCGGGAGAAATCAGAGGAGGATATTCTGACCTGGGAGGACGCAGAATAACTTCAAACACCAAACTCCAAACACCAAACTTCAAACACCAAACTTCTAGGTAGTGGTGCTTTGACAGGCGGTTTCGCTTTGCCAGGCCAAACGAAAAGGGGAGCCCGTTTCAATACGGAGCTCCCCTTAATTGTTCACCGCCTGCACTCCCTTAAAGGAACCGGCTCAACCGCTTCTACTGTATCGTCCCAGGTTTCCAGTTTAAAGTTTGCGGCTTCAGTGTGGTGTTTGAAGTTTGGTGTTTGAAGTTTCCGGTCACGTCCCAGCCGCGTAATCCGTTTCGTACGCGATCTGCTCCTCGGTCAGCGTATCGATGCCGATTCCCATCGTCGCCAGCTTCAGCCGTCCGATCTCCTGATCCAGCTCTTCCGGCAGATCGATGATGCGCGGCGACATGTCGTCTCCCCGCTCATGCGCCTTCACCAGGTTCAGGTGGGCCATGAACTGATTGGCAAAGCTCATGTCCATGACTTCGGAGGGATGCCCCTCGGCGGCGGCCAGGTTGACCAGGCGGCCATCAGCGAGCACGAAAATGCGCTTGCCGTTCTCCAGGGTGTATTCCCGGTTGTCGGGACGAACGATTCGCGTATCGACCGACAGTTCAGCCAGCTCTTTGAGGTTCAACTCGACGTCATAATGGCCCGTATTGCAGACGATGGCTCCATCCTGCATCCGTGCAAAATGGCGGCCGCGGACGACGTCTCTCATCCCGGTTGCGGTCACGAAAATGTGTCCGATCTCGGCGGCTTCATCCATCGTCATGACGCGATTGCCCTCTAACATCGCTTTGAGTGCGGCGGTCGGCTTGACCTCCGTCACGATGACGTTGGCGCCCATACCTTTGGCGCGCATGGCCACACCACGTCCGCAATGGCCATAGCCTGCAACGACGAAATTCTTTCCGGCCAGCAGGACGCTCGTCGAACGGAGAATGCCGTCCAGCGTGCTCTGGCCGGTTCCGTACACGTTATCGAAGTCCCATTTGGTTTCCGCGTCGTTCACGGCGTAGACGGGATAGAGCAGCTTTCCGTCATCCGCCATGGCGCGAAGGCGATGGACGCCCGTAGTGGTCTCCTCGCTTCCCCCGATTATCGTATCGGCGAGATCCCGGTGACGATTGTGGACTGTAAAAATCAGATCCGCGCCGTCATCGAGGGTAAGATTCGGGGGCGTGTCGAGCGTCCGGTCGATGCACCAGTAGAATTCCTCGGTGTTCATTCCGTACCAGGCGTAAATCTCGATACCAGCGGCCGCCAGGGCGGCAGCCACTTCGTCGTTCGTGCTGAGCGGGTTGCAGCCGCTCCACGCAACGTCAGCGCCGCAGGCTGCAAAGGTCTCGACGAGAACTCCCGTCTCCTTCGTGACGTGGAGGCATCCCGTGATGCGATAACCTTTGAAAGGCTGCTCAGCAGCATACTGTTCGCGAAGCCGCATGAGAACAGGCATCCGCGTCTCGGCCCACTCCATTCTGCGACGTCCGGCTTCGGCCAGGCTCAAATCTCGAACTTTGTAAGCCCCTTCCTTATGATCCATATCTATCTGTGATTCTGTGGATTATTGACAGCGACGGTCTGGCGAAATTCCAGAGTCTTAAAAATAATGCGCTTTGGCGTGTCCAACCGTGAAAACGCGGTTCAACGGGCCAGGGTCACGGTCTCGAATTTTTCCTGTCCGTCGGCCTCGAGCCGAATGAAATAGACACCGGGAGCCACATTCGGCTGCCAGCGAACCGTGTAGGTGCCCTCATCGAGCTCCTGATCACGGAGCGTTTCGACGAGCCGTCCCAGAATGTCGAAGATCTGGATGCGAACGTTGGTCGCGATCGGGACGGAGTAGGTGATCGTCGTTGCCGTGGAAAACGGATTCGGGTAGTTCGGATGCAGTTCGAGGGACCTCGGAATTTCAAGCGTCGAGGTCGATCCCTTGTAGACCACGCGCGCCGAGCTCACATTCCAGTAGTCTGCGGATCCGAGCGGCTGCTGTGCCAGCATGTCCAGGCGCAGCCAGACATGTCGCCCTGCAAGCGCATCCAGCGAATACATACTGGTCGATTCGGACGCGACGCCGATAAAAGCGGAGGTCTCGTTCGGATAACCGTTGTCGGGGTCGATCGGGTCCCAATTGTCGGCCGAGCCCACAGCAACCGAGAGCTGTCCACCGGCGCCTGACTGGAGTCGATAATCGTGCGTCAGTTCGAATTCGATGCTGGTGGCATCGACAGGGAGGTCTATCGGCGGAAACACCAGTGCCGCCCGCGAGCCCTTGTGCGTCGACCCATCGATGCGCCATCCGCCATTCTGAGGCATCCATCCACCGGATGGCGTCGCTTCGGCCGTGATGCTGGTTTCCTCGACGAGGATATAGGCGATTCGATAACGCTGGCTGCCTGCAGGAGTGACGACTTTGTTACCGTCGAAGTCACGCGCCGTGATTTGATAATCGATGGTCGTGCCCGCGATCGCAAAACCGGACGGAATCGGCACGTTCGCCGAGAAACGCGTCGGGTCACCGTTGGACATGGCCAGTCGTACCAATCCGGAGCCGGATCCCTGCGGACTCGAAATCGAGTAGCTGGCAGTCACGTTCTCGATTCCCGTGTCGTCCGTGAGTCCAACCGTAATCGTCGCCGGCGGGGATTCCGTCCCGGCTGCGATCTCCCGTATAGCAGGCGGAACCTCGAGCACGGTCGGGCTCGTTTCGTCGGTGGGCCGATCGACCAAGAACTGGACGTCGTCGATCATCCAGCCGGCGTAGGCGATTGACGGTTCGTTATTGCTGATGTCGGTTCCGAACTCGAATCGGACCATGACGGAAGAGCCGCCAGGAATCTGCACGAGCTCGCGGCGCCATCCGTAGCTGTAGCCGCCGAAGGCCGGCTCACCCTGTTTCGGATTGCCGCCGCCTGTAGCGATCACCCCGTCGTATCCACCCTCCGGAGTAACGATGTTCCAAGTGGCGCCGTTATCGACTGAAACCATCACATTGCCACCGTCCCAAAGCGTCGCCTCGACGTCGGAGCCCGGATCCGACGTGCCGTCATGCTCGGTGTCATACCAGTGCCAGAATTCGAGCCAGGCCGAATCGAGGTCCTTGAAATCGACTGGAGGCAACGTGAGGCTCGATGTCGTCTGCACGCCCTTGTAGGAGTCATCGAGCGACGTAACCCAGGCGGCCGAACCCGAATGCACAAATGTCGCACCATAGGTCGGTGTGCCGCGCTCCCAAGCGCCGGTCGCACTCACGTCCTCGTCACTCTGCTCAAAGTCATAGAGCGCGACCGTACCCGATATCGAGAGAGGAAACGTGAAGGGCGCATCCGGCGCCAGTGGCAGCAGCGCGATGTTGCTGGAGGCCGACGCGTCGACGGCATGGATTCGATAGGAGACGGTCTCCCGGCCATGCAACTCGACGTCAACGTCGGGGAACGACCCGCTGAAGTATGTTCCGTCCTGGATCAACCCAAAACTTGAATCCACAAGAACGACCGACGTCTCGTTGTCTGTGATCTGGAAATCCACGTAGACGGTATCAACTGCAATGTTGTCTACAACCTGGGCCTGCAGCGTTGCGGGCCAACCGTAAATGGAAGTCTGGGCGAGCGGCGTGTGCGTGATTACCGGCGGCTCGCTGTCGGGACCCGCCACGAATACGAACGGCGCGTCCGGCGCACCCGCCGGAATGCGAGAAACCTGATCATCTTCATCAATCGCCTCTATGTAGTAGCTGACGATCGATGGTGTTGCCGGAAGGGGGATCATCGCACGATAGGTCGAACCGTCGTCGGTCGTCATCGGCGATGACCCGGATATCCCCGTCCCCGAGTAATACACGGTGACGGAGGCAATGGGCGACAGTATGGCCGTCACTTTGGCAGCGACCTCGACCGTGCCCCCGAGCTGCTCGGTATCTTGCAGCCGATCATGCGTCACCACAATCTTGAACGATGAAGCATCGACGAATCCGCGTCCTCCGAGGACCGAAACCAGATCGGCCGCATGCTCACCGCCGTAGAGGTCGATATCGGCCTGGATCAAGGCGTATGCCGCATCCTCCATCGTCGCGGACGACGTGAGGTAATAATGCGACTGGATGTTGAGCTGATCCGTTAAATCACGATCCAACCGATCGTAGACGCCCATCAGCGCGGAAGTCCACACCAGACCATCAGAGTAAACACTGGTCTTAGTAAGGTCGGTTGGATACATCTTGAAATCAGGCATCGTTCGCCCAAACCAGCTGATCGCCGGGTTATTTCCGTCCCAGCGGAAGAACCGTTTCCAGTTGCCCTTGGGCAGCTCACCTTTCTCGAACTTCTGGCGCTGATACGAGGCTGCCCAGTAGTCGGACCATCCCTCGTGGATCGCTCTCCCCTCAAAGGTGTTCGCCAGACCGGGCACCTGCGAGTTCAGGAGTGAATGGGCGTATTCGTGCAAGATTACAAAAGCGTCCTCGGCGTCGTCGACCCCCCCCCCACCGAGTGCCAGATAGTCGAGATTGAGGTAGTAGTTCGAGACGTCGGCGTCGCCCTCCCCAAAAGGATTGACGGGAAGAGGATGGTTCTCGACGTCGTCGAATCCGAGGGATTGGACGTGGCGCTGGCTGTGGTCGATATGGTAGTACACCATCACCGCTTCGAATCGGTCGTCGGAGCGGGTGTAGGCGAAACCGTCGGGGTTGAGTTCTTCAGGCGGATTGTAATTGATCTGTCCGGACGATCGGCGGCCGACCACCTCGACCCAAGGCCCGATAAGTCGATGCAGCTGATCCGCTCCGAGCGTTATCTCGGGCAAGGTGACGAGCTTGCGCTCGGCATTCAATTCCGGGGTGTCGGCATCGTCATTGTCCACATACGGAGGCGCATAGCTCTTCCCAGACGTCGCAAGAGGATCCGGGTCGAAGACGAGACCCCGGCCGTCGAGCATCGTGCCGCCAACAACGGCCGGGCGGGACTCGATTACCTCGTTGGAAAGCGCCGGGCGGGTACGAGCTGATCTGTGCACCGCCTTGTGAAGCGTCAGGTCACGAACACCCGAAAGCTCCCCCGTTCGCGCACTAACGTGAATGTCGTACTCCCCGCCATCCTCCGGCCATGCGAGCGTCCGCCAGACAAGTTCAGGGGTCTCCGCCGGAACGACGACAAGCTCCGTTTCACCGAGCCGGGTCGTTCCTTCCTTGAATACTCCTTTGGCAACCTGGCGAGCGGAGGCCGACGAAACGCGTGGAACAGGATCGAAATCGGGTGTCTGCTCGATACCCGGGGCAATTCCGTTCGCGATGAACGTCGGTTCACCGCTCTTGTCAAGTGATACGCGGGTGTACCGATCCAATACAGGGACGCCTTTG
Source organism: uncultured Bacteroidota bacterium (assembly GCA_963768715.1). GTDB lineage: Bacteria > Bacteroidota > Rhodothermia > Rhodothermales > DATKEJ01 > DATKEJ01. The sequence continues at coordinate 277,845 of CAVYJC010000010.1, forward strand.
ACGAACTGCTGATAGGTCAGATGTCGGCCTCCGGGACTCGTTCTGTCGTCAATGAGTCTGAGATCGTCCTTTGCCCCTGACCACCCGATGCGCGGATCGGTCTTTAGAACGACGCGCGCGACTTCGTCATCGGTTTTACCACGAAGCTGAAGCTTATTTGGATGGTAGACAGCCCGTGCCGTTCCGGTCCGATCCTCAACGCGTGCAAAATTCTGGACGTGCGTCCGTCGCTGAAGAAGGGTATCGACCGTTTCGACGGTCCTGAGATTCCGATTGATCTGAGCCGCGGAGCCGGTAGGCATCCACAGGAGCAAGCCGACTGCCAGGAAAATCGCGGCGCTCGCTCCGCGAGCGGCGGGCAAGTACTTACGCAGCGACAGCCGCCGCCTGCGCGAGTCGCTCCACGTAGTCGAGTGCTTCCCAGCTGAACTCGCTTCGGCCAAAATGCCCATACGCAGCGGTTTGTCGGTAGATCGGCCGCAGCAGATGTAGACGCTCAATTATCTTCTTGGGTCGAAGGTCGAAAACCTCACGAACGATCTTGACCAATTGGTGATCCGGAAGGATGCCCGTTCCATACGTATCGACATCGATGGAAACCGGATCTGCAACCCCGATTGCATAGGCAATTTGAACCAGTACTTCTGAAGCCAGTTCCGCCGCCACGAGGTTCTTCGCCACCTGTCTGGCGGCATACGCTGCCGATCTGTCGACTTTCGAGGGATCCTTGCCGCTGAAGGCGCCACCGCCATGGGCGCCTTTGCCGCCGTAGGTGTCCACAATGATCTTGCGCCCGGTAAGACCGGTATCACCGTTCGGCCCGCCCAGGACGAACCGTCCCGTAGGATTCACATGGAGTATCAGATCGTCGTCGAGCAAATCAGCAGGGATCACTCTCGGCAGCACGATTGAGCGTACGTCGTCCTTAATCTGACGGACGTCGACGTCTTCTCCATGCTGGGTCGAGACGACGACTGTATGGATGCGCCGCGGAGTTTTGCGATCGTCGTCGTACTCGACCGTGACCTGGCTCTTGGCGTCGGGCCGGAGGTAGGGCATCGACTGTTCGTTCTTGCGGATCTCCGCAAGCGTCTTCACGAGGCCGTGCGCATAAGAAATGGCCATCGGCATCAACTCGTCGGTCTCACGCGATGCGTATCCGAACATCATGCCCTGGTCGCCCGCTCCCTGATCGACGTGCAGTCCGTCACCTTCGTTGACACCCTGGGCAATATCCGGCGACTGGCGGTGAAGGCTGCTCAGCACCGAGCAGGATGCTGCGTCGAAGCCCAGTGAAGAATCGGTATAACCGATGTCTCGGATGACTTCGCGGGCAATATCCTGGAGGTCGAAACGAGCCCCCGTCGTGACCTCACCGGAGATCATTACCAGGCCTGTCGTCACCATCGTTTCGATCGCGACACGGCTCAAGGGGTCCTGCGCCAACATGGCGTCGAGGAGTGCATCGGAAATCTGGTCTGCGACCTTGTCAGGGTGACCTTCGGAAACAGACTCGGAGGTAAACAAATAAGGCATGAAACGAGTGTAGGCGTTTCGGTGGACGGGCAGCTAAGATACCTTCATCTACGCCGTTTTTTCAACCAAGTTTTAACGAATGAGTCCTGTAAGGATCCCGAGTCGACAGACCGTTTGGTTGCTTAATCTCGGGCATCGCCGTAGTTTCACCGATTCATTGTGCCCTGCACTTCATTCAGTGCTGTCGGGGCTTCTTCCATCAATCATATTGCAGAAAAGGATACAAGCATGTCGGAAGATCTCGGAGCAAAAGTTCGCGCCATAATTGTAGATAAACTCGGTGTCGATGAAGACTCCATTGCCGACGATAGCTCGTTCACAAACGATCTCGGCGCCGACTCACTAGACACGGTTGAGCTGATCATGGAGTTCGAGAAGGAGTTCGATCTAACCATCCCTGACGAGGATGCGGAGAAGATCGCCACGGTCGGCGATGCAGTTTCATACCTGACGGAGAAGAGCGGCGCCTAGCAGCGTTCGTTTTCTCATAGAATAGAACTGTAACCCCGAGCAGTGTCTCGGAGTTGCCTTTTTTGAGCACCATGTTCAATGAGCGCCGAAGAGTCGTAGTGACAGGGTTGGGAGCGCTGACGCCCATCGGTCTGACACCTGAATCCTTCTGGAATTCCATGATGGAGGGAGTCAGTGGTTGCGCGCGTATTACCTACTTCGACGTCACAAACTTCGATACCCAGTTCGCTTGCGAGCTGAAAGGGTATGACCCACTCAATTACATGGATCGAAAGTCCGCGCGTAAGCTCGATCCGTTCTGTCAGTATGCCGTCGCCGTCGCCAAGCAGGCGATTGCCGACTCCGGGATTGCCGACGCTCCCGGCGTGGACAAAGACACGGTGGGGGTGATTTTCGGATCGGGAATCGGCGGAATCAAACTCTTCACGGAACAGAGCAAGATCCTCCTGGAACAGGGAGCGCAACGCCTCTGGCCATTCTTTATCCCGATGCTGATCCCAGACATTTCGAGCGGCCTTATCGCCATCGATTACGGTTTCAGGGGACCCAACTACTGCCTCGTCTCTGCCTGCGCCACTGGAAACAACAACATAGGCGACGCTTTTCTGCTCATTCGCAACGGGTTTGCGAACGCCGTGGTTTCAGGTGGATCGGAGGCGCCGGTGTGCGAGATGGGGGTCGGCGGATTCAATGCCATGAAGGCCCTCTCGACGCGCAATGACGATCCCGCCACCGCGAGTCGTCCGTTCGATGCGGGACGGGAAGGATTCGTCCTCGGTGAAGGCGGCGGGGCGCTCGTCCTCGAAGAGCTCGAGCACGCACAGCGACGCGGCGCCAAGATCTATGCCGAAGTGGCCGGCATTGGCATGTCGGCCGACGCGCACCATATCACGGCACCCGACCCGGAAGGCAGCGGCGCCGTGCTGGCGATGCAGATGATGCTCAAGGATGCGGACATCCAGCCCGAGGATCTCGACTACATGAATATGCACGGCACTTCGACGCCGCTCGGAGACGTCGCGGAAACGAAGGCTGTCAAGCGAGTCTTCGGCGAGCACGCCTACAAGATGAACGTGTCGTCTACGAAAAGCATGACGGGCCATCTGCTCGGCGCCGCCGGCGCCGTCGAGGCCATCGCCGCAATATTCGCCGTCATGTACAATAAGGTGCCGCCGACCATCAACTATCAGACGCCCGATCCTGACTGCGACCTCAATTGCACGCCGAACAAGCCCCAGGATCGAGAAGTCGTGTATGCCGCCAGCAACGCGTTCGGGTTTGGGGGACACAACACGTCGGTCGCGTTCAAGAAATTCGTCTCCTGACGTCAGCGAAAGATTATCTCCTCGATCATTCGCTTTCCCAGCTGCTCGTTTAGCCTGTTGCACCATTCGCGCCGCTGCAGATGCAATTCGTAGCGCCATGGCGCCGAGTTGACCTTCACAAAGAGCCTTTTCTTCTCGACCCAAACTTTCTCGGTAATCTGTGCAATCTGCTGGCCGCTGACGTCCTGCCACGCCGACACAATCGTGGCTTCTCCAAGTTTACTTCCTGCATCGAGCTTCCTCATGAGCTCGTGCATCAGCGGCCCTAAAGGCTGTGGTTTCTTTCCGGCCATCCTGCTTTCTCTACGTGGTCCGATCCAGCGCCAAAGGATCCGATCCCAGCCGATCGGTCACGGCCTTCCCGGTCTCCCAGCGTGACTTTAAGTCGTCTGTCCCTCCTTTCCAAATGGGCCTTGGGGTCAGTTTGCCTGAAATGCCAAACACGCGGCACCTGGTGGCAGCCGCCGCCGTGCAAGTGCCTGCGATCGAGGGATCAAGCAATCGGCTTGTCGGGTTTAGTGGCATGATCAGTTGAGGCCGCCTCCACGAATCCCATGCGCATCTTCCTGACACCGCTTCTTGTCGCCGTGCTGCTTGCCCGTTGCACGGATGCAAACCTGGAGGGGCCCGACACCGTCGAAACGATCCCCGATGGACCTCCTGCCCTCATAACGACCCAGCCACTCGTCCCCACACCCATTCGGATTGCGATCGACGACCTCCCGCAACCTTACATGACGCAGTCAGCAACGAATCAGGCGTCGATTTCAGCGGTCCCCGAATCGCCCGTCCTCTATGTACCCGAGGGTTTCAAAGTGAACATCTTCACGGATGGACTCACCAGACCGCGAACGCTCGCCGTCGCCCCGGGAGGTGATGTTTTCGTCGCTGAATCCGCGAGCAATCGCGTGCGCGTCCTCCGCGATTCTACCGGAGACGGAGACGCCGAGCTCCGGGCCGTCTTCGCGGATGATTCCAACGGGATGGTGCGGCCATTCGGCCTGGTTTTTGCTTCACAGTCCATCTACATAGCCGGTACGACCACGATCAGACGCTTTAAGTACGAGCCGAGGCAGCTGCAGGCTACCGGAAGCGGAGAGATCGTAGCCACGCTTACGTCCGGCATTTCGGGTCATTGGACGCGCGACCTGGCATTCTCAAACGATGGCGAGCACATGTACGTATCGATTGGATCGGCGACCAACGTTTCGGTGGAATCGTCACCGCGCGCAACCGTTCAGGAAATGAGCGTTGATGGTACTTCACGCCGGACGCTGGCGTCGGGGCTCCGAAATCCCGTCGGTCTGGCCGTCCACCCTCAAACGGGCGTCGTCTACGTCGTCGTGAACGAGCGCGACGGGCTGGGTGACGACCTCGTTCCCGATTACATGGCGCAGCTTCAGGCAGGGGACTTCTACGGATGGCCGTATGCCTACCTCTCTCCGGATTTGCTCGACCCGCGAAGAATGAGCGGCGGAGCCAGTGAAGCACCGGATCTGGCGTCATCCACGAAAACACCCGCCGTCCTTTTTCAGGCGCACTCTGCGCCGCTTGGTATCGCCTTCTACACGGGCGACTCGTTCCCGGCTCATTACCGGAATGGAGCGTTCGTCACGTTTCACGGATCCTGGAATCGAAGCAGGCCGACGGGGTACAAAGTGGTATTCGTGCCCTTCAATGACGACGGAACGCCGAAAGGATCGTATGAGGACTTTCTTACAGGTTTCCTCGTCAATGGCACGCCGGCCAAAGCCTGGGGGAGACCCGTGGACGTGGTCGTGCTTCCAGATGGCAGCCTGCTGGTTTCAGACGATGCCAACGGATTGATTTATCGGATTCAGTACTATCGGTAGGCGAAATCTTCGTCACTCCATTCAGGAAACAGCATGAGTCTCAGACATATCACGCCTTTTCTCCTGGTTTTGACCGCGTCCTTGTGGTCGAACGGTCCCGCACAGGCTCAATTCGAGCACATCGCGCCCGGCGATACCGCAGAACTGTCGCTTCAGGACGTCATCCGGCTCGCCGTGGCCCGAAGTCCCCAAGTAGCCGAAATGGCAGCCGGCCTCGATTATGCCGAGGCGCGCGGAAGTCAGGCCAAGGCTTCTCGTTTCTTGCCGGAATTCAAGGCAACGACGTCCCATGCCCCTTCACCCGGATTAAGCAGCAGCAGCTTCCCGGATGATCAGCTTTACCTCGATCCCGACCTCAGGAATAGCTGGGACAAGGTGAGGGTATTCAATCAGATAGAAGTTTCGCTCGCCCAGCCTCTTTTAACCTGGGGTGAGCTGTCGGGATCGGTTCGCGCAGCCAAATCAGGCGTTGAAGTGGCGGATGCCCGCGTCCGCGAGAAGTCGCTCGCGGTTGCATCTCGCGCGGCCGAATTGTACTTCAACGTGCTCTTGACGGAAGAACTCGTTCGGCTCGCCGGCGAGACCGGTGACATCGTGCAGCGGGCCAAGTCGGAGATCAAGCGCATGCTGGATGAGGGTGCAGCCGATGTAGACGATGCCGACCTGTTTCAAGTGGAGATCACCGAGCAGGAATATCGCCGGAGCGTCGTCGAGGCCGAGCAGAAGCACAAGCTAGCCGTATCGGCGCTCAGCAGGCAGCTTTTCGTTCCCGAAGGCGCCGCGGTGATCCCGGATCGGCGGGAGCTTCTTCCCGTCGATTATGCCGTCGACAGCCTTGCCACCTACTTCGATCAGTCGCAGACGATGCGTCCGGAACTCCAGCAGGCATCGGCCGGACTCGATGCGCGGAACGCCCTCGTTCGGGTGGCGCGAGCTGACTACAAACCGAAGTTGTTCCTGGGGGCGTCCGCTCGCATGTCTGACGCGCCGGGCCGACACAACCAGCCGAACCCTTTCATCTCCGATCCCCTCACCGGGAGCGGACTTCGCGCAGGCATCGGGATTCGCCAGAATCTGAATTTCTCCATCACGAAAGCGAAGGTGCGACAGGCGGAGGCGCAGCGGGACGAAGTGCTGCAGAAGCTCCGGGCCGCCGATCAGCTCATTAGATTCGACGTCGAGCAGGCCTATCGCAATTTGATCGTCGCCCGCGCCGCACTCGACGCCCAATCGGAGGCGCTTCGGATTAGCAAAGAGTGGCTTCAGACGGAGGAGATCAATTTCGATCTCGAGCTCGGCGACACAGAGAATCTCGTGCGTGCCGTGCGATCCAATCTCGAACTGCGAGCCAAGTACTTCGAAGCCGTGCGCGACAACAACGTAAACGTCATCCGAATGCTCGATGCGACCGGACTCCTCCTGGATCCCCACGCAATTGGCATGCTCTTTGATTGAATAACTGACAACGATATTCAAACTAAATATTCAGCTATGTCGCTTCGCCTCCATGGGCTTTTTGCAGTGCTTGTGTGCACTTTGGCCTTTTCGCACTCGTCGGCATTGGCGCAGGACCCGGCGTCGGTCCGCCGACTACTCGTAGATCGGGATCGGGAGATAAAAGCGGTGCTCGCGCACTCGCCGCTCTCGAATGCCGAAGAGGATTCGCTGCGTGGGATCGTGAATGACCTCATCCTGTTTCAGGAGATGGGCAAAACCGCGCTCGGAGACTACTGGAAAGACCTCACCGACGCACAGCGGTCGGATTTCGTCGAGACCTTTTCCGCCATCGTCAGAGAGCAGTCGCTGTCGGATCTCGATCCGTATCGAGCCAAGGTGACGATTGACTCCGTCAAGGTCAATGGAACGACGGGCCGCGCCGTCACGACGGCACTCTACAAGGACGTCACCACGACCGTGTCTTATCAGCTGCTCCGGCGAAACGACCAGTGGTGGATCACCGACATCAGTCTCGACGGAGTAAGCACCGCCGAAAGCTATGCCCGCTCCTTCCAGAGTGCCATTCGCAAACGAGGCTTCGACGGGCTGATGGAAAGCCTGCGGAAACGGCTGAACAAGATCAGAGGCTGACGCACGGTTCGGGGTTCAGGGTCTGGGTTCCCCGGGTTCCAGTTTCAATGGCAACTTTCGAAGGTCTCTCGTGTGGCCAGCGTTTAAAACAGGAATTGAATTGGTCCTCAGGCCTTCCAATCCGGCTAGCCTAGAATGGTCGTCGGTACCCAACGTGGAACTTGGAACCCGGAACCTGGAACCCCGAACGTCGAACGTCTTCATGTCCCCCTTGCAATATTCCACAGATAACCGATCTCGGGTTGGAGATCGTTGGTGGCGACGAAGAGCCAGACTGAGGCGGCCAGAAGACAGAGCCCGAGGAATAGCACCGGTACGGTCCAGAGCGCACGGATTCCGAGAAGGCGAAGGAAGTCGGACAACATCCGGCCCGTGTAGGTCAGCACGACTGTAAACCAGACGCCCATCACGGCAAGAAGAACGAAGCCGGGCGCATCTATGCGCCAGTTCAGCATGACCAGGGCGAGAAGTCCAATCAGCGCGACCGGCCATCTGGGCATGACGGCGGTCAGGAGCGTCTGGCCGAAACGCAGACGTTTCGTGCCTCTCGTCGAGATCGAGAGAATCGCAGCCCAGAGGAGCGTGATGATCGCAAAGAGGGAGGCAAACACCGGGATCAGCAGTCCCGATCGGGCAAGACCAATCTGAAGCGGTTCCGAAAGCCAGCCTGGAAGCCAGTGAAGGATCGGGTGCCAGAGCCGCGTCCCGGCGAGGTCCGTGAGCACCGTCATTCCGACTACGCTGGCGGCGAGCGAGAGACAAAGAAGGAGAAACATGGACGTGCCAACCGTGGCCTCACGACCGTCGCTGAGTTTCTCGATATAGATCGAATGCGACAGAAAGTAGCGACGCACGATCGAACGCAGGCTGATCGAGCCGTAGTAGGTCAGTCCGAACAAGGTGACGCTCAGGAAGCTGATCAGATTGATCCACGAAAAATCGTTGTCCGATCCCTTGCCGGCGTCGAAGGCGAACACCTGCTGGTTGCCCGTATAGAGACCCCTTACCACGTCGGACGCGGGTCGGGCGTCTCCATTTGGAGCAGTAATGCCGTAGTCGCCGACTTTGTCCGTCGCCTCATCAGAAAGCTTTGTACGTGCTCGCCAGCGATCGACGAAAACGGCCCTCAGATTTCTGTCACCGAGCAATTCCCGCAGCTCTCGCTCGAGCATCCGGGCCTGGTAATCGGCCGAGAACGTTGACCGGTAGCCGTAGCCTGCGTCTTCGCGTACCGGAAAGCCGATGCTCGAGATGCCTACCGGGACGTCACTGTGCATTCGCCACCGTTGAACAAGGTCGGAGACAGGACTCACTCCCTCCGCATCAATCAGCACGAAGTCAACCGCCTCCGCACAGATGTCCGATTCGATAAATGCAGTGACATAGTACGTCTGGGCGGCGGGCAGCCGGTCATGAACCCGATCGCTCAGATCCCGAATAACCTGGCAAGTCTCCGGCACGCTCGTGTCAACCCAGTACCCTAACCCGAACTGCTGCCGCGCGTCGAACTGAGATGCCGTTTCAATTGCGGAGTCCAGTGCAGCGGTCATCTCCGGGCGGCGCTCCGCGAACCGAGCCGCAGGCATGAAGCGGGCGTCGATTTCCTGAAAGAAACTCAGCCCGAAAAGGTCACCGACAATCTGAACATTGGGATCCAGAATCAAGGCCGTGCGGACCGCCTCGGCGCCTTCTCCACCGATGCGCTCCAGATCGGTGCGGAGATCGGCAAAATGCTCGGGAGGCGCCCAGACGATTCCCTTCGTCGGTCCCGAGGCGGCGGATTGGCACACGGCTGTCGTAGCGGTCAAGGCCGCGAACACCGGCAATATGATCCAACTCGCTCTGGTCATGCGTTAAGATACTGGTCTCCGCGGTGGATTTGCGTTTGCATGACTGGATTCAGAATCTTATTGTCGCCCCTCGTTGTTAAATCAGCTAACCCACTTTGAAATCATACTTCGACAATATTATGCGACGGTTTTTCATCACAGTAGCTCTGATCGCCGGACCTGCAGTAGCAGGCTTTTGCCAGTTTCAATTTGGTCCCCAGATCGGGCTCGATTTTAACAACTCCGATCTTTACGTAGGGGCGAACGCCGTATTCAACCTTCCATGGGAACTCAACGAGCATGGCCTACAGGGCAATCCAGAGGTGAATTTCTACTTCCTCGACAGTGTGCCGGGATATACCGAGAACTACACGCTCATCGCACTGAATGCCCTGTACCCTCTCGATCTCGAATTCGTGAATGCCTACCTCGGTGGCGGACTCTTGATCGGGCTGGACAACGTCAAGGACCGGAACGGACCGAACCCGCGCAATTTTCATAACACGGATATTGGGTTGAATACCAAGTTCGGCGTCGACTTCGCGAAAGAAGATTCCAAGATCATTCCCTGGGGCGAGATCGGGCTTCATATCAAGGATGGCAGCGGCCTGTGGTTGCAGGGCGGCGCAAGATTTGTCTTGTAGGCGGTAGCACGCCGTCCCAAATAGAAACAGGCCGGATCCGCCGCAGCGGACCGGCCTGCTTCGTCTAAGACCACGGTGATTCACAGTGCTGGAGGGCCCAATGAAATCACCGGGCGGGGTCGAGCTCAAAGACCCCTTCGCCGGAGCGTCCGGGCGGGCGTAAAACGCCCCTAGTCCATCATCTTTCTGAGGAACGCGGGAGTGGACTCATCATCCTCTGCTTCCTCTTCGATCACTTCCTGCCCGTCGAGATCGCGCACGGTCATCTTTCTGACTGTAAGTCCGTCAGACGCCCGCCTCATAAAAGCAGGTGTGTCCTGCATTTCCTGGTCCGTCACTGGGGGCACCGGTCCGCGACGCTGGAATGCGGGGGCATCCAGCTCCTTGAGACTCTCCTCTCCTTTGTAGCGCAGAGGTTTGGGGGGCGCCGCGACCGTTGCCGACGACGGACGATACTGCTGCAGCGCATCTTCAAAACCCGTCGCGATCACCGTCACGCGAAGCGAATCTCCAAGGCTTTCGTCGATGACGGTCCCGAAGATGACTTCCGCCTTGCCGTCGGCCTCGCGGTTGATGATGTCGGTGGCTGTCGTCGCCTCGCGGATTCCCAGGTTGCTGCCTGCGGTAATGTTGACGAGGATGTTTCTCGCGCCGTTGATCGAAAGTCCGTCGAGCAGGGGACTCGAGATCGCCTCAACGGCCGCCTTCTCGGCCCTGTTCGGACCGGTTGCCGTGGCCGAACCCATGAGGGCCGTTCCTCCGCCCTCCATGGTCGTGCGGACATCGGCGAAATCGAGGTTGATCAAACCGTGCACGGTTATCAGGTCGCTGATGCCGCGCGTGGCGCTGTACAGCACCTCATCGGCCATTTCGAAGGCCTGAATGAGCGTCGTATCCTCTTTCGAGATATCGAGCAGTCGTTCATTCGGTACGACGATGAGGGTATCGACATGCTCCGCAAGCTGCTGGATGCCCGACATTGCCGTCTGGAGCCGGCGGCTCCCCTCGCAGTGGAACGGCTTCGTCACAATGGCGACGGTGAGGATCTCCATCTGATGCGCGACGGCGGCCACAACGGGAGCTGCCCCGGTGCCGGTTCCTCCGCCCATTCCAGCCCGTGATGAAGACCATGTCGGATCCTGCGATGGCCTGTTCGATCGCCTCTCGGCTTTCTTCGGCGGCTTTCTCCCCGACACTGGGCCGTGCGCCCGCGCCCAGTCCCTGGGTCAATTTGCGACCGATCTGAATCTTCCCGGGTGCGAGATTGGCCTCGAGTGCCTGGGCATCCGTGTTGATGGCAAGAAAATCTATGCCTCGGATGCCCTTCGAGATCATGTTGTTCACTGCATTTCCGCCACCGCCGCCGACGCCAATCACTTTGATTTTGGCCGGCTCGATGGCTTCACTGTCGAACGTGAAGCTATCGGCGATGCGGAGTTCTTTGGTATCTTCCGGCATAAAGCCCTCCAGATTTAGTTGTAACTGCATCGGGGGTTGAGCAGTCCCCTGATCCTTCATCATTTCCGTTTCCTTTCTCACCTACAATTCGTTGAACCATCCGACCATTCGATCGCGGATGCGCTCACGAATCGTCCTGTCACCGCCACGCAGCGGTCGTCGATCACCGTCGGGCGCAAGGCTGAACGGCACGCTGGATAGTCCCTCGGGGCGAAGTCCGTACAGAACCAGCCCGACACCGGTCGCGAACTTCGGATTTGTGACTTCCTGGACAAGTCCTCCGGAAAGCCCCGTAGCCCGTCCCTCGCGGGCCTCGAGCCCAAGCACGTCGGAGGCCAGCTCCACCGTCCCGGGAATGAGCGATCCGCCGCCGGTCAGAACGACTCCTGCGCCGAGCCTGCGGGCGTAACCACTCCGCTTCAGCTCCTGATCGACGATTTCGAGAATCTCCTCCAGCCTGGGCTGGATGATCTGTGCCAGCGTCGAGCGTCGAACGATCTTTTCGTGTCGACCAGGAATTCCGGGAATGCTGATCTCCTCATCGTTCTCGACGAGTCCTGGAATTGCGACTCCGTACTGACATTTAAGCTGCTCGGCGTCGTTGCGCATGATCCCAAGCCCTTTCCGAATGTCTTCGGTAACCTGGTTGCCGGCCACGGCGACGACGGCCGTGTGTCGGATCATGTTGTCCTCGAAGACGGCGATGTCTGTCGTGCCACCGCCGATGTCGACCAGCGCCACACCGATTTCCTTTTCCTCGGGATGCAGCACGGCATAGGAGCTGGCAAGCGGCTCGAGCACGATGTCTGCCACTTCGCGGCCCGTCTTTTCGATACAGCGATAGATGTTCTGAGCGGCAGAGATCAATCCCGTGATGATGTGGACGTTCGCCTCGAGGCGCATTCCGCGCATCCCTATGGGTTCAGTTACCCCGTCCTGCCCGTCGACAATGAACTCCTGCGGCATGACGTGGAGGATTTGCCGATCGCCGGGCAAGGCGATATGACGCGTATCGTCGAGAAGCCGCTCGACGTCGTCTGACGAAATCTCGCGCTCCCGAATCGTAATAACCCCCCGGCTCTGAAAACTTTGAATGTGGTCGCCGGCGATCCCGACAACGATCTGGCGGACGGTCAGTCCCGCGGCGCGCTCGGCGTCGTGAATGGCCGCCTGAACCGCCTCGACGGTCTTGTCGATGTTGACCACGACGCCGCGGTTTAACCCCTCGGACGGCGCAACGCCCACCCCGAGGATGTTTATGCGGCCAATATCGTCGGCGCTGGCCACCATGGCACACACCTTGGTTGTGCCGATGTCAACCCCCACTACGATCTGCTCTTCCATAAGGCCTAGATGTTTCTTGCGCCGCGTCCCACCGGACTCCGGCACGGTGTTCTAACTGATTACAGATTCTTCTTTTGTGACGACCTGACCTCGATATCGAAGGTCGATCCAGTCAATTCGTTTGTTCGGGAAGCCGGCAACCGCCTGCATCCAGAATGCCTTCAGCGTCTTCATTTTCCGCTCGAAATCGCCGCGTCCCAATCGAACGCGAATGCAGTGACCGTCTTGAACGGGAACAGTTACCGCCTCGACTTCTCCGTCTGGACGCACCACCAGATCCGACAGGAGACCGTCGACCGAAGGCGAAAGTGACGCGAGCACACTCAGCAGCTCGAGCGTTGTCGAATCCCGTACAGCTACGGGATGTGAGCCGTGTGCGACCCCGCGAATAAGCGGTACGTCGTAACGCGACAGCGTGTCGACGGGCAGTGATTCGCCGGATCGATCCAGGTAAAACGCCGGCGTGCCCGCCTCCGACAGCGTGAGTGCAACGGGCTGCCGCTCCTGAACCTCGATGGACAGCACGCCCGTCGGCCAACGCGTCACATCCGACTTCTCGATCCAGGGATGCATGGTCAACGCGGCTTGCGATCAGATCAGCATCGAGCCGAAAGAGGGTGTCGCCCACCGCTACTCCCGACAGGTCCATTATCATTGGCACAGACGCATGCTCCGCACCACTGACCTCTACCTGCTGGATGGTTACCGAATTCAGGTAGTAGGTGGCGCAGCCGACCATCAAGACGACGGCGAGGGCGGCGCCAATCCAAACGACGTGATGTTGAACGCGGGCGCGATTCAGGCGAGGAGTCTTCCTGTCAGACATGGTTCGCCTCCGTGAAGTAGGTCTCCATGAACCGCTCTCCGAATCGCCAGATGTCTCCGGCTCCGAGCGTTATCACGACATCCCCGGACTTGACGACGTCACTCAGGAAATCGGGAAGATCCTTCTTGTCTTCGATGTAGCGAACGTCCTTGTGGCCGGCTTGCGAAACAGATCCCGCAATCGTCATCCCGTCGATTCCGTCAATCGGCGTTTCGCGCGCGGGGTAGATGTCGGTTACGACCAGCAGATCCGCGTTGAAAAAGGCGCGGGCAAACGCGTCTTTGAAGAGAAGCGTCCGAGAGTAGAGGTGGGGTTGGAAGACCGCTACGAGGCGACGACCCGGCCATGCCTTTGCAGCGGCCTCCAGCGTAGCCTTGATCTCGGTCGGATGATGCCCGTAATCGTCCACGACAAGCACTCCTCGGCCCTCCCCTTTCACTTCGAACCGGCGCTGCACGCCGCTGAAGCGCTGCAGGGCGCTGCGGATGACCTCGAATGGGATTTCGAGCTCGAGCCCGACTGCAACCGCCGCCAGTGCGTTGCGGACGTTGTGCAGCCCCGGCATGACGAGCTTGATCTCACCAAGCCGTGCATCCTTCCCGTGGACGACAAAGCGAATTTCGGTGCCGGTCTGTTCGATATCCTCAGCACGTACGTCCGCCTGTCGCGACGTTCCATACGTGATAATCCTGCGGTCCAGGCGGTGGATGATCGACTGGACGTTCGGATCGTCGAGACACAGAACGGCCGCGCCGAAGAAGGGCACCGAGTTTGCAAACTGGGCGAAGGCATCGCGCAGATCATTGAGATCGCGATAAATGTCCAGGTGCTCCTCTTCAATCGTCGTTATCACGGCGATAACGGGCGTCAGGCGCAGGAACGTCCGGTCATACTCGTCGGCTTCGATGACGATGAGGTCGCCTTCGCCGGTGACGGCGTTGGATCCGAAAGCAGCCACCTTGCCGCCGACGATGATCGTCGGATCGAACCCGGCCTCTCCAATGACAACGCCGGTCATCGAAGTCGTCGTCGTTTTGCCGTGCGTCCCGGCGATTGCGACGCCATATTTCATGCGCATGAGCTCACCGAGCATCTCGTCGCGCCGGATCAACGGAATGCGCAGGCGTTCGGCTTCGAGCGTTTCCGGATTCTCATTCGGGTGCACAGCCGACGAGTACACCACGACATCGGCGCCCGCAACATGGTCACGATCATGGTCATCGTAAACGTGCGCCCCGAGATCCTCGAGGTGATCGGTCACGGCGGACGGACTCAAATCCGACCCTGTGACGACGTAGCCGCGAAGGAGCAGCACTTCGGCGATAGAGCTCATGCCGATTCCTCCGATGCCGACCATATGAACATGGCGGATCGGTCCGAGTGGCCGCTGCCTGCGCACATTCTGAGTCATGGCGACACCTCCACCGGATTCAGCGCTTCGTCCATCGCCAGCGCAAGCACGTCACGGGCGATCTCACTCGCAGCATTGGGCCGGGCCAGAAGCTTGACGGCCTCGCTCATCTGCTCGAGCCTCTTCGGGTCTTTGAACAAGGCTTCAATGGTCGATACAAGCTCACCCAGATCGTTCTCAGCCAGCATCGCCGCAGCGTCGCGCGCGACAAGCGATGCGGCATTCTTCGTCTGATGATCCTCGGCGACGTTCTTGGAGGGCACCAGCAAGGCGGCCGATCCCGTGGCCATCAATTCACTGCACGTAATCGCACCAGAACGGCAAACGACGAGGTCGGCCGCGGCGTATGCCCAGTCCATCCGATCGACGAACGCCATCAATCTCAGGCGATCATGCTCGACGGCTGGGCGAATCTCATCGAAGTACCGGGGTCCGGTCTGCCACAGAATGAACCGATCCGGCGCCTCTAGCAGTGTCGCAACCGACGCACTCATTGCATCGTTGAGTGCCCGGCTTCCGAGCGATCCGCCAAACAGGAAGAGGACTTCTGCATCGTCGGGGATCCCGAGTGACGCACGGGCTTCAGAACGCGTCGTTTCGGTCAGGGAAGCGCGAACAGGATTACCGGTCAGCGTGCAACGCCCGCCGGGGAAGTAGCGCGCGGCCTCGGGAAAAGCGATATGGATACGGTCGGCGCGCTTCCCGAGCAGCCGGTTGGTCATACCCGCGTAGGCATTCTGCTCCTGAATGAGCGTCCGCCGGCCGCGCATTCCGGCCGTCCATAGCACCGGCCCGGAAACGAAACCACCGGTGCCGACGACAACGTCCGGATCGAACGCTCCGACGAGCGACCAGCTCTCCGTCAATCCCTTGAAGAGCTTCCAGGGAAAGGTCAGGTTCCGCGCATCCAGCTTTCGATAGAAGCCGCTCACAGTGATCGGATGAATGGGGTAGCCTGCCTTCGGGACCGCGATCCACTCGATCCGCTCCCGCGTTCCGACGAAAGCGATGGACGCCGCAGGCTCCATGTCACGCACGGCATCCGCAATCGCAATCGCAGGATACACGTGTCCCCCCGTTCCGCCGCCGGCGAAGAGGATGCGCGGTATGTGTGGTCGCGGTGCGCTCATTTCGCTACGACTGCAGGTTGCTGAGCCGCCGATTTCGAGATGTTCAACAGAATACCGACGAGCACGCCGCTGGCAAGCAGTGACGTTCCTCCGTAGGACACGAAAGGCATCGGGAGTCCCGTCACGGGAAACAGCCCGCAGGCGACGGCGGCGTTCACCAGCCCATAGAGACAGATCATTGTCGTGACGCCGATGGCCATGAAGAATCCCAACGGATCGGGCGCCGCTCTGGCCACTCGGAGAAATCCTCGGAACAGGAGCACACAGAACAGGGCAAGGAGCACCGTAGCGCCGATGAGTCCGTACTCCTCCGCGACGATTGCAAAAATGAAGTCGTTGTAGGGTGCGGGCAGGAAGTCGCGCTGGACGCTCTTGCCGGGGCCTCGCCCCAGGATCCCACCCATGGCGAACGCAATCTTCGCCTGATGCGCCTGGTAGCCTTCGGCTTGAACGTCGCTCACTTCGGCCGTGTTGTCCACCCCGAGCCAGGAGGTGATCCGGCTGGCGCGACCGGGAGAAACCAGGAGAAAGATGACTGCGCAGACTGCGAGCACGCCGGCCAGGGAGCTCAGGTGCAGAACGCGCACCCTCGCTATGAACGCCATCACGATAAACGTACCGAGAAGCATCACCGAAGTAGACAGGTCTTCCATCCCGATCAGAATCAAGGTGGGAATGACCCAGAACATCAGCGGAAGGAAGGACCGGTGAAGGTCCTGGATGTACAGCTGTTTCTTTGCGAGCAGAAACGAGACGTGCAGGAGGAGGGCCACGCGGGCAAAATCGGATGGTTGGATCGACACGCCCCAAACGCGATACCACCGTTCGGCCCCGCCGATCGTCACGCCTACGACCTGTACGCCGCGCGAGGAGAATGATGGAGAGGATCAACGCCAGCTTCGAGATTCGAGCGAGCTTGTGATAGTCGATCCGGCTGAAGACCACGACGGCAATGAGCGCCAGAAACGTGCGGAGAACGTGGCGCAGTAAGAACGACTCGGGTGCGGATCCCGCCCGTGCGACGGCCAGGAAGGTAATCGCGCTGTAGACGGCGACGATGCCGATCGCAGAGAGGATGGCGACGGTCCAGATGATCAACCGATCGGACGGTATCCGTATCGCCACCGCTTTTGCGCTATGTGTCTTGGCTGCCGGCATTCGATCGAATCAGAGCTTTGCGACGGCGTCGCGGAAGGCATCGCCGCGCGCCTCGTAGTTGGTGAACATGTCGAACGAGGCACAGGCGGGACTCAGAAGAACGACGTCTCCGCCCTGCGCCATGCCCCATGCCTTGACGACCGCGTCATCCATGCTTACGGCCTGGACGCACACTTCGACGAGTCCTCCCAGGTCGGCGACGACACGATCTGCCGATTCGCCGATAGCTATCAACCCGTGTACTTTCTCCTCGACCAGATCGGCAATCGCCGAGTAGTCGTTTCCTTTGTCGCGTCCACCTGCAATCAGTACGACCGGGGAATCCATGCTTTCGAGGGCGTACCAGACCGCATTCACATTCGTTGCCTTCGAGTCGTTAACGAAGCGGATGCCCCGCAACTCGCGCACGAGTTCCAGTCGATGGCGCACGCCTTCGAACGTCATCAGGCTCTCGCGGATTGACTCGACGCGGACCTCCATCACGCGTGCCGCCATCGCCGCTGCGAGCGAGTTGTATAGATTGTGCCGACCCGGCAGTGCAAGTTCGTCTCTCGCCATCAGGACCTCCTCTGACTGGTGCGTACGCAGCACGAGACTGTCTCCACGTACGAATGCCCCCGGATCCATCTCAGACTGCTGGCTGAACGCGAAGCCCGACGCGGTGGTGAGATCGAGGGTGGACGAGACGCCGTTACGCACGATGGCGTCGTCGTAGTTGTAGATCACGGCATCGCCGGCCGCCTGGTTCTTCATGATTCTGAGCTTGCTTAGCGCATAGTCTTCGAAGGAATCGTAGCGATCCAGGTGATCCGGCGTAATGTTGAGCAGCACGCTGACTTTGGGCCGGAACGTATCGATATGGTCGAGTTGGAAGCTCGAGATTTCCAGAATCGCCGTTGCCGATTCACTCAGCGTCGGAACGAACTCTGAAAAAGCCTCACCAATGTTTCCGGCCAGGACGTAGTCGAGTCCTGCCGTCTCGAAAATGTGCGCGACGAGACTGCTCGTGGTGGTCTTGCCGTTCGATCCGGTCACAGCGACCATTGGGGCGGGACAAAACCAGGCGGCCACTTCCACTTCCGAAACGACGGGAATCAAACGATCCCGTGCCTCCCTCAGAATCGGAATGGAAGATGGCACGCCCGGGCTCACGACGATCAGATCGGCATCGAGTACTTTGTTCGAATGCCCTCCGAATTCGCCTGTGATATTCAGTTCCTGCAGGAAATCCAGGTGGATATCCGTTGCGCGTTCTCTCTCGCTCACGAAAACGAGCGCCCCTGCCTTCTTCAGCAGTCGCGCGACCGCCTTGCCGCTGCGTGCTGCCCCCAGCACGCTGACACGCTTCCCAACAAGTCGTCCGTTCTTTACCACTTACGTTTGCCTCACCGGATACGGAATGTCAAGAGTGTGGCGATCACGAGAATCGCCGTAACGATCCAAAAGCGGATCACGATTTTGGATTCGGGGATGCCGAGCGCCTCATAGTGGTGGTGTATGGGCGCCATCTTGAAAACTCGTACGCCCGTCCCCGTGCGCTTGCGCGTATATCGATACCAGCTGGTCTGGATGATGACCGAAACGGTCTCAATGAAGAACGCCCCGCAGAGGAGCGGGAGCAGGAGCTCGATCTTGATCATCAGCGCGAGGGTACCGATGGCGGCGCCGAGCGCCATCGACCCCGTGTCACCCATGAAGACCTGGGCGGGATATCCGTTGTACCAGAGGAATCCGAACCCTGCCGATGCCAGCGCGGCGGCGAACACCGTCAGCTCTCCCGTGCCGGGCAGATGCATCATGTTCAGGAAGTCGGCGAAAATCGCGTTACCGGCGACGTAGCAGAGAAGGACCAGACCAAGCGACACGACGGCAGCCACCCCGGCTGCCAGCCCGTCGAGACCGTCCGTCAAGTTGGCGGCGTTCGAAAGCGCCGTAATGATGAAGACCACGACAAGGATATACACGATCCATCCCAGTCCATGCAGACCGAGCCAGTCGGCAACGTGGTTGTAATCGAAGACACCGTCGGCAAGGAAGGGCAGGTTCGTTAGCGAATTGATGCCCTTGAACTGCGGATGGAAGTAGAGAACCGATCCGACGATGAGACCAAGGCTTACCTGCCCGGTAATTTTCGTTCTCTTCGCCAGGCCGGCCTTGTCTTTCTTGACCACCTTTATATAGTCGTCCGCGAATCCGAAGGCGCCCATCCAGGCGGTGGCCAGGAGTATGAGCTGGATGTACACTTCGCCGATCGCGCCCCAGAGAATCGTGCTCACGAGGACGGCTGAAAGAATGATGATGCCGCCCATCGTCGGCGTGCCTGCCTTGTGGGAGTGATCGACCGCACCGGCCATATGGCCTTCGCGGATTCGCTCCTTGAACTGGTGGTTCGTGAGCCAGTTGATGATGTGTTTCCCGGCGACGAGGGAGATCAGGAGCGCGGTTGCCGCAGCAAGGCCGGCTCGCACTGTGATAAAGTATATCGCCTGGAAGCCGGGCGGCTGGTAGTGCCGTTCGAGGAAATCTATGAGATAGTAAAGCATCCTCAGGCTCCCGCGTCAGGTAGACAGGAGGAAGGCGCCGTCACGTACACCATCGTCGCACCTCCTCGTGGTCGTCCAAATGAATGCGTTCACGTCCGACGACCTGGTAGTCCTCGTGCCCTTTCCCGGCGAGTACGACGGTGTCGCCTGGAGCCGCATGGGCACCGGCATACTGAATTGCCTCTCTCCTGTCGAGGATCCAGACCGCCTCTTCGGGATGGCGAATTCCGGCGCGGATATCATCGAGAATCGCTTCGGGCGATTCGGTCCTGGGATTGTCGCTCGTCACGATGACGCGATCGGCCATGCGTTCCGCGATCTCTCCCATGAGGGGCCGCTTACCCCGATCTCGATCCCCGCCGCATCCAAAAAGGCACCACAAGCGCGTCGACGGCTGTGAGATCTCGCGCACTGAATGCAGCACGTTCTCCAGTGCGTCGGGCGTGTGGGCATAGTCCACAATGGCGGTGATCCCGTTTAGACACTGGATCTGTTCGAGACGTCCCGGCACCGGTCGAGCCGACTCCAGGGCGTCGAGAACAACAGTCTTTTCGTAACCGAAGGCGCGTCCGAGACTGTAGGCCGCCGTCAGGTTGTATGCATTGAAGCCGCCGACGAGATTGAAGGAACGCTCTTCCCCATCGACCTCAAGCCGGAGTCCCGCAAGACCGCTGTCCAGAATCCTGAACGAAAACTCTGCGGCGGCGGTCCGGCCATAGGCATAGCGCATACCCGACGAATCCGATACAACGCGGTCTCCCGCGGGATCATCCGCATTGTAGACTGCTACGGCGCCCGATTCGAGCCCGTCGAAGAGTGCCTTCTTCGCATTCAGGTAATTGTCCCACGTCCGGTGATAGTCGAGATGATCGCGGGTCAGGTTCGTGAAGACAGCTCCCGAAAATCGGATGCCGGAGACGCGATGCTGCGCGAGGGCGTGGGAAGAAACCTCCATGACGCAGTCTGTGCATCCGGCATCGACCATATCCGAGAGGAGGTTCGAGAGCTCGATCGGACCGGGCGTCGTGAGTGTAGCCACGACCCGCTTCGAACCGATCTTCGATTCGATGGTGCCGATTAGGCCGGTTTCACAGCCTACGTGCGTCAGCATGTGGTGAATGAGCCAGGCGGTCGTGGTCTTGCCGTTGGTCCCGGTCACACCGACGATGCGAAGCTGGTCGGACGGCCGTCCGGCCATAAAGTGGGAAAGCACGGCAAGCGCCATCCGCGCGTCGCGGACCTCGACGACTGGAACCGAGCTCGGGACACCAATTGCGTTCTCGACGACGAGCGCCGCGGCGCCCCTTTCGATTGCAGAGGGAATGAAAGCATGTCCATCCGCCTGGGTCCCGCTCACAGCGACGAACAGGGATCCGGACTCGACGTTTCTG
Source organism: uncultured Bacteroidota bacterium (assembly GCA_963768715.1). Classification (GTDB taxonomy): domain Bacteria; phylum Bacteroidota; class Rhodothermia; order Rhodothermales; family DATKEJ01; genus DATKEJ01. The sequence goes on from CAVYJC010000010.1 coordinate 298,852, forward strand.
CTGTCGTCGCAGAGACGATTAATTTGCACATCGTCGCTTCCGTTCACCATCCGAACGAGGCGGTGAACCCTCAGCGTCTCAATGAGTGTGCGGAGCGTATGTTGCATCGATCGTTCCACGGCAGCCCGTTCTTTATTCGCAGTGGACAATCGTCTGCGTTGAGTTTCCTTTCACGCGTGTCACGCGCCCGAATCCTTCGGCGCGCACTGCCGTCCCTTTCGCAACGAGCAGGTTAACCGCGTGGCGACAGCTCAATCCTTCGAGCTCCAGAGCCTGCGGCGGGGAGGACGGGGCGGAAACGTCGACGCGCACGCGGGTGGCAGTTCGAACGTCAGTCCCCTGTGCCGGCATTTGATCGGCCACAAGAGCGAACGGATTAGCCGGCCGATTCCAGTCGGCTATGTCGAGACCGGTGACGGCGAGACGGCTGAACGCAATGCCGACCGGTTGACTGAGCAGTTCGGGAACGGAGACGAGCGACGATTCGCTTGTGGTGTCGGCCGGTGACACGCTGGATTCCAGTGAGGGCATCGTGGAGAGCCAGCGTCTTGCGATGTTTGCAAAGATCGGCGCCGAAACGATCCCTCCGTAGCCACTTTTTTGGGGCTCGTCGAGCACCACGATGAGCGCTACCTGCGGCTGATCGGCCGGGAAGAAGCCCACAAAGGTTGCTCTGTATTTGCCTCTTGCGTAGGATCCGTTCTCAGCCTTTTGCGCCGTGCCGGTTTTGCCGGCAATTCGAAGGCCCTCTACGGCGGCGAGTTTTCCTGTGCCGTCGGTGACAACGCGCTCGAAGGCAGGCAGGAGTGTTTCGGCTGTTGACCTCTTGAACACTCTCCGAATCGGTTCCGGAGTTTGTCTCCAGACCGTTTGACCATAGACGTCGCGTTCCTCGGCCACCACGTATGGCCGGTAGAGCGTGCCTCCGTTGGCAAGGGCTGCATAAGCCGACAGGACCTGGAGTGGGGTCGCCTCCACTTCGTAACCGTGGCTCATCCACGGCAGTGTAATCCCACTCCAGTCCTGCGGCTTTTTCAGGGTCCCTGCGACTTCACCCGGCAGCTCGATGCCGGTCTGCTGGCCGAAGCCGAAGTTGCGCGCATACTGGTAAAACGCGCCCGGACCAAGTCGAAGCGCCACTTTCGCGACGCCGATATTGCTTGAAAGTGCTATGACGTCGATGAACGGTATGCGACCGTGTTTGTGCGTGTCGCGCATCGTCCGACCATTGATGACGGCCTGGCCGGGACCCGTGTCGATGATCTCGTCCATCGTGACGAGGCCCCGATCGATAGCGGCGGCGGCGGCAACCAATTTGAAGGTGGAGCCCGGCTCGAATTTGTCCGTCACAGCCCGGTTCCGCCGGCTCGTCTCCCCGAAAGCGGCGGCTCGATCCGGATCGTAGGTCGGCACGTTGGCCAGGCCCAGGATGGCTCCGTTCCGGGGATCCATCGCGATCGCCACACCCCAGGTTGCCCGCGCATCTTCGACGCCTTTGGCGAGCTCTTCTTCCATGATGGCCTGACGGACGAGATCGATGGTCAGCACGATATGGCTGCCGTATCTGGGCTCGACGACCTCTCCTTCGACCACCGCTTTGATGCGACCCATTCGGTCGCGCTGAACGGTGGTGTAGCCGTCGTGACCTCGCATTACGTCGTCGAACGTCTCCTCAAGTCCCGCGAGACCTTTACCATCGGCGCCGACGTGACCGATCACCTGGGCCGCAAGGGTTCGATAGTTGTGTCGACGGGTCACGCGGGGCGTGAGAACGAGTCCCGGAATATCCCACGAGTCGATCTTCGATTTCTGTTGTTCCGTCAGGCCTCGAGCCACGAGAACGTAGCGTGGACTCGAGGCCTTCCGGAACAACCGGCCGTAGTAGGCCGCGCGCCTCCCTGTGATTCGAGCCATTCGCCGGTGGAATTCCGTGGCTCGCTTGGAGAAACCGTCGTAAGTAGGATCGACCGCAAGATCATAGGTGGTCTCATTCGTCGCCAAAACCCTCCCCGCTCGATCGAGAATCATGCCTCGCATTGCCGGGATCGTGACGGATGATTCCGCCTGGCGTACGCCCTCTTCCCTCAGCTTGGCCCCATCGAAGAACGTGAGACGCACAATCTGAATGAGGATGAGTACCGGCAGCAGTCCGATGAGGCACACCGTCAGATACATCCGGGTCTCTATTTGCTCGCGTGGGTCCACGAGGGCGGAGGATGAAATTTAGTCGTGAATGTGAATCGTCGGACCGAAGGCGAATCCTTCTTTGAGTCCCAGGCGACGAGCTTTCGGATAGAGCACGGCAGGTCCTGCTGTGCGATCCAGCTCCCCTTTCAATTGGTCGAGCGTCAGATGCAGGCGGAGGTTTTCTTTTTTCGCTGCATGTAGCGTCTCGAAGAGCTGCTGAGTCGCGTGCACATGACCGACGTACAGTGTGGCGCCCAGGGCCAGGCCCGTAAGCCAGAGGGTGAAGCGGGCGGTGGTCAGGCGTGGTTGTTCTTCGCGCTCGGTGCGTCGCGATCGCCGGGGAACCGACTTCGAGAGAGCATCCCACCCGGGGACGCCTTCATCGGGCACCGGCTCCCGCCGTACTCGCGTGACAGACGCAGCGCGTTTAGCCGCTCGACGCTTTTGCGCCGGCGCCTCGACTGCCATCTGTTTCGACCTTCCACCATGCGACGCCATGAATCCTTCCACCTCTTGACTCCTCAATTCGCGGGCTGTCCCGGGGAGTACCTATCCTCAGCACGTCTCTCGGCGATCCGCAGCCGTGCGCTTCTCGCACGCGGATTTTGCCGGCACTCGTCTTCGTCAGGCTGAACGGCCTTCCGGGTCACGGGCTCAAACGGCGTAATCAAATTGCCGTAGAGATCCTTGACGGGCTCGCCGCGAAAGTTTCCGTATCTCAGGAAATGCTTCACGCGTCGATCCTCAAGCGAGTGGTAGCTGATCACTGCGATCCGCCCACCTTCGCCCAGTAGCGTCACAGAATCCATGAGCGCCTGCTCGAGCACGTTGAGCTCGTCGTTGACGGCAATTCGAATGGCCTGGAACACGCGCGAGAGCGTCTTCACTAGATCTCGCGCGGGTACCGCAGAAGCTATTGCCTCCGCAAAGGCACGAGTGTTGTCAATTGGCCTCCCCTTCAGCACAGCGGCCGCAATCTTCCCCGCTCTCTTCTCCTCTCCGTACAACCTGATTGCGTCGCGTAAATCCCCTTCAGAGGCCGAATTGACAAACTCGTAGGCGGACCGCTCGGACACGGTGTTCATACGCATATCCAATGGTCCCTCAGTGCGGTAACTGAACCCGCGACCGGGTGTGTCAATCTGATGCGACGACACGCCCAAGTCGAGCAGTATCCCGTCCATTCTATTAATGCCGACTTTGCTCAGCAGCGTCGGCAGTTCGCCGAAATTGCCGTGCACGAGTCGCACTCGCGGGTCTTCGGAGAATCGTCGCCTGCACACATCCAATGCGTCCATATCCTGATCGATTCCAACGAAAACCGCCGACGTCCCGAGCTCCCCGAGAATGGCGGCGGCATGGCCGCCTCCCCCCAAGGTGGCATCGACGTACGTGCCACTTCGGTCGGTGATTAATCCCTCCAGTACAGCCTTGCAAAGAACAGGCACATGGTAGGAGCTCTCCGGCTCCGGACTCGACCCCACCATGCAGCTACAAATCCGTTTATTTACTCGAGCATTTTCGGACGGTCCGTCGCGTCACCCCCCAAGACCAATTCCGCGAGCTGCTCGTATTCTATCGTCTGATCGGCTTCCTGCCTGTCAAAGGTCTCAGGATCCCACAGTTCGATGCGCTCCAGGGTACCGATGACGAGCACCTTCTCCGCAATGTTGGCGAAATCCATATGGCGTTTCGAAAGTGCCATCCGGCCTTGCCCGTCCAGTGTCACGTCATCAGCCCAGCCAAGAATCGTTCGAATGAACGCCCTCGACTCTTTCATGTAGGTGTTCAGACCCCGTAACTGCGACTCCACATTCTCCCACTCATAGGCCGGGAAAACATAGAGGCACGGCTCGAAACCGCGAGTCACCGTCAGCCGATTGTTGGCCTCCGGAAGAATCGAACGGCGTAACTTGGCCGGGAGCGCGACACGCCCCTTGTCGTCGACCGAGTATTCCCATTGTCCTTTGAAGCCCGACATCGCTGCGACCGTGCCATATAAAACGTGTCATCCACGTGTACAGAAATCTTCCCCACTTTTCCCCACTGCCCGGTTAAAGTAGCATAAATCGAGGCAAAGTCAACAGTATTCTTTTGGAAAAGTTGTATTTATCCAAACATTTATGGTGTGCGAAACATGTGTGGAAAAACTTCAAATAGTCTGGAAATGCGGGAGGATGTGGGTATCGGTGGTTAATCGTGGGGAGTTTTTTCGATTTGTTTCCAATATTGACCCAAGTGGTGCGAATTGCGAGTCAGTGCGTAGGGAGGGTTCCTACGCGGTTCCGCGAAAAAATCTTTCAGTCGCGTGACCTCATTGGACTGTCTTTTCCGCATGTATTTACGTATTGTTCCTATTGCAACCATTCCATTCCAGAGTCTCAACATTATGTTGCACGACTATTTCAAGCTGTTCGCGGCAGCCTGTGTAGTGATTTTGAGCACTACCGCCGTGTCGCATGCGCAGAATTTTGTACTGCAGTCGAGCGTCATCGGCTCGGGAGCCGTTAATGGCACGAGCACGAATTTCAAAGCACTGGGCACCATCGGACAATCTGCGATCGGCACCGGCACGAGCACCAACTTCAAGGGTAGCTGGGGATTCTGGTACACGCTCGGCGGAGGGGGCGGTGCAGCTATCCTGGCTGATTTGAACGTTTTTCTGGAAGGCCCGTATGCGGGCAGCTCGATGGCCGTCCACTTGCTCGGAGATTTGCCCACAAGTCAACCGTTTTCGGGGAGCCCGTGGAATTACTTGGGCTCCGAGAGCGTTCCTTCGACGGATACGTCTCCCAACAATGGCACGCCGGACTTCTTTGACACGAACAATACGATCGTCGACTGGGTCTATGTCCAGCTCAGAACGGGGAATCCCGCGTCTCCTCCCATGACTGTTGTGTCCGAACGGGCAGGCTTTTTGAAGTCTGATGGTACCATCGTCGACATCGACGGCTCGAGCTCGCTCAGTTTTTCGGGAGTTCCGTCGGGCAGCTACTATGTTGTAGTTGACCATCGAAATCATACGGGTGCGATGAGCACGTCAGCCGTCGCATCATCGAGTAGCACTGTTACATACGATTTTACGACCGGAGTCGCGAAGGCCTATCCCGGAAGTGGCAATACCTTGAGCAGTCTCGGTTCCGGGAAATACGGGCTGTTTACCGGTGATGGAACGCCGGACGGCGTAATCATCGCCACTGACTTCACGGAATGGCTCGCTGAAACCACGGCGGGAGCAACCGGCTACCAGACGGCCGACTATAATCTTGATGGCATCTGTAGCGCCTTGGACTTTACGGCCTGGCTCAAGAACACGACGGCGGGAGCACAGAGTTATGTTCCCGCTCCATGACCAGTATTAGATGTAAGTTGGATTACGAGTTACTATATTTCTTGAAGTGACTAAACGCGAAATTACGACATGCGACATACGATACTAAGAACGGGCTGGCGCGGGGCATTGGCGCTGATTGTTGTTGCCGCCTTTGCGGGAGTCTCTTCGGCCCAATCGATCACGGTGGAGATCGAGAAAACGATCAATCCGGCCGACACACTCAACGTGGCAATCAAAGTCACGGAAACTGGTGTGACGTCAGATGTCGCTGCTGACATCTTCTTGGCTGCGACGGTCGACCTTTTGTACGACCCCAACGTTCTTCTCTATGCGTATCATCCTACGTCAACCAGTAGGGATGCCGTATACGAGAGTTTCCCGCGTGTTGAAACGGCGTTTGCCGCGACCTATGGCCTGACGGTGTCGGGATATTCGGTGGATACTATACCGTCGCGGGTCCCTAAACCGGCAAACGGGGACGAAGTCGACGTTTGCAACCCGCCGGACGCATCTTGCACAGCGCCGTACGTTCGAACAAACCTAAAGGATGATGCGTTGTCGTCCCCTCTCCTCTTTGCCGGGGGCGTCACACAGACGCTGCTGACTCACAAATTCAAGATCCTGTCCCCTGAGGCTACGACCGGGGTGGCTCAGAAGACGAGCGCGGTTCCTTATGATGTGCAAGTTGACAGCGCGTCTCTTGCAATCTGCTTCATTGACAATTTCAGCGCAAGATCGGGCCAGTGTTGCTCGGGAAACGGTACTACTGCAGAAGAGGGGACAGTATTCGACTTCTGCCAGATCCAAAACGACCCTCTGCTCCCCGTTGAGCTGGAGGATTTCTCGGCGAAAGTCGATGCTGGGAATGTGGTGCTGAATTGGCAAACCGCTTCCGAGACCAACAACGCAGGCTTCTCGATAGAGCACGCCACGGGTGACGCCGGCTCCTTCGAAGAGATAGACTATGTAGACGGTGCAGGAAATTCGCTGGAGCCGAAAACCTACACCTACACGGTCAAAGGCCTCGACATCGGAACGCACAGGTTCCGCCTGAAGCAGCTGGACTACGATGGCTCGTTCAAGTACTCGGATGCCGTCGAAACGACGATCGAACTGGCAGGTACGCACCGCCTCGGCGCCGCCTACCCGAACCCGTTCAATCCGTCGACGAAGTTCGAGTTGGTAGTCGGTCGCGACCAGCGAGTCAAGATCGACGTCATTAACGCGCTCGGACAACGCGTCCAGCGCCTGTTCGACGGTGAGATGGAGGCCAATAAGCCTACGAACTTCACGTTCAACGCCGGCACGCTTCCAACAGGCTTGTATTTCTATCGCGTCGTCGGCGAGAACTTCGCCCAAACGCGACAGATGCTGCTCGTTAAGTAAGACTTCGTTCCTAACCTCTTTCAAGAAAGGCCCCGTCGGTGAATCCGGTCGGGGCCTTTCTGATCATTAGCCACTGGTCATTCGTGGTTATATGCACAATGAAAGTGACCGATCTTGTGCGCAAATGTGACGCCAAAACCCTTGCCTGACCGTAATTAATCCCAGGCATGAATGCCCGGGCTTAGTATGGCGCCCCGTAAACGGGGCTTCGCCGTCGGTCCGCCGGAGAAGGCCGGTTTACCGGCCGCTACTCCAAGGCCGGTCGTTTACGGCCGGCAGAGGAAATGAGCAGATGGTCTATTTTCTGAGTTACGTGACTTGGCCCATGCCCATGAGTTCGAGCGGTCACTTTCATTGTGCAGACAACCACTAGCAACTAGCAACTACCACTCCGCACGCCGCACTCCGCACTCCGCACCTCATTCAATCGAGATAAACTCTACCGGAGCGCCGTTGTCTACGATGAAGGCGACGGTTACACCTTCGGACGGGCTGTTCGGTGCGATGAGAACCTCCTTCCCAACGATAGCTGCCTCCACATCCTCCACCTCAAAGGCGACATGAGGCACCGTCTTCACGAGATCAGGAAGCGGACAGTCTTCATCGAAACGCATCCATTCGATGCGGTATGGACTTGTCTCGTAGCCGGATACCCAAATGCCATATTCCGGCAGGTGCCTCTCCCCTTCTCGAGACTCGGTGGTTGGAATGCCAAGATGATGGTAGCGCATTGAATTGCTAAATGATAAATGCTAATCGCTAATTGGCCGTCACCATGAAGAGCGCCAAGCACGACGCACTCCCTCTCAAATCTTGTCCAGACTCGAGGGTGAACCTGCAACCCGGACCTCGGACCACGGACGACGGACCTCGGACTTCCTATTCAAGATGTAGAAGCCGTCGATACGACTCGTCCACGTTGCTGTTGTGATTCCAGTAGTCAAGCATGATCGTGGTGTCACGGACGGCCACGGTTGTCAGTTCGCGCCGTTCCGAGCCAAAGCCGCTCATCCCCGACTCGGTCCAATCCAAGATGCGGTATGGAAACGCGTCTTCGAACGTGACCGCCAAGGTCCGATCAAGTGCAGGATAAGTCAGGCGATAAGTAACCCGACCGTCTGAGTTCGTGCGCTCGGCCACGACGTGCTGGACCGCAGGGTCGACATGGCTCAGCCGTTGAAAGAGTGTACCAGGAACCATGTCTAATTCCCCAATCGGGAGCGTCTCGGGCCTCACCCGGATGCGCGTCCAGATCTCGTCCTCCAGATACGTCAGCGGCAGTGTGAACGTCCGATCGCCCTCTGACTCGAAATAGCTGAACCCTTTGCCGACATAACCCTCGGCGCCCAGGTTCAACTGCAGGAACGTATTGCCGCACCATTCCTGGGAAGACGTCGTAACCTTCACGACAGCGGGTTCGGTGCCGCTTTCGACAGGCATGAAGACGGACGTCATGAGTGAATACGGATAGATGCCGGTGGTGAACTTCTTGACCAGATTCAGTTTCAGGACCTTCTGCCGATCAGCGCCGGCGGTCTCGTAGTTGTCGAGCTTCACCTGCTTCTCGCGCGAAAAATCCTCGGTTACGAAGACCAGGACCGCGTGCCCTTCTCTCAACTCACCATACCGCGCCTGCGTCAATTTGTAGCTCGTGATTTCGGCATTCCCCTGGTTCCAGTACGCTGCGAAATCATCCGTCGGCGCGATCTGCGCGTCGGGACATTCGGTTCCGATAATCACGGCGCATGCCAGAACTTTCGCAACGGCGAGGGACAGCTTCATCTTGGGTTTGTTGGGTGAAGGAGACAACCCGTATTAAACGTCTCATTCGTCGCTACGTTCGATCCCGCTCGCTATTCCCAGACACCTCCACCGCGCTCAACTATCTCGGCCTTCCAGGGTCCGTGCGGGGTGGGTGGAAATAGAAGGGTCCAGGATCGGTTGATCGGTGATCTTGCCGTCGGTCTGGACGGGGAAAGTGGATATTCGTATCCTCCGCACTGCCAGCTTTCGAGCCGCGACATGCGACACGTCTTATTCACCGTCCTCTTGTTCAGCTTTGCCGTCGGCCAGTTTGGTACGACGGCTCTGGTGCTCGTCCGCCATCAGCATGGTCGGCGGCGGGTCGAGGTACTGCGCTCGCATCATAGGGAGTTTGACGAAGCCGAGGACCTGACTCATCTCGTGATCAACTCGCCCGGAGGCGGGCCTTCGAATCCGTCCTTCGTCCGAATCGGAGGTGACGAGGTGCTTTTCGACGGTCGTCTTTACGACATCGTGTCCGAAGAGGTCCGTGGAGACACGCTGCACCTTTGGGGATTCCGGGACCTCCACGAAGAGGAGGCGACCGGTCGGCTTGCTCAAAACTTCGAGGAAGCATCCCGTGACTACGGGGTCGCCGCGGCCTCATCTCCCATGAGCGACCTGCACGTACTCTACTACACCGTCATGCTCGCCGCGCTACGTCCACGGACGCCGGACGATCTTCGTTTTGCAGCGTCTGGAGAGCATGCCTTGGCTTCTCTTTTCGATGAGGTGCCGCACCCGCCCCCGCGCGGCTGACGGCTCCGGTTCGCTGTCGCGGGGCGAATGATCACTCACCCCTGCCGTGGCGACACTCCTCAGCGGGTGAATGCTCGCTCGTGTTTCGAGGTTAACCTCATCGAACGGAGATATTGTCATGTTTTCTACTGTGTGGCGCTGCCTGGCGGCGTCCATTCCGATTATTGTACTGGTGCTTCTGTTGCCCAGGCGCGTGCACGCTCAACGCGAGGTCCAGGGAGTGGTAACATCCAGATTGACCGGAGAACCGCTCGCCGACGTTCACGTGTACGTTCCCCGCCTCAAACGCGGCACCGTAACCGATCAAGACGGCCATTACGCGCTGACCAACCTGGCGCCGGGTACTTGGATCATCGAGTTCTCCCGCCTTGGCTTCGAGAAGCGCGTCCATTCACTCGGCGTCGGTGAAGCCGTGACTACGCTTGACGTGGTGCTCAGAACCGAGACACTCGAAGCGGGTGAAGTAGTCGTTCTGGCCGACAATCCGCGCCATACGTCGGACGTGCCGCTTCAAACGCTTACGATCGATCAGACTGACCGCATCGAACAGGGCCGACAGAGCCTCTGGGAGGATCTCAGCCGGTTGCCCGGGATGGCGCGATCCACGAACGGACCCGGCATCGAGCGGCCGTACATCCGGGGACTCTCTGCCGGGCGAATACTTCTGCTCATGCAAGGCCTGCCTTATGCCTACCAGACGTGGGATCCGGAGGCCGGACTGTCAACGAACGGTAACGGAACGGAGCAAGTCGACGTGATCCAGGGGCCGGCCACGCTCCGTTACGGTCCCGGCGCAATGGGAGGCGTGATCGATTTAACGCCCGAGTATCCTGCCCCGGTCGGCCAGACGCGTGGCAGCTACACAGCCGGACTGTACAGCAATTCGGAAGGGTTGTACAGTGAACTCGCGCTCAAGCAAACACGGAAAGACTGGTTCTGGGGTGCTCGCGGGAGTTTCGACTCGCACGCCGACTACAAGGCCGGCGAGGAGTCGGAGCCCGAGGCGGAAGGCGGGGGCGGCGAAGAAGAAGGTCGTGTTCCCAATTCGCGCTACGACCATATCCACGCGCAGATCTTCGGCGGATTGAGCCGCGACTGGGGCAGCACGCGTCTGACCTATCAGTTCCTGCGGCACCGAAACGGAATCGTCGAAGCGGAAGAAGAGGAAGCGGGCGGCGAGAAGGAAGGAGAGCGTGAGATCAAGCCACCCTACCACTCGCTCCGCGATCACCTACTGACTTCAGATACCCAGGTTCAGCTCGGCAAGGGTTGGCTGCACGGCGTCGTCGGCCTTCAGATCAACCAACAGCAGGAATTCGAGCCGGCAGGTAATACAAACGGAGAGCCGGCGGGTGAGGCTGCCGTCGATCTCAATCTCGCCACCTTCCACTCACGATTCGACTATGAGGTCGCGCTAACGGAAGCCTGGTCTCTCACGGCCGGTCTCCAGGGCTCGGTTCAGAACAACGAAAGTGAAGGCGGAGAACCGTTCATCCCAAGTTCTGATCGCAAGCAGGCCGGCGCCTTCGGACTGCTTACATGGCAGCAGGCCCAAATCGTGATCGAGGGCGGGCTGCGGTACGATTTCCAGCGATTGGGGACGTCACCGGCAAAGTCGGAAGAACAAGGGATTGGCTCCGTTGAGCCCGGTGGCGAGGAGGCCGAGATCGAGCGAGAGTTCAGCCTTGTGGGCGGTTCGGTCGGAGGAACATATCTCGCAGGCGAAGGCCGGTTCGCAAAAGTGAACCTCGGCATTGGAAACAGAGCGCCTGACGTCGCGGAGCTAACCGCGAATGGACCTCTCCGCGAGGTGCGCCGCTTTCTCATAGGGGATGCCGATCTGGATGCTGAATATAGCGTCGAGATGGATGCGACCGTTGGATGGGAATTCCCGGCGGCGACCGTGTCTGCCGGCGCTTTCTACAATAGGATCCTGAATTACACGTACCTGTTCGCCAATGGGGAGTCTATGGAGGACTTTCCGATCTATCTCTACCGCCAGGCGGACGCTGATTTCAAGGGCGGCCACGCCGGCGTAACCCTGCATCCACAGGAGTTGCGCGCCTTGAGTTTCTTTAGCCGCATCGACGTCGTGATGGCCGAGCTCAAAGACTCGCCCGGCTACGATGCACCGATGATACCCGCTTCGCATGTCATCAGCGGCGTGGAGATAAAGGGCGGGGCGATGGGACCGTTCCGGCAGTTGAAGCTCAAGGCCGAAATTGACGCCTACTTGAAGCAGGATCGCGTTCCGCCGTGGGAGATGTCCACCGAGGCTTATTCACTGGTGAACGTGTCGGTGAACGGCCAGTTACCCTGGGGCGCGCACACTGTACTCATTGGATTGCACGGGCTGAATCTGCTCGACAAGGAGTACATAAGCCACCTTTCTCTCCTGAAACCCGACGGCATTCCGAACATGGGTCGATCCATCACCGTGTCGGCCATGGTGCCGTTCGGCTGGTAATCCGGAACCACAATGCCTACGCACTACCTCGAGAAAGGATGATGGAAACGCCAACCAATAAGAGTCCGCCGACGATCTGCATCGGGGCGAGGACCTTTCCATACGCCACCCAGTCGATGATAACGGCCGACAACGGCCAGAACAGTTCGTAGAGGGTGGCATGGGTAGCGGGGACGTGTTTGAGTCCATAGTAGTAGATGAACACAGCCACGCTTCCTGTCGAAAGCACGATGACGATGACGTATGTCATCTGCATTCCGGTGAGACTGATCTCAGGCGAGGGAATCGCGAGGAACACAGGTACGGCGAGCAGCGCTGTCAGGGCGAGACGCAGCGACGTCATCGTGAAGAACGACAAGTTGCGAAGCGCATACTTGCCCAAGACGGTGGAGCTGCCCCAAGCGAAGGCAGCGCCGAGGGCGAGCAGGGAGGCGGTCAGCCTCGAGTCGCCGACGTGCAAATCCGGCCAGCCCGACTTGAACGTGACGAAGTATCCTCCGAGAATGGCTAGTGCGGCATAGACCAGGAAACGACGCGTGATGCGTTCACGAAGGAGGACGACGGCGAGAAGGATGGCAAAGATCGGCTGAAACTTCTGCAGCAGTACGACCACGGAAAGATCGATATAGCCGACATAGCTGAGAGCCTTGGTATAAAAGAAGGTGCCGAGAAGTCCACCGAAAACGGCGACCCAGAGCACCGATGCCCACCCGCGCTGGTCCTGCTCACGAATCTCTTTCCAGCCTTTGACGAGAAGGGGGGCGAAGAGAATCGCGCCGAGGGCGTGTTCGAGCAGCACGATGTACATCGATGAGATGTTCGAGAGGTGCTGGCGAAACAGTCCGTCCAGACTCCAGAGTATGGCCGCCCCGACGATGGCGAGAGATGGCAGGGCTCGGCTCGGCCTCATAGGCGGCACTACATGTAAAGGCCGCCGTTCACGTGGAGAACGTGCCCGGTGATGTAATCGGATGCGTTGCTTGCAAGGAAGAGGGCGGTTTCTGCAATCTCATCGGGCCGGGCGGCCCGACCCATCGGCACGGCGTCGAGCATCGCCTGTCTCGCGGACTCAGGCATGGCGCTCGTCATCTCGGTATCGACATAGCCCGGCGACAGCACATTGACCGAAACCCCCCGACCGGCCAGCTCGCGCGCCAGACTCTTCGAAAAACCGATGATGCCGGCTTTGGAAGCGGCGTAGTTCGCTTGGCCTGGATTCCCGGAGGAGCCGACCACCGACGAAAGATTCACAACCTTGCCACTCCGCTGCTTCATCATGGGCCGGTAAGCTGCCTTGCAGAAGTTGAATACGCTCTTCAGGTTCGTGTCGATGACGGAATCCCAGTCGGCCTCATTCATGCGGATGAGAAGATTGTCCCGCGTAATGCCCGCGTTGTTCACGAGTACGTCGAGGTGTCCCCACGTATCCATGACCTGCGCTACGACTTGATCGGCCGCTTCGAAGGATGCTCCGTCGGCCTGGATGGCCAGCACCTCCACTCCACTTGAACGGACATTTGCGGCCACTTCCTCGGCAGCCGCCGCCGAGGAGATGAACGTGAACGCGATGTTGGCCCCAGCCTGGGCAAATCGTTCGACGATGGCCCTGCCAATTCCACGAGTCCCACCGGTCACCAGCGCCGTCTTTCCAGTCAATTCCATAATTCTCGTCGTTGCAGGCTACTGTACAATTGAGTCAAGCTCGGCGGCGGTGCCGACCGTCACGGCATCGGCGTCGCGTCCGATCGTACGCTTGACGAGGCCGGAAAGAACTTTCCCCGCCCCGACTTCCACAAATCGTACCACCTCGTCGCGCTGCATGTGCAGCAACGTCTGGCTCCACTTGACCGGTGCGGTCAACTGATCCAGAAGGGCGTTGCGAATCTCGGCTGGATCCGTCGTCGGCTCGGCCGTGACGTTCAGATAGACGGGACAGGAAGGGGCAGCGATCGTGAGATTCTCCAGTGCGGCAGCCAGACCTTCACGCGCGTAGGCCATGAGCGGGGAATGGAAGGCACCACTGACGGGCAGCGGGATGACCCTCTTCGCGCCATGCTCTGAGGCCACGGTCATCGCACGTTCTACGGCCGCCCCGTCACCGGAAATCACGATTTGTCCGGGAGCGTTATAGTTGGCCGGCTGGACGACCTCTGTCTCGGTGGAAGCGGCGGTACAGATATCGACGACGGCCTCGTTTTCAACACCGAGCACGGCGGCCATCGCACCCGGTCGCCGGATGCCGGCTTCGGCCATAAGCTGACCACGCAACCGAACGATACGCAGGCCGTCTTCGAATGAGAGAGCGGCGGCGGCGCACAGGGCTGAATATTCACCCAGGGAGTGTCCGGCCACGACGTCCGGACGTAATCCCCGCTCGGTCAACACGGCATTCACGGCCATGCTGTGCACGAAGAGTGCGGGCTGGGTGACGTCGGTCTGGCGCAGGCGCTCCTCGTCGAGCTCCGGCTGGCCGGTTCCGAACATGATCTCCGTGAGGGGAATGCCGAGGATCGAATCCGCGGCTTCGAGCACGCGCTTGGCGGCGCCGACCGAGAGAAGATCGGCGGCCATACCGACGTATTGGGAGCCCTGTCCCGGAAAGAGAAAGGAGGTCTTCATATCCAGCCGGGGGATTCAGATCAGGCGTGTCCTTCCGCAAGTTCGGCGGTGCTTTCCGGGACCCTGGTGCCGTCGTACGCCCATTTCACGTAGATCGCGCCCCAGGTAAATCCGCCGCCGAAGGAACTCAGAATCAGGTTGTCGCCTTCGCGGAGTTCCTTCTCCCAGTCATAAAGGCAGAGCGGGATCGTCGCAGCCGTCGTATTGCCATAGTGTTCGATATTGAGCATCACTTTGTCCATCGTGATGCCCATTCGTCTTGCCGTGGCGTCGATAATTCGTTGATTCGCCTGGTGAGGCACTAGATAGCGAATGTCGTCGCCTGTCAGGCCATTTCGGTGCATTATTTCCTCGGAGACCCCTGCCATGCCTTCGACGGCAACCTTGAAGACGGCCCGGCCTTCCTGGAAGAGGTGGTGCATCCGCTTGTCGATGGTCTCGTGAGTGGGAGGATGGAGGCTGCCGCCCGCGAGCATGCACAGGCTTTCCCAGTTGTTGCCGTCGCTATACTCGAGGCTGTCGATGATACCGGCTCCGTTTTCGGACGGCTCCAGCACGACGGCCCCCGCCCCGTCGCCGAAGAGGATGCAGGTGTTACGGTCGGTGTAATCGACGATGCTGCTCATCTTGTCGGCCCCGATCACGAGCACGCAATCGTGTTTCCCTGACTCGATGAAACGTGCGCCTGTTGACAAGGCGAACAAAAACCCGCTGCATGCGGCGGAGAGATCAAACGCCCACGACGTGGCGTGAATCCCGAGCTGCTGCTGCACGAGACAGCCGGTGGCGGGGAAGAGCATATCGGGCGTCACAGTGGCGACAATGATGAGATCGACCTGTTCGGGCGAGAGGCCGCGCTTGGCCAGCGCTTCCTTCGCGGCCGCGGTAGCCATGAACGAGGTGGCCTTGTCGGGATCTCGCAGGATGCGCCGTTCGCGGATCCCCGTGCGCGTGCGAATCCACTCGTCGCTTGTATCCACCAACTTTTCGAGATCGAAGTTAGTCAGACGATCTTCGGGCAGGTAGTGTCCGACGGATGTGATAGCCGCAAGCCTCATTGCTGCGTGTCCGTACCCGCGGTGTTGGGCGCGTCGGCGCTTTCTCGCGCGACCGCCTGGGCGATTGATTCGCTGACACCTGTCTTTGCCATCTCGGCGCCGGCAACGATGAGTCTTTGGATAGCCTTGGCCGAGGATCCTCCATGGCCGATCAGCACATTGCCCTTGATACCCAGGAGCGGAGCGCCGCCGTATTCCTCATAATTGAATTGCTTCTGAACCGTGCCGACGACGCGCGCGACAGTCGCCCGCTCGTCCCACGTCAGATTGAGCCGCTGAACCTCGGTTTTCAACATCTCGACAAGAACGGCCGAGACACTTTCTCCGAGTTTCAGAATGATATTGCCGACAAAGCCGTCACAGACGACGACATCGGCGGCGTGGTGCATGAGATCGCGCCCCTCGATGTTGCCCACGAAGTTGATTCCGTTCACCTTCTCGAGAAGCTTGTACGCTTCCTTGGTGAGGTCATCGCCTTTGCTGGGTTCCTCACCAACGTTCAGGAGAGCAACTCGGGGTTCGTCGCGATGGTGGATAAGGTTCATGTAGATCGAACCCATCTGACCGAACTGGGCGAGATGCTCAGGCCGGCAGTTCACGTTGGCGCCGACATCAACCACAATACAGAAACTCTCGAGCGTCGGATACGGGCCGGCGATTGCCGGACGCGGAACGCCCGGAAGACGACCCAGAATAAACGCTGAGGCAGCCATCACAGCGCCAGTATTTCCAGCGCTTACGAAACAATCGGCCTTACCCTCGCGCACGAGTCCGAGGCCAATATGAATAGACGACTTCGTTTTGGTCTTTACCGCCGAGGCGGGGGATTCCGCCATCCCGATCACGTCGGGTGCGTCGACAACGTGGATCCCTTTGGGAAGATCGCCGGCAGGCCCGAACGCATTCTTGACCGTTTCCTGCGGGCCGAGCAACAGGACCTCGATCTGGTCTCCCTGCTGTCTAACGGCCTCGATGGCGCCCTCCACTACGACGTCGGGAGCGTTATCTCCCCCCATTGCGTCGATTGCTACTCGGAAAGCCATGGATATTACTTGACGTGTTTGCCCGGGTGAAACCTGACGGCCCACCTCGACCCTGCGTCGACGTTTGGAGCCTCAGGCGTCCGGATTATCCCAAATCAGCAGCCTCTATCACGGGGCGACCGCGGTAGTAGCCGCACGTGGGACAAGCCCGGTGCATAAGTTTCGCCGATCCGCAGTGATCGCAACTCGCGATCTGGGGTGTCTCCTTCACCTTGTACTGCGCCCGGCGCTTCGCCGTACGCGACTTGGAGTGCTTTCTCTTGGGGTTCGCCATGATATCGGGAATGTCTATTTCTTCGTAGCCACAAACTTTTAAGATACGGAAAACCCAATTTCAAACGAAACGATCTAGGATCCCGTTTTCAGCTTTCGGAGAGCTTCCCATCTCGGATCGATCGCCTCGGCATCGTCGGCGGGTCCGCCGAACTCAAGCTGCAGCTCCGCGTCGCGCGCCGCGGGGGCCACTTTTCGCAATGGGATCGAGAGCAGGAGCGTATCCCGAACCATTTCGGTTATGTCAAGGGACCTGGCGGATGGATCAAGCAGCACGATCGTATCGTCGTCGGCCACGATCTCGCCGGGGTCTTCCGTAAACAGGACGGTGAATTCTCCCCCAACCGATTCCGTGAACGGTTCGAGCGTGCGGTCACAAATGAGTACCGCGTCAGCCTTCGCGTCGATCCGACACAGGATCTGGCGATCCCCTATGTCGAGCCGAACGCTCGTCTCAATCGAGGAAAATGTCTCCGGATCCAGGTCCAGGCTCTCTGCCGTGGGGTTGAGAACGATTTCGTGCAGGCCGTCTGAGAGCGTTGATATGTCGACATAGATCATAGTGGTCGCCTCCCGAATCGTTTGCCGCAAGAATATGGGAAGGTACGATGCAGATGGATTTTTCGTTTCTTTTGCCTCCGTTTTTTGCCAATCGAACGACCCTCCCAGAGACGCCCGCCGTGAGCCCGAAGCGAGATCGGGTGAGGATGCAAAATGAGTCCGAAAACGGCGTGATTTCAGCTTGACCAAGAGGATGGGATTGGTTAGAATGGAATCCCGGCTGTTGGGCTTTGGGACCGCCAGGGAAAGCCCGAAAGCACTTCTTTTTTCTTGCCTGCACCGCCCCTTCAGTTAGGACGGTCTTAGTGTTGATAAGGTGTGCATAAGTTTGCGGCCGGAATGCTGTTCGGAATTTTCCGGAGAGAAATATCAGTGCTCTTCTGAAGGGAAAGGTTGATAAGTCAGCCAGATTGCCTCTTAAGTGCTTGATTTTTAATAGTTAATATTCTGTGGGAAATCTGTTGACTTCGGTCGCCCGTTTCTATTCCGTTTGGGGCAAGGTTTTCCACAATTCGGCAATCCCGTCTAGAGAGAGGCAGGCACGGTTGTGGACAAGTCGTGGATTTCGTGCGTTTAGCGTGAAAATGTTTCTCCCTCTTGTCGGGTTCATGCGGTTGTTTCGCGAGGGGCAGGTAGGATAAATCCATGAGCTTGGAGCAGTCACCTGCGTTGGTCTGGGATAGGTGTCTCGACATCATAAGGGACAACATCAGCAGACAGAGTTTTAAGACCTGGTTTGAGCCCCTCCGACCGGTCCGATTGATCGAGGACGGCGGCTTTCGAAAACTCACGGTTCAGCTTCCGAGCCAATTCTACTATGAGTGGCTTGAGGAGCATTATTTCGCGCTGATTCGAAAGACGATCACGAAGGTGCTCGGTTCGCAGGGCCGGCTCTACTACGAAGTCGTAATCGAAAAAGAGGACATGGAAGGTCAGGCCGCCACGTCTGTCCACCTACCGGCCAACGCCGGCTCCCACCAGCCGCCCGCACCGTCGCCGCAACCCCCCAGGGTCGGCTCCGTGGGGAGTCCACGCGAGCGCTCGACAGAGTTTTCGGAATTCGACAGCGGCCACCAGACAACGGGCTCGTCATCGACCAGCCCGTTCGTTGCGCCCGGACTCGTTCAGAACAAGATCGATAGCCGACTGAACCCGAACTATACCTTCGATCGGTTCATCGAAGGCGACGGCAACCGGCTGGCGCGCAGTGCGGCATGGGCAATAGCCCAGCAGCCGGGCGCCACAAGCTTCAATCCGTTCATGGTATACGGCGGCGTGGGACTCGGAAAGACGCACCTCAATCAGGCTATCGGTAACCACGCCCTGTCGCACAACACGGCGCGTACCGTCTTGTATGTGTCGAGCGAACGCTTCACTTCGGAATTCGTGCAGGCAATCCAGCACAACCGGTCGTCCGACTTTTCAATGTTTTACCGCAACGTCGATCTCTTGATCGTCGACGACGTCCAGTTTTTTGCAGGAAAGGAGAAGACACAGGAAGAATTCTTCCACATCTTCAACGCACTCCATCAGTCCGGTAAACAGATTGTCCTGTCCGGCGATCGGCCTCCGAGAGAAATCGACGGCATCGAGGAGCGCCTGCTCTCGCGCTTCCAGTGGGGTCTGACCGTAGACATCCAGCCTCCGGATCTCGAGACACGCATCGCCATCCTTCAGAACAAGGCGGAAGAGGACGGGATTCAACTCAGCCACGACGTGACTGAGTTCATCGCGCGGCATGTGAAAAGCAACATTCGGGAGCTCGAAGGCTCGCTGATCCGGCTGCTTGCCTTTTCCTCGCTGAGGCAGAACGAAATCACGCTCGATCTCGCAAAGGAGGTATTGCGCGACCTCATCCGCGAACCGCAGATTCAACTGACGATTTCAGATATTCAGCGGATTGTTTGCGAGTACTTCGATATTACGGAAGATCAAATTCGTGCTCGAACGCGTAAGCGAGAGGTGGCGCAGACGCGCCAAGTCGCGATGTATTTCTGCAAGAAGTTGACGAACAACTCACTTAAGACGATCGGTCTTCAGTTTGGAGGCCGGGACCACTCGACAGTGATCCATGCCTACCAGACCGTTGAGAATCAGATCGAAACAGACAAGAAATTCAGCCAGATGATCGAAGACGTGTCCCAGCGGATTAGCTTGCGAAGTCGCTGACGGCATAGAAATCGACCAACCAGCAGCCAAAGCCATGAGATTTACTGCATCCAGTTCGGAGTTCCTCCAGGCACTCAACGTCGTCAGCGGCGCTGTTCCATCAAAAAGCACGCTTCCGATCCTCGAATGCGTCTTGTTCGAGCAATCGGATGAAAACCTCCGGATGAGCGCGACCGATCTGGAGATCTCGATCGTGCAGGATATCGCTGTGAGCTTCGAATCGAACGGGGATGCCAAGAAATCGCGTATCGCCGTTCCTGCGAAGCGCCTGCTCGACACGCTCCGCGCCCTGCCCGATCTCCCCATCCAGTTTTCATCCAACGATGAGCACCATGTAGAACTGAAAACCGACCAGGGGCAGTACAAGATGGTCGGATTCGACGGAGCCGACTATCCCGCCATCCCAAGTTTCGAAGGCGGCAAGATCATCGAAGTCGAAGGCACCGTGCTCAAACGAGCCATTCAGAAGACGGGATTTGCCGCAAGCAAGGATGCGCTCCGGCCCGCCATGATGGGCATCTACTTTCAGGTGAGCGACGAAAACGGCCGGGCCGTAGCCACGGACGGCCATCGCCTGGTCCGGCTCATAACGGGCGGGCTCAAATCGGATGAACCGGTCAATTTTATCGTGCCGGTAAAAGCCGTCGGCCTCGCCGGCCGCGTGGCACCCGACGGACCGTGCTCGGTGACCGTCGGTGAAGGATACGTCGGCTTCAGCCTCGGCGAAACCCGCGTACTGGCTCGCATGATCGACGAATCGTATCCCAACTACGAGGCCGTAATCCCGGTCGAGAACGATCGCCGGCTTACCATCAATCGCGACTCGATGCTCTCGGCGGTGAAGCGCGTCGCGCTTTATTCGTCATCAATGACCCACCAGATCCGACTTAGCCTCCGATCCGGGGAAATGGAAATCTCGGCCGAAGACATCGAGCGGGCCTCGGAGGCTCGAGAAGTCGTGCTGTGCGACTACAGCAGCGAAGACATGGAAATCGGATTCAACTCGGTCTACCTGACGGACATCCTGAACAATGTCGATTCGCAGGACGCCGTCTTCGAATTCAGCACGCCCAACCGGGCCGGCGTGGTCACCCCGGCCGAGCAAATGGACGACGAGGACATGCTGATGCTCATCATGCCCGTGATGCTCAACACCTACGCCTGACGCTTCCGGCTCGCCGCACCTCAGCGACCCATCTCATCGAAAATGCGCCGTAGATGGGGGTGCCTGCGAATCAGTTTGATTGACTTGTTCGTGTACGACCTCAGCGTCGGTATCGACTGGCCCGTTCTCATGCTGATTTCGCGATAGGTTAGCCCCGCGAATAGACGGAGCCGCGCCGCCTCCCGCAAGAACGGAGGCAGATCGTCAATTACCCTCGAAAGCGTGTCGGCCAGGAGTCCGTGATCGTAGTCCTCCGCAGTCGTCGCTTCCGCCACGATGTTCTCCGGATCGTCAAGCCATTCGAGCCGGTATGACCGCATATAATTCAAATAGACATTCCGGCAAACCGTGCTCACCCAGGAAGAATACTTGGCCGGAGACCGCAGTTCATGGATGCCCCGGCGAATCTTGATGAATGCCTTGTCGATCAGCCGATCAAGATCAGACCAAAGCGGGTCGCCCGATCGAAGAAATTGCACGGCAAAGTATCGCGATACAAAACAGTAGGTCCACACGTCCACCTGACGCCTGGAGTCATGACCCTCCGCCGATACAAGACTCGCGGCAAAGACTTCATTGACGCGGTCGTATTCGTCGAGACGGAAGGGCAGCACGCCGGCGACCACATTAATCGAATTCAAGACAGCCTGGGCGGACATAGATTACGAGGATTGAGCGGCTGGTCCCCTATTACTCAAAGCGGATAATCCGACCGCAATGCGCCAATTGGACCCGGCTTACCCCACCCTCATCGGTCGGCGGACCTTCGTAGAACGTTTTTTTGCCTTTCGAATGTGATGTCGTGTCGGGTAGCTTGAAGATTCCCGTCCCCTGCTATCACCATGAGAATCCACCACACGCTCCTGCTGCTACCCTTCCTGATTGCCGAATCGGCTTTGGCCGGCGTGGCGATCACGGCCGTCTCGCCACCCTCGAACAGCATGTCGCCGGATCGATCCCCTGCGATTTCAATCTCCTTCTCAGAACCCCTGGATCCCGCAACGTTGACGCCGGGTGCATTCACAGTATTCGGCCTCTGGTCAGGCGTCCATTCCGGAGATCTGTCGCTGAGTGAGAATCGCCTGAACCTGGTTTTCATGCCGGATCAGCCGTTTTCAGCGGGCGAACGCGTGACGGTGTCTGTCGCGCGATCAATCGCCGGCGATGACGCGCAACCGCTCGCCCACGGGTACTCATGGCACTTCGTCGTCGCGACGTCACCGGCAACACTGTCACCGGTCGAAACGACCCGCATTTCCGTCAGACAAAAAGGAGAGGCCTGGATTCAAACGTATGGAGCCTACGCAGGCGATTTCAACGAGGACGGCTTTACCGATCTCGCCGTACCAAACGAGCGAAGCAACGACTTCCGCCTGTTTCTGAATGATGGAACGGGATTCTACAGAAGTTTCGATACCTACTCGATTCCGTCCGGCAGCCGGCCCAGCGTGAATGAAGGGGCGGACTTCGATCTGGACGGACATATGGACTATGTCGTCGGCAATTCAACCGGAGCGACAGTCGGACTTTTCATGGGCGACGGTAACGGCGTCCTCGAGTCTGCCGGAACATTCGCGGTGGGAATCGGCGTCCGCGGTCTGGCCGTTCTGGATTTGAACGGGGACAACTATCCCGACGTCGTCACGGCGAGTCGTCAGCAAAGCGTCGTATCGACGCTCATCAATGACGGAATGGGATCGTTTCTTCCGGCCACCACTTTCAGCACCCCCGGATCCGGCGAGACAGCCGCCGTAGCCGCCGACATGAATGAGGACGGCATCATGGACGTGGTCGTCGGCACGTACGTCAGCGGCGACATGGTCGTACTCCTGGGTGACGGCGAGGGGAACGTGAAACTCCACGAACGCTATCCGGCCGGGGGATCCGTTTGGATGGTCGTTGCAGGGGATGTGAACGGGGACGGTCATGCCGACGTCGTCTCATCCAACTCCGACGATGCCACCGTATCAGTCCTCCTCGGAGACGGTCAGGGAGGTCTGGGCTTGCCCAAGACCTACGCTTCCGGTCCGTTTACGATTGCAGTCGACCTCGGTGATCTCGATGGCGACGGAGACCTCGATTTGGTTTCGAGCAACTACGGAAACAGCACCGTGGATGGCGGTGACGGCAGCTGGGTCATTTTCGAGAACGACGGGGGCGGACATTTCACTTATCGCACGACCCTCCACTCTACGAACGCGGGCTCCTGCGTCGTGCTTCACGATCGAAACAACGACGGCACGCTCGATCTCACCGCCATTGACGAACTGCAGGACGAACTCGTGCTGTTCACGAATCCCTCCGTGGCAACAGCGACCGAACCTGCCGCCGTACCCTCCGCGTCATTCGCTCTGGAGGCCTACCCTAACCCCATGGGGAGCCGCACGACGCTGTCGTATGCCGTTCCTGAACCGGGTCGCGTCGTCATCGAGCTGTTCGATGTCGCCGGTCGACGCCTCGCAGGGATTTATGACGACGTTCAATCGGCTGGTTCCCACCTCCTTCCCATCGATTCAGACGCCCTGCACATGACACCGGGCATCTATTTCGTGGTGCTTTCCACGAGGGGACGGCGCACATCGCTGGAAATCCACAAGGCGTTCCGGCGCGGCTCGGAGCGCTTCATCCGCTGAGATTTACGTGCAGTGGAACGAGTGGAGACCGCCGGTCGTTCGAAGCGGGCGGCCGTCCATTTGAACGCGAGTAGATTGAAGAACGCATCCCCACGCACCTTTATCCCGCTGATCATCCTTTGCGCAATCGTCGGTGCAGCTTCGCCGTCGAACGCGCAGGACGACTATGCTTTCCATATTGCCCGCATCAAGTATGGAGGCGGGGGCGACTGGTACGGCGACGAAACATCACTCGTACAGCTCCTCAAATTTGCCAAGGAGCACACGCTGCTCGATGTAGCGCCGGAAGAGGACGTAGTCGAGTTGACGAGCGACAAGCTCTACAGCTATCCCTACGTCTATTTGACGGGACACGGCAACGTCGTCTTCTCACAGGAGGAAGCGCAACGTCTGCGTCGCTACCTGATCAGGGGAGGGTTCCTCCACATCGACGACAACTACGGCCTCGACCGCCACATCCGGCGAGAAATGAAGAAGGTGTTTCCCGACCTGGACTTCGTGGAATTACCGTGGTCACACCCGATCTACCACGTGCATTTCGACTTCCCGAATGGGCTGCCGAAGATTCACAAGCACGACGGCAAACCGGCCCAGGGATTCGGAATCATCCATGACGGGCGCCTCGTCGTCTTCTACTCCTACGAGAGCGATCTGGGCGATGGATGGGAACCCCCGGCCGTCCACCATGACCCACCCGAGAAACGGGAGGCGGCACTCAAAATGGGAACGAATATTCTTACTTACGCGATGCTTCGCCCACCCGACACCGTACTTCCGTGAAGAAGCTCCTCGCAGTGCTTGCGATTCTCATTGCCCTATCGCTCTTGAATCCCGACATGCGGGATTTCCGCGAGCACGTGGAGAACGAAGTCGGCAACAAGCTGAGCTCCGAATCGGGCTCGGCGCCGCTCGGGCGATTGGGCGGGGGCGCCGTTGCATTACTCGCCGAGCAGGTTTCGGTCCGTAAGAATTATCTTCTCTTCAGCATATACACCATCGATCTGGACGGTCCTGACCGGGAGGGCAACGACTGGCAGTTTCTGGGAATCGCGGGTGCGTTTCTCAAGCTGCGCGAGCCGGAGCATTCGTCGTCGGAAGGATCCAGGACCGGGTCGTAAATATTTCACCTGCAAAAGCACCACGCCATGTTTCGGGGAAACCGGCCGTTATCAGAAGAGGATCCAGAACTCTACGCCATGATCCAGCGGGAGGTCGTGAGGCAGAATGACGGGGCGGAGCTGATCGCTTCGGAGAACTTCGTGTCCCGTGCCGTTCTCGAAGCGGCGGGATCGGTTCTGACAAACAAATATGCAGAAGGTCTTCCGGGCAAGCGATACTACGGCGGCTGTGAGTTCGTCGACGAGGCTGAGCAGTTGGCCATCGATCGCTGCAAGCGGATCTTCAATTGCTCGTGGGCAAACGTGCAGCCCCATTCCGGAGCCTCAGCGAATGCCGCGGTCTACCTGGCGCTGCTCGAGCCGGGTGACACGCTGCTGGGTCTCGACCTCGCTCATGGGGGACATCTCACGCATGGAAGCCCCGTCAACTTTTCAGGCATTCTGTATAACGCCGAATTCTATGGCGTTCAGCGGGACGGTCCCGACGCCGGCCGGATCGACATGGACCAGGTTCGTGAGAAGGCACATGCGATACGCCCAAAGTTGATTTCGATCGGAGCCAGCGCCTATCCCCGGGACTTCGACTATGCGACCTTCAGGGAGATTGCCGACGAGGTTGGCGCTTTTCTGTGGATGGATATGGCGCACACGGCGGGTCTGATCGCCGGCCGCGTGCTTTCCGATCCGGTTCCGCATGCGCACATCGTCAGCACGACGACGCACAAGACGCTTCGCGGCCCGCGCGGCGGACTGCTCCTTCTGGGCGAGGATTTCGAGAACCCTTTGGGCAAAGTCGCCCCAAAGAGCGGACGTGTGAAGCAAATGTCGGAGCTGTTCGACTCAGCAGTTTTCCCCGGCATGCAGGGCGGCCCGCTGATGCACATCATCGCCGCCAAGGCCGTTGCCTTCGGTGAAGTGCTCCAGCCGTCGTTCGCCGTCTATGCGCGGCGCATCATAGAGAATGCCGCTGCCATGGCCAACGCTTTTCTCGCGAGGGGCTACGACCTGGTTTCCGGCGGTACGGACAATCACCTTATTCTGATTGATCTCAGGAATCACGATCTTACGGGGAAGAAGGCAGAGGCGGCTCTCGGCGCTGCGGGCATCACGGTGAACAAGAACATGGTTCCCTTCGATACGCAAAGCCCGTTTGTGACGAGTGGAATTCGACTTGGCTCACCGGCTATGACAACGCGGGGC
The DNA here is from genome assembly GCA_963768715.1 of uncultured Bacteroidota bacterium. Taxonomy (GTDB): domain Bacteria; phylum Bacteroidota; class Rhodothermia; order Rhodothermales; family DATKEJ01; genus DATKEJ01. The sequence goes on from CAVYJC010000010.1 coordinate 324,627, forward strand.
TTGGGACCGACTGACTTCGAGCACCTTGTCGATCTGATGGATAGCGTCCTTTCGGACCCGGACAACGAGGCGACGCAGGCTGCAGTCCGTCGAGATGTGGAGGAACTTTGCAGACGTTTTCCGCTTTATCCGATCGCCGAGACCATTTCCACGATTCAAGAATGAGAGGTTACTCATCTCCGCAAAGGGAGGATTCGACGCATGCGTGAAACCGACACTGCGCATGGTGCGGCGGCAACTGAATTAGGCCATCTGCTTTATCGCAAGGCGCTAATTAGACGGGAGGACGAACCGATTACGGATCCTCGTGGTCGCCCTATTGGCTGGCTGCTCGATACACGCATTCCAATGCTTGAGGCCTCGATATTCAACGAGGTCGGACGCGTGCTCTTCGGGAAGCTGAAGGATCGGAACATCAACCAGATCGCCGGTTTTGGATATGGCGCTTTCCCCGTCGTGTGCGCGGTCCTCGGTTCGACCGACGACGGAAGCATCCGCGGCGGGTTCATCCGCGAGAAACGGAAGACCCATGGGCGACAGCGCCGGATAGAAGGCCCAATCCACCCATCACACCCCGTCGTTCTTCTCGACGACATCCTCAACAGTGGGCAGAGCGCCGAGCGCGCCGTCTACGTTCTTCGCGAAGAGGGTTTCCGCGTCGAGGGCTGCATGACGCTGTTCAATTTCACCTGGGGAGGTGGAAAGGCGCGTCTGGAACGCCTGGGCGTGTGGGTCGATACGCTCCTCGATATAAATCTTCGAGAGCCGTCCTCCTCGTATGAACCTGTAGGGTCGGACGTCGTCTAAAAGGTTTATACCTGAGAGATTCCGATGCTTGGTCTTAGGCAGCGACGCAAGATTCCGCCAACCCCGCAGGGGGACGGTGCGCCGGCGCATCGACCCACATCCGAAGAACTGATCGAAATGGGTTTCCTCGACCATCTCGAGGAGCTCCGCTGGAGAATCATCAAGGGGATGCTGGGCATCGCTCTCGGTATCTTGGTCTGCACGTTCTTCTATCGCTGGATCATCGACGTCCTCCTGCTTGGTCCCGCGCATCCCAGCTTTTTCATGTACAAGTTCCTTCAGCTCGACCTGAAGGACTTCATCCTCCAAAATCGGACGGTTACCGGTCAGTTCTTCGCGGCCATCGGAACCGTGGTCGTGGTTGGTGTCATCGTAGGCTCGCCCATCTTTATTTACCAGATGTGGGCATTTATCGAACCCGGGCTTTACCGGCATGAAAGGTCGCGCATCCGATTCGTTTCAGTATTTGCGACCTCTTTCTTCATGATCGGCGCAGCCTTCGGCTACCTGATCATTACGCCGCTCGCCATCAGTTTCTTTTCGGGATTCGAACTCTCCCCGTCGATCGCCAACCAGTTCGACATCACGAAGTACTTTGGGCTGGTCACCACGTGGACATTCGGCGCAGGGTTGGTATTCGAAATGCCCGTCGTCATCTACTTCCTGTCGAAACTTGGACTCGTTACCCCGCGTCTACTTCGCAAGTCGCGACGGTTCGCGATTGTCGGCATTCTCGTGCTGGCCGCCCTCCTGACCCCGCCCGACCCGTTCACGCAGATTCTGATGGCCGTGCCCCTGATGTTGCTGTACGAAGGCTCGATCCTTATTTCCCGGGCGGCGATTAAGAAGCGCGAGCAAGACCTGGCCGCCGCCTGATTCCTCCCGATTTTTCACAACCTTCCTTGACGCCATGACGAGCATCCACGGGCGATTTCTCGTCGGGACCGTTCTGGTCGGAGCACTAGCGGTCTTCTTGACCGGTTTCCGGCAACCCGACGACGACATCTTCTTCTCGATAAAGAAGAATCTGACCATCTTTGGATCCCTGTATGAGGAGCTTGCGGTCGGCTACGTCGATCCGGTGGATCCTGAGCGACTGATGCGTACCGGTCTCGAATCGATGCTGAATACCCTCGATCCGTACACGGTCTTCATCGACGAAGCGACCAACGAGGACATCGATATTGCCACACGCGGCCGTTATGCCGGCGTCGGTCTCACCGTTGCGATGCAGCAGGGCGCCATCACCGTCGTGACACCGATCGAAGGATACAGTGGGTTCCGCCAGGGCGTGCGGGCCGGTGACGTAGTGATCGAAGTTGCCGGGCGCAACGTGACCGGCCTCACTCCGAGCGAGGTGGGTGAATTGTTCAGAGGCGATCCGGGTACAACCGTGAACCTCGTCGTCGAGCGGGAGGGCGAAATCCGACCGATCGAGTTTGTCCTTACCCGTGAGCTGGTCCGGTTGAAGAACGTGACATACGCCGGGCTGCTGCCAGATTCGCGCATCGGTTACCTCAAGCTCGAGCGCTTCGCGCGGGACGCGTACGCTGAGCTGCTGGAGGGCGTCCACGAGTTGCAGAGCCAGGGTCAGATCGACGGGCTGATCATCGACCTCCGCGACAATCCGGGCGGGCTCCTCGAGGCGGCCGTGGACATTTCAGGGATGTTCGTTCCGCAAGGAACCGAGATCGTGTCGACCCGGGGCCGTTTACCGCAGACGCACCGTGCCTACAGAAGCCGACGGGCGCCTGTGATGCCTGACGTCCCGCTCGCCGTACTCGTCAATGGGAACAGCGCGTCGGCCAGTGAGATCGTAGCAGGCGCGCTGCAGGATCTTGATCGTGCCGTCATCGTGGGCGATCGAACGTTCGGAAAGGGACTGGTCCAGATCATCAGGCCGCTTCCGTACAACACGTCTCTGAAGATGACGACCTCGAAATATTATACACCCTCGGGCCGCTCGATTCAGGCTATCACGTACACACATCGCGTCGAGGACGGTTATGCCGTCGCTGTAGCCGACTCGCTGCAGAAGGTCTACCTGACCGCGTCTGGCCGTACCGTGAAGGGCGGCGGCGGGATAGAGCCCGACGTATCGATCCCCGTTCCCGACCGGAGTGACCTCGAGGAAGCCCTGATTCGAAAGTCCGCCTTCTTCCGTTTTGCAAACGCCTTCGCCGCGACGCACACATCAATTCCGGAGGACTTCGTCGTGACCGACGCAATCCTCAAGGACTTCCGGTCGTGGTTGGACGCTGACAGTTTCACCTACGAGAGCCGAACAGAGGCCCTGCTCGGCCAATTGGCCGATGAGGCAGGGGCGGCCGGTTACGATCTCAAAAAGGAGGTATCGACAGTCGAGAAGAGCCTGGCTTCCCAGAAGGATCTGGCATTCGGTCGATACCAGTCACAGCTCAAGGAAGAGCTTCGAAAAGAGATCCTTGCCCGTTACTTCGGGGAAACCGCCCTCATCCGAGCGTCGCTCGCGCATGACGTCCAGGTCAAACGAGCCGTCAAAGCACTCTCCGATCCAACGTCTCTCAGAAACACGCTGCAAGGGCGCTGATCCCTTTTGGATCCACTCAACGCTTTCATTCTTCTGGCCGCCGGCGTCGGCGGAGGCTTCATCGCCGGCCTGGTGGGTGTCGGAGGCGGCATCGTGTTCGCACCCGTGCTCTTTTACTTCTTCCAGAGCACCGGCATGGCGCCCGAGGTAATCGCGCCCATGACGGTCGGAACGAGCCTCCTGTGTACGCTCACCGCCTCGAGTATGAGCGCCTGGCAGCATCACCTTAAGATGTCGGTCTTGTGGTCTGTCGCCGTTCGAGTCGGCCTGCTCAGCGCTGCGGCGCTATTCCTCATCGTTGCATTCGTGACGACGCAGTCGTGGTACGATCGCTTCGCCTTCCAACTCGTCTTCGGGGCTCTGCTCCTGGTCGTTTCCATCAGGATGTTCGCTCAGAACGAGCGCGTCAGCTCCGATGCAGAAGGGCCTGACGTCGCAAGGCGGCGTTTCTCCCTCCTCGCGCTCGGCGGTATCGGCTCGGCGGCCGGCACGATCGCTGCGCTGGCCGGTGTCGGCGGAGGCATCATTATGGTGCCCGCCTACAATCAGATCCTGCGACTTCCCATGAGACTGTCCGTGGGAACGTCTTCGGGATCCATCGTCCTGATCTCCATCATAGGCGTGGTGGGATACGCAGTCGCAGGCTGGACGGATGGCCATGCACAGACGGCACTCGGCTACGTCGACCTGGTACACGGACTGGTTCTCGCCCTTCCCGCGATTCCCGGAGCACAACTCGGAGCCCGAGTCGCCCATCTCGTCCCGCGGAGGCTGCTGCAGATGGCGTTCGCACTTCTGGCGGGACTCGTCGCCGCCAGAATGCTCATCACAGCCGTTTCAGGACAATAGCCGGCGTCAGTCCTCAACCACGAAGGTCAAATTGACATCAAGGCGGTACTTGACAATCTTGTCACCACTGACCACCGCACTCATGTTCTTGATGTTCAGGTGCTTGATGCCGCGGACTGATTGTGCAGCTTCGGCAACCGCCGCTCTCGCTGCATCGTCCCAGCTCGTCTCCGATTCTGCAATTACCTCGAGTACCTTGGCGATAGCCATATCAACCTCCTGGTTTGATGAGTGTCAGAGTTTCAGACGTGAAACTAAGGACCTCGCCTCCGTCCCACAACGCGACGACTTGAATTCCCCTCTCACTTGAGAGACTCGTGCGGAATTTGTGTGTGGACTGCAAGACTCGGGACCCCGGGGGTGTCAACGGTTGTATATTTCCTGTCTTGCCGTTCAAGCTCGTCCGGGAGTTCCGGCCGAACGAATGTGAGTCAACCTTCCAGCGGAGTTCATGTCAGCCGGTACAAAGAAATTAGCCATTCTGGTGGGCGGAGGCCCGGCACCAGGTATCAACAGTGTAATCTCGTCTGCGACCATACGCGCATTGCAGTTCGGCGTGGACGTTGTCGGCGTTCGCGATGGATTCAAGTGGATTATGCGGGGTGATGTCTCGCACTGCGAGCCCATTACGGTGGACAAGGTGAGCCGCATTCACTTCCGAGGTGGTTCCTTCATCGGGATCGCGCGCGACAACCCGACGACGAACAAGAAGTACCTCGAGAACGCCGTCACGTCCCTTCTTCGACTGAACGTCGACAAGTTGATCACGATCGGAGGGGACGACACGGCCTACAGCGCCATGCGCCTCGAGGAGATGGCGGCGGGAAGGATTCGCGTGGTGCACGTCCCTAAAACGATCGACAATGACCTCGATCTGCCGCACGGTATCCCGACGTTCGGGTACAACACGGCCCGGCATATCGGCGTGGAGCTGGTGAAGACCCTGATGGTGGATGCGCATACGACCTCGCGCTGGTACTTCGTCGTTTCGATGGGGCGAAAGGCCGGACACCTTGCCCTCGGCATAGGGAAGACCGCAGCCACCACCTTGACGCTCATCCCGGAAGAGTTTCCGGAAAAGGTGATCAAGCTTTCACACATCGTCGATATTCTCGTAGGCGCCATTGTTAAGCGATTGAGCTACGGGCGAGCTGACGGAGTCGCTATTCTTGCAGAAGGCCTGCTTGAGCAGTTGGATCCCGCCGATCTGGAGATCCTCGAAAGTGTCGAGCGAGACGCACACGGCAACATTCGCCTTGCAGAAGTCAGCTTCGGTGAGATCGTTAAGTACAACGTTCAGAAGCGCCTTGCCGAGTTCGGAATCAGGACGACAATCGTTGCGAAGAACATCGGCTATGAACTGCGATGCGCCGATCCCATTCCGTTCGACATCGAATACACCAGAGACCTCGGGTTCTGTGCGGCGCAGTTCGTAATCGAGGGCGGAAACGGAGCCATGGTGTCGCTGCAGAACGGCCACTTCGTCCCGATGTACTTCAACGACATCTTCGATCACGAGACCGGGCGCACGCGCGTCCGGATGGTCGACGTTTCATCCGAGTATTATCAGATCGCCCGCCATTACATGATCCGCTTGAATCCCGAAGATTTTCGAGATCCGCACGAGCTCGCGAAGTATGCCGCTACGGTAGGCGTATCGCTCGAGGAGTTCGTCAAACAGTTCGGATACGTCATCGACGTGGATCGCGGATACGAGAACAAACGCGACTACCTCATCCAGGGATCACTCGTCTCCGACAGGGACTGACGACCCGAGGTGAGGTCCGTGGTCCGGCGTTCGAGCGTTCGAGCGTCGAAGGTCAAGGTCCGAAGGTCGAGGTCCGAAGGTCCGAAGTCGCAGGTACAATCCGAGAGTTCGATCCTGACTAACCGAACAGGGTTCGGCTAAATCGGTTATCTTGCCGAACAGTCCACCACTACACTACTCCATGACGACGGACCAATGGCTCAAAGAATGAAAGTTGGAATACTGACGGGCGGCGGCGACTGCCCCGGCCTGAATGCCGTGATCCGGGCCGTTTCGAAGAGCCTGATGTCTCGTTGCGGCGCCGAGGTCTATGGCTTCGAGGACGGCTTTCAAGGACTGATTGAGAAGCGCTGCCGCCCCTTGGAGTATCGTGACGTCAGCGGCATTCTCACACGCGGCGGTACGATCCTGGGCACGAGCAACCGCGCCAATCCTTTCAACCACCTTCCTGCAGGCGGCGCCGATGTTTCGGATGAAGTCGTCGAGTACGCCCATTCGCTAGGCCTGGTCGGACTCGTAGCCATCGGCGGCGACGGCACGATGTCCATTGCCAACGGCTTGTTCAAGAAGGGCCTGAACGTCGTCGGCGTTCCCAAAACGATCGATAACGACCTCGTGGGCACGGATAGAACGTTCGGCTTCGACACGGCCGTCTCGATCGCCACCGAGGCACTCGACCGCCTGCACTCGACCGCTCAGGCACATCGCCGTGTCATGATCTGCGAAACGATGGGACGGTACGCCGGCTGGATAGCCCTCCATGCCGGTGTGGCAAGTGGCTCGGACATAATTCTCATTCCGGAGATCGGTTTCGACATCGAGGAGGTCGTCGAGGTCTGTCGTCGGCGAGATCTCGGTGGCCAGCGCTATACGATCGTTGCCGTGGCCGAAGGCGCCAAGGCGGTGGACGGCGGGCTGATCATTCGGGAGACAGACGAGACGAGTCCCGATCCGATTCGGCTTGGCGGGATAGGGCACGTGCTGGCAGACCAGATCAAGAGACGATTCGAGGGCGAGGTACGAACGACGGTTCTCGGCCACGTCCAGCGAGGCGGTACGCCTACCGCCTTCGACAGGGTGTTGGCGTCGGGATTCGGCGCCTATGCCGCCGCCATGGTCGAAGCTAACGTCTTTGGTTACATGGTGGCGTATCGGAAGAACAGGCTAACTCACGTGCCGCTCGAAGCCGTGGCAAACAAGACACGGACGGTACCTCTGGATTCGCTGGTCCTTGCCGCGGCGCGCGCCGTTGGCACCTCATTCGGTGCGGAAGACGTGGAGGCCCGATTCCAGGCGCGTCACCACGAGGAAGAGATCCCGACTGCTGAGCCGGTAGTCTGATGGAAGTGCTCATCACAGGCGGGTCCGGCTTTATCGGATCCTACGTCCTTCGGAAGCTGGCCTCGTCCGACCATGCCGTGCGCGTTCTCTCACGCGACACATCTTCCGACAGGCTCGCCGTTTCTGCCGACAATTTGAGCCTGACGCAGGGCGACGTCCTCGACGCATCTTCCCTCGACAGCGCTATGGACGGCGTCGATGCCGTGATCCATCTCGTCGGCATTATCGACGAGATCCCGTCGCGCGGAATAACCTTCGAAAACGTCCACGTCGAAGGCACCCGAAACATTGTGAACGCAGCCATGAGGGCGCGGGTGCGAACGTTCGTCCACATGAGTGCGAACGGAGCTCGAAAGGACGGTGTCTCCAGGTACCAGACGACGAAATGGGAGGCCGAGAAAATCGTCGAGTCGGCCGGCTTTGCCCGATGGACGATCTTCAGACCGTCCATCGTTTTCGGGAAGCCTGATCCCGATCGGCCGGAGTTTGCGTCAAAGCTCGTTCGCCAGCTGATTAAGCCTTTCCCCATCTTGCCCGTTTTCGGAGACGGCAAATATCGACTGCAGCCTGTGGCCGTCGAATCGTTGGCGGATGCGATGACTCTCGCTCTGGATCGATCGTTTCAGCACCCGATATTCGTTCCGGCAGGGCCGGAGGCACTCACCTACATCGAGATCCTCGATCGACTCACCGCGGCCATTGGATCCAAGCCGAAGCCCAAAATCCACGTCCCTGTCTCATTGGTATCCGCCGGGATCGCAGCCCTGGGCTGGACCGGACTCCTACCCATCAGCTCCGATCAACTCAGCATGCTGCTCGAAGACAACACGGGAGATTTCGAGCGCTTTCACGATGTCTTCGGGCTGGAGCCGATTGCGTTCAGCGTGGAGAACCTGTCGTATCTCGGGTGAGTGGGGCGAGAAGTGCGATGTAGGCCCGTCATCCTCGCGCAGGCGGGGATCCATGGGTCGCAATGATGAATGATCAATGCAGAACGAGGAATGGCTGCCGCCGGCCAACCCACGCACGCCGAGCTGAGCATCGAGCGCGCCGAGCCTGCGCCCGCTACTTCAAGACGACCATCTTCCCCAACTTCACCTTCCTCGTGCCTTCCACTCGAAGTTCGACGCTGTAGAAATACACCCCGCTCGGGACCTGAGTCGCATTCCAAGAGACATCCTGGTATCCGGCTTTTTGGACAGCATCAACCGCGCGTGCAACCCGTTGCCCAATCGAGTTGAAGACCTCAATTCGGACGTTGCCGTCCGTGGGCAAGGCATAGGCGATCTTCGTCGTCGGATTGAAGGGATTCGGAAAATTGCCGCTGAGCATGAGCTCCGTTGGCGCTTCGGGCTCGATCTTGATCGTTCTGGATTCGAGTTGTCCGGTTGCCGAGGAGACGTCGAACCGCAGATCGGTAACTTCGCCGACGGGGGCCTTTTCGTCCAGGTCGAAGGTGAATACTACGATCCTCGGTTTACCCGGCCCGAGCACCCCGATCTGATTAGTCGTTGCCCAAAGGTGATCCATGCGGGAGTGCCACCGAGTTGAACCGAGACGTCTTTCAGCGGATGGCTCGTGGAGTTTAGGACCTCGAGCTCGATCCGGTTTGACTCCGAAGCATAGGGAATGGCGTACGCGCCGGACGCTGCCTTCTTTGAGACCGGCTGAGCGACCGTCGAGTTGATGATCAACAGCCAGACGAAAATCGTGATAATAAATGTCTTTGCCATACCTACGGTTACTTTGTGGGCTGTATCTCTACGGGCAACTCATGAACCGCGTAAGATGCATTCATGTTTGAGTGAACGTCGTAGTACTCGATGGCGACGGTTCTCGGCCGAATCGATAGCCCGGTCGAGTGCGTCGGCGGTTGCTTGCCAAAGTGCAGCGTCGCTATGATCTCCCAATCATCGGTTGCAAGATCGTGCCAGGGATAGTCGTTCTTCGTGGCGGTGTAGCTTGCACGGATAAAGTGGTGACCGTCTTTTTGGAGTTGTTGGATCTGACCACCATACCCCGTCTCTGAATTGAGAACGCCATCCTCGGTGCCTTCCAGCCAGAGTTCGGTGCTGTCGTAGAAAACGTCGACAACGACGGCGGAAAGGGTGTTCGTCGGCAGGGACGACGAATCCGCCTTGGCTTCAATATTCACCCAGTGATCGTGCGGCGGATGGCTGGTTACATGGAGTCTGACATATGAGCCAACCCCCGCACCCAACGCCTGAACACTCTCCCCTATTTGGGTCGACCCGCCGCCGAACCTTGGAATAAGAAGATCTGCTTGCGCATCAGTGAGCCCAGTCGAGGCTCCTGCGGTCGTGTTGGCAAGCCACTTAGTAAAGTCGAGCGCAGTTACCTGCGTGTCGAAATTGAAGTCGCTTGGTTGGTACCCAGTAGCCCCTGCGGTAGTAGCCGCAAGCCACGCGGTGAAATCAAGCGCTGTAACCTGACCGTCTGCGTTGGCGTCGGCCGCCCACATGGCGTAAACCGTATCGGGAGTCGTCGTGACAACTTTCTGGGGGCGCACTCCGTACGCGTGCCCCGTCGTGAAGTCGTGCTCGGCGTAATAGCCAGTCATGTCAACTGTTGTGTCCGACATGACGATGATGTGGTTGCGGTGGTCGACGACGACGAAGTAGTGGCCGGGCGGAGGCTTCAGAAACTGCACGCGCGCGGTGGAATCGGCCCAAAGTGGCGCCGCGGACCGTGACACGACGCTGTCGACTCCCGCCGTATCGACGATCGAAACCAGGATCCAGTCCACGGCATTGGCGGACGGCACCCAATAGGGTTCAAGCTCACCATAATACCAGGGTGAGCCCGAATAGGGATGGGTCGAGGGCACAACGTTCATCAACCCCGTGCTCATTGACTGCAGTGCGACTTTCAGATCAAGAGTGAAGAGCGTATCACCCTGTTCTATATAGGAAGAGTCGGCTCCCCCACCAGTAATGAGTCCGTACGAACGTTCATTTGCGACCTTCTTGTAGACCGAATTCGGATAACTGCTGATCAGCGCTGCGTAACGCGAATCCGCCTCGGACATGTTGCCTGAACCAAAGCGCGCGTCAAAGTCTGCATAAAGTGCATAGACATAACTCGCGACCTCTTTTATGTAACTCGGATACGATGGGTCTTGGGTCGCAGACAGAAGCACCTGCTCGGGCCAAGAGTAATCGTACATCCAGGGATATTTGTTAAACGTGCTCGAGAACGCCATCCCAAGCGAATCCATCGACGCCTCACTGACACCAGGGGGATTTGCAACGTTGAAATTTCCGGCCGCGACCTGTGTAAGTGACCCGTCGGGTGAAAGGAAACGAATCTTCAGTGTGTAGTCTCCTGCCTGTTCCCAGACCGGAAAAGAGAGGAGGAGATTGAAGGTCGTCGAGCGAGATTCTTGAGGTGCGTATGACACATCTACGGGTGATAACAGCAGATCATAGTACATGCGGTGCCCCCACACCTCGCTCCCGTCCGGTGCATATAGATCATATTGGAGAAATGACCTTCCGCCAGGCCATGCGGCAGGCCCAAAGTTCTGCACTTTTGTCGTCGGATTGGTTAGCGTAACCGTGACAAAAATCGGTTCGAAGCGGTTGTAGGTTGACTTATCGAAGTCGAGGTCGACCGTGGGCAGGGCATCGTATTGCTGACCAAATGCTGTATCGCAACCCATCAGCAGCACCAGTAACAACAGCTTCTCGAGGATACTCATAGCAGTTCCCTACTTCAATCTGAACTGAGCCTTGTCTTCCAATGAAAACATGTCTGTGCTGCCAGGTCCATGTCCGATTCGCATCGGTGATTCACCTGTTAGCGGGTGTGTGTTCATTGGCCCAATGCCAACCGCGTGTCCCACCTCGTGCAAAGTCGTCAGTCGTATGATATCGGCGACGGATTCACCTGCGGAGTATCCATCGACCTCATCGTTGACGCCTGTTCGTGAAAGGAGATCAAGCGGGTTCACGAGGCCAATACCGCCACCATCGAGATCTTGACCCGTGTATTGCGAAACCCAGAGGGGTACATAATCTGGAATAGGATATACAAACGTGTGTACTGCGAACTCGGGTATCGAGTTAACGTCAACATCCAAGAGATTCGAGATGGTGTTAACATATACCCTACTGAGTGTTGGGTCTAACGCAGTCTTATTCCCGTACAACGCCGTGGTGGTCTCTCCGTAAAGTACCCCTAGGGAATCTGGGTAGCACCAATGAGGACTTGCGTTGCACAAGACACCGTTGACGCGGCGCCCTGTCCAGTATCGACCGTTCGTCACGATGAAGCCGTCCATTACTGAGTCTCTCGGCAGGCCAGGTATTTTCACCCCAAAGCCCTTATCCTGCACCTTGATGTCGTTAAGTGCGACCTTTCCATTCGTTTCGTTTTCCCCCAACCACTGAAGCTGTAAAGATCCGGGGAATCCCCCTCTTTGCATTCCGTGGGCAATCAGCCCCGCCACTCGGTACGCCTTTACAAAAAGTTGATTTTCGAGTTCTTGGGCAGCCCAGCCCGCATACATTGACTCCACTGTGTCCACAAAAACCTCCTTGACCATCGGACTCAGGCGGTAGTGGTTCGGACCGATCATCACGCCTCGATACTCGGAAAGCTTCGTTATGCCGTCCCCGTGGTGGTGGTTTACGAACTCGGTAGTCTTTTCCCAGTCCCACTCAGCGTCGTCTGCAACTGGTACCCCATTTGTGTCGGGTAGTGAGAGCGATGCACCGTTCAGAAAGTCCATTTCCCAAGCATCAGCGATCCCGTCATCGTCGGAATCGCTTGGAAACCACGTAGTGCTACCCGTTCGCAGTACCTGGCCATTCTTGTCGCGAAGAACAAAGTCGAAATGAAAGACTCCCCACCAAGCATGTGATTCAACGATTACGAGGGCGTTCCCGTTGGGGTCGACAGGTATGACTTTGGGATCGATGGTCCCGTCCAGCCAGGTAAATGTTGTATCAGGAAATGGATGAAGCTGGAGAGTCGCATCCATGGTCCAATTGTCGGGTGGAGGATTGCACGGAATGTCACAATAGAACACTTGGATGCCAATGAGCGAATCTGGGCACGGCGCATAGTTTGGTGACCCAGCGTAGCAGGACGTTGTGGCAGCCTTCTGGAGGACCGTGGCGCCCTGGCCCATATCCAAAATCAAAGCTCTGAAGGAAGGGGCGCCATTACCCGCGGCCGAATCCACGTGAACTGGCTCGAGTGGGGAGATGTAAACTGTATCCCGAATCGTAACCTGCCCCTCGACGGCAGAAACCACGCCAACCGTCAGCGCGGCAAGGAGAATCGATCTGCGCCTAACAAGAGAGAGAGAGAGAGAGAGTTAAAAGGCGAAACATGGCGTTCCGGCGGGCTGCGATCATGACGGTCATTAAGAAGACGCGCAGGAATGGGTGGGAAGGGATCATCCAAACTTGAAACCTAGCACTTGAAACTTGAGGTCATGCGCCTCCTTTGAAGTCCGGCTCTACGTACAGCTTCAAGTTTAAAGTCTCCTCGTCACGGTTGGTTGCTGCATCCGCGTAGAGGCCCCTCCCACCAACGTTCACTGTCATCCTGAGCGAGGGCACGACGGGGGCTCAACGTTGCACGCCGATGCGGCCCTCCCGAGCCGAAGGATCCCGGTTCGGGTTTCCTCGACTCGCGTGTTGGTCGCGGCATTCCCATAGAGGTCCCTCCCCGCCTTCGCACGCCTTCGGCGCGCTTCGGCGCGTTCCGGATGACAGTGCCGCCTCTAATCAAAGTGCGCGGGCACAAGGTGGTGGCTGCCACGGTTGCCCGCGCGGCGACGGGTGACAGCGGCACGTCACGGTCCCCCTCAGCGAGGGGGCGGCAAAACGAAGCGAAGCGGAGCGCAGCCGGGGGAGGTTGGGTTGTGATCGGTTGAAACGCGGGTGCCATTCCCGTAGAGGTCCCTCCGCGCCTGCGGCGCGTTGGGGGATGACAACGCCGCTTTTGAAGAACGCGCGCCGGGGTCGTGCCTTCCCCTTAGAGGTCCCTCGTCGCTTCACGCGGCTTGCTTCGCCGCGCCGCGCGAAGCTCCGTCGGGATGACAGTGCCGCCCTTAGTAAGGGCGCGCGGGCACAAGGGGAGCGGCTGCCACGGCTGCCCGCGCGGCGAGGAGCAGCCAAGCCCTGCGAACTTGAAACTTAATACTTGAAACTTCAGGTCGGGCACTGCCTCCGAAAACCGGCTTTCCTTAAGTTTCAAGTTTCCAGTTTCAAGTCTGCTCGTCACTTCACCACCACCATCTTCCCCAGCTTCACCCTCCTGCTTCCATCGGCTTTGAGCTCGACGCTGTAGAAATACACCCCGCTCGGGAAGGCGGCGGCATTCCAGGACATCTCCTGGTAGCCGGCTTTTTGGGCATTATCAACCAGGCGGGCGACCCGTTGGCCAATCGAATTGAAGACCTCAATCCGGACGTTGCCATCCTTCGGCAACGCGTAGGCAATCTTGGTCGTCGGATTGAAGGGATTCGGGTAGTTGCCTCTCAGCATGAACTCGGTTGGAGCTTCGGGTTCGATGCTGATCGTCTTGGACTCCAGATGTCCTGTTGCCGAGGAGACGTCGAACCGCAGATCGGCGATTTCCCCGACCGGGGCCTTTTCGTCCAGGTCGAAGGTGAACAGGGCGGTTCGCGACTCGCCGGGTTTGAGCACACCGACCTGCGAGGTCGTTTCTTTGAACGTGAGCCAAATCGGGACGGCGTCGAGTTGGACGGAGACGTCTTTAAGGGGATCGCTTGTAGAGTTCACGACCTCCAGTTCGATACGGTTGGATTCGGAAGCGTAGGGAATGGCGTACAGACCCTCCGCCGATTCCTTAGCGACCGGTTGGGCTACTACAGGAGTGAGCGTAGTCGCGAGGAAGGCCGCTACAAGGGTGTGCTTTCTAGTCATGGCTACTGTATCTCCACTGGCGAACGAACCGTTACGTTGTAGTATCCAAGATTCGAGTGCACCGTAAAGAAGCTGATCGCGAGTGATCGGACACGAATGGTGGTCCCTGGATCGTGTTTGGGGGGCGTCCGGCTGAAGTAGATCGTGCGGATCACTTCCCAGTCGGTTCCGAGATCGTGCCCGAGGTACGTGTAACCAATGTGGTCCGGCGCCACATCCACACGAACAAAACGGCGTCCTTCACGATAGCGATCGGAGATTCTACTACTGTACCCCTCTTGAAGAACTCCGGGATCTGTGCTCTCAAATGACACCTCCGACGAATCGTAGTAAACATCTACGGTGAAGGCTGCAAGCGTCTTATCGGCGACGTCTGTCTTGGCCTCTACATTGACCCAGAAATCCTGGCCGGTGTCTCGAGTTATGTTCAGCCGCACGTAAGACTGCGGTCCGGTCGCTTGTGCCTCCTGTAACTCGAGAAGTCCTCCGAAGCCACTTCCCTCGTCAGGGTACAGAATATCATAGACGGGGTCAGGGACTCCCGTAGCACCCCCGGCGGTTGTGTTGGCGATCCATTTGATGAAATCCAGCGCCGTGACCTGCGTATCCATGTTGTAGTCGCTGGGGCGATATCCTGTTTCGCCTGCCGTGGTGGCACGGAGCCAGAGCGTGAAATCCAAGGCGGTGATTAAGCCGTCCTGCCGGCCGTCAGCGGCCCACATGGCATACAGGCCTGCTGAGATCTCGTGTTGCGGTTGATACACCGCACTGTAGGCGTTCCCGGCCGTGAAGTCGTGTTCGGCATATCCGCCGGCTATATCGAGGAGCGTGTCGGACATGACCAGGGCGTGGTTTCGATGATCGACGACGACGTAGGCCGAATCCGGCATGCTGTGCTCGAACGCAACGGTTGCAACCCCTTGGTCGTCGAGCAGGCTGACGCTTTGCCCAACCAGCACCGTATCCGCGGAAACGGCGCTCATGAGGACCCAGTCCGCTGTGAATTTCGGCACGCGGGTGAGCGTCTCCTCACCGTAATAGTGCCATGCGCCGAGCGTATCGCCAAAGGGCTGGTTCTTGGGGATACTGTTCAGGATCTGCTGTTTGAGCGTCCCCGAGGCGTAGGCGCCCTCAGGAAACACTTTGACCCTTACTATCGCCGGCATGTACCCCAGCGCATAGTCGATGTTGTATTTCATCAACGCGTAGCCTTCGCTCGTCAGGCTGTCGTCCTTGACCGTTTCGACGTGGTTCCGGACAGTAGCCAGTAGCGTTGCAGCCCAGGTCGAGTCGCCGCCGCTCAAGGCAGTTGTGGCATCACCCAGGAGTCGATCCAGATCGCCGGCCATCGAGTCGGCGATCCAGCCCTGGGCCGCCGCACGGAGAGGATACGTCGCCAGCGTGTCAAGGAAGTCGCCGAGGTCGAACGGGGAGGGGGGGTCGCGGGGTGAAAGCGTTAGAAGTGGAACATAACGATTGTCTTCCAGCAACGCCTCCCAGTCGGCCATTTTCGGACCCTCGTATAGCTCGTCAACACCAGTTAAACTCTGGAACCGGATTGATTGGATGGAGGGCAGTCCCAAGCTGTTGAGCTTGAATCCGTCGAGGGTATCGCCAACACCAATAGCAGACGTCCCGCCTATGATGTTTGTCCAGATCGCGAACGGGCCCTTGCCGAAGCCCGCATGGTTCGGAGACGCGCGACTGTACCAGTCGGAGCTCGGCCCTTGGACACTATCCACATCGGACGACAATCTTAGAACCGCATTGATGATTCCCTGTTCTGGCCTATTGCCAGGCCCATTCGAGAACGAGTAGGAATATGTGAAAACGGAATCCGAAGAAAGGACCTCAGCACTAACCGTTGGATCAATTTGATCTCCAGGCAAGAATGATGCATAGTCCAGCGTATCACCATCTACAACGTAGAATATCGAATACGTACCCGTCGAGTCATCCCAAGTGATCTCGTCCTGCACTTGGGCATGAACTGTAGACGCGAACACGAGGACTAAAGCCAGGGCGGAGTTGTATTTCACGGTCGCTACTCTATTGACAGTTGATCATGCTATCCGGATAAAACCGGATGTGATAGTGATTAAGGCTGAGTTCTGGATAGACCCTCCCACAATTGTCCTCCACGAGTTGCTCAAATCCGCTATTCCCCAGCTTTCGCCCCTTTGGGAATACCACCGGACTACCATCGGCATAGGTCTCCTGATGAACCCAGACTCCATCACCGCCTTCAGTCGTGGTGGTCAGGATGTCGGCGTCCCGACCAACCCTATGCGAGTTGTGGCTGCCACTCCATCGGCCATTGACATCGAACCAACCGCCATCTATCAACGATATGTCGTTGATAAACAGAACGCTGTTTCCTTTCGCATTCCAATCTGAGACAATTCCCAGAATATGTGGCATTACGTCTGTCCGCACCCAATGGTTATAGTCAGGGTCGTGTTGGTAGTTACCCCCAAAATGCGTGTCGTCAGGACCAGGATGGTTATAGTCCCCGCCCAGCTTCTTATAGACCGCTTGCGACGTATCCGGTAGCAACGTCAATCCCGGAACCCGTACGTGAACCATTTTGGTGGACATCAATTCGTTGCCTTGTACTGTTACAGAAGCTGTGAAGGTGACCTCGCCACCAAACTCACCAGCCGTGTAGGACACCGTGATCCGCCCACTCGAATCTGTAGTAGCCACGATCAACGAGTCAGTAACACTTACAGCGGTACCGCTGAGTAATGAGAACGAGCCTAGTCCCGAAGCCGGCAGGTGCACCACCGAGGGCGGATTCTGGATTGGATCCGCGTGAACGTGCCCTCCAGATGTATCTACCCAAGCCATTTTCAGCTCAACGTCGGCGCCCTCAGATGGAGCTCCATTTTCGATAACGGTTATCGTAATCGGCGACAAGACTTCCTCAACTTCGCTGATGATTTGATCATGCCAAACTGAAGCACCGGACCCAGTAGGAATCGTTGGCCAAACCTCAGTGGCTGGGAGTCCTAGCAAGACCGCATCGGAGTTTGGCTCGATCATCGCCGTAATCCAGACAGCATCTTCGTAATAGAACACCGGAAGATCGTAACAGCCCTCGGCGCCACCGACCCAAGTGGAATCGCTTGTGGCTCCAGTGAGATAGGTGTAGCCGACTCTCTTGCCGTCATAGTCGAACGCAATCTTGTCGCCTTCCGTCACCTGTCCAACGGTCCAGAGGCTGTCTTGCGCCCCCTGTCCGGGATAGTAGCGAAACCAGTCGCCGAAAACAGTTGAAGGCTGGGTGCAGAAGTAGGTCGATTGGATCGACGGTCCGAGATGGTTCACGACGGTATCCACCTCGAGGCTTTGTCCATTGTTCGTCACCGTGAGGTCGGCATTCGCATTGATCTCTGAGTCTAGCGCATTCGCTGAATCATAGCGAATGACGAGCGTACCACTGTAGGGTGCTACCAGAGTATCGGACGTCATCAGGGCCAGACGGAAATGAGAGGCCTCTCGGCGAGTCGGCGCTATCTCAACAGTATCCCGAATCGTGACCTGCCCCTCAGCAGTCGATGCGACGCAAACCGTCAGCGCGGCAAGGAGAAGTGATCCTCGTCTAAAACGAGAGAGAGAGAGAGAGAGAGTAGAAAGACGAAACATGGCGTTCCGGAGGGCTGCGATCACGACTGCCATTAAGTACACGCGCAAGAATGGCCGGAAATGGATCAAACTAGGTCGAGCCTAAACTTCGCGAAACCGTTGAGACAGTTTCTGAGGTGCGGAGATCATCTTTAAGGGGCCGTCTCAGAAGTCCGCGAAGAGGCCTCTTCCCGAGCGGATGTTGTCGATTGAGCTCGTTTTCAGTTGCTCCTCCATCAGAAGCGGTGAGTCACCGGCCGACTGGTGCACGCTGAAGCCCACGATGGCCTGATCCCGGTCGAGAGCTGCACGTTGTAGCCCGGCTTCAACTCACCTCCCTGCATCCGGTCTTCCTTCATGCGCATGAACGTGGCATCGGGATCGGTACGCGAGTAGCTCCTGCTGCCGCTGGTAGATCTTGAAGACCGCCTTGGTAGGTTCTTGTTTACTCATAACCTAAAGCTAATAAAATCAATATCATAGGTTCTAACCAACTTATCCACAATCGTAAACGCCTCAACCACCCCTCCTCGCTCGCGAGGCTCCCCTCAAGGGGAGACCGCCACATCCGCCGCCAACCCCGGCTCATACCAGACTTTTGCAACACCCCCCTACGGAAAGCCACGGCTGCGCCGTGTCGTCGCCGGCCGGGCCGTCCCCCGTGGCCAAGGGCATTTGGTCATGCCGTCTCTCGACATCGTCGCGATTTGGCCTGCCCCAACGCGGTGCCTGACTGATGACCACCAGTGCCTAGTGGCCAATGGCCAGTGACTAATTGGCCCAGCTCGGAATAACCCCCAGATCCACTCCGAAAACCAGTGGCAGCAGGAGATAGGCCACCGTGGTAAGCAACACGATGAAGAGAACTTCCAGAAACACGCCGGCGCGGACCATCTGCGGTATCGAGATCAGGTCGCTTCCGTACACGATCGCATTGGGCGGCGTCGCGACAGGCAGCATGAAGGCGCACGAGGCGGCGATCGTTGCCGGTATGACCAGGAGAAGCGGGCTCTCCCCCATTGCCAGGGCGACGGGCGCCAGAATTGGAAGAAGACTTGCTGTCGTTGCCGTGTTGCTTGTCAACTCGGTCAGGAGCACGACCCCCGTCACCACGATCAAGAGGATCACGAACGTCGGCAGCGTCTGAAGGGCGGTAATGCTCTGGCCGATCCAGACGGCAAGGCCCGTATCACTTACGTTCTTGGCCAGCGTGAGCCCGCCGCCAAAGAGAATGAGCATGCCCCAAGGAAGCCGCCGGGCGGACTTCCAGTCCATGACGAACACACCTGCTTTCCAGTCTACGGGAAGAATGAAGAGGAACACGGCGGCGGCCATTGAAATGCCGGCGTCACTCAGGAAGGGCACCAGTTTGCCGATCAGGGGACGGAATATCCAGAGACAGGCTGTGCAGAGAAAGACCACACCAACCATCCATTCTCCCTTCTTGACCCGACCGAGCTCGGCCACCAATCCCTTGATATCGACCTGCACTTCCATGGATTTGGGGACCGGGAAGGCGAACCGCGTGAGGATGAGGTAGACCAAAGGCACCGAGATCACCACGAGCGGTATGCCCAACCACATCCAACGGACAAAGGAAATCTCGAACCCGTATTGCTGGTC
The DNA here is from genome assembly GCA_963768715.1 of uncultured Bacteroidota bacterium. Classification (GTDB taxonomy): domain Bacteria; phylum Bacteroidota; class Rhodothermia; order Rhodothermales; family DATKEJ01; genus DATKEJ01. Next base: position 344,134 of record CAVYJC010000010.1, read on the forward strand.
CAGAAACGCGGCCAGCAAGGCGTTGGGCACGGTGCCTATCAGCGTTCCAAGTCCCCCGATTGTAGCCGCATATGCCGTACCCAACAGCAGGACCACTCCGAAATTGGCGTCGTAGGTTTCGCCGCTCTTCTCCTTCACCATGGTGATGACGGCCATGGCAATTGGGAGCAGCATCAGCGTTGTGGCCGTATTTGTAACCCACATGCTGAGAAACGCTGCCGACACCATGAACCCGCTCACGATCGCAAGCGGCCCGCTTCCTCGCAGGCGTATGATCTGGAGGGCCAGCCGCCTGTGCAGATTCCAGCGCTCCATCGCGATCGACAGCATGAAACCTCCCATGAAGAGGAATATCAGCTGGTGGGCGTACGGCGCTGCGACATCTGAGATGGGCGCGACGCCGAGCACAGGCATCAAGACCAGGGGCAGGAGTGCGGTGACGGGAATCGGGAGGGCTTCCGTGACCCACCAGATGCACATCAAGAGTCCGACGGCGGCCGTGTTCCAGGCAGGCTCGCCCAAGCCAACGGGAGATCCCGCTGACACCATCACGACCATCACGAGAGGGCCGAGAACGAGCCCGATCTTCTTTCTTCTTTCCAAACTGATCGCTCTTGAGCGTTGATCGACCAAAGATTGGTTGCTCGAGGCGGTGTGCCCCAGGGGGCTATCCAAACATAACCGCTACGACTCGGTTTTCCCGGAGGGCTGATCGTCCTCCCCCGATTCGCCTCGCCTCCTCCAGGCGGCGACGCGTTCCGCTACCTCTCGTTCGTATCCAATCGTTCCGGGTTGATAAAAGAACGTACCCTGCATTTCCTCGGGAAGGTACTGTTGCGGGACGAAGTGACTCCGATACGCGTGAGGATACTTGTAGCCCTGGCCGTGGCCGAGCCCCTTCGCATCCCGGTTCGCATCCTTCAGGTGATCGGGTACCTCACCCGTGCGTTCTTCCTCCACGAACCGAAGCGCATCGAAGAAGGCCATCGTCGAATTGCTCTTCGGCGCCGTGGCCAGATAAAGGCAGCACTCCGACAGAAGAAAACGTCCTTCCGGCATACCTACATAGTCGAACCCAGTGGCGGTAGCTACGACCATCTGCAGAGCCCGCGGATCGGCTAGACCAACATCCTCTGCTGCAAAGATCAGCATTCTTCGGATGATGAAACGAGGATCTTCACCAGCCTTGACCATCCGCGCCATCCAGTAAAGAGCCGCGTCGGGATCGCTGCCGCGAAGACTCTTGATGAATGCACTGATCGTATCGAAATGCGCATCGCCTTCCTTGTCATAGAGCACGGCGCGCTGCTGGATGCTCTCCTCGGCCACGCCCAGCGTTACTCGAATGGCCCCCGCTGAATCGGGAGGCGTCGTCTCGACGGCCAGTTCGAGGGCATTCAGAAGCGATCTCGCATCCCCGTTCGCCGTGCTGACGAGATGGGCGGCCGCGTCGGTGTCGATGGATACATTTCGATCGCCGTAACCGCGCTCCCCATCGGACAGAGCGCTGCGGAGAATGGCGTGCAGGTCGCTCTCCTCAAGCGATTTCAGCTCGAAGATTCGGGAACGGCTGACAAGCGCCTTGATGACTTCGAAATAGGGGTTCTCCGTGGTCGCCCCGATCAAGACCACGAGCCCGCTCTCCACATGCGGCAAGAGCGCGTCCTGCTGCGCTTTGTTGAAACGATGGACCTCGTCGATGAAAAGGATGGTTCGCTGCTGATGGTTCTCCAGGCGCCGCTGGGCCGCCTCGATCTCCGCCCGGATATCACGAACCCCCGCGAGAACCGCGTTCAGGGAAGCAAAATGCGACTGCGTGCGTCGCGCGATGACTCGCCCGAGGGTCGTCTTGCCCGTGCCGGGCGGACCGTAGAAGAGTACCGACGAAACCTGGTCTGCTTCAATCGCCCGTCTGAGGAGCCGGCCCAGACCGAGAATGTGCTCCTGTCCAACGAACTCGTCGATGGTTCTCGGCCGCATACGGTCGGCCAGCGGCGCGTTACGCCGCATCGCCTCGTTGGCAGCCTCACGAAACAGATTGCTCATCTCAGTTGGATTCCTCTTCCGATTGGGTGCGACCGACCGGAAGCAACCGATTCTTCTCCTGATCCAACAATCGCCTCGCGGCGTCATCGTCCTGCGGAAGATCCCCAAAAAAGATCATTTCCTTGATGGCGCCTATCACGCGTTTTTCTCGAGGCGCCAGGTCTCGAATAAATGAGTCGAACAGCTTCGCCCGTCTGATGGCGTCGTCTTTAATCTCCATCATCAGATCGAACGCCGCATCGTGTTCGTTGGGAATCTCACCGTCGAGAATTGCCTCGCGGATGCTTTCCTTGATGATGCCGACGGCGACTCCCTCATCGAGTCCGATGACCTGCATGATCTCGTTCCCGTCGAGCGGCGGCTGGAAGGCCCGAAGCCGATCCATCTCCTCGACCTCGATCATCTTGTGCTCAACGATGTCGAAATTAGTGAGGTACTTCTGTACCCGGAGCGGATTCTTGGAGGTTATGTCGGCGCGCACCATGCGCATCAGGTCGTCGATATCGTCGCCTGCATCGAAGAGTAGGCGGCGGACGGCGGAATCGGTCACCGATTCATCTACCAGCGCCACGGGCCGATGATGCATTCGGATGATTTTCGTCACATACTCCATGCGCTCGTCAGTCGGCAGCTTCATCCGGCGGAAAACATGCGGGATCATCCGAGCGCTCAGGTCCTCGTGACCGTGAAAGCTCCAACCGGAGCCGGGCGTAAAACGCTTCGTCCGTGACTTTCCAATGTCGTGCAGCAGGGCCGCCCAGCGAAGCCACTCTTCGCGATCGTCGAGCGAGATCTGGTTGCGCCCGGCGTTCGGGTCGTTCGCAACGTACCGATCATCAACGAGGTTCTGGACGACCTGGAGGGTGTGATAGAAATTGTCCTTGTGCCGATAGCCGTCTACAGCTTCCACCCCGGCGAGGTCAGACAACTCGGGGAGAATCAATTCCAGAAGGCCGGTCGTGAACAGGAGTCTGAATCCGGTCGACGGCAAGGCCGAACAAACTATTTTCCGCACCTCCTCGGTCGTTCGCTCGGCACTGACGATGTCGATGCGGGAGGCGCATCGCTGCATCGCCGCGAGGGTCTCGGATTCGACGTCGAAGTCGAGCTGCGCGGCGAACCGTGCCGCTCTGACCATGCGGAGTGGATCGTCGTCAAAGGTCTGATCGGGCGGAAGCGGCGTCTGCAATATGCCTCGCTCGATATCGATCTGACCGTGAAACGGATCGACGACTTCGCCGAATCCGTCCTGGTTCAATCGAACGGCGATGGCGTTAATTGTGAAATCACGCCGGCGGAGGTCCTCATCCAGCGAGCCTTCCTCGACGATCGGCTTCCGCGAGTCGCGCCGATAGCTCTCCTTGCGCGCGCCGACGAATTCGAGCCGCAAATCGCCGTCCGCCACGGTAACGCCCGCGGTTCCAAAATTCTTGTACTCGTGCGCCATGCCGGCGTCGGGCATGGCAGCCACCGCATGTGCGAGCTCAATACCGCTGCCCGGACCCAGACTGACGAAATCGACCTCCGCTGTGGGACGTCCCAGCAGCGAGTCGCGTACCACGCCCCCGACCGCGTACACCGGTATGCCGAGCTCATCGGCGATTCGACCGACACGAACGAGCACGTCCATGTGCTGAAGTATGGCGGATTCAGACGGCTTCACTCGAGTCCCCGCATGCGCGTGATAATGTTGCCGACACTGCGAATGGTTTCTTCGAGGTCGTAGAGTGTCGTTTCGACGGGCTCTTCCTTCGCGAGTCGTTGAATGCAGGAGGCGAAAGATTGCTCGTCGGTCGACGGATCGTATGCGCCTTCGAGCCATTCCGATCCCAGCAGATCGACCTGATCGCTCCAACCGTTGCCGGCGGCGAACATGGTTCGCACCGGGTGTCCATCCGACTTCCGGACGTGGCCCAGCGCGAGCGAGCCCGAATGAAAGCGCAGCGCAAACGAAAGGGCGCTTACGGATGCGTTCGCGTCACCGACGGCCTCCACTTCGTACCGGTGGATGCCGGAGCCTCCGTTCAGAAACATGCAGAGATCTACCGCATCGGTGAGGAGATTTTCGAACCGATAGTGGCGACCCGCAACCAGGGTGACGTCCGTTAGTGACGGCGCCTTGTCTCGAAGTGCGCGCACGGCGGGATGGAGTCGGTCGGGTCGGTTGACGACGAGCTCTACGCCCGATTCATCGGCCGTCTGGGAGAGTTTCCTGGCCGACTCGGCGTTTCCGGCAATAGGCCAATCGGAAAACACGTGACGTCCGCGCCGAAGCGCAAGCGTCGCCAGCTCGGCCCGCGAACCCGCCTCCCCATCAGCCAGAACGACCAGATCGCTCGCTTCGATAAGCTCACGCGGATCGTTCAGTGAATCGACTAGCCGAGCGATTTCCGACGCGACGACGATTTGTCGCTTTTCGCCGGGCGGAGTCGGTCTTGCCGAGAATGCCAACCCGGAGCATCGTCACTCACCGGTTTTTCGAACGGATTGCTCCGGGATTCAGGTTCGGAGCGAAGAAATCGCATTCTTGTCGATGCGGACCTTCGTGCCCTCATCGACCTGTGCCAGGACGCTGCTCTCGTCGACTTGAACCACTTTGCCGTAGAGCCCGCCGACCGTCACGATGTTGTCGCCTTTCTTCAGCTCGTCGATCATCTTCTTGCGCTCCTGCTCCTTCTTCTTTTGCGGACGAATCAGGAGGAAGTAAAAGACAGCGAAGATCGCGGCCATGAAAATGAAGGGAGTCAGTGCGCTCCCTCCGCCGTCGGGGGTAGGACCCATCAAAAAGAAATCCATCCGGAGAAATCCATTTGGTTTGCAATCAGAAAGTGTCGCTTAGCGAATGCGACCAAGATACCCCGGGGGCCACAAAAAAGGGCAAGCTGCCTGCATCGCACCGCGTCGACCTTTTACCGCTGCTGCCTTCCGGCCCTGACGGGGTTCAAAGGGAGCTGGTCGCACAGGACTTGCCCTTTTTTGTAGCCCCAAACCGATTCCGGTCAAGGGGCCAACAGAGTTGGGATGCGTATGAACATAAGGCGAGACGCACATGTTCCATCGCGCGTGTAAAGCTTCAAAGCAGACCGATCGGATCGACGTCGATCGACGTGCGAACCTTCTGACCCCCGTTAAACCTGGCGTCGACGGAGCGGACCGCATCCTTGATCCGCGCAAAATCGACGCCTGGCGGTATCTTTATCAGGGTCTGGAAACGATAGTATTGCTTGATCCTTGCGATGAAGGGTGCTTCCGGGCCCAGAATCCGGACGAGCGAGCCGACCGCGCCCCGTAATCCTTCGGTCCATTCGTTCGCGAGCCGCTCCGCGGCAGCTGCTTCCTTCGACTTGAACTCGACCGCGATAAGTCGTCCAAACGGCGGATACTGAAGCTGCTGCCTCTGAGCAAGCTCTATCTCGGCAAAACCCTGATAGTCGTGCAGGCAGGCACGCTGGATCACGTCGTGACGGGGATTTCGAGTCTGGAGGATGACTTCGCCCTTCAATTCCGCTCGCCCTGCGCGTCCCGAAACCTGGGCAAGCAGGCTGAACGTATGTTCGGCCGCCCGAAAATCCGGCATGAGAAGGCGCGTATCCGCGTTCACGATTCCGACGAGCGTAACGCGCGGAAAATCGAGTCCCTTCGCGATCATTTGCGTGCCCACGAGGATATCCGCCTCACCGGATTCGAACCGCCGCAGAATGCGAAAGTGGGCATCCTTCGTCGACGTCGTATCCAGATCCATACGAAGGATCCGAGCATCGGGGAACCCTTCCGCAAGCTCTTCTTCGACGCGCTGCGTACCTACCCCATGGAGACCGAGATCACCTGCGCCGCAATTTTCGCAGTGTTCGGGTACTCGCGCCGAATACCCGCAATAGTGGCAACGCAAATGCCTGCGTTTTTTGTGGAGGGTCAGGCTCACGTCACAATGCCGGCACTTCGGCACCCAGCCGCAGGCGGTGCATTCGACGACCGGGGCGAATCCTCGCCGGTTCTGCAGAAGCATCACCTGCTCCTTCCGATCGAGCCGCTCCCGAATCGCCGCCCTCAGTGGTTCAGTCAGCGAACCGTCGAGCGTCCCCTTCATCATCTCTTTTGAAAGATCGACCCTGCGAATCGTGGGAAGAGTGGCGGGAGCGCCATTGCCAACGGGCACCCGGTCGGGCATCGAGAGGAGTTCGTACTTGCCTCGGAGTGCGTTGTAGTAGCTCTCGAGACTGGGCGTCGCCGATCCAAGGACGCACACGGCATCGTTCATGTGCGCGCGCATGACCGCGACGTCCCGGGCATGATACCTCGGAGCGGGGTCGAACTGCTTGTAGCTCGGCTCGTGCTCTTCGTCCACGATGATGAGTCCGAGTCGATCGACCGGGGCAAGGATGGCCGATCGCGGACCGATGACCACCCGATACTTTCCTTCACGCAGCTTCCGCCACGCGTCGTATCGCTCGCCGAGGCTCATTCGTGAGTGGAGCACCGCGACGTGCTCACCGAAGTGGGCGCGAAATCGGCCCACGGTCTGAGGAGTGAGTGAGATTTCGGGGACCAGTACGATCCCTGACTGCCCACGCTCCAGCACCGGTTTGAGCGCCGCAATGTAGACTTCCGTCTTTCCGCTTCCCGTAATACCGTAAAGCAGGAAGGTTTGGAATCGGCCGGCACTCGACGCCTCATGAATCCGGTCGAGGGCCTCCTTCTGCGCGGGGTGCAGCTCATGACGCTTCGCTTTGAGAAGCTCGGGCGACACCAGACCGAAAGGAGTCCTCAGAACTTCGCGCTCCTCGACCACCACGTATTCTTGATCGACGAGCGTCCGCAATGACGACGCCGAAGCACCCGCCGCCTCGAGCAGGTCGCGTTTCGATGACCACTGCACGCCATCCTGTGTGCGGTGATAGATGGTTTCCAGAAGCGCCCGCTGCTTGACGCCGCGAAGTCCGGCGACGATCTCCGTCAGATCGTCGGACGACTGGATCTTCTCCCCCAGGCGGATGAACGGCCGCGTCAGAACCGACACGCGAGGCTTCCCAACGACCTCGTTGAATGCCAGCCAACCCTGGCGCTCGTACCGTTTCAGTTTGGACAGCGAAACGGGGCGGGTCGTGTGCCGGTTTAGCTGCTCGAAAGTGACGGGTCCCGTTCGGCGGACGACCTCGTACACCGATCGGGCATCGACCTCATCGGGTCTTGGGATCGTCGTGTCGACGAGCTCGATGAATCGTTTGCCCTCGACTTCGATGCCCGCGGGCAGGGCTGCCTTCAGAACGAGACCCCAGCTCGTCAAATAGTACTCGGCAATCCACTTCGTCAGGCGCAGCATTTCGTCGGAGAACGAAGGCTCGTCGTCAAGCACGTCGATGACACGCTTAAGCTTGCCCGACGACTCACCGGAAGAGACGACGACCCCGGTAAGTTTTCGCGGGCCAAACGGAACCAGAACGCGTGTGCCCGGATGGACCTCTGATTCCACGATGCCGAGTGGCGCCGCGTAGTCGTACAGTTTGTCGATTGGAACGGGAAGTGCTACGCGTAGCGCCAAAGTGGGTCTCGAATTCTTATCATTGGAGGTTCGAAGGTAAGGAGCCGGTTCGTGGTGATTCGAGCGGTGTGGATAATCCGCCGCGCGACTTTCCGACCGGCCTGTCAACTCAAGGAGGCAAGTTGCACCTGCGTCGGATACTCTTTTGGATACTCTTTTGTTGTGCAGCCACGACAGCGCGTTCGCAACCGCTGTTCGAGACGCGCGCCGTTTGGTTGACGACGGCATCCGGCCTCGACTGGCCGCAGACCGGCGCCGATCCCGACCAGCAGGAGGCTCAGCTTCGACAGCTGATCGCGGGCGCCCGATCGCGCGGCCTGAACACGATCTTCTTTCAGGTCGTTACGCGTGGTGATGCCTTCTACAAAAGTCAGCGCCTCCCTTGGTCTGCCATCCTCACGGGTGTGTCGGGCAAGGATCCGGGCTTCGATCCGCTTTCCGTAGCCATCGAAGCAGCACACGGAAATGGAATGGAGCTTCATGCCTGGATCAATACCTATCGCATTGCCAAAACCACCACTGGCTCTACCGGTCCGAATCACGTCACGGAGGATCATCCGGAATGGACGGAAGCGAACGGGGACTGGCTCAATCCAGGCTATCCCGGTGTGAACGACTGGATCGTCGCTAACGTGGTTGAGCTCGTCGAGCGGTATGACGTCGACGCCGTGCACTTCGATTTCGCGCGCTACAATCAGGGTGGTTATCTCAGGGATGACAGCCTCTTCATAGCGACGAATCCGAGCGGCATCGCAACGAAGAATGACTGGCGCCGCGACAACGTCAACCGTCTCATGCGTTCGATCCAATCCGCTGTGGCCGCCGTCAAACCCTGGCTGAAAATCGGGTCCACACCGATCGGTAATTACGACGAGTCGTGCTTCCCGGGCGCCCTGACGGGATTCAGCGACGTGTTTCAGGATAGCCGGCTGTGGCTCGCCGAGGGTACGAACGACTACCTCGCCCCCCAATTGTATTGGGCCGACGGCAACACCAAGACACCCTCGTTTACATGCCTGGTGAATGACTGGGTAGGCGGGAACATCAGCTCTCGCCATATTTATCCGGGCGTCGCTCTCTACGTGCCGGACGTTGTGAACGAATTGGGATCTCAAATCGACGTGACCAGGAACGACGGGGCTCAGGGCGTGGCTTTCTTTCGTGAAGCCTTTACGCGGTCGGAAGATTTCAGCGGACGTTTCGACGCGCTCTCTCTGCAGCCCCCGGTCTCGCTCCGGTTCGAAGCACAGGCGCCGACGACGCCGGATTCCGTTTCTGTGACCGTCGACGGTCCGCGCCTCATACACGTCGAATGGACACCTTCGGCGGGCGCCGAGGCCGATCCCGTCGGCTGGTACGCGATTTTCCGGAGGTCGGGCGCCGAGCCCAACGCATCCAATCCCAATGACCTTGCGGCTGTCGTCTATCGCGACAGAATCTCGTACGACGACATGCTCCCGGAGTCAGAATTGGGCCCCGTGTACTATTCGATCGTAGCCGTTTCGCGGCTCGGGTTCGTCGCGGATCCGACAGCATCGATCAGCACCGGGCAACTGCCCGTCGGGATATCGTCCGAACTGCCGGAAGGACCGTTCGCACTCGAAAGCATCTACCCGAATCCGACCTCCGACCGCATGACCCTGCGGTTCACCGCCGAACGACCCGTCACAACCCAGATCCGCGTCGTGGATGCAAGCGGCCGCATCGTCTGGCGCCGGTCCATTCGCTCCACCAGCGGCTCCAATCTTGTAACGATTCCAACGACCAACTTTTCAGCGGGCGTCTATCTCATCGAGATAGCGGGGAAGCGGGTTCAAGACGCAGGGATCGGTGGTCGTCGCCCGATAGGGCCTCAGGCCGGGATCGACACCGCATTGCGGAGGGCTGTGACGTTTGCGGCAATGTCACCCTTGAATATGGCGCTTCCCGCGACGAGAACGTCCGCGCCGGCCGCTACGATCTCTCCCGCATTCGCCGGCGAAACGCCCCCATCAATCTCCAGGCGGGCCGATGACCCGATGGCATCGAGCATTCCTCGGAGACGGCGCACTTTGTCGATGCTCCCAGGGATGAACCGCTGTCCGGCAAATCCGGGGTTGACAGACATAATCATCGCCACGTCGACATCCGGCAGAATCTCATCGAGCGTATTCAAGGGCGTGGCCGGATTCAGCGCGACGCCGGCACGCGCGCCCAACTCACGGATCCGATGAACCGTCCGGTGCAGATGCGGGCATGCCTCAACGTGAACCGAGACCAGATCGGCGCCGGCTTCAACAAAATCCTCCAGATATCGATCGGCATCCTCAATCATCAGGTGAACGTCGACCACCGCCTTCATTTCATCGGCGAGCGGTCGCAGGGCGCGGACGACGATGGGCCCCATGGTGATGTTCGGAACGAAATGGCCGTCCATCACATCGACGTGGATCCATTCAGCGCCCGCTTCGAGTGCCGTGCGGGTTTTTTCCTGCAGCTTCGCGAAGTCGGCAGCCAGAATTGACGCAGAGAATACGGTCATTGCCTCACCCTCGATCCAACGTGCGCTTCGCGGCCGCAACGACCGCGTCGGCAGTGATTCCAAGGTCCTCGTAGACTTCCTTATAGGGCGCCGACTCTCCGAAACGATGCAGTCCGATGGAGGCGCCGTTTGAACCGACGAACCGATCCCACCCCATTGTCACGCCGGCCTCGACGGAGACGCGCGCCGTTATCCCGGGCGGAAGAACATCTTCTCTGTAGGAGGCGGGCTGTCGCTCGAACACCTCGAAACTCGGCATCGACACCACGCGACTTCGGACATTCTCCGCGTCGAGCATTTTCTGGGCGGACAGTGCGATGTGCACCTCCGATCCGGCTCCCATCAAGATGACTTGCGGGTCGTCCCGATCGCTCAGCACGTACGCGCCGCGCTTTGCTCCCTGGACCGCGGATCGATCCAATACCGGCAGTCCCTGGCGTGTCAGGGCGATCGCTGATGGACCAGCCGCTTCGACCATCATCTTCCAGCAAATTACCGTCTCGTACGCGTCGGCAGGCCGGAAAACCGTAAGGTTCGGGATAGCACGGAGGGACGCAAGCTGCTCGATCGGCTGGTGGGTCGGGCCGTCCTCTCCCAAACCGATGCTGTCGTGAGTAAAAACGAACAGCGTGGGTGCGTTCATGAGCGCCGCCAACCGGATGGCGGGACGCATGTAGTCGGAAAAGACGAGGAATGTCCCGCCGTAGACTCGCACGCCGCCGTGCAGGTTCATGCCGTTCATGATCGACGCCATGGCGTGCTCACGGATACCGAAGTGGATATAGCGGCCACCGTAGTCGGAGGCTGAAAAACTCGAGTCCTCCTTGATCATGGTGTTATTGGAAGGGGTCAGGTCTCCCGATCCGCCTATGAGCATCGGCCACGCGGGTTTCAGGACCGAGAGGACGGCTCCCGAGGCCTTCCGAGTCGCGACTTTCGCGTCGGAAGCGAAGGTATCGCTCATCGCATGCGTCCCAGTCCTCCGGCGGCCGAGCCCCGAGGGCGGCTTCAAATGCCTGATAGAGCTCGGGATACTCCCGTTTGTAACTCTCGAGAAGCTCCTGCCATGCTTCGTGCGCCTCCTTTCCCCTCCCCGCAGCTTCCGTCATGAATTCATGCACAGCAGGCGGCACCTCGAAAGGCCCGTAAGTCCAACCGAGGTTTTCCTTCGTGAGGGCAATTTCCTCCTCGCCGAGCGGCGATCCGTGGGCGCTCGCGGTATCCTGCTTGTGGGGACTCCCGAAACCGATGTGCGTGCGACAAGCAATCAGTGAGGGACGTTCGTCGGCGAGAGCAGCCTCGATCGCAGCTTCCACAGCCGCTGAATCGTGGCCGTCGACTCGCTGCGTATGCCATTCGAGCGCCTGATAGCGGGCTACGACGTCCTCCGTGAAGGCCAGGTCGGTCTTTCCGTCAATCGTAATTCCGTTGTCGTCATAGAGGACGATGAGCCGCCCAAGTCGCCAGTGTCCCGCCAGCGAGCTTGCTTCATTGGTGATGCCCTCCATCAGGTCGCCGTCGCTGGCGATAACGAACGTGTGGTGATCGACGAGGTCTTGTCCCGAGCGGTTGAAGCAGGCCGCGAGATGTCGTTCGGCTGCCGCCATGCCGACGGCGTTTGCGAGTCCTTGCCCCAACGGACCCGTGGTCGTTTCGACGCCCGGCGTGAGTCCATATTCCGGATGGCCGGGCGTCCGGCTATGGAGCTGGCGAAATCGCTTCAGCTCGTCCATGCTGAGGTCGTATCCAGTCAGATGAAGGAGGCTATAGAGCAGCATGGAGCCGTGACCGGCCGAAAGGACGAATCGGTCGCGATTGAACCAATCCGGTGCCTGCGGATCGAAACGGAGGAAGCGGGACCACAGGACGACTGCCACGTCAGCCATCCCCATCGGCAGGCCGGGATGGCCGGAATTGGCTTTCTGGACGGCATCCATCGCGAGCGTCCGGATCGTGTTGGCGGCCAGTCGGCGCAGTTTCATCAAGGATTCGGGAGGAGACTGCACGGGAGGCGGCGGCATTGATGTCACGGGGATAGGATCTTCCTGATACGGGGACTCGAAACGATAGAGAAACTACGAATTGGAGGATCAACGTTCATCGTGTCCGATAGTCCAAAGCCCAAGGTCCGACGCGGGAATGACGGCGAAGGCGTCACAGCACTCACGGGCACGCCGCGCTTCGCTTGGCATGCCCCTACGGAACTTCGCACCTCGCACTTAGCACCTAACACCCCTCCGAACTCGATCGAGTCGAGACCAGCCACGGAATTTCACTCGTTCGTTCGGGGCAAGCTCGGCGATTCGCGATTAGCGATTAGCGATTAGCGATTAACGTTTCTTTATCTTCTCCACGCCGTAAAACAAACCTCTTCGACTTCGGTGCTTATGCGTTACGCTTGGCCGATGGTCGTCATATTGCTGATTCCCTGGTGTAGCGTGGCACAATCTTTTTCAGAAAGCGAGCGCCTCGAGGGCTACGCCCTGCGCAGCGATACGACGGTATTCGTGTTCGACCCCGATATCTACGGTGTTGAGCCAGAGCGCGTGGTCGTTACGGGTGTCTTCCGTGGATGGGATCCCACGATGGAAGATCAGGCGTGGCAGCTATCAAGAACAGACGGACTCTGGTCTTTGATGGTGCCCAATACTGATCACGCGACGATCCGTCCCCATAGCCCTTTCAAGTACCGGATCGACGACGGCGTCTGGATGGATCCACCGGTGCGCGCGCCGAACCGGTCTGACGGCAACCTCGTATTTCTCAAGGGTGAGCCTCCGCCATCGCTCCATGCCGAGATCGAGAAGCCCACGACCATCTGGGCTGTCTTGTCTGGAACGAATCCTCCCCTCAACAAATCGGCCTACCATCTTTCGGGAGCATCGGGTGAGGAGATCCCGATCGCCGCCGTCCTTCCCAATACGGCTTCGACGGTGCTCGTCGTTCCAGGGCATCCCCTCGACATCAAGCGCACTTATTTCTTGAGTCTGCCGGAACTCGGTCTTCGAAGCTATTGCTCCTTCGACGGATGGTTCCGCAGCCTTTATTCGGCCAAAGAGCTGGGCGCGAACGTTTCAGAGGATGGCAGTCGCACCACATTCAGAATCTTTGCCCCAAGGGCATCCGCGGTACAGTTGTATCTCTACGAGGGAAGAGCGGACCCCCGCCCCCCACGCGTCATCGAGTTGAACAGAGACGCCGACGGAGTCTGGGAGGAAGAGCTCGACGGCGACCTGCACGGCACCTACTACGATTTCACCGTACACGGTCCGATGGAAACCGGGGACCACTTCTACGAGAGCGATCCCGTCCATATTTCCGATCCGTATGCGCGCGTCAACGAAGGATCGTTCGGGAGAAGTCGCGTGTGGCGCAAGACGGAGCCCGCAACGCCACTCGCAGACGGAATACCCCCGATGGAGGATGTTGTCGCCTATGAGATGCACGTTCAGGATTTCACGGATCTACTGCCGGTTGCCGACGACATGAAAGGGACGATCCCCGCCGTAACGATGTCTGGACTAGAGAACACACAGGGTCGCGCCGTCGGTTTCGACTATCTCGTAGATCTCGGCATCAATGTGGTTCACCTGATGCCTGTCCAGGAGTATCTCAACTACCCTGACGACGAGTGGCAAGAGGCCTTCGCTGACGATCTATACATGCAGGCGATGGGCATTGCAAAGGAGAATTATCAGTGGGGTTACCGCACGACGCACGCATTCGCGGTCGAATCAAGATATCGACGACGCGGGACCGAGCCCGGAACTGAGCGGGGTCAGTTCCGCGACCTCGTACAGGCATTCCATGACAAAGGGATTGCCGTCATCATCGACGTGGTCTTCAACCATACCGGCGAGGACATGGACGGCCAGCACTTTCTGCTGCATTTCAATGCGCTGGACATGTACTACTACTACCGGACGGCCTTCGATGAGAACGATCGCCTTCACCACATCGGCGCGTTCGGAAACGAAACCAAATCGGAGGAGCGGCCGATGGTACAACGGTGGATCATCGATCAGTGCCGTCAGTTCATCGACGAGTTCGGCGTGGACGGTTTCCGAATCGACCTTGCCGGCCAGACTGACGAGCAGACGCTCAAGGCGCTTCGCCATGCGATCGGAGAAGACAAGATCGTCTACGGCGAGCCGTGGATCCACTCGAACGATCCGCGTTACGAGGCTAACGAGGATTGGAACTGGTACAAAATAGACGCGCCCATAACGTTCTTTCAGGATGATGCCCGGAACGCTTTCCAGGGGGAGCCTTCGAACCCTGTGGACAAGCGAACCAGTCGCGGATGGGCAGGCGGTAAGCACGGCCCTGCGACCGCAGGTCAAACTGGCACTCGCGAATAGATTTGCGGACGAACACGATCCAAATAGTGGCATCAACTATCTCGACATCCACGACAATTGGACGCTGGCGGATCGATTTGCGTCAGTAGATTGGGACGGACGTCAAGGGGTGGATGCCGGACCGTATCGGATCGCGGCGACGCTGTTGTTCACCTCGCTGGGCCCTGTCGTCATGCACGGCGGAAGCGAAATGATGCGGAGCAAGGGCGCTGCACAACTCGTCGAGATGGTCAAGGAACATGCCATGGGGAAGGTCTTCATCCACGGTAAGCGGGACACCTACAATCTCAGGGTGCCGAACCAGTTCGTATGGGACAATCTGGGCCGCAACAACTCGCATGACGGCCGATTCTTGGACTACGACTCGATGGTCGCCTACTGGCAAGGACTGATCCGTTTTAGACTCAGTGAGGCCGGGAAGCCGTTTCGGGTTGGGATCGCACCTCCGGCAAAATACTATCGTTGGATCGAGCCCGACGACAAAGGGCTGTTGGGCTATTTCGTCGACGACCGGATTCTCGTGCTGATCAACACCACAGACCAACGAAAGGTATTTGAACAGGTCGATGTCCCCACGGGGGAATGGCGGCTCATCGGAAACGGGTCCGAGGTGGACTACGAAAACGGGGTTAGCGGCGAACACGAGACGCTGGAGGCCGGTACGTTCGATCTGGCGGTGCCCCCCACGTCGGCGCTGATCTGGCTGCGGTCAGGGAACTAAGGTTCCGTCATTCCCGCGAAGGCGGGAATCCAAGAAATGGTGCCTCGTGCCAGGTGCCAAATTCTGAATTCTGAATTCTGAATTTCTCTTACCCCACCCGCGCCAAACGCAGCTGCCTCGGCGCCGTCTTGAGAAAATGGTTCCGCATGGTCTCGAGCCGGCTGTCCCGAAGGTGTGGATCTTCGTCGGCCAGTTTGAAAGCTGCCGTCCGCGCCGCTCGGAGTAGCTCCTGATCCGCCACGACGTCGGCGATTTTGAGCTCGGGAAGCCCACTCTGGCGTGTGCCGAACACATCGCCGGCTCCTCGCAGGCGCAGATCCGCCTCGCTGATCTCGAATCCGTCTGTGGTGCGGACCATGGCGTCGAGCCGCTCCCTCGCCTCAGCCGAGCGCTTGAAATCTGCCATGAGGATACAATAGCTCTGGTGATGACTTCGTCCGACCCGTCCCCGCAGCTGGTGCAGCTGGCTGAGGCCGAATCGCTCGGCGTGCTCGATCATCATGACCGTCGCATTGGCCACGTCGACACCGACCTCGACGACCGTCGTCGCAACGAGCACATGCGTCTCGTTCGCCTTGAACAAGCGCATCGCCTCCTCTTTCTCTTCTGCAGACATACGGCCGTGAACGAGGCCGACAGTAAATGGCTTCAGTTCCTTCTGCAGCTGCTCGAATCCTGAAACGGCATCCTTCAAATCGAGCTTTTCGCTCTCCTCGACCAACGGATAGACGACGTAGGCCTGGCGCCCGGCATTCAACTCCTTGCGGACGAACGCGAGCACCTCCTCACGTTTGTTTTCGAAATGCAGCCGTGTGTCGATACGCCTTCGTCCCGCAGGCATCTCCCGCATTATCGACACGTCCAAATCTCCGTAAATCGTCATCGCGAGCGATCGGGGAATTGGCGTTGCCGTCATCAGCAGAACGTGAGGGGTCGCGCCCTTTGTGAACATCCTTGCCCGCTGCATGACACCGAAGCGATGCTGCTCATCGACCACAACCATCCCCAATTTCTGAAATCGCACCTGGTCCTCGATCAAGGCGTGCGTGCCAACGGTGATTTGGGTTACACCGGAGATGAGTCCGGTCAATATCTCCTCTCTGACCGACTTCTTTTGCGCTCCGACCAGCAGGCGGACGTCCACGTCGAGTGGCGCCAGATAATTCCGGATGCTCTTGTAGTGCTGCTCGGCGAGGATCTCTGTGGGCGCCATAAAAGCGGCCTGATAGCCCGAATCGATCGCGTGGAGCATGGCCGAGACGGCGACGACCGTTTTGCCGCTCCCGACGTCTCCCTGGAGGAGCCGATTCATCTGATGACCGGAGCGCGTGTCGGCGTAGATATCGGCGAGCGCTCTCTCCTGCCCCCCGGTCAGCTCGAACGGCAGTACTTCGGCCAGGAAGACGCGGCTGAGGCCCCCGGGCTTGTCGAAAACAATTCCAGACCGCTTTTCCATCTTCTGCTTTCGATTCAGCGCGAGCAGGAGCTGCATGAAGAAGAACTCTTCGAACTTCAGGCGGCGACGGGCTTCCTCGAGCTCGGCATGGCTCTTTGGAAAATGGATCGCCCGGAGTGCGACATTGCCGTCCATCAGATGGTTCTCAAGGCGGATATCCTTCGGCAGGATTTCGACGATTTCGCGGCCGTGCTCCTTGATCAGTCCGTGGATGATGCGCCGGAGAGACCGACTTGTCAGGCCGACCCGGTCGAATTTGGCCCCTCCCGGGTAGAGAGAGATGATCCTTCCGGTATCGAGCGCCGTTCCCTCCTCCCCGAGCTTGTCGAAGTCAGGATGGACCATCGAGAACGAACGCCCATATCGCTGCGGCTGACCGTGGAAGGCGACTTTGTCTCCTTTTTCGAAGACCGTGCTGATCCAGCGAAGGCTGTTGAACCAGACGCACTTCATCTGGCCCCCGCCGTCGCCCACGACCAGCTCGAATCGTTTACGCCTGCCCGGCACCATGCCGAATGCGGCGACGGTTCCGACGACGGTCACCGCCCCGATCTTGTCGGTCAGCCGGCGGATCGGGACGACAACGGAACGATCCAGATGCCGGCGCGGGTAGAACCGAAGCAAATCGGCGAACGTCTTGACTCCCAGGCCGTGCAGCACCTCACCGCGACGGGGACCGACGCCGCTCAGATACTGGACGTCCGTCTCTAAGTTGTGGTCAGCCATGGATCGGGTCGGGATCGATGGATGCGGATATTCGTACTTTGTTAGTTTACCATGGAAGTTAGTGTTTCACATCCTCAATCCGCGCCATGAACCAAAAAGCCACGTTGCTGACCTTCGTCCTCCTTGCGTCCATCATTGTTCCACCGCTGGTCTCCGCGCAATCCGAAAACGGTCCGTCGGTCCTGATCGTAACAGCGCATCCAGACGATGAAGCAATGTTTGCGGGGGCCGTCTACAAGATCACCCACGAGTTGCACGGTCGCGTCGACCTCGCACTGATCACGGACGGTGCCGGCGGTTACAGGTTTTCGACGTTCGCGGAACCGATCTATGGCTTGAAACTGACAGACCCGGCCGTGGCTGCTGAATACCTGCCGGCGATTCGAAAGCAGGAACTGATGAGAGGAGGCCGCATCGTCGGGATCGCCAACTACTTCTTCTTCGATCAGCCGGATCGTGGCAAGACCTACGACCCCGAGGAATTCCTTGACCACGACTGGGACACTACCTACGTCGAGAACCGGCTCGAAAAGATCATGCGCGAAGGGGATTACGATTTTGCCTTCGTGCACCTGCCCGTGGCCTCCATGCATGCGCATCACAAGGCGGCAACAATTCTCGCCCTGAAAGCGGCAAGCAAGCTGGACGACGAGGTACGCCCGGTCGTTCTGGGAGGCTGGTCGCACACCAATGGCGACACCACGACATTCCACTTCGACCACCTTGATGGCTACGACATCACAAAGGTTGAACCGGAACCGTACAAGTTCAACCGGGATCAGCCGGTCGGCCTCGATGGAAGGCTCAATTACAACATCGTGGTGAATTGGCTGGTCGCTGAACACAAGTCGCAGGGGACGATGCAGACCTATTTGTCGCAAGGAAAGACGGAACTCTACTACTATTTCGTGTCCAACAACGGCTTGGGTCGGGAAAAAGCGAAAGCATTGTTCGAACGCCTCGGCGTGCCGCCTCCCGCCCCATCGGCGACCCACTAAACAATACGTATTGATCGTCTCGCGCGGTCATGTGAGCCAAAGGAGTGCGACGCACCTTCAGGTGCGAGGCACTCCCCTTAAAACCGTCACACTTCGGAGCAATTCGAACCTTGTTTACCGGTCATGACAAGTCTCGGTGATC
The DNA here is from genome assembly GCA_963768715.1 of uncultured Bacteroidota bacterium. Taxonomy (GTDB): domain Bacteria; phylum Bacteroidota; class Rhodothermia; order Rhodothermales; family DATKEJ01; genus DATKEJ01. The sequence continues at coordinate 362,644 of CAVYJC010000010.1, forward strand.
AGCGCCGTTTCTGGAACAAGGAAGCGTCGAGAGCCAGGTTCTCCCATCCGCTCAACCGAGGCTGGCTCGAGCAAGTCGTTCAAAGCAACTCGGCCATTCTCGACTACGGCTGCGGCTATGGCCGGACGATCGAGACGCTCCTGGAAATGGGTTTTCGCGACGTTACGGGTCTCGATGTCTCGCAGGGAATGCTTGATCGCGCCCAATCGAAAATCGCCGGCGTTCGCCTCGTCCTGGCCGACGGCGTGCCAAGTCCGTTCGAGGACGCCTCGTTCGACCTGGTCATCCTGTTTGCTGTACTCACGAGGTATGCCCGGAAAACCGAGCAACAACGCGACCCTGATAGAGGATACGTACCGACTGCTTCGACCCAGCGGCCACCTGTATGTGTCGGATCTCCCTCTGCAAACCGACGCACGCCGAGTGGCGCGGTATGAAGCGACGCAGCCCCCGGGACTCCCATACGGCACGTTCACCATCGACGAGGGACAAGCCGTAATGCGGCATCACAGCTACGAATGGTTCGAGGAACTTTTCTTGATGTTCAGCATCGTCGAACAGGCGCCGCTGACGGTCGACACAATGCGCGGGCGAACAGCCGATGCCGTACAATATCTGCTTCAGAAACCACGCTAATTGAAGAAAGTACTCGTCATAACCTACTACTGGCCACCCGCAGGAGGCGGCGGCGTACAGCGCTGGGTCAAGCTGTCAAAGTATCTCCCACGATTCGACTGGAAGCCGATCGTCCTCGCCCCCCAGGGAGCTGACTATCCGCTAGTCGATTCGAGTCTCGAGCGGGAGATCTCGCCGGATCTGGAGGTGATCCGACGTCCCATTCTTGAACCACGGAGACTCTATGGCTGGTTTGGCGGATCGGGGGCCCGGCGATCCCAGGAGGCGGACGAAGTCTTTCATCGAGACCCCGCGCTGAGGTCGTGGGGCGAAAATCTGGCGGTATGGCTTCGTGGCAACCTCCTCATTCCGGACGCACGTGTGACATGGGTTCGGCCAAACATCCGCTATTCTCTTCCAGTATTTGCAGGAGCATCCGGTGGACGCCGTGGCAACGACGGGCCCGCCGCACAGCATCCACCTCATCGGTCGCGCCGTTCGCGCCGAAAGCTGGGAATTCCATGGATCGCAGATTTCCGCGATCCGTGGACGCAGATTGAATACTACGACGACTTGATGCTGACGGGCTGGGCCGACCGGAGGCATCGCAAGCTCGAAGCGGCGGTCCTTGAAGAGGCCGATGCCGTCACGACGGTTTCGCCTACCTGGGCGGCCGAACTGGAGGATCGCTCGCGAAACGTGCATGTTATCCCAAACGGGTACGACGAGGATGATTTTGTCGGCCTACCGCCGGCTGATCGCAACGTTTTCCGGATCTGACACACGTCGGCTCCTTGTCGATGGATCGGAAATCCAATCTCATCTGTGGAAGGCACTCGGGAGATTGGTCGAGGACGACCCGGAATTGGCCACCGGGCTCTGTGTCGAGATGCTGGGTCGAACCGACCCGGGTATCGCCGCATCGGCGGACGAACACGGGCTCAAGGAGCACCTGCAGATGAGGGGCTATGTCTCGCATGAGGAATCGATCGATACCATGAGCAGGTCGGCAATCCTTCTGCTGCTCATCAATCGTGATCAGCGAAATGCGCCCGGGCGCATCCCCGGCAAGTTATTTGAATATCTCGCGGCGAGACGGCCCATTCTGTTGATCGGACCTACGGACGGCGATGCCGCAAACATTGTCAATGACTATGATGCCGGAGCCGTGTGCGATTACGAAGACGCGGACGGGCTCCGACAGATCCTGACGACATGGCACCATCAGCATCTCGACGGCACACTCGAAGTGGGAGGTCGCGACATTTCGACTTTCAGCCGCCGGAGTCAGGCCGGAGAATTTGCCGGGCTGTTAGCTTCGGCAAGCACCGGGAGACTCCAACATCGATGAGCTATTCTGCGTCGTGAAAACGCATTCATTGACAGGGGTGTAACAGACCGTCACCTCGACTCTGCTAGGGCCTGGGTCTGACGTTCCTCGTTGACCTGTGGCACTCCAACTCACCTCGATAGTCGGGAATCCCCGTCATCCACCCCCACGCCGCGAGGCTAACATTTTGATTGGGGTCGTGTCAACCAAACGAACGTGGGGTGGCAACGATGACACAGAAGATTGTCCTCTTCTTACTCCTCCTTCCATTTGCCTGCTCGGAAGGACTCGCCCAATCCAGGATCTTCTGGGGGGATGCCGGACGCGTAGCGATCCAGAGCGCCTACCTCGACGGGACCCATCTCGAGACGCTAACGACGACGGTTTCATTCACGAACGGGATAGCTGTCGACACTCACACCGGATGGATCTACTACCTGACCGTCCCATTAGGCCACGGCGTTTACGGCGAACTGATGCGGTTGCCTGTATCAGGAAGCCCAAGCAGCGAATACCTGGTCCGGACGGGGAGTGCCCGCGGATTGACCATCGATTACAGCGCAGGCAAGATATATTGGGCGGGTCCTAAGGACGCAGACAATGCCTCAATCTTTCGCGCCAACCTTGACGGCTCACAACTGGAGGAAGTGGCGCACGCGGCCGGTGTTGCGTGGGGAGTTGCGGTCGATCCAATCGGTGGACACGTGTACTGGACCACCGGAGAAACGATCCTTCGTGCCAACATCGCGACGGGAGTTGTCGAAGACGTGGGACCCGATCCTCAAATGGAACCCTACCCCGCCTTCGACGGCGATATCTCGATCGACGTACAGGCACGCAAGATGTACTGGACGCGCCAAGGAAATCGAAGCAGCTCCGGCTCGATCGGGATCTTTCGCGCGGATCTGGACGGGGGTAATTTGGAGAAACTGTGGGATGAGCCCTATTCGGATGCCGGAGATATCGTCGTGGACGGGGTGAACAAATACGTCTACTGGACGGAGTGGACCCAAATGGCCGATCCTGAGGGCGTCTACATTCGCCGGGCTCGAACCGATCAGCCGATTACCTGGGACACGATCGAAAACATCGTGGGGCCGCCGGAAACTTCCTCCGATCTTACGGCGGGACTCGACCTCTTCCTCGACCCGGGGCCCGCGGTTCTGGAAAGTCCCGCCGCGGAAGCGAATGACATCTCTACGACAACTGAACTTCGCTGGCGACGTGTCGAGTGTTCGCCTCGTTACGACGTTCAGGTAGCCTCCGACAGCGCTTTCACGCAGATCGTGTATCGCGAAAATACCCCGCATACGTCGGTCGAGTTCGTCGCGCCCGTTGCTGAGCATCGCTACTGGTGGCGCGTGCACTCGAATGCTTGCGGTGTTGCCTCGCACTGGGCTGATCCGGATTGGTTCGAGGTCGGCTCCTCGGGTCCACTCGCGCCGACGCTGCTGACCCCTGAGCAAGGTGAGAGCACAGGATTGACCGTTTCTTTTTCGTGGACGCCCGGGTCCGAGGCCGCATACCACACATTCCAGCTTGCAGCCGTGAATGATTTCTCGTCGACGATCGTCGATGCCGAAAGCCTGATGGTGACCGATTACGAGGTCGGTGATCTCGTTCCGGACCAGATCTACTACTGGCGCGTTGCCGGTTTCGATGCGGCGGGACGCTACACGTTTTCTGCAAACCAGTCATTCTCCGTTGCCGGTATGCCCTCCGCCGTTACCCTTGTTCTTCCTGGTGACGGACAGACCGAAGTGCCGGCATACACAGTCTTTTCATGGGATTCCGCCGAGGGAGCCGATTCATATCACTTCGAGCTCTCGAACGCGACTGATTTTGCCTCCGTAGTGGTCGACACGGTACTAACAGGGACGACATACGAGATGCCGTCGCCTCTTGCGTACGCGAGCGAACACTTCTGGAGGGTTTGCGGCTTCAACATCTCCGGCGAAGGGCCGTGTACAAGCAGATCGTTCACCGTGGCCATAGGGACCGCGACGGGGCCGTCGGAAGAGATCCCGACGGTGACGAGCCTGGGAAACGCATATCCCAATCCGTCTTCCGACGCGGTCAATCTACCGTTCGCACTCTCCCGCACCGGGCGGATGCGCATCGATGTGTACGACGTGTTCGGACGACACGTCGCCACGATGCTCAATGAGAATCTGGGAGCAGGACGGTACAATCGAAGGCTGGATACCGAAAGGCTCGCAAGTGGGACATATGTGGCGATACTTACTACGAACTCAGCACGATCGCGGAGGCTGTTCACGGTAGTCAGATGAGTCGCCGGCAAAGCCGGCTTTTCGTAGGGGGCCATCTCATCGGTCCCATCGCTCCTCAACCGGCCGTAAACGACCGGCCTTGTAGCGGCGGCCAGCTAAACCGGCCTCTTGTTACTTTGGCGACCGACAAGCCCCGTTTAGGGGGCGTTGCTTCAAGGCCGGGGATTCATCCCCGGTCTAACGTGTGACGTGGCCGACAGCTGCCTCCGCGAAGTTTGGTGTTTGACGTTTGATGTTTGGTGTTATCCACCAACCCGTGATCGGCCTCTCAACCGGAACAGCAACCCACCTTCTTCAGCGCGACCTCCAGCGGACAGAATCCTGTAAAACTCGACTGCAGCAGGTTCACGCCGACGAACGCCGTGAAGAGAAACCACAGCGGATTCACAAAGTGGCCGAGTAAGATTGATATCAGAACAAAAACGCCCGCGAAGCGGCGAATGACCATTTCCATGTTTTTATAACTCTTGGTTTGCGTCGATGGTAAAGGCCCGAACAGTGTCCGGGGGTTCGTGTTGTGCGCTCACCGAACGCAGCGTGCCGACGATCCTGTCGACCTGGCTCGGTGACGCTACAGTGAGGTACATGTTGTTAGATCCGGGGAAAGCACGACTTCCCCGCTTTTCTCCGGTGGCTCCGGCGCCGAGGACGTCGGGAATCTCACTGTATCCGGTGAGTCCCTCGGCATGGAGGATGGCACGGATCTCAGGATCCAGCCCCGCGTCGGCGATGATCATCAGAAGCTTCATTTGTGCATCTCGTAGTAAAGGAGTGGGATAGCGACAAGGGTCAGCAGGGTCGCAACGACAGCGCCGCTCATGAGAGCTACGCCGAGACCCTCGAAGATCGGATCGGTCACCATGACCGTGCCGCCGATGACGACGGCTGCCGCCGTCAGGATGATCGGGCGAGCCCGAATGAGGCCGGAGGAGATCACAGCGTCGCGCAGCGTCTTTCCACGCTCCAACTCGAGCTGTATGAAGTCCACCAGCAGAATCGAGTTGCGGACGATGATTCCGGCCAATGCGATCATTCCGATCATCGACGTCGCCGTAAAGAAGGCTCCCGAAAGCGCGTGAGCGGGCAGAATCCCGATTAGCGTGAGCGGGATCGGCGCCATAATGACAAGCGGCGTCGAGAACGACTGAAACCAGGCCACGACCAGCACATAAATGAGAATCAGGACGGCAGCGAAGGCAATCCCCAGATCGCGGAACACCTCGAAAGTGATCCGCCACTCGCCGTCCCACACCATGAACGTGTCCTCGGTAAGGGACGGCGAGTTCGCCCAGTGAACCTCCAACCCATCATTGATTTCTGACAGCTGGTCGCCCATTTCGATCATCGCGTATGCGGGGCTCTCCAGTTCGCGCGCGACGTCGGCCGTTACGTAGACGACGGGACGCAAATTCTTGTGGAAGATGGGAGTCGGCGCTTCCGTCTCGCGGAGACTGGCCAACGTGGCCAACGTTCGTCCGCCCATCTGAGTCGAGATGGGGAGTGCCTCGACGTCCTCCACCGAACCCCGGTCATAGTCCGCCAATTGGACGCGGATATTGACCGCTTCCGACGCTCCATCATCGTGGAGCAGGCCTGCAGAAGCGCCACCGATCGTCGCCGCAACGGTGCGCGCTACGTCGTTGGCGCTGACTCCCGCTCTGAGCGCCTCAGCCTGGTTGACGACCGCCCGCACCATCCCATGATCTGGCGTGAGAGACCAATCGATGTCGACCACACCCTTCGTGTGTTCGAATATGTCGCGTACTTGTCGGGCCGCATTGTGCCGCGCTTCTGCCGTCGGACCGTAGACTTCAGCGACGAGGGTCGCCTGGACGGGCGGTCCGGGTGGTATCTCCGCCACTTTTACATCGGCGTTGTAGGCCGTCGCAATCGAGTCGATCGCGGGCCGCAGTCGAAGAGCGATGGCGTGACTCTGGTGCGAGCGCTCTCCCTTGCCGACGAGGTTCACTTGAACGTCTGCGACGTTTGGACCCCGACGAAGGAAGTAGTGACGTACGAGTCCGTTGAAATTGAACGGAGCAGCGATGCCCGCATACGTCTGAACATCGGAGACCGACTCGTCCTGCGCGACAGCGACGGCTATGGCTTTAGCAACCTCTGCCGTCCGCTCGAGCGTCGTCCCTTCCGGCATGTCGACGATCACTTGAAACTCACTCTTGTCGTCGAAGGGAAGCATCTTGACCGTGACCGCCCGCAACGGAATGAGGGCCATCGAGCCAAGAAGGAGCACGACTAGCACTCCGTATGTGACCATGCGTCGTCGCCTGCTCTCGACCAGTCGCTCCATGAATCGGCGATAGCGCGTGGCAAGGCGACCGGTTGAAGTCTCATCGTGGTGGCTTTGCTCTTCTCCGGCCTTGTGTCTTTTGATCAGCCGGATAGCGAGATACGGCGTCGCGATGAAGGCGACGGCAAGTGAGAATATCATTGCGACCGAGGCGCCGATTGGGATGGGACGCATGTATGGCCCCATTAATCCCGAAACGAACGCCATCGGGAGAATGGATGCGACAACCGTCAGTGTGGCGAGAATAGTCGGGTTTCCGACCTCATCCACGGCAAGGATGGCCGCCTCCTTCGTCTCGCGCCCACCCATTCGCATGTGACGCGCGATGTTTTCCACCACCACAATAGCGTCGTCCACGAGGATTCCGATCGCGAAAACGAGCGCGAAGAGCGTGATTCGATTGAGTGTGTATCCGTACAGGCGATATACCAGCAGCGTGAGCGCCAGGGTTACCGGGACAGCGACGCCCACGATGAGCGCTTCGCGCCACCCAAGCGCGAACCAGACGAGGAGCACGACGCCCAGGGTTGCAATCAGGATGTGCAGCAGCAGCTCGCTCGATTTCTCGGTCGCCGTTTCACCATAATTGCGCGTAACCGTGACTCGAACATCCTCAGATAGCAGACTTCCCCGAAGCTCCTCGACCCGCTTTTCGGCTTGATGTGCAATCGTAGCGGCGTTCTTCCCTTCCCTCTTCGACAGAGCGATCGTGACAGCGGGCTCGAAAGCATCTGGTCCTTGCCCGGCTTGGAGAAACTCCACGTACTGATCCGGCAGCGCTGGACCGTCCTGGACCGATGCGACGTCGCCGAGACGGATGGCTCGATCACCCATCACCGCGACGACCACATCTTCAATCTGATCCACGTTGCGGAAGAGGTGGCCGATTCGGACCGGGATCGCCTGGTTGCCCGAAAGGATCTCACCCGCCGGCAGCTCGCTGTTGGCGACTCCCAATTGATGCAGAACCGCCCCGGCAGACAGTCCGAGATGCACGAGAGCCTGCGGATCGAGCGTGACTTTCACTTCGCGTGGAGCGCCCCCGATCACCCATATCTCGGCAACGTCGGGGAGTCGCTTCAACTCGCCGGCCAACTCCACGGCCTGCTGGCGAAGCATATAGCCGTCTCCGGCATCTCCCCCACCCGAAAGCGTCAGCGTCAGGATGGGCACTTCGTTGATGCCGTGCAGCGTCACCATGGGTGGCGTTGCGCCCGGCGGCGCTTTCGTGGCGTTGGCGAGAAGTTTCCCCCAGAGCCGCGTCAGGGCGGCCTCGGGGTCGGTGCCAACTTCGAAGCGTGCGGTAACCATAGCCCCATCGGACATGGCCGCACCGTAAACGTATTCGACCCCACTGATCTCCCAGATGGCCCGCTCGAGGGGCTCCATGACGAGCCGCTCAACTTCCCGCGGCGAGGATCCCGGGAGACCTACGGCCACGTCGATCATGGGAACCCGGATCTGGGGCTCCTCCTCACGCGGCGTCGTCATGAGACCGCCAATGCCGGCGACCACCGAAGCTACGATCAGAAGCGGCGTCAGCTTGGAATTGATAAATCGCTGGGCGATGCCGCCCGAAATGCCAATCTTCATAATAAGATCCTCTCTCCTGCTTCGAGTCCGCTGAGGATCTCGACGTCGGGCTCTTCGCCATCCGGTCCAGTAATGCGGCGCCCGAGTCGCACCCAGCGTATCGAGGCGCCTTCGGGTCCGGCCACGCGAACGCCGGTCAACTGGCCGCGTCGCACGACCAACGTCTCAGGCACAGCAATTCCCTGACGGGATCCGACGGGGATTTGTGCCGTGAGCGTCGTTCCGGGGATCCATGCCGCCGGTAGCGCTGTGATGATCTCGACCGTGCCGCTCATCGGATCTACGCCGGTGCTGATCGACGTCACCGCCGCCATCACGGGGTCAAATCCTTTGGCTGAAACCTCGATCGTCATCCCGTTGCTCACGTGTTCTTTTGCCGAAGCCGGAATGGCCACATGGCCTTCGCGCTTCTCGTTGTCCTGGATCACGACGAGTGGCCTGCCGGGTGCGGCCATGTCGCCCGGATCGGCGAAGCGGGACACGACCGTGCCGGCAAAAGGCGCGACGATCGTCGAATAGCTTGCTGCGGTCTCCACGTTCTTCAAGCTGGATTCAGCCAAGACGAGTTGCGATTCGGCGGCTGCAAGTTGAAGGTGAGCCTGGTCTCTCTGGACCTGTGGGACTGCATCGACAGCGAGCAGCGTGTCCATCCGTGCCGCCTGCCGGCGTGCCTCGGAGACGGCCAGGGAAGCAGTCGCGACCGCTGCCTTGGCGCTCGCCCGATTCGCTTCGATGTCTTCCGCGCCCAGACGGATCAGAACAGCGCCCTGTTTAACGGCATCGCCGACGTTGACCGAGACGTCCGTGATCCGCGCCATCATTCGCGTCGCGATCTCGGCGCTTTTCTTCGCGGCGACGCGGCCGTCGACGACGATGTAACTCGGGATCGACTGTGCGACCACTTCCAACGTCGGTTGCGTCTCCTGTTGTTCGCCGCCCCGGTGTTGTCGCGGTGCATCGGAACAGCCGAATCCAACGCCGAGGGTAAGAACGATCAAAAGGTTTGAAATGCTATTGTTCATTGATTCAGTACTCCGTGTGCAAATTTGACGGCTGCCTCAGCGACAACGGCGCCATAACGGGCGGCCAGTAGACGCAATGCGGCTTCGGTGTGAGCGGTCTCGACATCGAGGAGCTCCGAGATGGTTGACATGCCGGTCTGGTACCGGACTTCTGCTTGTCCAACCGCAGTCTTGGCTTCATTTTCGGCCCGAATGGCGACGTCGAGCTGCTTGAGGGCCGCATCGAGGTTGCGCTGTGCTTGAACTTGTTCGAGCGTCGCTTGCGCGGTTGCCGCCTGGAGTTGAGCGGCTCTCGCATCACGCTCGGCGCGAGCCTTCTGGACAGCGCCCACACCTGAAAGGCCGGCGAATGGTTTCCATGTCAGGCGCACGCCGACGGTCCAATGGCCGCTGCCGGCTCCCCATGGACTGTCATTGCTATGTTGCGCGACCGATCCGAACGCTCCGATGTTTGGAAGATTCGTTCCGACGGCCCGCTTGACGTTCAGGTTCGCCGCCTGTAGTGCGAGCTGCGCCGCCTGGAGGTCTTGTCGCTTCGCCTCGGTCGGCGGGTTGGCGGGGAGGCGTGTGCCCCCTAGACTGTCCGAAAGTGTAATGGGTGTCGATTCATCCAGCGCGAGCAACATGCGCAGTGTGGATCGGGCGTTCTCCGCTTCGGCGACGCTGCCGATTCGTTGCGCCTCCACAGCCGAAGCCTGAACCGATGCCATGCGGGCATCGAGTCCGGTCACGAGGCCCTGCTCGTGCAGCGCCCGCGCCTGGCGTTCGTGGGAGCGAGCCGATTCGAGCGCGGCGTCCAGCAAGTCGAATGCGCTCGGTCGCGAGGATGGCGCCCCAGTACGCCTGGATCGTCTGGAAGACCATGAACTCGGTCTTCCGATCGGCAGCCGCCTCACTCGCTGCGGCGGCCTTTCGGCTCGCCTTGTATCCGAAGATCCCTTCCGGAGAGAGGATGGGCTGCTCGACAGTGGCTGACACATCGTAGTCGGTGTAAGCCTCCGGATCGTTGAGCGCGTTCAGGGCGAAGTCGGTCTCGGCAAAGTTTCCCTGCCAGAGTTTCGTGCCGAAGACGGCTACAGGATCGGTAGTCCGCATCCCTCCCGCTTCGATCTTCAGGCTTGGCAGAAAGGCGCGACTGGCCTCCTTGGGCATTTGCGCTGTCGCAAGGGCCGATTTACGCTCTGCGATGATGGCCGGATTTGCCGTTCGGACGCGATCCAGCGCCGCATCGAGCGATAACTGGAGCGTATCAGGAGGAGCACCGCCCCATCCCATCGAAGCCAATAATATATATATAGCGATAGTCATATGAATTAATCCCAAAGAACGTGCATAGGGGTCGTATCGTGGCTCAGGTCACTTGTCGAACCGCCGGATGCAGTTCAGGATGTTGTAGACTTTCGGTTCGTTGATGCGATAGTAAACGTTCACACCGTCGCGACGCCGGCGCACGATGCCGCAGCCGCGCATGCGCGCCAGGTGTTGGGATACTGTGGCCTGGGGCAGGTCGAGTGCTTCCTGGATATGGGACACGGTGGCCTCCCCCTGCTCGAGGACCTCCACGATCTTCAACCGATCCGCATGACCGAGCGTACGGATCACCTCCGCACTCCGCGCGAGTGTCTCGGGATGAACGTCTTTGACCGATCTCTTTTCTGTCATGGCGGCAATATACATTCATATATTCATATAATGCAATGTATACATGATTATTTGTGGCGATTGAAGGTGCGAGTTACTTGGTACTTGGTACTTGGTACGTACCGGGTCGAACGTCAAAGGTCGAACGTCGAACGTCGAACGTCAAAGGTCGAAGGTCGAAGGTCGAAGGTCAAAGGTCGAAGGTCAAAGGTCGAAGGTCGAAGGTCGAAGGTCGAAGGTCGAAGGTCGAAGGTCGAAGGTCGAAGGTCAAAGGTCGAAGGTCGAAGGTCGAAGGTCGAAGGTCAAAGGTCGAAGGTCGAAGGTCGAAGGTCGAAGGTCGAAGGTCGAAGGTCGAAGGTCGAAATGTTACCTGTTGGCGAAGACAGGAAGGAGACGCGCCCAGTTTCGGAGTATGCTCGACGCACTGTAACGACAGTCAAGCGGACGTATGATGACTCCTGCCGACGACGGCATTCAAGAAACCGGGCACTCGAACGGCGGTGGCACTCAAAACTAGACGCACCTTTTCCAGGGACGAAATGGGGGCATTGAGAACTTCACGGATGCTCATCGCGAAAACGACCGTGCGACTCGCGATGCCTCTCTTCCAATTTTCCTTACTTCCCACACTCCCCTCTCGCATATACTTTGTATAGAGGGCTCCCGGGACCCGAACCCACTGCCCACGAAGGGTCATCGCTAACAACCACAACCAGTCTGCCCCGCGCTCACCGCAGATGTTGCGCTTGAGCCCGACCAACTCTTTGCACATCGTTGCCCGATAGAGCCCCCGGAAAGCGATCCACCAATCGCTCGAGCTATTGAGCATGATCCGGGCTCGATCAAACGGCCTTCTTACCCCGGACAACAGATCAAACGACAAGACTTCCGAGTTTCCATTTTCTTTCACGTACCGCATGTCCGAATGGGCGACGACCGCGGCATGGTTGGCTGAGAGGGCCTCGGCCAGCCTTGCGACGTACGTGGGGGCGAGTTCGTCGTCGTCAAATGCAAAAAAGAAGTAATCACCTTCTGCGGCATCCAACAGGAAATTACTATTGGCAATCCATCCGAGATTCTGGTCTTGCGACACAACGGTGACATTGGGGTGAGCTTGAGCAAATCTCCTGCACACAGTCAAAGTATTGTCAGTCGATCGATCGTCTGAGATAAGGATCTCAATGTTCGGATATGTCTGATCGGCGAGCGAATCAAGCATGCGCTCAATGGACTGTCCGGAGTTGTACGCCGGTACGAGCGCAACGACCTTCTGAAGATTAGACGTTGTCATTGGAGCATGCCCAGGTCGGCAATGGCTGCCAGACCGGGAGATCGAACCAGACCCAGGTTCTCGGCAACGCGGTTGGCTGCCTGGATGGCGAAATGCGGACTCGTCGTCAGCTTACCCGAACCCACCGAGTGGTATCCGTCGATGGAGGTAACACCAACTTGCGTCCGGCGGTGAAGCGCGGAGTCGCTATTGTCGACGTCGGTCACTCCGCGAGCGACGATGGCGCCGGCATCGACGATCAACGGCCGGGCTTCGGCAACATGCGGATACCACTCGTTGATGGCGAGGATGACGGCATCGGCCAGTTGGACCTGTACAGCTGGTTCAACCTCGCCCCGACATGGCCCGTCCCAGCTCTTCGGAGGTTCCACCTCGTTGGTCCATGCCAACAGCGCTGCCGGATACCAGGAAAGATATACAGTATCGTTCGGTCGTACGACGACATCCCCATACCTTCCCAGGACCATCGTAGCAGAAGGGCCGCCCTGCAATGCATCCGGTAGCGATGCGATGACGCGATACTTGAGCCGGTGGAGCAAATCGTCTGCCGCCTCCATTCCAACCTGTTGATCGATTGCAGCTCTACGCTCCCACGTGCAGTTCACGACCTGCTCAATGGTCAGGGTGAAGGTTCCAGACGTGTTTCTTCCGCCCAAAGTGTAGCCGGAAGACACCTTCGTGACCTCCTCCAGCTGATGACTCAGACGAAGGTCAATCCGGTCCGAAGACGCCACGGCCCGGCGGACGATGCCGGCCAGGTCATCGCAATCGATGGAAAGCTCGGCGGTTTCGAAGGCATGGCTGACGACCGAGGGGGAGAACACGGACTGCCATTCATGCTCGTGCATCGAACGAAACAGCCGCTCCGGCCTTGTTCCGAGATAATCGGTCCGTTCGGTCAGAAGCTCCTCATACGCTGACTGAAGCTGCTCATAGTAGCCTTGAATTTCGTCGGCGGTCAGAAGAGAATCATGGGCGACCAGATAGGCGAAGGGCGTCGAGATGCCCACCCCGTGAACGGCGTCCCCGAGAAGATCCTCAAGCACGGGTCCGAAACTCAACGCCCCCTTCAACATCAATCTTGCCGTTGAGAGCGATCGATCGTTGGCATAGACCAGACCCAAGTGGATCTTCCCCTCGTTTCGGAGGCTGGCTCTGTTCATGGGCAGATGGTCCTGCTCCAGCAGGACGACATCGATCCCCTCTCGCGCAAGCGCCAAGGCAACGCACGAACCCGTCAGGCCGGCGCCCACAACCGCGACCGAGGCTCGCGTCCGAATCTTACTAGTCACCAACGTGCACCTCTCCGTTGAGGTCGATTATCAAGTCGGCGACCTTTTCCCCCAAGGGCGAAACGTCGGGCTCAGCCCGGTTCGTGAGCACGATCACGGTCAGACTATCGTCCGGAAAGCGCTGAATGAAGTTCCGGAAACCGCTCGTGCTCCCGCTGTGATGGTATCGCTTGTGCCCCTTGTAGGTATCGATGCGCCAGCCGAAACCGTAATTTTCGAGGTTCGGCGTGAATGCCTGCGTTAGAAGTTCAGCCGATATGAGCGTATCGGTATAGAGCGCCTGATCCCACCGGTACAGGTCGTCGAGAGACGAATAGATCCCGCCGTCGCCGAGCACGGCGCTCGTGGGACTCTGGTCGGTGTTCACTACCCCCGAATCCGTAACCGAGTATCCTAACGCTCGCTCCGAAACGCTCGAGATCCCCTGCTGATACGCAACCGTGTTGTCCATCCTCAACGGATCAAAAATGTTCTCCTTCAGGAACTGCGCAAAAGACTGCCCGGATTTCTTCTCCACGATCATGGCCAGGACGGCATAACCCGAGTTGCTGTAACGAAACGCCGTCCCAGGCTCGAAGTAGGTGCTGTCGGTAGCCATCAGGATATCGAGCACCTCACTGTCGGTGACCTGGTTTGGACTGTCGGCAGGAACGAAGTCCTCGTAATCGAGAAGCCCCGATGTGTGCTGGAGCAGATTTCTGATCGTTATTTTCCGGGCGAACTCGGGGAAGTCCGGGAATATTTCGCGCAAGGACTCATCAAGGCTCAAGGTGCCCCGATCGACGAGCATGAGGATGCTCATCGCCGTGAACTGTTTGGTCATGGAGGCCAGCCGGAAGTTGGTACTGGAACGGACGGGTTCTTTTCGCGCCACGTTTGCCATGCCGTACGTACCCTTAAGTACCTTCGCGCCATCGTGAATAACGAGTACGGCCGCTCCGGGCGTCTCATCACCGATGTAGTCGGAGAAGATATGGGCAAGCCGCTCCTGATCCGACATCGGATGAGTCGAGCACGCAGCCAGCAGGCAAACGCCTAGCAGCGCAATTGAATAGAGTGTATGCATTAAGCCTTTTGCTCCCGTTCGTATCGGCCGATAGAGACATTCTCCTGGCCGACTACCAACAACCAGCGTCACGGCCAGTCCGGAAGTCTTCCGGGTGTCCATGGCGCCCCTTCATCCTCAAACGTCTTTTCGAGCTCGACCAGGTCATTTGCAATGGATCTGAGATCAGCCATGGCCTTGGTGAATTCCTCAGTCGCAACGGCGTAGGAGTCACGATAGGTCTGCGTGATGTCTGACTCGCTCAACCACTGTCCGCCGACGAGATCGCTTACGCGGGCGGTTATCGACATAGGAGCAGGTTCTTCCCTCTTGGAAATCGTTACATCTCCGTTCAGGCTGATCTTCACATCGGCAACCCGAATGATCAGATCTCGAACCGCTTGCGCCTGCGCCTCATTGGCACCGGGCGTTAGCTCCGCCGCCGCCTTCAGGTGTTTCAGCCTGTCAGTGATCTCGGCCACACTCTTGTTAGCGCCCAATACGGCTCGTTGCAGCGCCGCCGTCTGGGCCTCAAAGTCCAGTACAGCTTTTCGATCTGCTGCGATGAGGCCGCCGTTGAACAAGGCCTTCAGCTCGAAGTTCTGCGGTGCGCCTATTTGCTCCATGTTTCCCTCAACGCGCTTCGAAAACGTCACCGTGTACGTTCCCGGAAGGGCGAGCGGACCTCGCGGTGGCGAGATCCAGGGCGCCCTGAATGCCGGCGGCTTCAGATTGACGGGGTCAGGCGCCGGATAGCGCATGTCCCAAGCGACACGATGAAAGCCTTTCTCCACCGGTCCATCGATGCGCCGAACCACATTCCCATCTGAATCCGTTACCGTCAGAACAACGGAGGGCGGCTCCTCTCGATCTTCGCGCCGCAACTCGTCCCACGACGGATACGGGTTGTCTCCGCCCGCTTTGGCCCGCTCCTCTTCCGCATCCCGTCGCCGTTCCTTCCTGGTCTTGAGATCGGCCGGCAGATAGTATGAAAAGACGGCGCCTCCGGGCGGATTATCCGCTGCGTAGCGGGCCCATCCGTAGTCTCCTCGCCCGCCCCAACCACGACGGTCGTCCGGAACGAAGAGCCAGGCATCTCGAATCGCGAAACAGCGTCGCCGCCGCCTCCGAATTCAGACTGGAGCTTCTCAGAGGCGAGTAGTCGTCCAGGATATAGATGCCGCGGCCGAAGGTACCGACAACCAGGTCATCCTCTCGTCGCTGGATTTCCAGGTCGCGTACGGCAACCGTAGGCAATGAGGTAAGCTCGTGCCACGTGGCGGCCCCGTCGTTGGTGAAGAAGAGGCCGAATTCGGTCCCGACGAATAGCAGATTCGGGTCGACGTCATCTTCGGCGATGGTGTGCGCCGATCCCCTGGTGGGCAGCCCGCTCGATATCATGTGCCAGGTCCTTCCCCGGTCCGACGTCCTGAGCACATAGGGCTTGAAGTCGCCGCGTTTGTGGTTATCGAAAACGGCGTACGCCACATCCCGATCGACTTGAGAGGCGATGATGTCCTCCACCAGCGACATGTTGGGAACGTCGCCGAAGGAGTCCGTCTTACGCCAGTTCTGCCCGCCATCCTCACTGACCTGTATGAGCCCGTCGTCCGTTCCCACGTAAAGGAGCCCTTCGACGAGCGGACTCTCATCGAGCGCAACGATGCTTCCATACATCGACGTCGACGCGTTCTTGGCGACCGCATCGACGCTCCAGACCCGTCCCATCACTTCGAGGGCGTTGCGGTCGATCTGTCTTGTCAAATCGCCACTGACAGCCTGCCAGCTCTCACCTCGGTCGTCGGAGCGGAAGAGCCTTTCGGCGGCGTAGTAGAGCCGACTACTATTGTGAGGAGAAATGATCAGAGGCGAGCTCCAATTCCACTTGTAGTTGTTTTCGCCGGATCCGGGACGAGGCGTGATGGACAGCCTTTCGCCCGTGATTCGATCGAAACGACCTAATCCACCGTTCTGAGACTGCGCATAGACAACGTTAGCGTCGGTCGGATCGATTTGCGGCTTGAAACCGTCGCCGGACTGTGCAATCCACCAGTCGGCATTCGTTATCCCGTCGGTAAACCGCGTGCGACTCGGTCCGCACAGGCTATGATTGTCTTGCGTCCCTCCGCAAACGTTATAGAACGGCGCATCGTTGTCGGGCGTGACGCGGTAGAACTGCGTCGCGGGCAGATTGCGAACATGCCGCCAGGTCTCCCCTCGATCCCACGTTTCGAAAACGCCGCCGTCACCGCCGATGTACAAGTGCTCGGTATTGTCGGGGTCGATCCAGACTGCATGATCGTCAACATGCTTGTACTTGTAGGAAAGCTGCCGCCAGGTCTTCCCACCGTCTTCTGAAACGCTCGTATACGTGTCGATCGAATAGATCCGGTCGGGATCGGAGGGATCGACGTAGAGCTCGTTGTAGTACTGTGGACTCGAGGTGATGTGATTCGACCGCTTCTCCCAAGTCTCGCCGAAGTCGGTGCTTCTATAGACGCCACGCTCCTTGGCATCCGCCTCAATGATCGCGTAGATCACGTTCGGCTCGGACGGCGCTGCCGCCAATCCGATGCGGCCCATGTCACCCTCGGGAAGCTCGCTCTCGATCTTTCGCCAGGTCTTGCCGCCGTCTGTGGTCTTGTGGATGCCTCCGCCCGGACCCCCGTCAATCAGCGTCCACACGTGCCGACGACGTTGGTAGGTCGAGGCAACGATGACGTCGGGGTCATCAGGATTGACCACGAATTCGTTGACGCCGGTATCTGGATCGATGTCGAGGATTTTCGTCCAGGTCTTGCCCCCATCGTCGGTTCGATAGAGCCCTCGGTCGCCCCCGGAATTCCATAGCGGACCCTGGGCCGCTACCCAGATGATGTCGGAATTGTCCGGATGGAAGCGGATCATCGAGATGTGGCCTGAATTCTTGAGGCCCATATTCGTCCAGTTCTTCCCGCCGTCGAGCGACTTGTACACCCCGTCGCCGTAGCCGACGCTTCGCTGGCTGTTGTTTTCGCCGGACCCGACCCACACGATGTTCGGGTTTTTCGGATCGAGCGCCACGACGCCGATTGAGGAGGAATTCTCGTCCTCGAAGATGGGCGTCCACGTCGTACCTCTATTGACTGTCTTCCAGAGCCCTCCGCCGGCCGTAGCGACGTACTGGATTTCTGGATGACCGGGCTGGACGGCGAAGTCGGATACACGTCCGGAGGTCAGTGCGGGTCCGATCGAGCGGAGCGGGATGTCGGAGAGCGGGTGGTCGTCCTGTGCATACGCCGACGAATAGTATCCGAGTGCGAGAACGAAGGCTGTAGAGATTACGAGAGACGACTTCATACGATGTCCGCTTGGGATTTGAGATTTTACCCGATGAGCCCAAAGTCTACGAAAGGAAGCGCTTTCGGGTGGACTGCGGGCGGAGAATTCCCTCAAAGTCAATCAACGTCGGAAAGCCTGCGCCGAACACGTGACCGCTGTAATTCCTGTCTCGAGTCCCGTAGGACACGCTAAAGCGGCGTCGGCGGCGTGTCCGACTATTTCACCAGAAACATGGCCCGGGTCTGAACGAAGTCACCTGCCTCGAGCCTGTAGAAATACATTCCGCTGCCATACTTCTCCGCATGCCAGGTGACTCTATAACTACCGGAAGGTACCTGCCTATCCACAAGCTCTGCTGTCATCCTGCCCAAAGCGTCGTAGACAGCCAGCCGAACGTGCATCGTCTTTGGGATGTCGTACCTGAAGGTCGTCGACGGGTTGAACGGATTGGGATAGTTCCGATACAGGGCGAACTTTGTAGGCGGTGTCGATTCGTCCTCTGTTGAGGTTCCGATGGCAACCGTAAACGAACGTGTCTCGGACCAAGGGCCAAAGGTCGTGGCCTTGCCGGCCTTTCCGTTGGAGGCTACTTCGGCTCGGACGCGCCAGTAGAAGGTCGTTGCGTAATCCAAAGGGGTTGCAGAAGTGTAGGCAGTCTCCGAAAGAGTGGAATCGTTGATCACCGGCGCCGGAAAGTTGCTGTCAGTATCAATCTGAAGGTGATAACGATCGGCATCATCCCGACCGTTCCAAGAGAACGATGCGTACGCCGGCACATCCGAGGCGCCCGCCGGCGGCTCATCCAGCCACACCCCGGCCATCGTCCCGGGCAGCTCCGGCGCAAGAAGGTCTGCCACGACCTCCAGCGGCTTCATCCCATATCCCTCGTACGCGTAACCGTCCGTGTACTCCCTCCCGCTGCCGCTGTCGTCGAGACGTGTGGGTGGAGCCTCCACGGTGGGTTCGATCTGCGTGTCTTCGTGCCACTCGTTCCAGCTCGTGATCATGATCATGCGCTTATCAGGGTCAACGAACGGACGAGAGAGCCGGATCATGTTCTCCAGCATGGACGTGCTCGAGGCGCCGGAACGGATTCTGCGCGGACTGATCGGTCCCGAACTGTTGTTAAAGCCCGGGAAGACATTCGGGACAAAGAGCTTTCCGACCGAATGCGCGGCCGCCTCCCATTCCACCGATTGGACAGACAGATTACCGAAATAGTCAGTTTCGGCCAGATGGCCGGGTCGCGGGATGGGATCCAGCGCGATGTAAGGCGAAACCGCGTCCAGAAACTGCATGTGGTCGACGGACGTCTTTCCCCAGCTCAGATCATCGCCAATGAGAAACAGACCGTAACCCTTTCCGTCCACGACCGACCGCACCTCGTCAAACGTGCCCTTGACGTCTCCATAGTAGAGTCGAGAGAGATAGATGAACACCACGGGTGCGTCATCAACCTGGAGATAGTTGGGATTGGAGAAGTACGTGTCGGCTAGATAGCCGTAGTCATTCTTGAGACGAGCCCGCCGGGTGGCGTCCATCGGGAAGCCATTGTCATCAGCGTTCAACAGCGGGCTCTCATAGTAGACGGAGAACTTGATTGAGGTTTTTGCGATTTCCGGCAGGATATAGTCACGCAATGTGACATCCTCCCACGAATCCTGTCCCCACCAGCTGCACACAATGAAGTCGACGCCGTATGCAGCCATCCACTCGAGATGCCGGCGAATGACCTCCGGATCCCTGCTCGAATAGAAGCCAAGCTCAGGGGGCTGTTTGGGAACGAGGCGTTCGCGCAGGCTAGCGTTCTCCCAACTATGCCCGCCCTCCATCGGACCATACCAAGGATAGTAGTACGCACCGGTGAGGTACCCATCAGCAAAAGGCATCGTGCGGCCCGCCGCCGGGGCGCTCGCAGGGCCTTCGTGGCCGTCCGCGACGGCGCGCACTCTGTAGAAATACAACGTGCCGGGTGAAACCGCGACGTCGTCGTAGGTCGAATCTGTCGAAGCAATCGAAGCGAAGAAAGTCGACTCGTCGGCCTCCAGGTCGGCGTCATTGCCGCGATAGAGCGCGTAGGAATCGACTCCGGGAACCGGTGTCCAATCGAACCTCAATGCGTGCGCAATGTCCCCCAGCGCCCTCAATCCGACCGGGAGCCTCCGGCGGCACAAAACCTATCGGCGCCTCTGAAGCCACAAGGTGCGCCTGGCCGAAGAGCTGAGCATCGTTTCCGTTAGGAGAAAGATCGGGGACGGAATCATCGACGAGGCTGTCAAAGTCCCAGTAGGCGACGAGTCCCGATTCTGTACCCGTCATCTTCTGATGCATCGCCGCTTGTATCTCCGACCCGGTACGGCGGTAGTTCCAGATCCGAAGTTCGTCGATCTCGCCCCGCAGTCCGATATAGGCGCCCGGATATCCAAGGAATTCGCCAATGCGCAGTGGGGACTTCGAATTCCACGCGTAGACGTTGGCTGTGGCGCCGCTAAGGGAGCCATCCATATAGATCCGCAAGGAATCGGCGTCCTGCGTTACCGCCACATGGTGCCACTCGTTGCGCCTGACGGCCGACGTCTCGGTACCCACCCCACCAGGTTCGGCAATACCGAATACCGGCAGAGGGAATTCGGTGCCTGCCAATCGAATGTTGAAACCTGTGCCGTCACCCCGCTTGTCGAGAATAGTCTGTTCGCCGCCGCCGATGTCGGGATCGCCGAGATCGTTGACGAGCAGCCAGAACTCGATCGTGAACTCCTGGATCTCAAGCGATGCAGCGTGCGGCACCTCCGCGTAGTCGCCGGGCGATTCGAAATGCACCGACTGCTGAGCCCGCAAGAGACCCGGCGCCAACAGCAGTACCGTCAGGGCAGGTATTGAGAGACGGACAAACGCGTGCCCGGCCCAGTTCTGCGGATTGCCCCAGGAACTCCTCCCATATCGGAAGTGCCGGTGAAGATCGGATTCCATGACGATATCGCTTCCTATCCTTTGAATTCGTGTCTAGATATTTATACGGAAGAAATACAAGAAACAGTCCACGATGGGAGTTGAGTCCAGGCTAGCTTGCAGGCGCAGGGAAGCCGGTCCGTCCAATTGCATTGACATTCGCTCGAGATTCGGCTACCGTGTTCAACAGAATCGATCCAGGACGCTCATGAACAAAGCGACATCCTTACTGATCGCCGCTCTCTGCCAACTGACGTTTGTTGCAAGCGTAAGTGCCCACGTAACGCTCGTCTACCCTACCGGGGGAGAGACTTTCGTGCCCGGCAGTGAAGTCAAGATCGAGTGGCGGCTCGTGATTTCGCACGGTGATCAGGACTGGGATCTGTATTTCTCCTCGGACGGCGGACTGCACTGGGAGGCGATCCAGCTGGACATGCCGGTTGCCGTTCTGTCGTATCAGTGGACGGTCCCGGACATCGAGACGACGCAGGGCAGAATCAAGGTCGTCCAGGACAATGCAGGCCTTGACTACACAGACGGTTGTGAGAACTTCACGATTCAGGCTACTGCCACCGCGGTCACCGGCTCCACGCCTTTGCCCGACTCGCCTGTTCTGTTCGCGAGCTATCCGAATCCCTTCACCGCATCGACTTCGTTTGACTTCTTGCTTCCGCAGGCTGGAAATGTGCAACTGGAAGTCTTTGACCTTCTCGGTGTGAAAGTGGCAACACTCGTTGCCGCGCCCCTCGCCTCAGGAAGACACCATGTCACCTGGCAGCCTCGCGGACTGGCGCCGGGAGTCTATCTGTACCGGCTCGAAGTGGAGGGCCGTGCCCAGGTTGGGAGGGTGGTCAGGGTGGAATAGGTGCGGGGTGCGGGGTGCGGGGTGCGGGGTGCGGGGCATGCAAGCGAAGTGCGGAGTGCCACGTGCACCAGCGCGGAGTGCCGACGGTGTGCGCATCGTGCCATGGTCGATGATTCGTCGCAGCGATAAGTGCCCGCAGATTAGCACCCCCTGCTCGATCGGCCCCTGACACCCCAGTGGACTCACGTGTCCAGTGACTCAATGACTAATGGTACGTCCGACGGGTCCGGACGTCCGGAGTCGGTTTTGGAGAGGCGTGAGTCGTCGCTGAGGCGCCGCCGCTCCACTTATCTGAACGGCACTCACCGGTCGAACGCCTCCACTCCCCAATGACTAGTGGCCAGTGACTAATGACTAACCAGTGGGCCCGGTAGGATTAGCTCGCCCCTCCTCCGTCGGGGCTCATCAGTCGCCCGGCCGTCGCTTCACGACGCCGGCGCTCGTGTCGAACCCTACGACCAACGGATCTGGACGTCCAGAGTCGGTTTTGGAGAAGCGTGAGTCGTCGCTGAAGCGCCGCCACTCCACTTATCTGAACGGCACTCACTGGTCGAAACGCCTCCACCCATCAATGACTAATGACCAGTGACTAATGACTATTCAAGTGGGCCCGGTAGGATTAGCTCGCCCCTCCTCCGTCGGTGCTCATCAGTCGCCCGACCGTCGCTTCACGACGCCGGCGCTCGTGTCGAACCCTACGACCAACGGATCTGGACGTCCAGAGTCGGTTTTGGAGAAGCGTGAGTCGTCGCTGAAGCGCCGCCACTCCACTTATCTGAACGGCACTCACTGGTCGAAACGCCTCCACCCATCAATGACTAATGACCAGTGACTAATGACTATTCAAGTGGGCCCGGTAGGATTAGCTCGCCCCTCCTCCGTCGGGGCTCATCAGTCGCCCGACCGTCGCTTCACGACGCCGGCGCTCGTGTCGAACCCTACGACCAACGGATCTAGACGTCCGGAGTCGGTTTTGGAGAGGCGTGAGTCGTCGCTGAAGCGTCGCCACTCCACTTATCTGAACGGCACTCACTGGTCGAAACGCCTCCACCCATCAATGACTAATGACCAGTGACTAATGACTATTCAAGTGGGCCCGGTAGGATTCGAACCTACGACCAACGGATTATGAGTCCGCTGCTCTAACCGCTGAGCTACGGGCCCGAAGAGAATTCAGAATTCAGAATTCAGAATTCAGAATTGGGCGGGGCGAAAAGATAAGTACAGACGCAGCCTTGCGCGCGGCAACTCTAGATGAATCTCTGGCAACGCCAACAGGGGCGCGGCTTGGAAGTTCGTGCCACGCCACCAATGTCTAATGACTAGTGTCTAGTGTCTGCTCGCGGAGCGAGCCAGCCGCTGAGCGGAACCCCGGCGAAGCGCGCCGGAGTAAACGGAGGCGGGCGAAGACGGGGACGGGACCGAAGACAATTCAGAATTCAGAATTCAGAATTCAGAATTAAGAATTGGGCGGGGCGAAAAGATAAACAAGATGGCCACCATTCCGCTCGAAACTCGCTGTGAATCCTCGTAGCGTCCGGAGTCCTGGGTCCTGAGTCCGGCGTCGATCTTGAACTTGTCTTGCCGCTGCCCGTGTCGAGCCGCAGCCCTCGTGTGAATGGCTCTGACTCGTCAACGTGCCTCTACCTACCAATGACCAATGACCAATGACCATTGACTAATGACTAATGACTAATGACTAATGACTAACCTGTCCCCATTCCGCCGCCAAATCCGAAGGTATTTGAGGCGGCACCGAAGTCCAGTTCAGGTTCGGAATCGCTGGAAGTCACCAACAGCGAAATGACAATGTCCAATCGACGCATCACCTTCACGGCACTCATTCTTGGGCTTGCGGTCTCGGTTGCCTGCGCCCAGGCTCCGGATTCTCTCTCCTTTCAAGGCAGGCTGACGGACTCCGAAGGCAATCCAATCTTTGCAAGCGGACTCAGTATCACCTTCACGCTTTACAAAGGCGGGGTCGATGTCTGGCACGAGACGCAGCCCGTCGAAGTGGAGAACGGCATTTTCGACGTGCTTCTCGGCAAGGTCACGCCCCTCGATACGGTCCGCTTCAATACGGCCATCGACCTGGGTATCAAGGTGGACGAGGATGCCGAGATGACGCCGCGGACGCCGCTGGCCGGCGTCGCGTATGCAAAGGCGCTGCCGGGTTTCTATACGTTCTACCGTGACGACCTGAGCGGAAATAAGAGCTACAACGTGATCGGCGGAGCCGGCAACAACGGTGTTACGAGCGGCATCACCGGTGCAACGATTAGTGGCGGCGGCGGTACATCGAACACCTGGGGCAGCGCCGGCAATCGGGTCGAGGCCGATTTCGCCACGGTAAGCGGTGGTGTAAAGAACTCGGTTTCGGGGGCGTTCTCCGTCATTGGTGGTGGCGGCAACAACAACGTTGAAATGCCTTACTCAGCAATTGGAGGGGGCTCGAACAATGTGAACGACGGGTACGGGGCCACGATCGGAGGGGGCATCACAAATTCAGCATCGGGTTCACAAGCCGTGATAGGCGGAGGTGATCACAATACGGCATCCGGCGGTCTGTCCACCATCGGAGGCGGATCGGGAAATACGGCCTCGGGAGAATCCGCGATGATTCCTGGCGGCTACGGCAATCGAGCATCCGGCGCTTACAGCTTTGCAGCAGGCTATAAGGCGCGTGCAAAGCATGAGGGCTCCTTCGTCTGGAACGACAGGTCGGTCACATCCGAAAACGATTCGCTCCTATCGACGGCAGAGAACCAGTTTGTTGTTCGCGCCGCCGGTGGGTTCGGACTGAATCAAGCTCCAACCAACTACGGCATCTACCTGAAACAGAGGCCGTCAGGGACAGAGACTCACCATCTCATGGGAATCCGCATCGAGTTCGGTGCAAATTCTGAGTATTGGGACCTGTACCACGACCTCGCCGGCGACATCAATTTCGGATTCAACGGAAACCTGAAAGCCTTCATCGACGATGCTGACGGCACGTATTATGCCGTTTCCGACGCAAGTCTCAAAGAAGATGTCCGACCCTTCCGATCCACCCTTTCCCACATGCTCGAGCTGCGTCCCTCGACCTATCACTTCAAGGACGCCACCGACTCGACGAAAAGATCTCTTGGCTTCATCGCTCAGGAAGTCGCCCCGCTGTTTCCGGAGCTGGTATCCGAGAAAGACGGGCTGCTGGCAATGAACTATGCAGGGCTGAGCGTGGTCGCCGTCAAGGCTATCCAGGAGATGTACGCCTCTTTCCAGGCGAAATTCGAGGAGCAGCAGGCGGAAATCGATCAACTGAAAGCCGCGCTTTCGTCGGGCACGAGCCGGTAGTGTGCCGAGTTCTTCCGGAGGCCGAGATTCGGCTTCTTTTGCACGGCGAGTATTCTTGTTGCGCCCTTGCTACTTAAGACGCTCGGCCAGAACTTGGTCTCACGTGAGGTGTGCCCACCCATCCTCCAAGTAAACAATGTTTCGCTATTCCTCCTTAGCGCTGGCACTCGTGTGCGCGCTTACCGGCACACGTGCGTCCGCCCAGGCCCCCGACTCTCTCAGCTTTCAAGGTCGACTTACGAACGCCGGAGGAGATCCGATAAACGCTTCCGGGCAGAGCATGACCTTCGCGCTCTACAAAGGACCGACGAAAGTGTGGGAAGAAACGCAGTCTGTCGACGTCGTCGACGGCATCTTCAACGTCCTGCTCGGCAAGGTGACGCCACTCAACACGGTTCCATTTGACACCGCTATCGACCTCGGCATCAAGGTGGGAACGGATCCAGAAATGAGCCCGCGTACGCCGCTGGCCGAGTCCGCCTATGCAAGGGCCCTGCCGGGACTATACACGTTCCATCACTCCAACGGCTCGAGTGATAGCGAAAACGTAGTCGGGGGCGCCGCGAACAACATCGTCGACGCTTCCGTGAGCGGGGCGACCATTTCCGGAGGCGGAGGCAAGTACTTGTCGAGCTCGTTTCCTAACCACGTGACTGCGGATTTCGGCACGATTGGCGGCGGACTTGCCAACTCATCCGGCAAATTCGCAGCAGTTGGTGGCGGACAGTCCAACAGAGCAACAAACGAGCACGCGACCGTGTCCGGTGGCAGCAACAACGTCGTTTCCGGAAACGGAGGAACGGTGGCGGGCGGATCCTTCAACAAGGTTTCCGGCACCTATTCTGCCGCTTGCGGTGGATACTCGAATGCGAGCAAAGGCGGCTACGCGACGGCCTGCGGCGGCCTGTACAACAGCGCCAAAGGCGACTACAGTTTCGCGGCTGGATACAGCGCCAAGGCAAACCATGCCGGATCGTTCGTCTGGAACGATCGCTCTGTCGTCGGGGACAATGACTCGCTGGTGTCAACCAACCCGAATCAGTTCATCATCCGGGCCAAGAACGGCGTCGGGATCAACCGCGCGCCCGCGAGCTACGGTATCCACCTGAAGCAGAACGGATCCTCCAATCAATACGGGATAAGATTGGAATACTATTCCGACGCTGATTTCTGGGACACATACATCGACGGCGCGAATGACTATAACTTTGCCTACAACGGCTCGCTCAAGAGCTACATCATGGATACGGACGGCGCCTATTATGTCTTCTCCGATGCCCGGCTGAAAGATAATGTAGTGCCCTATGGAAACGTCCTCGACCGGCGTTATGCAACTCCATCCCTCGACGTACCACTTCAAAGACGTGCCCGCAGAATCCCCGAGATCGCTTGGACTCATCGCCCAGGAGGTCGAGCCGCTTTTTCCGGAGCTGGTTTCTGAGAAGGATGGGCTACTGGCAATGAACTATGCCGGGCTGAGCGTGGTCGCGGTGAAGGCCATCCAGGAGATGTATGCCGCGTTCCAGGCGAAATTCGAGGAGCAGCAGGCGGAAATCGAACAGCTGCGTCAATTGCTTCAGAAGAACTGATCCCGACTCCGGCCCGCTCGACGAGCTCATCCAGCGACGATTGAACTCCACCGGCGGAGCCATTCCTCGTTCATCATTCATCATTCACCATTCCATTCCCTGGATTCCCGCCTGCGCGGGAATGACCGGTGGTGACATCCTCAATCGCGTACGGGCCAATAATCATTCCGCCCCTACCAACAAACACCCCGAACCCCGTACGGGGCAGGCTCTCAGACGACGGACCACGGACCCTTTATTTAATTCTCAAGGAATATGTCCGTTTGTGTATAACTTCCTTAGGCTGTTCGTTGCATCGCGTTTCAAACATGATGTAACTTCACTCCGATTCTTCGATTGACAAAAGAAAAGCAGCAGTGGCAGACCGCATAGACGAAATCGACACACAGATCCTCGAATTGCTTCAGGCCAACGGCCGGATGAAGCGAAACGAGATCGCCGAGCATGTGGGTCTCTCGCTTCCGTCCGTCAGCGAGCGAATGAGAAAGCTGGAGGAGCGGGGCGTCATCGAGGGCTACCATGCCCATCTGGCGCCGAGGCGGCTGAATTTCGACATCGCGGCGTTCATCCGCGTCGTGGTCGACGGGTCGGAGAATTATGAAGCGTTCATCGAGCATGCCTTGGCTCTGCCTGAGGTTTTGGAGGTGCATTCGATCACGGGCGAAGGATCGCACCTGCTGAAGGTCCGACTCAAGAATACCGCGGCGCTCGAGCGTCTGCTTTTTCAGATCCAGCGGTGGCCGGGCGTCCACGGTACGCTCACCAGCATGGTTCTGAGCACATTCAAGGAATCGAATCGGCTGCCGGTGGAGCCGATGGAATTATTTATGGAAGACTAGCGGCTTGGCCGCCCGGGACGCCACAGAAATCAACCTAACACTTGTAAGACCCACGAGGAGGAATACACATGACCCCAAAAGAGGCCATCGACTTCGCTAAGGAGTCCGGCGCATTGGTCGTCGACATTCGATTCACCGATTTATTCGGAGCCTGGCAACACTTCTCCATGCCGATCGAACAGTTGAGTGAGGACATGTTCGAGGAAGGGATCGGCTTCGACGGATCATCGATTCGCGGCTTCCAGACGATCAACGTATCGGACATGCTGCTATTCCCCGATCCGTCTTCGGCCTTCATGGATCCGTTCTACGAGATCGCGACAGTCTGCTTTATTTGCGACATCCGCGATCCCATCACGGGCCAGCGCTACACGCGGGATCCGCGTTACGTCGCCCAGAAGGCGGAAGCCCACCTCAAAGCTTCCGGTATCGCAGATACGGCCTTTTTCGGTCCCGAAGCCGAATTCTACATCTTCAACGACGTTCAGTATCAGAACGGACCCGATCAGGCGTACTACTCGATCGACTCGGACGAGGCCCCCTGGAATGCGGGCCGCGACGAGATCCCCAACCTGGGCCACAAGATGCGGCTGAAGGGAGGCTACTTCCCCACCCCGCCGAACGATCAACTTCAGGATGTCCGCACCGAGATGATGCTCACGCTCATTGATGCCGGCATCGACGTGGAGGTGCAGCACCACGAAGTGGGTGGCGCCGGTCAGGCCGAAATCGACCTGCGGTTCGACACGCTTCTGAAAATGGCCGACAACATCCAGAAGTATAAGTACATCATCAAGAACGTCGCCTTCCAGAACGGTCTGACCGTGACGTTCATGCCGAAACCGGTCTATAAGGACAACGGATCAGGCATGCATACGCATATGAGCCTGTGGATGGACGGCAAGCCGCTGTTTTATGACGAGTCGGGCTATGCGCTCCTCTCCGACATGGCCCGTCACTACATCGGCGGCGTGCTGAAGCATGCGGCAGCCATCCTCGCCTTCGCAGCGCCCACAACGAATTCGTACAAGCGGCTCGTGCCGGGATACGAGGCGCCGATCAACCTCGTGTACAGCCAGCGGAACCGCAGTGCGTGCGTCCGTATCCCAACATACTCGAACAGTCCGAAAGCGCGACGAATCGAGTTCCGTGCACCCGATCCGACCTGCAACCCCTACCTGGCCTTCTCGGCCATGCTGATGGCTGGGCTGGACGGCATCCAGAATCGGATCGAGCCCCCGGCGCCGGTCGACAAAGACCTCTACGAGCTTCCGCCTGAGGAGAAGGCAAATATTCCGCAGACGCCTGCGAATCTGGCCGATGCCATGACGGCGCTCGAGGAGGATCACGAATTCCTCCTCAAAGGCGACGTGTTTACCTCTGACCTCATCGAGACGTATCTCGAGTACAAGCGCTCGGTAGACGTGGACGCGCTTAATACGCGGCCGCATCCCTACGAATTCGAGATGTATTTCGACATCTAGGACGCGTCATTTCCGAATCGAAGGGCTCGTCGGTGCAAACCGGCGAGCCCTTCGTGTTTAAATTGGTGACGGCTACCAGAGAAGTGCGTCGCACTCTCTCGACATATGATAACCGAACCAATGAGGCCGCGACCCGGTGATCAAGGCGGATAAACCTGGCGGAGGAGTTAATCAGATGGACGGGCGACTGGCGGACCGCCTTGCTGCCATCAAGGGACATCCCGCCTTCGTGGGCGATCGCCCACTGCGCGAGGTCCTCCGTCACCATATCTCCGACGCCCCGGAACCTGAACGGGTACTGGCTCAGCTCGAGCGTTTCCTCGAAAAAGCCGGCGAGGATCCCGTCCTCCTCGACTTCTGCGTCGAAGACCCGAGGCGCCTGGGCATGCTCCTCACCATTCTCGCCGGGAGCGCCTTCCTGTCGGAGATTCTCATTCGGAATCCGCACCTCTTCCGTCAGTGGGCGATGGACCAGAATGACGCGCGCCGGCGCAAGCGTGAGATGGAACGGACGGCTGTCGAAATGGACCGCGCCATTATCGCCGAGTTGTCAGACATCCACGATTTCGAAGGCCGGAAGCTCGCGCTTCGACGATTTCACAGGCGCGAGCTGTTTCGCATCGCCGCGTCCGACATCCTGGGCTTTTGGGACATGCCCGCCGTCAC
Source organism: uncultured Bacteroidota bacterium (assembly GCA_963768715.1). Taxonomy (GTDB): domain Bacteria; phylum Bacteroidota; class Rhodothermia; order Rhodothermales; family DATKEJ01; genus DATKEJ01. The sequence continues at coordinate 392,121 of CAVYJC010000010.1, forward strand.
ACGACAACTCTCCCTTCTCGCCGACTCTCTGATTCGGGCCGCCGTCGAGACCGCATCCGAACGCGTGGGCGTCGTGCCTGCGGGACTGGCGATCGTCGGGATGGGGAAACTTGGGGGCAGCGAGCTCAACTACAGCTCCGATATCGACCTTCTGTTCATCGCGGGATCCGACGCGGCGCAGTACAACACCCTCGGCGCGGCCACGATCGACGTCCTTGGCGGCATCACGGCGGAGGGCTTCCTGTATCGTGTCGACATGCGGCTGCGTCCCTGGGGAGGCGCCGGTGCGCTCGTCCACACGGTGGATGCATTTCTGGCCTACCTGCGCAATCACGGCGAGGATTGGGAAAAGCAAGCGCTCCTCAAAGCCCGGGTTCTCGCGGGCAACGTCGTCGTCGGCAAGGAGTTCATGGACCGCGTGTCGGCCCTCCTGCTCGAGTCCGCCGGTGACCCGCAAGCCTCGGTTCTCGGTATGAAGCGCCGGATCGAGAGAGAGCTCGTCAAAGAAAGGTCGCCTCTGGGGCGACGTCAAGCAGGGCCGCGGGTCGATTCGAGATATCGAATTCGTTGTTCAATTCCTTCAGCTTACGCACGGACGAGAGCATCCCGAAATCCGAACGCAAAACACTGTCAAAGGCCTGACTGAACTCCATCGAGAGGGTCTTCTTACAGCCGAGGACTATCGCGTACTGAGCGATGGTTACGCGTTCCTTCGCGTCGTCGAGCACCATCTGCAGCTCCAGCACAATCGCCAGACACACGCCATTCCGCGAGATCACCACCGCGTCGACCTTCTTGCGCGTCGATTGGCCTTCGACGGCGAGTACCCAGGGAAGAAGCTCATCGCACTGTACGAGCAACACGCTGACGCGATACACGCCGTGTTCGAGCGAATCGTCGGAGGCGTAGAGGATGATAGCGGTCAGGATTCCGACGACGTGCTGCCGCACGTAACACGCATGGCGCCGTCCTATGGCGAAACGTTCACTGCCGCCGAGATCGCTCGGCATGCGGCGCTGGTGCGCCGCCTCACCGAAGAGCATCCGCTGGGGTTCTCCGTCGAGGAGACGGTCACGAATCAGTGGCGAGTCACCATCGTGAGCTACGACCACGTCGGCATGCTGTCGATCATTACCGGACTTCTTCAGGCGTTCGGATTCGACATCATCGATGGCCACATTTTCACATACGAACCGAAAGGCGATGAATCGAGCGTCGTCATCCCGACAACCCCGACTTCGGTCGTAATAGGAGGGATTCCTCACTCCGTTCGGGATGACACGTCTGAGCCGAATCGATCTGACAGGCAACGGATCGTCGACGTCTTCACTGTCCGCTCCGTTTCCGGCTCGACGAACGCTCATGCCTGGGATCTTTACGAAGATGACCTGCGCCACATGATTCGTGAGCTCGGACGGGGGCACCGTGCTCAAGTGCAAGGTGAACTCGCCGAGCGGGTCGTCGCGGCCACTCCCCGATCTACCGAATTGCGCCAACTCTACCCGATAGACATTTCTATCGACAATGAAACCGACGAGCGATACACGGTGCTTCACATCGATGCGCCCGACACGGTCGGCTTTCTCTATGAGTTGACGAATGCGCTCTCCCTGCTCGACGTCGACATCGCACGTGTGGATGTTCTATCGGTCGGCGAGCGGGTTCGTGACACCTTGTACGTGACCGATCTGAACGACCGCCGGCTCACGGATGAGCGCGACCAGACCCGAGTGCGCGTTGCGACCGTTCTCGTACAGCATTTCATCCACCTGCTTCCCCTTGCCCCGAATCCAGCCGCGGCGCTGAAACAGTTCAGACTCCTTATTGCCGACCTGTTTCGCCGTGACGATTGGTTGAAGGAGATCAATTCGCTGGAGCGTCCCGAAGTGCTCGACGCTCTGGCGCGGCTGCTGGGTGTGAGTGACTTCCTCTGGGCCGATTTCCTTCGCATGCAGCATCAGAACATTTTCCCGCTCATGGAGGATGTCGAAGCGCTCACTGCTTTTCAGTCTCGTCGAGAAATGGCTGCAGAGCTGGCGGGAGTTCTCGAAGCGACGGGCAGCGCCGAGGCACGGATCGACGCCCTGAACGCATTCAAAGATCGTTCGCTTTTCCGCATCGACATGCGATACATCCTCGGTCGCATCGATGAGTTCGGCGAATTCTCCGCCGAGTTGTCGGATCTGGCGGAGGTCGTCGTCGAGCAAGCGCTCGCGGAAAGCATCGAGTTCGAACGCGGAATTTGCGGCGATCCAGCTTTCGAGGGCGGGGGCATCTGCCCCCTGACGGTTTGCGCCCTCGGAAAATTCGGCGGCAGGGAGCTCGGATTCGCGTCCGACATAGAGCTGCTGTTCATCTACGAAGCGAACGGTACGACGGGCGGTCCTGAGATTGTTACGAACGCTGAGTTCTTCGACCGCGTGGCCAAGCGCTTCCTCTCGTACGTCAGAACGAAGAGCGACGGCATCTTCGAGGTGGATCTGAGGCTGAGGCCGTACGGGCGCTCCGGCAGTCTCGCGGTGTCGATCGCCTCGTTCCAGCGCTACTTCTCACTGGAAGGAGCCGCCTGGCCCTACGAACGCCAGCTGATGGTGAAATTGAGGCCGGTCGCAGGCGACAACGCCCTCGGCCACCACATCTTATCCATCCGAAGCGACATCCTGACAAACCTCGGCCCCTTCGACGTATCCGCGATGAGAGCCATGCGCGAGCGCCAGCTCCGCCACATCGTGCGACCGGGAACGCTGAACGCGAAGTACAGTCCGGGTGGACTCGTCGACGTCGAGTACCTGGTGCAAGGCATGCAGATCACTTATTGCAATCGCTTCCCCGAATTGCTGGAGCACCGAAACACTCGGTCGGCTTTGCGCCGCCTGCACGAGCTGGGACTCATATCGGAGCCCGAGCATGCCGCCCTGGACGACGCATTGATATTCCTTCGACGCGTCATCGACGGGCTGCGCATGGTACGGGGGAATGCGAGAGATCTTACGCTCCCTGCCGATCAGACGCAGGAGATGCTGTATCTGGCACGGCGCCTTGACTACGCCGATCCGCGCGCTCTCCTACCCGAACTAATGCGTCATATGGGGGCCGTCGAGTCGATAAACTCGAAACTGCTAGCGTAAGAATGCGTCTGAGTTATGGATCGCCCCCCCAAAGTATTTGCCCTGCGAGCGTCGGGCGTCCGCATTTTCTAAATTGGTAGCTTTCGAGCTTGTCTCGTTGTAACGGTCTTAGGCCCAAGGAAACAGCTTACGGTAGGCATGGCCAACGCCCCCGCTTCGACCCCTTCGGTATCGAGTCTGCAGGATCAGGGCCTCGTCAAAGAGGCTCTGGACGGCAGCCAGGAGGCGTTCAGCCAGTTGATGGAGAAGTATCGCAATCCGATACACCATCACATCTATCGCATGGTTCGCGACAAGCGTCAGGTTGAGGATCTCGTCCAGGAGATCTTCATCAAGGCCTTCTCGTCTCTCTCCTCCTACTCGACCAACTACGCGTTCTCGACCTGGCTCTACAAGATCGCGACGAATCATACGATCGACTTCCTCCGCAGGAAGAAGCTTTCAACGTTGTCGATCGATCAACCGCTGCAAACGAAGGACGGCGAGCTCGAATACGAACTTCCCGACTCGACATATCGTCCCGATCGACATATCGTGGAGGATCAGCGCCGACTGCTGATCCAGGAAGCGATCGACTCGCTCCCGCCAAAGTATTATCGCGTGATCATCCTGAGACACCAGCAGGAAAAGAGCTACGAGGAGATTGCTCAGGAGCTCGATTTGCCGCTCGGTACCGTGAAGGCGCACATCTTTCGGGCCCGTGAGCTTCTTTACAAGCGTCTTCGACACAAGCGCGAAAGCCTTTGACGCCAGTCTGGGAACGCAACTCCGCGTTGCAGGCTGTCGTACACGCGATAGTTCGCCACTCTACTAACAGCATGGCACTCACCGCCTTGAAGAGATCATCTGCGCTTACAGCCCTCCTCGTGCTCGGGCTGGGCGTTCCGCTCGCGGTCATCGCGGTGAGCGAAAGGCATTTCTTCGAAGTGGAGCACGAGGACGAGGAAGAGCTCGCTGCCACGCTTGAAATAGTCCTTGGAAACGTCACCATCGGACGCGCAGACGACGGCTATCTCTTCCAGGCCGAAGTGCTTCTCGAAAACGAGAAATTGATCCCGGACTTCAACTATCGGGTTAAGAACGGCAAGGGCCGCCTCGACGTCGACCTGACAACAGTCAAGGACAAGAAGGATGCGGTCAGCCTTCCGGACCTGGGGAAAGTGAAGGAAACCGAATGGAATCTGTACTTCGGAAACGAGGTGCCGATCGACCTCTACATGGATCTTGCCGGCACGGCCTCTGACTTGGACTTCTCCGGTATCCCGCTGAGTCGATTGCGTGTTGAAATCGAGGCAAGCAAAGGTTCGCTCCGATTCGATCGGCCGAACCCCGTCGATATGGATTATCTCAGCGTCGAGTCGGGTGCCAGCGAGATAGAGGCGCACGGTCTGGCCAACGCAAGAGCCGAGCACATGCGCTTCAAAGGCGGAATGGGCAAGTTTACCCTCGATTTCACCGGGGATCGTCCGATGCGCCCCGGCGCTGTAGCCGACATCGAGATCGGGATGGCCTCGCTCGACGTGACCCTCCCTTCGAAAGGACCGATTATCCTCTACGTTCCCGACAACTGGTTCTGTTCGGTCAACGTGCCTAATGGGTATATCAAGCAGGACAAAGGGGTGTACCGAAGTCCGGACTATCGGACAGGCGCCGACGCGTTCACCGTGAAGGTGGAGGCTGGGCTGGGTAGCGTGAATTTCGCCACCCGGTAAGGCAGAGAGTCATTCCCTCGGGGTGCAGCTAACACCAAACACCGAACATCAAATACCAAACTTCGGTGCAGGGAGGCAAAAAGGACGCGGCTCACTTCGAACCTCGAACCTCGAACTTCGAACACCGCTACGCGACGCGACTGCCAGGACTACAGTTTGGTATTGGGCGTGCCATAAAAAAGCTCCTGACCAGTAACGTAAGGACGGTTACTGATCAGGAGCTTGGAAACTGGCTTTTACCAAAGCCCATGACCGTACGGTTACGGGCTGTTCGGCTAAAGTGAGAGACTCACTTTTTCTTCAGAACGGGTAGCCCATTCTTGGTCTCAACGACCATGTACTCGGGCGGAACAGAGTCCATAGCCCCTGCTTTCTGCTCTTTGCCGAAGTAGTACAGGGTGCGCTGCAACCCATTCTTTAGCGTGGTTTCGCGAGAATGGAGCACATACGTCGTCCCGCGAGAGTTCTTATAGGTGTAGGCCATAATTACAGTGCTTCGGTTAGTAGGATGAGTTGAAAAGATTCCTTTGAGGGTCGGTCGTTTCCGCGATCATTCAGAACTGACAAGCTTCCAAGTTGGGCACAAAATGACAATAAATCGATCGTCCCCCTTATTGGCAATATAAGAGAGCCAGAGAGGAATATGCACAATCGGTGGAAAAAATCCAGCCTGGCGCTCTCAGGCCTTTTCAACGGACGGGATACCGGGATCTCCTTGAAGCACACCGTCGCCCGAGCTCGAGTCCTCAGATGCCGCTTCGAAAGCCAGGCAAGCCTTCACGAATGACATGAAAAGTGGGTGGGGACGCTGGACCGCCGTTCGGAACTCCGGATGGAACTGGACGCCAAGAAACCATGGGTGAGCGGGATTCTCAATGATCTCGACCAGGTCCCGATCGGGATTGAAACCGCTCAGACGCAGCCCGTTTTCCGTGAGCACCTGTCGATAGTCATTGTTCACCTCGTAACGATGACGGTGACGTTCTCTGACCGTCTCGGTGCCGTACGCTTCTCTGGCGAGCGTGCCCTCCACCAGATCACAGCGGTACGCGCCGAGCCGCATCGTCCCTCCCTTGTCGACGATGGCACGCTGCTCCTCCATGAAGTCTATTACCGGGTGCGGCGTACTGGGATCGAACTCGACCGAGTTCGCTTTCTCCAAACCGCAGATGTTCCGCGCGAACTCGATCACTGCACACTGGAGACCGAGACAAATACCGAAAAAGGGTATTCCGTTTTCGCGGACATACTTGATCGCCCCGATCTTCCCTTCGATGCCCCGCTCTCCAAATCCCGGAGCAACGAGGACGCCCGATACACCGTCAAGAAGCTGATCCACATTGTCCGGCGTCAGATCGTCGGACAGAACGGGTACTACCTCGACGGACGCTCTGTGGTTCGCTCCGGCAACGATGAAGCTCTCGATGATGGATTTGTACGCGTCCTTGTGTTCCACGTATTTCCCGACGATCGCAATGCGAATGTGACGTTCAGGGGTACGGACACGTTCGAGAAACTCGATCCATTCCGAAAGGCCCGGACCCACTCCTCGTTTCTCCACTTCGTCCGTCAATCGCAGCTTCCTGATCACGACATCTTCGAGATCCTGTGCCTGAAGCAGAAGAGGCACTTCGTAGATTGACTTTGCATCGCGGGCCTCGATCACGGAATCGGACTCAACGTTGCAGAACAGGCCGATCTTGGCGCGCAGCTCCGCATCGAGCTCGTACCCCGAGCGACATGCGAGAATGTCGGGCTGAAGTCCGTACGAGAGCAGCATCTTCACGGAATGCTGCGTGGGCTTCGTCTTCAGCTCACCCGAAGCCGGAAGAAACGGCACAAGCGTCAGATGAATCTCACACGTGCTGCCCTGGCCAAGCTGCAGGCGCAGTTGGCGAATCGCCTCCAGATAAGGTTGGCTTTCGATGTCGCCGACCGTCCCGCCGATCTCGGTGATGACTACGTCGTAGTCCCCGGTCTCCCCCAACGCACACATCCGTGTCTTGATCTCGTCGATGATGTGCGGAACAACCTGAACGGTCTTCCCCAGATAAGCGCCGGCGCGCTCTTTGGTCAAGACCTCCCAGTAGACCTGACCCGTCGTGACGTTGTTCTTCTGGGACATGCTTATGCCCAGGAAACGCTCGTAGTGGCCCAGATCGAGATCGGTCTCCGCGCCGTCATCCGTGACGTACACCTCCCCGTGCTCGTACGGATTCATCGTACCCGGGTCGATGTTGATGTACGGATCGAACTTCTGGATGGTCACGCGGAGCCCACGCGATTCGAGAAGTAGTCCGAGGGAGGCCGCGAATATTCCCTTGCCAAGAGATGAGGTCACGCCCCCGGTCACAAAAATGTACTTCGTGTTCACTGGCTGGAGACTTTAGAAGCACCACTGACCCCGAACCGAAAACACTGTCGATGTATACGAGCCACGATACTCACAACGACGCTCTGTGCGTGCTTCGGGGGACCTCGCTACGTGCGAATAGATCGGGATTCAAAGTACGGATCTGGCCGCCACTTGTGCAATGAAGATTCGGAAAGGGTTACGCTGCAGATCCGATATCGCCCGGCTCGTCCTTCGGTTTCGACGGGGTTAGACGCTCCAGAATCTCGTATCTCACGCTGTTCTCCATGCGAGGACGGATGATCATCTCGCCGAGCAGGCCGGTTGAGAAAAGTTGAACCCCGAGAATGATGAGCAGCATACCGAGAAAAAGCAGTGGTCGACGTCCAATCGGCTGGCCTCCCAGCCATTCGATAGTCAGGTAGAGATTGATACCGAATCCACCGAGAAACGACAGCGTGCCCAACGTCCCGAAAGAAATGCATGGGTCGAATTGCAAAACGCGTCAGGAAGACGACTGAAATGAGATCCAGAAAACCGCGGATGAACCGTTCGAGTCCGAACTTCGTGTAGCCGTATTTTCTACGACGATGGTTGACGGGCTTCTCGGCAATGTGCGTAAAACCCTCCCATTTGGCCAGAACCGGGAGATAGCGGTGCATCTCTCCGTAGACTTTCAGCCGGCGAACAACCGTTCCCTGATAGGCCTTGAGTCCGCAGTTGAAATCGTGCAGAGGGATCCCCGAAACGACGCGTGTGGTGAAGTTGAAGAATCGGCTTGTCACCGTCTTGATGAAAGGGTCCTTCCTCGTCTTCTTCCAACCACTGACGAGGTCGTATCCATCTTCGAGGTATGCGATCAGGCCTGGAATCTCGGCAGGATCGTCCTGCAGATCCGCATCCATCGTAACGACATAGGTGCCGCGGACCTCCTCGAAGCCGACGGCGATAGCCGCCGATTTGCCATAATTCCTCCGGAATCGGATTCCACGAAAGCGCTCATCCTCGGAATGCAGCCGCTCGATCTCTTCCCAGGATCCGTCCGACGATCCGTCGTCCACGAAAAGCACTTCGAACGAGTACCCGCCGGCGCGACAAGCTGCTTCAATCTCCTGCGACAACTCGCCGAGTGACTCGACCTCGTTGAAAACGGGTACGAGGACAGATATGTCGGGACCACCCTTCATCTTGCGAAAGATACACGTCTTGTCTCGTTCAACCGAGCAAAGTTGTCAGGACCGGTCCTCCAGTCGTGCCGATTGAACCCGGTGTGCCGCTTCACTCGTGAGGTCCCTCGGCAGAATGCCGGCAAGCGAGACAAGAATCGACGAGGCGCCCGTGACGAGGGCGACGCTAATCGACGCGTCCATCGTGCCCGGGCTCAGGCGTCGATTGTCGCATACTTTGCGTTGAGCTCAATGAACCGACGCCGCGGATCAACCGCGTCACCCATCAGGGTCGAGAAGATCCGGTCCGCCGCGGCGGCATCTCCAATGGTCACGCGCTGGAGCGTTCTCTGCGCCGGATCCATCGTGGTCGACCAGAGCTGTTCTGGATTCATTTCGCCAAGTCCCTTGAAGCGCTGCACGCTCACAGATCCCTTGGAACTATCCTCACGCAATTCCACCAGCCGCCGATCGAGCTCGTCCTCACTCCAGATGTACTGCAAGTCCTTACCGCGTTTGATGCGGTAAAGCGGCGGAAGTCCGATGTAGACGTTTCCATTCTCCACGAGCGGGTGAAGGTGCCGGTACAAGAAGGTCAGAAGCAGCGTCCGAATGTGCGCACCGTCGATGTCCGCATCCGTCATCAGGATGATCTTATGATAACGGAGCTTCGTAATGTCGAAATCGGAATCGCCGAGTCCCGTTCCGAGCGCCGTGACGATGTTCCGGATCTGCTCATTCTCGAAGATCTTGTCGATACGGGCCTTCTCGACATTCAGGATTTTCCCGCGTAGAGGCAGGATAGCCTGAAAGTGGCGATCTCGACCCTGCTTCGCTGATCCACCGGCCGAGTCACCCTCAACGATGTAGAGCTCGCATTCGGCCGGATCGCGCGAAGAGCAATCAGCCAGTTTCCCAGGCAGGCCGCCGCCGGCGAGCGCATTCTTTCTCTGGACGAGTTCGCGTGCCCGACGGGCCGCGGTTCGAGCCTGCGCCGACAGGACCACCTTGTCGATGATGAGTTTCGAGTCTTTTGGATGATCGTCGAGCCACTCTGCGAGCTTGTCATTGATCATGGTCTCGACGGCACTCTGGACTTCGGAATTGCCAAGCTTCGTCTTCGTCTGCCCCTCGAACTGCGGCTCGGCCACCTTGACGGAGAGCACGGCGGTCAACCCTTCACGGAAATCGTCGCCGGTGAGATCAATCTTGACATTCTTGAGCAGACCGTTCTTCTCTGCGTAGGTCTTCAGTGTCCGCGTCAACGCGCGCCGGAAGCCCGAAATGTGCGTCCCACCCTCGTGCGTGTTGATATTGTTGACGAAACTCAGCACGTTCTCGGTGTAGCCCGTGTTGTAGCGCATCGCGAGCTCGATGGGCACACCCTCGTTTTCGCCCTCGATGACGATGTACTCTTCATGAAGGGAAGCGCGGGTCTCGTCGAGGTAGGCCACAAACTCAGCGAGCCCTCCTTCGAACATGTACTCTTCGTGGATCGGCTTCTTCTCGCGCTTGTCTGTCAGTTTCACATAGACGCCGCGATTGAGATAGGCCAACTCCCGAAGTCGTTCTGAGAGCGTGTCGAAACGAAATTCAGTCGTCGAGAAAATGGAGGCATCTGCCCAGAACTGGATGGTTGTGCCTCTCTGTTCCAACTCGCCCTGTTTCCCCACCTCCTTGACGCCGGTGACCGGCTTGCCAATCTCGTACTCCTGCTGGAAGACCTTACCGTCGCGACAGACAGTTGCAACGAGCTTCGACGAGAGTGCGTTGACGCATGAAACGCCGACACCGTGCAACCCCCCTGAAACCTTGTAGCTCTGATGGTCGAACTTCCCGCCAGCATGCAGCTTGGTCATCACGACTTCGAGTGCGGGAATTTTCTCGGTGGGGTGCATATCGACAGGGATGCCGCGGCCGTTGTCAGTCACCGTGACGGATCCGTCATGCTCGAGCGTCACCTCGATGTGGTCGCAATAGCCCCCCATTGCCTCATCGATCGAGTTGTCGACCACCTCGTAGACCAGATGATGCAATCCCCGGCTTCCGACGTCGCCGATGTACATCGCGGGCCTCTTGCGAACCGCCGAAAGACCCTCCAGAATTTGGATTGAGGACGCCTCGTAATTTTCTGGGGTCACTTTTTCGTCAGCCATTGAATCTCCTCTGCTCAAATTCCCGAATTGATGGAGCAATGCGCTATCAATCAGACTCTTGTTTTACAAATACATACACGCACTCCGGCCCATGGTCGGATTGCGGGAGTAACGAGTGGATAAAGAGATGCGTGCGTAGTTGCCTTCGATCGATTTCAAACGCCTCCACAATATACGAATATGGAGGCAGATTAGCCTCAATGGGTGCGGCGTGCGGCGTGCGGCGGTTGCGGCAAGTTTGTAGGGGCGCCGGACTTCGGACTTCGGACTTCGGACTACGGACTTCGGACGTCTCAAAACTAGACGTCGAGATAATGCATGAACTCTCGAACCCGCTGCTGTATGTCTTCGGCGGTGGACTTCCGACGTTCGACCGCGACAACCTGATACCCATAGTGTTCGAGAACGGCTCGGATTCGTACGGGATCGGGGACGCTGACCTTTACGGTTACGCGAACATCGGACTCCGTTTCGGGCAATCTTTCGGTGTTGACCGACAGTACCTTGGCCCCATTCTCCTCAATCGTATGGACCAGCCTCGCAAGGGCGTAATCACGCGGGGAAATGTCGACCTCGATATTCGCTCCCGCCGTGCCGAGACCCAGCGTACGGGCCGCGGATCGGAGCAGTCCTGACAAATCCACTGATCCCAGATAGCGACCATTTTCGTCGATCACTGGGAGAAGGTCAACCTCGTTGTCGAGGGCGAGCTCGATGGCATCGAAAGTATGCGCTTCCGAGGCAACGAAGATCGGGGAATTGAGCCGATGCTCACGAAGCGGTCTTTCAGGGTCGGGGCAGGCAACAAGGTCGGGGAGCCTCGTCGTTGCGACGAGCACCTCATCCTCATCGACTACGGGGACGAGCCGGTACCCCTGCCCTAGAGCCAAAGCGAGGGCGTCGCCGACGCTGTCGTCGAGCGTCGCCGGCTGCACATAGTCCGATAGTAGCTCGAATACCGTCATGACGAATCGTGTGGTTGCCACCACTTTCGCGGCCTCAGCCCGGAATCAGTTCCCTTTTACGCCTCAAGGGGATTCCGGCTTCAGCGATTTACAAAAAAAACGTCCGGCTTGCAAAATTCATTGCCCGAGCGGCAAAATTGGCCGGGTGAGCGGGGCGGGTTCATCAACCGGAGGCACTTTTCGCGCGCCGGCAGCCCGAAGGATCGCCTCCGCCTGCAGGCAGGTATGCGGATGACGATCCGGAGGGTAGATTCATCCTGCCCGTCACCTCCTGCCGGCGGGAGCAGTTTCTCAGAAACGACTTGCGCAAGTTCGTGCAGGCGTGCCCGACCTCGGGCATCGGTTACCGGCAGGGAAACGGTAATTTCGTTCACGCGGCCGGCCGCCAGAATCTTGAGGCGTTCGGTCAGATCGCTCAAACCGATTCCTCTTAGTGCCGAAACGAAGGCGGAATCCGGGTAGGTGGAGCGCATGCGCTCCAGTATCCCGCCGTTGTCGACAGCGTCAATCTTGTTGAATACGACGATTTGCGGCTTTCCGTGGACGTCCAGCTCGTGTAGTGTCGAATTCACCACCGCAATCATATCCTCATGGCGGGGATGGCTCACATCTACAACGTGGAGGAGTGCATCGCTTTCCCGGACCTCGTCGAGGGTGCTCTTGAAGCTCTCGATCAGTGCGTGCGGGAGCTTCCTTATGAACCCAACGGTATCGGTGAGCAGCGCCTGCTCGCCGCTGCCCAGGTCGACAAGGCGTGTAGTCGCATCCAGCGTCGCAAAGAGCTTGTCTTCGGCATGTACGCCGGCGTTCGACAAAGCATTCATGAGAGTCGACTTGCCGGCGTTCGTGTAGCCCACCAGCGCGAGACGAAACGTGTCCTCTCGCGCCTTACGCTGCGTCGTCCGCTGCCGATCGATACGCTCGAGCTTGGCCTTGAGGACAGAGATGCGCTTGGCGATGAGGCGCCTGTCTGTTTCAATCTGCTTTTCACCGGGACCCTTTGTGCCGATACCACCCTTCTGCCGCGACAGGTGGGTCCACTGTCGGGTCAGCCGGGTCAGGAGGTAGTCGAGCTGTGCAATTTCAACCTGGGCTTTGGCCGTCGCTGTTCTGGCGCGAGCGGCAAAGATGTCGAGGATGAGGCCCGATCTATCGAGAATTTTGCATTTCAGCTTTCGTTCGAGATTCCGTACCTGGACGGGCGAGAGATCGTCGTCGAAAATCACCAGATCGGAATCCCGGCGTGCGGCCAAATCCGACAGCTCATCGACCTTCCCTTTTCCGATGTACGTAGCCCCGTTGATCCGCTGGACCCGTTGGGTGACGCGATCAGTTACCACTGCGCCGGCAGTCTGCGCGAGCAGTTCGAGCTCGTCGAGCGCGTCTCTTGCTTCCCAAACGGTTACTCCGGGCGTTACTGCACCCACCAATATGGCGGATTCAGGTAGCGAAGACGACGTTTCGATCGAATTTTCTTTACTCAGGGTGATTCCTTGTGAACCTGGTTGCCTCTCGAAGATGCCGAATCAGCGACTACTGCTCCAATGCCTGCTGGCCCATCGGACGCTGAATCGAACGATCGAACCGATTGTCCAGCTTGAACTCGACAACCGATTGAAATCTCTCGCACACACCCAGCGGAACGAACACGTCAAGACGCTGCTTGTAGCCTCGGGTATCGACGTGGAAAAATACGTACCGGTTACGTCTCCTGTGTCGTGTCACGACATAATCGGTCACTTCGTGCCATGCGAGCTGCACGTGACGGCGTCCCAATTTGCTGCTGACGCCCCAGTCCGTCACTATCGTAGCCCCCGAAAGAAGCGCTCCGAGATACCAGCAAAGCCCACCGACAACGTAAGCCGTCGCCGCCAGCCAGCCTATGGAAAGGACACGTTCACCGGTCGCAACGGAATAGGCGAGGAGGCACAAGATACCGGCAAGGAAGAGCGTTGGGCCTAGCGGCAAACCGAAAAATCTCCCCATACCCCACGACATGCGGATATGATTGAAACGGGAACGTCGGAGAAGACCCGCGGCCATAATCAGCAACGACACGCCGACAAACAGCACGACCAGTGCTGCCCGCACTATCGCAACAATGTTGGAGACGGCGAACATCCTTTTGGAGGACTAAACGTTGCCACAGTCGCAGTTTCTGCAATCAAGACCCTGGGGACACGCCAGCCGGTCTCCATCTCGCTGCAACAAGCATTTCTGCTACAAGAAATATTAACGCGACCGCGAGAAAGACGTTCCAGATTTCAACCCCGGTTTCGGCGGATCTTATCGCTTCTCCGGGCGTCGCGGACGACGGCCCGACATTCACAACGGAGACGTCTGCGCCGGTCAACTCCTCGAGGCGGGCGGCCGCCGTGGTGGCATCGATTCGTTCGAGGTTGCTTTCCAGGGCATCTGGATTTACAGCAAATCGCTGCACGAGGCCGCCATCTCCCATGACATCGTAGATCCCGGGGGCACGGAGCGTTGACGGAAGGGTGAAATAGACGCCTTGAGTCGACGTGCGTTGCTCTGGAATCCACTCTCGGCCCGATTCCGAAACAATGCGTATCCGGGAGGTGTTTCCCCGAGCCGGCAAGCGGTAGATCGTGCCTGCCCCCGACCGTATGCCGTCGCCGGACAGCGCGTCTGCAGAAGTGAGATAGTACATCGACCGGAACAGCAGCGGAACGAACAAGCCCCGAACCGGCAAGTCGGTCCAGCCGGGATCGGGAAGAAACGGGGCAATCAGCATTCGCCCGGCTGCGAATCGCACCTCCTGAAGCATTGGCAGACCTATCGTCGTGCTCAAGAGCGTCTGCTCGTCGCCGTCCCCGGGTCTGTAGCGCACCAGTTTCATGATGGACGGCCGTTCGACGTCACGCCCGTCAGCGTCGTCATTATCGAAGACGCCGCGGAAGAGAGGGTGTTCGCGATCGAGTCGATCGACAGTTGCGATGGGAGCGGGTGACGATGCAGAAACCAGTCCGTCGAAAGACCCGGCGCCCACCATTTCGAGCAGCTGATCGTACGCCCCGTTCCCCGCCTCTTCGCCTGCAAACATGAGAACGCCGCCGCCATCTTCTATGAAGGCCGCCAACGCTGTCGCCATACCACCTGTAATCCGGCGGACACCAAGCAGCACGACGCCGTCATAATCCCGAGCAAACGTCCCGGAGACGGCATCCTCATCGACGTAATCCAATTGAAAAAGTGATCGACCGTCGCGCAGCTCGGTATTGAGCGCGAGATCCAGGTAGGCGGCATTTCGATTCGCTCCGCGGACTATCAAGACCTTCCGTTCTTCAGGAACGTGGAGCGTAAACCAACGCTCGTTGTCAAACTCGAAACCATCCTCCTCGAGCACAGCCCGTCCTCTGAGCCAGCCACGGGAGCGCGGCGTCACGGAGATCGGCGCTACCCCTTGCTGCCCCGCTTCCAGCGTCAAGGTCGACTGTGCCACTCGCTCACCTTCCAGGTACACGCTCAAACCCCAGTTCCGAATGGGCACTTTACCAAAATTCTGAACCTCGACTTCGACAGTCACGGGTTGGTTGACCTCGACGATACTCGATGCAATCCGTGCTCGCGTGATCGCTGCGTTGTCGACCGACTGATTGCCGATCGGGACGAGAACAATGCGCGAGGCATCAGATAAGTCGACGGACCCCGAATCGGCGAAGTTCGTCTTCTGGAAATCGGAAACGACATACACCTCTCGGATCGGGTAATTCGCTCCGGTCAGTGCTGTGGCCGCATTCCCAAGTGCCTGATCGAAGCTGCCCCGGCCGTATTCCGGAGCGATCTCCTTCAGGCGAGTGGCAGTGAGTGCCGGACGACCAAACGGGTGAGGCAAGCCGTCGTCGATCAGGGGAACGATGGCCAATTCGTCGGCACTCTCCAATTGGTCGGCGAGGTCCGCCACAAAATCTGTCGCCTGGTCCAGGAGCGCCCCGCCCTGGTCTCTCAGATCCATCGACAACGAATTGTCGATGACCGCCACCACGGATCGGTGATCCGAAGAAAGTGAGGCAATGGGAGGCGACTTGACGGTCGGGCGCGCAAAGGCCAGTACCAGAAACGCGATGGCGAGCATCCGCAGCGCCAGCAGCAGCCACTGCTTGATGCGCAACCTCCGGATCGTCTGTTGCCGAAGCTCCTCCAGAAAAACCAGCGAGCTGAAATCGATCTTCCTGGGTTTCCTCAGATTGATCAAGTGGATGATCAATGGAATACCCGCTGTCACGAGGGCAAACAGGACGAACGGGTTCAGAAAAGTCATGCGATCGGCTTTCAGTGCATTCCATTCCGGCAGAATTGGATGCAACCGCAGGCCCAGGCCCCTGTTCCGATGTTCGTAGCGGCAAAACCCGCACGCCGGCACGCAGTATAAGGGCTCCGTCCAACGACCATCCTACACAAATTCGACACCAATCGCCGGTGACACCGACCGAGACCGAAACGACTTCCTCTCAGGGCTGGCTCCGAATTCGAGGTGCCCGCCAGAACAATCTCAAGAACATCGATCTGGATCTTCCTCGACGAAACCTGATCGTTTTCTGCGGTCCGTCAGGCTCGGGAAAATCGTCGCTTGCCTTCGACACGATCTATGCGGAGGGCCAGCGACGCTACGTCGAGAGTCTGAGCGCGTACGCCCGACAGTTTCTCGAGCGCATGGACAAGCCGGACGTCGATTACATCACGGGTCTGTCGCCGGCCATCGCGATCGAACAACGGCAGGCGCCGCGCAATCCGCGATCCACGGTCGCCACGCAGACGGAGCTGTACGATCACCTGAGGCTGCTCTTCGGACGAATCGGGCGCACGGTTTCGCCGATCAGCGGTGAGGAGGTTAAGAAGGACTCACCTCGATCGGTAGCGGAGGATCTCAACGATGCCCTCGAGGACGGAGAACGATTCTTTGTATGCATGCCCTTTCCTGCGCACAAGGGACGCTCCAAATCGGATGAGCTCAAGGCACTCGCCAAGAAGGGATTCAACCGGCTCGTCGTCCTGCCTACCGACAAACAAGCAGAATCGGGAAAAGAGCCGTTCGTTCTGGATCTCGTCGACGATGCCGCATCGGCACAGCGGATTGCGCCGGCAAGGCTCCTCATCCTGATCGATCGGTTGATCAATCGCAAGGACGACGAGGAGAACACCTCACGCATCGCCGACTCGGTCGAGATGGCTTTCAGGGAGGGGCTCGGACGGTGCGTCGCTTACCGCTTCGGCGGAGCGATGCAAAGCATTCTGGATCGCGTAAGACCTTTCAGTCAGTTCTTCGAACGCGACGGCATGCGATTCGAAGATCCGGAACCACAACTCTTTTCCTTCAACAGCCCGTTGGGCGCCTGTCCTGAGTGCCAGGGTTTCGGGAAAGTGGCCGGAATCGACGAGGATCTCGTTATTCCGAATCCCGAGCTGTCAATCCGCCAGGGAGCGATCGCCCCGTTCTCAACGGAGCAATGGCGAGAACATTACAAAGCGCTGGTCCGCGTCGCCGCTCGCACGAATCTCCGTATCGACATCCCGTACGTGGCGCTCAACGCAGACGAGCGGAAACTGCTCTGGAGGGGCGAAGGCGAGTATATCGGAATCAACGGCTTCTTCGACTATCTGAGGAAGCACTCCTACAAGATGCACTATCGCATCTTCACCGCCCGCTACCGTGGCTATACGAGATGTCCGAAATGTGACGGGTATCGATTGCGCCCGGACGCTCTTTACGTGAGGATCGGGGGGTTTAATATCGGCGAAGTCTGCGAATTGACCATCGCGGATGCGCAGCGATTCTTTGAGGAACTGTCGCTGACGGAGTTCGAAGAAGCGGTCGCCGGACGCATCCTGGCCGAGATCCGGAATCGATTGAAGTATCTGAACGAGGTCGGCCTTGATTACCTGACGCTCGACCGCCTGTCGCATACACTCTCCGGCGGTGAAAGCCAGCGGATCAATCTCGCGACATCCCTGGGTTCGTCGCTCGTCGGCTCCCTCTACGTCCTCGACGAGCCTAGCATCGGACTGCATCCGCGTGATACCGATCGACTCGTTCGAATCCTCGAACACCTGCGTGACATCGGCAACACGGTCATCGTCGTCGAACACGACGAGGAAACGATCAGGCGAGCCAATACTATCGTCGATCTGGGTCCGGGCGCCGGAACACACGGCGGCGAAGTCGTCTTCAGCGGGAATTACGCGGACTTGCTCAACGACGAGCACTCGTTAACCGGGGCCTATATTGCGGGTCGAAAGAAGATCGCTGTTCCATCATCTCGGCGGACGATCGACCCCGACCGATGCATCGTGGTCAAGAATGCGCGTGCGAACAATCTCAAACGTCTCGACGTGAGGTTTCCACTCGGCATGATCACCTGCGTGACCGGTGTGAGCGGATCGGGCAAATCGACGCTCGTCCATGACACGCTTTTCGCCGGGCTTGAACGGCTTCTCGGCACGCATGACGGAAAAATCGGCGCCCACGATTTGATCTCGGGGAGCGGGCTCGTCAAAGCCGTAGAGATGGTCGATCAGAGTCCGATCGGGCGAACCCCCAGATCGAATCCGGTCACCTACATCAAGGTCTTCACGATGATTCGCGAGCTCCTATCAGAGACGCACGAGTCGAAGATCCGAGGCCATCGGCCGGGCTTCTTTTCGTTCAATGTGCCGGGAGGGCGATGCGAAGAATGTCAGGGCGAGGGTTTCGTGAAGGTGGAGATGCAGTTTCTTGCCGACCTCTATCTTGAATGCGACGTATGCAAGGGGCGACGATTTGGCAAAGAAGCGCTCAGTGTCCGTTACAAGGGCAAGAACGTGGCCGAAATTCTTGACATGACCGTTGATGAAGCGGTGACATTCTTCGAGCCGATCCAGAAGATTTCGTCAAAATTGGGCGTCCTTTCGGACGTCGGACTCGGATATCTCAAGCTGGGCCAGCCGGCAACGACCTTGTCCGGCGGCGAGGGTCAGCGCGTCAAACTTGCGGCACATCTTGCCCGACCGGCATCCGAACACACGGTATATTTCTTCGATGAGCCGACGATCGGCCTTCATTTCGACGATATCCAGAAGCTCCTTGCAGCGTTCAACGCTCTGGTAGCGCAGGGACATTCTGTCATTTTGATCGAGCACAATCTCGACGTGATCAAGTGCGCAGATTGGATCATAGATCTCGGACCTGAGGGTGGTCGTGCCGGTGGTTTCATCGTTGCGGAAGGCCCCCCGGAAGCTCTCGCCGAGCATCCGACGAGCATTACGGGGCGTTATCTTAGTCCCCTTTTGGCAGGGTAGATGCAGGTGCCGGCATGCAACCTTTAAGAACATGAATCGTAGCTGGGCGTTCATGTGACCGGACAGTTTTTCAGTCCGTTTTAGAAATGAGTATCACGTCAGACGTATTCGAGCAATTGCGGCGTCCGGTCGACAACGTCGCACCCAAGCAGGTGGAGCGTAGAATTGCTCTATTCACCGGCAACTACAATCATATTGCTGACGGTGTATCGCTGACGCTGAACCGCTTGGTCGGCTTTCTCGAGCGAATCGGTGCCAAGGTGCTCGTCTTCGGTCCTACGATCGAAGAGCCGCCTATGGACCATGAGGGGACCTTCATACCTGTCCCATCGGTTGCCGCACCGGGTCGTCCGGAGTACAGGGTTTCGCTTGGCCTGCCCCGAAGCACGAGGCGCGTCCTGACCGCGTTCAAGCCCAACATGTTCCATATCGCAACGCCCGACCTGATGGGTCGCCGGGCGCTGCTTCTGGCGAAGAAGTGGGAAGTTCCTGTTGTCGCCTCATACCACACGCACTTCAGTTCGTATCTGAAGTATTACGGATTCGAGGAATTCGAGGGTCTGCTCTGGAAGTATCTCCGACGATTCTATCGTCAGTGCGAGCACATCTACGTTCCTTCCTATTCGATGGAAGCCGTGTTGCGGGCGCATGAGATTAATCGTGGTCTGAAGTTGTGGGAACGAGGCGTTGATACGAAGCGATTCAATCCGAATAATCGGCTCCTTGAGTGGCGCGAAGCCCACGGGATTCGCGGCAACGAGGTGATTATCACCCTGGTCAGCCGTCTCGTTTGGGAGAAAGCGTTGCACGTTTACGCATCGGTCATTCGCACGCTGGAAGAGCGTGGGATACCGCATCGAAGCATGGTGGTCGGGGAAGGTCCGGCCAAAACGGAACTGATGGCGCGCCTGCCCAATACGATTTTCAAGGGGTACCTCTCCGGCGATGCACTGACCTACGCCTACGCCTGCTCGGATGTGTTTCTGTTTCCATCCGATACGGAGACCTTCGGAAACGTGACGCTCGAGGCTATGGCGTCAGGTGTGCCGGCCGTTTGTGCCGATGCAACCGGAAGTCAGGGCCTGGTCCTTCACGGCGAGACAGGCTTTCTCGCTCCGTCGGGAAATGAGCGGGCCTTCTACGAATACACGAAGCTGCTCGCCACCGATCCGCTACTCAGGACCAAGATGTCGGTTGAGGCACGCAGACGGTCTCTGCACTACGAATGGGACGCTACACTGCGCCGGCTGGTCGGATACTACGATCAGATTCTCAACCCGGGCGTCGAAACCTCGTTCGACCTGGCCGAGGAAGGCGTCATCTACTCACCGCTCAAAGGCTGAGATTTTTCCGCCGTCCGGTCCTCCAGAACCTGGAGGGTTGCACTCAGAAAGACGAGTGACGCCGTGAGGACCGATCCGAGGCCTATGGCCGCCAGGACACCGATCGAATTCAGACCCGGGTGGTAGGAGAGTATCCACCACGCAAAGCCGATCATCGTGGTCAATACGCCTATCGTGATGTGCTCGCCGCTGGAGCGAAGCACGACCAGAAGTCTACCCGGCCCCTCTTCAAGATACCGGTGCACCATGTGGACCCCACAGTCGTTGCCGATCCCGAGAACAGCCGGGAGAACGACCAGGTTGTAGAAGTTCAGCTTCAAGTCAAATAATTCCATGATGCCGAGCATCCACAGGATTCCAACGATGAGCGGCAGGGTGGCAAGCGCCCCCCATTTCAGCGACCGGAAGACCACAAACATGAGAGCGACGACTACGGTGAAGGTGATCAGCACCATCCATGGGCTCTCTTTCAACATGAGCCGGAGCATCTCAGACGCAACGAGCGAGGTAGACGAGGCATAATAAACCTTCCCGTTCGGGAGCTCCACTTTCCCCACGTCCGCGGTAAACGCCATCGAATTGCGGCCGTCGGAGAGACCGACGTCGGGATATATCATGATGAAATTGCCGAACTGGCCGGTCTTGCTCTGAAAACGGCTCTTCAGGTGATCGGGCACGTCCTTCAGCGGAATATGGTGCGTGGTCTGCGCAGCTTCCTTGAGACGCTCGATGTCCTCCGAGTTCGATTTTTCGAGAAACGGATCCTTGAGCAGCTCCCTGATCTTGGCCAGGCGCTCCAGCTTGTGCTGCTGGATAACCGGGTCATCCGAGTACCGATCCTGTAGTGACTCCACGGACCGTATGGTCGGAGACAACGTGTCGGTCTCCATCCGTTTGACCAGGATAGCCTGAACCTCGGCGGCATCCGAGGGGCTATCGAGGACAATATAGGCCGGATTACGCTTACCTCTGGACGGATAGACCTCGTCTTCGAGTCGCCGAATGTCGCGATACTCCGTGAACTCAGGTTCCAACTTGTTGAACTGATATTCGAACGACACTGAGGGCACGTAAAAAAGCGTAACGATCGCGACGAGCGAGCCCGCGTAAAGAATGGGCCGAGCTGCGGGAAAGCGCCAGGGGCGGACCGAGTTTGAGATTGCCCTGTCGCGTTTGCCGCTATTGAGAAGTCCCCACCGATCGAAGAGCACAATCAGGGCGGGGTGAATTGTAAGCATCGAAACCAGCGCCAGCAGGATTCCGGTTCCGGCGATAAACCCGAACTGGCTGAACCCACGGAAGTCTGCAACGATGAGAACAAAGAGTGAAATTGCCGTCGTAAGCGCGCTGACGGTAATCGGCGGACCCGCGCCCTCAAACGTATGCTCGAGAGCCTGGGCGAGACCGACACCTTCGTCACGCTCTTCGGCGTACCGTGCGAAGAAGTGAATCCCGTAGTCGATGCCCAGTCCAAAGAGCACCAGGATCAGGGTAGAAGTCATCAAGTTGAGCATGCCGAACGCGAAATAGGCGGCGGCAAAGGTCCACGTCAGGCTCATGGCCAGGGGAATCGCGATCAGCAGCGTTGAAGCGGGCATTCGCACAATCGTGAGGAGGTTCTCTTTCAGCCCGTGCCCGAACTTCTTTCGGCGATTTCCCTTGAAGAAGAAATAGATCATGACAACGAGCAGCACCGACCCGACTCCACCCGCAAAAGAACCACGCACGTCGTTCGTGATCTGTCTGATCTCAATCATCTGCTGCTGCAGGCGGCCTCCCAGCAAGACCTTCATCTGCGGATTGTATGTCGTCGGAGCGAGCGAGTCGACGAGCGCCTGCAAATCCGTGAACATATCCTCGATAAAGCCGACATCCGTTTTCGAGCCGCTCGGATAGAAACGGACGACCATGATGGTGCTGTCGTCGGAAATCGGCCATTCTTTCGGGACAATTTCGTCGTACGTCTCTCGTAGATCGAGGGGCTTCTCGACCTTAACGGAATCCTCTTCGTCCAAGTCGAAATAGAAGGGATTCGCCTCCAGCCGGGCCTTCTCAATCTCGTCTTCGAGGTAGGTCTGCAGCTGATCGAGCTCCTCGTCTGTGGCGAAATAGAGAGCATTGTGCTTGAGAAAGGAAGGGTCCTTGTGAAACTCTGCGCGCGTGAAATAGGGCTCGGGATAGGTGTCGCGGCGAAGCTTCATCGCGACAGGAATCAGTTTTTCGGCGAATGCGCGGTTCGCATCGAAAGAGGGACTCTGTATGACCACCGCGACGTGATTCTCGCCACCGACGGTCTCACGAAGGCGCTCCAGTGACTGGACTGTCGGATTGTCGGGTGGGAGGAGCCGCGAGAAGTCGGTGTCAATCTTGAGGTGACGTGCAAATTGCAGGCATCCGAGAGAAAGCAGGAATGCCGCGATCACCACCGTAAGAGGGCGATGAATGACGCTTCTGAAGGCTGGAAGTAAACGTTGGAAGAGTCGTTCCATTCGGGAACGCCGTTGTTGTCCCCGGCGCGTTAGACGTTGTCGATCTTCGATGAACGCAACTAAACGCCATTGGCTCGCTCGAAGTTCGGAAGGGAATCTACAGGTTCGGGTCAACCGCGATCGCAGCGCCCATACTGAAGAGACGCCGGCGAGAACCCGACTTCCTTACCCCCGTTACGCGAAATTGGGCTCTTTGAATTGGCCGCATGGTTGCGCAATTTGGCGCGTACGAATCATTAGCTGTCGATGTCGCCGTCGGATAGACCGAAAAGCAAACGGGTGCTCCTCATCGGACCTTTGCCGCCACCGAATGGTGGCAGCAGGGTGTCGTTCGACCGGTTCTTACGATATGTCGAGAAGTTGCCGCACCTGCGGGTTACGCATGCTGACTTTCCGGTTCGAAAACGCGGAAGAGGCGGCCAAATCGGAGGTGTCGCTCCGTTCAGGACATTGATCCGCGGAGTGGGAGCTCTCCTACGATTACCGATGACGGACCGCGTCGTCCTCTTTTCATCACGCGGTATGGCTTTCAGCTACGGTCTTATCCTGATCGGGACCGGACGACTCTTCGGAAAGCCGGTCTGCTTGCGGCTATTTGGTGGTCGACCCTATTTGTCGGCCATTTCGAGAAACAACCGGTTTCGTCATATTACCGAATGGCTGCTGTCTCGAGCCGCCAGTATCTCGTTGGAGACAGAAATCGGACGAAACGACTTTCCTGAGTCCGTCAGACGACGGGTCACGTCGATTCCCGGCTACCGACCGAAGCCCGGCAAAACAACGCCGAGATCTCACACCGACGGTTGCTTCAGATTTGTTTTCGCAGGGAGAGTCGATGCATCGAAGGGGATTGACGTGCTACTGAGCGCCTGCGAGATGCTCGCTGAACAGTCGCTTCCGAGCCGTTTTCAGGTTGATTGCTATGGATCAGCGTCAGATGAAACCGAGCAGGCTTGCCGGAAACACCCGACAATTCGGCTCATGGGGGTCGTGGATAATGCAGCGTATCGATCGACACTGGCATCCTACGACGCGTTTGTTTATCCATCGGTGTATGATAACGAGGGACACCCAGGCGCTGTAATAGAGGCGATGCTTTCCGGACTACCAGTCATCTGCACCTCCCTTCCGACGGTCATGGAGATTGTCTCAAACGATGTCGAAGGGCTCGTCGTTGAACCTGGGAGTGCCGACTCATTGGCCAGAGCGATGTCGCAGATCATCACCGATCGCTCACTCCGCGACAGGCTGGCTGCGGCCGCCGGGCGGAAAGGACTCTCCTTTGACGAGGATGTCGTAATTCCACAACTTTTGCGAGCAATGGGACTGAGTGGAGGCGAAGTTGAAGCTGGAGATTGAACGTATCGAAAAGGGTATCGCGGTGCAGTACGCTGATGCGAGCCTTTCCCTTGCCAGTCGCGGCTCGGAAATTCTCATCTCGCGAGACGCCGGGATCCAGTGGCATCACCTCCTAACGCTTCCCGGTGGGACAAAGTTGGGACGAACGGCCACCGATATTGTTGAACGCCTCACGCGAGGAGGTGTCCGTCTCATCAAGCACATCGAAGGAGATACGTTTCTGTGTCTCTTCGAAGGAAGCTTTTTCAGGTTCAACACGCAGACTTCTGATTCACAACGCCTGTGGACATTAGCCCGCGGAAGGAGAATTCTTCGAAACGGCGTCTGTGTTCTCGGATCGACCATACTCGTTGGGGATTACTGGACAAACGGACGAAGAGAGGACGTCAGGGTACACACCATTGATCTCGCAACAGGAGTCGCAACCCGCTTCCTCACCATCCCGACCCCAACAGTTCGCCACGTGCATCTCGTGCAAACGGATCCGTTCAGCGACCGTATCTGGATTGGCACCGGGGATGAAGATCATGAGTGTCTCGTCCTTCGGGTCGACCCTTCCAATCCCCGGCTTCAGACCGTTGGGGGCGGCTCGCAAAGATGGCGGTGCATCACACTCGTCTTTACACAAGATGCCGTTTATTGGGGCAGTGACAACCATACAGGTTCGAATGCCATCTTCAGGTATGGTCGGGCCGCCCGTACGGTGGATGTCATTGGTCCGGTTATCGGTCCTGTCTACTATGCAGTGAAGCGTGGAGGCAACACGGTGTTCGGAACGACGGTCGAAAAGGGAGAAGGCGACCAGGATGGCTGGGGTCGGCTGTACGTCCTCGACGGCAACGAGACCATAACCGAGGTTTTCAAGGCTCAAAAGGACTTGTGGCCGATCAGGCTATTTGGATACGCCATTCACGAGTTCGCCGATGGCCCCGAAGAAACGGATACGTTTTGGGTGATAATGCGGGGGTTTCGTGGGGGCCTCCGGAGCATGCTTTGTCGCATTATCGATTGAGCCATGCTGGATGATGAGTTGTTCTATATCGTTGGCGTGGGGCGCTCGGGGACGACGCTTCTGATGAGCATGCTCAATGCGCACCCGGAAATTGGAACTCCTCCTGAAACGCACTTTGTTACGAGCCACATTTCAGGTCGCCGGCCTGTTTCAATTGCGGAATGCCGAGAGGTGCTCTCGGCAGATCAACGACTCGACCGTCTCGGATTGGATTTCGATGACGTGTTTCGATCCGGTCACCGCGATGAGGCGAAACTGTCGATGGAGACGGTGTATTTCAGGATCCTGAGCCGCTGGAAAGAACGGCACGGCGTTCGGCTTGTCGGCGACAAGGCGCCCAGGTACGTTGAGTTTCTTCCCTTGCTCAAATCGATCGCTCCGAGAGCGAAGGTCATTCACATGATTAGGGATCCTCGCGAGGTGTTCCTCTCTCGCACCAGAGCTGCCTGGTCAGCCGGACGCCGCGAATGGACGCATCTACTCGCGTACACCGTGCAGTATTCGGTGGGTCGCGCGGACGGTGCGAAGCTCTTTGGCGACAACTACTACGAAGTGTTGTATGAACATTTGATCAGCCGACCCGAAGAGGAATTGAAGCGGCTGTGCACCTTCCTTGGCGTGGCATACGACTCCAGCATGCTCCAATTTTCGTCCTCGGCAGCTGAAATCATTGCCGAAGATGAGTGGGCCTGGAAATCTGAGGCGGCAGGACCACTCCTGAAGAAGAATACCGAGAAATGGCGCAGTCAATTGTCCCAACGGCAGGTTGCACGTATCGAAACGGCTTGCCGCAAACCCTTTACGGACGGTCTGTACGAACGATCGGGACTCACCCCACGATCAATGGACCTGGTGATGGCCTTCTTCGTAAGCTCGACGGCCGTCCTTTATCGAGCGTTGCGGCAATTGAGAATGTTTTGGCGGCTAAGACGCAGCTCCTAGACTCCAAAAAGGAGTTGCGAATACAAGAGTGAGAGATTTCTGAACCTGACACGTCTATAGACCGCCAGGTTTCACTAGAATCTCATATCTTGGGCCGAAGGTCACAACGTCTGTAGTATCGAACGCACCTTGCCCCACCGGGGAGCAGTTCGTTATGTCGAAGTTCAGGAAAACAGTTGTGGCTCTCCTTTGGATCACGATTGCCGCCGTCCCCTGGGTGGACGGAATAGATTACTATGGGCTTTCGACAGGGGAGAGGCCATTTTCGGCTCTGTACGAGTCGTATAAGCCGGCGGGACTCGTCGGCCAGGGCCTCGGTATCTTCGGGAGCCTGATGATCATCGTCGGCGTCGTCGCCTACAGCCTACGCAAGCGTATCCATTTCCTGCATCGATTTGGGAAGCTCCGATCCTGGCTGACCTTTCACATCTTCCTCTGCACGCTGGGTCCCTACCTGGTGCTCCTGCACACGACATTTAAGATCGGTAACATCGCGGCAATCGCGTTCTGGAGCATGTCGGTGGTGGTGGGAAGTGGGATCTTCGGCCGCTATGTTTACCAGCACATCCCGAAGGGCGCTGACGGAGTCTTTTTCGGATCCGCCCAACTGCTCTCTCGAAAGGCGGACCTCGTGGCGCGCGTTTCCTTGATGACCGGCCAGAGTCGTGAATCTATCGGAGGCGTGATGGGCGCCTTCGCCGTTACCCCGCCGCGCGGTCTCTTGTCCGCCATTTGGACAGCCATTCGATTCGACCTGGGCCAACGGCGCCTGAGTCATGAACTCGTGCTCGCGCTCGAGCATCGCGGCGTAGATCCCGCTTTACAAGAGCGTGCCGTACCAATCCTTGTCGACGGATTGCGCCTCGACCACAGCCAAGTGGTTTCGGGCCCGATGCAACGACTTTTCGGATACTGGCACGTCTTGCACATTCCCCTGGCGATCGTGATGCTCATCACGTTTATCGTGCACGTCGGCGTGGCGATCGCCTTTGGATACACGTGGATTTTCTAACCAGGCAGGCGCCAAAAGGTTAAACCCATATGACAGGATCGAGGCACAGGTTGTTGGCGGCGATAGTCGCCATACCCATCACGGTTTCGACACTGGCGGGTTGCGGCACGCGTGTCGAATCGGGCGAAACCACGGCCGCAGTGGAGAATCGACCCCCGGCTCGATCCCACCCGGGCTCCCGGCCTGGCTCGCTTCTACTTCCCTCCCACGAATCGAAGTCAAAATCTTTGCCGGATGCCGACGATGTGGATCCATCGTTTCATGTAGGTCTCGAGCAGTTGAGGAAGCGTGTGGCCGACGATTCGACAGACGCGCCGTCCGTGCTCAAACTCGCCCGCCTGCTTCAGGACGCACATCGGACCGAGGAGGCGATCACAGAATACAGACGATACCTGCGCCTCACGCCGGGCAGCCGCGAGGCCTGGCTGGACCTGGCTAAGACGTACGGCTCGCTCGGCAACTGGACCGAGGCACTGACCGCCTCCGACAGCCTTCTGGCGCATTTTCCGGACGATCCGTCCGGTCTCTACAACAAAGGCGCCGTTCTCGCCAACCTGGGACGGGCAGCAGAGGCCAAGGCAGCCTGGCTTAAGGTTGAGCAGCAGGATGATGATCCTCAAATGAAGAAAATGGCCGAGCTCGGCCTGTCCCGTCTTGGGAAATAACCAGGTGCAAGATTGGCGCAAGTAATGTACTCGACCATGGGGACGGTAATCATAGCAACGGCGATGGTGTTCGTCGTGGCGGCGACCGCCAGGGCGCAGTTACTGTCCCCCGGAGAGCTCAGCGCCTCGCATGCCGACCTGGAAGGCGTCACAAACTGTACGTCTTGCCACACGATCGGAGGCAAAGGGGTAGATCAAGCCAAGTGCCTCGACTGCCACGTTCCCATCAAATCGCGTATCGAAGCCAAGACTGGTTACCACAGCACGGTCAGTGATCCCTGCGTCGCGTGTCACAAAGACCACCTCGGTCGAAGCTTCAACCTGGTACGCTTCGACACGACGTCATTCGACCACCGTCAGGCCGGCTATGAACTTCTCGGAGCGCATGCACGCGGCGCGTGCTCGTCGTGTCATCGACAGCCCCTGATTGTTGATGCGGACGTGTTGGCTTCCATCGACTCGACCGAATCGCACCGGCAGACGTTCCTCGGACTGGACACCGCCTGCCTTTCGTGTCACGCGACCGACAACCCCCACGAAAATCAGTTTGTTGGACGTCCCTGTTCCGACTGTCATGCTCCGGAAAAGTGGACAGATGCTGAGGGTTTCGGGCATGACGAGACCACGTTCCCTCTCACCGGCCGTCATGTGCAGGTCACGTGCCAGAAATGCCACCCCTCGACGGCAAAGTCGGACGATCGAACACTGACTCAGTTTGTCGGGCTGGCCCACAGTGAGTGCAGCGACTGTCATCGGGATCCGCATGCGTCGTCTTTCGGGACGACCTGCAGTTCGTGTCACAGCACGCAGGGCTGGTCGCAGCTAACCTCGGAACGATCCTTCTCGCACGACCGGACCGGATACCGGCTGCTTGGGGCACACGCTCGACTCGCTTGCAGGAGCTGCCACCAGAAACCAGGCCGCAACGATGCAACAATTCGCATCTCGCTGGTGGACCCTCACTCGACCAATTCATTCCCGAAAGTCGTGGCGTCTGCCTGCCTGTCGTGCCACAGAAAGTATCACGAAGGTTCGTTGCGAGAGGAGTCCGCCGCTGCCTCGTGTGACGGATGCCATACAAACGACGCCTGGGTTCCGACGACATACGACATTGACCGGCACAACGAGCGATCGCGCTTCACCCTTGCCGGCGCGCACATGAGCGTCCCTTGCGCCGCGTGTCACTTGAAGAATGACTCGAAGCCCACGTTCCTGTTAGAGGACCGCCGGTGTGAAGCATGCCACACCGGCGACAACCCGCACGGCGCTCAGTTCGCAGACAGAATGGCAGAAAATTCGTGCGCCTCGTGCCACTCGACGAACGCCTGGAATTCGGATTTGGATTTCGATCACAAATCAACCGGATTCGAGCTTCTCGGCCAGCACACCTACCTGACTTGTACCCGATGTCACGTTCCACAAGGTGAGATCAGCACGACTTACGGAATCAACTACGCGGGTCTCAGTACGACGTGCGGATCTTGTCATGCCGGTATAGATCCGCATCAGGGACAGTTTGAAGGCAGGGACTGCGGAGACTGTCACGAGCCGACGACCTTTCTTCGTGTTTCGAATAAATTTGATCACGGAGCGACTCGGTTTCCGCTGGACGGTGCGCACAGGAAGATTGCATGTCAGGCATGTCATGACACGGCGTCTGCACCTGACGGCGTACGCTTTACGCGTTATCTCTTAAAGAAAACCCAATGCGTGGATTGCCACACATCGGAATGAGGCTCCGGTGGGTGCTCGCGGTGGGCTTCGCGTTCCTGCAGACACCCCTACACGGACAATCAGCGTCGGCAAATCCGCACGGATCTTTGCCGGAGGGAATGGACTGCGCCGCCTGTCACCAGACGGAGCGTTGGAAACCTCTGCGCGATCCGCTCCCGTTCAAACATAATGAGGCAACATCCTTCGCGCTTCTGGGCAGCCACGAAACCGTCGCCTGTGAAAGCTGCCACGTGAAGCTGAAGTTCGAGATATCGTCGGAGTGTGTCGACTGCCACGTCGACGTTCACCAGGGTTCGTTCTCTTCGCAATGCTCCGACTGCCATGGAACGACCAGTTTTTCGGACGTGTCGGCCGACGAGATCCATAACGCGACGCGCTTTCCTTTGGATGGTGCGCATGCGGAGCTATCCTGCGAAAGCTGCCATGGGAGCGATAAGCTCGGGGCATTCGTAGTAGCCGAAACGGAGTGCGCTTCCTGTCACGAATCGGATTATCAGTCGGCCCACGGAGCCATGGCCTATCCGCAGACCTGTGAGACGTGCCACAACACGCTCGCCTGGGAAGACGGGGCCACTTTCGAGCACGTCGTAGCATCGGCGGGATTCGATCTGTTGGGTAGTCATAAGACGCTCGAGTGCATCGCCTGCCATGTCGAAGGTTCGTTCGCCCCGCTCTTCCCTACATCCGACCAGAATGACTGCGCCACGTGTCACCAGACAGAGTTTAATCAGAACCACGCCGGGGCGGGATATCCGACTGATTGCGCCACCTGTCACAGTGTCGAAGCCTGGGGGGGAGCCACCTTCAATCATCCTGACCTCGCCAACGGATTCGATCTCGTCGGGGCACATGAGATCCTGCCCTGTTCTGCGTGTCACGCCCCACCGCCCGGATTCGAACCGCAGTTTGATCCCTCTGGAGACGCCGATTGCCTGACCTGCCACCGTACCGACTACAATCAGGAACACGGAAGCGCCGGATTCCCCACTTCCTGCGTCGACTGCCACGGCATCGATTCCTGGCAAGGAGCAACCTTCGACCATGCGTCTCTGGCAAATGGCTACACGCTCGTCGGAGCGCACGAAACCCTCCGCTGCTCTTCATGCCACGGACCTTCACCCGAGTTTCAGCCGCTCTTCCAGCCCGCCGACCAAAACGACTGTCTGACCTGCCACCAGGCCGACTACAACGAAGAGCACCAAGGCACCGGATTCCCCACGACTTGCGCCGATTGTCACGGTTTCGACACCTGGACAGGCGCCACCTTTGACCATGCGTCATTCGCCGATGGATACCAACTCATCGGAGCACACGAGACGCTGGCATGTTCTTCGTGCCATGGCCCGTCACCCGAGTTCGAGCCGCTCTTCGAGCCGGCCGATCAGAACGACTGTCTGACCTGCCACCAGGCCGACTACAACCAAGAACATCAAGGCACAGGGTTCCCCACCACGTGCATCGACTGCCACGGAACCGATTCGTGGTCGGGAGTCACCTTTGACCACGCCGCCTTCTCCGATGGGTACACGTTGGTCGGCGCGCACGAAGCCCTCCGCTGCTCTTCATGCCACGGACCTTCACCTGAGTTCCAGCCGCTCTTCGAACCCGCTGACGAGAACGACTGTCTAACCTGCCACCAGGCCGACTACAACGAAGAGCACCAGGGCACGGACTTCCCAACCACCTGCATTGACTGCCACGGGACCGACTCGTGGTCGGGAGTCACCTTCGACCACGCCGCCTTCTCCGATGGATACACCCTGGTCGGCGCGCACGAAACCCTCCGCTGCTCGTCATGCCACGGACCTTCGCCCGAGTTTCAGCCGCTCTTCGAGCCCGCCGACGAGAACGACTGCCTGACCTGCCACCAGGCTGACTACAACGAAGAGCACCAGGGCACCGGATTCCCCACGACCTGCATCGACTGTCACGGGACCGATTCGTGGTCGGGAGTCACGTTCGACCACGCCTCCTTCTCGGATGGCTACGTCCTGGTCGGAGCACACGAAACACTCCGCTGCTCCTCGTGCCATGGTTCCTCACCCGAATTCCAGCCGCTCTTCGAGCCCACCGACGAGAACGACTGCCTGACCTGCCATCTCACGGACTACAACGAAGAGCATCAAGGTTCAGGGTATCCTACTACGTGCACCGACTGCCACGGGACCGATTCGTGGACCGGTATCACATTTGATCACGCGTCCGTCGCCAATGGATTTGTGCTGTTGGGCGCCCACGAGAGCGCTCAATGCACTGCCTGCCATGGACCTTCGCCCGAGTTCCAGCCGCTCTTCGAACCGGCCGATCAGAACGACTGTGTGACGTGTCACCAACCCGACTACGACGAAGAGCATCAGGGCACCGGATTCCCCACGACCTGCATCGACTGCCACGGGACCGATTCGTGGTCGGGAGTCACGTTCGACCACGCTTCCTTCTCGGATGGCTACACCCTGGTCGGCGCGCACGAAACCCTCCGTTGCTCCTCGTGTCATGGTCCCTCACCGGAATTTCAGCCGCTCTTCGAACCCGCTGACGAGAACGACTGTCTGACCTGCCACCAGGCTGACTATAACAAAGAACATGAGGGCACTGGATTCCCAACGACCTGCGTTGACTGCCACGGCACCGACTCCTGGTCAGGAGTTACGTTTGACCACGCTGCCTTCTCGGACGGGTACACCTTGGTCGGCGCGCACGAGGCCCTCCGCTGCTCGTCGTGCCACGGTCCGTCGCCTGACTTCCAACCGCTCTTCGAACCGGCCGACGAAAGCGACTGCATCACGTGTCATCTCACCGATTACAACCAGGAACATCAGAGTTCAGGGTATCCTACTACGTGCACCGAATGTCACGGGACCGATACCTGGACCGGCATCACATTTGATCACGCATCCGCCGCCAATGGATTTGTGCTGGTAGGCGCCCACGCGAACGCTCAATGCTCTTCGTGCCATGGGCCTTCACCCGAATTCGAGCCGCTGTTTAACCCCGCCGATCAGAACGACTGTATCACGTGCCACCAGGCCAAGTACAACGAAGAGCACCAGGGCACCGGCTTCCCGACCACCTGTATTGACTGCCACGGCACAGACTCATGGTCGGGCGCCACCTTCGACCACGCCTCCTTCTCTGACGGATATCAGCTCGTCGGCGCGCACGAGACGATCGCTTGCTCGTCGTGCCACGGCCCGTCGCCAGGGTTTGAGCCGCTGTTCAGTCCGGCCGACCAGAACGACTGTATCACGTGCCATCAGGCCAAGTACAACGAAGAGCACCAGGGCACGGGATTCCCAACGACGTGCCTCGATTGCCACGGCACGGACAGCTGGTCGGGAGCAACGTTCGATCACGCTTCCTTCGCTGATGGATATCAACTCGTAGGCGCGCACGAAACAATCGCTTGCTCCTCGTGCCACGGTCCGTCGCCAGGGTTCGAGCCGCTGTTCAGTCCGGCCGACCAGAACGACTGTATCACGTGCCATCAGGCCAAGTACAACGAAGAGCACCAGGGCACGGGATTCCCAACCACGTGTCTCGATTGCCACGGCACAGACTCGCTGGTCGGGAGCCACGTTCGACCACGCCTCCTTCGCGGACGGATATCAGCTCGTCGGAGCACACGAAACAATCGCTTGCTCCTCGTGCCACGGTCCGTCGCCAGGATTCGAGCCGCTGTTCAGTCCGGCCGACCAGAACGACTGTATCACGTGCCATCAGGCCAAGTACAACGAAGAGCACCAGGGCACGGGATTCCCCACGACGTGTCTCGATTGCCACGGCACGGACGCTGGTCCGGAGCCACGTTCGATCACGCTTCCTTCGCTGATGGATATCAACTCGTCGGAGCGCACGAGACGATCGCTTGCTCGTCCTGCCACGGCCCGTCGCCAGGATTTGAGCCGCTGTTCAGTCCGGCCGACCAGAACGACTGTATCACGTGCCATCAGGCCAAGTACAACGAAGAGCACTCAGGGCACCGGCTTCCCGACCACCTGTCTCGATTGCCACGGCACGGACAGCTGGTCCGGAGCAACGTTCGATCACGCTTCCTTCGCTGATGGATATCAACTCGTAGGCGCGCACGAAACAATCGCTTGCTCGTCGTGCCACGGTCCGTCGCCAGGGTTCGAACCGCTGTTCAGTCCGGCCGACCAGAACGACTGTATCACGTGCCATCAGGCCAAGTACAACGAGGAGCACCAGGGCACGGGATTCCCAACGACGTGCCTCGATTGCCACGGCACGGACTCATGGTCGGGCGCCACGTTCGATCATGCCTCGCTCGCGAGCGGCTATGCACCTCGTCGGGGCCCACGATGCGATGGCGTGCTCGTCCTGCCACGGCCCGTCGCCAGGGTTTGAGCCGCTGTTCAATCCAGCCGACCAGAACGACTGTATCACGTGCCATCAGGCCAAGTACAACGAAGAACACTCGGGCACCGGCTTCCCGACCACCTGCATCGATTGCCACGGCACGGATACCTGGGAAGGAGCGACCTTCGACCACGCTTCCTTCGCGGACGGATATCAACTCGTTGGAGCCCACGAAGCGCTGGCGTGTTCGTCCTGCCACGGTCCGTCGCCCGGGTTCGAGCCGCTGTTCAGTCCGGCCGACCAGAACGACTGTATCACGTGCCACCAGGCCAAGTACAACGAAGAGCACCAGGGCACCGGCTTCCCGACCACCTGTATCGACTGCCACGGCACAGACAGCTGGTCGGGAGCCACGTTCGATCACGCTTCCTTCGCTGATGGATATCAACTCGTAGGCGCGCACGAAACAATCGCTTGCTCCTCGTGCCACGGTCCGTCGCCCGGATTCGAGCCGCTGTTCAGTCCGGCCGACCAGAACGACTGTATCACGTGCCATCAGGCCAAGTACAACGAGGAGCACTCAGGGCACCGGCTTCCCAACGACCTGCCTCGATTGCCACGGCACAGACAGTGGTCGGGAGCAACGTTCGATCACGCTTCCTTCGCTGATGGATATCAACTCGTCGGCGCGCACGAAACAATCGCTTGCTCGTCGTGCCACGGTCCGTCGCCAGGGTTCGAGCCGCTGTTCAGTCCGGCCGACCAGAACGACTGTATCACGTGCCATCAGGCCAAGTACAACGAGGAGCACTCAGGCACCGGCTTCCCGACCACCTGTATTGACTGCCACGGCACAGACAGCTGGTCCGGAGCAACGTTCGATCACGCCTCCTTCGCTGACGGATATCAGCTCGTCGGAGCACACGAGACAATCGCTTGCTCGTCGTGCCACGGCCCGTCACCAGGGTTCGAACCGCTGTTTAGTCCGGCTGATCAGAACGACTGTATCACCTGCCATCAGGCCAAGTACAACGAAGAGCACCAGGGCACGGGATTCCCAACGACGTGCATCGATTGCCACGGCACGGACTCATGGTCAGGCGCCACGTTCGATCATGCCTCGCTGCAGGTGGCTATGCCCTCGTCGGGGCCCACGATGCGATGGCGTGCTCGTCCTGCCACGGTCCGTCGCCCGGGTTCGAGCCGCTGTTCAATCCGGCCGACCAGAACGACTGTATCACGTGCCATCAGGCCAAGTACAACGAGGAGCACTCAGGCACCGGCTTCCCGACCACCTGCCTCGATTGCCACGGCACGGACTCATGGTCGGGCGCCACCTTCGATCACGCCTCCTTCGCCGATGGTTATCAGCTGGTAGGCGCGCACGAAACAATCGCTTGCTCGTCGTGCCACGGTCCGTCGCCAGGATTCGAACCGCTGTTTAGTCCCGCTGATCAGAACGACTGTATCACGTGCCATCAGGCCAAGTACAACGAAGAGCATCAGGGCACGGGCTTCCCAACGACGTGCCTCGATTGCCACGGCACGGACTCATGGTCAGGCGCCACGTTCGATCATGCCTCGGCTGCAAGCGGCTATGCCCTCGTCGGGGCCCACGATGCGTTGGCGTGCTCGTCCTGCCACGGCCCGTCACCAGGGTTTGAGCCGCTGTTCAATCCGGTAGATCAGAATGATTGTGTTACCTGCCACCTTTCTGATTACAACCAGGAGCACTCGGGCACCGGATTCCCGACAACGTGCATCGACTGTCACGGAACCGACACGTGGGAGGGCGCAACATTCGATCACGCTTCCTTCGCGGACGGGTATCAACTCGTTGGAGCCCACGAAGCGCTGACGTGTTCGTCCTGCCACGGTCCGTCGCCCGGGTTCGAGCCGCTCTTCAACCCGGTTGATGAGAACGATTGCATCACTTGTCACCAGACTAAATACAACGAAGCGCACCTTGGAACGGGCTATCCAACAACGTGCATCGATTGCCACGGCACGGATTCCTGGTCGGGAGCAACCTTCGATCATGCCTCGGCCGCAAGCGGCTATGCGTTGGTAGGCGCACACGAGACGTTGCCGTGTTCTTCGTGCCACGGGCCGTCACCGGGATTCGAGCCGCTGTTCAACCCGGCCGACCAGAACGACTGTATCACGTGCCATCAGGCCAAGTACAACGAGGAACACTCGGGCACCGGATTCCCGACAACGTGCATCGACTGTCACGGAACCGACACGTGGGAGGGCGCAACATTCGATCACGCTTCCTTCGCGGACGGGTATCAACTCGTTGGAGCCCACGAAGCGCTGGCGTGTTCGTCCTGCCACGGTCCGTCGCCCGGGTTCGAGCCGCTCTTCAACCCGGTTGATGAGAACGATTGCATCACTTGTCACCAGACTAAATACAACGAAGCGCACCTTGGAACAGGCTATCCAACAACGTGCATCGATTGCCACGGCACGGATTCCTGGTCGGGAGCAACCTTCGATCATGCCTCGGCCGCAAGCGGCTATGTGTTGGTAGGCGCACACGAGACGTTGCCGTGTTCTTCGTGCCACGGGCCGTCACCGGGATTTGAGCCGCTGTTTAACCCGGCCGACCAGAACGACTGTATCACGTGCCATCAGGCCAAGTACAACGAGGAACACTCGGGCACCGGATTCCCGACAACGTGCATCGACTGTCACGGAACCGACACGTGGGAAGGAGCGACCTTTGACCACGCCTCCTTCGCAGACGGGTACCAACTCGTCGGAGCCCACGATGCGCTGGCGTGTTCTTCGTGCCACGGGCCGTCACCGGGATTTGAGCCGCTCTTCAATCCGAGCGACCAAAATGATTGCATCACTTGTCATCAGACGGACTACCAAACCGAGCATGGGGCAGAGGCCTATCCGACAACATGCATCAGTTGTCACAACGCGACGGATTGGCAGCAGACCAACTACAACCATGACGCCGACTATTTCCCGATATACTCAGGGAATCACTCGACCGTGTGGCCAACCTGCCAGACCTGCCATCTGCAGCTTGATGATCCGACCATATTCACGTGCATCGATTGCCACGATCATGCAAAGTCACAGACCGATCAGGATCACAGCCAGGTGAATGGGTACGTTTATGCCTCCAGCGCGTGCTATGACTGTCACACAAACGGGGGCGGCGGTGACTAGGATGCGATTGGCTGCCCTCATGCTCGCGCTTTCGATGTGCCTGACGATTGATGTCCAGGCACAGGAAGTAGTCCGAGAAATCCGGGTGACGTATGTGGCCGGGGCGAACGTTTACATAGCGGCCGGACGGAATCAGGGAATTTCCCCCGGCGACACCCTCACGGTGTTGACGGAGTCGCAACGCATGGAGCGTATCGAGGTCCTGAGCAGTATGTCGGATCGGAGTGTGCTTCGCTACGTCGGCGAAGGCTTCGGGCTCAGCGTGGGCTCGATCTTGAAGGTTATCCGAGACGGGACGGATTGGGAGGCACCTGAAGTGAGTGTCGTGCTCCCTGCCGAGACACCTGAAGAAGTCCTCTATGAGGAGATATTGGACGCGGAAGAGGACGATTTCATCGCTACGAGATCTGCGACTGAGGTAAGCGGGCGCCTCCTGATCGGCGCGAATTCGTTGAAGTCACGAACCGAGTCGGCCCTGACTCCAAGTGCGGGGTCATCGCGGACATACCTGACCCCTTATGCGATGCTCTCGCTGGATGCAGAGGGGCTTCCGTACGGGCTTGGCCTTCGGGTTCGAATGCGATCGGAATACAGGAGTGTTTCGGGCGGCCGTTCGTCGACTCCGGAGTTCTCGGTTAGGACGTATGATCTGTATCTGAAACGGGAGTTTGAGCGTGCCAGGGTCCGCGTTGGCCGATTCTCGAATCAGTACGTTGCCACCGGAGGATACTGGGATGGTATCCTCATCGACAGTGGTGATAGCGATTTCGGTTACGGTGGTTCGTTCGGATTCCTTCCCGTCCGTTCAAACGAGCAGGTTTCGCTGGACATGCCCAAGGCAGCGTTATTCGCCAAGTTCACGCGAAAGAGTGAGACTGTGACAAATCGCCTCGACACTTACTATCTCGAGATACATCCAACGAATGAGCTGCTCACGCGTCGTCTCTTAGGTCTCCGGCATCGACTCAACTGGAACGGATTGGGCGCCTACAACCGATTCGAACTCGACAGGGATCCGCAGTCCGGGCACTGGGTGATCACACGACTTTCGAGTCGCCTATCGTCGGCGCTGACGAACTCGCTGGAGATCCACGGTCGATTCGATATGCGTCAGCCCTACAGTATCTACAGATCGTTCGACGTGATCTCATACCGGCGCGATCAGATTAATACGGGGCTGGGTTACCGCAGCAGGTTTCTCTATTTCGCAGCCGATCTCGTTTGGAACTATGCTTATGATTCGAGTGAGGGAAGGCAACTTGATGGCCGATCTGTCACCGGAACAGCTGCCTTGAGCAGGGTCCGTGGAGTGGGCCTTACGACCTCGGGCAGCTACTGGTGGTCCGATTTCGGGGCCTCCATGTTTGGAACGGTGAGTCTCTCTCGCTCATTCGGAAGAGTATCTACCCGCATGTACTACCAGATCAGCGGATCGAGTCGCTTCGAGACGAACCTCACAACACATTCGATCGCAGCGCAGGCGGCGTTTCCGCTGGGAGCCCGTTTTCGGTCGACATCCAAGATTCGTTATCAGACCGGGGACTACGTATCGAGCACCGCTTTCGAGACGAGCCTTTCGATCAGGCTTTGAAGCATGAATGAGCTAGTCCTCTTGTGGCTTGTGGCGATTCTTCTAATCGCCGGCATCCTCGTTCCCTATGTCGTCCGACATCGGCGAAAGGAACGAAAGGCGATTGAAACCCTCGAGCAGGCGATGGCGGCCGGGGTTGGCGAGCCGGAGACTTTGCATCCGGTGGTCAACCCGTCGATTTGCATTGGAACCGGAGACTGTGTCTTGGTGTGCCCGGAGAAGGACGTCCTCGCCGTAATAAGCGGTCGGGCAGTGCCGGTCAATCAAACCCACTGTGTCGGACACGGGCTGTGCGAGCGATCGTGCCCGGTCGAAGCCATTCAGTTGGTCGTTGGGACGTCGCGACGCGGGGTCGACATCCCGCGCATCCGTGAAAACTTCGAGACGAATGTTCCGGGGATCTACGTCGTCGGCGAGCTGGGAGGGATGGGTCTGATCCGGAACGCCTTCGAGCAGGCTCGTCAGTGTGTAGCGGGCATAGCGCAGGAAACACGTCGCGTCCCAACCGACGTCCTCGACGTGCTCGTCGTGGGATGCGGACCGGCCGGATTTGCGACATCCCTCAACTGCATCGAGAAGAACCTTCGGTTTGTGACTATTGAAAAGGAGGACATCGGCGGGGCTGTCCGGCATTATCCGCGCAAGAAACTCGTAATGTCGAGTCCTTTGGTAGTTCCCGGCTATGGTAGAGTCAATCATCGCCAGATCGTGAAGGAGGATCTCGTATCACTCTGGGAAGACATAATGAAGGTAACGGGCGTCTCCGACCACATACAGACGAAGGAGTCGTTCGAAGCTGCCGACAGTCAAGGGGATTTCTTCGAGGTGCGAACGTCAACGGGCACCTACCGGACGGCTCGAATCGTACTGGCGATCGGTCGTCGGGGCATTCCGCGAAAGCTGGGTGTTCCCGGAGAGAACGACGGCGCGAACGTGTCGTATTCGTTACTCGAGCCTGAACGGTTTCAGGGTGACCGCATCGTTGTCGTGGGAGGGGGAGATTCCGCAATAGAGGCCGCGCTCTCCCTCGCCGAGCAGCCGGAGAACACCGTCAGGCTCAGCTATCGCAAAGATCGTTTCTCACGGCTCAAGCCGGACAACCAATCGCGGATCGAACGAGCCGTTAATCAAGGCGACATCCTCTTCCTCCCGTCCACCAATCTTACGGGCATCGAGCCGACGCGCGTGACGTACAGCGACGCATCCGGCTCGACACACGAAATTGAAAACGACTACGTATTCGTTTTCGCAGGCGGAACGATGCCAACCGCTATGCTGGAAAAACTCGGGATTGAGATCGACCGCCGGTTCGCTGAGACGCTGTACTGAGACCCTAAGAGATCCGACGAGTCTCCACTACCTGACAAAGAAACAGATCAGCAGATAGATTGGAAAGGCTCAGAACGGACGAAAGTGTTGTCGATACATTCCTCCACCTCCTCGTCCGAAATTGCAGCGACGAGGCTTTGGGTTCACTCTGCAGACGGAACCCAGAGCGCCACGCCTAAGACGTCACTTCGATGTACTTCACCAGCCGCACTGTCGGCGTATCAAGCAAGC
Source organism: uncultured Bacteroidota bacterium (assembly GCA_963768715.1). GTDB lineage: Bacteria > Bacteroidota > Rhodothermia > Rhodothermales > DATKEJ01 > DATKEJ01. The sequence continues at coordinate 432,107 of CAVYJC010000010.1, forward strand.
ACTTGTACCTTCCCGGCGAGCGACCTCGCAGACAGTAGTTCACTTGGTGTCGTCCCGGCCACAGCCATCCCTCGAAGAGGACGTCAACCAATCTGCCTTCGGCATTGAAGATTGCCAGCGTGACCATCGAATTCGTCGCAAGATCGAATACGATCGAAACAGGTTCGTCACGGTCCTTGCGGGCATGCTTCCTGAGCTCGAGGCCTGACGGTGAAGGTCTTGTGACACGCGGTGTAGCCCGTGTGGGATCGGGCCTCCGAATCATGCCGGTCGTAACCATATCGACCTCCGTACCAAGTCATTACTTTTGGGTACGAAACGCGTCGATGAATGTTTCTCGATTCGGACCTCATGTCCGGAGGCTCAGAGCCACGTCCACCCGCCCTTGAAAAGCAGGTAGTAGACGACGTAAATCCAGCCAAGCACTCCATGAATCAGCGCCCAGATGAATGCGTGGTTCGCGGTCCAAGACATCACGATGGCAAGAGCCGCTCCGAAGCCGATAGAAGCTTTCGCCGCCCCCGAGCCCCTCTTTTGTTCGCTTTCCATATCGATCCTGAGTTTGTGCGTTCGATATCCACCGTTGAAGATAAGCCAGGTTCAAAACAGTGGATGACGCCATCTCGCCGATTTGGACGAATGAGTCTCCTGGAGGATCTGGCTACTGTATCACGAACGTGTTGTCGGCAGCGAAGTCGGACCCGGAGAAGGTGGCGTCGAGGGACTGTACGCTCCAATAGTAGGTGCCTGGAGCAAGCGCGTGAACGACCCACGAACGGTTGTTCTGCACATTCCCAAGGTGCGAGACCTTTCGCTTCCCGTTGACCGGATGAGCAAGAGGCGACACCACGTCGACAGAACCCGGCACCGTGCCAATTCGAATGTTGTACGACAGACCGGCTGCGGGCGTCTGCCCATCCGACCCTGGACTCCAGGACAGTTCGACTGAATGACCGTTGACGACGGCAGCCAGATCTGATGGAGGTTCGGGCCGCTCCAACGGCACGGGTACGGGGGTGTCCAACAGAAAGTGGTCGTTGCGAAAAAGAGCCACCGTGCCCTGGCCCAACTCGATGATGTCCAGATCGCCGTCACCGTCATAGTCGCCCAGATCACCCGAGGCGATAACCATTCCAATGATGTTGAAAGCAAAATCGAATGTATCGGACCCTTTGTTCAGATAGATCTGTCCGATGCGCTCGGGTTCGATGATGCCGCTGCCTCCAATCTGCACGATGTCGAGAGATCCGTCGTTGTCGATGTCGCCCCAGCGTGCCATCCCGTGATACGCTCCTTGCAGGGGTGCCTGAATATCGGTTAGGATGCCGTTGCCGTCATTGCGGTACACCTTCGTCCGTCCCTCCGCCAGCACGGGACTAAGCCGAGCCCCGGCTACCAGCAGATCCAGGTCCCCATCATTGTCATAGTCACCCCAGTCGGCCGAGGCGAACACTACCGGTTCAATGGAGGTCTGAATCTCGGTAAACGTGGTTCCGCCGTCGTTTCGCAACAGGTAGGCGGATAGCCCTGCGTCGGTATCTCCGACCAGAAATATGTCGAGATCGCCGTCGCCGTCATAGTCGCCGAACTTGCCTTCACCCAGTCCTATTCCCGGTAGCGATATTGGCGAGAGCGTAAACGACCCATTGCCTGAGCCTTCGTATAGAAGCGAAGCATAGGACTCCCCATCAGACCCCGTCATCAACAGATCGTCCTTGCCATCATTGTTGTAGTCTCCGAAGTCGATAGAGCCGCCGATCAGTCCGGCAAGCTGCTGGGACAGCGGCGTGAACTGGCTTCCGTTGGCTCGATAGATCGCGGCCTGCGGCTCATACGGGGGCGTCCCGTTCTTTGCCCCTGAAATGACGAACTCGAGGCGACCGTCGCGGTTGGGGTCGAACCAGGTGACCGCCCCGATCCAGACCGCACTGATACCGATGCCTCGCTCTTCGAAATCCCTGAACCACCGAGGAAACCCACCTCCAGGGGGGACGCGCTCGGACTCTCCCAGGCCGACGTAGACGCGGGTGATCGGGACAGGAAATTCGACGGCCGTCTTCCCGGAAACGAGGATATCCATATCGCCGTCATCGTCGAAATCTCCGAACGCACCTGATGGTCCACTGAGTAGTGCAAGGCCCTGGTCAATCCTGGTGAGCTGAACTCCTTGCGCATAGCTCGACAGCGTCGCTCCAAACAATAGCGTCGCCCAAACGATGGAGGTTGCCAGAGGGTTGGTCATTTGGTGGAGTCGGGATTCAGGAAATGTCATTGCGTTCGCGCTTTCTCACCGGTCTGGTCGACGAAGATAGGAACCCGCGTCAGGAAATCTCGGGACATTTCCCGTACCCGAAAGACTTGACGAGGGTGAGCGACGGCTGCGGCCGAAAGAAGAAGCGTTATCGTTGCGATGAGCAGAAGACGCACAGTGGTTATCAGGCTAGCGATCGAGAACTCCAAAAACTGGAGGAAGAGGTAAAGGCCGAAGTAGCGGATCTGTCACCTTGGTGAACTTCGGGGCAGATAGATAGTTACCCCACCCGTGGACGAATGTCACGATAAAACAACTGTGAGAAAACAATTCTTTCCCTTGGCAAGCCGACCGGTACCACTCATCGTGGTGCTGTTGATGCTCACATCTTGCGACTCATCGAACCAGGCAGCCGGTCCTTACGATTGTGTCGACGGCAGCATTCCGGCCGACGCTCAGTGCTTCGACTTCCAGGATGCCCAGCAGGCATTCCGGTTTAAAGACATTAACGTTGTCGGGTCATGGAGCAGCGCCGACTTCGAGACCTGCATCACGTACTCCGCGGACGGAACCGGCACCTTCCGTTACTGGGGCATCGTCGGCAGCGTGCCGCGTGACGACAGCTCCGTGCGCTGGGGTGAGTGGGTAGACGTCAATGGAGATCCCGTCCTCACCACGAAAAGCCAGCCCGTCATCGTTCATCATCTCGAAGACGGGACCGTCCTCGACCGCCGCCTCACCGGTTTGGGCTACACGGATTCGGACGGACTCGGAGGAGACTTCGAGCGCGTCGATGCCTGCCCGGATTACAAAGAAAGCTCCCAGGGCGTAATAACTTTCTTCACTACGAACTCGAAGACGGATGCGATCTCCGTTGGTCTGGACAGCTTCGTTATAGGCGAACTTTCTCAATACATCCCGGGCGATGATCCCCCATGCGGTTCAGCAACCACCAAGAGCATTCTCACCGTATATCGGCAACCGGGCTCCTATCATTTCCAGGCTCTCAGCTCGGCGTCCACTTGGGGCCCGATCGACATCGAGGTCAAGACCGGTGAGTGCGCAAACCATGCGTTGCGCTGACGTCCGGGTCGGCGATCTACTTGTGCCCCGAAATTCGATGCGGCACATACGGTTCGTCGATGGACGCGATTTCGTCATCCGAAAGCTCAATCGTGAGGGCTTCGACGGCCTGATCCACCTGAAATAGTTTGCTGGCCCCGACGATGGGCGCCGTGACACCCTTTTTGCTCAGGAGCCATGCGAGGGCCACCTGTGCGGGTGATCGATCCCGATCTCCAGCTATGTCGGTGAGGCAATCGAGAACTGCATCATCGCTGTCTTGATAGTAGTTATCCAGGAATGGATCGTTTTGCGCCCGGACGGTCTCGCCCTCGCCTTTCGTTCGTCGATTACCTGCAAGGAAGCCTCGTGCCAGCGGGCTCCAGGGGATTAACCCGACGCCCATATCCAGACACTGTGGGACCATTTCACGCTCTTCCTCCCGATAAACCGCGTTCCAGTGGTTCTGCATCGAGACAAACCGCGTCCAGCCATGCGTGTCCGCCGTGTGCTGCGCTTTGGCAAATTGCCAGGCGAACATGCTGGAAGCGCCGATGTAGCGCGCCTTCCCGGACTTGACCACGTCGTGAAGCGCCTCCATAGTCTCTTCAATAGGCGTTTCGTAATCCCAACGATGGATTTGATATAGATCGACGTAATCCATTCCCAGTCGCTGCAGCGACTGATCGATACCGTCCATTATGTGCTTCCGCGACAGACCCTGTGCATTCGGGTCGGTCGGATGCATGCGCGAGAAGATCTTTGTTGCGACGACGAGTTCGTCTCTATTTGCCAGGTCTCGGAGGAGGTGACCCGTGATCTTTTCGCTCGCGCCCTTCGAATAAATGTCGGCTGTATCGAAGAAGTTGATCCCTTGTTCGATCGCACGCTTGACGATCGGGCGGGCGGCCGTTTCGTCGAGGATCCAGTCGTACCAGTCCGGCGAGCCGAACGTCATCATGCCGAGGCAGAGGCGTGAGACTTTCAGTCCGGATGTACCGAGATTGACGTATTCCATAGCATCGTTTCGTAGTTGACCTCTTGAAATGTCACCCTTAGCGGGCTGCCGTGTATCGAATGCGGATGAATACTCGCTGAAGTCCGCCGAATGACCCCGGAGTTTGAAAGGACGAAGCGCGAATCGGGCCCCTGTCAGGGAATTGTGAAGACCAGAGGTAAAGGTCTTAAGACCGGTCTGGTTTTAAAACCTGTCAGGTCTTAAGACGTGTCGGGTTTAAAAACCTGACCGGTCTCTATATCTTCATCACATGAGACATCGAACCCACTTTAACATCCTTCTGATCGCGGCATTCGCATTTTCGTGGACCGGCTGCCGATCCACCGAAACGATGAATCAAGCAGGGTTTGAGCAAGAGTTTGACGAGGGCATCCTGAACATGAATGACATCTGGAAACTGGAAGGCACCGGAAACGCCACGATCAAAGACGGGCGGCTGGTTCTCCAGGAGGACCCGGACGGTGTCGGTATGGTCCTTTGGACGCGCGAGGATTGGCCGGCCGACATGGAGTTGTCCTTCGACGTCTCGTTCAGCAACAACCGCGGAATCGGCGTCTTCTTCTTCGCCGCGCGGGGATCGAAGGGTGAGGACCTATTCGATACGCCTACGAAGCGCACGGGGGATTACGAGGAATACATTCACGGGGACATCAATGCGTACAGCGCCTCGTTTCATCGATACTGGCCGACCGGCGAGAACAATCCTGGCGCCAATCTGAGACGCAACGCAGGATTCAACCTCCTGCATGCCGCCGAGCCCGATCCCATGCTGGAGGCCGGGCGCACGTACCGTGTCCTCATCCGGAAAGAAGGTGCTGCGATACGCATCGCGGTCGACGGCCAAGTCGTGCACGACTACGTCGATGAGGATCCGCTCGAGTCGGGGAAGATTGGATTCAGGCTCCGCGGCGATTCGAGCTGCCGTATGGCGTTGGACAACGTCCGAATCCGAGGGATTTAGGACCTGCGCAAATTTCGGCGGATCTGGCGCGGTGCAAGCACTGACTCCGCGTATATTCGAGACCCCTGTCTGCAATCACCGGCAATCGAGCGCCACCTTGCTATCGTCTGATATCGTCATCCGCGCACGCGAAAAGTATCCAAACATCGAGATCACAGACGACTTCGCTCGTGCTCTTGCTGAGATGGACGGGAGTGCCGGCGTCCTGTACATCACGGGAGAGGCTGGTACCGGGAAATCGACGCTCCTGAACATCTTCAAAACGGTCACGGACAAGAAAGTCGCCGTCGTAGCCCCGACCGGCGTCGCCGCAATCAACGTCGGCGGCCAGACCATCCACTCGTTCTTCAAGTTTCCGCCGGCCCCTATCTCGACCATCGAGATCGAACGCTCGAAGAACGCGAAGATGTACCGCGCACTCGACGCCCTCATCATCGACGAGGTGTCCATGGTGCGGGCCGACATGATGGACGGCATCGACCGCTTCCTCCGCATCAACGGACGCGACAAGCATGCGCCGTTCGGAGGCATCCCGATGATTCTGATCGGCGACCTGTTCCAACTCCCGCCGGTCGTCCAGCGAGGACCCGAGATGGAATACCTCCGGCGCGAGTACGCCTCACCCTATTTCTTCTCGGCCCGAGCGTTCCGATCGACAGGAATCAAGGTGCTTCAGCTCGACAATGTCTTCCGCCAGAAGGATGCGGAGTTCGTCCGCCTCCTGAACGCAATCCGAACAAGGACCGTGAACCGGAACGTCCTCGATCGGCTTAACAGCCGTTTCGATCCACGCTTCCAGCCTCCGGAAGACGAGGCATGGATCACCCTGACCGCCACCAATCGCGTCGCGGACGCGATCAACAAACGCCAGATCGATCGCCTGAAGTCGAAAGAGTACGTGTTCGAGGGCGAGACGACCGGGCGATTCTCGAGACTGAGCGAACAGAACCTCCCCGCTCCACCGGGCCTGGCCCTTCGGGAAGGGGCGCAGGTCATGTTTCTCCGAAACGACCAGTACGGCCGCTGGGTCAACGGCACGATGGGGCGCGTCAAGAGCCTGGATTACGACGAAATCGACGTCGAGGTGGGCGGCCCGGGCGGTCCCGTCGAAACCGTGGAGCGCGGAAGCTGGGAGATGTACGAATACGTCTTCGACAGTCGAAATAACCGGCTGGAAGCGGAGATCGCCGGAACGTACGAACAGTACCCGCTTCGTCCAGCTTACGCGATCACCATCCACAAGAGTCAGGGAAAGACCTTCGAGCGGGTCATCGTGGATCTGGGTGGCGGCGCGTTTGCCCACGGTCAGACGTATGTCGCGTTGAGCCGGCTCGTCAGCCTGGACGGCCTGGTGTTGCGGCGGCGGCTAAATCCCCGTGACCTGATCCTTGATGAGGAAGTGGTTGCATTCTCAAGTGATTCATAGTTCAGATTCAGAACTGAGAATGACAGATCGCGACGTGGCCAACGACGTCGTTCACCGTTATTTGCCCGTTCACGTGGTTGATCTCCACGTCAATGCCTTCCGGGACGCGAACATGATAGCGGACCTCCAGTCGTCTCCCCTTTGCGTCATTCGGGAAGTCTGTCTCGACGGAAACGACGGGTTCGCTTTTCGATGCGGACACGGAGCTTCTCCAACCATCTTTCAGTGTCGCTCCGTGAATCCGAACCTGCGATCAATTCGGCCTCAATGTGGATCGTGGATCCTTGTCCTGAAGCTTCGATCACGATGTCGCCATTGACGTTCTTCAGCGAGAGGGCATCCTGACCAGAGAGGTGTACGGTCTCATCGACTGTCGTCGTTGCCAGTACGTCCTGATGATTGACGGTATCGTCCTTCTCAGATTCCAGGACGTCGCAGCCGGTGACCGTCAATCCAAGCACGACGAAAGGCAGGCTCAGCGCTTGGGCGAGCCTTCGGGCGTAAATAGTTCGCATGCCCCTATCCGTTTCGTACGTGACCCCGTTCTGTCGCAATACGTGTCAGACCCAGACACTGTTGGTGAAAGAAACGTGTAGATTGCGTGAAGAGGTCTTCGCGCCGCGCCAAACGCGCCCTGTCAGGGAATTGTGAAGCCCAGTGTACAGGTTTATAAACCTGACAGGTTTTAAAACCTGTCAGGTCTTAAGACCCGACAGGTTTCCCCGCCGCTTCGTAAGCCGATAGAAGTACCACATCAGACCCCCGAACGCAATTGCGGCGAACAATTGACCATAGTCTCCCGCCCAGGCAAAACCGATGCCCTCCGGCGACTGGGAAGTTATCGCCGCGTAGGCCGCTATCAGCACTCCAAAGAGGCCCTCACCCCCGACGAGACCCGAACCGAACAGCACGCCCTGTTCTCGCCGGCTTTCGGCATCCTCCTTGGATGTTGCCCGCTTCTCGGACAGCTGCCTGAGAAAGCCCCCGAGATAGATCGGCACCATGGTCGACACAGGTAGATAGACACCCACCGCAAACGCCAGGCTGGGGATCCCGAGAATCTCGACGATGATTGCGATGCCAACTCCGATCGCGACAAGTCCCCATGGCAGCGATCCGCCAAGAACCCCCTCCACGACGACTTTCATGAGCGTCGCCTGAGGCGCTGGAATCTCCTCATTGCCGAATCCCCACGCGTTTCCGATGACCAGGAGCGTGCCCGCCACGAAGACGGCACACGTCAGGACGCCGATCATCTCACCTCGTTGCTGTCGGAACGGCGTCGCCCCGAGAAGGAATCCCGTCTTCAGGTCCTGTGACGTGTCACCCGCAATCGACGCAGCGATCGTCACGACGCAACCGACTGTGACGGCGGCAGCCATCCCGAGCTTGTCGGTCCAACCGAAAGCGAGGAATAGTGCCGACGTTCCAAGAAGCGTCGCGATGGCCATGCCGCTCGTCGGATTGGACGTCACCCCCACCAGCCCGACGATGCGAGAAGAAACCGTAACGAAGAAGAAGGCAAAGATTACGACCAGGACCGCCGCCAGCACCCGAAAGCCCGTTACCTCGATCCCGAAGATCTGTGGGACCACAGCCAGGAGGATGCCGATCACGAGTGCTCCGATTCCAACAACGCGGAGCGACAGGTCAAAATCCGTTCGCTTGAAGGTGGTTGTTCCTGCGTCGCCCAGCCTCTCGCGGAGTTGGCGAGCGCCGACACGGAAGCTCTCTACGATCGTCGGGATGCTCTTGGCGAGCGTGATGAGTCCCGCCATCGCCACGGCGCCGGCGCCTATGTATCGAACGTATCGGGTCCAGATCTGGCTCGACGACATCTCGCTGATGAGGCGCACTGTTTCCGGATAGAGCGGTTCGAGTCGCCCGTCGCCAAAGACGGCAATGGTTGGGATCAGCACGACCCACGACAAAAGAGCTCCGCCGACCATGATGCCGGCCGTTCGCGGCCCGAGGATATAGCCGACGCCGAGCAGGGCAGCCGACATTTCCGTCGAGACTTCGCCTTTCTTCAGCAGCGGTATCTCGATCCTCACTTTGTCTGGCAGCGCGTGCAGGAAACCAAAGACGAGCTTGACCAACGCCCCGACGCCCAAACCGAGAAACACATTCTTGGCTTTCGAGCCCCCGGCTTCACTGGCAACGAGAACCTCCGCACAGGCTGTTCCTTCGGGATATGGAAGACGGCCATGCTCCCCCGCTATCAAGAATCGGCGAAGCGGAACCATGAATAGAACGCCGAGCAAGCCGCCGCACCCTGCGAGCAAGGTCAGCTGCAGAAGTCCGGGATTGAATCCCCACAGAAAGAGTGCCGGAATCGTGAACAGCATGCCGCTGGCGAGGGAGCTTGATGCGGAGCCCACCGTCTGAGACATGTTCGCTTCGAGAATCGTCGATCCGACACCGACAGAGCGAAGCGCCCGGAATAGTGCGACCGTCAAGACTGCCACCGGGATCGACGTCGAAATCGTCAGGCCGACACGCAAGCCCAGGTAGGTGTTCGCGGCGCCGAACAGGATGCCGAACGCAATACCCACGACCACCGCCTTGACAGAGAATTCGGCCATGCTCTGGTCGTGCGAAACGTAGGGCGGGTATTCTTTCCCGTCCGGAATCTCGTCGTAAGCGAGCGGACTTAGACCCGCCTTCTCCTTTTGAGAGTTGTCCATACGGATACGAGGTTCATCGTGGAGGTGACTGCGGGAAGGTACAATCAGCGTGCAATCGCACCCCATATTTCGGGGTCTTCATATCCCATGACCCATATCGAAAACCCGCGGAGATCATACGACCCGACCAGATCGAGTTTGCGTCGGAAAGAGCGTGCATCCTCGAGGAACATCCACTCGAAAACTCCCCCATTGTCGAAAAAGGTGTACGCCACACCCTGATCCTCAAGCCAATTCCACTTCGCATCGTACCGCTCGGCGAGACTCACGGCTTCGGAGTAGCTCAACGATTCACTCCAAGAGCGCGCGTCGGCGAAATAGCGATCGTCCTGTTGCGTGCTCCAATGTTGAGAGGTCACGGCAATGCCCAGAGATAGCTTCTCCGGGGGGACGTGTTTCAGGAAGTACTGAATGTTCTTGATCATCCAGGGAATCGACGCGTTCGGTCCCGGGGTCGTCCGGCGCGTGTGTTGCGAATACGTCATCACGGAAATGAAATCCGCATACTCACCGAGTACGTCGAGATCGTATCCCGCGCGCCAATTCTTGAAGAGCCATTTCAGGTATTTGGTCGATCCGGGCGATTCGTCGGGCCTGTGGACAACGGCGATGCTGATCTTGCGCCCGTTCGCGTGCAGCGCGTCAGCCGCCTCCTTGAAGAAGCGCGAGAAGGCGTCTTTGTCGTTGATGCTCAGGTTTTCGAAATCAAACTGTAGTCCGAGAAGACCAAACTGCTCGCATTTGTCGACCATCGTTTTGATGGCGCGCCGTCTTGCCGTGTCGTTCGACAGGAATGTCGACAGCATCTCTTGATCAAAGCCGGGATTGACGATCAGCGGCATAACCGGCACATCGTGCTCGGCAGCGAGGCGTAGTACCCGTTGATCCATCTGGCCCCACACGATCCCGTCCGCATCTACGCTGAACGCCCCGGGCGCGAGGACATCGATATCGCCGATATGTGCTTCCAGGATCGTGAAGCTCCGTTGGTCATCGACGTAGTAGAAGAGCCGTTCGGGTTGCGCCTGGACGGCGATATGGGTCGCAAGCAGGATCGCGAGCGAGGCGAGGCACATTGAAATCTTCGATACGGACATGGCAGTCGTGTTAGTGAGGCGCTTCATCATCGAGATAATAATCGTAATGATACTGGCTTACATTAAGCTAATACCGAATCGACCTGGAGTGGTACGATGAAGTCCCCGGAAGCGGCCTGGCTTCTTTTGTGCGGTGCGGTGGCGATGCATGTGTTTGACGAGGCCGTAAACGACTTTCTACGATTTTACAACCCGTTCGTCGAGTCGATCTCCTGGCTACCGATGCCTCCGTTTTCGTTCGGAGTATGGATCACAGGACTCATCGTAGCCATCGTCCTCGGCGTTGCCGCTACCTCGTCCGTCACGAACCGGATCCCCGCCATGCGCTGGATCGGGATCGCGGTTGCGGCGCTGATGATCCTGAACGGACTGGCACACACAACCCTTTCCATCTTCAGCGGCAAGATGCTCCCGGGCGCTTTCTCGTCACCGGTTCTCATTCTCGCGGCCTGCTGGGTGATTAATCGGTTCTGGAAACACTGGGCCCAGGCGTAGTTCTTGGCGCGTAGGTGCCGGTCGGGCGTTATGCTCAGACGCTTAGTTCGTTCAGCGTTTAGCGTTCGAAACGGTTGCCATCGTAGCCGATGATTCGTAATTATGGGCATCCACCGTTTTCTATTGTATCCCACCATATTCCGCACCACCGATGCGAAGTCCCCTAGCCCTCGCGCAGCGTGTCGTCCTTTCGATAGTTGCCCTCGCTCTCCCGTGCACCCTTATTGCCCAGCAGATTGTCTCGTACACGCCTGCTCCACCGGAAAACCCGGCTGGAGGTGAGATCCCGGGCGTCGTTTCAAAGACTCAGCTCAGCCCGATCTACGCCACGATGTACGGCGGGAACGGCTTCGACGAGTTGCTTGCACACGTCACCTCGCGGGACATCGCCTGCATGGTCGGGGTGACTACCTCGACCGACCTGGCGCTCTTTGGACCCTTCCAGGACGCAAACGCCGGCGGGAATCGGATGGCTGGATCGGTTGCGGCAATATCTCGACCGGACTTCCATATCTCGCCTCGTACCTGGGATCGACCGGCGAGGAAAAGATTACCGGCGCCGACATTCTCGACGACACTCTCTTCGTAGTCGGCATCACGACATCCCAGACCATGCCGGGTACGGGTGGCGCCTACCAGGACACCACGGGCGGTGGACAAGATTGCTTCGTCACCCGAATGAACGTGCACGACGGATCCGGACTCAAGACAACGCTATTCGGTCGCGGAGGGGCCGAAGATTGCGCGGGCGTTTCCGTCGATCACGGGGGCGTCTGGGTCGCGGGAACAACGAAAGACCAATCGATCTCGTAAACCCTCTGCAAAGTGAGATGAAGGGATCGTCGGATGCAATGGTCTTTCTGATGAGTCTCGATTTGAACGAACTACTCTTCTCCACGCTGATAGGTGGCGATGGAGGAGACGGCGCCGTGGGCCTGGCAGTTTCTCGCGTCTCCGACGGGGATTCTGCACGCTCGAAATTCGGTGCCTACACCGAGGTCACTTTACCGAAAAGGGTGACCCTGGCAGGATGGTCAGATGATGGCGGATTTCCCGTTACGATTGATGCGGACCAGAGCGCGTTTGAGGGTGGAATTGACGCCTTCTATGGTTCCTTCTTGTACGACGAGGTCGCCAAACTCGCGACTCCGGAGTACTTCACCTATGCCGGCGGCACTGGCGACGATGTTCCGACGCGGCCTTTCGTTCGAGCACGGACGGGCAGTTCTCACGGGTTGGACGTCCTCGGCCAACTGGAACACGATCGGAAGGGGTCGCATCGACGGCTCGTCCGACGGTTTCGTTTATCTCGACGACTGCTACTCCGATGTCCGTACCCCGATTATTGCCTATGTGGGTCCGTCCTCGAGCTACAACCTCTCGCTCGCCGTCAAATGGTTGCCTAGCCTCGACATCACAGTCGTCGGTGGATACACCGCTGTACCGTCGAAGGCAATGCTTTCCTGCAGGCTTTTGACCGCAATTTCAGAGTCGTTGGGACCGAGTACACCGGCGATATCGCTCCCGGCTGACTGCAACACGATACAGGTTTCAGCCCGACTGGTGGGTCTGCGGCGGGAAGACGTCAGGTCCGATCGAGACCACATCAATGGCCATTCAGAGCGAGTTCCACGGGGGGTCATTCGATATGTTCGGAGCGAAGTACAGGACTCCCTTTTCGTTCTCGTATCTATTCAACATGACGACCGACGAAATCACGGGCAAGCTGAACGACTACGATCTCGATCCGATTGCTCCGAGATCGCCCGGCCGTGTGGACGTCCTTTCGTGGAATCTCAACTACATGTATTCGTTAGCCGGTGGCGGTCATACCTATCAGTTTGATCGCCTGGTCGACGACCTCTCGCCGCGCATCTCGTACACGTATCTCTTTGCAGACCAATCTCTCAAAGTCGATCTGCCTGAGCTGAATGATGGCGAGACGGGCATCCTCGGGTACAACGAGCTGTCACAAAGTGTAGAAATATACCGGACTGATCAGACCGTGGAACACAACGAGATCAAGCGAACGACCGTCGATCCGGGCCAGTTCTTCTTCATTCCGCTTCCGAAGGATCAGAACTTCGGCATCAGCGACGGCGCCGACTACATCGAGTTCAACCCGAAGCGCAAGTACCGTAATGCCATTCGTTACACAGCAGGGTTTCTCCAGCCAAAAATCGGAAAAGGCTCGGGAGCTCAGGGATTCGAGCTCGTGCTATTCGAGACAGACGGAGATCCCATCGAGTTCCCTATAACGACTGCTTCGGAAGAGCCTGAGGAGGTCCCCGCGAGCATCCTCCTCCTTGCAAACCACCCGAATCCATTTCGCGGTACGACTACGCTTCGCTTCGAACTTCCTGAAGTATCACCCGTGCGACTGGTTGTTTATGATATCATGGGACGACGCGTCAGGACCTTGGTCGACGACCTCCGATCAGCCGGGTCGACGTCTGTTGCGTGGGATGGTCGAAACGAGAGCGGACGGCCGATGGCCAGCGGAACCTACCTTGCCAGATTGGAGGTCGGAGGCCGCTTCGTAACGAGGACTATGGTGCTCGCGAGGTAACCGCGTCCAGGTACGGGGATCGAGAGTCGCCGCCTCCGCTATGGGCCGTCGCTTCCTTCCAGCTGGCGCAGTGCCTGAAGCGACGGCGGGAACGTCGGGTCGACCTCGAGCGCTTTTCGATACGCTGCGATGGCCTCCTCGCGCCTGCCGGCTTTCTCCAGCGCTTCTCCCAGACTGTCGAAGGCGTTGGCCGAGCCGGGATAGACCTGCGTGTTGATGCGGAAGATGGACACCGCCGCATCGATCCTTCCGTGCGCCATGAGATCATATCCCACCGCGTTCATGTCCGACTCGAAACTCCTGTACCGATTAGCCGGATCCATCTTCGAATTGGCAAGCAAGCGTTCAGCCCGGTCTACCTGTCCGGCCTGAAGTGCTCCAAGAACCCGCGCCATCACCGGTTCACGATCCCGGGCGGTGAACACCGCATCGAGTGCGGGATCGGTACCGTTCCGATAGTCTCCGGATTTTAGCGGCGCATAGATGTCGGGTGGAATGAAGTCCCGATTGTCGAGAGCATCCGGAGCCTGGTGGAACAGCGTCGATATGTTGACCGATATGCCTGAGTTGTCGAGAACAACCGGTTTCGAATCTCCATATTGGCTTACTCTCTGCCCGGTCGGCTCACCCACAAAAGTCGCTTGGGTCCACCAGTCGAGCTGACTGGCAAACTGCTGCGCGGCAGAGAACGTCCGCCTCCCGATAATCACGAAGAACCGATCACTTCGATCAATCTCGGGCCGGCGCATTATCTGCTGTATTACGTTGCGATTCAGCATCCGATTACCTTCCGAATTCTCGCGGATATCGATAACGAAGTATTCCGGGTGTCGCCGATCGACCTCTCCAAATACTTCGTCCCAGAATTTGGCGTTCGATAGACCGTCATTCGGCGAAGTAACAGCCCTGTAGCAGACGTAAAGCGCATTCTGCTCGTCGAGCCAGGCGTGCCACATGAGTCTCACCCGGATGCCGTCTCCATTGCGGAGGCTCGGCTGCCGTGTCCATGTCGATCCAATCCGACTCGTCTATAGCCGCTCCGCGCCGATCATCACCAAGGCCGACAACAGCGACTGGCGAGAGGGTGGCCGTCGTCGTCCCGCCCTCCTTTTCGACGGTGAGCGGCAGATGTTCGAGATCGTCGACCAGACCGAGTCCATCCAGCACTTCGGGGATCACCAGCCTTTCCGGCGCCAGGGCGCGGATCCACCAGGTGTTTTCGTGGGAAATGGTTTCGGCTACAGCACGAATGGCATCACCGGGGTCCGCCTTACCGATGAGGACAACCTTTCCGCCCACAATGTCGCCGAATTCAGGCGCGGCCCTCCGTACGTAGAGGCCGTCTTCGAACAGATAGAGCTCGACGGGATACCGTCGCTTCGACAGGGCCGTGTCGCGCTGTGGATTGACCGACGTGTTGGCGTCCCCCAGCAGGGCAACGAGTCGCTGCAGCGCCACGCCGAACTGGTTTGGGGTCATTCCATCGAGCTTTCCGTCGAGATCTGAAACAGCCGATTCCCAGTCGCTGCGGTCTATGTTGGCGAAAGGGTTCGGATGACGGGCCAGGAGCTCAGCTCCCAGTTGTTCCAGATCGGCGTGCCTTCCCTGCATGTCGGCGGCATCCTGCTGGGCAAGAACCGGCGCTGACAGAACGATGACGGCGATGAGGGCGAACAGGTATCTCATGAACTTAGGGCTGTGACGCGTCAGGGATTAAAACGGTCGAGGTGTTTTCGTTGCTTGGACGGAGGCTCCATGGATGCAAACGAATGCCCGGTGTACTTCGAGTCCGCTGAGATCGTATTTTGCACGGTGGCAACTAACATCCCGAAGAAGATGGGCAAGGCGCGCATACTTAAGGAGTTCTGGGACTTTCTCAAAGTCAGAAAGAAGATCTGGCTCGCGCCGATCGTCATCGTCCTCGTACTGTTGAGCCTCCTGATCGTTCTCACGCAGGGTTCGGCGCTGGCGCCGTTTATCTATGCATTGTTCTGAAAGGGATGCTGCAGGCATTACTTCAGGAAGTCCGTAGTCTGGATACCTCCCGCAAGTCACTGCGGTCGTTTGGACTCCTCGTTGGCGGGCTTCTGACTCTTCTCGGCTGCTGGCTGATCTGGCGTTCCGAATCTCTTGGCCTTCTGCTGGAAGGCAGGCTTCGACCGGATGCCGCCCTCGTCATCATTGGCCTCGCTCTCGTCGTCGTGGGTGTCGCGTCTCCACGCCTGTTGAGGCCGCTCTACTTCATCTGGATGGCGCTCGCGATCGCGCTTGGCGCTGTGATGACACGAGTCGTTCTTTCACTCGTATTCGTGATGCTCATTGTTCCCATCGGCCTGGTGATGAAGCTGACTGGAAGAGACACGCTGCACCGACGTCACGACTCCTCTCTCCGCTCGTACTGGATCTCCCGCGACGATATGGATCGGAGTCCCGATCGACTCGAGAAGTACTACTGAGGAATTCAATGTACATCCTCGGAATCTCCTGCTGGTATCACGATTCCGCCGCCTGTCTGCTGAGAGACGGCCTGATCATTGCCGCCGCGCAGGAAGAGCGCTTCACGCGACGCAAGCACGACCCGGGGTTTCCACGAAATGCGATTGCCTGGTGCCTGGCCGAGGCCGGCATCGCGACAAAAGACCTCGGCGCGGTGGCGTTCTATGAAAAACCATTCCTGAAATTTGAACGCCTCCTCGAGACCTACTTCGGGACGGCGCCGAAGGGCCTCCTCTCGTTTCTCAGGGCCATGCCCCTCTGGATGAAACAGAAACTGTGGATCCCGAGCCTTATTGAGAAGGAGCTTGGATTCGATGGGTTGCTCGTATTTCCCGAGCACCACCTCAGTCATGCCGCAAGCGCCTTCTTCCCTTCACCGTTCCCGGAGGCGGCGATCATCACCATGGACGGCGTCGGTGAGTGGGCCACAGCGAGTTGGGGCACCGGACATGAAAACGACATCCGAATCGAAGCTGAGATTCAGTTCCCGCACTCCCTGGGTCTACTCTACAGCGCTTTTACGTACTTCACCGGCTTCCGGGTCAATTCCGGAGAATACAAGCTGATGGGCCTGGCGCCCTACGGCGAGCCTAAGTATGTCGACACAATCCGCAGAGAGCTCATCGACCTGCGGGACGACGGTTCGTTTAGGCTGAATCTGGACTATTTCACGTATCCGCACGGACTCACGATGACCGGTCGTCGGTTTGAGACGCTCTTCGGCGGTCCCAGACGCAAGCCCGAGTCCCCTGTGACGCGCCGGGAGATGGATCTTGCGCGTTCAATCCAAGACGTGACCGAGGAGGTGGTGCTCAAGACGGCTCGTCACGTTCATGCCGAAACGGGACACTCCAATCTCTGTCTGGCCGGGGGCGTGGCCCTCAATTGCGTGGCAAACGGACGCGTACTAAGAGAGAGTCCATTCAAGCGTCTATGGATTCAGCCGGCGGCGGGCGATGCCGGCGGCGCCATAGGGGCTGCGCTCGTCGCCTGGCATTTGCATGATGGGCGCGCTCGTTCGCCGGAGATCCCCGACGCGATGTCTGGCGCCTGTCTCGGTCCATCGTTTACCGACGCCGAAATCGATGCCTTCCTGCGTGAAACCGGTGTGGCGTACGATGTGGCTTCCACGGATCGCGAGCTGGTGGAAACTGTCGCATCCTTGTTGGCCGATCAGCAGGTGGTCGGCTGGTTCCAGGGCAAAATGGAATTCGGACCGAGAGCATTGGGCAACCGATCTATTCTGGCGGATCCGCGCGGGCGGGAGGTTCAGCGGACCGTAAACCTCAAGGTCAAGTACAGGGAGAGCTTCCGGCCGTTCGCCGCGAGCGTGGCGAGGGAGCGTTGCGCGGATTTCTTCGAGCTGCAGGAGGAGAGTCCCTACATGCTTCTCGTGGATCAGGTGAGAGACGCTGAGGTAGCGGGCTCGGGCCTGGAGCGACTGGCCCACATTGAATCCGCCATACCAGCCGTCACGCACGTCGACGGATCGTGCCGCATCCAAACGGTCGATCGTGATCGAAGTCCGCTGTACCATCAGCTCCTTGTCGCCTTCGAGGCGAATACCGGATGTCCCGTCCTCGTGAACACGAGTTTCAACGTCCGCGGCGAACCGATCGTGTGCACGCCGAAGGATGCCTACGCGTGTTTCAGGAATACGCACCTCGACGTGCTCGTGATGGGTCGGTGCATCGTTCGCAAAGATCGTATTCCGGGTGCGGATCGGTCGATCTTGACCGCGGAGGAGATCGCCAAGGAATTTGGATTGGATTAGGGAGCGTGTGATAGCTCCCTGATCTCGCTCAAGTCCCTTTCGTCGAGCTCCGACGAGAAATTTGCGATCCGATCCACGACGTCGTTCGTCTCGAGATAGTCTTTGCTGCAAGTGGCGTGGATGTACCCCGCGGGATTGAACATGCCCTCCTCGTAGAAGACGAGCTTGATCCGCCAGACGTCCTTTTCAATGAGCTCCTTGCAGCTGCGGCAAGCTGCGCGTCCACTCGGAGACCGTTCGGCGCCGTCAACGCGGGGCAACCGCCTGTAGGTGATGCCCTCCTCGGCCGTGCGACGGAGGTCCTTGACGTCCGGCACGACTTTTCTGAATTCCGGCTCCGAAACTGTATCCAGAAAGACGTCCGGCCTTTTCATCGCAGCACACGGAAGATGGAACCAGTGCGTCATTTCGGTCCCCTCCGCGAACGGATTCGGCAATCGCTCGCCGAAGCGGAGTTCGTCTTTGGCTATGTTTCGACCACATCCGCGACATTTCGCGCGGCCGCTGGATGCAGGTTCTATGGTGTGGGGCATGTTCGTCCGTGGTCCGTGGTCCGTGGTCCGTCGACGGTAATCGACGATTTTGGTCAGCGTTTGCAACTCGCGAGCTATTTTCGGTTTGAACAGCACATACAAGCAACCTTTATCTGTGATAACCCTTTCCAACGACGATCTCGAGGTGTTCGTCCTCGATTCTGCCAACGACGAGGATCGGAAACGATTCGGAACGCGATACTGCACCGGCGGATACATCTTCCAGGTCTCCGACCATGCGTTGGGCGACCTGCTGGCAGGCCCGACCTACCCCGAGAGCTTCAACGTTTATGACGGCCAGGGCATCCCGGATGCCTTCAACAGGCTGCCCCTGCGTGATCCGCAAGAGCCGACGCGGGGACTGATCATCGGGGTCGGACTCTGCGACCTCGCCGCCAACATCGTTCTCGACTTCTGCAACTGGGAGGTGCGGGTCGGAGAAAAGACGCTCACGTTTCGAACGGCCCAGTCGTTTGGGAAATATTCCTTCGCCTTGCAGCGCCGGATCGAGCTGCACGGAAGAACCGTTCGGTCGACGACGTGGCTCGATGCCAGTGGTGAGGCAGGCTTCCAGATCAGCTGGTACCCGCATCCGTTCTTTCCCCAGCCCGAGGGCAATGAACTGTGTCGCCTGAACATTCCCGTCGGAATTCGAGACAATCCGGGGTACGTGATGGACGCCGGTGGTTTCATCACTCGCAAGGGTTGGCCCTGGACGACTGACTTTTACCTCGCACTCGACCATGATGCCCAGGGTCCGTTAACCGTGCTGCAGAGGCATCCCAAGGTGGGACTTGTCGGCGGGACATTCGGCTACATTCCCCGCTTCTTCCCTATCTGGGGCAACCCGAACACGTTCTCGTTTGAGCCCTACTACGAGAGTACTATAGCCCCAGGGCAGGGATTGGCGTGGTGGATGGCGTATGACTTCTAGGCGTCCGGGGTCCGGGGTCCGGGGTCCGAGGTCGTCTTGATGAACTCCACATGCCTTACAAGGACTCTGCCGCTGAACGTCGTCGACCGTTCGATGACCAATGACTAATGACTCACGAGTGACGAGTGACCAGTGGCTGATGTGGGTCCTTCGTTGGGGAGCCGCCCCAAACGGGTGAGCATCGACTCTAAAGCGCGCAGATATCTTTGTCGAGCCCGGAGGGGTCCGACGTCCGTAGTCCGGATGGACCAGGCATTGCCGCGAAGCCTGGCTCTCACTCATGTTTGCTGTTTGAATTCTGGTGTTTGAAGTTATTCGTACCTGAGCGCCACCGCGGGATTGAGGATGGCCGCTCGCCAGGTCTGCGCAAGTACTGTCAGGACCGACACAATCAGCGCTATCGCCGAGGCAGCCAGCAAAACCAGTGGGTCGACATCCACTCGATAAGCGAATGTGTCGAGCCAGCGGCTCGACGCGAACCAGGCGAGTGGCCAGGCAATCAAATTGGCAAGCAGCACCCACCGCGCAAAGTCGAAGACCAGCAGTCGTGCGACCTTAATCGACGAGGCGCCCATTACTTTGCGGACGCCGATTTCCTTCGTTCGCTGCGACGTGGAATAGCTCGCGAGTCCGAACAACCCGAGGCACGCGATCATGATTGCGAGAACCGAAAAGATGTTGATCACCTTCCCGGTGACTCGATCTCTCGCATACATCTGATCGAATTCCTGGTCGAGGAATGAATATTCGAATGGATAGTCGGGGTAGACTTCGCTCCAGGCGGTGCCGGCTTCCGCGATCGCTTCGGGGATTCGGCTGGGCTGTATCCGCGCGACCACACTGAACCCCGGATTCGTCCCCAACGGATTGATGAGCAGAGGCTCTACGGGCTGATGGATGCCGGCAAAGTGAAAGTCTTTTACGACACCGACCACCTGCGATCCGACCGAGTCCTGCTGCCCGACGTAGATCCTCCTCTGCAGTGGATCATCCCATCCGAGCTGCTTGACCGCCGTTTCGTTTATGAGCACGACCCCGCTTTCATCCGACGGTCGGTCCCGATCGAAATTGCGGCCGGAAGCCATCTGGATGCCGAGCGTCGGCAGCGTCTCGGGCGTAACGCCCAGAACGCTCCAGATCCAGATGTCGTCGTCTGCCACGCCCTCCGGTCTGACGCTCGTTCGCCCGAACGTGCGACCTGGGATATTGCCGGAAACGGCCACCGAGGAGAAAGCGGACTGGGACTCTAGCGCGTCGACGAGTCGCTGCTGGTCCGCCGCCATCGTCTGATCGACCATGTCGAACAGCACGACCTGTTCTCGGTCGTACCCCATGTCCTTCGTCTGGATGAAGTGGAGCTGCTTCTGCACCATCCATGTCGTCCCGATGAGCGCTATCGACAAGGCAAACTGGAACAGGACGAGCCCGACGCGGACGTATCGGCCGTGGCTGGAGGTCCGGAACGTACCCTTCAGAACGGCGATCGGTTGAAAACCGGACAGTGCGAAAGCTGGATAGAGCCCTCCCAGGATACCCACGAGGAAGACGGCGGCGACGACGAAGCCGCCGATCACCGCAAGGTTTGATGCGCCGAACGAAATCGTCGCCCCGCTCAGCTTGCTCAGGGCGGGTGCCGCAAGCCAGGACAGGAAAATGGCAATGAAGAGCGCCGTGAACGCCGTAAATACGGACTCGCTCAGAAACTGGCTGACCAACTGCGATTTGGTCGAGCCGACGACCTTGCGCATGCCCACCTCGCGCGCGCGCTCGGCACTCCTCGCCGTGGAGAGGTTCAGATAGTTGACAACGGCAATCAGGAGGATGAGCACGGCAATCGCTGCAAAGATGTACACCGTGCCGGCGTCGCCCTTGTTTTGCACCGGATCGAAGATGACGTCGGTCGAACCGAGATGGACGTCCGTCAGCGGCTGCAGCGTGACAGAGAAATTCTCCTTGACGCCGTTGTCTCGGACGAACTTGGTCAGGCGCTCATCGAGACCTTCTGGAGAAGCCCCTTTTGCGAGTTTCACGTAAGTAGGCATAGCGATGGCCTGCCACGTTTCGAAAAAGGTTGGAGCATTCGAGCCGGCAGGCTGGTTGGCGCGCGCCTGGGTCTCGAGCGTCTTGATCGATCCCAGTGCATCGAACGTGAGGTGGGTATTCTGAGGCAGATCTTCCATTACCCCCGTAATCGTGAAATCGTCACCGCTTCCGTCCCTCACGGTCTGTCCGAGTGGATCCGTCGTGCCGAAAAGGCTTTTCGCCAGCGATTCCGTCAGGATCAGCGTGAACGGTTCCTGAAGTGCGGTTTCCGGATCTCCTTCGAGCAACTTGTAGTCGAAAAAGTCGAAGAAGTTGGGATCGGCCGAGCGGAGTTCCTCCGCGTAGATCGGCGAATCGCCGCCATGTCGAAGCAGGGTTTGACCTCCGAACGTCAACCGCAGCGACTCGTCGATTTCCGGAAAGCCGTCAGGCACCGCCTGACCGAGTGCGGGCATGCTGATTCCGACCCGCTGGTTGTTCGTACCCAGTGCTCGGTCGATCGTGAGCACGCGGTAGATGCTCCCCGCATTCGGGTGCATGTTCTCGTACGAGACCTCCTCATTAACGAAAAGAAGGATGAGCATGCAGGCTGCCATGCCGACGGCCAACCCGAAGACGTTGATGAAAGCGAAAGTCGGCTGCCGGCGAATGTGCCGCCAGAAGATCTTGACGTGGTTACGGAGCATGGCGGATGAGTGGATGAGGTGAGTTTTCTACCTTTAAAACGTCGTATTGACTACGATAATTTGCACGCCGGGTTACTTGGAGAGATGCCTTTTGTGACGGAGGGCTGGATAGCATCAAATACCAAACATCATCAAATACCAAACATGAAATACCAAACATCAAACATCAAATACCAAACTGCAGTTCAGGGGTGACAGTCACGTCGAGCCCCAGAACTTCAGCTCGCGGCCGGGAAATCGATTCGATTCTTGTCTGAAGTGAGCCGGCGTCTCGTTCGAATGCCCCAAACAGAAGTTTGGTGTTTGAAGTTTGGTGTTTGAAGTGAACACCCCACCTCCTTCGAATGCCACCCCCCCAATATTTGCTGTTTGATATTTGAATTTTGATTTTTCACCATGCTCCGTAGCTATCTCAAGGTTGCCTTTCGCAGCCTGTTCAAGAACAAGACGCACTCGTTGATCAACCTGCTCGGACTCGCCGTCGGGTTGGCGAGCTGCATGTTCATCGCGCTCTTCATCCGCAACCAGCTCAGCTACGACGATTTTCACGAAAAGGCCGATCGCATCTACCGCGTCACGCACGACGAACGCGGTCGCATCGAACGGGGGCGGTACATGGCAACCGTCGGGCCGCAGGTTGCTCCTGAGCTGGCAGCCGAATATCCAGAGGTCGAAGCGGGCGTCCGATTCCGGTATACCAATCCGACCGTTATGGCGGCAGGCGATCGTCAATTCTATGAAGATGGCGTCGTCTACACCGACTCAACGCTCTTCAAGGTCTTCACCTTTCCACTTCGGCTTGGAAACGAGGAAACGGCTCTCGGCGCGCCGAACACGGTTGTACTCACACAGGAAATGGCCACCAAGTACTTCGGTGATCGCGATCCACGCGGAGAGACCATTGAAATGGACGGTGAGCCGCTCACCGTAACCGGGGTCTTCGAGCCGATCCCCTCCCGCTCGCACCTGCACTTCGACTTCGCTGTTTCATTTTCGACGTTCAGAGTGCCGCGAGGGTATCCTGTCACGCTGGACGACTGGGGGTGGATTTCCTTCCACAACTACATCCTTCTCAAGGAGGGCGCCGATCCGGCCATGCTGGAGGCAAAGTTTCCGGCATTCATCGCGAAGCACTGGGATCAGGCAGGGAGCGTCGCGATTCGTGTGGCGCCTGCAGCCGCTCCGGGACATTTACATGGGCGAGATACACGACGCCAACGTCTCGTCGGGCAACATGGCGTACGTATACGGATTGGGAGCCGTCGGCATTCTGATCCTTTTGCTGGCCTGCTTCAACTTCATGAATCTGTCGATGGCCCGCTCGTTGGAGCGCGGCAAGGAGGCCGGCATCCGCAAGGTGCTCGGAGCCCATCGGGGCAATCTCTTCCGTCAATTCTTGAGTGAGCCCGTGCTGCTGGCCGTCGCCAGCTGCCTGGTCGCTTTCGGAATACTTCGGTTCGCGCTCGGCTCTGTTTCCGACGCGCTCGGATTCTCGATGTCCGTCAGTTCCGCCGAGTACGAGTTCATCCTTCCGATCTTCGTGGCCATCGCGGCGGCGGCCGGACTGCTGGCCGGAAGCTATCCCGCGCTCGTCATCTCGGCGTTTCATCCTGCACTCGTCCTCAAGGGTCGATACCAGAACAGCGCGTCGGCGGCCACGCTGCGGAAAGTGCTCGTCATTCTTCAGTTCTCGATCACCATTGCTCTCATCGCCGTCACCCTCGTCGTTTCTCGGCAGATGCACTACGTCGGTCATCGCGACCTGGGCTTCGACAAGGAGTCGGTTGTCATCCTGCATATCCCGCGGGACGACTCCGACGAGCGCTATCCGCGGATTCGTGAAAGACTGCTACGCGACCGGGAGGTGATGTCCGTAAGCGCAGCCGGCGACCTGCTCGACGGCGACAACGGGAGCGTGCCGGTTTACAAAGACGACACGCCATCTGATCAGGGCCTGCCGATGAACATCTACGGTGTGTCGTTCGGCTTTTTCAAGACGCTCGACATCGATCTCCTGGCCGGCCGGGCGTTTCAGGAGGATTTTGCCACCGACACGTCCGCCGCGATCGTAATCAATCAGGCCGCCGCGCAAATGCTGGGATGGGACGATCCGGTCGGTCAACATCTGCGAATCTCCGACCTTGTAGACGGCCGGGTAATCGGCGTGGTCGACGACTTCAACTTCGCTTCCCTCCACAATCGGGTGGAGCCGCTGGCGTTGTTCTACTCGTCGCTGCTCGAGCATGTATACGTGCGGGTACGGCCTGGTGACTGGAGCAATACGCTCGCGGCGCTGGAGTCAGACTGGCAGGACGTATCGCCGGATCTGCCGTTCAATTTCACGATTCTCGACGACAACATCGCTCAGCTTTATGCAGCTGACAGACAGTTCTCACGTTTGATAACGGCCTTCTGCCTGCTCACGATCGTCGTTGCCTGCCTTGGCCTTTACGGCCTTATTGCCTCACTGACGTCCCAGCGGACGCAGGAAATCGGAATTCGCAAGGTGCTTGGCGCCTCGGTAACGAGCATCCTGGCATTGCTTTCCCGCCAGATGCTCTTGCTGGTCTTGGCCGCAAATGTCATCGCCTGGCCGCTTGCCTATATCTTCTCGCACCGCTGGTTGGAGGATTTCGCATACCGCATCCCGGTCGGCGTGTGGAGTTTCATCGGCGCGGGCGCGGCTGCACTGCTCGTGGCAGCACTGACGATGTGGATGCAGACGTATCGGGCAGCGTCTGCAAATCCGGTGGATGCGATTCGGTACGGGTAAGTCCCTTCGGGACGTCCAAGGTCCAACGTCCGACGTCCGACGTTGGCCGATGACGGACGAAGCACGAAGCACGAAGCATGGGTGCCTCCTTTCTGACCTTGACTAATCTCCCTCCGGAATGCTATTAATATGGGACGCCTCTCATTCCACCACACGTCCGCCATGAAACGGTGTTTCGTTCGATTCGGCTGGCCCTCGCTACTCCTCGCGATCTTTCTTAGTGCGTGCACGGAATTCTTCTTTGGTCCTGATGACCATGAGGATCCCACACCAGACGCACGACTCGGAAAGGTGGCCTTCGAGACATCCTGTGCCGGCTGTCACGCAAGCGGCGACGCGTTCGATCTGGCGTATTTCTCGTTCTCCGACTTCGACGTGGTGCGCCGCGCGGTCAAGCACGTCGACACGACCACGGCGAACAACATCGTGGCGTACGTTCGGTCGCTTCAGGTGAACGGAGTTCAGGAGGCAACACGTGTGTTCCAGCCCGGAACGGCCGTCCTCGCCTCCGATCAAGCTTTCTGGCGAGATCTTTTCGGCACGGATCAATTCCCAGAGGCTCTCACGTCGAGCGATCTTCGCGCTGTCAATCCACGTCAAGTATCCGTTCCCGTAGGTTTGCTCACGTGGTCGTCGGAAGGCACAGATCTCGACTGGATGTCGGACGACCCACTCCCGTCCGAGTTGCTCGAGCTCGACGACGGCGCGCTTGACGAAGCCATCGCATCATACAGAGAGGATCGAACGGAGCTGCGGCTGCTGGACTTCATCGATGTCTTCACGCGGGTGTCGACGGATTCCACTCTGAGCGCCTCGCCCCTGTGCGAAGGGGAAGCCGCAACACACACGTATCCTACGCCCTGCTTTGACGCGCGAAGGTGGGCGTCGAGCCTCGCGGCGACCCACTACCTTCGCCGGGGAAATGTGGCGTCGGTCCCCGGCGCCGTGGCACAGTTGTGGTGGGACACCGGAGAAGCCGCGGTCACGGTATGGGCGAACGAAAGGCGTACAATCGAGCAACGTCGAATCGCAGCCGCGTGGCTCTACCTCGCCTTCTCGTTCGCGCCCGAGGCATTCCCCGAGCGGTCAGGGTATCTCACGCAGCACCTACAGACGCTGGGCTACCCCAGGCTCTCCTCGTTCGTCGCGATGCGCAGAATGGTCGGAAACGGGCGGGCCCAGCAGACGGATGACCAGCCATTCTGGGACGCTTTTCTTGCCATCTCGCGCGCACCGAATAACCTGTCACTGTCTGTTGCGCTCTTTGCGTACTCGTATCTGCGCGACCGCCTCACGTCCGGCGATTCGGCCATGGATCCTGCATTTGCGACCCATCTCATCCAACAAAGCTGGTCGCTCATGGAAAGTCAGGGCGCCACGTCGAACGCTGATCTGCGTTCGGCCGCCATCGCGGTACGCGACGAGGTCCTGCAACTTCTGGAGTGAGATCTTCGAGGTTCTCCCGACGCGCTCGAAAGACGGCCGAGCCGGAAATGAACATCCCGTCTGCATCAATCGTGCCGCCGCTCGCAGACCACTCGACCGACGTGTCGAAGGCACGCCCGCCGCGCTCAGGAGTTGATCTTTAGTCCCATCTTGGCCAGAATCTCCGCCGTTCTCGGATCGTCTCGGAAGCGGTCCATGTCGGGCGCATCCTTTAGATATAGGAGGTGCAGATTCCGATCCTCCAGCGCTTTGTCCATCCACGAAAACGCCGTGTCCCACTCCCCGAGCCGACCATAGACCAATCCGAACCAGTAAGGCGCGACGTACTTCTTCTTGGCGAGTTGGTGAAGTTCGTCAAGCGTTTCACGGGCTTCCCGGGTTCGTCCTGCCATCGCCAGCGCCACTGCCGTGAAGGCGACGGAATTCGGATTCGGCCCCAGGCTGTCTCCGGAATACCTGCGCGCGTCGCCAAATCGCTCGAGCGCCAGATCGTACTTGCCTTCCTGGAGATAGGCAATGCCCATGTAGAGGTGGGTCATGAAGAAGGTCGGGTCCAGCTCCAACGTCTTCTTAAGTTGAACAACCCCCTGTTCGGGCATTCGGGCGGAGTAGTAGATGCGCCCTAAGTCCGCGTTGACGATTGGGAGAGAGTGGATCCAGCTCAACAGCGGCCTGCCCTTCACGGATCGCCTCTTCGTGGAAACCCATCGTCGAGAGATACTCAACAGAGTACTGGTGATGGGCATTGGCGTTGTTTGGTGCGAGTCGCACGGCCTCTTCGAAGTGTTTCCGGGATGCGTCCCAGTCCCAGTAATAGGACTTGAAGATCATGGCCAGCGTCGTGTGCGCATCAGCCAAATTGGGATCCAGTTCGAGTGCCTTGAGCGCGTCCGCTCGCGCCGCCGGATATACCTTCGACGGCTGTACCACGCCATAGCTGCCGAGCAGGGCCAACGACTCGGCCAGTCCCGACCAAGACTCCGCGTACACCGAATCGATGTCGATCGCCGCCCGGAAATAGTCCCTTGCTTGCGCCAACGCCGGGGCGTTGCGCTTATTGATGAAGAAGCGACCCTTCAGATAGAGCGTGTAGGCGGCGGGATCGGGCGTGCGGACGGACGGTTGACGACCGAGCGAGAATCGATTGCTCAAGTTCTCGACAATCGTATTTGCGATCGACTCCTGAAGAGCGAAAAGATCGTCCATCTCCTGCTGGTAGGTCTCCGACCAGAGTTGCTCGCCGGTCTTCGTATCGCTGAGCGTGGCCCTGACCCTCACCTGGTTGCCCGATCTCCTGACGCTTCCCTCGAGCGCGTGAGCCACGTGGAGCTTCTTTCCGATCGTTGCCAGGTCGACGTCGCTGTCTTCGTAGGCAAAGACCGAGGTACGCGACGGTACACGAAGTCCTTTCACCCGACCCAGTGAATTGAGCAACTCCTCCGTCAATCCATCGCTGATATACTGATCGTCGGCGTCGCGACTGAGGTTGACGAATGGGAGCACGGCGATCGACGACGCCGAGTCGTCGGACACCGGGGCTGGAGTCAAGAAAGACCGGGCAATCAACCCACCAATGAGAACGACCGCGAAAATCCCCACGATGAGAAGGACCCTGGTCAGGGATACACTTTGGCTGGGACGCTGCGTCTTCCCCGGGAGCACGCGCTCGGTCACAGAGCCTGTGCCACCCTGCGCCGCCCTCAATGACGCCGCAAACGCCGCCGCGTCCTCAAAACGATTGTCCCTGTCTTTGCTCAGGGCGGTTTGGACGACTTGCGTAATGGCGGGATCGACGGCATCCAACGACTCCGTCGCCGGATCCTCATTGAGGATGCCGTAGATGACGGCCTGCTGATAGTCGCCTGGGAAAGGCCGGCGTCCGGTCAGCACTTCGTACAGCATTACGCCGAGCGCCCAAACGTCCGTTCGGCAATCGACGGGTTCTCCTTTTGCCTGCTCGGGACTCATATAGGCTGCCGTGCCAAGGGTTGCATTGGTTACGGTCAGATCGACACCGGCCATTTTGGCGAGCCCGAAATCCAGGAGTTTCACGATACCCGATTCGGTGAGGAGGATGTTTCCTGGCTTTACGTCGCGGTGGACGATCCCGCGAGCGTGCGCGGCGGCAAGGCCGTCCGCGACTTGGAGGACAATCCCCAGTGCCTCGTCTGGTTCGATGCGGCCCTCGGCGAGGCGATCCTTCAGCGTTCGGCCCTCGTAGTAGGCCATGGCGATATAGGACTGCCCGTTGTCCGTTTCCCCGATGTCGAAAACGGTGCAGATGTTCGGATGGTCGAGCGCAGATGCCGCTCGGGCCTCGGCGAGGAAGCGATCCCGCGCCGCTGGATCGGAGCCCATGCCCGGCGAAAGGAGCTTCACTGCAACCGTACGCTGAAGCCTGTCGTCATGCGCGCGGTAGACGATCCCCATACCGCCGCGGCCGATCTCCTTCTCGATACGGTATGGACCGAACTGGTGGGAATCCAAGGTGGCGGACGATGCTTTTTTTGCGGAACGCGGCCTTGCCGTGAATGGACTGTGTGCTCAAATGTAGCACAACCGGAGGAGTTCTGGGAAGGGCCCGCGTGGTTCGCCTGCTGATACCATACGCGCCTGATGATTACCTTTCCGGAGGATTCGCCCACCGATACAGGAACCAATGCCGGGAATCACCTACGTACGCCTCTACACAGACGATGCGGGAGAGTCACATTTCGGAGAAGTGTGGAGTCCGCTGAAACCGGCCGATTTCGCAC
This sequence comes from uncultured Bacteroidota bacterium, assembly GCA_963768715.1. Lineage (GTDB taxonomy): Bacteria > Bacteroidota > Rhodothermia > Rhodothermales > DATKEJ01 > DATKEJ01. Next base: position 461,114 of record CAVYJC010000010.1, read on the forward strand.
CGCCCGCACCTCCTCTCGATGTGGCATCTCCGGTTGGTACCGAGCACGCTCTTCTGGCGTCGGCGCCGGTCGGATGGTACGGCGACTGGCATCCCTCGCCGGCGCGACAGTTCTACATTCAACTGTCGGGTCAGCTCGAGGCTGAAACCAGCGATGGTGAGAAGCGGACGTTCAGTGCGGGCTCGATCGTTCTCCTGGAAGACACCACGGGGAAAGGCCACCGCTCGCGTGTGGTAGGCGACGAGCCCGTACGCATGATGTTTGTGCAGCTTGGTGATGAGGTGTGACCGATGAGCGACAAGCGTCTGCAGGACCGCGCCTCCCTCGAGCGAGTCATCGAGGAGAAGGACATAGGCGTCCAGATCCTCCATCCAGGCGGACTCAAACTCAGCCGCGAGTTGGCCGAGTTGTGCAATGTATCGGCCGGTAGTCGTGTGCTGGAGGTCGCGTCGGGAACTGGTGAAACCGCTTGTTTCCTGGCACGTGAGCTGGGCGCACGCGTTACCGGTATCGATTACTCTCCGAAGATGATCGAACGAGCGATCGCAAAGGCTGAGAAGGCGGGGCTCGATGTCGACTTCGTGCAAGGCGATGCGCACAACCTGCCTTTCGGAGACGGAACCTTCGACGCGGTGCTGTCTGAATGTTCTGTTTGCCATTTCGACAAAGTCCGAGCGCTGGCCGAAATGGCGCGCGTCACCCGGGCAGGCGGGTGCGTCGGCATTCACGATCTTTGCTGGGCCGACGACGCTCCCGCACCCTTGAAGGACAGGCTACTCGAACTGGAACAGGAAGCACCGGAAACATTGCGCGGATGGAAGTCGAGATTCGAAGGGGCAGGTCTAACACAGGTTCACGCTCTTGACCGAACCGAATATCTCGGTAACTGGACTGCAGAGTTCAAGCACGAACTGGGAACGATCGGGTACATCCGAGCCGTGCTCTCCGTTCTCAGCCGATGGGGCTTCAAAGGCCTGCACCAAGTACTCGAATCGGAACGCATCTTTGAGAGCCGGCACCTCGGATACGGAATTGTGATGGGGTGCAAGCCGGAATCCGATCGTTGATCACGGCTGGTTGACCGCTGATCGTTGATTCACGCTCCACCGGAATTGCTACGACGCCCTGGGCGTCCGGGTTAAACCACTCATTTCAGCTTGACAGAGGTGTATCGGAACACTACGTTTTGATACATCCAACGGACCCGATTCGAGACGGCGGTGAAGCCCGCGTGGGGTCGCAACGAGCTTCCTCGTCATCTATGGCGCGTATCTCGTGGCCGGCTCCCTGCTGACGAAAGCGAGGACTTGGCTAAGATGAGACGAAGATGATTGCACGCTCACAGTCAGCCTACCGACCCAGGTTTTCTCTCCCGACCTCATTTCTCTCCGGCGTAGTGCTGGTGATCTGTCTGACCCTGCCTTCGCTTGCACAGACCGACCCGCCTTCAGGCGATACGATCGCCCGGATCAAGGAACTCGTGAAGGCGACGCCGGAGGCACAGATGGACGTCGCCTGGATGCAGAAACTCTACCAGATCGATCCCAAGGAGGCCGCAAAAGCTGTCGGACAGGTCATGTCGGGCGGCGATCCGAGCAAGAACACGAAGATGGCCGACATCCGCGACGCCATGGATCGCCAGGTCTGGGAATCGATTGTGAAAGAGCTTGGGATCCGCGTCGAGATGACCAATCAAGGAAAGAGTAACGGCATCAAGAGTGACAAGGACTACACGCTCTTCTTCCGGACGGAAGGGACCGAGTTGACGATCGCCGATGTCATCAAGATGCACGCCGAACGATGGCAGCAAATGCACGGAATGCATCCCGAGGCGGTCGAGATCGCGGTAATGAATGGCAACGACTTCTATCCCGACTGGCGAAACGAGCGATTGACCTCTGCCGAGCACAAGGTGCAGATCAAAGAAAACCTTCTCCGTTTGAGACGAAATCCGGAGGCCTATTTCGTTCCGGGCGCGAACAAGCAGCAGGTGCACAATCGAGCCCTGCGTGACGGCGTCACCGAGATCCTCGAGTACGATGCAGCCAAGGGCGAAGTGGTGGTGCAGAAGGATCTGGCGCGCCTGGTCGCCGAGCGATACAAGGGCGTGCATCCGCTGTACGATCACGGGAACGCCTTCGGAGATGCGATTCAGAATCCGCGGGAGTATATGCACCACACCGGAGAGGGTGCGGGTGAACGGGTTCGGCAGAGGAAATACTTCAACCGCGTCATCGTCGGCGTTGGAAACGGGCTCGCGGGTGTAGCAAACTCGTACCAGGATGTCCACAAGGCGACGAATATTTCCGAGGCGGAGAAGACCCGGCTGAAGCGCGACATCATTCGGCGGACGCTCGAAGGCCAGAATCTCTCGGAGGCCGAGATCGCCGGGATCCAAAAGGTGATCGACATCTCGATGCAGATCGAGCTCGACAAGACCAACCCGAGGACCAGCCCGGACGGGAAGCAGCTCGGGTATCTCGAACTGACCGGCGAATACTACAAGGACTACATGCCTGAGGCGGGGCAGAGAATCCGCGAACGCTACGCGGACGAGCCGATCTCCGAAGCTCGTCACAAGGAGCTGGTACTGGCGGAGGCTGAGTTGCTGTATGACCATGCCAGTCGAAAAGTCATGGCGAAAGCGATGCTGGGCGCGCTGGAGCAGACGGCGCTTCATGACCTCACGCCGGAAGGCGCACTTCGCAACATGATCGACTGGACCAAGGATCCGAAATCCGGCCGTCCGGTCGCGATTCTGAATGAAGGCCGGATCAGAAAAGTGGCCTTCGAACGCGCCGTCGAGGTCGGACTGCTATTCGAGTTGATTAATGAGTCGAATGATCCGGAGCTGAAACGACTCGCGGAGCGGGCCATCGACCGGGCGCCGTCCGAACTGAAGGGATTCTATCAGGACATGAACGAGATGACAAAGCTCGAGATGGACCGTTTCCTGGAGAGTCCGACCGCAGAAACGAAGACGGGCCGCGCCATCGACGGGTTCATTGAAGAGAAAGTCAAGCGTGTTCGCGAGATGCGTTTCCGAGGCGAGCCGTTGAACATACTGTCCGAGGCTGAAGCCCAGCGCATACTCGAGGAGAACCCGCGCCGGCTCCAGGAGCATATCCTGGCCGAGCGAATGGGGAGGATGAACCTCGTCGAGCGGGTTGCGATGAGCGAGTTCGCTGGTCGCATGAAATGGGTCGGCGGGGAGGTCGTGGCGGAGCTCAAGCCGTGGAAGGATGCATTCCTCGAGAGTGCGAGCCCGATGATGGTCGGGGCGTCGGCCGTCAACCTCGTAAGGGCCTATCAACTGGGCGGATTCGATGCCGCAAAAGTCGCGGCCATTCACGAGGCCACATTCTACATCCCCAGCATATACGGCGTGCCGGCCATGACCATGATGGCGATCCTCGGAGCGCAGAAGGGCGACTATTCAGGGTTCGGCAGTCTCGCATTCATGGGCGTGCTGCACGTTGCCAGTACGGGCATCCCGTCGGTCACCTTCCGGGGCATTACCACGCCTGCGATCGCGGGCATACCCGGGTTGGTCCCCGCGCTGCTGACCTATCACATCGCAGCCGGATCGGCGCAGATCGCGTACACGTTCGTCGTCAATCGTCTCAACAGCGATCTGATCGAGCAGGCAGTGAAGTCCCGGCCGCGCGACGAGAATGGAAAACCGCTGCCGGGGATGGTGCGCTCACGGCGTAATCAGTATCAGGACTCAAAGGTCCTCAAGAGCGACCCGCCGAAATGGCCGGTCTTCTACAGGCAGTTCCCGGTGCCCGAAGACAACCTGTCAGACAACGAGTTGGCCGATCTCGCCGCGGAGGCGTTCCTCCCAATGATCGATTCCATCGCGACGAAAGTGGAGGGACTCAAACCCTTCGCGCCTTCCTATGACAAGCGTGTGAGGGAGCTCGCGTTGAAGTTCGGGTTTGACATTCCCTACTACCAGCGAATCGGCCGAATCTACGAACATTATCAGCCCATTATCGGGCAGATGTACATCGAGGCCGGTGACCAGGGAATCGCCGAGGAAGACACGCTGCGGAAGTTCTTCAGAAAGGCGGTGGACGAGTGGTTTGCCAACCAACCCTACGGTTATCAGGTAGAGTTCGACGGCTACTTTACGATGTTCTTTGGATCCGACAAGGAGAAGCTGCTGGCAGGACTTGCCGAGCACTTCGTGCACGAGTATCAAAACTATGAGTACAACGTGTACCAGCGCGAGGACCGCGAGCGGGCCATGTCGGCGACCATCCTTTCGAAGATGGACAAAATGGGCGTCGCCGAGCTGCAGATTCTCGACGCAGAGGACAAGATCTCCGAGCACTTGACCGAAGAGTCGGCGAAATACGTGACCGACATCGTCCAAGAGATCGCCGACGGCGTTCACTACGAGCCTGAAATCCATATCGTTTATCCCTACAGCTGGACCACCCAGGAGCTGCTTCCGTATTTGCAGATCGAAGCGCGGTCGTTCGTCGCCGACGAAAACGACAACAGCGAGGTGATTACAAAGCTCGAGGAGGAGATTCTCGAGAGTCCGGCCCCCGTTGTGGATCAGCCACGTACCGGCTGGGAGCCGGGCCCCGAATGGAAAGATGCGTTCGAACCCGACGAGGACGGCTACGTCGAGCGCCGAACCGTCGAGGTCGTCCACCGCTACACCGCACGTCTGCTCGAAGTCTCGGGTACAGACACGACCGAGTTGGCGAGAGACGTACGCGACATTCCAATCGTGTACTATCTCCGTAATCCGGCGAAGTTTTCCGGATCGGTGTACGCCGAGATCAGTGCGGAGAACGCTTCCGGAGGCTCATATCTCTACCAGGGAGCGGTTGCCCGACTCGGGGAGAAGACCGATACATCAGGTTACTGGGGGACGGTAGGTTTCAGCGGACTCGACCCGGGCACCTACGGTATTCAGGTGAAGCCGCGTGACGGAGACGAACGGCACGGTGAAGGCGCCGTCGTGCTCTCCATCGTCGACACCCTGGCTACGCCGGGTGTAGAGGGTGACAGCTGGGCGAGCGGAAAAGTCGTTCTCCCCTACATCGAGCCTCCTGAGGTTGCTCAGGAGAATCCACCCGAAGAAGGTGGAGGCGAGGAAGGTGGGGGCGAAGAAGTCACGCCGCCGGTCGTCGATCCTTCAGGAGGAGGCGATGAGGGCGAAGGCGGTGAAGGTGGCGAAGAAGAAGGCGGGAACGGAAACACCGGCGACGAAGGTGGCGGAACGGGTGACACGGGCGACGAAGACGGCGGAGGCGATGAGGGCGGCGACGATCCCACATCGACTCTGACGCCGCTCGTGAGTCTTTTTGAAGCAGAGCGTGATCAGGCAAAGCAAAACTGCGATTACGCAGCAGCGGCAGATGCCCAGGCAAAGGTCATCGAAACGGCCGATGTCTGGCTGTCACAGAATTTCCCGGGTGGCGCCCCAGCCGACATCCGCTCCATCCTGACCGAGATGCGGGCTGAGCAGGCAGCTCTCGAGAAAGCCGCAACGGACGAGGCGGTTGCCAAGGACCATCTCCGTGAGGCGCGCGCCCATCTCCTGGCTAAAGACGTCGAGGACGCGTTGACGTCGCTCGAAGGGGCGATGGACCAGGCCGCGCTCCCCAATCTTCCGAAATGTCTGTACGAGAAGGTCAAAGCGCTCTACGACAACATGAAGAAGGATGTCCGGAGCATCCAGGAACGCGTGGATGAAGTGGTCAAGGCCGCCAACGAGGAGTGCGACTACACGAAGGCCGTGGACCTGATCGAAAAGATCCGGGTGGATTACCCCACGCTGAGCTGGCTCCAGACCGAAGCTCCACACGCGATCCAGCTGGAGAAGGATCAGAAGGAGGCTCGAGAACTGAAGCTACAGGCTGAGCAGAAGGCCCTCGAAGCGCAGCAGTTGCTGGATGCGGACCAGGAGAGCGACGCGGTCCGCGTCTATCAGGAAGCGATCACGCTTCGAGACAAGGCGATCGACGTGGCGCCGAACTGCTTCAAGGCGGACGCAACCGCGACCATTCCCGATCTCGTTCGCAAGCAGCAGCCGACCACCAATGCCGCTGCGAACGTGACCCGCTCGCTCCTGCTGCTGATCGATACCAGCGGCAGCATGGGAAGCGGCGGGAAGATGGAGCAGGCCCGGGCCGCCGCGGAAGAGGCCGTCAAGGCCCTCGGCGCCAATGTCGAAGTGGGCCTCATCTCCTATGACGGCGGGTGCTCGGGCGGATGGCGCGTCGTGCATGATTTCACGACGGACAAGGCGAGCATGCTCCAGGCTATCGCCACCTTGCGACCGGGGGGTGGAACGCCCATGGCCCCCGCTGTGGCCTTCGCCCAGAGTTACATATCCGGCGCCAAACGCAATCCCAATTCCAAATCGGGCCAGATCCTGTTGCTCAGCGACGGGCAGAACGACTGCGGCTCGGTCTCGCAGGCCGGCGACGCCGTCCGGAAGAGCGGCTTGCCGGTTCGACTCGATGCGGTGGGTCTCGGACTCCCGCCGGGCAGCCAGGCTGAAAAGGACCTGACAGAGCTCGTGGCCTCGGCCGGCAGCGGCTCACAGTATTCGGCGAACAGTGCCGGTGAGCTGATCTCCGCGTTCCGCAGGGCATTCATTCAGGATCAGGTGCGCAAGGATGATCCGGTACTCGATGCCGCGTCGCGCGTCCGTCTCCAGTCGATCTTTGCGAAGGCGGAAGAGTACCTGCGAAACAACGACGTCACCTCGGCGCGGCTGAACTATGACCAGGCAGCCGCAGAGTTTCCAAATTCGCCGTCGGCGCATTACAATCTTTCGCTCGCGAACGAGGCGGAAGGCAACATTGCTACCGCGAAGAAAGAGGCCCAGCAGTATCTGCAGGTCGCTCCGAATGCCTTCGATGCAGGCGAGGTGAGAGCGCGAATCGAACGACTGGACGAAGAACTGAAGACCAATCCGAGGGCAATCTACAATCCCAACGAATGCATGAACCTGTACCGATGGGCGCAGGGTGAATCGCAGAAAGCGCGCGATGCAGCCCGAAAGGCGAAGGCGTTCAGCATCATGGTGGCTGCCCAGCGAGGGGACTGCTATACGGCGGGGAACGAGTACGAGCAGTATGTGGGGCAGTATGGTAAGTAATTAAGAATTAGAGAATTGAGAATTGAGAATTGAGAATTCGGTTGATTGGCAGTGTGCCTGTTTGCTTGCCGCTGTCACCATCGATCACGTCTTTCGCCCCAATTATCGTCCGCCAACGTTTTCACGTCATTGCCGGGTTGTGACAAGTTTGTAGTCTGCATTTCGCAAATTTGCAGTCCGGTTTGGTGTTTGAAGGCTGGTGTTTGAAGTCAAACACCACTCGTACAGCACCAGCGACTTTTCATTTTGGCGGGCCTGATGTAGAATTGGGCTACCCGGTGGTCACTCCAAGCCATGGAGGATTGCCATGTATCGCCTTCTCGCCCTTCTCTTCGTGGGCGTCGCCGTCGCCCTCTCGTCCTCGCTGCAGGCGCAGTCGCCCGAATTGATTTCTTATCAGGGATATCTAACGAATAGCTCAGGAACGCCACTCGATGGGACCTACGATCTTTCCTTCAGCCTTCACACTGGAGCGCAAGCCGGCAGCCAGGCATGGTCGCAAATAGTCGATGACGTCGAGGTTCACAACGGAGTGTTCGATGTGATTCTCGGTGGCGACGGACCAACGCCGCTCCGCCGGATCGCGCTCAACATCCCGATGTGGCTGCAGATTGCCGTAAACGGTCAGGAGATCTCGCCGCGCACTCAGTTGACCTCGGTTCCGTATGCCTTGAATCTTCGGGGCCTGCAAGTTTTCCCAAATATCGACCAGGAGTTGCCGCCCAGTCTCTTGGGAGGCTACAAGTGGAATTACATTCGCGCAGACGTGGCGGGGGGCACCATAAGTGGTGGAGGTTACAGTGGAATGCCCAATAACGTAGGCGGCAACTATGGAACGATTGGTGGAGGGGCGAACAATCAGGCAGGCCTCATCTACCCTGGGGGCATTCTGGGATTCCACCCCTACGCGACAGTCGGTGGAGGGAACGACAACGTGGCGTTGGGAAGCTCCAGTGTGGTGGGCGGCGGCTCGGGTAATGGAGCCTACGACGAGATGACGACCGTTGCAGGTGGTCAAGACAACGAAGCAGGCACTAGCGACCCTGATGGCACCAATGCCTCACACGCCACCGTAGGCGGCGGCGTGGCGAACCAGGCAAACGGCCATGCCTCGACCATCCCTGGAGGTCGACACAACATCGCGGACGGTTCCTACGCATTCGCAGCAGGATGGCAGGCTGAAGCAGCCCATGACGGCACGTTCGTCTGGGCCGACAGCACCGACGCGCCCTTCAGTTCCACAGATTACAACCAGTTCCTGATCCGCTCCTCCGGCGGCGTCGGAATTGGCACGAATGCTCCTCTTGCCCAACTCCACGTTTCAGAAACGACGACACGCAGTGCGATGTACGTAGCGGGGAGCTACGGTGGCGGCATTCCGGGCGCGACGATGCGCGTCTTCAACACGTCGAGCGCTTCGGGAGTGTCCGGCTACTTCGAATCCGCCGGCACCGACGGCACCATCGTCGTCAAGAACACAAGCACGGGTTCCTTGCTTAAGGCCTACACAGGGGGCGACCTCCGTTTTCACGTCGACAATGGCGGCAACGTCTGGGCGGACGGGATCTTTCATCCCTCCGGCGCCGACCTGGCCGAGTCGTTCGACGTAGAGGGGGATGCCGCAGACTTCGAGCCCGGCGACGTGCTCTTTGTGTCAGACGATTCCGACTACTCCGTCGAGCTCGTCGGACGCACCCTACTCGACACGGATCGCGGGGGTTTATGCTACCCGCCCCGGGGTTTTGCTGGCGCAGGAGTCCATGGGGGACAACACGAGTGATCAGATTCCGCTCGGCGTGGTCGGGGTGATTCCGACGAAAGTTTGCGACGAGGGCGGACCCATCGCCCGGGGCGACCTCCTCGTATCAAGCAGTCGCCCCGGACACGCCATGAAGGCAGATCCGTCGCTGCTCGGCTTCGGCATGGTGCTCGGGAAAGCACTCGAGGAGTTTCGCGGCGGCGAGACCGGGTTCATCAAAGTGCTTGTGAGCGTGAGGTAGGACATCAGACCGGTCTCCGCGTAGCCTCGCTGAGCGAGGCGCAGATGGACACCAGATACCGGATTTATCCGACATAGCGACCGTTGCGCAGGCGAAGTCGGACGGCTGATGGCGCCTCTCAACCTGCTTCGGCCATCGTGTAATTGATGACGACCATATGCATCCGCAGGTCGCCACCCGCGGTCGACCAGGAGCCCGAAACCGGATTCACGCGGACGACGAGCGAGGTTTTCGTGTTGTCAATCGGCGGATAGCTGAGCGGAGTTGAACGCTTGTCGTACCCCAAAATCCCATTCGTATCGACGATTCCGATATCCGAAATCGCGCTGACTATGTTTGAGCCGCCTGCTACCGACCCCTCGAGGGCGCATTCGAGATCGAGAGCGTCGTTGTCATAGAGGTAGCAGTCCAGACTTTGCAGTATCGCTCCGTCCGGAAGATGTACACGCGCGAACATCGTGGTACTCGTACCGGAGAGGATGTAGGCGGCGATGTCCGACGCCACGTAATCGGTAGTTGAGCTAACCCTGTCTGGACGGAACGCAGCGGCATTGATCGCCAGGTGGTGCACTTTGCTCTCCGAAAACTTGAACGACTTTGCCGTGACACCCGCGGCCGTATCGAATTCGACGAGGGTCGGATTCACCGCGTAGTTCGGATCGGCGCCGTACGAGAATCTCAGAGATGATTCGGCCCCACTCGTTTTGCGATATATCGACCACTTGTCGACAAGGGAGCTTCCGGCAATCTCACCCATCTGGATGCCCGAACCGGCTGCGCCGCCGTCGTTGCTGTACAAACCGACCATCGCATCGCTGGCGTAGATCGACAGGTCCTCGTTCACACGCTCGCTGCCGTCTGTGCTTAGATCAGAAGTCTGGATGCGAATCGTATCGGGGTACGGGTTTACGAGACCCAAGGCGAGAGGAACGCCGGTCAACCGGGTTCTCTGCATTTCGGGGTCGCCCTGTACCGCGAGACCCAGCCAGAGATCCTGATCAAAATCGAAACCCGTCAAGGGTGTATCGGAGCCGAGGATCGTATTGAAAACCCCGTCGACCGTTGCTACGCTCTTACTCTCGGTCCACAGTGGAGAGCCGCCGGTGTCGACGTTGTAGATCTTGAACGTCATGGTGCGCGAGGCATCGGTGAGGGGACTGCCCAGGTCGTCGGTGAGAAGTCCCTGGTAGCTGATCGTACGTGACGATTGGGCATTGACGCACAATACCGCCGATCCGACAAGGACAATCGTCAGAAGGCCTAGTGCCGCAAAGTTTCGCATATGGATCGCAGGGTTCTTGGATGGGTGCTTCATCTACCCATACCTGAAAGTGAGGTTGGATGGGTCACGGACGGGCAACTACCGGCGGGAAAGATTAACTTGCGGTTGGCGTGTCTCCGACACCCGACCAAACCCGAATGTTGACACGCCGCTGGCGCGTCCCGACCAACATCATGATGAAACGTGCCGTAATCACCATTTTTGGCGTTCTCGTAATCGCCGCGACCTCCTTCGCCCAGTCCGCCGATTGGCCGCTGGTCGTCGTGGAGGGACATTTCACGCTGCCGCTCCCTCCGTCGATGGAACTGATGGAGGGTACGTTCGAGTCCACCACGAAGGATGGTCGGGAGCATCTCCTCGTGACCACGGAGGATCTGAGCGTTTGGGCGCAACCGAAAGGAATCAACGCGTCGGAAGGTCTGGGCGAGCAAAGGTCTGCCGGGATCGTAGTCAACACCGAGCAAGGCGCGGCCGGGGATTACATGCCACTGGGAGCGGACATGAGCCTTTCAGCCGAGGAATTGCAGAAGCTGGACGAGGATTTGCATTCCGGGTTCGTCCAGTCAGGGGAAGAGAGTGGCGAGGTAACCGGCATCAACTGGACCGGGACGGACGTCGTGCAGCTCGAAGGCACGCAGGCCATCCGATTGAGGTACTCCGCAAAAATGGGCCCCAGCAAGGCAGACTTTGTGGTGAACACCTACATGATCCAGAACTACGACTCCATGTATTACGTCACCGCCACCTATTTGCTCAAGCAGCAGGAGAAGTGGACCGAAGATCTCAAGACCGCTTTGGCGGCGATGCGGTTTGAGACGCGTGGGAATACCGAGTGAGCACGATCGCGGGGTCGTGTCATCCGACGCATAGCGCGTGAAGCTGCGGTTTCGTAATCTGCTCGATTGGAGGCGCGGCAGGCATTCCCTGCTCACTCACTCTTGCAAGCATCGCCTTCCGAATTAGTCAGTATCACAACATGCGCTCCATCCTGCTTCTCACTTTCACGCTGTTCGCCTCCACGGTTTTCGCCCAACTCGCGCCGACAGGCGAATTCGATTACCCGCATCGGATGCTCCCCGATCCGGAAGGATCTTACGACCCGGCCATCCCCTCCCCTGAGAAGACGCTCGGTTTCAAAGTGGGCGCTCGCGCGGCGTTTCCACAAGAGATCCTCGATGTGTTTCGGGCGATGACGGACGCCAGTCCCAAGGCACAAATGGTCGAATACGCCCGCACGTACGAGGGCCGGCCGATGGTCTACATCGCCATCAGTTCTGCGGCCAACATGGCACGACTGGACGAGATCAAGGCAAACCTGGCGAAGCTGGCCGATCCACGCGGCCTTGACGACGGAGAGGCGGAGCGCCTTCTCGGGGAGACACCCGCCACAGCGTGGCTGGCGTATTCGGTTCACGGAGATGAGACCTCGGGGGCGGACGCATCCATGCTCGTCGCCTACCACCTCATTGCGTCACAGTCGAAAGAGACCGCGGACTGGCTCGACCGGATGGTGATCCTGATCGATCCCGTGCAGAATCAGGACGGCCGGCAGCGTTTCCTGAGCCAGATCACACAGCACCGTGGATCGGCGCCGAACGTGGACGATCAGTCGCTGCTTCACAGCGGCTATTGGCCGTGGGGTCGCGCAAATCACTATCTGTTCGATTTGAACCGGGATTGGCTGCTGGGTGTGAATCCCGAGTCGCGCGGACGCATTGTTGCAGCCCGGACGTGGCACCCGCTGCTTTTCGTCGATGCCCATGAAATGGGAGGGCAGGAAACCTTTCTCTTCACACCCGACACGGAGCCGATGAATAATGACTTCCCGCCATACATCGAAGAATGGCAGCAGTCGTTCGGTAGAGACCAGGCGGCGGCGTTCGATTCGCGCGGGTGGACCTACTACAACGGGGAGTGGGCCGACAACTGGTATCCCGGCTATGCAAACTCATGGGGAAAGCTGCTCGGCGCCGTGTCCATCCTGTACGAGCAGGCCCGGTTTGCTCAAGACGGCATCCGACGTCCTGAGGGAACCGTCATCACCTACGCGGAAGCCGTTCATCATCAGGCGGTCAGTTCATGGACGAATCTGAGATCGCTGTTCAAAGGGGCGGATGCCCTGCAACGCGGTTTTCTGAAGGATCGGCGGTCGATGCTCGCTGCGGCAGGTCCGTACGCCAAGCGCTCGTGGGCTATCCTCCCGACGGGCGATCGGACCCGCCTGGCGGAATTTCTCGACAAGATGGATCTGCAGGGCATCGAGTATTCTGTAGCCGACCAGGCTTTTACCGCCCGGGCAGGACGCGATGAGCTGGGTCGTCCGTTCGCGTCGCGCGAGATTCCGGCCGGATCCATTCTGATCTCGAACCGACAACCCAATGCGAGGTTGGTTGCAGCCGCGCTGGCGTTTGATCCGCAGCTTTCTGAGGAGATTCTTAAGAAGGAGCGCAGCGAGGTGCTGAAGGATGGCAGTGGCGTGATGTACGACATCACTGCCTGGAACCTGCTCATGCTCTATGGACTCGATGCATTGGAACTGGATCAGGATCTCCCGGCTCGCGGCGTCTCGGCTGGACAGATTCCAGCGCAGGAAGCAGCGACGCCGGCCATTTCGAAGGTTGGCTACATCGTGGACGGCACAGATGACGCCTCCCTCGCATTCGCGGCGAGGCTCATGGAAGAAGGCGTATGGGTCAGGGCGGCCGAAAAGCCGTTCGAACTGGACGGTGTGTCGTTCGCGCGAGGATCGATCGTCGTGCAGAACACCGACAATCGAGACTGCGGACCATCGATCCCCGACGATATGGTCCCCGGTCACACTGACGCCGTGCCGGTTGGATGTGATGTACTCAAGATGGTCTCGAGCGTGGCATCCGATTTGGGGCTCGCCGTTCACTCAGTCGGAACGGGGCAGGGCGCAGGCGATCTTCCCGACCTCGGCGGTTCCTATTTCAAGCTGCTCCAGCGTCCAGAGATTGCACTGCTGGCTCGCGATATGGTGGATCCATCGAGCTTCGGGTCTATTTGGCACGGGATCGATACGCACCTGGGGATTCGACATTCGCATTTAAGTGCCGAGTGGTCTGCGCACGACCTCCGACGCTACAACGTGATCGTCATCCCTTCAAGTTGGCAACCAGTGGACAAGAATCTGTTGGAAGGCATGAAGCCCTGGATCATGTCCGGTGGCACACTGATCGCTGTCGGATCATCGGCTTATCAACTGGCGAGCGACAGCGCCGGCCTGACCAAAGTGCGGCTGCTACGGGATGTGCTCGACAAGCTGGACGATTACGACGTGGCCGTCCAACGTGACTGGCAGGCACGAGAGAAGATTATCCCGGATGTTGGCTCCGTCTTCTCGCACGGCGTTGGAGATGAGGGACCGGCAGCGTTGGATTCATCGTACAAGCGTCCCGACAAGTCCGTGCTCGAGCGCCAGGACAAGTGGCGACGGTTGTTCATGCCGGAGGGGGCTCCGTTGATCGCAGGCCGAACCAATCCGGAGCACTGGCTGACGTTTGGTACCGGCGAGTCGATTTCGGTTCTTTTTGAAGGCAGCCGGGTACTGATGGCCAAGTCGGACGTCGAGTCGGCGGTGCGCATCGGTGTGCTCGAACCGAGCAAGGGATCGAAGAGCAGGCGCGTCGGCTGGTCGTCAATTCCGGCTGGAAACGACGTATTCGTACGGGAGAGCGGCCTGCTCTGGCCGGAAGCAACGCAGCGGCTGACCAACGCTCCGCTCGTTACTCGGGAAGCAGTCGGGAGTGGGCAGGTCATCCTGATCGGCTTTGAACCGAATTTCCGGGGAACGACGAATGAGACGCGGCGCCTGCTGTTCAACGCGATGGTGCTGGGGCCCGGGTTTGGGACGACGGCGGTGGTGAAGCCGTAAGACAATTCAGAATTGAGAATTCAGAACTCAGAATTGCTCCTGCCGGCCCCGACTGCGCCGTGTTTTCCCTTGGGGAAGCCTCGCGTCCGACCGATCCGCCGCGAGCCAGATTTGATCTTTTCGTCAGCAGCAATTATGATCTCGTCTCACACTAGCCGAACGTAAGCTCCAGGACACCCTTTCGTGGCGGCGGTCCCGCTCTTCACTGGGTTGTCCCAATGATCGAATTTCCACCAGGGAATGTTGAACGACGTGAACGCGTTCGGCATTCTGTTTTCCTTAGCACCTTCCAACGTGACGAGCGCCTTGCGTACGTCACGTGCCAAGCAGGAGGACACGACGATGAAATGTTCGCCGTCTCGACTCGATACCGTGTTTTCGCTGGTCGCCGCTGCTTTGGTAACGGTTTCTACTACATCAGCGGTACGCGCCCAGGATACCCTATGGACGGTAACATTCGGAGGCATGGAGGACGACTATGGTTATGCCGTCTCGCAAACGGCGGACGGAGGTTTCATCCTCACCGGTGAGACGTACTCCAGGCCAACTGCAGGTCCCTCAGACCTTTGGTTGATCAAGACCGACGCCGACGGGAAGACGCAATGGGAACGGACCTTCGGCGGTGGTTTGTACGACCGAGGCTACTCGGTGCGACAGACGTTTGAGGGCGGCTACATTGTCGCCGGCAGTATGGATACGCCAAACGTCAGCTCGAACGTATTCATTGTCCGCACAGACGCAAACGGCGACACGCTTTGGTCGAAAACTTTCGGCAACAGGTTTACCATTGACTCGGGTCAGTCGGTTGTACAAACGGCCGACAGCGGATTTGCCATTGCCGGATGGATTCGTACCCCGACGAATAACGACGATCTGTATCTCATCCGGCTGGATACCGTGGGTACGACGCTCTGGACGAAGCTGGTTGGCGGTAGTGGGCGCGACAGAGCCTACTCGGTAAAGGAGACCGCCGAGGGCGGATTCGTCCTCGCCGGTGAGACGGCGTCTGCCGGAGAAACGCCAGCCGGGGATATCTGGATCGTCAAGACAGACTCGGCCGGCAACGTCGAGTGGCAGAAGAACTACGGCTACCAGAGTTACGATGTGGCCAAATCGGTCGTACAGACAAGGGACGGCGGCTATATGGTCGCCGGGACGATACAAGACGGAGGTTATGACGGATGGCTGCTCAAGACGGATGCCATGGGCGACACGCTGTGGGCCAAAAGGTTCGGGTCGATCTATAGCGATGAAATCGATTCTATCGAACAGACATCCGACGGCGGTTACGCCTTCACCGGCCAAACGGGGATGAACGGCGACCTGTGGGTGGGAAAGACCGACGCTGACGGCGATTTGGACTGGGAGCGAAGCTACGGTGGAAACGGCCTGGATAACGGCTTCTCTATAGAGCAGACGTCGGATGGAGGGCTCGTCATCGCCGCCTATACTTCTTCCTTCGGCGCGGGCAACTACGATGCGTGGCTTTTGCGGATCGGGCCCGTCAGCACGTCGATCGAAGCCGAAACGCCTGACGTGGTGTCCGGCATGGCGTTGTACCCTAACTACCCGAATCCCTACTCGATGAGCACGCGAATCGAGTACTCGTTCGAGAAGCCGACCTACGCTCAGCTCGCGATCGTCGACATACGGGGCAGGGTCGTCCGCACGTTGGTCGACGGGTTCCAGGAATCCGGACGACGCGCTGTTGAGTGGGACGGAACGACGTCGACCGGTATCCGCGTTCCGTCGGGTGCGTATATCTATCGACTAAGGTCGAATAGAGAGACTTCGGCGCGGATGATGATGGTGGTGCGATGAAATGCAAAACGCAAATCGCAAAATGGGGTCTGCGACGTGCCGGGTTCGGGCGCTTCCGGCGAATCTGGCAAATCGCGAAGGCTAGCCCTCAATGACGTTTGCCGGGTAGCGCAATATGTTCTGATCGACGGTGAGCAGCCGAAGGTTCTCGATCCGCGCCTGGGCCACGAGCATCCGGTCGAACGGATCCCGGTGAATGGCGGGCAGGGACGAGATTTCTGTCGCATGGGCGAAGGTGACTGGAAGCATCGCGAAGCCTTGCCTCCCAATCTCCTGCTCGAGATCGCCGTCGATCGAGAGTTTCCCCAAGGCCTTCTTGATGACTACTTCCCACGCCGTCGCGGCACTCACCGTGATCTGGTTGGCCTGATCCGCGATGAGTGCTCTGGCCTTCTCAGAAAGACGCGCGTCATCGGCGAGCCACCAAAGCAGAATATGGGTGTCGAGAAGGATGTCCACGCCTATCCCTTTTCGGCGCTTCCCTCAAAGAGGTCGGCTATGATGTTGTCGTCGGCATCGAAATCCGCGGCGATTTGGATTCGGCCCTTCATACTGCCCGGCGCTCGCGTTGTATCCGCAGGAACGTAGGGGCTCAGCACGGCGACGGGCGTACCCGCCTTTCCAATGACGACGGACTCGCCGCGAGCCACACGTGCAAGGATTCGCGACAGGTGCGTCTTGGCTTCGTGGATGTTGATTGTCTTCATGTTGCGGACTCAATTTGACAGGGTGAACTAAGTCAACTAAGTCAAGGTTCCGGATGCTGGGTGCCGACCGAGGTGTGCGTGACGGCTGGGCAATCCCGAGGGGAAGGCACAGGATGAGAGGTGGACGGCAACGGCCATCCGGATCGACGACTTCGACTTCCTCGACACACCTGACCGGTCCTATCCAGGCAGAAATCAACGCTCTCGCGGACTAAGCGCCATGCACCAGGAGCCGGATGCTTTGAGTTGGATGCATCAGGCGGTTTGGCTATCATGTGAATCGCAACCTGGCTCCAACCACAACCCACCGAGGCACTCAATTGCGCATTGCTGCCAGTGCGCTCGCTGCGACTATTGTTGTTGCGAGTGCGACGTTTACCGTCATCGTCCCGCAGAACAGTTTTGGACAGGACACTGAAGAATCCGAACCGCTGAAGGGCACGAGAAAGCTCGGCGATTCGTCCGAGTTGCTCTTGCTCTGGTCGGAGGGCCGTACGAGCGGTGAGAAGTTCGCATCGGTCCTCGACTACATCAATCTGAATAACCCCGATCCGAACGTCCCGAACGACCTCGTCCCGTCGGAGCTGCAGAGCGTCAAGTCCGCTGCAAATCCCGAGCAGGACAAAGCCGTTGACGTCATCGCCGGTGATTTCGACGGCGATAACCTCGATGACTACGTGGCAGCCTGGGAAGGGCCCGATCGGTCCATAGAAATGATCATCCCCGATCTGGATCGCGTCAACCTCAAATGGACCGAGCCGCACCTTACTACGGTCGCCCCCGCCGGCTCCATGGTCGACGACGACCAACGGCCGCGGATCCCCATTTTGGCCAAGGCGGACTTCGACGACGATTCGCAGTCGGAGTGGATCCTTTCGTACTGGGGCGCCGATCGATCACTGCAGATCGAGTTATTTGAAACGGATGAGAGTCATCAGCCGAAAATGCTCGCCAGTTTCAATGACCCCGAGATCACCTATCTGTCGCAAGAGGCGCCCGGACAGTCGCGTCGCTCGACCTGGCCCTTCGACGTCCAGGCCGGCGATTTCGACGGCGACGGCACCGACGAGATCGTCGTCGTAGGAGGGCGCAATTTCGACTGCGCATACAGTCAGGGATGCTGGAAAACGTTCATGCGGATCTATGACGTGGATCCGGAGTCGTTTCAGCTGGTCCAGCGCGCCGACACGACCATCTATACGAAAGAGGACAATGCCTCTGTCTTCATGAACGGAATCGCGGTTGCAGCGGGTCGATACGGACCGGAATACGATGAGGGCATCGGGGTGCTCTTCGAACGCACGACCAACGAGAGCGACACGCACTGGTTCTTGAACATGAGTCGAGTGATCCTGGCAGGTGACGACGAAGGAAATCCTCTTCCGCCCGACCAGTGGACGACGGCGGCCGACACGTCGTACTTCCTCACCGGACCGAGCGGCACGAGTCAAATCCACCAGACGACGGGCAATCGCGGCTTTCCGATCAATGCCGAAGCCATCGACTTCGATCAGGACGGGCGGGACGAGCTGACCCTTTATTACCGGCAGCTGCAGGTGTTCCAGGTCGACGACGACTACAAGCCGACGCAAATCGGCTCGTTCGGCACGTCGTCGGAGCCAGGCCAGTACGGCCGGCACCTTATGGCCGTTGCAGATCTCGATGCCGACAATGACCTCGCGAACGAGTCGGCCACCTGGCGTCCGGAGATTACCGTAGTTGGGAGCAGAGACGTGTCCGACGACGGCGGCATTAGTACCGACGGGATTCTCAACATCCGGGTATACGCCTGGGATCCGGACATCGGATACCCCAGCATCCGAGAATCTCAACTGGAGGAGTATCGGATCGATCCGTCGGGGCCGCGCCCGCTCGCGCTGGCGGCGCTCGACGTCGGAGATAACGGGATCCGGGTCGGCAGTCCGAAGAGGTATGCCAAGACGGACATCGTGCGTCCGCTTGTCATCCTGAACGCTCCGCCCACGCATTTCGACGTGCTCGAGGGCGAAGAATTCGACGTCAACAAGTGCTATGGTGAAGAAGACTGCGCCTGTCGAGAAGATCTCGCCCGTTGTTTCCAGGCGGACTACACGACGGAAACGGAGCGGTCCATTTCTGTGGAGACCGAGCTGAAGACTGACTGGAGCGTGGCGGCCACTGTCAAGGGCGGTTTCCATATTCCCTTCAGCGATAAGGTCAAAGTCGGCGTGAAACTTAAGATCAAAGGCACATACGGCGAGGGTTTCAGACGGAAGGACAAGACGACCCACACGTTCACCGTCCAGCAGGCGGTACAGGCCACCCGCGATGACTGGATCTACGCCATGATCGTCAACTACGACATCTGGGAGTATCCTCTATTCGTCGATGGCGAGCAGGTCAGCGACCTTGTGTTTGTAACGCCAAAACTCCAGACGCGCGCCTGGTTCGACAGCAAGAGTTGGAACGCCTTCGATTACATCCCTGAGCACGAGGTCGGCAACATCCTGTCCTACCGATCCATCACCTCACCCGATCAGAATTCGGCGCTCGCGTCTGCCATCCGTTGGGACACGGGCGATCAGATCACGCTGAGCGGTACGTCGGACGTCGCCTGGGCGCTGACCTCGGAGGGCGAGACCGAAACGGACGTCCAGAACAGCGTACGCGTTGGTATCAGCGGATCGGCCGACTTCAACATTCCCGTGCCGTTCATCCCGAACCTCAAAATCGAGGGCGACTACACCTCAGAGACCGTCAACACACGGAATATCAAGGTCCGCGACACGAAGGGTATGAGGGTGCAGTTTGGAGACGTCGATCAGGGCATCGGCAACGTCCGGTACAACGTCATTCCCTATGTCTACTGGGCCACGAACGGAGCCCTGGTGCTCGACTACGCGGTGACGCCCGAGCTCGCGCAGCCTGGATTCGAAGGCACGTGGTGGCAGCAGCGTTACGGCGAGCTGTCGGATCCCGCTCTTATCCTGCCTTGGCGGCTCGATCGCGAGAAAGGGGCCGACATCACCGAGGCGCAGACGCAGCAGACGCATGAAATCATCTTCGATCCCATCCAGCCCGCAGTTGGAGACGTCGTGACGATCAAGGTGCGGGTGCACAACTGGAGCCTGCTTCCGACCCCGGGTCCGGTTGAAGTCCAATTCTTCGTGGGCGATCCTGCGGCGGGCGGCACGCCGATCGTCGGAACGGGAGGCGAGACGTCCGTCTTCGTCGGACAATTGGCCGACCGGGGCTCGGGGACGGCACAAATGCAGTGGCGCTTACCGTCAGGAATCGGCTTCTTCCCCAGGATATATGCGGTTGTCGATCCGAACGGTTCGGTGGAGGAGGTTCACGAGGACAACAACACGGGATGGAACGTCCTCCCCATCGCTTCCGGTCCGGTCAGCATCGAGGACGACGGTCCGAGCGCGCTCGAAACCTCGCCGGCGATCTACCAGAACTACCCGAACCCATTCAACGGGACGACGACGATCGCATTCGATCTTCCGAAGCCGGAGCGTGCCACGATTCAGGTCGTGGATCTGCTGGGCCGGGAAGTCTCCAGGGTCGTCGATCAGGTATTCGACGCCGGATCGTACAACGTCCGTTTCGATGCGCGCGGTCTTTCGAGCGGGGTGTATCTCTACCGGCTGGTCGCCGGGGAGACGGTGCAGACGAAGCAGATGATGGTGGTGAGGTAGGGGGGAATGCAGAATGCAGAATTAAGAATGTAGGAATTGGGAATTGGGAATTGGGAATTCAAATTGGGCCTTTCAAAGAGGTTCGGCATCAACCGCGCGGAGTACAGGGGCGAGGGCCCAAACGTGATTCTCGGGGGCTAGTCTCGGCGTAACCCGAGTCGGGCCGACGGGCGGAGACGTAGGTGGGGATGTACGAGAAGCAGCTCAGAATTCAGAATTCAAAGCGTCAGATTGGGGTCTACAGTGGCTCGAGGGCGTGGTATTTGACCACCGCCATATGGAGCTTCAGGTTGGATCCGGCGGTGGGCCAGCCTGCGCCATCAGCGTTCACGCGAATGTAGAATGCCCTCCGACTGTTGTCGACCGGAAGATGGATAAGGCTGTCGCCGATCTTTTCGGCGCCCGGTGTGCCGGTGCTGTAAAAGGATGCGGTCCCCCCTGACGTAACGCTGCCGTCAGACTGAGCAACGCTCTCTCCCAAGCTGCACCCCAGATTCTGATCCGGGTCCGTATCGGTTATCCAACAATAGAGACTGTCCAGCACCGCGTTTTTCGGCAGGTTTATGGGGGCAACAAGCTGCGTCGCTCCTGCATCGATCCACGCCTGAAAATGCAGGGCGGTGTACTCGGCCGCCGGAAAGTCTCCGTCGGGCCTGAACGCCAATGCCGGCACGGACAGATACCGGGGCACGCCGGGATCGCGGTAGTGCAGTGATCCGGCGACAATGTCTCCCGGTAGTGTCGATCTCTACCACCGTCGGGTTCGACGCATAGTTGGAATTGGAGCCGTATGAAAGACGAAATGTAGAGCCGGCGCCGCTCGTTCGTCGGTAGAGCGACCATTTGTCGGTGAGTGCACCCGCAACCATCTCCCCAAACTGTATGCCCGACCCTGCCCCACCGCCTTCATTGCTGTAAAGCCCCACCATGGCATCGTTCGCATAGATCGTCAGATCCTCGTTCATTCGCTCAGTTCCGTCACCGGCTAGATCCGCCGTCTGAATCCGGATGCTGTCCTCATACGGCGTAACGAGGCCGAGCGCATACGGGACACCGGTCAGCTTGGTTCGCGGCATTTCGCCGTCTGTAGCGACGGTAATGCCGAGCCACAGATCCTGGTCGAAATCGAGGCCCGAAATTGGGGTGTCGACGAGCCGAGGATCGTGTTGAAAACACCGTTTACAGTAGCAACGCTCTTGGATTCAGTCCACAGCGCCGACCCGCCCGAATCCGTGTTGTAGATCTTGAAGGTCATGGTTCGCGACGCGTCCGGGACAGGGTCACCGGATGGGTCCGTCAGCAAGCCCTGTTGACTGATCGTCCGCGGAGTCTGGGCGGATAGCGGGGCAGCGACGGCGATGACGGTGATCAGGGTCACAAGGGCGGAGCGTCTCAGGTATTTCATGGTTGCAGCACTCAGTTACAGATCGTCGTTCCGTCTGGATATACCGAAGACGGGTTCAAGATGGGTCATGGCAAGAGCAGAGGCGACCTGCCCGAATGGTGTTTGCCGGCGCAGCTTGTCATTCCGGCGCAGGCCTGGGCGGTGAACCTTGTGCGGTGTTCGACTCGGAAGCGCGAGAGGGAACGACCCAACAGATCAGCGGAAGCTCGGAGTTCTGGCACACCGCGGCGCATTTTCGCGCGCTTAGGTGTGACGTGTTTGGGGGGAGTGCGTCGCAGTTATAGGTGCGTCGCACTCTCGGTGCGCCGCGAAACCGTTTGCTGCCCCGCCTGCGCGAGGCCAAGGTTTGAAGTTTGGTATTTCGTGTAATGAGTACATTGCAAACATGGACAACGAACAAGATCATTTCCATCTCCCCGGCCACGTGATGGACCGGTCGGCCGTCTGGAAGGGCCGCATTGAAGAAACCCCGAGTGATCTTGAATACTGGCAGCAACAGCCCTATGAGCTGAGACTGGCTGCGCTCGAAAGCATCCGGCAAGAATACCACGGCTGGCACGATGACGCTCAACCCCGACTTCAGCGAGTTTGTCAGATTACTGAACAAACATGAGGTCCGCTTTCTGGTCGTTGGTGGCTATGCCGTTGCATTCCACGGCCATCCTCGCTACACCAAGGATCTTGATCTGTGGATTGAGCCGGACGCCCTTAACGCCGAGCGACTCCTTTCAGCCTTGGAAGCGTTTGGTTTCGGATCCGTTGGACTTGAAGTAGATGACTTTCTCCAGCCTGGTCGAGTTGTCCAATTGGGGCGTCCACCGGCTCGGATCGATTTGATCAACCGCTTGAAAGGAGTCGAATTCGAAGCGAGCTACCATGCGAGAGTGGTAGCACACATCGAGGGAGTTGGCGTGCCGTTCATCGATCTCGAAAGCCTGAAGCGAAACAAGCGAGCATTGGATCGGAACCAGGACCGGGCGGATTTGGAAGCGCTGAAATAGGGATCTCGGCCGGTTGCCGGCCAGCCCTGCAAACGTGGTCGCCAGATATTCGGGTTGCGATCTTCTCACGCCATTGCCAAGCTCCGACTTCCGACTGCGAATGCCTTGAGGTCGCTGTATTTGTACGGAAACTATGATTGGGCGGCGGAGTGCAGGCACACACCTGACCGGTCTTAAGACCTGACGGGTCTATAGACCTGACAGGTTTTAAAACCTGACAGGTTTAAAGACCTATCCAGGCAGAAGTCGCAACCTCCGCCGTTTACCTCATTCGTACCGCAGCGCCGTCACCGGATTCGACGTCGCCGCCCGAATCGTCGTATATCCGATCGTCAGGAATGCCACGACCAATCCCGCCACGAGTGCAATCGGGAAGTTGAGCAGCCGGATGTCGGTTCGGAAGACGAAATTCTCGAGCCAGCTGTGCATCACGTAGTAGGCGATCGGCCAGGCGATCACATTGGCCAGCAGGATCCACTTGCCGAAATCCTCGAACAACAGGAGCACGATGCCCGAAGCCGTGGCGCCGAGGGACTTCCGGATGCCGATCTCCTTGGTCCGCTGGACTGTCACGAACGCAGCCAGCCCGAACAATCCGAGGCAGGCAATCAGAATCGACAGACCGGCGAAGGCGATCAACACCTCGCCTGTCGACTTTTCCGACAGATAGTACTTCTCGAATACCGAATCGAAGAACTCGTACTCGAATGCCTGTCCGTTGGAGACCGCGTACCATTCATTGCTCAGATCGTCGATTACACCCGCGAGATCGGATCCCGCGACACGGACGGAAAGGTTCCGCCCGTGCCCGTCCGGACCGAGATACCTGAATGCAAACGGCTTGATCGCGTTCTGGAATGACTCGACGTGAAAATCCTTCACGACGCCGATGACAGTGAGCTCATGCTCATCGTGCATCTCGGCGATCTTGGCGCCGATCGGATTTTCGAGGCCGAGCAGCTTGACGGCGGTCTCGTTGAGCACGATGCCATTCACATCTCCGGGCTGATCGGGCGAGAAGTAGCGTCCTTCCAGCAGTTTCATCCGGTAGGTGTCGGCGTACCCCTCGTCCGTGTAATTCGTGAAGACAATCTTGTTCTCCGATTCCGGCCGGCCCGCCTCACGGAACAGGTCGTCGCTCATGATCTCGCCGAAGAGCAGCCTGCTGTTGCCTACCGCCACGACGGATGATTTGTTGCGGATGCGCCGCTTCAGGACATCCAGCCGATCTCCGAGGTCGTCGGTCTTTTCAATGACGATGACCTGGTCACCCGAGAACCCGAGGTTCGCTTTCTGGATGAAATGGAGCTGTCCGTAAACGATCATCGATGCGAGCAGCAGGATGGCTGACACGGAATATTGGAAGACGATCAGCCCGTTTCGAAGCGCGGACTTCGAACCGCCGATTGCCGCACTGCCCTTCAGGACAGTCACCGGATTGAACGAGGATAGATAGAGGGCCGGATAGGCGCCGGCGAGGCATCCGATGAGGATAGCGAACGCAAGCGCGCCGGGAATCAGGTACGGATTGTCGAACAGCGGCAACGCGAGCTCCTTGCCCGTGAACGCACTGAAGGCCGGAAGGGCCAATTTGGCCGCCGCCAGGGCGATGGCCATCGCGATCACGCTCAACACGGTGCTGTCGAAGAGGAATTGTGCGATCAGGAAGCCGCGCGACGAACCGACCGCCTTGCGGATGCCGACTTCCTTCGCCTTCTGCACCGATACCGCCGTCGAGAGATTGATGTAGTTGATGCACGCAATCAGCAGGATCGCGATCGCGATGCCGGCGAAAAGGTAGACGTACAGGATGCTTCCGTAAGGCTCGAACTGGGACCGGAGGTTCGACCGGAGGTGGACGTCGGAAAGCGGCTCGACCAGAAACTCGAACTCAGCGCCTGACGCCAGAATCTGCTCGGCGCTAACACCGAACATCTGGCTGATCTCAGGATAGACGTACGTCTTGACGAGTGATTTGAGCTTCTCCTGGAATTCGCCCGCCGATACGGATGGGTCGAGCAGGAAGTACGTGGCGTACGCGGCGTTTGTCGCCCAAGACGTCGAACGACTCCGACTGAAACCGGACATGGCCGCGAGGAAGTCGGGGCGGACATGTGACGCGGCCGGAAAATCCTTCATGACGCCGGTGACCGTGTAGTCGTCGCGGTTGTCCATGCTCACCGTCTTTCCGATCGGATTCTCCGCGCCGAAATACTTCCGCGCCATCGATTCCGAGAAGACCACCGAGTAGGGATCGATCAGTGCCGTGTTCGGATCGCCCGCAATCAACGGGATGGTGAGCACGTCGAAAACCGTCGAGTCGGCCCAGAAGAAGTGTTCTTCGGAGAACGCCTTGTCGTCGTAGCGAAGGACCGGAAAGCCCCCCGTGAAAAGCCGAGTCTGAGCGGACACTTCAGGGAAATGCTCGACGAGTGCCGGTCCAACCGGCGCCGAGACTGCGGCAAAGTTGCTCTCCGTGCCATCCATGAAGATGTGCAGTCCCATCCGGTGGATCCGGTCGTAGCGCTCGTTGTAGCGGTCGTAACTGAGTTCATTGACGACGTAGACGCCGATGAGCATGAAGCAGGCCAACCCGAGCGCGAGCCCGCCGATGTTGAGCAGCGAGAAGCCTTTCTTGGATTTCAGGCTGCGGAGGGAGGTTTTGAGGAGCTTGCCGAGCATGGCGGAATACCGAGTTGATTGGATGCTTGCTTAGGCGGGGGCGAGCGAATGCTTTAAAGACGAGTGGGATTGGGAGATGGTTGCGCCGGCGGCGTTCGAGGTGCCAGGTTCCAGATTCGTAGGAGGCTAACCGGAGGCACCCTGCTCGAATGGCTCGGCCACGCGGCAGTCATCCCCGCGCGGCTTGCACCCGCGGAGGCAGCTCGGACCTCGCCGGGCTGAAGCAGTTGCAGTGGAGTTGTTTAATAATGTATATTTACATACTGTAATTATACATAATGTCATAATGCATGATGCAGTCTGCCAAGACACCATTCGAGTTCGGTCGTGAGTTGTCGGAAAAGGAGTTGGTCGATCGCCGGGACGAGTTGGCGACCGTCGTCCGCGTGATGCGGGAGGGCGGGCGGCTGTTCCTGATCGGACCGAGGCGCTTCGGGAAGACCTCGATTCTACGGGTAGCCGCCGAGACGGCCGAGACTAAAGGAGTCGTCGTGCTCAGACATGATGCCGAGGCGTACCCCACCGTCCAGTCGCTGGCTGAGGCGATCGTCGCTGACGGAACGCGACGTCTGACCGGTTCCATCGAGCGCGCGGGCAAGAAGATCGGACAGTTCTTCGCGGCTCTTCGCCCGCAGGTCAAGTTCGATCCGATGGACGGAAGCATGTCCATCGCGCTGGCCGAGCACCCCGCCGCGCAGGATCATCCGGCGCTGCTCGCGGCCGTACTCGACGGCCTAAACGCCATGGCTGCCCAGTCAAAACATCCCGTTGCGGTCGTGATCGACGAATTTCAGAAGGTCGTCGAGCGGGGAGGTTCAGGCCAGGGCAGCGTCATCGACGCCGAAGCCCAGTTGCGGGCGGCCGTGCAGCGGCACGACCATGTTGGATACGTGTTCGCCGGTTCGAAGACGGGTCTATTGACCAAGATGACCGGGGACGCATCCCGGCCGTTTTATCGGATCGGCTCGAGGCTCTTCCTCGGACCGATCCCGCGAGCCGATTTCGCAGCGTTCCTGATGGACGGATTCGAGTCGGGGGGGTACGCGACCGATGCGGCCGGCGTGACCGCCATCCTCGAACTGTCCGAGGATGTGCCCTACAACGTGCAGCGACTGGCATACGAGTGCTGGAACCTGCTGCGAGATGGGGAGGCCGGCGGACTCAACTCCGACACGGTGCGGGAGGCGCTGGACAGGCTGGTCCGGCGTGACGATCCGTTCTACACGCAGACCTGGAATTCACTGGTGTCGACGCAGCAAAAAGCGCTGATTGCGATCGTGACCGGAGCCGGCCAGGGGATGCTGTCGCAGGAGGTTCTCGGTTCTCACGGTTTGGCCGCGGCGACGATGCAGACGGCCATCCGGGCTCTCGTCAAGAAGGGCATTCTGCGGTACGAGGAGACGCTGGGTTCGGTGCGCTACCGCTTGGAGGATCCGTTTCTCGGGGCATGGGTGGAGGCGTTCGTGGGTGCGGGCACATACCTGACGGGTCTATAGACCTGACAGGTTTTAAAACCTGACAGGTTTAAGACCTGTCCAGGCAGAAGTCACGGACCCGCGATTTAGGGCTTTGACTCACAACCACGCGGTCGCACGCGCACGATGTTGTGCATCGTCGAAACCCGAATCGATCCCAATGCGCGACGCTATCGAACCCCTCTGCCGCGAAGAGGTCATCAAGGCCATCGAGCGGCGGAATCCCTCGCGGATTCCGATGATCCTCGCCAAATGGTGGGGCCACGGATTGCCGGAGCAATACGGCGACCGGCTGAAGGAATTCGACCGATACCCCGAAGACGTTGTCTGGCTGTGGACCACCAATCCCGTCGATCCCCTGGCGATGAACCTTTCCTGGACGTGGGACACGACCGTCGCCAAGGACGCCGTCGTCGTCATCGACGACTGGGCCAAACTCGACGAGTTCATCGAGAAGCTGCCCAGGGCAAAGGACGATCCGCGCTGGGCCGACCTCGAGAAGATCGCCGACCAGGGCCGTGCGGACGATCGGTACCTCATGTTCGCCCACTGGAACTTCTTCTTCGAGCGGCCCTGGATGCTGCGCGGCATGGCCAACCTGATGCTCGACTATTACGTCGACCCGGACAAGATCCAGACGCTCCACGCCGCCATGTGTGACGTCTATATCGACTACATCCGGACCGCCCACGAGCTGCTTCGTCCCGACGGATACTTTACCAGCGACGACCTCGGCCACCAGACGGGACCCATGATGGGCCTGCCGACCTTCCGCGAGCTGCTCCTCCCCTACTACCGTCGCGTCGGTTCGACGATTCATGATTGCGGGATGCACTTCTGGCTGCACAGCTGCGGAAATAACACCTCCTATTTGCCCGATCTCATTGATGCGGGCGTAGACATCTTTCATCCCGTGCAAAAGCACACCATGGACGAAGCCGCCGTGGCGGCCGAATTCGGCGACCGGCTGACCTTCCTGGCCGGATTTGACGTGCAGCACGAGTTGGTGGAGGGCAATCCGGAGAGTGTGCGCAGGGAAGTCCGTTTTCTCATGGACACTTTCAACCGCGGAGACGGCGGCATGTGTATCGCGGCCGGGAATGGGATCGTGGGTGGGACGCCGTTCGAAAATATCGAGGCGTTCTTGGATGAGGCGTGGAGGTACGGGAAGAACATCAGACATCAGACAGCAGACAGCAGATATTGATTGAGGAAAGTGGATTTGAGATTGAGCTCACGTCCGACGGGTTGCGTCACATCATCCCAACTTCGAATTCGCTCGGCGGAGGGATACAGCGGATCAATTCACAATTCAAAACCTGCCCCGAGCGAAGTCGAGGGGTGCAAAACGCAAATTGCAGCCCAGGTGCGATAATTCAGCATGCGAAATGCAAAACGAAAATTGGGAGGTGTAGACTTTGAACGAGAGTAGTCGCGTCGACGCGCCGGCAACAGGCATCCGCCTGGGGAGCAAGAGAACGTGGTTGTGGATCACTGCCGTGATTCTGATGGCGGCCGCGGCCGTTTTCCAGCGGGTGAGCGGGCCGACGTACCCATACAAAGGGAGCTTTACGGCCGGCGATGAGACCTACCGTTTCCGGCTCGTCCGATCATCCGAAACGACGCACGGCGCCCGCGTCGCACTCCCCTTCCCGGATGGGATCCAGACCGAGGCCCGGCTACACTACAGACGCTACCCGACCACGGATTCATTGACGACGACTCCCTTCGTCCGCGAGGGCGACGAATGGGCCGCCTATCTCCCGGTTGAGCCGGCGGCCGGAAAGATGGAATACTTTGTCACGCTGTCTTTGGATGAAGGGCGCGTACGTATCCCGTCGGATGCCGAAGACAGTATCATCCTGCGATACAAGGATCCGGTACCGCTCGCGGTACTCTTGCCCCACGTGATCCTGATGTTCCTCTCAATGCTCATCGGTCTTCGGGCGGCACTGTCGGCGTTGTTTGGGTCCGGCGACATGCGCCAACTCGCCTACCTCGCCCTGGCCGGAATAACGCTGGGCGGCATGATTATGGGTCCGATCGTTCAGAACTACGCCTTCGGCGAATACTGGACGGGCTTCCCGTTCGGTTACGATCTGACGGACAACAAGACGCTGATCATGTGGCTGTGCTGGGTTGTGGCAGCCGGCGTGTTGCGGTTCGGGAGGATCAAGCGCGAGGTGATCCAACGCGGACTCGTGCTGGCGGCCGCCGTGGTCATGGTCGCGGTGTATCTGATTCCGCACAGTCTGCGGGGGTCGGAATACGATTACCGGGAGGAGGGGGTAGAACTTAGGGCAGATTGAGCGCCGCGGGGGTTCCGCGTGCCACGTGCAACGTGCAACGTGCCGGACTGAGCCGTTACTACGATGTAGAGTTGTCGCGGACCTGTTCGGCATGGCCTCGGCTGCCCGGGAATAATGTCTCATACGAAAGCACGGGGACACGAAGAGTCCGACAAGTCCGAAGACAACCTCCCCCGTCCCGACTGCGTCGAGGACTGCCCCCTCCAGACTGGGACCGTGTTGTGGCACTTGGCCCCTCCTAGCAACCCTCCCGTGCCGTCCGCTTTTTGGTCTGGAGGACGGGCGCCGTGGGCGTCTCAACCTCGGGCATGGCCCGCTCGCCCGTCTCGGCGGCGGCTTCCCCTCCAATGGACGGCGTACCACCAAAATAGCGGCTCACTTCCTGGGTTTTCGCGAACTCGGCGACGGCTTCAGGCGATGCGTCGGCGGCAAGCTGAGGGAAGAGTATTTCGTCCTCCCATGCGTTCATACCGCCGAGCACCGTGTAGACGCCGGGATATTTCTTGGCTTTGAGGAGAAACCATGCCTGCGCCGCATGGATGCCGCCGCCCGAGTACATGATAATCTGTTCATTTCTGAGGAGCGGGTAATCGGGCAGCTCGGTGATGCTGACGTTTTCCGCTCCCGGAATGTGATACGTGGCGTAAGCCTCCTCGTCACGCAGATCGATGAGACGATAGTCTGTGGCGCCGGAAATGATGCGATCGGCCAGCTCTTGCACCGTGATGTGATCCGCTTCGCCCTCGACCATCACGGCGAGCTCGTTCAAATCCATCTTCACGACAGGGCTCGACCCCGTATTCCCGAACAGAGAAACTACCCCCAGCCCGAGAGCCAGGGCGGCGAGCGTCCGATTGATGCGTGATGTGTTTTTCATGTCCTTACCTATCAGACTGAGTCAGGAGGTGGCGAGCTTCTTCCCGATGCGCTTCTCCACCACTTCGGATCCGACGAATCCGGCCAGCGCAATGACCACGACGAGCAACATCACCAGGCCGTAGGGTACCGAGAAGAACTCCGGCAGCGTGATCGAGCCCATGTTGGAGCCGTTCATGAAATCCGCGAACAATGGGTAGGCCTCTCCAAATCCCAGGATGCCGAGGAAAACGCCGATGGCGAACATGACGGCATCCAGGCGTCCCGTGGCCACGGCGACGATGGACGTGCCGGGGCAATACCCGCCAAGGATGAATCCGATGCCCAGGAGCAGCCCTCCCAAGAGCTGCGGGTACAGATAGGTCGTGCCGACATATACGAGCTCGATATCCAGCAGACCGGCCCACGACAGATAGAACACGCCGAGCATCGCGGTCACGATGGCCGAAAACATCACCTTGAAAACGGCCATGTCGCGAAAATAAAACTGGGCGGCGAGCTTCCGCCCGTTTCCGAAGCCGGCTCGCTCCAGAAAGAATCCAAAAAGAACCCCGATGATGACGGCCACGACCAGGGAGAACTCGTCGCCGAAAGCGCCGAACTTGTAGAATGGTGCGTTCATATCCACAACCTCCTCACCGAATAGGCGAGCGCATAGGCCGCCAGAAATACCGCCAGCATGAAGACCCAGCTGCCGACGTTGAGTACCGCCCCGCCGGACAGTCCCTGGCCGCTCGTGCAGCCGCGCGCAAACTTGGCCCCAACACCCATGAACATGCCCCCGGCCAGCGCGAACATGAGGCGCGTTCGAACCGAGATGTTGGGACCTTTCGAAACGGTTTTGGTCAACCTCCTCGCGATCGCCGCCGAGAAAAATCCTCCGAGAAGCACGCCAAGGACCTCGAACACGAGCCAGCTCTTGAGCGGACTCCCGAGGCCGTTCTGCAGATACCCCTGATAGAAGTCGTTGCCCTGCACGTGCTCGGGCGCCACGGTCTGCACGGTCACCGCCGCGACCGACGAGAAGGCCCCGGAAGCCCCAAGCCCGCGTCCCATCAAAACGTACGCGGCCAGTAGAACGAGGCCGAGCCCCACTCCCGCGACATAGGGATTCCAGTATGGAGAGGCATTCGGTGCGTCCGGCCGGACGATCCCTGCCGGAAGTTCACCGATTGCCGTTTCGTGTGTTTCAGTCATGTTGCTTCTTCGGATACTTCAGAATGAATTCCACCCGCTGACCTGGCCTGCGTATACGATAACGAATCGCAGCAGAATACCGCCTGCGATGACCAGAATCGGTGCGACCGGTGTATGCTGGATCTTGTGGTTGACGGCCAGCAGCTGGACAATGAGTGGAAACACCAGGCCGATACCCACGACGAGCACCCAGAATACGGCCGTGTACGGGCCTCCAAGCAGCAGGCCGGCTGCCCTGATGTGTGCCTCGGTCGACGTGACCAGGCCGATGAGAAAGAGGCCGATCAGGATCAGCTCGGCTACGATAAAACCGTTGTCTGCCTTGGCGAGCAGCTCGCGTTCGCGCCGATCCCTGGCGATCATGTGAATCAGGGCTGCTGCCCCCGACATGCCCGAAGCCAGGAAAATCGGACCCAGCAAAGCGCTGTTCCAGAGCGGCCGGGACGCCATGGTGCTGAGCAGGATGCCTGTATATACACCCAGCATTGCTCCGAGCAGCATATTCAGCGCTCCAACCCACTTAACGGCCTGCTTGCGCTCGTAAAGCCGATTGGACAGCTCATTCGCCCAGGCCAGATGCTCTCTGAAGAATTTCGGAGGACGGATCAGGGCGTTGGCAGCCAGCGCAGGATAGACGAAAAGGAGGATCCACGCGCCCCACGACATGGGGGAAGAAATCTGAAACGTTGTGTAGAGCCGCCAGACGTAGGCCTTGTGCTCGAGATCCAGAAACAGCGCGAGCATCCCGAGCGTGAGCAGCACGAGGCTGATGCCCGGGAGATAAAGTGACGCGCTGAGCTTGTTTCGGTAGCGGCCGGAGAAGAGAAAGTAGCCCGATACCACCATCATGCCCGCAACGAGCCCGCCCAGAAACAGGTAGACGGGTATCTCCCAGCCCCAGACCGTGACCGTCGGGTCGATCAGATGGTTGTGCCTTGTGATTGTCTGTTCCAGCATGGCAGTGCCGTGGTGTGTTATATCTGGCGATTCCTCGTCGGAATGTCTCAGGTCAGGTAATAAATCCGGGGTCTCGTGCCCGCCTCGGGGAGCAGGGCGTGATGATTGCGCTCGATGAGGAGGCGACTGACTTCGCTGTTCGGATCGTCGAGGTCCCCGAAATGCATGCAGTGCGTCGGACACACCGAGACACAAGCCGGATCGAGGCCTTCCTTGATGCGGTGCAGGCAGAACGTGCATTTGCTGGCATATCCGTCCGGATGAATGAACCGCGCGTCGTATGGACAGGAGGCGAGGCATGCCTTGCATCCGATGCAGACATTCGCCGTCACCTGGACCGTATTGCCGAACGGCTCGACGTGGCTCGCACCGGTCGGGCAGCAGCTCACGCACGGAGGATTGTCGCAGTGGTTGCAGCGCTCGCTCCGGATCTCCATCTGAAGGTCCGGATACGTGCCCTTGACATCCGTCGTTATCCAGTCCCGGCAGAAGCCGTCGGGCACATCGTTCTCCGTCTTGCAGGCAACGACGCAATCCATGCATCCGACGCACCGAACTGTGTCAATGACCATTCCGAATCGCGCCATGGCCTAGACCTCCTCGAGTTCGAGCGTGACAAAATTCACGTTCATGCCGCTTCCTCCCATCACCGGATCCACGTTGTACCGTGAAGTGAGCTGCGCATCGCTCGCCCCCTTCATGTATGTGCTCTTGAGCCCTTTCGCCGTATGGCCGAAGCCGTGCACCATGTAGACGCAGTCGCCGCGGATGCGCTCTGTCGACTTCACGCGGATGGCAAGCGAAAGTGCGCCGTCCTGATTGCGCAGCCTCACGCGGTCGCCGCTTTTCAGACCGTAGCGCATCGCGACGTTCCGGTTGATCCAGAGCTCGTTCTCGTCCATCATGTCGGCGAGCAACGGGTTCGTCTGTGTGCGGCCGAACGAATGCACGGGCGCGCGTCCGAACAGCAGCCGGAAGCTCCCCGGCGGCGGTTGTTCGTGCTCGGTGTAAGTCGGAACCGGATCCAGGCCCGCCTCGGCGAGCTGCGGCGAGTAGAATTCGATCTTTCCTGTGGGCGTGTAGAACTCGGGGGCCAGTCCTTCTTCGAAGTAGATGGCCGTGCTTTGGGCCCCGGAATGATACCCTTCTCCTTGAGCTCGTTCAGGCTGTACCCGGCCGCCTTGCAGGCGGTAATCCAGATACTCCTCGATGTCCCGCCACGGATAGTAGGATTCCAGGCCCAGCTTTACCGCCAATTGCTTCGCGATCCACCAGCCCGGCTTCTGATCGTTGGGGGCTTCGACAACGGGTTGTCGTATGCCGATAAAGGGATCCCGGAAGAGTGCGACGTTCAGATCGTCGTAACGCTCCAGGTAGACCGCTTCGGGCAAGCACGACGTCCGCCCACCCTGCTATTTCGCTCGGGATGACGTCTACCACGACCAGCAAATCCAGACTCTGAATGGCCCGGATCGTCGCCTCCTGGTCCGGCAGCGCATTCATGAGGTTGGTGGCGTACACCATCCAGCCCTTGATGGGATAGGGCTCGCCGGTCAGCGTCGCGTCGCGGATTCCCGTCGTGAGGGCCTCCCCGGCGAACGGGAATTTCTTGTCCGGATTGTCGGCCTTCTCGCGAGCCGGCTTCGGATAGGCCGGATACGGGTACCCCGGCACGGTCATCTCGGCGGGCGTGTAGAATCCACCCTTGCGACCCCAGCTTCCGAGCAGCGCGTTCAGGATGGCTACCGCGCGGCTGCGCTGCGCGTCGTCTCCGTACCAGGTTACGTGGCGGCCCGGATGCACCAGGCTGGCCGGACGACAGCGCGCCATTTCCCGCGCCGTCTCCCGGATGACCTCGGGCGGAATCGTCGTTTTCGGATACGCCCATTCCGGCGTGTACTCAGCGATCGAGGCCTTGAAAGCGTCAAATCCGAATCCGTATGCCTCGACGTACTCTTTGTCGTACAGCTCTTCGGTCACGAGCACGTTCATCCACGCCAGAAGCAGCGCCATATCTGTTCCCGGCTTGATCGGCAGGTAATGCTTTGCCTTGGAGGCCGCGACAGAAAAGCGCGGATCGACGACGATGACCGTAGCGCCGTTTCCGACGGCTTCGGCGAATTCCTGCACCTGCGTGTTGTGCATGTTCTCGCCGAGGTGCGATCCGATGAGCACGAGGCACTTCGCATTCCGGATGTCCGTTCGTTCCGGCGAGAGAACGGCATCGCCGAACGTCAGCTCGAAGCCTGCTTCTCGCGGACCCCGGCACTGCGCATACGACGGAGCCGAAATGTTGGGCGTCCCGTACGCTTTCACCGTGTGTTTGAAGAACGTTCCGCCGATCCCGTGACTGAAGAGCGCCATCGACTCGGGGCCGTACGTGGATTTGATCGTCCTCATGCGGTCCGCGATGTAGGTCAACGCCTCGTCCCACGTGACTTGGACCCATTCCTCTTCGCCCCGGACGCTTTTCCGGATGAGTGGCGTTCGCAGACGATCAGGATCGTAATGCGCTCCGATGCCTCCCGTGCCGCGTGGGCAGAGCCGTCCCCTACTGAGCGGATCGTCCGGATTCCCTTCGATCTTCCAGAGTTTTCCGCCTCGCGTGTACGCCGTCGCGCCGCACCGCCAGAAGCAGATATCACAGAAGGTGTGGACTTTGCGGATTTCGTCCGGGTCACCGTCCGCTCCGCCGAACTGCGGCATGACCCCGCCCATCGAGGCCCCTGTCATGGCGAAAGCGCCCGCAGCGGCCCCCGTCGAGATTTTCAGGAATCGTCTTCTGGAAACGGATGGCATTTCGATACTTCCTCCGAGATATCCGGTAGTCCGTGGCAGATTCCGGCCAATTGACTCCCTTTATCGTGTTCGTCTAAAGGCGCCGAAAAATGCGGCTTGTGGGGGAAGCGGGTTGCCGGTCGTTACCCCCTGTCACGCGTGGGGTGGAAGATGACATGGGCGTGCCACCTGCATTCAACGTCAGACGTCAGAATTCAGACATCAGAATTTGAATGTTGATTGCGAATTGAGGATTGTCCCGGCACCGCATACTGCGCACGGCGGGAAGTAGCCGGAAGGGCCGAACCCGAACTTGTTCAGGGGAGATCCACAACCTATGGATCCTCATCCCGAGCGATCCCGAATTCATTCGGGAGAGTCGAGGGATCTGTCCACTTCAGACAGCTTGCCCGGCATAGCTGGAGGAGATCAACCGGCCGTAAACGACCGGCCTCAAAGCAGCGGCCGGTAAACCGGCCTTCTGCTGCATCGGCGACCGCCAAGCCCCGTTTACGGGGCGCAACTTCAAGCCCAGGGATTCATCCTTGGGTCTAACGACGAGGCGTTGTCCAACGACACCTTGATCAGTATCGGGCCGCAAAGGCCGATCATATCCTTTGCGGCCCGCTCCGCTTGTAAGGGAATGCCTTATCGTTGGGATCCCTCCCCGCCTTCTCCCGACTCCGACGGGATACGGCGCGCATCGGGATGGGGAGTGGCACCAAACAACAATGCTTGGTGGCTTGGTGAGAGGTCTACTTCCGCAGAAGCAAAATTCTCTCTAGGATCCCAAGGGCCGGGCCGTCGCCCGGCCCTTCGTTCGACTACTTGCAGTACGTGTTGTAACCGGATCCACCGAAGTAGAAGTACGAGCCCCACGACCCCGAACTGTCCTTCACATCGATATCGTAGCACCACCGATCTGAAACCTTTGGGGTTAGACTGCTAGCCTTGCGCCAGTAATTGTTCGTGTCGACGTATCGGATGGAGCGATGAAAGGCTGCTTTCCCCCATCCCAGGTACGGAAAGGCTCCACTGCCCATGTCCGTCTGCGTATGCCGTGAGTCGCCCTGGAAATCGATGATTTCCCCTCCGAAATCCACGACCGCACCCTTGTCCTTCAAACCCTTCGCATCAAACAGAGATCGCGGATAGTAACCCACCCACGTGTCACCGTACTTCAGCCACCAGTCCCCGGTCGTTCCATCCTTGTACCAGAACACCTTGATCCAGTGCTGCGTGCCGCCGGTGGTGCTGTAGTTCGCGAAGGCGCCGCCGATGTAGACAGAATTGTTCACCTGAACGAAGGCATCACACGTGAGATTGTAGCATCCTTTCGTGGGTTTGCTGCTGCTCCGACCGTAGTTGTCGGGCGTGAAATAGATGAACAGACGCGGATTGTAATCGCCGTACAGATCCCGGTACTTCTGCCAGCCCACTTCGACCGTTTCGAGGTCGGCCCCGCCTCCGCGAGTCACCCAGATTTGAGACAGGCTAAACTCGCTTGTCCGTTCGGTATACGGTTTCCACAGGTTGAGGACGCTCTCAGCGCCCCAGTTGTCGACGGTACGATATGCGTGTGCGTACTGGTGTTTCCCGGAAGCGCCGGTGCGAGGTTCTTCGATGTCACGCTTCGGAGCAACCTCCTCGTCCCCCTTGTCCCTGCCTCGGCCTCTCGACTCCCCGACGTGATCCGGAACCTTCTTGTGGAAATCGTCCAGCGAGCGGAAGTTCTTCATTTTCTCCTCCGTCAACCGCTGGATCGGCACGGTCCCTTTTGGGCAACCGCGGCGTCCTTTTGCAACGCTCTGTTCTGCTTGCGAGCCTTCGCCCAGATTGTCTTTCCCTTTTGGCTTCGCATCGTCACCCAGCTTCAGTTCCACCGTTTTCGGCATCATCTGGACCTTATGTCCCTCCATTCCGGGACGCCTAAGCGCCGGCTGCTCGTTGATATCGACGCAGTCCACATCGTCGCCGCTCGGAGATTTGAAACTCTCCTTTATCGCTTTCGGGTTGACTCGTTCTTTGACATATCGCTGCATCTTGGCCCATTCCGCTTTGCTCTCGGCCCGGCCGCGATCCTGCGCCGATGCCGACTCGAAGCCTCCAACGAGTAGAATTGCAGACAGTATGAAGATTAGACGTTTCATGTTGGAGTATCCATTCGTATTGGTGGAGGCGCGTCAAAACGCCCTGGGGTCAGCCGCAGTCGGCTGGACAATTGCATTTATTCTCGCCCGACTGGCATTTGCCGTCGCCACAAGCAGCGCAAACTTGAACGCTCGGTGGTCCGAGCGGAACGCACTCGTCGTTTTCATTCAGGCTGGAGTTTTCGATGGCCGATAAACCTTCGCAGCACGCCGCGCCCAGGACCTTTCCCTCAATGAGTTCGCCCTGGGCAACACATTCTCCGTAGACGCCACCTTCTTCCACTTCCGGCACGCAGTTAACTCCGACGATTTCGTCCTCCGCACCGCAGCAGATACGCGTGTTCCCGACGTAGCGCGGGCATTCACCCCCGGCTGACTGCACCTCTTGCCGGTTGGCACCTGTTGTGCACCCCATGACGCATGTAGCGACTAACAGAGTCAGTTGTCGAAGGCGCTTTTTCACGGTGGAAGGATCGGGTGAGGATGAGGATGAGGGCGTTTCGGGAGGCTTTGCCTCGCCGTCTTCTTTCAGTTAGGCAATTTCGCCCCTAAAAGCAAACTTGGAGTCAATCCCCACGTTTTGAGCGATCCCCATCACAGGCCCCTGGTGGGTGGTGCAACGTGCCAAATGCGAGTTGCGGGATGCCATGTGCCGCGTGCCGGCGGGTGCGTGCCGGCGGCGCGCATTGGGTGGGTGAAGGCCGTACATTCACAGTCTCCATCTGAATTCGCCCGCCATGATCGGTACCACCATCCTCCACTATGAAATCCTGTCCGAGCTCGGGCGCGGCGGCATGGGCGTCGTGTACAAAGCGTACGACACCAAGCTCCAGCGGGACGTCGCCCTCAAGTTCCTGCCGCAGGATCAATCCGACGATGCCCGCGATCGCTTTCTGCGCGAGGCGCGCGCCGCGTCGCGGCTGAATCACAAGAACATCGTCTCGATCTACGCGATCGAGCACGCCGAACGCGACTTCATCGTCATGGAGTACGTCGACGGATCGTCCCTGCGCGACTTCATCGCAGCAGGCCCCATCCCAATCGACCGAGCCGTCGAGATCGCCCGCGATGTGGCCGACGCGCTCTCGAAGGCGCACGAGGCGGGCATCGTCCATCGCGACATCAAGCCCGACAACATCCTCCTCACGCAAGACGGCCATCCAAAGGTGCTGGATTTCGGCATTGCGAAGATGGAAGGATCGGAGCGGCTGACGATGACCGACGCCACACTTGGGACGATCGCCTACATGTCGCCCGAGCAATCGCGGGGTGAGACGATCGACGGCCGATCCGACCTCTTCTCGCTCGGCGTCATCCTGTACGAAATGATTGCCGGGACGTCGCCGTTCAAGGGGGATTATCCCGCCGCAACGACGTTCAAGATTCTGAACGAGGATCCGGAGCCGCTTTCGAATCACCGGCCGGACGTCCCCGAGAACATCGAGGCTGCCGTCTCGAGACTGCTGCAGAAGGATCCCGCTCATCGTTACCAGACCGGACAGGAGCTGGTCGACGACCTGAAATCGGGCACAACGTCGACGACGACGGCCCCGTCAATCGCTCAACCTGTCGTGGCGACTCATGACGCGGGTGGATTCCGTCTCCGCCCGATGTGGGCCATCCCGGCGTTCGTTGCCGTCGGATTGCTCGTGGCGAGCTGGTTCTTCCTGACGCGCGGACCGAGTGCATCGTCGATCGCCGTATTGCCGTTCGAGAACACTTCGAACGAAGACGACGTGGCCTTCCTTTGCGACGGGATTCCGGAGAGCTTGATCAACCGCCTTTCGCTGATCCCGGACTTTAAAGTCATCTCGCGCGCATCATCGTTCAGTTACCGGGACAAGGGAATCGATCCGCGCGTGATCGGGGCCGAGCTCGGCGTGCAGACCGTTCTGCTCGGACGGTTGGAGCGGCGCGGTGACGAACTCTCGATCAGTGCCGAGCTGGTCAGCGCGAGCGACAGCCGGCAGATGTGGGGACAACGGTTCACGCGGCACTCGTCGGACGTGCTGAAGATCGAGGACGAAATCGCCGGATCGATCGCAGACCAGCTGCAGCTGGAGCTTTCGCCCGAAACGAAGCAGAAGCTGGAGAGCGCCTCGTCTGTCGATCCGAAAGCGTACGAGCTTTTCCTGAAGGGGCGCTTCGATATCGTCGGTTCCAACGAGGACATGGATCAGGCCATCGAGTACTTCCGGGAAGCCACACGCATCGATCCCAATTTCGCCGCAGCGTGGGCGGGGATCGCCGAGGGTTTGGCGATTCAGGCCTATCTCACGGTCGAGACGCGCGAGGCCCTCATGGGCGAGGCCCGGGCGGCGCTCGAGACGGCGCTGACGCACGATCCGAACTCCTCGGAAGCTTATGTAGCCAAAGGCCTGCTCAATTTCTATCTCGATTGGGACTTCGAAGGAGCAATCGACGCGTTGGAGCGCGCGATCGCTTTGAATCCGGGCAATGCGGCGGCGTACAACCGCTACGCAGACGTCCTGCTGGCCGTTGGTCGAATGGACAAGGCGCTGGCGATGAGCTTGAAGTCAAAAGAATTGGATCCGATATCAGTGAGTCCGACCCACGATCTCGGATGGTTCTATTTCACTCAAGGCAAATTCGATCTCGCCGAGGAGCAGTTTGCTGCGGCGCGCAGGATGCATCCCGACTGGACCTGGGGCTACGTCAAGGGCGGGTTGTCAAACGCGTATCTCGGAAATCGCGAGAAGACGCTCGAGCTCATGGACGTCGTCGAGGAGCAGACGGATGGTTGGGGAAGTGACCTGATCCAGTCCTGGGTGGTGATGTCGTACGCCATCGTGGGCGACACGGCGCGGGCCCGATTCGCATTCGATCGGATGCAGGAGCGAGCGAAGACCGAGCCCATGGACGGCATTGCAATGACCACAGCAATGCTTGCGTTTGGCAGGAACGACGAGGCGCTGGACTGGCTGGAGCGGGCCATCGATGAGCGTTCACCGACGGCGGTGTGGCTGAAGGCGGTGTCGGGAACCATCTTTGAGCCGATTGCAGGGACGGAAAGGTATCGGGGGTTGGTGGAGAGGATGGGGTATCCGTGAAATGCAAAATTAGAAATGCAAAACGCAAAATGGGGGCTCGCTTCGCTAGAGAAACGCTCCCGTCGTGATGAGGCTGTCATTCCCGCGCAGGCGGGAATCCAGGAATTGGGATTGCTGATTGATAATTGCTGATTGCTAATTCCTCGACGAGGCCATACGTCATCCGGAATGGAGTGAGGGATCCCTCCTCAGCCAACCCTGTCGACTTCGTCGGGATGACAATGAAGTCCGTCGCAGACGCCGTCACATTGTGAATGGATGCAGAAACCTGTTGTGTCAATAATGATATAATTATGGTATAATAATTATACCATGTTCGAATTCGATCCCCGCAAGAGTCGCAAGAATAAGGAGAAGCACGGAATCGATCTTGAAGAGGCCCAAGACTTGTGGAATGATCCGGATCTACTGGAGATTCCGGCCCGAACCAAGGACGAAAGCAGGTTTCTCGTCGTCGGCCTGATCGAGAAGAAACACTGGTCGGCGATCATCACCTACCGGGACGGTCAGATTCGGATTATTTCGGTAAGACGCTCTCGCGAAGAGGAGATTGCGCTTTATGAAAGCTAAAAGCTTGGATAGACAGTTTGACGAAGGTCGGGACATCACCGAGCATCTCGATCTGTCCAAATCCCGTCGTCCGTTGCAGGACATGAGGCGGGTGAACGTCGATTTCCCCTTATGGATGGTACGCTCACTTGACAAAGAAGCGTCCCGCTTGGGCGTTTCGCGGCAGTCGGTGATTAAGATCTGGCTGGCGGAAAGGCTGGAGACGACGGGGTAGGGATTGCTAGTCGATGATTGTGCCGTTCCCCGGTGCTACCTCCCCCGGCTTCCTCCCGAGGGGGACCGTCGAGGCGAATTCGAACGCGACCTCCCCCGGCTTCCTCCCGAATGAATTCGGGAGCCAGCCTGCCCCCCGTCTTCGCAAGCCTTCGGCGCGCTACGCCGCGCAGGCTCTCCCGAGGGGGACTCATTACCCAATCACAAATCAAATTCTGACGTCTGAATTCTGACGTCTGACGTCGATTTCCGGAGTACTTGCTAGACGTCACCCACATCCACTGGACGACCCTGGTACCAGTAGACCACGATTCCAAAATGAACGTCCCCGTTCTGATCCTGTTTGGCTTTTCGGAGGGGCAGGTTGTTCCGTTCGTACTCGTAGTTGATGCGCGCCGTTTAGTGATTTCTGGAATCGGATCGGATCGTTCAACAGAAATCGATAACAGGCCAGTTTCGTGACGCCCCCTTCATCATCCAGGTACGTGGTGCCGGAGTAGTCGTCGTACCACAACTCGCGCCAATTCCAACTGAAACCGAAGAAGTCCTCGGTGCCGAGATAGTTGCACGTCGGCTCGAGGGATCCGTCAATGAAGAACTCGTCGTTGCCTTCGCATATTCCCATGTTCTCCGCGAAATGGGGACACTCACTGACGGCCGTCAGGTGGCAGCCAAGAAAGTGGCCTTCGCCCACGGTATCGAGCAGGGGAACGCGCTCATTCGGAAGTCGAACCTTCCTGTTGATCCATTTCGCGTGGAAATAGGCATTGTCGTCATCCCATGCTCCAACCTTCTCGGCCGTTACGTAACCGTAGCCGGTGACCTTCTTGTCGGTCTCATTGACCAGCTCGATTACGGCATGCTCTGCAAATGGCATCGGCAAATAGCTGAACAGCGAGTTCGTTGGTCGCTTGGCCATAACGCAGCTCGCAAACGGTATCGACTCGCCTCCGAACGAATCGCAGAAAAAGTCGCCCACCGGCGCGTGAACGGAAGCATATCGATTGTGATCGTATCGAATCACCAGGAAGGTGCCTCTGAGGAGTTCATTCCTGTCGCCTCCTTCGATATTCAGGGTCAAATGGATGGTTCGGATGATGCCCGGCCCGTCGAATCGACCGATCTCCAATGTGCTCTGAGGGGCTAGATCGGGCAGCTCCGGATAGTAGTCGTGACTCCAGAGGCTGTTTTGCATGACCGATTCGTACGGTCTCAGTTTGTGTAGATCCTGATGTGCCATTCTCGATTTCTTTCTGTCAGAACGATGTGACGGGGCGTGTCCCGGCGGTCTCGAAACTGGAGACGGGGCGTCGGATCGGAGTGTAGTCCAGCGCTGCCGGCGACGCAAGTGAAAAGGGGTGCCTGGTGCCGGGTGCCACGTGCCGGGTGCCAGGTGCCACGTGCCGGGCGACGGGTGCCCGAAACCGTTGCGACGTCACGTTATGATTCGTCGCACCCAGGTGTCTATTGCATGAGAACCCAGCCACAGGGTCTGAGTATAGAGTCCAAGGAAAGGCGAGATGCGCTGGATCGCGACGGCACGACTGGGCGAGGACCTGTGGTCAGTCGTCTACACACTTCGAGACGGCAGCATCCGGATCATATCGGCACGGAAAGCGAGAAGAAATGAAAAGGAAAGGTACTATCGTTCAATACTCGGCGAAGGAAATTGACGAGATGCTGGCCGAAGGTCACGACCGGACCGACTGGGAACGTCTCCGCAACATGACCGAAAAGGAAATTGAGCGCAATGCCCTCGAGGACAATCGGCGGCACGGTATACGCGACGACTGGTATGAGGACGCGGTCCTCGTGAAAGGTCCGCCCCCAGAGACAAGAAGCGCGAAGCGGTAGACGGGCATCCGACCCGCCACGCTTCGGTTGTCGCGAAGAGGCCGCACGGCGGTAAACCAACCGTGCTACATTGTATCAACCCCGCTGAAGCGGGCTGGGTTGCGTTTACAACAACTGCCTTGAGCAACTCGAATTGCCAAATTTCCCACCAATATTTACCGCCTTGGCGGTAAGTTCACTCGCTTACACCACCAAACTCGCTTCCTGGAAGGATTACTACTAAGTTTTACCGGCATGACAGTAAATATCATTGGATCTCCGTGACAATGATTGTATTTTGAATACATCCAACGATATTTACCGTTATGGCGGTACAATGACTGCAAAGACGATCGGCGCCATCATCAGACTCCACAGAAAGACCGCAGGCTTGACGCGTGTTGACCTTGCACGGCTGTCCGGCGTCGGCAAGACCACCATTTTCGACATCGAGCACGGGAAGGAAACCGTACAGCTCAAGAGCCTCCTGCTCGTGTTGGATGTCCTCGGGATCGAAATGCGACTCGACAGCCGGGTGATGGATACGACCAAAGAGTTATTGAAGGAAGACAGATTGAAATGAGCGACGAGGTTCTATCGGTTCATGTTCACGGAGGCGACGCCGGTCTTCTGAAGAAGGAAGGTCCGTCGACGTACAGCTTTGTCTACTTCCAGGAGTACGACGGACCTCCGGTATCGCTCACCAT
Organism: uncultured Bacteroidota bacterium; assembly: GCA_963768715.1. Taxonomy (GTDB): domain Bacteria; phylum Bacteroidota; class Rhodothermia; order Rhodothermales; family DATKEJ01; genus DATKEJ01. The sequence continues at coordinate 504,858 of CAVYJC010000010.1, forward strand.
GCCGGTGAGGCGGGAGCCATATCGCTTCAACCGATTCCCGCCGTTCTTCGACGGACTCCTTCCGGAGGGCTGGCAACTCGAGGCACTGCTGCGTCAGGCCAAGCTGGACCGACACAACTACATGGGCCAACTTGCCCTCGTCGGAAAGGATACCGTAGGAGCCGTCACGGTATCCGCGGCCGAGGAAGACGATGGCTGACGCGCGGCGTTGTCCCATCACGTACGAGCCGCTCGCTGCGGATGAGGAATACTATTCCCGTCGCGGCCTGCGCCTGCTCGATCCGAAGCTCGAACGTCTCGAACCGCTCCCCTTCACCCCGGGAGAACTCCGCACGGAGGCGGCCGCGCGCATCGAGAAGATGTCCATCGCCGGCGTGCAACCAAAGGTCAGCGCCTGGCTGAATGCCGGGGCAGGACGGTTCGAATTGACGGACCGGAGCGGCCGGTGGATTCTCAAGCCGCCTATCCCCGACTGGCCGGAAGTCCCTGAGAACGAGGACCTCACGATGAAGCTGGCCGCCGCGGCAGGCATCGATACGCCTGATCATGGTCTGGTCTACATGAAGGACGGATCGCTGTGCTACGTTGTCCGCCGTTTCGATCGGCTAACGCGTGACCGCAAGCTCCACGTGGAGGACTTCGCGCAGCTCATGGGTCTCGATCGAGAGACCAAGTACGACGCGTCCCTGGAACAAGTAGCGGCCGTGATCGACCGTTTCTGCTCATTCCCGGCTGTTGAAAAGGAAAAGCTGTTCCGGCGCGTCCTCGTCGCCTTCCTGCTTGGCAACGAGGACATGCACGTGAAGAACTTCTCCCTCATCCGGGACGAACGCGGCGTCGTTCGCCTGTCACCGGCGTATGATTTCGTGAACTCGACGATCGTCCTGGCGCGCGCGAAGGAGCAACTCGCGCTCCCCTTGAACGGGAAGAAATCGAATTTCCGGAGGGAGGATTTTGTGGAGTACTACGGACGGGAGCGTCTATTTTTACCGTTTTGGCAGTAATTGTCATTGGATATTCAAATGCATGATCGTAGATTACGCCTATCCAAAGATATTTACCGTTATGGCGGTACAATGACTGCAAAGACGATCGGCGCCATCATCAGACTCCACAGAAAGACCGCAGGGTTGACACGTGTCGAACTCGCGCGGCTGTCCGGCGTCGGCAAGACCACCATTTTCGACATCGAGCACGGGAAGGAAACCGTACAGCTCAAGAGCCTCCTGCTCGTGTTGGATGTCCTCGGGATCGAAATGCGACTCGACAGCCGGGTGATGGATACGACCAAAGAGTTACTGAAGGAAGACAGATTGAAATGAGCGACGACGTTCTATCGGTTCATGTTCACGGAGGCGACGCCGGTCTTCTGAAGAAGGAAGGTCCGTCGACGTACAGCTTCGTCTACTTCCAGGAGTACGACGGACCTCCGGTATCGCTCACCATGCCGGTGAGGCGGGAGCCATATCGCTTCAACCGATTCCCGCCGTTCTTCGACGGACTCCTTCCGGAGGGCTGGCAACTCGAGGCACTGCTGCGTCAGGCCAAGCTGGACCGACACAACTACATGGGCCAACTTGCCCTCGTCGGAAAGGATACCGTAGGAGCCGTCACGGTATCCGCGGCCGAGGAAGACGATGGCTAACGCGCGGCGTTGTCCCATCACGTACGAGCCGCTCGCTGCGGATGAGGAATACTATTCCCGTCGCGGCCTGCGCCTGCTCGATCCGAAGCTCGAACGTCTCGAACCGCTCCCCTTCACCCCGGGAGAACTCCGCACGGAGGCGGCCGCGCGCATCGAGAAGATGTCCATCGCCGGCGTACAACCGAAGGTCAGCGCCTGGCTGAATGCCGGGGCAGGACGGTTCGAATTGACCGACCGGAGCGGCCGGTGGATTCTCAAGCCGCCCATCCTCGACTGGCCGGAAGTTCCTGAGAACGAGGACCTCACGATGAAGCTGGCCGCCGCGGCAGGCATCGATACGCCTGATCATGGTCTGGTCTACATGAAGGACGGATCGCTGTGCTACGTTGTCCGCCGTTTCGATCGGCTAACGCGTGACCGCAAGCTCCACGTGGAGGACTTCGCGCAGCTCATGGGTCTCGATCGAGAGACCAAGTACGACGCGTCCATGGAACAAGTAGCGGCCGTGATCGACCGTTTCTGCTCATTCCCGGCTGTTGAAAAGGAAAAGCTGTTCCGGCGCGTCCTCGTCGCCTTCCTGCTTGGCAACGAGGACATGCACGTGAAGAACTTCTCCCTCATCCGGGACGAACGCGGCGTCGTTCGCCTGTCACCGGCGTATGATTTCGTGAACTCGACGATCGTCCTGGCGCGCCGAAGGAGCAACTCGCGCTCCCCTTGAACGGGAAGAAATCGAATTTCCGGAGGGAGGATTTTGTGGAGTACTACGGAATGGAGCGGTTGGGACTGCCGGAGGCAGCGGTGGAGCACGTGCTTGAGGAGATCGAAGGCGCCGTCCCTTCATGGGCAAAGTTTGTAGAGGTTTCGTTCTTGTCCGACAAGTCGAAGGCCCGATACCTCGAGCTCGTCGGGGAGCGATTGCAGGTTTTCGGGTTGTCGTTTTGACGCGTAGGCCCCGGTGTCCGTGGAATCACTATCGGACAAGCAGTCCGATGTCGTGTCACACTTTGCTGTGGCTCGTACCTGCGCCCACAGATCCTGCTTAGTCCTCACTCGTGTCGAACAAATCGACCTGAAGGTCAAATCCCGGTGCGGCTTGATACCGAAGCGGCTTCGTGAGCTTCTTCAGCCGGCCTTCTGCGACCCCGCGTTTAAGCCAAGCATCCAGTTGTGGGGTTTCAAGATCGAGATCCTCCTTCAGTTGGGCAGGCTCTCGCGGCTCCTTTGTCGTGAGCTCCGCCACGCGCACGATGAAGTGGTCGTACAGCATCCTCGATTTGACGATCGTGGGGACGTTGGGCTCGGCAACTTGACCCATGTCCGCGTCTGATTCCGGAAACAGTGGCGGCGGGCCACCAACGGGCACAGCAGACAGTGTTCCAATGCTGAGTTCCTCGACTGGAGACAGCCAGCGACCACCCCTTTCAACAATTCGACTGTTCCCGAGCGATCCACCTTTCCTCACCCAGAGCGGCACCCACCCGTTCTTGAGATTCTCGATCGCGCCGGTCCACGTGCCCCCCTTCGTATCGGACGCCACAACAACGCATGCATCGGCAAGACAATAGACGTACTTGTTCCGCTGCATGGCATTACCGACGTTGAAGCCGGCCTCGGGACTGAAAGTCGAAACCAGCGCCAGGTTGCCTCGCATCAGATGCTTCCGATACTTCGACGAAGTGGCCGCCTTGAGCAATCCGTTTGCCAATACGCCCACCGACGTCCCATCCGCCTCGAGCGCTCCTAACATGGCGGATTCATCAACTCCCTTGGCTCCGCCGGAGACTACGGAATAGCCGTCGCTGGAGACTTTCGTGGCTAGTTTTCGGGTGTACTCGATGCCGGATGCATCCACATTGCGGGATCCGACGATTCCAACTCCGCCGTCATCCAGGAGGGATCGTTTGCCGCAGCCGAACAACAGCGGCGGCGCGTCCGTTCGCAATCGCTCTTTGAGACGGCGCGGATAGTCATCGTCCGAGCGTGTCATGATCCACAGACCTGCTCTTAGCCACTTCTCCGTCGCGAGGGCGAGAGAAGATCCACGGGACAAGAGCTCAAAGAGTCTTCGCGTCGAAATCCGCTCATCGTTGAAGCCGTCCAGGATTTCCTCGAAATCGGCGGTAAGCAGCTGCTCCGGGGAGGCTTCCTTTTGCCTGAGCCAACCCACCAGTCGCGCCCACTCGGAATTTGTCAACGGCTTTGCAACGTCGGCCGCCTTCGAGAAATGTCCCGTCAGCAGCAAGATTGCCTGCGTTCGTGGTGACAGGCTCATGTTTGGGAGGTTCGAGGTTCCAGGTTCCAGGTTCCAGGTTCTCGGGCCTGGTCTGGGATCGGCCTGAAAAATCCAGGACTCCGTTCAATCATTGACAAGGCCGTCATCCTCTAATTGCTGGTGCTCGTGGATGCCAGTACCAGTGGGAATACGGGTCCGGCGCCCTTCTGTCCCAATAACGCGGCGAGCACGGTAAGTGTCCATCCGGAGTCGACGATATCGTCAACAAGCAATACGGGACCTCGTGGTATGTTGGTCATGACGTCGAAAGCACCGTCGAGATTTCGACAGCGATAATAACTGTTCGCCTGGAGTTTCTGCCGCTCGTTGTTTCGCACCTTGGTTATTGCCTCAACAAACGGAAGACCAAGACGTGCGGCCAGGCGGCGAGCGAAGTCTGGAACCAGATTCGGATTTCGGGATGACGGCACGCACGTCACCCAATCGGGACTCGGCTCAGGCATCCAGCGGTCTCTTATCATCTCAGCGGCGGCCTCGACCAACTCGTCACGAAAACTCCCGCCGTGCTTGTCCGTCCGCGACCATCGCTCCCCAACCCGCGTCGCCCCACCTCGACAGGATGCGTCCTTCCTGCGCCCTCAGGTCATCCCCCAGCCTGCCTCCCAGATCGTATTGCTCGAACATCCCGTGATAGATCATCTTTCGGGGCTCGAGTGGCATCTCGGATGTCCGCAAAAAGCGTGTCGCTTCGACTACCAGCGACTGATCGACGCTTGCGACCAGAGCTGCATTCTTCTCGCAGTTGTCGCAACGCCCGCAGACGCCTCCGTAAGGATCGTCCAGCGAGTTCCGCAGGAACGCCATCCGGCACGACGTGACCGCGACGTATGCCTGGACTTCGGCCCACTCGATCTCCCGCTGGTTTGTCAGATGATCGATTCGCTCCTGATCAAATGCGAAAGGGACCGGCGTTCGCCTCCAGGTGGATCCGTCCTTGAGAACCGGCGCCGGATTTTCGACGCTCAGAAACTTCAGCACTTTATCGATCTGGCCGTGGTTGAGGTTGACGAGGCTCTCAATCTTTCTGACGGATAGACCGTCGTGCTTATCCAAGAGTGAGAGTATCTGGTCGATCTGATCCTCGGATGGAAACGCAGATTCCCGGAAGTACTCGTGGATGTCGGCGTCTTCACGACCTGACAGCAATACTCCGTGCGCCCGATCGATGGCCCGTCCGGCGCGACCGACCTGTTGGTAGTAGCCCACGATGGATCCTGGGGTCTGATAGTGTATGACGAATCCCAGGTCGGGCTTGTCGTAACCCATGCCCAGAGCGGTGGTCGCGACGAGTACCTTGATCTCGTTGTTCAGCAGACGATCCTCAAGATCGAGGCGATACGCCGTGGAGTCCTCGAAATCGTCGTGTTCGACGTCCGAGAAATACGGATGGGCATCCACGCCGTGAGCTTGGAGCCAGCCCGATACCGTCAGGGCGTCACGCTTGGTAAGTACGTAGACGATGCCTGTGCCCTCGAGCTGCGGGATGGTCTGCGCGAGCCACGCGAGTCTTGCAGCCTGATCGGGCAGCACGATGCTCTGCAGGATGAGGCTTTCGCGACCGAGCGGACCGCGAATCACGTGGACGTCGCCAAGCTGCGCGACGACGTCATCGATGACGCGATCGTTCGCGGTGGCAGTCGTACCAAGAATCGGCATGTTGGGAGGCATATGCCGGAGGATGTTCACGATGCGGCGATAGTCCGGCCGGAAGTCGTGTCCCCAGTCCGAGATGCAATGCGCCTCATCCACAGCCAGCAAACCGATCCTGTCCGCTATCGGCAGGAGGAGCTTGTTGAGGAAGTTCTCGTTGCTCAGTCGCTCGGGCGAGATCAGGAGCACGTCGATTTCGTTTTGGCGGACTTGTTCGTAGATGGCATCCCAATCTTTGGTATTCGACGAATTGACCGTCGCAGCTCGGATACCGATTCGTCGGGCCGCATCGATCTGGTTTCGCATCAGGGCCAGAAGCGGTGAGACGATGAGTGTTGGTCCGTTACCGCGATCCCTGAAGATGCGTGTCGCGATGAAATAGACGACGGATTTCCCCCAGCCGGTTCGTTGCACGACCAGGAGTTTCTGCCGTTGATTGACAAGACTGTCGATGGCTTCCCACTGGCCGTCGCGGAACGTGCCGGTAGGGTCGCCGATGGCGGTGCGGAGGAGGGATTCGGGCTTGTTCGTGATTCATTCGATAGCGTTCGACGCCGCCGGACTGCTCTGTCCGCACGGCACACAAGAGACACGCGTTCTTCTGGACGCGAGCAGGCCATAATAGGCATGCGTTCCAATTTCAATACCTGAACTCCCTCCGCTGCCTGAACGACGAGAACCCGCGTTCCGGTTCGTCGGACTCAAATCTGTCCACAGCGAAGAACGCCATGTGAGCCACTGCGCCCTGATTGCCGGCGCATGAGCTCCGGCTGCGGAGGCTCTGCAACTGCACGTGTTGCCATTTCAACCGGAAGCCCGCAACTGGAGAAGTTGCCATTCCGATTCAAAACACTGATTATTAGCATTTTGGGGGCTTAAAAGGCACTTACCGATTTGAAACTCTACTCCGGCTCATCCGCCCAGTTCATCGAAGACGCCACCTTCAACCGCGTCGCCGATCGACTCAAGTCTGCATTCTTCGATGCCTACGGATTCAACCCGTCCGAAGGCGAACAGCGTTCATGGCAAAACTCGCTTGAGGGCGCTGTCAAACGTATTTCAGTTCGCAGAATTCCAGTCGCAGGGGATCCTCCTGGAGTACCAACTCCCGCTCACATCGCGAAGACTCGATTGCATGGTGACGGGGAGGTCAAGAGACGGTCAGGAGAACGCCGTCATCATCGAACTCAAGCAATGGGAGGAATCGACGGAGTCCGACGGTGAGAACGAGGTGTTGACATATGTCGGCGGTGGCCTGCGGGACGTGCTTACATCCGTCGGTCCAGGTCGGCCGGTATCAGATGTACCTGCAGGACACCCACACGGCGTTCTACGAAGACGATGCCGTCTCGCTCTCGGCGTGCTCCTATCTGCACAACTACCCGTTCTTCTCTGCGGATGCCATCTTCGCGCCAAAATTCCTGCACGCCCTCCAGACCTGGCCGCTGTTTACGAAGGACGACGTCGACAAGCTCGAAGAGTACCTGATACCACGCGTGTCAGAGCCTGGGGGCCTGGACATCCTGCGCCGGGTCGAGGAGAGCGAGTATCGTCCGAGCAAGAAGCTGATGAATCACGTGGCGGAGGTCATCGACGGCAAGCCGGAGTACGTGCTGCTGGACGAACAGCTCGTCGTGTATGACAAGGTCCTTGCAGCAGCGAACAGGAGTTCCGAAGCGCCGCATGTGGTGCTCGTCAAGGGAGGTCCGGGCACCGGCAAGTCGGTCATCGCGATCAACCTGATGGCGGATCTGCTCCGCGACGGCAAGAACGCCCAGTACGCCACCGGTTCAAAGGCCTTTACCGAAACGCTGCGGACCGCTATCGGAAGTCGCGGATCGGTTCAATTCACGTATTTCAACAGCTACATGAACGCCGACCGGGACACTGTGGACGTCCTGATATGCGACGAGGCGCACCGGATCCGACAGCACAGCCACAACCGATTCACGAAGAAGCAGGATCGGACGAACAAACTGCAGGTGGACGAGCTTCTCGACGTGTCGCGCGTTTCGGTGTTCTTCATCGATGACGACCAGGTGGTGCGTCCGGGTGAGATCGGAAGCGTCGATCTGATCAAAGAGCGCGCGAAGCGCAAGGGACTGCAACTCGACGAATTCGAACTGGAAGCGCAGTTCCGCTGCGCCGGCTCGGATGCGTTCGTCAACTGGATCAACAACACGCTCAACATCCGGCGTACGGCAAACGCCATCTGGGAGGGCGCCGAAGGATTCGATTTCCGCATCTTCGAGGACCCGTTCTCGCTCGAGCAGGCGATTCGGGAGAAGAATGCCGAGGGCCACACGGCTCGCGTTACGGCCGGATTCTGCTGGCCGTGGTCGAAGACGCCGCTTCCGGATGGAACGTTAGAGCTGGATGTCCAGATCGGAGACTACGAACGTCCATGGAACGCCCGCCACGATGCCTCACGTTTGGCGCCGGGCATCCCGAAAGCGCACTTGTGGGCGTACGATCCCGACGGCATCGATCAGGTCGGGTGCGTGTACACCGCCCAGGGATTCGAATTCGACTACGTCGGCGTGATTTTCGGACTGGATCTGCGGTACGATCTCGACCGGCAGGAGTGGATCGGCGACAAGTCGCAGTCCCACGACGGCGTGGTGAAGCGATCCAAGGATCAGTTCACGCAACTCGTGAAGAACACGTACCGGGTGCTGCTGTCGCGCGGGATGAAGGGGTGTTACGTGTGTTTTTTGGATAAGGACACGGAGCGGTTTTTCAGGAGTCGGATGGCAAGCGGTCAAGAGAAATCGAAAGCGAAGCAAGATTGAGTCGTGTCCAGTCGGCGAACAGTTTCTTGCGTGCGAGAGAGCAGCATTGCTATCCTGCTTTTGCAGGTAGAACATCTACATTGGCAGAATGTAGTCTTGTAGTCTTATCGGAAATTGCACGGAGATAGGTAATGAGTGAGCAGCGAATGGACCTTACAGATGTCCCTCGACACGCAATCAAGTTCTTTGAGATCGGAACGAAAACTGGTGAATCAATTCGGGCTCTCTACGCGAGATTTGCAGGCTTGTTTGCGTCCGAAGAACCGAAGGAATTTGTTGAGATCGCCGAGGCACTTCAGGGTGGCGGGTGGCCTGACGACGAAGCAGCCATAGTCGTGGATGCCTTGGCCATAAGGCTTGGAAACCAAGAAGAGATCGACACCAAGACTGTCGCGAGATGGATTCGACAACATCCAGGGCAACCAGATGCCGTGATTCACTGTCTAGAGTTAGTACCACCGGAAGGGTTCGAGATAATCCGGCTGTTATCACGGAAGGGAAGTCAGAAACTCGTTTTTCTCGCCTCCTCGACATTGTTCCAAAGGGAGGTTGTAATCAAGAAATCGAGGGGCATATCAGATTTGTCAAGAGAGTTTATTGCTCATCCACTGAATTTGTCACACCCGCACATTGTCAAAACGTACCGTTCGCACGAACAAGCTCGGAGAGGATCTCCTTATTGAGGAACGGATTCAGGAACCGCTCGACGATGACTGGCGCGCGGGAGGTATTCATGAGGCGGCCAATCTGCTTGTGCACATTGCCAGAGCGCTGAAGTACCTGCACGAACAGGGACGTGTACATGGCGACGTCAAACCAGATAACATCGCAAAGCATTCTGGTGACTACATCCTGTTGGACTTCGGAATCTGCAGACCAGCAGAAGAGTTCACTTCTGAAGCAGCTCCTACGGGCAGTCTGAGAACCAGAGCTCCAGAACTCTTGACCGATGCCGACTATTCAAATCCTCAACAATGTGACGTGTGGGCTCTTGGTGCAACTGTCTACAATACGTTGGTGCAGGTAGTATCCGCTCATCGATAGTCAGGATATCGTACCGAGAATTTCGTCCCCTCAAGAGAGATCGGCATTTGAGGATGAACTTGCTCGCAGGATCAAAGAGGAGTGGGACGAGAGAGTCAATTTGCTAAGCATCGCTGAACCGCTGCGTTCAATTCTTGAGAAGATGCTCCGACGCAATCCACAAGATCGCTACAACATTTCCCAGGTCGTTGAGACCAGTCAGGATGAGTTGGCCGCGTTTTTGAGAGCGGATACAGAGGTCGTCGAGACGACAAGTCTCTCGCCTCTAGACCAACTCGATCAAATTGAATCGTACCTCACCTCAACAGATAGGGGGCTGTTGCCGGCTACCAAAGAACAGGCGCTGAGAAATCGCCTCAGTATCCTTGGGATGACACCAGGCTTTTCAGGCGACGAGAAGGACCGATTGACAGCGTTGCAGAAGCGTCTCATAAGTGGCTAGAAGACAGATCACTCGAATACAGGACTCCGTGCACGGCCTCATGGAATTCCGCGGAATGGAGTCCGTGGTTGTGGATGTTCTGAGAACACCAGAGCTACAACGAATGCGCAGAATTCGCCAGCTCGGGTTGGCGTATTTGGTTTTCCCTGGTGCCGAACATTCGAGATTTCAGCACTCCCTTGGCTCGTCGTATTTGGCCATTCGTTTCGGACGAAGATTGCGGGACGTAAGTGGCAACATGTTCGTCCCAGAACTCTCCGTTGATGAGGAGGCGATTCGGGACTTAGCTGTGGCTGCCCTCTGTCACGACTTGGGCCACGGCCCCTTGTCCCACGCCTGGGAGCGAGAGGTCGTTGGCGATTCCTTCGACAGGAATGCCTGGATAGACGAACTTGGCCTCTCGCGCTACGACCCGATGCTTTCATCTTTGAAGTGGCACGAGCTCGTAAGTCATGCCTTCCTAGAACATGAGGAAGGTCAACTGCATCAGCTTCTTGAGGCTCACGAGCAAGGCTCCAGCTCCCGCATTCGAAAATTGCTTGGGGGGCAATACTACCTCGGATTCCTTCCTCGCCTTATTTCAAGCGATATTGATGTCGATCGGGCGGACTTTATTCGAAGAGACACGCACCACACGGGCGTGGCGTACGGCCGATATGATCTCGATTGGTTGATTTCTACTTGTACGATCGGTGACCATCCCTATCTCGGCAAAGTCGTCGGATTCGACTCGAAAAAAGCCTCTAGGGTGATAGAGCAGTTTCTGATTGCTTGGGGTGCGCTCTACGACACTGTTTACTATCACAAGACCGTTCGTTGTGCAGAGGCAATGGTTGCGCTACTCTTGCGACGACTCAAGCATGTCGTCACCAAAGATGTGTCTGCTGTCGATGTTCCGGCTTTTCTTCAGCCAGTGCTCCGCATAATCCATGGAGAGGCTGTCGAACTTGACGACCTGATCCGGCTTGACGACTCTGTCCCTTCTCCTGGAGACAATCGTCAACTGAATGCGAGTGACGAGACGCTCGTAGACTTGGCCAAGCGAGTAACCACCCGGCAGTTGTTCAAGCGCGTGCCAATTGATTCGACGGAACTTGAGGGTTTTGTTGCGACACCTGGCTATGAGCAAAAACTGGCTGATGCTATTCGGCCATTCTGTACGGGTGATCCAATGTTCTATTTTAATCTGGATCGGATTCCGGCGCGGTCAATTTCGAAGGACAACTCGAACTGCGTCTTCCTCGTCGACAAGGACGGCGTTGCCAGCGCCATTCATGATTCGGACATTTTGGGACAACGACCTCTAATCAGACGGCGACTCCGACTGTACACGCTGCAGGAAGCAGTGGATGCGACTCGGAAGGTCATGGAAATTGATCCGTCCTCTTTGTGTATTGACACACTCTGGGGTCACCCCA